>NZ_RCUX01000003.1 GCF_003667565.1 Mycetocola tolaasinivorans
ATCCAGAAGTTCAAGAACAAGACCGGTTACAAGAAGCGTCAGGGCCACCGTCAGGAGCTCACCCGCCTCAAGATCACCGGCATCAAGTAGAGACGGCAAGGAGATCCTCTAATGGCACATAAGAAGGGTGCGAGCTCCACTCGCAACGGTCGTGACTCGAACGCTCAGCGTCTCGGTGTAAAGCGTTTCGGCGGCCAGACCGTCAACGCAGGCGAGATCATCGTGCGTCAGCGCGGAACCCACTTCCACCCCGGTGTGAACGTGGGCCGTGGTGGCGATGACACCCTGTTCGCCCTCGCAGCTGGCTCGGTTGAGTTCGGTGCAAAGGGTGGCCGGAAGGTCGTCAACATCGTGGCGGTCGACGCCTAAGTCGCGTTTCCGCTACATTATGTGAGGGGTGAGCTTCGGCTTACCCCTCACGTGTTTTCCGGGAACCTTCGGAGAACCTGCTTTCGCGCGAGATCCCGCGCATTTTCTACAAGGGGTACAGACCGTGACCACGTTTGTCGATCAGATCACTCTCCACCTCAACGCCGGTAACGGCGGCGATGGTTGCGTCTCGGTAAAGCGCGAGAAGTTCAAGCCGCTGGGCGGGCCCGATGGTGGCCCCGGCGGCAGCGGTGGTGACATCGTTCTCGTGGCCGACCCCAACACCACCACCCTGCTGGCCTACCACCGCTCCCCGCACCGTCGCTCGGACAACGGTGGCCCGGGTATGGGTGACTACCGCGGCGGTACCAACGGTGAGGAACTGGTGCTGCCGGTTCCGCTGGGCACCGTCGTCAAGACCCTCGAGGGCGAGGTTTTGGTTGACCTGACTCAGGCCGGCGACCGCTTCGTCGCGGCCGAGGGTGGCCACGGTGGTCTCGGTAACAACGGCCTCGCCAACTCCAAGCGCAAGGCCCCCGGATTCGCGCTTCTTGGCACCCCGGGTGTTGAGCGCGACCTCGTTCTTGAACTCAAGACCGTCGCCGATGTGGCGCTCGTGGGCTACCCGTCGGCCGGTAAGTCGAGCCTGATCGCGGCGATGTCCGCGGCCAAGCCGAAGATCGCCGACTACCCCTTCACGACCCTGCACCCCAACCTCGGTGTGGTCGACTCGGGCAACACCCGCTACACCATCGCCGACGTCCCCGGACTGATCGAGGGTGCCAGCGAGGGTCGCGGACTCGGCCTCGAGTTCCTGCGCCACGTCGAGCGCTGCGCCGCCCTGCTGCACGTGCTCGACTGCGGCACCCTGGAGCCGGGTCGCGACCCCATCAGCGACCTCGACATCATCCTCGGTGAGCTGGAGGCCTACCCGGTCCCCGAGGGTCAGAAGCCGCTGACCGAGCGTCCGCAGCTCATCGCCCTGAACAAGATCGACGTCCCCGAGGCGCGCGAACTCGCCGAGTTCGTGAAGGCGGACCTCGAGGCGCGCGGCTACCGCGTGTTCCTCATCTCCGCCGTGAGTCGCGAGGGCCTGACCCAGCTGAACTACGCCCTGGGCGAGCTGGTCGAGGAGTCCCGCGCCGAGGTTGTGGCCGCGATCGAGGCTTCGCCTCGCATCGTGCTGCGTCCCAAGGCCGTGGACCGCTCGGGCTTCCAGATCCGTGTGGAGGGCGGCTCCTACGGAAACCTCTACCGCGTGCTCGGTGAAAAGCCGTGGCGCTGGGTGCAGCAGACCGACTTCAACAACGATGAGGCCGTGGGTTACCTGGCCGACCGCCTGCACAAGCTCGGCGTGGAAGACGGCCTGTTTAAGGCCGGTGCGGTAGCCGGATCCACCGTGGTCATCGGTACCGGTGACGGCGTGGTCTTCGACTGGGAGCCCACCATGAGTTCCTCCGCCGAGATCGCGACCCCGCGTGGAACCGACCCCCGCCTCGACCAGCTGCACCGCCCCACCGCCAAGCAGCGTCGCGCCGACTACCTCGACCGAATGGACGCCAAGGAGGAGGCTCGTCAGGAGCTCCGCCGCGAGGGCGAGACCGGCTTCTGGGACGTGGACGCGGAAATCGCCGAGGATGCGATTCTCGCTGATGGCACCGTTGACTACGACGATGAGGACGGCGATTTCGACGACGACCACGGGGTTGAGGTTATTCAGCTCCGCGGTGAAAGCGAGTAAAACCGCGTGACCCTGCAGAACCGTGCCGAACTGCGTGGCGCCCGCCGCGTGGTTGTGAAGGTGGGATCCTCCTCGATCAGCGGCGATAACGTCGCCCAGATCACCCCGCTCGTGGACGCCCTCGCGGCGGCTTATGGGCGCGGTACCGAGATCGTCCTGGTGTCCTCGGGCGCCATCGCCACGGGTCTGCCATTCCTGAACCTCGACCGCCGGCCGACCGACCTTGCTACCCAGCAGGCGGCGGCCGCGGTCGGGCAGAATCAGCTGATCCACCGCTATCAGGAGGAGCTTGACCGCCACGGCATCATCGCCGGGCAGGTGCTGCTCTCCGCCAACGACCTCGCGCTCGACGCCCACCGCGTCAACGCGCAGCGGGCGATGTCACGGCTACTCAGCCTGCGCATCCTCCCCATCGTCAACGAAAACGATACCGTGGCCACCCACGAGATCCGCTTCGGCGACAACGACCACCTCGCCTCGATGGTGGCGCGCCTGATCGGGGCGGACGCCCTCGTGCTGCTGTCGGACATCGAGTGCCTGTACACCCGCCCGCCGAGCGAGCCCGGAGCCGAGCCCATCCCGCTGGTGCCGTTTGGTGCCGAACTCGAGGGTGTGGAGTTTGGTGAGCCCGGCAAGGCCGGTGTGGGCACCGGGGGAGCGGCCACCAAGGCCTCCGCCGCGCGCCTCGCCGCCGACAGCGGTACCGCGGTGCTGATCACCTCAACCCCGAACGTTGCCCGCGCCCTGAACGGTGAGAACCTCGGCACCTGGTTTGAGCCGCGCCCGCAGGCGTAGGGTTCATTCGTGCGTTCCCACACGCCCTGCACCGATGACCGGGTTTGTCATCTGGGTGACGCACGCCCGGGTGGAGTCGCTACACTATCGGCATGAGTGAAGTCAGCGCCGATCAGGTAGAGTCCGCCGTTTTTGAGCGCCTGCGCGCGAGCCGAGAGGCCGCCCGCGGCCTGGCCATCGCCAACGGCAACCTCCGCAACGCGGTGTTGGAATCAATCGCCGCCGGCATCGAGGCCTCCACCGAGCGCATCATCGCCGCCAACGCCCTCGACCTCGAGGCGGGCGAACGTGCGAACATCGGTGCCGGCCTGCTTGATCGCCTCCGTCTGGACGCCCCGCGGATCGCCGCCCTCGCGCGCGCCGTGCGCGAGATCGCCGTCCTGCCGGACCCCCTCGGCCAGACCGTGCGCGGCAGCACCCTGCCCAACGGCATCAAGCTCGACCAGGTGCGGGTCCCCTTCGGCGTGATCGGTGCCATCTACGAGGCGCGTCCGAACGTCACCATCGACATCGCGGCCCTCGCGATCAAGAGCGGAAACGCCATCGCCCTGCGCGGCGGCACCGCGGCCGAAAACTCCAACCGGGTGCTCGTACAGGTGCTGCGCGACGGCGTGGCGGCCAACGGCCTCAATCCGGATGCAATTGCCAGCGTTGACGATTTCGGCCGCGCCGGAGCCAATGCCCTGATGGCCGCCCGCGGCCTCGTTGACGTGCTGATCCCGCGCGGCAGTGCCTCGCTCATCCAGGCGGTGCTGAACACCGCCAAGGTGCCGGTTATCGAGACCGGAGCCGGCGTCGTGCACATCTTCCTCGACGAGTCGGCCCGCCTCGACTGGGCGATCGACATCGTCCACAACGCCAAGGTGCAGCGCCCGAGCGTCTGCAACGCCGTTGATACGGTGCTGGTGCACCGTGCCGCCGCCGAACGCGTGCTCCCCGGCGTTCTCGACGCCCTGACCCGCTCGGGCGTGCGTTTGCTCGCGGATGAGCGCACCCGTGAGCTGTATCCCGCGGCCGAGCTCGCCACCGAGGAAACCTGGGGAACCGAGCACATGACCCTCACCCTGGGCGTCAAGATTGTCGACGACATCGACGAGGCCCTGGCCCATATTCGTGCCCACTCGACCGGACACACCGAGTCGATCATCACCGAGGATGTTCGCACCTCCGAGCGCTTCCTCGCCGAGGTCGACTCCGCGGTTGTCATGGTCAACGCCTCGACCCGCTTCACCGATGGGGGAGAATTCGGCTTTGGCGCCGAGGTCGGCATCTCGACCCAGAAGCTGCACGCACGCGGTCCGATGGGACTCTCCGAGCTCACCAGCACCAAGTGGATCGTGCGTGGCGCGGGTCAGGCCCGCAACTAACCGTTAGACTGGTCCGAGGCGATTCTTGCCCGAACTGTGAATTGGAGAACTGATGTCGATCTCGACGATCCTCGTTTCCGCTGCTGAGGCCGCGCACGTAGAACTGCCCATGCCCAGCTTTATGTATGGCGTGGTTGCGCTGGTTGTGTTCACCATCCTCGGTGTGACCACCTTCACCTACCGCGACGTCGCGAACCGTCACAGCCAGAAGCCGGCCGCACAGCCGGGTGCCGGTAGCCACCACTAACGGAGGCTGTCAGGATGCAGGCCGGTACACGGCGCCCACGGATCGGGGTCATGGGTGGAACCTTTGACCCGATCCATCACGGCCACCTCGTGGCCGCGAGTGAGGTAGCACAGTCGTACGACCTGGACGAGGTGGTGTTTGTCCCCACCGGTCGGCCGTGGCAAAAGAGCCGCGTGACCGAGGGGGAGCACCGCTACCTCATGACGGTGATTGCCACCGCCTCCAACCCCCGCTTCACCGTAAGCCGGGTCGATCTGGATCGCGAGGGTCCCACCTTCACCATCGACACCCTGCGCGATCTGCAGCGTGAACGGCCCGATTCCGACCTGTACTTCATCTCGGGCGCGGATGCCGTCCAGCAGATTCTGGGTTGGAAAGACGTGGACGAACTGTGGTCGCTGGCGAAGTTTGTCGCCGTCACCCGGCCCGGCCACGTGCTCACCGAGGAGGCTCTCCCGAACAAGGAGGTAGCCGTGCTCGAGGTGCCCGCCATGGCGATTTCCTCCACCGACTGTCGGGCCCGAGTCAAGGACGGCTCCCCGGTCTGGTATCTCGTACCGGACGGCGTCGTTCAGTACATCAGCAAACACCACCTGTATCGGAGTAATGCATGAGTACATCATCCGACGATAAGCCGCTGTCGCGGCGCGAACTGCGCGAGCGCGCGCAGGGTCAGACGGCTCAGGTTCCGCGCGTACCGGAGGCAGAGACCCCGCCGGCTGCGCGCCGCGCACCCGCGGTTCCGCCCGCCGAGCCGGTCGCTCCTGTCGCCGAGCCCGCCGCCCCGGTGGTGCCCGCCGCGCCGTCCGCCACCCAGGCCGCGTCGCCGTACACAAACACCAGCACGAACAACACCGCCCCGCTCGATGCCGGCGCGATTCGTGCCCTCCTTGAGGCCGAGCGCAGCGGGGTGACGCTCACCCGTCGTCAGCTGCGCGATCTTGAGCGCGCACGCGGAACCGGTACCGCCGCGGATGCCCGCGCCGCCGAATCCGGGCGCGTGACCGAGCGTGTTGTGCCCCGTGCCGAGCCGCCGCGTGCGGCTACCGCACCCATTCCCGCGCCGCCCGTGCGCGATCGCGCCGCCGAGGCCGAGGCCAGTGCCGCCGCGGTTCGCGCCGAGGTCGAGCGGGTTGCCGCAGAAAAGGCCGCCCGCGAAAGCGCCGCGCGCCGCGAACGTGAGGCCGCCGAGGCTGCCCGCGTGGCTGAGGCCGCGCGCCTGGCCTCCGAGCAGGAGAGTGGCCGTAGTAAGCGTGCCAAGAAGAAGGCCTCCCGCAAGGACGAGGCGGAAAAGGCCGCCGCCGAAGCCGCCGCCGAGGCCGAGAGCCGTCGCGTAGCGGAGGAGCGGGCTCGGGCAGCCGAGCGCGCCGCCGAGGAGCGTGCCGCACAGGCCCGTCCGGTGTCGGATGCCACGCTGTCGACCCTGGGCATCACGCCCGCGGCGCCCGCCCTCGACGAGACCATCGCCATGCCGCGACTGGGCGAGGGCTTTGGTCTCGCGCCGGCCGCGCAGCACAACACCGGGGCGTTTGATGACATCATCGCCCGCGGCGTCGACACCACCGGTGGAAGCTCACCGACCACAAACGCCCTGATCCTGCCCTCCGTGCCCGGAAGCGGTCCGCTGAGCGGCCCGGTGCTGGGTTCTGGAGAGGTCATTGTCACCGGTACAATTGATCTTCCGGGTAGCCTCAGCAACACCGGCCAGAACCGCTTTGAAAAGGGCGATCTGGACACCATGTTCGATCACGACGAAGATCCTCAGCCCGTGACCGCGGGAAACCCGGTCTCGGCGAGTCGCGCGGTGAGCTCACACGCCGCAACCCGCGACGTGATCGCCCCGCCCGCTCCCGCCAAGAACAATCGTCTCCTGATGGTGCTGTCGATCACCGCCGGCGTGCTGGCCGTGGCCCTCGTGGCCGTGGTGATCGTCGCCATTGTTTCCGGGTCCATCTAGACCCACCCACACCCACCGAAAGGTATCTATGACTTCCGAACTTCCCGTCGTCGACGCGATTCAGATCGCCGCCGCGGCCGCGGATGCGAAGGGCGGCTCCGAGCTGTTGGCGCTGGATGTTTCCCAGCCGCTTCCCTTTGTGGACGCATTCCTGATCGTCACCGGACGCAACGAGCGCAACGTGATCGCGATCGCCGGCGAGGTTGAGGACAAGCTCAACGAGGCCGGCATCAAGACCAAGCGTCGCGAGGGTCGCGCCGGTGGCCGCTGGGTCCTGCTGGACTTCGGTTCGCTGGTCGTCCACGTGTTCCACGACGAAGAGCGTTCCTACTACGATCTCGAGCGCCTGTGGAAGGACTGCCCGCAGATCGAGATCACCCTGCCGGAGCCGGTAGACATCACCCAGTAGTGGCATTCGCGCGGGCGACGCGCCCGCGCGGCGTGTCCGATTTTTCTCGCCGTGGCCTCGTGTTGTAATCTAAACATGTTGAACACGAGGCCACGGCCGAGTAAATAACAATCCGGGTCTGTGGCGCAGCTGGTAGCGCACCTGCATGGCATGCAGGGGGTCAGGGGTTCGAGTCCCCTCAGATCCACCCCGGTGCGATTCGCACAGAAACACCCCGTCTCAGGACGGGGTGTTTTGCGTTTGTGGGACGGGTGCGGCGAGGAGTGCTCGGGTGATGAGCGCGCCGCGGAGCGTCCGCACCGCCACGATCGCCCAGGCGCACACCAGCACCACGTATCCGCACAGTGCGAGGGTCGCGAGTACGGGGGAGCCCGTGCGTGCCGCGAGTCCGCTGAGTCCGGTGACACAGGTGCCCACGGGGAAGGTGAGGGACCACCAGGTGAGCGAGAACGGGAGGCCGCTGCGCAGCGTGCGCACGGTGATCGTTCCGGCGATGACGGCCCAGAGCAGCGCGAACCCCAGGACGGGGACGCCCCAGGCGACAGCGAGCACGTCTGCGACGCTTGCGTGCTCCGGGGCGAGCGTCCCGTGAGCGGCTGCAGCCAGCGCGGTCACCGCGGTGACCGACTGTCCGAGGGGCCCTAGCACAATCCAGAGCGTGGGAACGCCGGCCGACGCCCCGACACCGTGCCGCAGGAGGCGCATCCAGATGAACCCGATGATGATGAGCGAGGCGATCATGCTCATCCCAAACAGTGCGGCGCAGACCAGCATGAGGGACACGCGCTGCCCGGCGGTGGGGAGCGTGGGCGCGAGCAGCGCACCGCCGGTAGCTGACACCATGGGCGGAACCACGGACATCAGCCACCCACCGAAGGCGTCCTCGGCGCGGAGACGGAGGGCACCGGTGAAGCTCAGCAGGGGGATGAGTGCCGCGCAGGCGATGCCGAGAACGGTGCCGAGAATCCAGCAGGTCCAGGCCGCGGGGAGCCGGGCGTCGCCCAGGATCGGTTCACCGAGGAGGAGCGCACCGGAACCGACGGTGAGCACGGCCATGGGGATCGCGCCGTAGAAGTGCGCAAACACCGGGTGTCGATGGTGGCTGCGGGCGACACCCGGATACCGTGCGTGGTGACGCACCGTGGCAATGGTGAGCGTGATCAGCACGAGCGCCGTGAGCACCCACACGACACGTGCCGCCTCGAGAAGCCAGGGTGTGCGCTGGGGGAGTGTCGCGGCGGCCGTGGCCACGATTCCGGTCCCCATGACCGTGGCAAACCAATTGGGGGTGAGGTTTTGCACTGTCGGCGGTATCTGGGCGATGCGGGTCCGGGAGGGGGAAGGGGCTCGAGTGAGGGTCATGGTTCCATCCTTCTCGGGGCGCACGAGGGGGAGTAGGGGGATAACATTGGGTACATACAACGCCTGTTTGTGACTGGGGGTTCCCGATGGGGGAGATCGACACGGCAGCACTGCGGATGCTCGTCGCGGTAGCCGAGAGCGGGAGCCTTTCAGCGGCCGCTGGACGCCTCGGGGTCACACAACAGGCGGTGTCCGTTCGCATCCGCACGCTGGAATCCCGGCTCGGCATTGCCCTGGTGCGGCGTTCTCCGCGCGGATCCACCATGACTCCGGAGGGCACGGTGGTCGCCGGATGGGCCGCGGAGGTGGTTTCGGCGGCAGACTCCTTCGCGGAATCAGTTCACACCCTGACCCGAACGGATCCGGCACCATTGCGCATCGCCGCCAGCCTTACCATCGCCGAGTATCTGGTACCGGAGTGGCTGCATCGCCTGCGCGCCGCGGGCACAACGCGGGCCGAACTCACCGCCGCAAACAGTGCCACGGTGGCCACACGCGTGCGGGAGGGCTCCGCGGAGATCGGCTTTATCGAGTCGCCCGAGGTGCCGGCGGGGTTGGACTTCCGGTGGATTGCCACGGATGAACTCATCGTCGTGGTGGCCCCCAGCCACCCATGGGCGCGTCGCACTTCCGGAATCACCCCCGAGGAGCTTGCCGCTCGTCCACTCGTGGTGCGAGAGGAGGGGTCGGGAACGCGTGAGGCGCTGAATCGCGCACTCGGCGACGCACTGGTCCACACTGCAATCCGCCGCGGTACTCCCCACCACCGCGATGGTTCGCGCCACGGTGGCCGCGGGGGATGCCCCTGCCGTGCTGAGCGTGCTCGCCGTTGCTGACGCAATCGAGAACGGCACGCTGGTGCGGGTTCCGATGCGTGAAATGCGCATCACCCGGCCCCTCAGCGTAGTCTGGGCCCGCGGCACCGAACTCTCGGCCCCGGCGCGGACCCTCCTGGAGGTGATCGCCCAGGCACCGGGGGCGAGCAAACGGGCGTGCTGCGCCGCTAGATGACGTTTCGTGACGGACCGCTCGCGGCGAGTGGATAGCTTGGACTCTAATCCGCTAGGCGGATGTCCCCGATGCCGACGACCGAGACGAGTCCCGTGCCTGCCAGTACCGCCGCCCGAGTACGCTTTGACAGCGTCACGAAGTCCTTCGCCGGTGCGAGTCGTGCAGACGCCGAGCGCACGGTCCTCCGGGACGTGAACCTGGACGTGGCCCCCGGCGAGGTCATCGTCATCATCTTCGGCGAAGAGACCGTGTGTAAGTACCCCAGCGCCTTTCTCGACGCCCGCTCAGGCTCGCGGAACGCGAACACCAGCGCCGCGCGTCACTCTCACGCCACAGCGGCCCCCGTTACGACGGGCCCAACGTGAGCATGTAGCGCTGAGCCTGCGCCTACTTGCGGCTCACACTGCAACTGCGGGGGCGGGGGAGGCCAATCACCAGCGGCGCATCCCGCCCCACAGTAGCTCACCTGGGTTTTTGCGCACCTCGCGTCGACGCGATTAGCCCGGCCACGTAACCAACCGCGAGCGGAGCAATAGTCAGCACGACGAGCTGCAACCAGAGCGGAGGCAGCACTGCGCGCTCCGTGAGGATGAGGGTGAACGCCAGGACAAACACCGCAGTCCAAGCAAGTGACTTCGCCGACGGGTGTCTCGGTGGTTGACTGTTGCCTCGCGCGCGCGGTCTGCGCTGGAGCCGGGCAACCTGGAACCCTAGGTAGAGCGCCAACAGGATCAGTAGTGGTATCGCGATGAAGTGTGTGATTGGCATTGCATTCTCTCGTTCGCAGCGTGGTGGATGAAGGTTTCGGCGCGTCAGCCGTTCTTGTACCATTTCCAGCATGCCTCGAGCCCCACGATCGTAAGAAGCGTGGCTCCAGCCGCATTCATCAGGGCGTTTACCTTGGTACGCTTCGCCGCCGTCAACGTGTTGTTCATCCAGCCCTGCAGTAGACCGGCGAACGTTTTGAACTCGGCGGCCGAGAAGTTTGCGGAGCCGATGGCGGCCTTCCATTTGTTAACCAGAGTAGTCGTCTTCTTGATGACTGTGGCGATCTTCGCGATCACTGTCGCCATCTTTGCGGCGGCGAAGCCGATGAGGAGCGCGATACTACCAAGGCACTCCGCCACCGTCCAAATCGAGGGGTCGGAGACGACAGGGAAAGTGGCATTGCTCGTGTCGACGTGCTGTGTGATCATGCCACCTTCGACGGTGAAGTGCGTGGGGAGGGAAACACCATTGGCGTCGACCGCCCAGGGAGTCTCGACGTACGCGGAGAGCGAGCCCACGGCATCGATGAGTTGCAGCCCACCGTCAGGCAGGACGCTCCAGCTCGCCCCCTCTGGGATCGATGTCTCAACGTCGAAGCTGTGCTCCACGACGTGCTCGGTAGCGATGTTGATGAACTGCACACCGCCGGTGCTGCCCGGAGCGACGACGAAAGTTTCGTTCTTGTTCTCTAGCACCGACACCACGCCTTCGGTTCGCGTGACCTCAGCGCCAGGCACGCGTGCCCCGAGTGACTCACTGCCGAGCACTGCCGCGGACGAGTCCTCCGCTGTAGGCAGGAGCACGGTCGCCCCGGCCTCCGTTGCGACGATGCCGTCGAACACACTGTCCTCCGGTGCTGCGCTCACGGTCGCTTCTCCCACGAGGGTACTGAGTGCAGCGCGGGCCTGGGGCGTCAGGTCGACGATGTCTGACAGCACGCTGAGCGTGTCTACGGTGACGGCGCTGGATGTCGTCGTCGTCTCGTCAGCAGCGGTCTCATCCTCGGACGCCTGCGCCGGAGTAACGGCCACACAGGCAATGAGCGCGCCGGTGAGCACCGCCCCAAGGCCGACGTTTCGGAACTTACGGACTGCACGCTTCATTCGCGTACCCCCATCTGGATATCGAGGCCAGCCGACGGCTTGTCGGACTCGTCCCCCTCACTTGGGTTATTTGTGCTGAGCCATCTCGCGTTACACATCGCTTCTTCTTTCGTCCGGAGCGGTGCAGGGGATGATCCCAGTACAACCGTTCTCTGTGCGAAACTCATCTCCGAATCTCGCGCCTCTCGCGTCCGCGGGGGCGCGAATCCGGCCGAGTTTGTGAACAATGACGTTCCTGGCGGCGGTTCCCTGCACTGTGCCTTGGCTGGGTTTGGACGACGGCAGGGTGCTGGAAAGGGCATCGGCGGCTTCAAGGAGGTTCACTCCACGATGGGTGTAACGCACACCCCGCCGCGTCAAAGACCTGAGATGAGGACCGTCACGTTCGCGAAGTGCTACCGTGGTCTACTAAACAAATACCGGCGGTCCAGCGGCGGGCTGATGACAACAGGTGGGGCAGGGTATGGACGATGATTTAGCGCAGGTTGACGCGCCAATAGTCGACCTGTTCGCGGAGTTCTACTCCCGGCACTACCGAGCAATCCTCACCGTCGCTCAACAACGTCTTGCGAGGGTAGCGGATGCGGAGGACGCCGCCTCGGAGACGTTCCGCATTACCTGGGCGCATCATCTCGACGGAGGGGAGCTGTCGCTGGCGTGGGCGTACTGCGTACTGCGTGCTGCGCAACGTGATCGGTAACGAGTATCAGCGTATCGCGCGCTCCACCCAGCTCTGCGAGCGTGTCGGGCGCCTCTCCGGGGATGCTGTTTTCCAGCTCGACGGTGACGATGCGATCGACATCCAGCGTTGCTTGAACGTTTTACGCGAAGACGACCGAAACATCGTCTACATGGCGTACTGGGAAGACCTCTCCCGTGCCGAGATCGCCGCGATCCTTGGTATCTCACCCGTGAGTGTGCGCGTGAAGCTGCACCGTGCACGCCGCGTGCTAAAGACGCTGCTCGATGGCAACGCCGAACAACATAGTAGGCGAGGTGATCGATGGACGAGTTTGAGCACCGCATCCGCACGGTCAGGCTTATGAGCGGGAACTCGCCGACCTGGTGGTTCTGCGCACGCGGCAGTACCTGCGCCGCTCGTGACGCTGGCAATCAGTGAGTCCGCCGTGGCGGGGCTGGAGATTGTGAAGATGAATGACGACTCCGAACTCTTCTGCAGCATCCGACCCCAGAGATAGGTGTTGAGGAGTGTCGAGGTCGACGAGACAGGGAACGTTGTCTCGTCATCGGTTGAACCGCAACGGAATTGGACGACCTGTGCCGACGACGGCACTGTCCACTTCCTCCTCACCGTGGCCGCCCCGGTTCCCGGGCAGGATGCAGAGGGCCTTCCCACTCCGGGGACGGTGATCGCTGAGGAGACGCTGGCTCTGGGCGAGTGCGTGAGCACGTTATGATGATCCGGTTCCGACCGATCCTGCCGAGATCGACGCCTACTTGCCACAGTACGCGGGCGATGAACTGCCGCTGAGCGCAGGTGCCTCGATCTGTGAGCTCTCCGATCCGCTATTGAGCGTCGTCCTGACCAACGAGCAGGCGACCGTCATTGATTACGTCGCCTGGGAGAGTGGCATCGGCCTCGCCTTCGCCGTCGGTACCGCGCTGAATCCCTTGATTCCATGAGGAAACGAGCTTCTGAACCGGTTGTCGCCAGTTTCCGCAACGCTCGATCGCATCCACCCCCGTGCGATTCGCACAGAAACACCCCGTCTTCGGACGGGGTGTTTTGCGTTGTGGGCGAGCCGCGGTGCCGCCCGTCACGAAGCCTAGCCCCGCTCGGGCTGGTATTGCGCTGGCTGGGCTGACCCGGGTCTGGTACCGATCGCCGCCCGCTGGTCGAATGGTGTCAGGGTCGCGCACGATTGCGGGCCCGCCCTCACCCGGCTGCGTGCCGTGAGCGGCACACCGAGGCTCCCGGGAGGGCATCGCCATGTTTCCACAGGAAGACGCCGTGCACGAGAATTCCGCCGAAGATGCGCCCCAAAACGCCCTGGGCCGACGCTCATTTCTCCTCGCCTCCGTGGGGGCCGCGGCCGCGGGAGCACTGGCGGTGGGCGCCACCGCCCAGCCCGCCGCCGCGACCCCGCCGATCGTGCAGGGCATTCGGTCCCGGGGAGTGGTGATTCGCCCCGGAGACTCCCGATATTCGGATCTGCGGACGGGCAACAACGTGCGGTTTACCGCCGACCCCGAGTATGTGCGCCTCATCGCGAGCGCGGAGGATGCCAGACGGGCGGTCCAAACCGCCGTCGACGCGGGAAAGCGGGTGTCGATCCGCAGCGGTGGGCACTGTTTCGTCGATTTTGTCTGCCACCCCGATGTCGAGGTGATCCTCGACCTCTCCACCATGGTCGGTGTCGACTATGACGAACGGATGCGCGCGTTTGTCGTCGAGCCCGGCGCACGCCTCCTGCACGTCTACGAGCAGCTCGCAAAACGCTGGGGTGTCACGATTCCCGGCGGCATCTGTTACAGCGTCGGCGCGGGCGGCCACATCGTCGGCGGGGGATACGGGCTGCTGTCGCGGGCACACGGGCTCGTCGTGGATCACCTGTACGCGATCGAGGTGGTCACGGTGGATGTCCGCGGCCGCGCCTCCCTGCGGGTAGCCACGCGCGATTCCCGCGGCGCGCTCAGGGATCTCTGGTGGGCGCATACGGGCGGCGGCGGGGGCAGCTTCGGGGTCGTCACCAAGTACTGGTTTCGCTCACCCGATGCCACCGGATCGAAGCCCGAGAACCAGCTGGTGCGCGCGCCGGCACGGGTGCTGGTGAATGCGCTCTCGTTTCCCTGGGAGTCGATGGATGAGCGCGCATTTCGCCGGATACTCGACAACTGGGGTGCCTGGCACGAGGAGTTTGGCGGTCCCGGTACGCCGGAAACCGCGCTCTCCAGCCTGTTCAACCTCAACCATGCGGCCCACGGCAGCATCGGGATGTTCACCCAGATCGACGCCGACGCCCCGGATGCCACCGGCGTCCTCGAACGCTTCATCGCGCGCATCACCGACGGCGTGAACGTCGAAACCCGGGCCATGACCGCGCCCAGCGGCGAGCTGCCGGCAATGCCGGGCTTTCACACCACCCGAGAACTCTCCTGGCTTCAGGCCACGCGCACGGTCGGTGCGGACAACCCGGTCATCACCGATCCGAATAGTCGGGGCGCGCACAAGTCCGCCTACTTCAAGAAGCGCTTCACGGAGGCCCAGGTGGGTGTTCTCTGGCGGCAAATGCGCGACCCGGGGTTTACAAATCCAGACACGATGCTCGTCATCTTCTCCTTCGGTGGTGCGGTCAACGCGGTGAAACGCTCAGCAACCGCCAACGTGCAGCGGGACTCTATCTTCAAGATCTGCCTGCAAACCTTCTGGAGCGACGCGAAGGATGACGCCCACCACCTCGCCTGGGTTCGAGAAACCTATGAGGCGATGTTTGCCCATTCCGGCGGCGTCCCGGTGCCCGATGATCGGGTCGATGGCTGCTACATCAACTATCCGGATAGCGATATTGCCGACGTGCGCCACAACCGCTCGGGGATGCACTGGTCGGAACTGTACTTTCAGGGCAACTATCCTCGCCTCCAGCGGGCAAAGAAAACCTGGGATCCCTGGAACTTCTTCACGCACTCACTCGCGATAGAACTGCCATGACGCCGCATCCCGGATCCGTTCTGCGTGCACCGCCGCTGCCCTCGCTCACCGCCCTGCGCTTTTTTGCGGCACTGCTGGTCTTCGGTTTCCACATCACGCTGACGGCCTCACCCATCCCACCGAACGACCCCATCACCCTCTTTGCCGATGACGACGTGGCGCGGGTGACCAGCCGCGTGTTTCGGGCCACCGGCTACATCGGGGTGTCATTCTTTTTTGTCCTGAGCGGCTTTTTACTGACCTGGGCGGCAAAACCGGGCGAGCGTCCCGGTGCCTTTTGGCGACGTCGAATCCTCAAGCTTTTCCCGAACCACCTCGTTACCTGGGCGCTGTCACTCCTGCTGTTCGCCGCCGCGTTCACCCCGCTCCACGCCTCGATCCTCAGCGGCGTGCTCCTCCACGCGTTCTCGGCGGATGAGGCGGTCAACGTCGCGGTTAATCCGCCCGCCTGGACGCTCAGCAGCGAGCTGCTCTTTTACCTGCTGTTTCCGGTATTCCTGCCGGTCATCCTGCGGATCACGGGCACCGGCCTCTGGTATGCGGCGGCGGCCCTGATCGGCGTCATGGTACTTCTCCAGATCACCACCCTCACCCTGATCCCCGACACCCCGGTCTCCGCGCTGACCCCGGTGTCCTCCTCCCAATTCTGGTTCGGCTACCTCTTCCCGCCGACTCGGCTTCCCGAGTTTTTGCTCGGAGCCATCGCCGCGCGCATCGTGCTCGCCGGGCGCTGGCCGCTGCAGCGTCGGTGGCCGGTGCTGTTACTCGCGGTCGCCGGGTATGTGGCGGCAAACACGGTGCCGTTTGTCTGGTCCTTCAGCGTGGCCACGATCATCCCGGTGACGGTACTCATCGCGACCGCTGCCGCGCGGGATGCCGCCGGTCACCGAGGCCTCCTTGCCTCCGCGCCGCTGCAGTGGCTCGGGAACATCTCATTTGGTTTCTACCTGGTTCAGGGCATCACCATCTTCTGGGTGAGACAGCAGATGAACGGCGTCGTCTATCCCACCCCGATTGCGGTGCTCCTGATCCTCGCGTTCTTCGTCTGGACGCTGCTCGCAGGTTGGGCGCTCTATGCCCTCGTTGAAAAGCCGATGATGGACCGCTTCGCCCGCCCACGCCGCCCCGTTCCATCCGGCGCCGGGTCCTAAGCGCCACCCCACAGAAAGGTCAACAGCATGGAACTCAAACTCGACGGCAGGGTCATCATCGTGAGTGGAGGCACCAGCGGGATCGGACTCGCCACGACCACGCTCCTCGTGGAGGAGGGCGCGCGCGTGGTGGTAATCGCCCGCGGAAGCTCGGACACGCCGCTGCCGTCCGGCGCCGAACTCTTCCGCGCCGACCTCACCGATCCCTCGAGTGCGGCCGCGGCGGTAACCCACACCCTGGGCCGGCACGGCCGGCTCGACGGACTCGTCAACAACGCGGCGGCGCTCGATGCCCGAGCGGGATTCACCGACATCGATGATGATCAGTGGCATCGCACCTTCGAACTCGCGGTGTTTGCCGGGGTGCGCCTGGTCACCGCGGCGCTTCCGGCGCTCGGTATGGGAGATACCGCGGGCGCGATCGTCCACGTCGCGAGCGAGGCCGCGCGTATGCCCGACCCCACGATCGCCGACTACGCGGCGGCAAAGGCCGCACTGCTCTCGATTTCGAAGTCGCTCGCCATCGAATACGGCGGCCGCATCCGTTCGAACGTGGTGTCGCCGGGGCCCACCCGTACCGCCCTGTTTGATGCCCCGGGGGGCTTTGCCGAGAAGCTCTCGCAGCGATTCGAGCTACCGCCGGAGGACGCCATCGCCCACTTCATCACCGGCGAGCGTCGCCTCCCCAGCGGGCGAATCGGCACCCCGATCGACGTTGCCGCCCCGATCGCCTACCTGCTATCTCCGCGAGCCTCGCAGGTCACCGGGGCCGAGTGGTCGGTCGACGGCGGAGCGCTGCGGCAAATATGAGCGCTGGAACGGTGAGCGCGAATCATGGGTGACGTGCAGACCTGGCGGGTGGCGATCCCCACCGCAGACGGTCACCGGGGCGACGCCGTCCTGCATCGGCCAGCTCGCCCGGACAACCCCGGATGGCTCGTCTGGGCCCACGGAGGCTCCTGGCACCACGGCAGCGCCGAGACCTGGGCCGGTGCCACGGCAAACCTTGCCCGGCTCACCGGGGTAACCGTGCTCTCGGTGAACTACCGTCTCGCGCCCGAGTCACGCCACCCCGACGCCCTGATCGATATGCTCGCTGCCATC
The DNA here is from genome assembly GCF_003667565.1 of Mycetocola tolaasinivorans. Taxonomy (GTDB): domain Bacteria; phylum Actinomycetota; class Actinomycetes; order Actinomycetales; family Microbacteriaceae; genus Mycetocola; species Mycetocola tolaasinivorans. The sequence goes on from NZ_RCUX01000003.1 coordinate 17,055, forward strand.
GCCTGGGTGCGATCGGTGGATCCCCTCGGGGTGATCTCGGTCGGGGGCGACAGCGTGGGCGGTACCCTCGCCGCCGCTGCGGCGGTGGTCGCTCGGGATCGCAGGGAGCCCCTGCGGGCCCAGATCCTCGCCTACCCGCCCTACGATCCCGAGTGCCGTGCACCCTCCTACTTCACCGACCCCGCCGGGTTTCCGGATCCGCTGACCCTCCGCGCCCAGTGGCGTGACTGGCTCGGCGACCCGACCCGGAAGAACCTCGCGACGGACGGCACCCGCCTCCGTGCCACGCCGCGGGATGCGCCCTCCCTGGCCGGGGTGTGCCCCGCCGTCCTCGCGGTCGGGTCGCTCGACCCGGTGCGCGATGACGTTGAGGCCTACGCCAGTGACCTGCGCGGCGCGGGCGTCTTGGTGCGCCTGAGCGTTCTCCCCGGCATTCGCCACGGTGACATCCTCACCCCGCACAGCCGAATTCTTCACACCCTTGCGGAGGCACTCACGCTCGTGCACCGCCCCACCCATACGGAACGGAACCACACCCATGAACACTGAACCTCGCGGCACCCTGAAGGCGCTTGAGCGGCACTTCGCCGACCTGCGCGACGGCGACCACTTTGGCGAGACCACCCGGCAGGGAAAGGAGAGGGCGTTTGAACGAGCCATCCTGCACCTCGAGTCACCCGTGCGGCAGGCGCTCGGCGAGATCAACGCGACCCTGCTCCTGGGAACCGGCCGAACCGAGGGCACCGGGCCGTTCCGCGACCCGAGTGGCGGCCTGGTCTCTTCCTGGCTGCTGAGCTGGCCCGAACAGCGCGACGTCGGGCTCGCCCCGATCAGCGTCATCGCAACCTACGGTGCCCGGTTCCACCATCCGCATATCCGCGGCGCAACGGTCGGGGAGTGGCCGCTCAACGTCGACTCCGACGCCCAGGCCCTGGAACTGCTGCCGATTATTCGCAGTATCGCCGCCGGTGACATTCACAACCTGGTATTTCAGACCGGGGGTAACTGGCGGATCATCCCCGCCACCGCCCGGCGGCGAGTTGCCGGGGTGGCCGAGCATGGGTGAGGCCTTGCGTGATCTGCGACTCTCGATCCTGGACCAGTCGCCGATCACGGACGATCTGGATCGCGATGCCACGCTGCGCGAAAGCCTGAGCCTGGCCGAACTCGCCGATCGGGAGGGGTATCATCGCCTCTGGTTTGCCGAGCATCACAACTCGCTGTCCTTCGGGGGTGCCGCCCCCGAGATCCTGACCGCGCTCGCGCTCCAGCTCACCTCGCGCATTCGGGTGGGGACCGGGGGCATCCTACTTCCGCTCTATGCCCCACAAAAGGTCGCCGAGTCGCTGGGCCTTCTGCAGCGGATCCATGGCGATCGCGTGGATATCGGAGTCGGTCGTGCGGCGTTTGCCGCGATGGACTTTCGCGAACGACTCGAGGGCGTGCGCTCACTGCTGCCGCCCGGCTTTCCCGAGGCGGCTCGCGAGCCCGAGCACCGCGTCTGGGTGCTCGGAGCCGGCGGATCCTCGGCGACGCTGGCGGGGCAGCTCGGTGCGGGCTATGCGCAGGGGCACTTTCTGGCTCCGAGTGCGACGGCACGGGGGCTACACGCCTATCGAGAAGCGCACGAATCCCGACCGGGATTCGCGATCCTTGCGGTTCGTGCGGTGACGGCCGACACCGCGGAGGAAGCACGCTGTCTGGCCCGCGCAATGGCCCTCTGGCGCGCACGTAAGGACCTCGGAATCGACGGCCCGATTCCGAGTATCGAGCGGGCAGCCCACGGCACCTGGTCGGAGGCCGAGCGTGTCCGGGCGGATGTCCGCGAGGCCGAGATTCTGCACGGGACGCCGCACCTGCTCGCGCAACGGGTGCGCGAGCTCGCGGGCATCCACGGCACCGATGAGGTCATGGTGAACACCCTGACCAGTGATCCGCGGGTGCGCGCTCACTCGTACATGCTCCTCGCCGAGGCCTTCCGGCGCGACGGGGGCGGGTAGGAGCGCTATCCGGGTAGCGGCCCGCTCAACAGGCGACGCAGGGTCGTGTGGGCGGGCGTGCCCGGGGCGGTCGAGTGGGTGAGAATGCGCTGCCCCTCGCCCTCGGGCAGGTGCAGTATCTCGTAGTCGACGTCGAGGTCGCCGACCTCCGGATGGCGCAGCATTTTGGTACCGCTGGTGCAGAACTGGACGGTGTGCTCCGTCCAGAGCCGCGAGAACTCGGTGCTGTGCAGATTGAGGTCGTGAATGAGCTCGTGCAGGCGCTGGTCGTCGGGAAACTGGGCGGCGATGTAGCGCAGCGATCCGACCGCCACCTCGGCCTCGGCCTGCCAGTTGCGGTAGAGCGCTCGGGAGTGTCGATCGAGGAACAGCATCCGGAGGTGGTTCGGCCGGTGCGTTGCCGTGGCCGGGGCGTCAAAGGGGAGGTGCCCGGCGAGCAGGCGGTGCCCCGCGCGATTCCAGGCGAGGACGTCGTTGCTGTGCCCCAGGAGCAGGGCCGGCACGGTCTCCATGGCGTGAAGCAACTGACAGGCACCCGGATTTGGAATCTCCGGTTGGGCGATCGCTGGCCGCTTCACCATGCCCGGGCGAGCCAGCGCGAACAGGTGTGCGCGCTCATCCGGGCGAAGTTGGAGTGCGCGGGCGAGGGCCTCGATGACCGAGTCTGACGCGTTCTGCGACTGCCCCTGCTCGAGCCGCGTGTAGTAGGTGACGGACACCCCGGCGAGGGGAGCGAGCTCCTCCCGGCGAAGCCCGCTCACCCGCCGCCGCCCGTAGGAGCGCACGCCAACATCCTCGGGGGTGAGCCGATCGCGTCGGGAACGAAGAAACCGCCCGAGCTCACCCGGACCGCCCTCGCCCGATGTGTCGCCCGGTGTCTCTGCCGGTGGCGGTGTCGCGGTGTTGTCCATAGCTCCATTCTGCTGTTCCGGATCGAAGTTAGAGTACCCCTGTGAGTGTTAGGACTCTCGGGGACCTGGCTAGGAAAAACCCGGCCCCTCAGGATGAGAACCATGTCATCTCAACAATCGGGAACCTCCGCGGACCACGCGTCCCGCCCCGCCCGGCTCACCCCCGTTCAGCGCCTCGCCCTCGGCGTTCTCCTCACGGCCAACTTCACCCTGGCCGTGGACTTCTCCATCCTCAACGTCGCGCTGCCGCACATCGGTGCCGAACTGGGATTCCCCACCGAGAGCCTGCAGTGGATCGTCACGTCGTTTGCGCTCTGCGCGGCCGGCTTCACCCTGTTTTTCGGCCGGGTAGCCGATCTGTTCGGGCGCAAGCGGCTCTTTCTCGCGGGTATCGTCCTGCTCGGGCTGAGCTCGCTCCTCGGCGGGCTTGCACTTGACCCGACCGTGCTGATCCTCGCTCGCGTGGGCCAGGGCATCGCGACCGCGATGGTGACGCCCGCGGCACTCTCGCTGATGACCACGACCTTCCCCGAGGGGCCGGCACGCAGCCGGGTGCTCGGTCTCAATGGCGCGCTGATGGCCGCGGGGTTTACCGGTGGGGCCGTGCTCGGTGGGGTACTCACCGGCGTAGTGAGCTGGCGATGGGCGTTCTTTATCAACGTCGTGGTCGCCCTCGCGGTGATCGTGATCGCGCCGTTCGTGCTGCGTGAGAAACGCGCCGATAACCGGCCGAAGCTTGATATTCCGGGGGCATTTACGGTTACCCTGGCCCTCGGACTCCTGGTCTGGGGCATCACGAACGCCGGCGATGACGGCTGGGCGAGTGTCGGCGCCTGGGCACCGATCGCCGCGGCCATTCTGCTGTTCATCGCGTTCTGGGCCATCGAACGCCGGGTACGAGAGCCCCTCGTCGCGCTCTCGATGCTGCGGCGACCAAACGTCGCCTGGGGGAATATTGCCGGGCTGATCGCCTTCGCCACCGAGACCTCACTGGTGTTTGTGCTTACGCTCTACCTGCAGGAAATCCTGGGGTTCAACGCGGTATCCGCGGGGCTCATGCTCGGTGTGCTCGGCATCGGTACGGTAATCGGCGGGTTGATTGCCCCGCGGGTGATCGGGCGCACAAACGCGAAGTTCGCGATCGTGGTGGGCCTGGTGCTCCAGGGGCTGGCCACGCTGCCGCTTGCCCTCGCGGATCAGTCCAGCGGCTGGGTCATTCCGCTGCTTATCTTCACCTTCATCGGCGGCATCGCCAACCTGGTCGCGATCGTCGGCTACACGGTGACCGCGACGACCGCGGTTCCGCCCGAGCAGCAGGGCCTCGCAACCGGGTTGGTGACGATGAGCCAGCAGGTGGGCATCACCCTGGGAACGCCCGTTATGTCTGCAGTGCTCGCGAGCCAATTGGCCGTGGGGCTGCTCTCCGGGATCCAGCTGGCCATAGCGGTCAATGCGGCCATTGCACTGGTATCGGGCGTCATCATCGCGATCAGTCTGCGCCTGCCGAAGCGTTCGCCCGTCGAGGCCCCCTAGAGCCGGACCGCGGCACCCGCCCACCCAGACTACGCGGATCGCTGGGCGTGATACTCGACTGCCAACCAGATCACGTCGGTCTCGGCGTGGTACTGATGCCACGGGTATGTGAGGGTGCCGTGGTCCCAGCGGCCGAAGATCGTGGGCTGTGTTTGTCCCGGGGCCAGCAGCTGTTCCTCAAAGAGGGTTTCGGGATCGCGCGTGCGGAACTTCTGCATCCGCCCCCGCCCGACGAGCTGCGTGTGTGTCTCAATAAACGGGTGCTCGCGGTGGATGCCGCAGTGCGTTCCGGCCGGGCTGAACCAGAGGTTGAGCCGCACCACGTATTCCTGCGGTGATGCGCCAGCTCGGGAATCCTCGAGCGCGTGAGCGGGAACCAAGCTCACCGAGCCGACGATTGCCTGCGGCGAGCGCAGCAGCACCGGGACGCCTGGATTTTCCTCGCCCCCGACCGGGCGGGAACCGAAGAAGTCCTGCCATCCGAGCGCGCGAACACTCTCCTCCGTCGGGGCCTGCTCTGGGACCGGAAACACCCCGAGCAGCGCCCCGCTGACCGGGGTGCCCGCGGTGAGCAGCGTGGAGCTCAGCGGGCGGATAACCCCTCCGAGCGGCACATCGATGCGGGCGGGGCTCGCGGCGAGGTTGACCACGACCGCCCGGTGCGTGAGCTCCCAGTGATCGGCATCGGTCACGATTTCGGCTCGTTGGACACCCGAGGAAAAGCCTGGCTCAGTGCTGAATGTACCGGACATGGTGGAACCCTTCGATCGGTGAAGCGCATACGCCCAACGATCTCAACGTGCCGAGGAATCCGCCTATCCCGGATGAGGCTAGGCGACGGAGGGGTAGGTCGCACAGGGGCATTGCTCGCTATAGGCGTCCACGTGAGAGTGGGAGTGCCAGCGCGGTCTCCCGGAAATGCGCGAGCTGGCGAATGCGTTCACGCATTTCCGGAGTGAGGCACACAGACCATGTCCTATAACATCCCGGGCTTTCGCCCACCTGCGCCCGTTCCACTGCGGGGTATTTCACGGATCACCCCGCCACAGTTTCAGGCCGAGACGGTCACCGATTTTCTGCGCGACGGCTACTGGCTCGAAACCCCGGACATCACCGGCGACGGCACCCCCGACCTCGTGGGGCACGGGCTGGCGACCGGCGAGCTCTACTGGTACGAAAATCCAACCTGGGACAAGCGGCTCCTTATCGACGGTATCGTCGAACCCGTGGGCGCCGACTTCGGTAATATCACCGGCCACGGCGGTGACGACTACGTGGTCTGCTACCAGCTCTACGGGCCGGGAGGAACGATCCATCACGCCGATCCAGAGGGTGGCAGGATCGACTGGCTGGAAAACCCGGGGGCCGATGCCGCACGGCGGGGCGAGCGCTGGCCGCGGCACCACGTGGGGCGTGCCGTCGGTATGCACCGTCTCCGGGTGGGGCACTTTACCCGCAACGATCGTATTCAGATTCTCGGGTTTCCCATCGTCGCGGTAGCGAGCGTGCACGCGGTACTCCCGATCGTGCTCTTCACCGAGCCGGACGATCTCAACACCGCGACACAGTGGGACCGGGAGGTCATCTCGGACAATCGATTTCGCATGGTGCACGGAGTCGCAAAACGTCCAGGGCCCGAAGCGAATGGCAGGGACGGCGTCCTGATGGCCTCCGATGAGGGTGTCACCTGGCTGTACTTCACCGAGGGCGAATGGGTGTTTGAACACCTCGGTGAGGGCGAATCCGGACAGTTTGAACGCACCACGTTTCGGGGGAGCGGGGACCTCGACGGGGGCCGGCTGGGCGACGATCCACTCGCCTACGTGGCGGCGATCGAACCCTTTCACGGCAACACGATCGCCGTCTACGTGCGACGGCCGGGTACCCCGGACACCTGGGACCGATTTGTGCTGGATACGTTCGGCGATCCGAACGAAAACGGGGAGGGCCCCGGCCACTCGGTGATCACCGCCGACTTCGACGGCGATGGTGATGATGAGTTCCTGATCGGGTTGCGCGGTCCCGCCCCGTGGCAGGGTGTGTTCTACTACAAGGCGGTTGATGCGGCGCGCGGGCTCTTCCTGCGCTGGCGGGTGGGCGAGGAGTCGGTTGCCCGCATCGTGGTTGCCGACTTCGACGGCACGGGTACCGCCGATTTCGCGACCATCTCGTACTCGGTGGAACACTACTTCGTGGCACCGCGGGCCGAGATCACGCTGCACCGACACGCAGCCGACGCGCTCGCAGTCGACGCGCTCGCGGCCGGTCAGCAGAGCGGATCCCGACGGTGAAGTCCATCGGAGTGATCCTCGGGACCCGTCCCGAGGCGGTCAAGCTCGCGCCGATTATTCGCGCCCTCCGCGCCGATCCGCGCTTTACCCTCCGCGTAATCTCCACCGGGCAGCAGGCCGAGATGTTGGAACACACGCTGCGGGAGTGCGAGGTCGTGGCCGATGCGAACTTCGCGATCATGCGGCCGGGCCAGTCGCTCACCGAGGTGACCCATCGTGCGCTCGCACAGTTTGGGTCGTCGCCGGCACTCCGCGGCCTCGACGTTGTGCTCGTGCACGGGGATACCGCCACGACCCTCGCGGGAGCTCTCGCCGCCTTCCTCGCGGAAATCCCCATCGTTCACGTTGAGGCGGGGCTACGCAGTGGGGATCCGGAATCGCCGTATCCGGAGGAGGGAAACCGAAAGCTCGTCGCACAGCTTGCCGCGCTGCACCTGGCACCCACCCGTGGAAACTTCGCCAACCTTATTCGGGAGGGGATTGCCGAGGCGGCCATCGCGATCACGGGCAATACGGTGGTGGATTCCCTGCACTGGGGCCTGTCTCGCACGGGCGACTATGAGGATCCGCTCCTGGCGGACCTCGATGCGGATCCGCGCCGCGTGATCGTGGCCTCTGCCCACCATCGAGTGAGTCATGGTGCCCCGATGCGAGAGATCGCCGGTGCCCTGGCCGAGATTGCGCGCCGGCACGATGTGCGTATCGTGATTCCCGTGCACCCGAATCCAGCGGTTCGAGACGTCCTCGTGCCCGCGCTCTCCGATGTTCGCAACATCACCCTGATCGATCCGCTGCCCTATCTCGCGTTCTGCCGGCTACTTCGCCGCAGTGCGGTGATCCTCTCCGACAGCTCGGGGGCCGAGGAGGAAGGGCCGGCCCTACACATTCCGACGCTCGTGATGCGCCGGGTAACCGAGCGGCATGAGAGCCTCTCCACCGGGGCCGCCCGCCTCGTGGGTGTCGACCGTGTCCAGATCGTCGCCGCCGTGGACCGTCTCCTCACCGATCCCGAGGAGTATGCGGCGATGGCCGAGGCACCGTACCCCTACGGGGATGGCCACGCGACCGAGCGCTCGGTCGCTGCCATCGCGGAGTTCCTCGGGGTGGCCGCGCGGGGAGTGGGCGACGGAGGGGCCGGCCAGCAGATCGCGGCGCACCAGCGCGCCCCGGACGGTCAGGGACGCCACAACCAGCCAGGCGCAGACCAGAACGATGTATCCGCCCAGCGCGGCACCGGCGAGGGCCGCAGATCCGGTGAGCCCGGCCAACCCGCTGAGCCCGGTGACGCAGGTCCCTACCGGAAAGGTGAACGACCACCAGGTGAGTGAAAATGGGAGCCCGTGGCGGATGGTTCGGAGGGTGATGGCCCCGGCGATCAGTGCCCAGAGCAGCGCAAAGCCGAGCACCGGAGTGCCGTAAGCAATCGCGAGGAGGGCCGCCGTCTCGGCGTGTGCGGGGGAGAGCGTGCCCCGCGCGGCGGCAGCCAGCGTGCTCGCCGCGGTCACCGATTGGCCGAGCGGGCCGAGCACAATCCAGAGGGTGGGAACTGTGCCCGCGGCGCCCGGCCCGCCCCGGAGGAGGCGCATCCAGATGCACCCGATGATGATGAGCGAGGCGATCAGGCTCATCCCGAAGAGCGCCGCGCAGACGAGCATCAGGGTGACGCGTTGCCCCGCGGTGGCCAGGCTGGGTGCGAGGAGGGCACCACCGGTCGCGGACACCATCGGGGGGACCACGGGCATCAGCCAGCCGCCGAAAGCCTCCTTGGTGCGGAGCGTGAGCCTTCCGGTGATCGCCAGCAGGGGGAGCGCGACGGCGCACCCGATGCCCAGCAGGGTGCCGATGCCCCAGCACGTCCAGGCCAGCGGGAGCGCCGCGGTTCCGAGGATCGGTTCGCCCAGCAGGAGTGCTCCGGAACCCACCGTCAGGATCGCCATCGGGAGTGCGCCGTAGAAGTGTGCGAACACCGGGTGTCGGTGGTGCCCGCGCGCGATGTCCGGGTAGCGACGGTGATGGCGGGCGGTCGCCGCCAGGAGCGTCACCAGGAGGATCGCGGCGAGGAGCCAGACGACTCGGGCGGTATCGAGCAGCCAGGGCGTGCGCTGCGGGAGCGTTGCGGCCGCGGTGGCAACGATTCCGGTGCCCATCACCGCGGCGAACCAGTTGGGGGTGAGGTTTTGCACGGTGAGGGGGAGCCGGGTGGCGGGGGCGAGCGGGGTGGTCATGTCTCCATCCTTCTCCCGCGACACGGGGCGGGGTAGACGGATACGATTGGGGGCATACAAGGCTTCATTGTGGCTGGAGGTGGGCATGTCGGAGAGTGATACCGCGTCGCTGAGGGTGCTGGTGGCGGTGGCCGAAACCGGGAGCTTCTCGGCCGCTGCCGGGCGGCTCGGGGTGACGCAGCAGGCGGTATCCGCGCGAATGCGCACCCTCGAGGCTCGGCTGGGTGTGCCGCTCGTGCGCAGATCCGCGCGGGGCTCGGCGATGACGGCCGAGGGTTCGGTGATTGCCGGCTGGGCCGCCGACGTGGTGTCCGCGGCCGATGTCTTCGCGGCGTCCGTCCGCACCCTGGTCGAAGCGGATCCGGCACCCCTGCGCGTCGCCGCGAGCCTCACCATCGCCGAATACCTCGTTCCCGAGTGGTTGCACCGGCTGCGCGTTGCCGGGGCTCCGGCGGTGGAACTCACCGCGGCTAACAGCGCGGCGGTGGCGGAATCGGTGCGCGCAGGCCGTGCCGATATCGGCTTTGTGGAGACCCCGACGGCGCCCACCGACCTCGCGTCACGGCGGTTCGCCACCGATGAACTCGTGACCGTGGTCGCCCCCGGTCACCCCTGGGCCCGGCGTATTTCCGGGGTTACCCCGACCGAGCTCGCTACCCGGCCACTCGTCGTTCGGGAAGCCGGCTCCGGAACCCGGGAGGCCCTCGATCTTGCGCTCGACGGCAGGGAAGACCGAGCGGTACCCGCCGCGGTGCTGCCCACCACCGCCATGGTGCGCGCCATGGCCGCCGCGGGTGATGCTCCGGCCGTGCTCAGCGTGCTCGCGGTCACCGAGGCGCTGAGAGCCGGCACGCTCGTGCGGGTGAGGGTACGCGGGCTGCGGATCACCCGGCCGCTGAGTGTCGTGTGGGCACGCGGCACCGAGCTCTCGACGCCCGCCCGAGCGCTGCTCGACCTGATCGCGGACAGGTAGGGCGCCACCCCCCCCCCGAACATAACGCCTGATCGGACACAGAATTCACGGAATTGCATCATGTTTGCACACAGTTTTCGCGCCTACCGTGAGGAAAATTGGTGACCGCGGGAAGGGCGGCGCAACATGAACAGCAGCGTGGCACGAGACGATAGCATCAGCCGGATTGGGGGCACCCCGGAGTGTATCCCGGCGAACGGAGATACCGATGGGCGGATCAATCCGAGTGCCGTTTTTGTACGTATCTCGTACAACAACCCCTCTGGCAAACCACAGTTCTCACCGGAGGACTGGCTGGAATCCCTCGGACCGTTGAAAGACTCGAGCGTCGAGGGCATCATCGTTCAGGCAGTCGCCGAGGCTCGTATCATCGACAACAAGCCGGTTCCCGAGTGGGTACCATACTTCTCGAATAGGGACGTCGTCACCAGCAAGCCCATTTATCCCCCCTTTAGTGGCAACCGGACGGGACTGGATAAGCAGCTCGGCTATGTCCTGCAGGCGGCGAAAAAACTCGGACTAGAGGTCACGATCGGTCTGGGCGTAGACCAACCCACGTGGTTTAAGCCCGCGGCAGGCTGGAACAATCCGGATTGGCTGCGCGTGGAGGCCGATCGCGCGGCGGCCACGATTCGCACGATCTGGGCCGAGTTCGGCGCCGACTACGCCGGCACGATCGTGGGCTGGTACCTGCCCTACGAGATCGAGGGCTATCGGATGAATAGGTTCAGCGGCACCGGCGCCAACTCTGACAATACCCGCGCCTACGTCGACGACTATCTCGCCCCCACCTCCCGCGCGGCAATGGAGATCACGGATCTCCCAAACATTCTCGTGTCACCACTCTTCAGTCCCATGACGCGATCGCCCCAGTCTTCCGACGAATTCGAGCGGCTGGGCGGCTGGGAGCGCACCTGGGCGCGGGTGTTCAGCACCACCAGCGTGAACATCGTCGCCCCCCAGGATGGTGCCGGATCGGGCAAGACCGACGAGAGCGATATTGCCCGCTGGTTTGCGCCCCTCGTCTCGGCACGCGATCGATCCGGAACCCCGGGTGCGCAGGTCTGGGGTAATGCCGAAAACTATCGCGATCAAAATGCCGGCATCACGCACATGGGGGTGCGGCAGCTCTCCCGCAACCTGGCGGCGATGAAGCGTGCGGGTGCGACGGACCTCATCATGTTTTCGATTCACGTCATGGACCCCCGGGTGCCGCGTGATGAGCCGTACGCCCGGGCCTACCGGGCGTGGGTCGCCGGGGAATCTGCGCCCAAGAGCCGGCTTGGCGCGCCTCAGGACGCGAGTATTTCGGTGGGCATCGAGGGTGACCCACTCACCACAGCCCGGGTAACCTGGGGCGCTTCGACACCCCTCGCACCCGTCACGCTACCCGAGGGTGCCAGCACTCCCGAGGAGATCACGGAAACGGAGTATACGGTTGCCGGCTATCAGGTGCGCCGCGATGGTCGTGTGATTGCTGAGTATCCGGCCGAGGGGCCGAACATTCATCTCGACCATCAGCTGAGCCCGGGCCGCACCGCCGTATATCAGGTGTGGGCGTTCGACTACTGGGGGACGTTCTCGCCCTCTACCGAGCCCCTGATGGCGGTTGTGGAGTGGACGGGTGGCGCGCTCGAAATGAGGGATCCCGCACCCTCGGTAGACGCGTTCAACCTGGCATTTGGCGCGCCCTATGCGCTGTCAAAAACGGCGGAGGGCGTGAGTGTGGGGGCGAGCGGAATCGGGCCCGTCTCCACCCCGATCGCGATCGATCCAGCCTTCTACCCGGATATCCCGGAGCCTCTGGCACCGGTGCTCGAGCCCAACGAAAAGGAGGCGGAGCGCCACTTCTTCCGCGGTGCCCTGACCGACGGGATCCTCGGCTCCCCGGCCGATCTTGAGCAGGGCTGGCAGGGCCAGTACAGTAAGGGCCGCGCGGGGTACTGGGTACTGACCCTTGACCTCACCTCCGTAAACGGCTCGGCGGATGCGGCACTGCGGAGCATCGGAACGCAGTGGATGCACGATCCCCCGAACAACGTCTACGCCCCCACGGCCGTGGAGGCCATGCTGTACGACTCCTCGGGAACGCTCATCGCCTCGCTGCCCGCGGTCACCCGTGCCCGCGCGGGGATAGGCGACAAGAGAGGTTCGGGCTGGTACTGGCATACGGCGGTGCGCACCATCGTGGGGGTGACGCGCATTCGGTTCGCGATCCAGCAGCGCGCCGACAGCTGGTCCCTCGCGGGGCAGGTTTTTGTGCAGAACGAGAACGAGACAAATGTCGCGCTCGGCGCACGCTATTCCCTGCGGCGATTCAATCCCGCTCCGCTGCTGTATACCCTCGATGGCGGTGCCCCGCGCTATCCCGGAACTCGGTCTCGAGGGCTCACCGACGGGGCACACGGCCCGGAAACAGGGCCGGGGTCGGGATGGAACGGGTGGTTCATGGGCGCAGAAAACGGTCAGGATGCGTTCCTGACCGTGGACCTGGGTACCGAACAGTCGGTGGCCGAGGTGGGAATCACCGCGCTTCGCAGTGAGGCTCAGGCCATCGAGTTCATTCGAGGGGGCCGGGTACGAAACGCTAACGCTGATGGCACCTGGGGGGAGTGGGGCCCGTATCTCTCACTCGAGGATGCGCCGCGGCCACCACAATCAACCCGGGAACACTCCGTGCTGCCCGGCGCCGGGCGTGCCCGCTTCGTCCAGCTTCAGCTGCGGACGGCCCCGGAGCGATGGCTCATGCTCGACTCGGTCACTCTGCGTGCCTCTCGCTCGACGGACGTAGCCCGGGGGCGAGAGGTCTCCAACGCGACGTACCTGCAGAGCACGCCCGACCAGCGAAAGCGCGGAACCTGGAGCCCCACCTCGAGTACCCCCGCCCGACTCCAGGTCCTCACCTCGGGAGACCCGATCGATGTGGCGGCTGGCCCCCAGACCTCACGCTGGGCCAGATCCTCCGCTGCCGATGTGGTGCGAGGCACCGGAACGCGCTACGGCACCAGCTACGACGTGGATCTGGGGCCACGGGCGCGTCTCATTCGCGAGGTCACCACTACCTGGATGGAACTCTACGGGCTCTCGATCATTCTGCCGCCGGAAATGACGGTTCTGTACGCGGACGAGGACGACGTCACCTGGCATCCGTTTGGCTCGAGTGGCGGGGCCTCGGTACCGCAGGAACTCGGACGCGACACCCTCATTCGGACGTATCGGGTCGTGCGTGAGACGCCCGTTGCCACGCGCAGAATCCGCATCCAGTCCTGGAATGGAAGCCTCAAGCCCTGGACCGTCGGGCGCGCCCACTTGGCCCTCGCGGCCATCACGGCACACGAGAGTGAGCCGTCTAAAACGAGCTAGATGACGATTCATGACGTCTCGTGACGAACCGCTCGCGGCGAGTGGATAGCGTGGTCTCTAATCCGCTAGGCGGATGACCCCGCTACCGACCGACCGAGATGAGTCCCGTGCCTGCCAGTGCCGCCGCCCGAGTACGCTTTGACAGCGTCGAAAAGTCCTTCGCCGGCGCGAGCCGGAGCGAGGGGGAGCGGCGCGTACTCCGAGATGTCACGCTCGATGTTGCACCGGGCGAGGTCATCGCGATCCTCGGTACGAGCGGCTGTGGAAAGTCCACGCTGCTCCGCATCGTGGGAGGCCTCGACGGCGCGACCGGCGGGGCCGTGCGCCTCGACGAACAGAGCATCGTCGGTATCGATGAGCGCACGGCGATCGGCTTCCAGGAACCGCGGCTGCTGCCCTGGCGTACCGTGACGCAGAACGTCGCGCTGGGGCTGCCCCAGGGCACCCCGGCCGCCGCCGGTCGCGAGCGCGTGGCCCGGCTGATCTCCCTCGTGGGCCTGGAAGACTTCGCCGATCACCGCCCGCGGGAAATCTCCGGCGGTATGGCGCAGCGCACCTCGCTCGCCCGCGCGCTTGCCCGCACCCCGGGCGTCCTGCTGCTGGATGAGCCGTTTGGTGCGCTCGATGCGCTCACCAAGCTGCGTATGCAGGATCTCCTCCTCAGCATCCACGAGGCCGAACCGGCCACCATCCTGCTCGTGACGCACGATGTGGATGAGGCGCTCCAGCTCGCCGATCGCGTGATCGTTCTCGGCCACGAGGAGGGCATCAGCGGAGCGACGATCATCGAGGAACTCACCGTACCCGGCACCCGGCCCAGAGACCGCGGATCAGCGGAGCTCGCCGAGCTGCGCGGCCGCCTGCTTTCCGGACTCGGAATTGACCGTCACGGCAGCGCGCGCGGTATCGAAACCGAGCCCGGCATTCCCATCTTCCCCTACTAGTTTCCCGAGCCCTCCCCAGGCTTTCACACAGCACAGCACACAGCAAAGGAACCCCATGAAAACCCGTTCACGCACCCTGTTCGCCGCCATCGCGCTCGCCGCGGTCACGACCCTGGGGCTGTCGGCCTGCGCTGGCGAGGATGCCGCGCCCGCCGCCGGGGGCGCGAAGGGCGGTACCCTCAACATCGACTTCGCAACCTACAACCCGCTCTCACTGATCATCAAGGACAAGGGGTGGCTCGAGGCCGACCTCAAGGATCAGGGCGTGACCGTGAACTGGATTCAGTCTGCCGGCTCGAACAAGGCCAACGAGGGCCTGCGCGCGGGAGCACTGGACGTGGGCTCGACCGCAGGTGCCGCCGCCCTGCTCAACCGCGCAAACGGTTCGGAAATCAAGGCCATCACCATCGCCAATAAGCCCGAGTGGGCCGCCCTGATCGTGGGTAAGGACTCCACGATCGCCGATGTGGCCGAGCTCAAGGGCAAGAAGATTGCCGCGACCAAGGGCACCGATCCCTACTTCTTCCTGCTGCAGTCGCTCGAATCGGCCGGCCTCACCCCGCAGGATGTCACGATCGAAAACCTTCAGCACGCCGACGGCTGGTCCGCGCTGCAGGGCGGTTCGGTGGATGCCTGGGCGGGACTCGACCCGATCATGGGGGGCGCGCTGGAAAACGGTGCGAAGTTCCTCTACCGCAACGTCGACTTCAACTCCTATGACGTGGTGGCCGCGACCGAGTCGTTCATCAAGAAGAGCCCGGAACTCGTTCAGGCCGTGGCCAACGTCTACGCCGATGCACGGGCGTGGGCACTAAAGAACCCCGAGGAGACCGCCAAGATCCTCGCCGAAACCGCGAGCCTCGATCAGGCCGTCGCGACCAGCGTGATCACCGAGCGCACCAACTTCGATGTTGATCCCGTGCCCGGTGACGCCCAGGAGAAGGTGCTGAAGATCATCGGTCCGGTGTTTGTCGAGACCGGTGACGTAGCAAACCAGGCCCAGGTGGACGACGCACTGAAGAACCTGTTCGACCCGACCTTCGCGAAGGCCGCGAAGACCACCGACCGCTCCTAACCGCCCTCGCCGGCCGCGTGCGCGCGGCCGGCGGGCGGATGCCCCGGAAGACTCATGACACACGCACCCACCCCCGCCACCGCCGTTCGCGCCGCCCGCCCGCGGACCGGCAGGTCCCGCTCGCTCACGGTAATCCTGGGTGGCGCGATCATCCCGCTGGTTTTGCTTGCAGTCTGGCAGACGGTGGCGTCGCTCGGCATCATGCCTACCTCGCAGCTGCCCTCCCCGGTGATGGTGTGGGATGCCGGGGTGGATCTCGCCCAGCGCGGTCTTCTGCTTCCCAACATCGGTATCTCGGTGCAGCGTGTCTTCCTCGGCTTCGCCTTCGGTGCGGCCGCCGGTCTCTTCCTCGGGGCCATCGTCGGGCTCTCGCGCCTCGGCGACGTTCTGCTGGCACCAACGCTCGGTGCCCTGCGCACGGTGCCCTCGCTGGCCTGGGTGCCGCTGCTGATCATCTGGCTCAAGTACGGCGAGGTGTCGAAGGTGACCCTGATCGCGATCGGTGCGTTCTTCCCCGTGTACACCACCGTCTCGGCCGCGCTGCGCCACGTTGACCGCAACCTGGTCGAGGCCGCCCGAGCGTTTGGCCTCAACGGTTTCGCGCTATTCCGCACCGTACAGCTGCCCGCTGTGCTGCCCTCGGTGATTTCCGGCCTCCGCCTCGCGCTCGCGCAGGCGTGGCTGTTCCTGGTGGCTGCCGAACTACTGGCGGCGTCAATGGGGCTTGGCTGGTTGCTCTCCGACTCGCAGAACAACGGCCGTACCGATCGCATCTTCCTTGCGATCATCCTGCTCGCGATCATCGGTAAGCTCAGCGATGCCCTGATCGGAATCTTCGCCCGCTGGGCGAACAAGCGCTGGGCTTAGAGTCCGCGCTAGCTCAGGAGTCCGCGGATATCCTCGGCGGTGAGCCCCGCCCCCACGGCGTCGCTGCCGGTGAACATCGCGTCAAACAGTGCCGACTTCTTGCGCTGCAGCGCAAGCACCTTCTCCTCGATGGTGTCGCGCGCGATCAGGCGGTACACGAAGACGTGCCGGGTCTGGCCGATGCGATGGGCGCGGTCGATCGCCTGGTTTTCCGCCGCCGGATTCCACCAGGGGTCGAGTAAAAATACGTAGTCGGCGGCGGTGAGGTTAAGCCCCACCCCGCCCGCGCGCAGGCTGAGTAGGAACACCGGGGCGTCGCCGTTTTGGAAGCGGTCGATGACCTCCTGGCGGTGAGTGGTTGAGCCGTCGAGGAGCTCCCAGGCGAGACCGACCTCGGCGAGGCGATCGCCGATCCGGCGGAGGAACGAGGGGTACTGGCTAAACACCAGGGCCCGGTGGCCCTCGGCGCGTGCCTCCAGGAGGTGCGCGATGAGGAGGTCAATCTTGCTGGCCGGAATATCGGCGTGCTCCTCGGCATCGATCAGGGCGGGATCCAGCGCCAGCATGCGCAGCAGTGTGAGAGAGCGGAAGACGATGAAGCGTTGGCGATCGAGATCCTCGAGGAGGTCGAGAACCTTCTGGCGCTCGCGCTGGAGGTAGACGTCATAAAGGTCGCGATGCGCGGGGGCGAGATCGACCTCGATCACCTGCTCCTGTCGATCGGGAAGCTCGGGGGCCACCTCCTCCTTGGTGCGGCGCAGCACGAAGGGGCGAATGCGCTCGCGCAGACGAGCGAGCACCGCGAGCCGGTGCGCGGCACGGTCGGCGGGCCCGCGGCCCGCCCCGACGCCGCGCGAGATGCCCGCGGGCTCGGACTCCACCGGGCGCACATACTCGAGGGTGAAGCGCGCGGCCGGCGGCAGAAGCCCCGGGGAGACCACCGCGAAGAGCGCATGGAGGTCGCTCAGCGAGTTTTCCAGCGGGGTGCCGGTCAGGGCCAGCTTCCAGCGTGCGGGGAACTCGCGGGCGCGAACGTGGGTCTGGGCGCTCGCGTTTTTGACCGCCTGGGCCTCGTCCAGGATGAGTCCGGCCCAGGGGCTCGCGGGGCGGGCGTACTCCTCGTGATCGAGACGCAGCAGGGTGTAGCTGGTGATCAGGATGTCGGCACCGTCGGCGAGTTCGGCGATGCCGGGTTCACCCGAGGCGCGGGTGCCGCGCACCGTACGCACCACGAGCCCCGGGGTGAAGCGCGCGGCCTCGGCGGCCCAGTTGGCCACAACCGAGGTGGGGGCGACTACGACGAAGGGGCCATCGGTGGGTTTCTGGGTTCGGGCGTGACGTATCAGGGCCAGGCACTGCAGGGTCTTACCGAGCCCCATATCGTCGGCAAGGATGCCGCCGAGGCCGTGCTCATACCCGAATTTCAGCCACCCGAGCCCCGCACGCTGATACGGGCGCAGTGTGGCCGCGAGGCCCTCGGGTTCGGCCGATTCGCTGGGAGCCTCGGCGGTCAGGGCGCTCACCAGGCGCTGCCAGGCGGGATCGGACTCCACGTGGTCGGCGTGCTCGGTGAGGTCGTTCCAGAGCGTGGCCTGATGCGGTCCGATGCTCGGGGAGGTGATCCATTCGGCGGCATCGCTGCCCGCGTGAATCAGCTCGGCGAGCGGGGCAAAGGCCGGGTGCTTGAGCGAAAAATAGGTGCCATCGACGAGTTTGAGTCGGCGCGCGTTTCGAGCCAGCGCGCGAAACAGCGGCTCGAAGGGAATCTGAACGCCATCTACCGTGACGGTGACCCCGAGATCGAACCAGTCGGTGCGGGTGCCGGGCTCGGCGCGCACCGAAATCTGCGGCGTGCCCCGGAGCCGACGATACTCGGGTGACACCCCGTGCTGCTCAACCCGGACCCCGGGGAGCGCCGCCAACGCGGGCAGGAGGTCGGTGGCAAATTCGGCGGCATCGAAGTCCCGCAGTTTCCGGGCGGAGGGAAGGCCGCCCGGTGCGGGATCGATGGCCCAGCCCTCGGGGAGAATTCCCTCGGGAAGTGCGTCGGCCACCCGGAGGGGCGCCCCGCCCGGCGGAAGCTCGCTCCACTCCCAGTGCAGCGACACCGTGTGTCGAGGCTCGTGCTGAACGTGCAGGATCAGGGTGACGGGCACCGGCTCGGGCACCGCGATGCTCTGATCGGAGCTGCGTAGGCTTACCCGCTGCGCGAGGGCGGGCAGAAAGTCGCGCTCAAATTCGCGGCGTTCGGCGGTCGGGACGCGCACCGGCGAAGCGCCGAGGAGATCGGCATACTCCGCGGGAAGGGGGGTGGACAGCGGGGCGAGGGTGAGGGTGCGCGGCGTCTCGGTGGACAGTGCATACACGCCGTGGGTGCCGAGCGCGCGGGTGAGTTCGGAGAGTACCTCCTCGCCATCGATCTCTACCCGGGACCTCAGCAGGACACCCTCCTCCGTTTCGCTGAGATCCAGGCTCACGGTGCCCGCACCCGCGAGGCGAATCTCCGGTACCGTGCGCGAGCCCACCAGGGGGATGTTCAGCGCCACGGCCTGGGTGAGCAGAGGCCAGAGCAGCGGATTATCGAAGCCATCGAGCGTGTACCACTGAGGGTCCTGCCCCGTTTCGGCCGGAATCGTGGCCCGGTAGAGCGCCGTGAACTGCGCGAACCAGCGCTGTTCGGCCTCGCCGAGACCGAGCCGGTGGCGCTGATGCGCGATGGTGTTCCAACCCACGCCGGTGGTCAGCCAGCCACGCGGACCGCGCAGGACCGGCCGAATGGCGAGCCGCACGTGCGCAGGCAGAGAGGGGGCCTCGAGGGATGCCGCGGTGACCGCACGGGAGGTGGGCCCGTTCCACCTGGCGGCGGTGCGGGGAATGACCTCACGGAGCTCGGCACGCAGCCCGAGCCGGATGGGATCGCTCGCCGGCGCGGCCGCGATGGGGATGAGCCGGTCGCGCCAGTTTGAGGACGCGGAGCTCAGATCGGGCATGGGGTTATTCTCTCACTCCGCACCGACACTCTCCGGCATCAACGCTCAGTGATACCGACACTCTCCGGCATCAACGCTCAGCGATACCGACACTTCCCGAAGTCGAGCCCTTAGGCGTGCGGAGGCCCGATTGGTAGCACGGCTTCCGGGTACACCACCAGCGAGAAGTTTCCGCAGGACACGGTCTCGGTCGCACCGGTTCCCGCGGAGTCTGCGGATGCGTTCAGGGGTGACCAGGGCCCGCGAAGCAGCACGGAGGCGTGGCTCGGCGTCACCGTGCCCCGGTTATCCAGCCAGACGTAGCGATTGAGCACGGGATCCACCTGCAGCAGGCGGCCCGGGATTCCCAGTTGCGCGTTGACCGGGCGGGCATCCCAAAACGAGCCGATCGCGACCACGTCGTGAGCCGCAAGCCAGTTCGCGGCGCAGGCGGCATCGCGGTCCAGGGTATCCGTGAGCGCGCGGCGCGGGGTTGCCGCGACCAGGCCGACGAGAAGGGCTGTAATCGCCGTCAGCGCGATGGCGGCGAGGCGCAGCTGCCGCCCCGTACCGATGCGTGCGTCAATCGGCGCGGGCGTGATGCGCATATCCGCTATCAGCGCGGTGATGCCGAGGAGCGGGGCAAAGAACACCGGTGCGAGGTACCGCGGCGCATCGGTGCCGAGTGCGATGCCGAACCCGATCACGATGATCGGTGCGACCACGGAGACCAGCCCGAGAAACAGTGCCGCCGACCGATTCTCTCGGTCCGCGCGCCGCACCACCTGGGCGCAGCAGGCGAGCGCACCCAGCACGAGCAGGGTGCCCGCCACACCGCCCGGTGTGCGGATGTAGGTGGCAAATGCGGCACCATAGGCATCGAGCGAGGCGGCGAGGGCGTTCGGTCGGACGTAGGTGTCGGCCTCCTTCGCAATCAGGTCGCCGAGGGTGAATCGGAGGAGGAACCCCAGCACCGTCGCACCGGAAAGGACCGCGATGAGGGTCAGGGGTGCTCGCCCCGTTCGCGGCCGTCGCATTCTCCATACGAAGAGTAGGGCTACGCAGGCGGGGGCAATCAACCACCCGCCGATCAGTGGATTACTGAGCGTGGAAATGCCCACGATGGCGGCCAGTGCGATGTGGGCGAGGATCACGGGGACGCGTCGCGGGGCCGGGCGCGGTGTGCTGAGGAGCCACGCGCAGAGTGCGGCACCGAGGAGCAGTGCGATGGTCGTAGCACCGTAGTAGGTCGGGGTCATCACGAGCGTGGTGAGTTCAAAACTTGACCGGGTGATACTCGACTCGGTCAGGGTCAGCAGGGTGAGGAGTGCAAGCCCGGCGAGAGCGCCGCCGACCGCGCGCGGGTGCGAACGAGGTGTCTTATCGCCGCGGGAGACGGCCGCGGCGGCGAGGCGCAGGGCACCATAGATGAGGAGCATCGAGCAGGCCGCATAGGCAACGAGCGCGGCGTGCGCGGTGGGAAGAATCGCGGCGAGAATCAGGTACAGCGCGAGTTCAGGGATGAAGAGCACGCTCGAGAGGGCCCAGTGCTGGGGTTCGCCGGCCAGGAGGGAGGCGCGTACGAGCTGCGGAAACACAGAGTCGCCATCGCCGAAGAGGAGCCAGGACCGATCGGTTTGGAGAAGGTGCGTGACGGCCAGGGTGGTGAGTAGCAGCGCGGTGCCGACACCGATCAGTTCCGTGCGGACCCAGCGCCCGCGCGCGGTTCGTCCGGCAGGGGGTGGTGAGTCGCGCTGCACGCTGGGAATCGCGGCGGGGTCGGTGGGCGCCATCCGGACGATCTTTCCGCGGGACGGGCCGGCCTGGGATCAGAGGGTGCCGGGAGAACTACCGCTACCGAACATTATGGCAGTTTTGTGATGGCCACTCCGGGAGCACACACGGGAATCAGGGCACGCTCGGTGCCGTGATCGCCGAGTGGGAGATTAGCCGGGCCAGATTCCCGAGGTTCCGCGCCGATGGCTGCCCAGGAGGTGGGTGTCAATGATCCCGATCGCCTCCATCAGCGCAAACATCGTGGTGGGGCCGACGAAACCGAACCCCCGCGAGCGTAGCGCCTTGGCGAGGGCGATCGATTCGTCAGAGGTGGTTGGCACCTCGCTGACGCGGCGCGGCATGGGCGTAGTGGCGGGGCCGAAGGACCACACGAACTCGACCAGCCCACCATCGGCCCGCAGCTCGATCGTGGCGCGGGCATTGCGAATGGTGGCGTCGATTTTGCGTCGGTTTCGGATGATTCCGGCGTCCCCAAGGAGTCGTTCGACGTCTCGCTCGTCAAAGGCCGCGACCTCATCCGGCTGAAACCCCGTGAAGGCGTTCCGGAACGCGGGACGCTTGCGCAGGATGGTGGCCCAGGACAGCCCGGACTGGAATGCCTCCAGACTGATCCGCTCAAACAGGCCCGCTTCGTCGCGCACGGGCATGCCCCACTCGGTGTCGTAGTACTCGCGCAGCAGCGGGTCTCGTGCCGCCCACGGGGGCCGTGCCAGGCCGTCCTCGCCGATGATCGGGCCGTCCTCGCCGATTACCGGGTCACCCTCGATGGCCGGCACTATGCCTGCGCTCGGCCGAGAGCAACGCGCGCTTCGCCTCGAGTCCGCCGATGTAGCCGCCCAGCTGTCCGTCGGTGCGGAGTACCCGGTGGCAGGGCACCACGATCGGGAGCGGGTTGGTGGCGCAGGCGGTGCCTACCGCGCGCATTGCTCGCGGCCGGCCGAGCGCCTCGGCGACGTCCCGGTAGCTGACGGTCTGGCCGTATTCGATACTCGGCAGGTAGCGCTGGACCTCGCCGCGAAACGGGGTGGTGAGACGGCGATCGAGGGTGAGGTCGAAGGAGCGACGCTCCCCGGCGAAGTACTCGTTCAGTTCGTGTAGTGCATGCGATACGGGATCGGCATCGCGGAAGATGCGTGCCCCTACCCGCTCCGCCAGGTGTTCGAGCACGCCGTCAAAGCCCTCGCGCTCAAAGGCGACTCGGACGAGCCCCACCTCGGTGGCGGCGAGCAGGAGGCGACCGAGGGGCGAGTCGACGACGGAGTAGGCGACGTCCCGGGCTCCGGTATCGCGGGCGTGCTCGCGGAGTGCGACACTCAGCCGTGCGAGGACGTCTGCCTCCTCGGGCAGGGGAGCGTGGCCGAACGTAAACGGTGCGTCGGCCGTAAACGGTGCGTCGGCCGTAAACGGCGCCTCGGTGGGTGCCGTGTCGGGCACCCGGGGGCTGGAAACTGTGTTGGTCATGCGGAGACTCCGTCTGCCTGGTGTGTGCCCGTGCCGGGCTGGGTAACGACTGTAGGGGTAGTGGGTGAACTCACGTTCACCGTGAGCGCCGCACGCAGCGTACGAACGCCATCGGACCCGGCACGCCGCGCGGCCGCGGGACTGATCCCGCTCTCGCGGGCGACATCGGCGTAGGGAAGCCCGGCCAGATAGTGCAGGGTAACGGCGGAACGCTGCCCCGGTGGGAGTGCGGCGATCGCGCGGTAGAGGTCGAGGTGGTCGGTCTGGGGGAGCCCGAGCCGGGAGTGCGGCTCGGGCGCGTGTTCAAGCGTGGTGCCCTGCTTCGTACGAACACGCAGTACGTCGATGGCCTTACGATGCGCCACGGTGACGAGCCAGCCGCGCACATTCTCAGAGCTCGCCAGGTTTTCCCACTCGGCGAGTGCGGCGGCGAAGGTCTCCGACCAGGCGTCCTCGGCATCGGTATGGACGCCGAGGACAGCGCGGCACACACGCAGAACCGTGGTGCCGTGTTGATCCACGGCGGTTTCAAACGGAAGCAGAGCTGACATGACGTCCTTGGGTGTGGAGGGGATCTTCTGTCAGGCTAACGCGCGAGCCCGCACAAATGTGAGGTTCGTTTCGTGGGAAGTTCTGTGAGTGCGGGGAAGCCGGTAACGTTGAGCCGTGGCTCGCACCCGTTACCCGCGAGCGCACGAAAGGAAACCCGTCGTGACCGCACGCCGTATCGCGCTCGTCGCCCTGCACTCATCCCCGCTTGAGCCGGTTGGTTCCGGCGAAGCCGGCGGGATGACCATCTACCTTCTCACCCTGGCCCGGGCGCTGGTGCGCGCCGGCGAACGCGTCGACCTCATCACGCGTCGCACCGATCCCGCCGATGCGGCCGTCGTTGAGCTTGAGCCGGGTCTGCGCGTACGCCTGATCGACGATGGCGACCCCCGATACCTGGACAAGCCGGACCTCCAGCCGCCGCTGATCGAGGCGTTCTCGCGCGCGCTCGCCGCGGGGGAACGCTACGACCTCATCCACTCGCACTACTGGTATTCCGGTATGGCCGCGCTTCCGGTGGCGCGCGAGTGGGGTGTGCCGCACGTGCAGACATTCCACACCCTGGCCGCGTTGACGGCGACGCTGCGTCCGCCGGGAGCCGGCCCGCAGGAGCCCGAGCGGTTCCGGGGCGAGGCGATGCTCGCCCGCGAGAGCGACCTCGTGATCTCGCTGAGCCGTGCCGAGGCCGCTCAGATCACCGAGGGTAACGTGCGCGTGGTCTCCCCGGGTGTGGATCGCGAACTCTTCCATCCCGGCGGCCCCGCGGGCGACTACCTGCTGATCGCCGCGCGCCTGCGCACCGTCAAGGGAATCGATCTCGCGATCGACGCGCTGGCGCAGATCCCGGTGGCCGAGCGGCCCGAGCTGCGCATCGCCGGTGGCGGTACGCCCACCCATCGTCGTCGCATCACCGACCACGCGGCCGCCGCGGGCGTGGAGATTCGCCTCCTCGGCAGCCTCGATCGCGAGCACCTCGCGGCCGCGATGCGTTCGGCCGCGATCGTGCTCATTCCCTCCTATTCGGAGACCTTCGGTCTCGTCGCGACCGAGGGTGCTGCGAGTGGCGTCCCCGTGATCGCCTCCCGCGCGGGTGGCCTGCAGGATGCCGTGCGCGAGGGTGTCAGCGGTCTGCTCGTGGATGAGCGCAGCCCGGAGCTGTGGGCGGAGGCGATCACGTCGCTCATGCGCGATCCCGAGCGCCGACGTGAGCTGGGCCTGCGCGGCCGTGAGTACTCGGCCGAAACGGACTCCCGGGTGGCCGCCGCGCGCGTGCGTGAACTCTATGCGGGGCTGATGGATGCCGCAGAGACCGAGCGTGCCCGTGGCTAGCGGTCTGCCCGCCGAGTTTTCCGCGGGGGTGGTACTCGTCCACGCGCATCCGGATGATGAAACCCTCACCACCTCAGCGCTCATCTCGGCGCTCGCCGAGGCGGACATCACGGTCACCGTGGTGACCGCGACCCGCGGTGAACGGGGCGAAATCGTGCCCGGTTCGGTGCCGAACGGTGCCGATCTCACGGCCGTGCGCGCCGCCGAACTGCGGGCGGCGCTGGATGCGCTCGGCGTGTCACGCCACGCCTACCTGGGCGCGGGTCGCCGTCACTATCGAGACTCGGGCATGGTGTGGGGTGCGGATGGCCGCGCGGCCGCCGCGCCCGACCGCGACCCCGAGGCCCTCACCGCGGCCGAACCGGCAGAGATGGACGCCGACCTGCGCGCCCTGATCCTTGATGGTGCCCCCGGTGCCCCCGGTGCCCTCGTCACCTACGACTCGGATGGTGGCTACGGACACCCCGATCACCTCGCCTGTCACGAAATGACGCGGCGGGTGGCGCGGGAGCTTGAGCTTCCGCTGTACGTGATCCTGGATCCCGAGGATCCGGACTTCACGCTCGAAATCTCACGGGCCGAGCACCGGGATCGAGTACGGGCGGCCCATGCGGCGCACGCGAGCCAGTTTGCCCTGGCGGACACCTTCGTGACCCACTCCGGAGGCCAGATGCAGGAGCTGCAGGCCGTGGAGCGCTTCCGGCGCGTCGACTAGGCAGCGATACCGGACCCCGTCGTCGAACCGGAAGTGGCGGCCTCTGCGGGTGCCTCCACGACCGCGGCGCGACCCAGCGGGATCACCAGCGGCGATCCGGTCACCGGGTCGGTAATCACGCGGCAGGGGAGTGAGAAGACGTCCTCGACGAGCTCTTCGGTGATGACCTCCGCCGGGGTGCCGCTGGCGCGGACGGCACCGTCCTTCATCGCGATGACGTGGGTCGCGTAGCGGGCCGCGTGGTTCAGGTCGTGGAGCACGGCGACGAGGGTCTGGCCACCCTCGTTGAGCTCGCGGAACAGCTCCAGTACATCGATCTGGTGCGCGATGTCGAGGTAGGTGGTGGGCTCGTCGAGCAGGAGTGCCCCGGTGTCCTGGGCGAGGACCATGGCGACCCAGACGCGCTGGCGCTGCCCGCCGGAGAGCTCCTCAACCAGGCGTTCGGACAGCTCGGTGGTCTTGGTGGCGGCGAGTGCGCCGGCGACGGCCCTCTCATCGGCCTCAGACCAGCGGGTGAACAGACCCTGGTGCGGGTAGCGGCCACGCGCCACGAGGTCGGCTACGCGGATGCCGTCGGGTGCGATCGAGGTCTGCGGGAGCAGCCCGAGGCGGCGCGCCAGCTCCTTGGTGCCGAGCTTTGAGATGTCCGCTCCGTCGAGCAGGACGGTGCCCTCGCTCGGGGTGATCAGGCGTGCCAGCGAGCGCAGCAGGGTGGACTTTCCGCAGGCGTTCGGTCCGACGATGACGGTGAACGAACCCTCGGGAATCTCCACCGAGAGGTCGCTGCTGATGACCGTGCGGTCGTATCCGATCGACACCGCGTCCGTGCGCAGCTTCGCGGAGGACGGGGTGTTCTGCGGGATCTGGGTCATGACTCTCCGGGTGGGGTAGGGGGAGGGAAGCCGTCTAAATGGCGGGTTCCGCTTTGGGTAGCCTAACCATAAAGTAGCGCGATTTCGAGGTGTTTATACCGACGGGATGTCGATCCTCAGGGCCGCGAAACGTGGCGGGACAGGCCTAGGAGGCCTGACGGGCGGCACCCTCGGTGTCCGATTCCGCATGCTCAACCGTCGCGTCGGGTACCGCGAGACCGAGCAGCGTTTCGAGCGCTTCCAGGTAGCGATCGTGCTCGCCGGCGCGGGCGAGTTCCCGAGCGCGGACGGTGGGCACGTGCAGCATCCGACCCATCAGGTGACGCAGTGCGCGCTCGGCGACGCCATCCGGATCGCGCGGGGCAACCCGAGCGACCTCCTCCTCGAGGATCTCATGGGCGTGTCGGCGCATGGCCACCACCGCGGGATCGAGGCCCTGTTCGGAGGTCACCTGAATGAACTTTTTGGCGGCGCGATTGACCAGCACGCGGGCGTGTTCGGTGGCCTGGACCTCCTCCAGCGGCGCGTGCAGTCGGATGGTTTCGAGGTCGAGCAGCTCGATGTTTCCGGCGCTCACGACGTCGGGATTGACGTTGCGCGGCAGTCCGAGGTCGATGACCAGCTGGCGTGCTGGCGCGGTGATCGGGCAGCCCGGGGCATCCTCGTGATCGAGCTGCGGCGGGTTCGTCAGCACGAGGCGACGCCCGGTGGTGACAATATCGGCGTCGAGCACAAAGTCGGAGGCCGTGGTGCAGGTCACGATGAGGGACGCCTCGGCCACGGCGGCCGCGAAGTCGGCGGCCGCGACGGCCTCGATATCGTGGCCCTGGGCGAAGCGGGCGGCGCGCCCGGATGGTGAGTAAACGGCGACGTTTGTGACCCCGCGATCACGCAGCGCGGCGAGGCTCGCCCCGGCATAGGCACCGGTGCCGATCAGGAGCACGCGCAGTGTCGACCAGTCGTGGATGCGGCTCTCGCTGAGATCCAGAGCAAGGCGTACGAGCGAGCGGCCCGCCCGGCCCAACGGGGTCTTGTTCTTGACCGCCCGGGAGGTCTGCGAGGCGCGCTGGAACAGTCGTTCAAGATCGCTCGTGGTGGTGTCTTCGGCGCGGGCAAAATCAAGCGCACGGCGCACCTGACCGGCGATTTCTCCCTCGCCCACCACCACGGATTCGAGCCCGGAGGAGACGGCAAAGAGGTGCCGGGCTGCCTCCTCGCCCACGTGGAGATCCCAGGTGTCGACGAGCTCATCGGTGGCGATCTGCGCCGAGCTCGCGGCGGCCTCGGTGAGCGCGGTGCGCGCCTCGGGCGGGGTGCCGTCGGTGCCGAGTTCGAGGTAGGCCTCGAAGCGGTTGCACGTGTTGATGATGACGGCCCCGGTGATGTCGGGGTTGGCATCCAGTAGGGCGCGCTCAAGACGCCCCTCGGCGGCGGAAAGTCGCTCGAGGAGGTCGAAGGAGGAGTTCTTGTGGCTCGCGGTCAAACAGATCAGCACGTATCCATAGTAACCCGAGTTTTTTGGCCGCTGACCGGGATAAAGTTCCCGACACGGTGTCGGCGAGGCCTCGACCGGTTGTCGGCAACTTTTCGCGCGAGGTTTGAGATGATGGGGTCATGCTTGTCCCCACCACACACCCGCTTCAGGCGGGATTGACCGCCGAGTCCACCCTCATCTCGGCGTACCGCGGTATCCGTCCGGCCACGACTCCGGTCTGGTTTATGCGTCAGGCCGGCCGCTCACTTCCCGAGTATCGGGAGCTGCGCGTTGGAACCGAGATGCTGCAGGCCTGCCTCACCCCGGAGCTCGCGAGCGAGATCACGCTGCAGCCGGTGCGTCGACACGCGGTGGATGCGGGAATCTTCTTCAGCGACATCGTCGTTCCGCTGAAGCTGGTGGGGGTCGACGTGTCGATCGTTCCCGGTCGCGGCCCGGTGATGGGTAAGGCCGTGCGCACCGCCGCCGACGTCGCCGAACTCGTGGCAAACGATCCTGCCCAGCTGGACAGCGCACTCGGCCCGATCATCGACGCCGTGGCCCGCACGGTGGCCGAGCTCGGCACGACCCCGCTGATCGGCTTTGCCGGCGCTCCCTTTACCCTTGCCGCCTACCTCGTTGAGGGTGGGCCGAGCAAGGATCACATCCGTGCCCGCACGATGATGCACTCGGACCCCGAATCCTGGGCCGCGCTGATGGCCTGGACCGCCGAGATCACCGGCCGGTTCCTGCGTGCCCAGGTGCTCGCCGGGGCCTCGGCCGCTCAGCTGTTCGACTCCTGGGCCGGATCCCTCTCGCCCGATGACTACGCGCGCCACGTGGCCCCGGCCAGCGCCCGCGTACTCGAGTTCGTGCGCGACCTCACCTTCACGCTGCCCGACGGGACCACCGAGGCGCGGGTTCCGGTGGTTCACTTCGGCGTGGGTACCGGTGAGATCCTGCCGCAGATGCGCGATGTGGGTGCCGACGTCGTGGGTATTGACTACCGCACCCGCCTGGATGAGGGCATCCGGCGCCTCGGCGGAAACGTGCCGGTTCAGGGCAACATCGACCCGGCCATGCTTGCCGCGCCCTGGGCGGTCCTTGAAGCGCACGTCCGCGAGGTGCACCGCCGGGGACTCGACGCCCCGGCCCACGTGATGAACCTCGGCCACGGCGTACCGCCCGAGACCGACCCGGCCGTACTGACCCGCGTGGTCGAACTGGTGCACTCGCTGTGATCGAGCCACGTCACATCGTTATCGTCGGGGGCGGCGTGGCCGGCCTCGTCGCCGCGGTTGACTGTCTCCGCGTGGGCATCCGCGTGACCGTTCTGGAAGCCTCCGAAATGTTCGGCGGTTCGGTATCTCCCGTCGAGGTCGCCGGAATGGTGCTGGACGGCGGCGCCGAGAGCTACGCGACCCGCGGCGGCCACGTGCGTGAGCTCGTGACCGCGCTCGGTCTCGAGGACCAGATCGTCACGCCGAATCCGGCCGGTGCCTGGCTGCGTCGCAGCGACGGCGCCTCGGTGCCAATGCCGAAGACGGCGCTGCTGGGTATTCCCGCGAATCCGCTCGCGGAAGACGTTCGCCGCGTGATCGGCACCCGCGGCGCGACCCGCGCGTACCTGGATCGCGTACGCCCGGTGCTCACCATCGGTCGCGAGCACAACCTCGCCGAGCTCGTGCGCAAGCGCATGGGGGAGAGCGTGCTCACCGAGCTCGTGACCCCGGTGGTGCGCGGCGTCTACTCGGTGGGACCGGAGGACATCGACGTGGATCGCGTTGCTCCCGGCCTGAACCAGGCGCTGACCCGCACCGGCTCGCTGGGGGCCGCGGTCGCGGAACTCACCGATGCCGCCGGCTCCGCGCGCGCCGGTGCGCGCGTCGAGGGGATCGATGGCGGCATGCACGTGCTCGTGAGTGCTCTGGTGGCCGAGATCACCCGCCTGGGCGGTGCCGTGCACGCCGATACCCCGGTGACCGCGCTGTATTCCGGCGCGATCGCCCCCGAGGACCTCCCCATGGCTGAGGACGCCGATCCGGCCGCCGTGGCCGAGCCCGCGGGCGATCACACCCTCTGGAGCCTGCACACCGCGGGTAACGTGCTCCACTATGCCGACCGTGTGATCATCGCCACCGCCGAGCTGCCCGCCTTCGCGCTTCTGGCCGATGCCGTGCCCGCCCTCGCCGAGGAAACCGCCGAGGTTTCCCCCGAGGTCGTGCTCGCCACGCTGCTACTGGATGCCCCGAACCTCGATGGTCATCCCCGCGGAAGCGGCGTGCTGATCGCCGATCAGACCGATGAGCGCGGCGTGCGTGCCAAGGCCCTGACCCACTCGAGTGCGAAGTGGGGCTGGCTGGCCAACGCCCTTGCCGAGTTCCCCGGTCGTCACGCCGTGCGGCTGTCCTTCGATCCGGATCGCCTGGGCGAGCGCACGGATGACGAGCTGGCCGAGATCGCCCGCGCCGATGCCGCCGCCATTCTCGGCGTCGACCTTCCCGAGAGCGCGGTTGTCGGATTTGCTCGGACGCGCTGGCGCAGCACACCGCCGGGTGCCGCCCGCGGGGCGCGCGAGCGTGCCGAACGAATTCGCGCGGCGATTACCGCGGTGCCCGGGCTCGACGTGACCGGTGCCTGGCTGTCGGGAACGGGGCTCGCCTCGGTTGTGCCCGACGCCCATGCGGCGGCCAAGCGCGTGCGGCACCTGGTCGCCACCGAGTACCTCGAAAACGATGAGCTTCGCGGTGGTGCCGCCCCGGCAGCACCCTCCGCGCCCGTGGCCGGGGAGGAAGATCCCTCTCCCGCGTCAGCCTCCACGGCACCCTCGAACACCGTCGACACGAACACTAAGGAGTAGCCATGTCCACCGCTACCAGCCCGGTAAACACGCCGGAAAATCCCTTCGGTTACACCCTCTGGCTTGTGCTTCGCCGGAACCCCGCGTTCCGTGGCGAGTACTCCGCGGGGGCCGTGGGAGAGCTGTCCGAGGTTGTCGATCAGCTCGCCGCGAAGGGTGTCGTGACCCGCGGTTTCTACGATGTGTCGGGCCTGCGCGCCGATGCCGACCTGATGATCTGGATCCACGGTGACCGTGCCGAAGACCTGCAGTCGGCCGCGCGCGTGCTGCGCCGCACCGAGCTGCTGAGCGAGCTGCTGCCCACCTGGAACGCCCTCGGTGTGCACCGCGAAGCGGAGTTCAACAAGCGCCACGTGCCCGGCTTCCTGACCGGCCGCGAGCCCAAGGACTGGATCACCGTCTACCCGTTCGTGCGCAGCTACGAGTGGTACCTTCTGCCCGAGGAGGAGCGCGCTCAGATGCTCATGGAGCACGGCCGGATGGGTGCCTCGTTCCGCGGGGCCATCGCCAACACCGTCTCCTCCTTCGCGCTCGGCGACTACGAGTGGATCCTGCCGATCGAATCCGATGAGCTAACCGAGCTGGTCGACATGATGCGCGAGCTGCGCGCTACCGATGCCCGTCGCCACGTGCGCGAAGAGGTGCCCTTCTATACCGGCCGGCGTATTCCGGCCTCCGAGATTCCCGAGGTGATCCGATGAGTGACCTGAAATCCACTGAACAGTCCGGCGGCTGCGGCGGCAACTGCGCCTGCTCGCGCGAGGGATCGGCCGAGGCCGTAACCATCGAGGCGGCACCCGTCGCCGCGGTGCCCGAGGCCGCAACGCCCGATGCCAACATCGTTCCCGGTGCCACCGAGGCCGCCCGTTCAGGTGCGCCGTTTGTGGAGACCGCCGTGGACTACGACGCGATCCTGCTCGCCGGTTTCGGCGGCCCCGAGGGTCAGGACGACGTGATCCCGTTCCTGCGGAACGTGACCCGCGGCCGCGGAATCCCCGAGGAGCGCCTCGAGGAGGTGGCCGTCCACTACCGCCACCACGGCGGCGTGAGCCCGATCAACGACCAGAACCGCGAGCTCAAGGCGGCCCTCGAGGCCGAGCTGGCGAGCCGCGGCATTGACCTGCCGGTGATCTGGGGTAACCGCAACTGGGACCCCTACCTGCGCGATGCCGTGCAGGAGGCTCACGACCGCGGCTACCGCAAGCTCATCGCGATCGCGACCAGCGCCTACTCCTCCTTCTCCTCCTGCCGTCAGTATCGCGAGGACTTCGCGATTGCGCTGGACGAGACCGGGCTCGAGGGCAAGATCGAGATCGATAAGGTGCGTCAGTTCTTCGACCACCCCGGTTTTGTGACCCCGTTCATCGAGGGTGTGGGTGACGCACTCGCGAAGATCGTGCAGGACGTGCGCGATATTGATCTCGCGACCGAGGTCAAGATCCTGTTCGCGACCCACTCGATTCCCTCCACCGACGCGGTGCGTTCCGGCCCCGCCGAGCGCAACTTCGGCGAGGGCGGTGCCTATGCGGCGCAGCACCTCGCGGTGGCCGAGGTCGTGATGGCCGCGGTGCAGCAGGAACTTGCGATCGATCAGAACGTACCGTGGGAGCTCGTGTACCAGTCCCGTTCGGGCCCGCCGAGCATGCCGTGGCTGGAGCCCGACATCAACGACGTGATCGAGGAGCTGCCGGCCACCGGCACCCGTGCCGTCGTGATCGTGCCGCTGGGCTTCATGAGCGACCACATGGAGGTCCTGTGGGATCTCGACAACGAGGCCACCGAGTCGGCCACCGACGCCGGTCTGTACTCGCTGCGCGTGCCCACTCCGGGCACCCACCACGAGTTTGTGAAGGGCCTGGTTGACCTGGTTCTGGAGCGCCGCGACGGCGTGCCGGTGTCCGAGCGTCCGGCGATGACCGACCTCGGCCCCTGGTACGACGTGTGCCGCCCGGGCTGCTGCGAAAACGTCCGGGCCGGGTTCAAGCCGGCCCTCGCGGGGATCGCGCCGTGACCCTGAGCCCCGCCGAGACCCCGGGTGCCGTTCTGCGGATCGGTACCCGGGGCAGCGCGCTGGCCCTGGCCCAGACCGGGGATGTCGCGCGCGCCATTACTGAGGCCACCGGCATCGAAACCGTGCTGATTCCGGTGACCACCCACGGGGACGTCACCCGGGCCTCGCTTGCGAGCCTCGGCGGCACCGGGGTGTTCGCCTCGGCGCTGCGTGACTTCCTGCTGGCGGGGGAGTGCGACCTCGTGGTGCACTCGATGAAGGATCTGCCCACCGCGGCGGCCCCCGGGCTCGCGATCGGTGCGGTGCCGGTGCGCGCGGATGCCCGCGATGCGCTCTGCGCCCGCGACGGACTCACCCTCGCCGAACTGCCCGAGGGCGCTCGCGTCGGGACGGGTTCGCCGCGGCGGATCGCTCAGCTGCGTCGTCGCCGACCGGACCTCGAGATCGTCGACATCCGCGGCAACATCGACACCCGGCTGGGGTTTGTCACCTCGGGTGAGATGGATGCCGTGGTTCTCGCCGTGGCCGGGCTGGAACGCCTCGGCCGCGAGGCCGCGATCACGGAGCGTTTCGAGCTGGACGCCTGGCCGCCCGCACCCGCCCAGGGTGCGCTGGCAATCGAGGTGCGGGCGGCGGATCTCGCGGCCGCCGAATCGACCCCGATCCGCGCCGCCCTTGCCGCGCTGGAGCATGCCGCCACCCGAGCCGAGGCCGATGCCGAACGCGCCGTACTCGCGCGGTTGGAAGCCGGCTGTGCCGCCCCGATTGGTGCCCACGCGGTACTCACCGAGGCTACGCTCGCGCTGCATGCCGCGGTCTACGCTCCCACCGGTGCCGAGCTGCGAGAGCAGACGCGGTCCGCGCGGGTTTCCGCGGGCGCTGCGGCCGATGCCGCGCGTGGTCTCGGCATCGAGCTTGCCGATGCACTCCTGGCCGACGGCGCCGCGACCATCGCGCCGCTGAACTAGGCCGATGAGTTCGAACCTCAGCGAAAACGCGGCATCCAGATCCCCGAGCGGGACGCGGGGGCCGCGAACCGGTGTCCCCGCCGCACTCGGTGGCCGCCGCGTGCTGGTGCCCCGAGACGGGCGCTGGGGCGTGTTTGTGGCCGAGAGTCTCGCGGCGCACGGTGCCCGGGCCGTGATCGCTCCGGTCATCGATTTTGAGCCGGCGCCGGACGCGGCTGCCCTGGAGGCGGCGCTCGAGGCACTCGCCCGGGGCGAGTTCGACTGGGTCACCGTGACCAGCGCAACGACCGTCCGGGTGCTGCGCGCCCACGCCGCCGTGATTCCCGCGGGCACGCGCGTGGCCGCGGTGGGCATCGCGACCGCGGCCGCCCTCGAGGAGGCCCGCTACGGAGTCAATCTGGTGCCACCCGAGGACCACACCGCGCGCGGTATGGTCGCCTGCTTTGGCGAACCGGGAGTGAGCCTCGGCCGGGTGCTGGTGCTCGATTCCGCCCTCGCCGGGCCGACCCTCGTGGACGGCCTGACCGCGCTCGGCGCCGACGTTACCCGCGTGCACGCCTACCGCACGATCCCCGTGGATCTGAGCCCCGAGGTGCGCACCGCGCTGGCGCGCGGCGACATCGCCGCGATCCTGGTGACCTCGGGCAGCGTGGCCGCCCAGTTCATCACCCAGGTGCCGGATCTCGCGGCGTCCGTGGTGCGCGTGAGTATTGGTGACCGCACGACCGAGGCCGCCGAGGCCCTCGGGCTGGCGATCACCTGTGAGGCGCCGATCCGCAGCGTGGAGGGCATGATTACCGCCCTCGAAACGTACTATGAAGTCGTACACCCCGATTCTGCCGCGCTCGATTGCGGCGGAGAGGACACCCCATGAATTCCCTGCCCGAGCGCCCGCGGCGCCTGCGTCAGTCCCCGGCGATGCGTCGCCTGGTGGCCGAGACCCGTGTCGATCCGGCGCAGCTTGTCCTGCCGCTCTTTGTGAACGAGGAGCTGAGCGAGAAGCGCGCGATCGGTTCGATGCCCGGCGTCTTCCAGCACACCCTCGACACCCTTCGGGCCGCGGCCGCCGAGGCCGCCGACGCCGGCGTCGGCGGCGTGATGCTGTTCGGGATCCCGACCGTCCGCGATGCCGTGGGCAGCCAGGCCGACGCTCCGGAGGGCATCCTGCAGCGGGCCACCCGGGCCCTGCACGCCGAGGTGGGCGATGCCCTGGTGGTCCAGACCGATCTGTGCCTGGACGAGTTCACCGATCACGGCCACTGCGGTGTGCTGACCGAGGGCGGCGCGGTGGATAACGATGCGACCCTGGAGCGCTACGTGTCGATGGCGCTGGCCCAGGCCGAGGCGGGCTCCGCCCTCCTGGGTCTCAGTGGCATGATGGACGGTCAGGTGGGCGCGATTCGCTCGGCCCTTGACCGTGCCGGCCACATCGATACCGCGCTGCTCGCCTACTCGGCCAAGTACGCATCGGCGTTCTACGGGCCCTTCCGCGAGGCCGTGGACTCCCAGCTGCAGGGCGATCGCCGCACCTATCAGCTCGATCCCGGCAACCGTCGTGAGGGCATGCGCGAGACCCTGCTCGACCTCGCCGAGGGCGCGGATATCGTGATGGTGAAGCCCGCGATGTCCTATCTCGATGTGCTCGCCGATGTGGCCGCGGTATCGACCGTGCCGGTGTGGGCGTACCAGGTATCCGGTGAGTATGCGATGATCGAGGCCGCCGCCGCAAACGGGTGGATCGATCGCCGCCGCGCGATCGAGGAGTCGGTGATCGGCATCCGCCGCGCCGGCGCCGATGCCGTGCTCACCTACTGGGCCACCGAGCTGGCCACCTGGCTGCGCGCCTAGTTCTTTCCGTTCCCGATTCAAGGAGCCCCGTGTCTCACGAACAAAATGCTGACCTCTTTACCCGCGCGAAGTCGTCGATCCCGGGTGGGGTGAACTCCCCGGTGCGTGCCTACGGTTCGGTCGGCGGTACGCCGCGCTTCCTGGTGTCCGCGCAGGGTGCCCGCGTGACCGATGCCGAGGGTACCGAGTACGTGGACCTGGTGTGCTCCTGGGGTCCGGCAATCCTCGGTCACGCCCAGCCGGACGTGGTGCGCGCCGTGCAGGAGGCCGCCGCGCGTGGACTCTCCTTCGGGGCGTCGACCCCGGCCGAGACCGAGCTGGCCGAGCTGATCCGCGAGCGGGTTAGCGTGGGCGGGGTGAGCCCGATCGAGAAGGTGCGCCTGGTCTCCACCGGCACCGAGGCCACGATGACCGCGATCCGCCTTGCACGCGGGTTCACCGGCCGCGAGCTGCTGGTCAAGTTCGCCGGGCACTATCACGGGCACTCGGACGGGCTGCTGGCCGCCGCCGGCTCGGGCCTCGCAACCCTCGCGCTGCCGGGATCGGCGGGGGTCACCGCGGCGACCGCCGGGCAGACCCTCGTGGTGCCCTACAACGATCTTGATGCGCTGCGCGCGGTGTTCGCCGAGCACGGCGAGAACATCGCCGGTGTGATCGTCGAGGCCGCCTCGGCGAACATGGGTGTGGTGCCGCCGAAGCCCGGCTTCAACGCGGCACTGGCCGAGATTGCGCACGCCCACGGCGCCCTGGTGATCCTCGATGAGGTACTCACCGGATTCCGAGTCGGCCCGGCCGGGTTCTGGGGCCTCCAGGCAGCGGCGGGGGAGCACTATGTGCCCGACCTCTTCACGTTTGGCAAGGTCATCGGCGGTGGCATGCCGCTCGCGGCCCTGGGTGGCCGTGCCGAGGTCATGGATCACCTCGCACCGCTCGGCCCGGTGTATCAGGCCGGCACGCTCTCGGGTAACCCGGTCGCGGTGGCCGCGGGCCTGGAGACCCTGCGCCGCGCGACCCCCGAGGTGTACGCGCACCTGCATCGCACCGCCGATACGCTCGCCGCCACGGTTTCCGCGGCGCTTGCGGATGCCGGAGTGGTGCACACCGTGCAGCGCGCGGGCAACCTGTTCTCCTTCGTGTTCGCCGCCGAGGTGCCGGAAAACTACGCGGATGTCCAGGCGCAGGACGTCTACCGTTACGGCCCGTTCTTCCACGCCATGCTTGATGCCGGGATCAACCTGCCGCCGAGCGTGTTCGAGGCCTGGTTTGTTTCGGCCGCCCACGATGAGGCCGCCGTGGCTGAGATTATCGCCGCGCTGCCCGCGGCCGCCCGCGCCGCCGCGGAGGCCACGGCCGCCTAGGCTCACGATACGCGGAGGTATTCGTGCCCAGGACGGGTTTTCCCGTCCCGGGCACGACCGCGTCTACCGAAGGATCACCGACACCCTCTGCGGGCCAGTTCGCGTAATCCGGGTGGGGTGGCCCGGGCTCCGGACCACTTCCCGCCGCCGCTTCCTCGATCAGGCGTCCGATGGGCCTAACGGGCGGGCCATCACCACACTGTCGTAGGTCTTGCCGGGCCAGTGGATCGTGTCGACCGTTTCGAACCCCCACGACTCGTAGAGCCGCACAAGGTGAACCGCCGGGATGGCGGTATCAACGCCGATGGACGTCGCCTGCCGCGCGGCGGCCCACCGACGCCCGCGGTGCCACAGATCGGCAGCGAGTCCGCGGCCGCGGAGGGCCGGGGATACGGCTACCTGGTTGAGCCATGCACGGTCGCCGACGCGGGCCTCGGCGGTGAGCTCCCGCAGGCCGTCCGAGGGCGGCAGGGACATCGTGAGCGATGCGACGATCTGCCCGGCCCGCTCGATCACCCAGCACTGGCCGCCGAGAGCTCGAGCGCGCGTGGTCTCCACGTCCTGATCGACGGCGGTGTAGTTCAGCCCCATCGCACCCAGCTCGGCATATGCGGCATGGAGTAGATCGGTCAGTGGGGCGGCATCGGAGGCCCGGAAGGGGCGTACGGAGAGGGCTGGGTCCATAAGGCCAGTGAACTCGATCGGCCGGACAATTACTAGGTCTTCCGCAATTGATCGTGTTGCGGTTGACCCCTCCAGGGGGTATATTCCATGTGGAATAGTTTTGTTGGAGGGTGAAGTGGCAGAGATTACGCTCAAGCCGATCGAGATCGTGGCGCTGGGATTACTCCTTGAGCGCCCCATGCATCCCTATGAGATGTATCAGATCGCCACCCAGCGTCGGGAAGACACCGTGGTGAAGGTGAGCCCGGGTTCGCTGTACCGTGCCGTGTACGCGCTGGAGCAGAAGGGCTTTGCCATCGCCGCGCAGGTTGAGCGCGAGGGTGCTCGGCCCGAACGCACCCTGTTTGAGATCACCGATCCCGGCCGTGAGCGCCTATTTGTCGATGTGGCTGAGCTGCTGCGCACCCCGATGACCGAGCGTCCACGAGTCCTCCAGGCGCTCTCCGAGGCCCACGTTCTGCCCGCCCCGCAGGTGCGGGAGCTCCTGTCCGAGCGGGTGACGCAACTGCGCGTCCGCGTGGACAGGCTTCGCGGCGATATTGAGACGGTTGGCGGCCTCGGTGTCCCCGAAATGTACTGGATTAACGCGCCGTATCAGCTCGCCATGTACGAGGCGGAGATCGCCTGGCTCGAGGCTCAACTGGCCCGATTCGCGTCCGGTGCGCTGCCCTGGGAGGACTGCCGCTCGCCCGAGGAGCGCGCGAGTGCCACCGCGGCGAAGACCCGCAACTTCTATCCGGCCCCCTGAATTTTTTGATCCCCCTTCAGTAGAAAGTGACACCCATGTCAACACCCCCCGCTACCGCCGTGCGGCCCTGGCCGGCGCTGTGGTCGCTGGTCATCGGATTCTTTATGATCCTGATCGACACCACCATCGTTTCGGTCGCGAACCCCGCGATCATGCGTGGTCTGCACACCGATATCAACACCGTGATCTGGGTGACCAGCGCCTACCTGCTGGCGTACGCCGTTCCGCTGCTGATCACCGGCCGCCTCGGCGACCGTTTCGGCCCGAAAAACCTCTACCTCATCGGTCTCACGATCTTCACCCTGGCCTCGCTGTGGTGTGGCCTGTCGGGCAGTGTTGAGGTGCTCATCATCGCCCGTACCGTGCAGGGTCTCGGCGCCGCACTGATGACGCCGCAGACCATGGCCGTCATTACCCGAATCTTCCCGCCGGATCGTCGTGGCGCCGCCATGGGTCTCTGGGGTGCCACCGCCGGTGTTGCGACGCTCGTGGGTCCGATCCTGGGTGGCGTCCTCGTGGATGGCGTCGGCTGGGAGTGGATCTTCTTCATCAACGTCCCCGTGGGCATCATCGGTTTCATCATGGTGTGGCGCAACGTGCCGCAGCTCGCAACCAGCCCGCACCGCTTCGACATCGTCGGCGTGTTCCTGAGTGCCGTGGGTATGTTCCTGCTGGTGTTCGGTATTCAGGAGGGTGCGACCTACAACTGGGGCACCATCACGGGGCCGATCAGCGTGTGGGGCCTCATCATTGCGGGCATCGTGGTGCTGGCCGCGTTTGTGGGGTGGCAGGCGATCACGAAGTCCGAGCCGCTGCTGCCGCTTGATCTCTTCAAGGACCGCAACTTCTCGGTGGGTAACCTCGTGATTACCACCGTGGGGTTCACCATCACCTGCATGTCGCTGCCGCTGGTGTTCTTCTACCAGACGGTGCGCGGCCTGACCCCGACGCAGTCGGCGCTGATGCTGGTGCCGATGGCCGTGATCTCGGCTGGCCTCGCGCCCGTGGTGGGCAAGATGATCGACCGGGTCAACCCCAAGTGGTTCGCGCTGTTTGGTCTCACCGTGCTGTCGGTGTCGCTGCTGTGGTACTCGCTGCTCATGACCCCGGATCAGCCGCTGTGGATGATGCTCTTCCCGAGTGCGCTGCTCGGTTTCGCCAACGGTTTCATGTGGGGTCCGGTGTCCAACATGACCACGCGTAACCTGCCGCCGCACAAGGCCGGCGCTGGCTCGGGCGTGTTCAACACCACGCGTCAGATTGGTGCCGTGCTGGGTAGCGCGAGCATCGCCGCGCTGATCCAGGCGCGCCTGACCGCCGAGATGCCCGCCGCCCCCGGCGGTGCCTCCGGCCTGTCGGAAATCGGTGGGGGAGAGCTGCCCGTGTTCCTGCACGAGCCGTTCACCACGGCGATGTCACAGACGCTGCTACTGCCCGCCGCCGTGGCCCTGCTGGGTGCCGTGTTTGTGCTGTTCTTCCAGAAGCCCAAGAAGGCGGTGTGGGAGGCGCCCGAGACTCGCGCCGCCGCCCCGGTGCCCGCTGAGGGCTAGGCACCGCACCGTTCCCGGCATCACGATTGACCCGTGGGTCGCACTTCTTTTCGATGTGCGACCCACGGGTTTTTCCGTGGAAAAAATACCCGGCAACCCTTGTTGGAACTTAGAAACAAAAGTATAGTAAGTTTCTATTGAGCCGGAAACCCGCGGTTTTCCACGGGAAGAGGTTCGATGTTGGCCGCGATGATGCGCGCTTTCCCCTGGAGCGACACGCGCGGAAACAGATCACAATGAAGTGAGAGGAACCGTATGAAAACCAAGAAGTTCCTGGCCGTAGCCGGGCTCGCCGCAGCGTCCGTCCTGATCCTGAGCGGATGTGGAAACGGTGGGGCCGCGGATGCCAACGTCAAGCCGGCAACGTCCGGTGAGGTGAACTGGTGGGGCTGGACTCCGGACACCGCCGTGGCCAAGCGATACATCGCCGAGTTCAACAAGGAATACCCGGACATCACCGTCAACTACAAGAACTTTGAAAACGTGGACTATCGCAATACCCTGGTCCCCGCCCTCGAGTCCGGCAAGGGCCCGGATGTCTATGACCTGTCCGCCGCGGGCGGCGTGCCCGACACCTGGGGTCCCTACGCGATCGATCTGGAGCCACTCGCAAAGGACACCCTCGGTGACGACTGGAAAAAGAAGTTCAGTGCCGGGTACGTTGACCAGCTGACCGGATCGGACGGACGCATCGTCTCGCTTCCGCTGGGCGGAATGTCCGCGGGCTTCCTCTGGTACAACAAGAACATTTTCGATGAGGCCGGAGCAACGGTACCCACCGACTACACCTCGTGGGTCGACGCCTGCGCGAAGATCACCGCCATCGGAAAAACCTGTTTCGCGATGGCCGCAGGTGGGGACGACACGTTCCCCACCGAGATGTACCACTCCATCGCCAACTCGGTAGACCCGGAATTCTTTATCAAGGCATCCACCGGTAAGGCGAAGTGGAATGACCCGGCCGGAATCGAGGTGCTGGAGATCATCGCCAAGATGAAGAAGGACGGTATTATCGCCAGCAACGTACTCGACGGCACCCAGTACCCTCAGGCAAACGAGGCCTTCATGAAGGGCTCGGCTGCGATGGTCCAGATGGGCTTCTGGTACACCCAGTACGCGGAGGCAAACTCCTGTGCCGCCTCGATGGAGGCCGCTGGTGTGGCCAACCCCACCTGTTTTGTCCAGCTCCCGCTGGAGTTCCCGGACGTTGCGGGCAAGGGCCATGGATCTCAGTACTTTGGCGAGGTGGACTACGGTCTCGCAATCGCCGAGGACTCCAAAAACATCGCCGCGTCTAAGACCTTCGTCTCCTGGATGACCATGTCGGAAAAGGGCCAGCAGAACGTCGCGAACGCGCTCGACCTGCTGCCCGGCCTGCAGGGCGTCAAGCCCGATTGGAACGCGATCTCGCTGGTGGACAAGTCCGTCCAGCAGCCCGCGATCGAGACCCTGATCGCCGACAGCACCGCGACCACCCAGACCCGCCAGTGGCAGGCTACCGAAAAGTCGCTGCACGGCATCGTTGTGGCCATCCAGCGGGTGCTCGACCCAACCCTTTCGGAGTCCATCCCGGACATTGCGGCGAAGCTCCAGGACGCCTCTGAGGCCAGCACCGCGGGAACCAAATAGTGTCGAACACCAGTATTCGCATGCGTGAGCGTGCAGCCGTGACCGGGACGGATCGTGAGCAGTCGCGCCCGTCCCGGGCCACCGGCCCGCGGAAGCGTCGCGGGGCGAGCGGCCTGCTGCCCTCGGGATTCATGTGGATCCTGCCGGCGCTCATCATCTCGGTCGGTCTCATCTACTACAGCATCGCCTACTCCGGCTTCCTCTCCTTCTTCAGCTGGGGCGGCGGACGGCAGCACCTCAAGCCCGTCGGACTCGACAACTACACCGAGATCTTCAGCGACCCCGTCTTCTGGATGGCCATTCGCAACACGGTGATCTACTTCGTGGTGGTCTTTACCGTGCAGGTGATCGGTGGTGTCCTGTTTGCCGCCGCGATGCACTCGCGGGTGATCATGGCCAACGTGTACAAGGTCATCATCGTGATCCCCATCGTGGTGGCCCCCGCAACCATGGCACCGGCACACATTCAGGTATGGCAGTCCGACGGTACGCTCAACCGCATCCTCGAGGCAATTGGTCTGGGGGACCTGG
This sequence comes from Mycetocola tolaasinivorans, assembly GCF_003667565.1. Classification (GTDB taxonomy): domain Bacteria; phylum Actinomycetota; class Actinomycetes; order Actinomycetales; family Microbacteriaceae; genus Mycetocola; species Mycetocola tolaasinivorans. Next base: position 58,590 of record NZ_RCUX01000003.1, read on the forward strand.
CCCAGTCCTGGATCGGACAGTCGACCACCTCGCTGCTCGTCGTGATTCTCGTGGGCTGCTGGGGATCGATCGGTTTTGGCTTCATCCTCTACTTCGGGGCGATGACGCAGATTGATCCCGAAATGCTCGAGGCGGGTCGCATCGATGGCGCAGGAAACTTCCGCATCCTGTTTTCACTCGTGCTGCCGAACGTGCGCTCGATCACGATCTCGCTCGCGATCCTCAACCTGATCACCGCGCTGAAGCTGTTTGACAGCGTGTGGCTGATCACCCAGGGTGGCCCCGCCCACTCCTCGGAGTTCCTCGGCACCATGATCTACTCCGAGACCTCGGGTGCCAGCCGGGACCTCGGATATGCCTCCGCGCTGTCCATCATTCTGATGCTCATCGCCGTGGCCACGTCCATCATTGTTCAGCGCAGCTCGCGTGAGCGCGCCGCTGCCCGTCCGCGCCGGGGACGTCGCGCAGTTTCGGAGGAGCGCAATGTTTGAAACCCGCACCGTTCTCTCACGCGTGGGCCTCCAGCTCGCGGTAACGCTGGGAGTCCTGCCGTTCCTGATTCCGATCTACTCGATGGTTGCGAAGTCCCTGGAGGGACGCGGCTGGGGCAACTACGAGGCCGTCCTCGCGGTCCCGGGTTTTGGTCGGTTCTTCCTCAACTCCGCGATCGTCGCGGGTGGTTCGATTATCATCATCTACCTGGCCACCCTGGCCGCCGCATTCGCGTTCTCCAAGCTGCGCATTCGGCGCAAGGAGGTCTATTTCTGGATGCTGATGGCGGCCCTCACCCTGCCCGAGGTGGTGCTGATTGCCCCGCTGTATAGCACCGCGGTGGCCCTCAACCTGCTGGGAACGTTCTGGGCGGTGATTCTTCCCATTGCGGCGCTGCAGATCCCGTTCACCGTGCTGATTGCCCGCGGCTTCATCGATGGCATTCCCGACACGCTCTTTGAGGCTGCCCGCCTCGACGGCGCCGGAACCTGGCGGTTGTTCTGGTCGGTTCTGGTCCCCATGGCGAAGCCCATCGCGGTAGCGCTGGTTGTACTGGTGCTGATCAATGCCTGGAACTCCTACCTGCTGCCCAAGGTGTTCCTCATCAACGACGACATGGGTGTTGTGACCCTGCTTCCGGAGTTCTTCAAGCGTCAGTACAACGACGATATTCCCAAGGTGCTGGCGGCCGCGGTGGTCACTGCGATCCCCACGATCGTGGCGTACATCCTGCTGCAGAAGCAGTTCGAGCGCGGCATGGCCGCGGGGGCGATCAAATAGTGTCTCCGCAGTCGCGTCGTCATGGTTCACGGACGCGAACCGACTACGGTAAAACGAAGCAGAAAATGGGAGGTGTGTGATGCGAGGAATCGGAGTGGTGGTGCCGGCCGAACGGGCGGGAGACCACGAGATTGAACGCCTCATGCGCTCACTCGCGCAGCCCCTCCTGCTGGCAGGATTTTCGCTGGTGACCGGCGTGGTGCGCGATGTGGCTCACGAGACAGAGCTGTATCGCCTGTGGGCGCGGCCCGAGTCGATGATCGAGGGGGTCGCGCTGTTGGATGCGGTAGCCGATGACCCGCGCATCGTGCTGCTGAACACCCTGGGGCTCCCGCACGCGGGAATCATTCGTGGCGATTTTGCGGTCGGATATCCGGCGGTCATGGCCGTGACCGCCGATGCCGAAACGTCCGCACATCGCGGACGTGAAACCGGCGGCCTACTGGGTGAGCAGGTTTTGGCCGCGGTGCGCGGTGACGCCGCCCGCACGCTGAGCGTTGAAGCAGACCATGATCAGAGGAGCACATCATGAGCGTCGTCCGCCCCCTGGGGCCATCCTCGGAGAACACCCGCAGCGCGATCCTTGATCTGGTTCGTTCGAGCGGCACCGTGAGTCGCATCGAGCTGGCCGAGATGTCCGGCCTCACCGCGACCTCGATCACCCGCTTTGTGAAGACGCTGATTGATGCCGGCCTCATTATCGAGACCGGATACGGTGACTCCAGCGGGGGCAAGCGCCCGAGCCTTCTCGAGCTCAATCGCGGCGCTCGATACGCGGTGGGGCTCTCCCTGGACGATGCCCGGCTCAGCTATGTGGTCACCGATCTCGGGGGAAGCGTTGTGGGGCGGCTGGTGAGTCGCGGCATCGCGGGTGCCGCGCCGAGCGATGTCATCGCGCGTATCGCGGTCGAGGTGGGGCAGGTGCTCTCCGAGCTCTCGATTCCGCTGGATAAGGTGGTGGGCATCGGTGTGGCTGGTGCCGGACTCGACATCCGTGGCGGGGGCGAGGGTCTGTCGGTGACGGCGGCCGAGTGGGAGTCGTTCGCGGTGGCGCAGGCCCTCGAGGCACAAACCGGGCTTCTAGTGGTGCGGGACAATGACGCTGCCTGCGCCGCGCTCGGTGAATTCTGGGTCGGTCGGATCCCGGCCACACAGGATTTTGCGAGCCTCTACATGTCAAACGGATTTGGCCTGGGCCTGATGATGGGTGGCGCGCTGGTGCGCGGAAGCTCCTCAAACGTGGGTGAGATCGGGCACATGCCACTCTCTCTGGACGGCCCCGACTGCTGGTGCGGAGCGCGCGGATGTCTGGAAATGCTGGCGGCACCGCGGGCGATCGTTGCGCGGGCGCTCGTCGATTCCGAGCTGACCGCTGACCTTGGACTCACGCAGGTTGGGGGCGACTCCCGCCAGGCGTTTGAACGTATTGCCCGCGCCGCTGCCGGTGGTGAACCACGCAGCGTTGCCCTGATCGAACAGGCCGCGCGCGCTGTCGCAACCGCCGTGCTCGCGGTGGTCAACGTGCTCGATTTGGATCGCCTCTATCTCTCCGGCCCTGGTTTTGCCGAAATCGGCGAGATCTATGCACGCGAGATACGATCCACACTGACGCGCTGCGCGCGCACACGCGCGGTTCACGGGGTACGGGTGGAGCTCTCCGATCCGGGGCTTGACGCCGCCGCAATCGGAGCGGCGAGCCTCGCCCTCCAGCATGTGCTGACCCCGCACGTGAATGCCGGTCGCGATGCCCTCGCCCCGGCGGGTGCGCGCTAGCTCCACGGCTCGCGTTCCCTCAATTTTCCCTCATTCCACACGGCGACGTTCGTCGTGCCTGGGCGCTGCCCAAAACACCGAAAGGAGTGGCACTGTGGCCATTCGATCCATCATTCTTAATGTGAACGACATCGACGCATCGATCGACTTCTACACCCGATTTCTTGACGCTGAGCTGATCACCCGCAGCGAGACGGAGGCAACCCTTGACCTCGTGACCGCGACCCTGCGTCTTGTCGCGATTACCCAGCCGGAGATCTCCGGCTGGGTGCCGGATGACCTGCAGACCGGTTTCCGCCACTTTGGCTTCAAGGTGGCTAACATCGACGAGCGGGTGGCCGAGCTGAAGGGTGCTGGCGTGCGCTTCCAGCTGGAGCCCATCAACGCCGAGGGCGATGTTCGCATCACCTTCTTCTTCGACCCCGACGGCACGCTGGTCGAGCTGGTGGAGGGTGACCTGCGATACCACGAGATCTTCAATCAGGCCGCCGTGGATGCCGACTGGGGCATGGGGGTGCCGGAGCGCGCCCGGTTTGATCACGTGGCCGAAACGGTGCAGGACCTCGCCGCGACGACCGCGCACTTCGCCGCGCACGGCTACACGGTGATGGGCGGGATTCACCAGCCGAGCGATGACCGCGGCTTCGAAATCACGTATCTACGCGGGGGCGACAGCACCCTGGAAATCTTCACGTTCGACCGCGCGGAGAAGCGCGTGCCCCAGGCGCAGGTGAACGCGCCCGGATTCCTCGCCATGGAGATCGAGGGTGCGGCGGGTGCGTCCGCGACCGAGGTGGGTGAAGCCGCCGGTGTACGCGTCTATGCGGACACCAACGGCCTGCGATTCGTCCCGGCCGATGCCTAGCCAGGGCTGGACGCCACGCCCCCTCGGGGTTACCGGGCTGCTGGTCAGCCCGGTGACCCTCGGCGGGGGACCGCTCGGGAGTATGCCCGAAAACTTCGGGTACGCGGTGAGTGAGCGCGCGGGGATTGATCTCGTACGTGCCGTTCTCGCCAGCGAGATTCGCAGCATTGATACGGCAAACGGATACTCGCAGGGCGAGAGTGAGCGGCGCATCGGTATCGCCATTGCGGAGCAGGGTGGTCTGCCGGACGATGTGCTGGTGATGACCAAGGTTGACGCACTCGATCGCGATTTCAGTGCGGATCGCGTCCGTCGCTCCCTCGCAGAGAGTCGAGAACGATTGGGCGTGGAGGTGCTCCCGATGGTGCACCTCCATGATCCGGAGTACTTCGACTTTGCGGAGATTGCCGGGCCAGGCGGTGCAATTGAGGCGTTGGTGGACGCGCGCGAGCGCGGAGAGGTTGGACATATAGGACTCGCCGGGGGAGACGTGCACCAGATGTCTCGATATCTTGAGCTCGGCATGTTTGAGGTTCTCCTCGTTCACAACCGTTTCACCCTCGTGGATCGCAGCGCGAACGGACTGGTTGACCGCGCACGGGAGCTGGGCGTGGGGGTGGTGAACGCTGCCGTCCTGGGCGGGGGAATTCTCGCGGACGTTACTGGAACCCGCACCGACTACGGTTACCGCCCGGCCTCTCCGGAGACACTGCATGCCATTGCCGAGATGAGACGGGTCTGCGCCAACTGGGACACCGATCTGGCAACCGCTGCCGTGGCATTCTCCGTGCGTGACACGAGATTCGCCACCACGATCGTGGGCATCTCAAAACCCGAACGCATTGCAGGGGCCATCGCCGCCGCCTCCCTGGATCGACCCGAGGAGTTTTGGCAAGAACTCGACGCCCTCCTCCCGGATTCTCGGCACTGGCTTGATGCCGCGCCTCACGCATAGTCACCACCCGATGACAGCAACACTCATATTGACAACGAACAAAGGAAAACCCTGATGCCCCTGGTAACCGTAGACATGCACCGCCCACTCGCCGATCGTCGCACCGAGATGAGCGCGGCAATCCACTCTGCACTCGTGGAGGGCTGGGAGTTCCCCGCGGATGACCTCTTCCAGATCTTCACCCTGCACGATGAGGGCGATCTCTTCTATAGTCGGACCTTCCCGAACGCAGAGCGCACCGACATCATCTTTATCCGCATCCTCGCGTACAACGGGTACACCCCGGAGCAGAAGCAGCGCGCCAGCGCCCTGGTGGTGGAAAAGCTCGCTGCGCTCGGCTTCAAGCGGGACAACCTGCTGATCGCGATCACCGAGAACGGCGATGGTGACTGGCACGCCCCCGAGATTGACTCCGGCGATGTCGCGGCGTAGCGAATTCCCCGCGGATTTTGTGTGGTCCTCGGCAACAGCGGCCTATCAAGTGGAGGGGGCCGTCGCACGCGAGGGGCGTGGCCCCAGCATTTGGGATACGTTTGCCGCCCGCCCGGGAACGATTGCGGATGGGTCCACGGGTGAGGTAGCGATCGAGCATTTTGATCGATTTGCGGCGGACATCGACCTGATGGCGGGGCTGGGGCTCAACGGCTACCGGTACTCGCTGTCATGGTCGCGCATTCAACCAGACGGGCGCGGTGCGATCAACCGAGCGGGCCTCGACCACTATCGCCGGGTTGCTGAGGCGCTGCGGGAGCGGGCAGTCACGCCCTGGGTGACCCTCTATCACTGGGATCTCCCGCAGCCCCTGGAGGATGCGGGAGGGTGGCTGGCCCGCGATACGGCGGCGAGGTTTGCCGAGTTTGCGGGCATCGTAGCGACCGAGCTGGGCGATGTCGTGGGGGATTGGATGACGCTCAACGAGCCCTGGTGCTCGGCCTTTCTCGGCTATGCGAGTGGCGTGCACGCCCCGGGCCGGACCGAGGGTGCACGCTCACTCGATGCGGTGCATCATCTCCTGCTCGGCCACGGGTTGGGCACCGCCACTATTCGCGCGGCCGCCCCGGATGCTCGCGTGGGAATCGCCGTGAACCTCTACTCGGTGCGGGCGGCGAGTGACACGGCGGCCGATCTCGATGCGGCGCGCCGGATTGATGGGCTCAGCAATCGGCTGTTCCTGGAACCGCTCTTTCGTGGGCAGTATCCGCAGGACGTATTGCGGGACGCGGTCGATCCGGGATGGGAGGACCGACTCGTGCGCCCCGGGGACACCGAAACCATCGCGGCGCCCCTCGACTTCCTGGGCATCAACTACTACAGTCGGCACACCGTCGCCGGTGCCGAGGCCACCGTCACGAGCGCGGGCACTGACCCCTCGGGGACGGCCTCGACCCCCGAGGCCAGCGCCTATCCCGGAAGCGAGGGCGTGAGATTCGTGGGGACCGCTGCGCCGCGCACGCAGATGGGCTGGGAGATCCATCCCGATGGCCTGGTGGATGTCCTGCGCCAGGCACACGGGTACGCCCGCGACCTGCCCCTGTACGTGACCGAGAACGGTTCGGCGTATGCGGATGAGGTGGTGAGTGTGGCGGGGGAGCGCCGGGTGCATGATCCGGAGCGCACCGCGTACCTCGCCGCGCACGTTGATGCGTGTCTCGCCGCGATCTCCGAGGGGCTGCCGCTTCGTGGATACACCGCGTGGTCGATCCTGGACAATTTCGAGTGGGCGTGGGGGTACCAGCGCCGCTTTGGACTGGTCTACGTGGACTACGACACCCAGGAGCGCATCCTCAAGGACAGCGCCCGCTGGCTCGCTGACTTCCTCGCGGAGCGGGAGCCTGCCGCACCGGTCGAGAGCGCCTAGCGACGCGCCGTCGGCGACGTCGATTGGAGATCGTCGCCGACGGTGCGCTAAGCTATAAGAGTTCCAAGCGCGAGAGATCGCCGAGGAAATCTGGGTCTGTGGCGCAGCTGGTAGCGCACCTGCATGGCATGCAGGGGGTCAGGGGTTCGAGTCCCCTCAGATCCACCATAAATGGCGTACCGCATTCGGTGTACTCATGAGTTCCGATTAGCGGGTCACGCAATAATCTAGATCATTCACCCAAGCCGTCCTTCGGGGCGGCTTTTGGTGTTTCTGGGTCCCTGTGGCGCGTTGCTGCGGCCCGGGTCGTACTGCAGGCCATCTCGAGGGTTGCGCCCGTCGTGAGGGTGTCCCCGCCGTTTTCGGTGGCGAAAAGTTCCCCAAAGGGATGTTGGTCCGAGGTGCATAAAGAAACTGTGGCGCCGACGCCCGCGTTCCGCTAGTGTTTGGCCAGCCGCACGAACGAGACAATCGTACTACTTTGTCGTGAACTGTATTTTGACGACGAATAGCTGTGGATACCCGCTGTTTTATCCAGAATGAGATCCCACACATGCCCCCTACCCTGACACGGCCATACTTCCGTGCAAACTTCCATCTCGCAGCGGTCGCCACCGCGGCACTCATCATGATTCCCGTTGCCAGCGCTGTCCTGACCTCCGATGGCGCGGCGGCGGTACCCACACCGTCGTCGACCGCATCCACGCTCGCCGAAGTGGCGCGGCCGAGCATCTATAAGCAGACGACCGCGGGAACGTGGCTGCAGGGCGGAGCGGTGGATCCCACTCGTGACCGACTGTACCTGGCCGATGACCAGAAGGATGACACCCCGAGCCTCTCCGTTCTCAACCTGAGGAATGGAACGGCGTCGACCATTCCACTGGACGGGGAAACCTACGCGCTCGATGCGGCCGTCTCGCCCGTCGGGGGAACCGTGTACGTCGTCCACAACACCACGAATGGGTTCGTCTCCGTGGTTGATCCCGATGTGACATACACCTCGACGTCGCTGCCTCCCACCGTCGAGGTCGGGGGGAACCCTCAAAAGGTCGAGGTGGGAGCGGATGGACGCGCCTACGTCGTCAACCTGAGCGGCGATACGGTGTCGATCCTCGGACGCGCGGACGGCGCCGATAAGCTCAATGTCGTTCAGACGCTGTCGTCCGTCGTCACAGCAGGGGCAACGAGCGCGATCGACAACGACCGCAACCTGCTCTTCATCGCGAGCGAATACGCGAAGCTCGTCACCGTGATCGATACAGCGGCTAACCCCGCAGCCGTCATCGGCACCTTCCCGGTCATCGATGCCCCCACGGGAATCGGTGTGGACCCGCGAACCGGAGCGGCTGTTATCGCCAGCTCTGACAACAACGCCGTGTCGTGGTTCTCCTCCACCAACGGATGGGCGACGGCCGAAATCATTCGCAGCGAAGCTCTCGGAGCCGTGGATGCTGACACACTCTTACCGCTCTCGGTCGACGTGCTCAGGGATGGTACGGCGCTGGTCGTCACGCAGGTCTTCCCGTCAGAGACGAAGTCCTTTGTCTCCGTGATGCCCGCCGATGCGGGTGCTGCCCGGACAATCGCCGTAGGAAATCTCGCTTTCTGGGGTGTGCTGGATCCGCAGCAGGGCGGTTCGTTCTACGTACCGAACTCGGGTAACGGAAACGTCTCTGTCATTGCCAGTGTCACCCTGAGCGCCACCGCCTCATCCGTCTCCTACGGGCAGGAGGCCGAGGCCAAGGCCACGCTCGTGAGAGCAGACGGATACCCGATCACCGGTTCGATCGTCTTCACCGACTCCGCAAACGATTCGCTGGGCACCGCGACCGTTGGTGCATCCGGAACGGCGACGTTGAACCTGGGTGTAAAGCCTGTGGGAAGCTTCCCGGTCACCGCAACTGTGCAGACCCCGGTAGAGGTCGCGCTGAGCGCCACGGCATCTGCCACCACGAGTAAGGCATCGTCTGGCACATCGGTCGCCGTCACCCCCGCTGCGCTGATTGAGGGTGACAGCGCCTCGGTGACCGTGTCCGTTGCCGCGGCCCACGGAACGGTACCGGGAGGTACAGTGACTCTCAGGAACGGTCCGACGGTCGTCGGCTCGGCACCCCTGGCCGCGGGAAGGGCTACGTTGCCGCTGAGCAACCTTACCGCCGGCACCAGCCAGCTCGTCGCTATCTACTCGGGAGACGAGAATCATCAGGCTTCGGAGTCTGACGGTGTAGCTCTGTCGGTGAAGGCGCGAACCGCGGCGGCTGTCGTGAACAAGGCGACCGCAGGGGTCGGCGATAAGCTCACGATCAACCTGGCTGGTTTCCTACCTCATGAGACCATCAACCTCACCCTCCACTCTGATCCGATTGAGCTCGGATGCGTCGTGGCCGACGAGGTGGGATCTGCCGTATTCACGTTTGCTCTTCCGGAGGTCGCGGCGGGAAAGCACACCATTGTTGCTGTGGGTGCGTCCTCGAATCGCACGAGCTCAACTGAGATCCTGGTTCCCGAACCCGGAACTGACCCCGGGACCGATCCCGGGACCGATCCTGGGACCGATCCCGGAACTGACCCCGGGACCGATCCCGGGACCGATCCTGGGACCGATCCTGGGACCGATCCCGGAACCGACCCCGGAACCGACCCCGGAACCGACCCCGGAACCGACCCCGGGACTGATCCCGGAACCGACCCTGGGACTAATCCCGGGACTGACCCGGGAACCAACCCCGGAACCGACCCGGGCAAGGGCCTCCCCGAGACCGGTGCGACCGGTGTGCCTCTCGGCGTCGCGATTGGAGCGTTCGCGCTTCTGCTCGGAGTTGGCTTGCGGGTAGGGCGTCGACACGAAGAGCGCTCACGCAATTCATAGGGTCTCACGGGGCGAGCGGTGAGGTCGGGTGACGAACGTGTCGCCAGGCCCCACCTATTAGCGTCCTCTCATCGCACGCGATCGGGTGCGGGTGAGTGTGGGACGGTGGGTGCGAGCGCCAACGGTGCTCCGCGCAGTTCCGTTAAGATTTCACCCGCGCATCCGTGCCCGCTACCGCCACCGATCGGGCCTACTGACACCCGCGCATCACACAAAACCGCCGCCTCCCCTGCGGGAGGCGGCGGTCTTGTCTGTGGCTACGCGCGACTAGTTGACGTCCAGCGGGCTCGGGCCAACGCGGCCGGAGTTGTCCAGCGGGTCGAGGGCGTCGATGGCGGCGACCTCGGCGTCGGACAGCTCGAAGCCGAAGACATCGAAGTTCTCGGCCATGCGCTCCTTGCGGCTCGACTTCGGGAACACAATGAAGCCCTTCTGCAGGTGCCAGCGAATGACCGCCTGAGCCGGGGTAACGCCGTGAGCCGCGGCCGCGGCAGCCACCGCGGGGATCTCGAACAGCGGGTACTTACCCTGGCCCAGCGGGCCCCACGACTCAATGTGGGTGCCGTTCGCGGCGGCCCACTCGAGGACATCGCGCTGCTGGAATGCGGGGTGCAGCTCGATCTGGTTGATCGCGGGCACCTCACCGGTTGCGGCCACGAGTGCGTCCAGGTGCTCGGGCAGGTGGTTCGAGACGCCGATCGAGCGGGCGAGGCCCGCGTCACGGATCTCGATCATCTTGGTCCAGGCGTTGACGAACGAGTCGTTCTTCGGGGCCGGCCAGTGGCTCAGGTACAGGTCGACATAGTCGAGGCCGAGCTTGTCGAGGCTCGTGCGGATCGCGACATGGGGGAGCTCGTCGGCCTGGTGGTCAATCCACAGCTTGGTGGTGATGAAGAGCTCATCGCGCGCGATGCCGCTCTTCGCGATTGCGGCGCCAACGCCCTCCTCGTTGTTGTAGATCGCGGCGGTGTCGATGTGGCGGTAGCCCACCTCAAGCGCCTCGGTAACGGCCTTTTCGGCCTCGTCGGCCGGCACCAGGAAGACGCCAAAGCCGAGCTGGGGGATCGAGTGTCCAGAATTCAGGGAGATAGTAGGAGTGCTCATGACCCCAGCCTAGAAAGAGATAATCTAGAAGTCCAACAGTTCATACTGATGGTTTTGAGAAGTGGAACAAATACATGGATTTACGTCAGCTGGAACACCTCGTCGCCCTCGCCGATGAGCGCCATTTTACGCGGGCGGCCGAGGCCTCGGGGATCTCCCAGTCCGGGCTTTCCTCCTCGATCCGCAACCTCGAACAGGAGCTCGGCACCCCGCTCTTTGATCGCACCTCGCGGCGTGTCGAACCCACTGAAGCGGGCCTTGCGCTCATCCCGCACGCCCGACTGATGCTCGAACAGGCGGCGAGGGCACGGGATGCGGTGATTCAAACATCACACCAGGTTTCCGGATCGCTGCGCATCGGTGCCGAGCAGTGCCTCGGATTCGTGGACATCGCGGCCGTGCTCGACCGCTTCCACCGCCGCTACCCGCTCGTGGAAACCGAGTTCGTCCAGGCCGGCTCGCATGAGCTCGTGGGCAAGGTGCGCACCGGTGCGGTTGACGTCGCGTTTGTTGCGGCCACGCGTCACCTCGGCTCGCTTCCGCGCGTGGTGCTGGGTCAGGAGACCCTGGTCATCCTGCACGCCGCCGATCACCCCCTTTCCGCGGTGTCCGAACCAGGCTGGGACGACCTGGCCGGTGTGGACTTCGTGGACTTCGCGCCCTCCTGGGGCGTCCGAACGCTGAACGACGAGGTGCTTGCCGCCCACGGCGTCAACAGGCGCGTGCGCTGCACGGTCAACGACGTGCACGCGCTTCTTGAGCTCGTCGGCCGAGGCATGGGAATCGCGATCGTGCCCGAGCACGTGATCGGCAAGCCGGAGGCTCGCGAGCTCATCGTGCGCCCGTTGCCGGACGCCGCGACCGCGGACTGGACCGTCTCGGCCATCACCGCGACCGTCGCGTCCGATCATCGAACCGTGCCGGCCAACCTGCTCCTTGAACTGCTCGAATCTGGCCGCTGCCTGCCCGAGCACTGCACCCCCGAACACGCGCACCGCGAGTATGCGGCGCGAATGCTCGCCCGCTCCGGCAGTGCTGCGATCGAGACGGCCCCCGAGGTACCCCGCGCGCTCACCGCGGCCGAACGGGTTGACGCCTAGGCGCGGCACCGACTTAGACGCGGCGTAGCTCGCGGTCGAGCCCCCGTAGCAATAACTCAGGCCACTCATGCCGGGCGGCATGAGTGGCCTGAGCCATATGGGGGAACTAGCCGAGGGTAATACCGTCGGCGAAGTCCGTCGAGACGCTCACATCGCGCCAGGCCGCTGCCTCCGCGGCGAACTCGGCCCGGGCTTCGTCAACCAGACGCAGCGCATCCGAGCCGAGCATGAGGTGGGCCGGCGGTACCTCGGCATCCAGAACCTTCAGGAGCGCGGTGCCGGCGGAATCGGGGTTTCCGAGCTGGTTGCCGCTCGCGCGATTGCGGTGCTCGCGGATGGGATCCATCAGGGTGTCGTAGTCCGCGATGCTGCGGGGCACCCGCGTCATTGACGATCCGGCCCAGTTCGTGCGGAACCCGCCCGGCTCGATGCTGGTCACGTGGATTCCGAAACCGGAGACCTCCTGCCGCAGGGCGTCGGCGAGGCCCTCCACGGCGTACTTCGTCGAGTTGTAGGCGGTCAGGCCGGGGAAGGCGCGCAGCCCACCCATCGAGGTGATGAACACCACGTGTCCGGCGCGACGTGATCGCAGGAAGGGGAGTACCGCGCGCGTCAGCTCAATCACGCCGAAAACGTTCACCTCGAACTGCTGACGCACGGTCTCGAGCGGCGTCTCCTCAAAGGCACCCTCGACGCCGTATCCGGCGTTATTAACCAGGGCGGTGATGGGGCCAACCTCGCGCTCGACCCGCTCGATGGCCGGGGCAATCGCCGCGGTATCGGTTACGTCGAGGACGATGCCGTGCGCGCGACCCGGGGCGAGCGCTTCGAACTCGGTAACCTGCTCGGGGCGGCGCAGCGTGCCGACGACCGTGTGGCCGGCCGCGAGCGCGGCGGTGGCAAACGATCGGCCGAGGCCGCCGCTGACACCGCTAATCAGAATGGTGTGTGACATGAGAATCCTTAGTGTGATGGGTACTCGCGGGTGTCGCCGGCAAGAGACCGCTCAGCGCGTTGCGCGCGAGGGTGGTGGCGGAGGCCTCGTCGAGGGGGTGGTGGCCGGTCAGGCGGCGGAAAATCAGCGGTCCAAACAGGATGTCGATGACGTCGTCGATCGGTATGGTGGGGTCGGCATCGCCGCGGTCGAGCGCGCGCTGCCAGAGTTCGGCGATCGCCGCACGCCGGGCACCCAGGAAGTACTCGCGGAAATACGCGGCGCCGGTGGGATCATCCACACAGGCGGCCAGCAGCTGGGCAAAAACGGCTCCGAGGTCGCTCGCGTAGAACGCACTGACCCTGCGCACCTGCTCGATGAGGTCCTGCGCGCTGTCCCCGGTATCGGGAAGCGGCAGGGCGTGTGCCATCAGCCGGCCGAACGCCTTGGCGGCAACAGCGGTGCGAGAGGGCCAGTGCTTATAGATGGTGGCCTTACTCACGCCCGACCGGGCGGCAATCGCGTCGACGGTTGCCGCCGGATAGCCACCCTCCGTCAGAATCTCCTCGGTCGCGCGCAGCACCGATTCGTGAATGCGGTCGCTGCGCGTCCCCGTGGGGTGACACTGAATTCCCTCGGGTGTTTCGGCGGGTGGGGGCGTGGGCATGCTTCCTCCGGGTTAGCTCAGAGCCGAGAGTGCGGCCATCTCGTCCGCATCCAGGCTAATGTTCGCGGCGGCGTTGTTCGAATCGAGGTGGGCCAGCGAGGATGTGCCCGGGATCGGCAGCATTCTGGGGGAGCGGTGCAGGAGCCAGGCGAGCGCGAGCTGAGCCGGGGTGGCACCGTGAGCCTCGGCCATCTGGGCGAGTGGGCTCTCCGCGCCGGCGAGCTTGCCGGTGGCGAGCGGGAACCAGGGGATGAATCCGATTCCGTGCTCCTCGGAGTACTCCAGGAGGGCCTCGGCGCTCCGATCACTCAGGTTGTAGAGGTTTTGGACCGAGGCAATCGGGGTGATTTCGCGAGCGGCCACCAGCTGCTCGACGCTCACCTCGGACAGCCCGATGTGCCGAATTTTACCCTCTGCTCGAAGGTCGCTCAGCACGCCGAGCTGATCCGCCAGGGGGAAAGCGGGGTCGATGCGGTGCAGCTGGAAGAGATCGATGCGCTCGAGCCCGAGGATTCGCAGCGACATTTCTACCTGCTGACGCAGGTAGGCGGGCTGCCCAAGCATGGTCCATTCGCCCGGGCCCTGGCGTGTGAAACCGGCCTTAGTCGCGATCACGATGTCGTCGCGATACGGATGCAGCGCCTCGCGGAGGAGGCGCTCGGTGACGCTCGGGCCGTATGAATCCGCGGTATCAAAGAGGGTGACGCCCTGCTCGGCCGCGCGGCGAAGTACGGCGATCGCGGTCTCCGGGTCTGCGGGTTCGCCCCAGACTCCCGGGCCGGTGAGCTGCATGGTGCCGTATCCGAGTCGGGTGACCGGGAGGTCGCCGCCGAGAAGGAAGGTGCCCGAACCGGCTGCGTGTGGTGTTGACATGGTGTCCTTTCAGAACTGAACTGTACGTTCAGTTTAATTCATCGCACATCGAAGTCAATCCCCGCAGATTCGCGGTGAGCGAACGCAAAAAACCCCGAAATACCAAGGGTTTTGAGCCACGCGCGAACAAAATGTGAACCACGCGACACCAAATAGTGCAATTCAGGCATCGTCACCGGAGGCGTTGCGGCCGGGGCGTATGGTCTCGGGATGGGCCAGGCGAGGAGTTCGCCGGCCCGGGAAGGAAATCATGGCTACGTATGATGTGGCACACCGTTCGGCGATCGTCTCCGGAGCGGGAATGGGAATCGGTCGCGCGGTAGCGGAGCTGCTCGCCGCCAACGGGGCATCGGTCGTCCTGGTCGACCGCGACAGGGCCGCGGCCGAGGCCGTACGAGGCGAGATTCGCGCGCAGGGAGGCACCGCGGCCGTCCTGGTCGCCGACGTCACCAGCTCCGACTGGGGCACCGAGGCGGTACGTGTCGCCGAGGAGATGGCACCGCTCGGAATTGCCATCAATAACGCCGGCATCTCCGGCCCCTCCGCGCCGCTGACCCAGTACACTCCGGAAGACTGGCACCGGGTGATCAGCATCAACCTCGACTCGCTCTACACCGGCATGCGCGCCCAGATTCCGGCAATGGCCGCCCACGGTGGCGGGGCCGTTGTGAACCTCGCATCGATCCTCGGCACCGTCGGCCAGGCCGGCGCCTCCGCCTACGTGACCGCCAAGCACGGCGTCGTGGGTATGACCAAGTCGGCGGCGCTCGAGAACGCCGCGACCGGCGTACGCGTCAACGCCGTGGCCCCGGGCTACGTACACACCCCGATGATCGAAAAGGTCACCAACGCCGCAAGCTATGCGGCCCTCGTCTCGCTGCACCCCATGGGGCGCCTCGCGAGCGCAGAGGAGGTGGCCCAGATGGTGGTGTTCCTCGCGAGCGATGCCGCGGGCTTTGTTACCGGAAGCACCCACCTCGTTGACGGTGGCTATAGCGCCCGTTAGCCAGATGTTCGCCCCGGGCTGATCCTCAGGCCCGGGGCGGTCCCGGAACTCCCAGGGTGTCTGTCATAGGGTTAGAGTCTTCCCGTGATCTCCGACCCCGGTCGTTCCGAAAGTATTTGATATGTCTCCCTCTTCGTCCCGATCAAGAACGCGCGTCAGTGCGCGTGGACGAGCCGTCCTTGTCCTTCTCGTCGCGGCCGCCGTTTTCACTGCGGCATACGTGCTCGGGGTGCAGAACGATGCCGGTCAGCGAGCCGAGAATGCCCTCCTTCGTGCCTCCAACCTCACGAGCGACGTACCGCCCCCGCTGGACTGGGTGAGCCTGCAGAGCATCGCTGTGATTGCCGTCCTGATCGCCATCATCGCGCTCTTTCGATCGGGCGTTGGCGGAGTCGTCCACGCCCTGGCGGCGATTGCCGTCGCGGTGGTGTCGGCCAAGGCCCTGAAAAATGTGTTCCTGGAGCGCCCCGAGTTTCACCTCGAAAACCCGGGAAACTCCTTCCCCAGCGGTCATGCGGCCGTGGTCTCCGTGCTCATCATGACCCTCCTGATCGTGCTGCCCTCCACCGGGCGGTGGATCGTCATGTTGCTCGGTGCGCCCCTCCTAATCACGATCAGTGCGCAGCTCCTCGCGTACGGCTGGCACCGCCCGAGCGACGTCTTCGGCGGGTTTGCCCTCGCGCTCGGCACGCTGGCACTCGGTGCCGTGATCAGGCCCGCGCGGGGGCCGGTCCCGCCCGCAACCCCCGGCCTGCGCCGGATGCGGGCCCTGCTCATGGGTCTGGGCACCCTCGCGTTTGTTGTGGCCCTGGTTGTCGGCATGGCCGGGCTCGGAGCCGGGGTCAACGAGCGCATCCTCCTCGCCGGCCAGATTGCCGGGGGTGGCGCGGCCGTCTGGGCGCTCGCCCTGGCCTCGCTGCTGCGCATCCCCGCGCGCACGCGAACCGCCTAGCCGGCCGGAAGGCTCCGCGGCCGCGTTAGACCGGGAACGCCGTTGAGAGCAGCGTGACGTTCACCGCGGTTCCCGCAAAAATGCTCAGGAGCGCGTTGCGCTTCCACACCTGCAGCGCGATCGTCACGTTCAGGGCGATGAGGGTGG
Source organism: Mycetocola tolaasinivorans (assembly GCF_003667565.1). Taxonomy (GTDB): domain Bacteria; phylum Actinomycetota; class Actinomycetes; order Actinomycetales; family Microbacteriaceae; genus Mycetocola; species Mycetocola tolaasinivorans. The sequence continues at coordinate 74,965 of NZ_RCUX01000003.1, forward strand.
GTAGCGTGGGCGAGAGCTCGGTGAGGCTGAGATCGCGCAGACAGTACAGCACCAGAACGATCATGATCCCCGCGGGCAGCTCATCGGCGAGAAAGCGTACGGCGGCGCTGCGGCGCAGCGGAACCACCGCGAGGAGCGGCACCGCGCGCAGCGCGAACGTGATCCCGCCGGCGACGAGAACGGTGGCGGCAAGGTAGCCCGGGTCGATCATCGGGTGCCCCCGTGTTCGGTGGCGTCCGCTGCATTACCGCGCCGCCGCCGCTGGCGTAGCGCAAAGCGAGCGAGCAGCCCGACCGTCAGCAGGGTCATCGCAATCGGCAGCATGTGCTCGGGCGAGAGCAGCAGGGCGATGAGGCCCGAGAGCAGGGCGATGATCGCCGTGGGCATATCGCGGCGGGCACGGTACGCCTCGATGGCGAGCACCACGAACAGCGCGGTGAGCGTGAACTCGAGCCCGGGCAGGTGAAGCCCGAGGCGGTCGCCGGCGAGGGCTCCGATCGTGGCCCCGAGCACCCAGTACGCCTGGCACAGCAGCTGAATACCCACGATGCGGGTGCCGGTCCAGTTTTCCCCGGGCCGCCCGGTCGTGATGGCGTAGGCCTCATCGGTCAGTGCATAGGCCGAGTAGAACCGGGCTGGACGCGAGCGCACACGGTGGATGGGGAACGAGAGCGCATAGAAGACGTGCCGCACGTTCACCACCAGGGCGGTCAGCGCGATGGTACTGAGCGGTGCCGCAACCACCACGAGACCCACCAGGATGAACTCGAGCGAGCCCGCGTAGACAATGGCGGTGAAGATCGTGGCCCACCACCAGTCAAGGCCGGCCTGGGAGACCAGAAGCCCGAAGGCGAGTCCCAGTGGAAAGAGGGCTCCGCCGGCCCCGGCGGAGTCAAAGAATGCGCGCTTGAGCTCGGTGCGACGACTGGTCGCCAGCAGCCCGCTTCTCGGGCGCATATCGGTGGCCTCGCAGTCGCTGGCACCGCCCGTGTGCGGGGTGAGTGGGCGACGCGCCCGACCTCTGCGGGCACGGGTACGATCGCCACGCCGGGGCTGGGGTACGGGTTCACTGGACACAACGCAATTTTAGGAAGAATCGTGGCTTATTTTGTACCCAATGTGAACGTAGAATAGTCATTATGAGCAACAAACCAGCCCTGGATGCGATCGATCAAGAGATATTGTTACTGTTGGCCCGAGACGGTCGAATGTCAAACGTAGATCTGGCTCGGCGCGTCGGCCTGACGCCGCCCCCGTGCCTGCGCCGGGTTCGTCGCCTGGAGGAGGCCGGGATTATCTCCGGCTATGGTGCTCAGGTCGACTACACCGCGATGGGGCGCGGCTTTGAGGTGGTCGTGGCCGTGGATATCGGCGTCAATGACCGGGTCACGATGGAGAAGTTTGAGCAGGATGTGATCGCGATGCCCGAGGTGGTGGAGCTGCGCCGCATGTTCGGTCGACCGGACTACTACATTCGGGTTGCGGTATCCGATTCGGATGCCTACGAGATGTTTCTCACCTCGAAGCTCTCGACGCTGTCCCCGGTCACCCGGGTGGACTCCCACCTCACGATGAAGCTGTTCACCGATCAGACTCCCGAGGGGGATGCGCGCTCGTTCGAGCCGTAGGGCCCGCAATACACCGCGAGCCGGTCTCCCCAGTGGGAGGCCGGCTCGCGGTGTTTTGTCGTTCTGCTCGCGCTAGGCGTCGGGGGTTCCCTGGTCTCGAGTCTCGGCCGGGGTTTCGTCGGGGTGTGTCGGGGCCACGATCGTGATGGTCCCGGTGTGCACCGCAACCTCCTCGGCGCTGATGAGGGTGATCGGGCCGGTGTGCGGATCCGCGGCCGCCACGGTGATCGGCTCGGTGTGGGCGGTTTCCGCGCGTGCGGGCAGGCCACCGAGCATGCGCGAGGAGATCGCGAGCGCGGCGAGGGCGAGCACCGCCGTGAAGGCAAAGACCAGCAGGAACGGGCCGACCCCGCCGATCAGCATCGAGGTGAACAGGGTGCCGGCTATCGCGAGGGAGATCGCGCTACCGAAGGAGTCGGCGATGGTGAGCGCCGCCGAGTTGAACCCCTGGTTGGTGGGGGTCGAGTGCGCGAGCGTGAGCACACCCAGGCGCGGGTACAGCATGCCCACGCCGAGCCCCGCGAGGGTCCAGGCACCGAGCGCGAGCCAGGGGGAGAGGTGCAGGAGCGCGACCACGAAGAGGGCAGCGATCGAGATGAAGGCGATGATGGGGGCGCTGCGCGCGATAACGGCGTTGGGGAGGCGATCACCGAGGCGACCCTGCAGGGCCGATCCCACCGCCCAGCTGACGGCACCACCGGTCAGGGCAAAGCCGGCCGCGGTGGGGGAGAAGTCGTAGTGCTCGATCAGGAGGTACGGCACGTAGATTTCGGCACCGAAGAAGGTGGCGGCGACCACCGCACGCATGCGGATCACGCCGGGGAGTCCGCGGCGCAGGCCGAGCACCCCGGCGGGGAGGAGCGGGCGCACGGCGATGAGGCCGATGACCAGGGCGATCACCGCGATGATGAGTCCGCCGGTGCCCTGCTCGCCGGCGAGGCTCAGCGTCAGCACCGATACGGCGGCCAGGGTGGCCCAGAGGATGCGCGGGATGTCCCAGGCCGCGCGTTCGGGAACGCTGCCGTCCGCACCGAGACGGGTGTGCTCGGTGGTCGAGAGGCGGCGCAGGGTGGGGGTGACCAGTGCCATCGCGAACACCACGAGTACCACCACCCCGAGGAATACCCAGTGCCAGCTCCAGGTGTCGGCGATGAAGCCGGCAATGACCGGCCCCACCAGTGAGGGAAGCACCCAGGCGGCCGAGAAGCAGGCGAACATCGGCGGGTGGAGGCGCGGCGGCAGTGCACGCGCCACCATCACGTAGAGGGCCACCGTAATCGCGCCGCCGCCCATGCCCTGGGCGAGGCGTCCGAGCAGGAATGGGAACATCGCGGTGGCGAGTCCGGAGGCGATCAGGCCGATGGTGAACACGGTGACGGCCGCGAGAAGGGGGCGGGTGGGTCCCGAACGGTCGGCCCAGTTGCCCGCGGTGACCATACCGATTACACCGGTGGCCAGCGGCCCCGCGAAGGCCAGCGCGTAGAGCGATTGGCCGTTCAGATCGGCGCTGATGACGGGCATGATCGTCGTCACCGCCATCGATTCAAATGCGCCCAGGAAAACGAGGGCGCAGGCACCCAGGGTGACGCTCAAAAAACGGCGGGAAAACAGGGAATCCTGTGCGGGGGAAGGGGAAACACTCACACGTTTCAGCTTAGTGGTCACGCCGGTGTCGCCGCGGCCATTCGGGGGCCATCGGCTTGGGCGTTTGCCGAGTGTTCAGCTTGCGCTATACCCCGTGTTCTGGGGTGCGTGTGTCGACGGCGATCTCGCTACGGTGGAGGCACCCCACCCGAGCACTGGCGCACGGGACGCACGTCGAAGGCTGTGTGTCACGCCGCGCGGAAATGAAGGATATGAGCGTTCAGGAAAGCCTCACCCGTGGCGTCATCCACGCGCTGGGATCCGCCCCCGAGCGATTCCAGCGACTCCTCGCGGGTCGACCGATCGAGATCGACGGCCAGCGTCTCACCACCGAGGTGCAGATGGCGCTGCGACTGCTCGGGGCCCTCCCCGGCGCAAGCTTCGAGGACCTGCCGCTGGATCGGGCGCGTGCCCAGATCGATTCCGAGGCGCGCATTTTCGGGGCCCGGATTGAGGTTGCGAGCGTTGAGGATATTCTCATCCCCGGGAGCGAGCGAGAGATTCCCGCCCGGGTGTATCGCGCGCACCCGGACCGCCCGTGCGCCGGAACCGTGGTCTATTTCCACGGCGGCGGCTGGGTCGTCGGAAGCCTGGAAAGTGGTGATTCGGTGTGCCGGTTTATCGCCGCGCGTTCGGGCCTGCGGGTGATCGCGGTGGACTACCGGCTCGCCCCGGAGGCTCCGTTCCCCGCCGGGCTCACCGATGCGGTGGATGCCTTCCGCTGGGTGCGGGACGTCGTGCCCGATGCGGAGGACGTCGAGCCCTGGATCGCGGTGGCGGGGGATAGCGCGGGTGGAAACCTGGCAGCGGTGACCTGCCTCGAAACTCGGAGTGACCCCTCCGGTGGGCCGGATTACCAGCTTCTCTTCTTTCCGGTGACCGATCTGGCGCGTAAGCACCGCTCCTACGAACTCTTTGCGGAGGGGTACTTCCTCACCGAAAAACAGATGGACTGGTATCGGGGGCACTACCTCGGCGCGCACGGCGATGCCGAGGATCCGCGGGTCTCCCCGCTGTACGCGCACGAGCTCTCGGGTCTGCCGCCCGCACACGTTGCGGTGTCTGGTTTCGACGTGCTGCGCGATGAGGGCCTGGCCTACGCCGACCGGCTCGAGGCCGCGGGGGTACCCACGACCCGCCAGCTCGAAGCCGGTCACATTCACGCGTTTGTGAATGCGACCGGCGTGGGTAAGACCTCGGGGATTGCGCTCGCGCGGGCGGTGGACACGCTGGTGGCGGCGCTACCGGACCCCGCCCGAGCGGCGGTCTCGGACTAGCGGCCGAGGTCGCGCGCTAGTCCTGCCAGAAGGCATCCTCGGCGTCCTGATCTGCGCTGAAGAGCCAGATCTCGGCCACGCGATCATCGGCGATGCGGAAGATGTCGATGCCGCCCATCGTGAGGTCGGTGCGGCCGGGCCGCTGTGCCGAGAACGACACGGCGGTGGCCACGGTGTCGCCGTTCACCATCCGGGATTCGGTGCGCAGCGCGAAGCTGCCCTGGCTGCGCTCCATGAAGCCGCCGAGCAGGGCGAGGATCGCATCCGGTCCGACGTGATCTCCGGAGAGCGGGTTGGTGCCGGGCTGGTGCCAGACGGCGCTCGGGTGCAGGGCGGCGGCAAGGCCGGCCATGTCGCCGGTGGCGAGGGCGTCTTCGTAGCGCTGGTAGGCGGCGGGAATGCTCATGGGTTCCTCCTAGGATGTGATGTACTACCGTTATCCCACCGCGGGCGTGGTTACCTCACCGTAACCGCGCGCTCGCGGATAGCATTGCCATCACGACCCGAGGAGCCGCATGGAGTGGAACATCTTTTCCCGGAGCTGCCCGTCCCGCACCTCGCTCGCGCAGATCGCGAATAAGTGGACCGCGATGATCGTGATCAGCCTGGTTTCCGGCCCCAAGCGTTTCGGGGAGCTGCACTCCCACGTTGAGGGCATCAGCAAGAAGGTGCTCACGGACACCCTGCGCGCCCTCGAACGCGACGGCATGCTCGAGCGCTCGGAGGGGCGCTATGCGCTCACCCCGCTGGGCGAATCGCTGGAGGAGCCGTTGCGGGCGCTCCAGACCTGGGCCGAGTCGCACATCGAGGTGGTGCTCGAAAATCGCGACCGCTACGACGCGGCAGAGGATGACGCGATTCTCGGCGCGGACCCCCGAGCCGGCGTCAATTCCGCGGCCTAGCGCGCATGCGCGGGGCGCAGAAAAGCGGCCGGTCACCGTGGTGTCCGGCCGCTTTCTCGCGGAGCGAAGGTTATGCGCGCCGTGACGGCGCCACCACGGGTGCCGGCGCTTCGGGATCCTTCTTCTTCGGGGCGCGGTTCGCGAGGCGCTGCTGCAGGATTACCGCGATCACGATGATCGCACCCTTGGCGATGGCCTGAACCGAGGTCGAGAGGTTGTTCTGGGTGAACACGTTCGTCAGCGTCGAGAAGATCAGCACACCGAGAACGGTGCCCATGATGGTGCCGCGACCGCCCACGAGGAGCGTGCCGCCCACGACGACGGCGGCGATCGCGTCGAGCTCGTAGAGCGTTCCGTGCGTGGACGTGCCCGCCGTGGTGCGGCCAAGCATCATGACGCCGGCAATGCCCGCGGTGAGGCCGGCGAGTGCGTACAGGTACATCGTGTGGCGCTTGACGTTGATGCCGGCGAGGCGCGCGGCCTCCGCGTTGCCGCCCACGGCGATGGTGCGGCGGCCAAAGGTGGTGCGGTTGAGCAGGAACCAGCCGCCGGCCACCACGAGGGCGAAGATCCAGATCAGTACGGGAATGCCCAGGAAGTTCGCGGTGAAGACCGCCTTGAAGCTGGCCACGTTGAGTACCTGGGTATTGCGATTGGCGAGGAGCTCGGCGAGCCCGCGGGCCGCGACGAGCATCGCGAGGGTCGCGATAAACGCGACCACCCCGCCGTATGCGATAACCACCCCGTTCACGAATCCGGCGGCGACGCCGACCAGCAGGGCGATCAGGACCATGACGATCCAGGAGGACTGATCCGCAAACGCCTGCACCCAGGAGAGGGTGGCCACGACGCTGGTGAGGCCGAGGACGGAGCCGACGCTGAGGTCAATACCGCCCGCGGTGATGACGAAGGTCATGCCGATGCTGATCACGCCGATGATGGAGGCCAGGCGAAGGATCACCAGCACGTTTCCGATGTTGGCGAAGCGGTCGCCGGCGGTGATGATGCCCACCAGTACGAGCACGAGCAGGGCAATAACGAGCCCGATTGATCTTCCGCTGGAGCCGCTAAACAGCAGCGCGAGAGGGTTTTTTCGAGTCACGGCATGATCGCCGGTCTGGGTGGGTGAGACACTCATCGTTGAGGTCCTTTCGAGGGGGATGGGGAAGCGTTGGTGGGAGGAGGGGGTTAGGCGGCGACGCCGGACATTACGAGGTCGAGTACGGCCGATTCGGTGAGGTCGTCGGCGGGCCCGTCGTGGAGCACTCGGCCATCGGCGACCACGAGCACGCGGTCGGAGAGCCCGAGTACCTCGTCGATCTCACTGGAGACCACGATCACCGCGGTGCCGCTGTCGGCGAGTTCGCGGATGAGCGCGTAGATCTCGGCGCGTGCGCCCACGTCGACGCCGCGGGTGGGTTCGTCGAGCAGGAGCACCCGGGTGCCGTGCAGGAGCCAGCGGGCGAGCAGGATCTTCTGCTGATTTCCGCCGGAGAGGGTGCGGGTCACGCGATCGGGGTCCGCGGGGCGCAGCTCGAGGGCGGTGAGCTGTTCCCGCGTGCGTGCCCGTTCGACGCCCTCGTTGAGGAGACCGCCACGGGCAAATCGCGGGAAGCTCGCGAGGGTCACGTTTCGGTAGATCGGTTCATCCAGGATGAGCCCCTGGCTCTTGCGCTCCTCGGGGGAGAGGCCCATGCCCGCGGCCACCGCGGCCTGGACCGAGCCTGCCGGCAGCGTCTTGCCGCCGAGACGCACGCGACCCGAGTCCGCGCGACGCGCGCCGTAGATGGTCTCCAGGATCTCGGATCGGCCCGAGCCGACAAGCCCCGCGAGCCCGAGAATCTCCCCGGATCGCACGGTCAGATCGACCCCGCTAAACACCCCCGGAAGTTCCAGATTCTCGACCTCGAGAACCACCGGTGCGGAGGCGTCGAGGGTCGGTTTGGTCGGGAATACGCTGGCTACCTCGCGGCCGGTCATCAGCCGGATCAGCTCGCTGGTTGGGGTGGTTTCCACGGGCAGATTATTGGCCACCGAGCGGCCATCCTTGATGACCGAAATTCGATGCCCGATCTGGCGAATTTCTTCGAGGCGGTGTGAAATATAGATCACCGCGATGCCGGCGGCACCGAGCTCGCGCACGACCCGAAACAGGTTTTCCACCTCGGCGGAATCGAGTACCGCGGAGGGCTCATCCATGATGATGAGGCGGGCGTTGTGCGAGAGCGCGCGAGCCATGCTCACGATCTGCTTGTTCGCGGCCGAGAGGGTACCCACCTCGGTGCCGGGATGGATCTGCGGATGCCCCAGTCTCGTCATCAGTTCACGGGTGAGCCGGTGCGTCGTGCGGCGATCGGTGATTCCGGCGCGCGCCTTTTCGTGGCCGAGGAAGATGTTTTCGGCGACGCTGAGGCCGTCCACAACGTCGAGTTCCTGGTACATCGTGGCGATGCCGAGGGTGATGGCCTCGATGGGGGAGGATACGGCGAAGGGCTCGCCGGCCCAGGTGATGGTGCCGCCATCCGGCCGGTAGGTGCCGGAGAGGGTCTTGATGAGCGTGGATTTCCCGGCGCCGTTTTGGCCGAGCAGGCAGTGCACCTCGCCGGGCAGCACCTCGAGGTCTACGCCGGCGAGGGCGCGGACTCCGGAGAACTCCTTGCTGAGGGCACGCACCGAGAGCAGTGGTTCGGTGGCATGGTCGTCATTGATCATAAACGCAACATAACAGTAGTTTCACTCCCGTGTGCACGACGCGTTTGGGGGACTTATGTTGACAATCGGCATATGTTATTCGCGCGAACCCCGTGTGAATACGGCGCAGAAGTTCGGCGCCTACGTGCCCTGCCCGGGGCGTAGCGGATTCGCTCGCGGCCTGATATGTTGCATGGAACGTCAAAGTCGTCGTGCGGGGGAACGAGGTAGTTCCGCCCTACCCGGTCGACGAGTGCGACGTCCTGTGCACCAGTCGCAGTAATCACTCACCTACCGGAGGTACCACCGATGTTCGCATCTCGTTTACAGCGCCGTAAACTCCTTATCGCCTCGGGCGCCACGCTCGCTATCGTGGGGCTGCTCACCGCATGCTCCTCGGGAACCCCGGAGCCGGGAAGCTCCGACAACACCAACACCGCAGAGTCCACCGCCGGCGGCAGCGTCGACGGGGGCGGCGGCACCGGTGCCGGCGGCAAGGTTCGCATCGGCTTCTCGGGCCCTGCCGCCGACCATGGATGGCTCGGTGCCATCAACACCGCCGCGTTTGATGCGGCCAAGAAGCTCAGCGATGTTGACCTGATCGTCGCCGAGGGCACGAACGATGCCAGCCTGCAGATCAGCCAGGTGGAGACGTTCATCAACGACAAGGTCGACGCCATCGTCCTGCTGCCCACGGACGGTGCCGCGCTCACGGATGTCGCGGTCAAGGCCATGCACGCGGGCATTCCGGTGATCAACGTCGACCGTGAGTTCAGCAGCACGTTCGCCGCGCGCTCGACCGTGCTCGGTGACAACTACGGCATGGGTGTCAGTGCGGGTACCTACATCTGCACCGAGCTCAAGGGGAAGAGCGACGCCGTGGTTGCCGAGATCGCCGGTATCGACAGCCTGCCGCTCACCAAGGATCGCAGCCAGGGGTTTGAGGACGCCCTGAAGGACTGTGGCCTGAAGGTCAACAACCGCGTGGCGGCCGACTTCACCGTGCAGGGCGGCGAGGCGGCAACCTCGCAGCTGCTCGCCGCGGCCCCGAAGATCGACGCCATCTGGAACCACGATGACGACCAGGGTATCGGCGTCAACGCGGCCATCGAAGCAGCAAACCGCAACGAGTTCTTCATGGTCGGTGGGGCCGGCTCGAAGAACGCGATGGAGGACATCAAGAGCGGTAAGGGTGTGCTGAAGGCCACCGTTATTTACCCCTCCACCCAGGCGGCCGACGGTATCGCCCTGGCTCGACTCATCGTCAAGGGTCTGCCCTTCGGCGAGCTGGTCACCCAGGGTGTGCCGAACCGTATCGTTCTGGACGCGCCCGTCGTGACCAAGGACAACGTGGACACCTACATCGGGGCGGCATTCGCCTCCTAGTTCGGTCGTTCCGGCGCGCGGCACCGCCCCTCGCGGTGTCGCGCGCCTCCCCACTCGAAAGGTTCAACAGTGTCATCCTCTCCCCGTACACTTCGCGTGGCCATGATCGGTGCCGGCTTCATGGGTGCCGCCCACTCCCAGGGCTGGCGCGTGGCCCCGCGCTTTTTTGATCTTGATGCCACCCCCGAGATGGCCGTGCTGGTCGGTCGAGATTCCGAACGCACCGCCGCCGCCGCCGAAAAGTGGGGCTGGGCGGAATCCGCCACCGACTGGCGGGAGGTGATCACCCGGGACGATATCGACATCGTGGATATCGTGACCCCCGGTGACTCCCATGCGGAAATCGCGATCGCCGCTCTCGCGGCCGGCAAGCACGTGCTGTGTGAAAAGCCGCTCGCCAATACCCCGGCCGAGGCTGAAGCCATGGCTGCCGCGGCCGAGACCGCGCGTGCCGAGGGCATCTTTGCGATGGTGGGTTTCACCTACCGTCGCGTCCCCGCCGCGACCCTCGCCCGAGACCTCGTGCGTGCCGGTCGGATCGGCGAGGTGCGTCAGGTACGCGCCGCGTACCTCCAGGACTGGCTTCGCGATGAAAACGATCCGCTCTCCTGGCGGTTGCAGAAGGAGCACGCGGGCTCTGGAGCGCTCGGCGATATCGGTGCCCACGCCATCGATCTGGCCCAGTACATCACCGACTCCGCGATTACCCGGGTCTCGGGAACGCTGGAGACCATCGTGGCCGAGCGCCCGTTGCTCGAGGATGCCTCCGGATTCACCGGTACGGCCAGTGATGCCTGGGGCACCGTTACCGTGGACGATGTTGCACTGTTCAACGCGCGCTTTGACGCCGGGTTCCTCGGCACCTTCGAGGCGAGCCGCTTCGCCACCGGCCGAAAGAACGCGCTGCGCATCGAGGTGTCCGGTTCGGCGGGGGCGATCTCCTTCGACCTGGAGCGCATGAATGAGCTCGGTGTCTATGACGCCCGGGCCGATTCCGCGAGCCAGGGGTTCACCACCGTGCTGGTCACCGAACCCGAGCATCCCTATATCGGCGCCTGGTGGCCCGCCGGACACATGCTCGGCTATGAGCACGGATTCTCACACCAGGCCCGTGACTTCGTGCAGGCCATTGCCGCCGCGGTGCAGCCCGAGCCCTCGTTCACCGCGGGTGCCCAGGTGCAGCGCGTACTCGCCGCGATCGAAACCAGTGCCGCACGCGACAGCGTGTGGTCCGCGGTCTGATCGCCCCCAATCGACTATTTCTGAGGAGTTAGCATGACCCGACCGATCACCCTGTTCACCGGCCAGTGGGCCGATCTGCCCTTCGAAGAGGTGGCGAGGCTCGCCTCCGAGTGGGGGTATGACGGGCTCGAAATCGCCTGCTGGGGCGACCACCTCGACACCACCCGCTGGGACGATGACGCCTATATTGCCGATCGTCTCGCGATTCTCGAGCGGTACAACCTGAAGGTCTATACGATCTCCAACCACCTCACCGGTCAGGCCGTGTGTGATGACCCGATCGATGCCCGTCACGAGGACATCCTGAGCGCCGAGGTGTGGGGCGATGGCGACCCCGAGGGCGTGCGCCAGCGTGCGGCCGAACAGATCAAGAACACCGCACGTCTCGCGGCAAAGCTCGGCGTAAAGACCGTGGTGGGCTTCACCGGGTCGTCGATCTGGAAGTACGTGGCGATGTTCCCGCCGGTGTCGCAGGAGCTCGTGGATGCCGGCTATGCCGACTTCGCCGCGCGCTGGAACCCGATCCTGGACGTCTTCGACGAGGTGGGCGTGCGCTTTGCCCACGAGGTGCACCCGAGCGAGATCGCCTACGACTACTGGACCACCAAGCGCACGCTCGAGGCCATCGGGCACCGCGAGGCCTTCGGGTTGAACTGGGATCCGAGCCACTTCATCTGGCAGGAACTCGACCCGGTGAGCTTCATCCTCGAGTTCTCCGACCGCATCTATCACGTGGACTGCAAGGACATCAAGCTCAACGTGGGTAACGGTCGAAACGGCCGTCTCGGCTCGCACCTTGCCTGGGCGGACCTCCGCCGCGGCTGGGACTTCATCTCGACCGGCCGCGGAGACGTGCCCTGGGAGGCGAGCTTCCGCGCGCTCAACAGCATCGGCTATGAGGGTCCGATCTCGATCGAGTGGGAGGACGCCGGAATGGATCGCCTGCTCGGCGCTCCCGAGGCGCTTGAGTTCGTGAAGCGCAACGCGTTCGCCGCTCCGGATGCCGCATTTGATGCGGCCTTCAGCTCAAAGAGCTAGCGGCACCCACGCGCCACATACAGCAACGACGGCCGGATTCTTGGGGAAGGCGATCCGGCCGTCGTTGTCGTGTTGCGGGGTGAGTTTTAGCTCGGGTCCCGCGGAGGGGGAGGCGTGGCTCCCTCGGGGCGGCTACGCTCCATGTACTCGCCGATGTAGCTGACGACCATGCGGGCGGTTTCGCTGATGAAGAACTCATCGCCATCCGGGGAGATCTCAAATGCGCGTGAAATCAGCGAATCGGTAATCTCCACGGCGACCTCGACGTGCTGGGTGAAGTCGGGGCGCGGGGCCACTGCAAAGCCGGCGGTGAAGAGCTCGCTGATGCGGCGGGCCACGATCATCCGGTTGGTTTCACCGGTGTTCTGCATGTCGTGATCGATCGAGGCACCGAGGCGCAGCCAGCGGAACCCCGGCTCGGTGCGGAAGAACTCGGCGTAGGACTCGACCACGCGGGTGATCGCGATGTCCCAGTCGGCTTCGAGGCTGCCGGCCAGGCGGGCGGCCACGACGTTAAACGCGCGCTCCTGATTGCGGGTCGCAAGGGCGCGGGCGACGGCGGGGAGACCATCGAAGTAGCGGTAGATGCCGGGGCCGGACATTCCGACCTCGCGGGCGAGCAGCGAGAGCGAAACCTGGGCATAGCCGACGTCATCAACCAGGCGGGCAAAGGTGTCCAGGATGAGCGCAACGCGCTTTTCGCTGCGTTCCTGGCGCGGTGCGCGCCGCATGCCGGCGGCACCGGTCTCGGTGAGGCCACTCTCGTGTGCATCAACCTCGCTGGTGGGGGTGACCGGGGTTTCGGTCTGGGGGAGTCGATTCCTCGTCATGGACGGCTCCTTTCGTGGGGCTGTCTCAGTTTAGTAGATGGTAACCCGCGGGTTTCCCCGGAGACACCCGCGTATGCCGAGTCTCACGGGGCGCTCGGGGTGAATCGGTAGCCCATTCCCAGCTCGGTGATGAGGTAGCGCGGACGGGAGCCATCCACCTCGAGTTTTTGCCGGAGCTGGGAGAGGTACACCCGCAAATAGTTGGTTTCGCGCCCGTATTCCGGCCCCCACACCGCGTGGAGGAGCTCGGTTTGGCTGAGCAGGCGCTCAGGGTTTCGGGCGAACTGCTCCACCAGGAGCCACTCGGTGGGGGTCAGACTCACCGGCGTGCCCGCGACCCGCACACGCTTGGCGGCGAGGTCGATCTCGAGTCGGCCGTCCGCCGTGGTGATGGCGGCTTCCGCCTGCTCGGGCGTGCCGCGGCGCAGGGCCGCGCGGAGCCGCGCGAGGAGTTCGTCCATCGCGAACGGCTTGGTCACGTAGTCGTCGGCGCCTGCGTCGAGGGCTTCGATCTTGCTCGCGGACTCCTGGCGGGCGGACACGATCAGGATCGGGACGCGCGACCACCCGCGGATCCCGCGGATCACCGTGAGGCCGCTCACATCGGGAAGCCCGAGATCCAACAGGATCACATCGGGGTGTTCGTGGGCCGCCAGATCGAGGGCGCGGGTGCCGTCGGGTGCGTGAAGCGCCCGATATCCGCGGGCTCGCAGGTTCACCAGGAGGGCTCGGGCAATGTTGGCGTCGTCTTCAACCACGAGTACGGTGCTCACGGTGTGCTCCTCTCTGCGAAGCGTGGGTGATGGCGAGTGCGGGGTGGGGCCTGAACTGGCGAGGCTAGGGCGCCGCGGGAAGCGCGAGCACCATGGTGGCACCACCGCCGGGGGTGTCCTCCACCTCCAGGGTGCCACCGATTCCCTCGGCGAGGCCGCGCGCCACGGCGAGTCCCAGACCGATTCCTGTTCCGGCCGGGGCGTCGCCGAGCCGCTGGAACGGGCGGAAGACGGTGTCGTGATCGCCGTGCGGGATTCCGGGGCCATGATCGATCACGCGCAGCTCGACCCGGTCGCCGACCCGGCCACCGGAGACGCCCACACCGGCACCCGCCCCGTGGCCGCGAGCGTTGTCCAGCAGGTTCGCGAGAATGCGCACGAGCAGCCCGTAGTCGCCGAGGAGGCGGAGGTCTTCGGGGATCGACAGAGAGATTTCCGGGGATCCGGCCAGCGCCGCGAGGGCACCGGCCACCACATCGGTGGCCTCGAGCGGGGCCTGTTCGAGTCGAATCTCGCCGGCCTGAATCCGGCTCATGTCGAGCAGGTTGGTGACCAGCGTGTTGAGCCGGTCGGTGGAGTCCTCGATGGTGTGCAGCAGCGCCTCCTCGTCCTCGGCGCTGAACTGGACGTCCGGGAGGCGCAGACTCGATACGGCGGCCTTGATCCCGGCCAGCGGGGTGCGCAGATCGTGGGAGACGGCGGCGAGCAGTGCGGTGCGAATCGAGTTGCCGGCCGCCAGCTCCTGGGCCTGTACCCGCGCACGTTCGAGCTCATCCTGGGCGAGTACCCCGAGGAGGCGGCCGGCGTAGGCCTCGAGCACGCGCTGATCGGAGGCCGAAACCGGTGGCCCCACGAGCAGCAGGGCGTGCGCGCGGTCGATCCGGATCGTGCTGGTCGCGGCCCCCGGACCCTTGCAGGCGGGGCCCGAGGTGGCCACGGCCTGCCAGGTGTCGGCCCCGGTGGGTTCGGGATCGTGCAGGGCGAGGGTTACGGCATCCTGACTGAAGGTTTCGCGCAGGCTGTCGAGGAGGGACTGCACGCTGGCACCCTCTCGGAGCACGCCGCCGGCCAGCTCTGAGAGCAGCGCGGCCTGAGCCTGGGCGGCGGCGGCCTCGGTGGTGCGTCGCGCGGCGAGGTCCACCACCCGGGCTACCCCGGCGGCCACCAGGAGGAACAGCACCAGCGCGACCACGTTTTCGCTCTGGTAGATCGTGAGCGTGTGCACCGGCGGGGTGAAGAACCAGTTGACCAGGGCGGTGCCCACCAGGGCGCTCGTGATCGCGGGCCAGAACCCACCGAGCAGCGCGACGAACACCACCAGGGTGATGTAGCCGAGCAGGGTCAGGCTGAGCGAGGTGGCCCCCGGGCCGAAGCTGAGAAAGAGCGCGGTGACCAGGGCGGGGCCGATGAGCGCGGCGATCCACCCGGCGATGCGGCGTGAACGGGTGAGCGCGGCACCACGCCGCACGCGCTGTTCGCGCCGGCCGCCGGCCGCCTGGTGCGTCACCATGTGGACGTCGATGTTGCCGGCGGCGGCGATCACGCGGGAGCCGATGCCGGGGCCGCGCAGACGGCGCAGCCAGCCCGATCGGCTCACACCGAGCACCAGCTGCGAGGCGTTGACCGAGCGGGCAAAGTCGAGCAGGGCCTTCGCCGGGTCCTCGCCGACCACGGTGTGCCAGGTGCCGCCAAGCTCCTCCACGAGCGTGCGAGCGCGAGCGAGGGCGGTGGCATCGGAGGCGCGCAGCCCGTCATCCTGAATGACGTGCACCGCGAGGAGTTCGCGCCCGGCGATCCGGCCCACGATGCGCACCCCGCGGCGCAGCAGGGTCTCGGTTTCGGGGCCGCCGGTCACGGCCACCACGATCCGCTCGCGCGCGGGCCAGGTGGTGTTGATGCTCTTCTGGCTGCGGTACTTCTCCAGCAGTTCATCCACCTGATCGGCGAGCCACAGCAGGGCGAGTTCGCGCAGTGCCGTGAGGTTGCCGATGCGAAAGTAGTTGGCGAGGGCGGCATCCACCCGGTTTGCCGGGTAGACGTGCCCGGCACCGAGGCGGGCCCGCAGCTCATCCGGGGTGAGGTCCACCAACTCCACCTCGTCGGCGGCACGCAGCACGCGATCCGGAATGGTTTCGCGCTGGGTGATGCCGGTGATCGCGGTCACCACGTCGTTGAGGGATTCGAGGTGCTGAATGTTGAGGGTGGTGTAGACATTGATGCCCGCATCGAGCAGTGTCTGCACCTCCTCCCAGCGCTTTTCCGCGCCGCCTGACGTACCCTCCGAGTGAACCACGCTGTGCGCGAGCTCATCCACGATGGCCAGCGCCGGTTTGCGCGCGAGGATCGCCTCGACGTCCAGCTCCTCGAAGGTGCCGCCGCGGTAGGACACGGTGCGGAGCGGGACCGCTGGGATGCCCGCTCGCAGCTCACGCGTGCGCTCGCGGCCGTGGTCCTCGATCAGCCCCACCACCACGTCGACCCCGGCCGCGTGCCGGTCGTGGGCATCCTTCAGCATGGTGAAGGTTTTTCCCACGCCCGGCGCGAAACCGAGGTAGACCTTGAGGGCGCCGCGGGCGACGCGTTCACTCATTTATCCCTCGTTTCCTGCGGCGTGTTCGAGTGCCAGGTTGAGCTCCAGCACGTTGACGGTGGGTGTTCCGATGAAGCCCAGCAGGGGCTGCTCGGTGTGTTTGCGAACGAGGCGTGCCACGGTCTCCTCGGGGAGGTGACGAGCGGCGGCGACGCGTGCGCTCTGTAGCCGAGCGTACTCCGGGCTGATGTCCGGGTCGAGGCCCGACGCGCTGGCGGTGAGTGCATCGGCGGGAACCGCGGCGGGATCCACGTTCTCGGTCTTCGCCACCTGGGCGCGCAGATCACTGATCTGCTTGGCCAGATCCGTCGATGTGGGGGCGAGGTTGGAGGCACCGGAGTTCAGGGCGTCATACTTCCCGGCTGAGGGACGGGGGTGGAACCAGGTGTCGCCGGTGAAGTCCTGCCCGATCAGGGAGGACCCCACCACCGTGCCGTGATCTGAGATGAGGGAACCGTCGGCGGCCGCGGGCATGGCCCGTCCCACCAGCAGGATGGCCGCCGGGTAGAGAATACCCAGAATGACCGTGAGTACCAGGAGGGTGCGCAGCGCGGTCCCGAAGGAGCGCAGTGAGGAGGATGCAGACATGTTCGTGAGCCTTAGATCGGATCGTTTTTAGTTGAGGCCGGGGATGAGGGTCAGGATGAGGTCGATGACCTTGATCCCGAGGAAGGGGATGATCAGCCCGCCCACACCAAACACGAGCAGGTTGTGGCCGAGCAGTTTCGCTGCCGCCTGGGGGCGATAGCGCACGCCGCGCAGGGCCAGCGGGATGAGCACGATGATGACCAGGGCGTTGAAGATCACCGCGGAGAGGATGGCCGATTCAGGGGAGTGCAGGCCCATGATGTTGAGCGCCGCAAGCCCGGGGAACGCGGCAACGAACATGGCGGGGATCACCGCGAAGTACTTCGCCACGTCGTTCGCGATCGAGAAAGTGGTGAGCGCGCCACGGGTGATGAGCAGCTGCTTACCGATCTCAACGATCTCGATCAGCTTGGTGGGGTCCGAGTCGAGGTCGACCATGTTGCCCGCCTCCTTGGCGGCGGAGGTGCCGGTGTTCATCGCGACACCCACGTCGGCCTGGGCGAGGGCCGGAGCATCGTTGGTGCCGTCACCGGTCATGGCGACGAGGTGGCCGCCCTCCTGTTCGCGACGGATCAGGGCGAGCTTGTCCTCCGGGGTGGCCTCGGCGAGGAAGTCGTCCACGCCCGCCTCGGCCGCGATGGCCTGGGCGGTGAGGCGGTTATCGCCGGTGATCATGACGGTGCGGATACCCATGGCCCGCAGCCGGGCGAAGCGCTCGGGCATGCCTGCCTTGACGATATCCGAGAGCCGGATCACGCCGAGCACCCGCGCCGGGTTCTCGGGGGTGTGGGTCGCGACCACCAGGGCGGTACCGCCCCCGGCGGAGACCTCATCGGCGATGGTGCGGGCATCGGCGGGTACGGTACCCCCATGGGACTCCACCCAGGCGAGGACCTCGTTGGTGGCACCCTTGACGATCTTTTCACCGTCGGGCAGCACAATCGCGCTCATCCGGGTCTTCGCCTGGAAGGGCACAAACTCGGCCTCGTCGGGGGCGGCGATGGCGCTCTGCTCGGGGAACCGCTCCTCGGCAAAGGTCACCACCGAGCGGCCCTCGGGGGTTTCGTCGGCGAGGGAGGAGAGCCGGGCGGCGCGGGCCAGGTCATCGGCGCTCACGCCGGTCACGGGCAGCAGGCCGGTGGTCTTGCGGTCACCCTCGGTGATCGTGCCGGTCTTGTCCAGCAGCAGGGTGCTGACGTCCCCGGCGGCCTCAACGGCGCGGCCCGAGCGGGCCAGCACGCCGCGCTGAACCAGGCGGTCCATCCCGGCGATACCGATCGCAGAGAGCAGCGCGCCGATCGTGGTGGGGATCAGACAGACCAGCAG
This sequence comes from Mycetocola tolaasinivorans, assembly GCF_003667565.1. GTDB lineage: Bacteria > Actinomycetota > Actinomycetes > Actinomycetales > Microbacteriaceae > Mycetocola > Mycetocola tolaasinivorans. Next base: position 92,880 of record NZ_RCUX01000003.1, read on the forward strand.
CGCGGTCAGGACGATGAGCGACTGCCGGGCGCCGGAGAAGATCGCCAGCGGCTGCAGGTTCAGAATCACCAGCAGGAAGATGATGGTCAGCACGGCCAGCAGGATGTTCAGCGCGATCTCGTTGGGGGTCTTCTGCCGGGTGGCGCCCTCCACGAGCGCGATCATGCGGTCGAGGAAGGTCTCGCCGGGTTCGCTGGTGATCTGCACGATGATGGTGTCCGAGAGCACCCGGGTGCCGCCGGTCACGGCACAGCGGTCACCGCCGGACTCACGGATCACCGGGGCGGATTCACCGGTCACCGCGGACTCATCCACGGTGGCGGCACCCTCGATGACGTCGCCATCGCCGGGGATGACCTCTCCGGCCCGAACGCGCACCCGGTCATCGCGGCGCAGCGCGGTTGCGGGCACGATCTCGATGTGGCCGCCGGCGTCGAGACGCGCGGCGGTTGTGGTGGTGCGGGCGGCGCGCAGGGTGTCGGCCTGGGCCCGGCCGCGCCCCTCGGCCACGGCCTCGGCGAGGTTGGCGAAGACCACGGTGAGCCAGAGCCAGATGGCGATGCCCCAGGCGAACAGGCTCGGGCTGATGATCGCCATCACGGTGGTGAAGGCGGCACCCACCTCGACCAGGAACATGACCGGGGTTTTGATCATGATGCGCGGGTCGAGCTTGCGCAGGGCGGCGGGGATGGAGGACACCATCTGGCGGAGGCTGAACGCACCGCCGGAGGTGCGGGCGGTGGCCGCCGCGGACGGTTTGGCTGAGGTAGTGGTGGACGTGGACACGGTGCTCCCTAGAGGATCCGAGGTTGTTTCTGTGGTGGGGGTGGTCATTATCCGAGCGCCTCTGCGATCGGGCCGAGCGCGAGGGCCGGCAGAAAGGTCAGTGCGGACACCAGGAGTGCCACACCGGCCATGACGCCGATGAAGAGTGGACGGTGGGTGGGCAGGGTTCCGGCGGTATCCGGCACGCGGCGCTGCTCGGCAAACGAGCTGGCGAGGGCGAGCACCAGGATGATCGGGAGGAACCTGCCGATCAGCATCACGAGGCCGAGCATGACGTTCAGCACCGGTGTATTGGCGCTGAGCCCGGCGAACGCCGAACCGTTGTTATTGGCGGCCGAGACAAACGCATACAGCAGCTCGGTCAGGCCGTGTGGCCCGGTGGTGCTGAGTGAGGCGCGGACGCTGGGCAGCGAGAACGCGATCGCGGTCCCGATCAGGACGGTGGCCGGCATCACCAGGATGGCGAGCGAGGCGAGCTTCATCTGGCTCGGGCCGATCTTCTTTCCGAGGTATTCGGGGGTGCGTCCCACCATGAGGCCGGCAATAAAGACCGAGAGGATCGCGATCATCAGCATGCCGTACATGCCCGAGCCGACACCGCCGGGGGAGATCTCACCCAGAACCATGTTCAGGACGAGGAGGCCGCCACCCAGCGGGGTGAAGCTCGAGTGGGCGGCATCGGTCGCGCCGGTGGAGGTCATCGTGGTGCTCACCGCGAAGAGGTCGGAGCCGATCACGCCGAAGCGCAGCTCTTTTCCCTCCAGGGCGGCACCCGCGGCGTGCAGGGCTCCACTGGCGTTGACCAGCTCGGAGGCGACGACACCGACGAGGGAACCGATGTAGAGGATGCCCATGGCCGAGAGGATCGCGTAGCCGTGCTTCTTGCTGCCGATCATCACGCCGAAGGTGCGGGTCAGGGCCACCGGGATCAGGAGCATCAGGTACACCTGCAGCAGGTTGGTCCAGGCGCTCGGGTTCTCGAACGGGTGTGCGGCATTCGCGTTGAAGTAGCCGCCACCGTTGGTCCCCAGATTCTTGATGGCCTCCTGAGACGCCACCGTGCCACCGGGGATGTGCTGAACCGCGCCGCCCAGGGTGTGGACGGTGACCGGATCGGCGAGGTTCTGGATCACGCCACCGGCCAGCAGTACGATCGCGAAGACCGTGGACAGCGGCAGGAGGATCCGCACGCTTCCGCGCACGAGGTCCGTCCAGAAGTTGCCCAGCTGAGCCGTACCCGTGCGGGCGAGGCCACGGAACAGGGCCACCGCCACCGCAAGACCCACCGCGGCCGAGAGGAAGTTCTGTACCGCGAGGCCCACGGCCTGCACGGTCACGCCGACCGCGGCCTCACCGCTGTAGGACTGCCAGTTGGTGTTGGTCACAAACGAGACCGCGGTGTTCCACGCCTGATCCGGCGTCAGCCCGGTGTGCCCACCCGAGAAGGGCAGGAACGCCTGGGTGCGCACGATCAGGTACAGGAGCAGGAGCGAAACCAGCGTAAACCACAGCAGCGAGCGCAGGTAGGAGCGCCAACCCTGCTCGGCATCGGGGTTGATTCCGCCGAGGCGATAGATCGCGCGTTCGGCCCGCCAGTGCGAGGTCGTGGTGAACACCCGCGCCATATAGTCGCCCAGCGGGCGATAGCTGATCGCCAGGGCGGCAAACACGAGCAGGATCTGCAGGATCCCCGGGATAAGGGCGGCCATCAGAAACGCTCCGGGTGCAGCAGAGCAACGGTCAGATAGCCGAGGGCGAGGACAATCAGAACGAGTCCGGTAATGGAGTCGAGGCTCATAGCTTCTCGATTCCGCGGGCGGCCCAGGCACACAGCGCGCAGAACGCGAGGGTGAGGCCGATAAAGAGGATGTCTAACACGAGTATCTCCCGAGACGGAACCCCGTTCCCGAACCGTTCGGGCGGGGGTGCTTCTCTAGGTAACCGCGGGTTACCCCCGTGTATGGAGCGTCTTAACGCCGTCCTGACGCCCCACTGCGCTTTCTTAACGCGCTCTTAACGCGCACAAAAAACCGCCCCCGTCGGTGACGGAGGCGGTCTGTCGAACGGGTGTTCGAATACGTGTTCGAACGCGTTCTAGAGCAGCCGTGCGCGCAGCGCCTCGGGAGTCTCCGGAGACAGCAGCGCCGGCGCGATATCCAGCACCGAGTGTGCGCCGAACTGCCCGCGGGCACCGAGGCGCGCTGCCGCCCGGGCATACGCCACGAGCACGCTCGCGGTGAACTCCGGATTCGAAGCGAGCGTGAGCTGGTACTCGATCACCTGAGCCGTCCCGGGGGAGGACTCCCCGCTGCGGATCACAAACCCGCCGTGCGGCATCGCGCTGTGCTCCCGCGCGAACTCCTCGGCGGTAATCACGTTCACGGTGGTGTTGTACTCGTCGAAGTAGTGCGGCATGCTCACGATGGTCTCGCGAATCTCGTCCTCGTTTGCGCCCTCCTCCAGGACGATGAAGCACTCACGCGCGTGCTTGTCCCGCGTGGAGAGCGCGGGGCGCTCGCCGGAGCGCACGCGGGCAATGGCGTCCTCGGAGGGAATCGTGTACTGCACGCCCGCGGCCACTCCCGGTACGCGTCGGATGGCGTCCGAGTGTCCCTGGCTGAGCCCGCGACCCCAGAACGTGTGGGTGTCGCCCTCGGGCAGGATCGCCTCACCGTACAGGCGGTTGATCGAGAACAGGCCCGGATCCCAGCCCACCGAGATGATGGCGACGCGCTCGCCGGAGGCCGCGGCGTTCATCGCCTCGAAGTACTCGGGGACGCGGGCGTGGGTGTCGAAGCTGTCGACGGTGCTGAAGCGGGCGGCGAGCTCGGGGCCGTGGATCGGGAGGTCGTCCTTGGATCCGCCGCAGAGGATGAGGACGTCGATCTGGTCCTCGAGGCCGTCCAGGGCGTCAATACCGAAGACGCGGGTTTCGGGGCGCGCGGGCGTGAGGGTCGCGGGATCGCGCCGGGTGAAGACACCCACGAGTTCGAGGTCCGGGTTCAGCGCCAGTGAGGCCTCGACGCCGCGGCCGAGGTTGCCGTATCCGACGATGCCGACTCGAATGCGCTGTGTCATGCTGCTCCCTTACTGCGCCGTGGCGCTGCCAGATAAACGAAACCCCACACTAGCGCAGCGGCGGTTTCGGCGTGGCCGGGATGAACGCTCGTGCACCCCGGGCGGGTTTAGCATGGGGGTATGTCCGTAACTCCGGTGACCACTGACACCTTCGAATCCGTCCTCGAATCCAACCGCCTGGTCATTCTTGACCTGTGGGCGGCCTGGTGCGGCCCGTGTCTGGCCTTTGCCGATGTGTTTCGGGCATCCTCGGCGGCGCACCCCGATGTCTTTTACGGCTCGGTAGACACCGTGGCCGAGCCCGAGCTCGCCCAGAAACTGGGTGTGCGCTCGATCCCGACCACGCTGATCTACCGTTCCGGACACCTGGTATATTCGCGCGCCGATGTGCTGACCGCCGCCGATATCGACGGGGCTCTCATCGAGGTGCGGAATTCCGGCGCCTGCTAGCCGCGCTCGTTAGCCGCGCAGGACGGGCATGGCCGAGTCGGTGTCGAGGAGCGCGCGGGCGGCTGTTTCGACGCGGTTGATGCGCCACCAGACGAAGAACCCGATCAGCGTGAATGCGCCGTAGAACAGGTACATGAAGGCCGAGGCGTAGTATCCGGCGCTGACCAGTAGCGGCACGCCGACGGCATCCACCGCGACCCAGATCAGCCAGAACTCAACCCATCCGCGCGCCATGCCGTAGGTGGCGAGGAGTGAGCCCATGAAGATCCAGGCGTCGGCCCAGACGGGCTCGAATGATCCGAGTGCCCGGAAGACCGGGGTCAGGATGGCCGTACCGCCAATAAGCGCGACAACGAGAAAGATGCGCTGCTTTCCGGTCGCCCAGCGCGGGGAGATCGCGGTGGCCTGACCGCCGCGGTTCTGGTGCCAGCGAATCCATCCGTAAACGGCAACGATCAGGAACATGATCTGTCGGCCGGCCTGACCGAGCAGGTTCGTGGGGTTCGGCGTGTGGAATACCGCGCCGAGGAACACGGTGAGCAGAAGCAGGTTGCCGATGATGCCGACGGGCCAGGCCCAGGACTTTCGGCGCATGCCGCCGATCGCGCAGATCAGGCCGAAGACGTTGCCGACGATTTCGCGCCAGAGGATCGTTTGGGATCCGATGTGGAGCTGGGCGTCAAAGAGCCAGGTGATGATGTTCAATGGTTTTTCTCCTTCCGCGTGCGAAACTGCGGGGGAAATACCAAGGGATGTTAAACGTCAACAATCACCAAAGCGTGCTTCTCTCATCCAGACTCTCACTGTCGGTATCGGAATTTCACCGATTCGGCCCCACGGTTTCCCGTGGGGTTCGCGGACTATCACCGCCGGTTCGGAATTACACCGACCCCGGAGCACTCGTTCAGTCTAACGCGGGTGTTTGCCGAATTGTTCCCGGGTGACTCGGAGTGAAATCTGACGCGGGCTCGGCCTCTGCTAGGCGGCGGTGGGCGCGATGAGTTCGGGGCCGTTTCCGCGTACCGGGCCGACCCGATCGATGCGGAAGTCTTCGGCCCAGCGCGCGCCGGCTTCGGCGACGGTGCCGAGCAGGGCGGCGTCGCCGGCGACGGTGCTGTCGATCCAGGGGAGCCACAGATCGCGGGGGAGGAAGACGGGGTTGCGGTCGTGGATTTCGGCGAGACCCGGGGCGGTGGGCTGGGTCAGGATGGTGGCGGTGAGGTGCCAGCGGGCGGGGTCGTTCTCCGGAAGGGCGGGGTCCGGCCACCAGGAGTAGAGCCCGGCGAACGCGGTGATCTCTCCCGAGGCGGGCCGGATGAAGTAGGGCACCTTGACGCCGTTCTCGGTGTGCCACTCGAAGTATCCGGTGGCAAACACCACGGCTCGGTGGTGTTTGACGGCGTTTTTGAACGTGGGTTTTTCGGCGGCGGTTTCGATCCGGGCGTTGAATGTGGGGAATTTAGGGCGCAGCGTTTCTGACCAGCGGGGAACGAGCGACCAGGATGCGTTTTCGAAGCGGAGTTCGCGGTTCAGCTCGGGCCGGGTGGCTTCGAGCAGGACCGGGATGTCCTGTGTGGGGGCGATGTTCCAGGATGGCTGCCACGACGGACGCCAGTCGGCGGGTGCACGCCCCGTTTCCTCGACGAACTCAACAATCATGTCGTTGATCTCACCGTCCATCGCGAATCTTCCGCACATGATGATCTCCAGTCTGTTGGTGCCCGTTGCCTGTGATTTTAGCCCCGGCTGCGGGTGGCGTGGGAGACTGGACTCATGGACCCCACACACCGTTGCCCCTGCCTGAGTGGCCTCGCCTATGGTGAGTGCTGCGGTCGTGCCCATGCCGGAACCCCCGCGGCCACGGCCGAAGCCCTGATGCGTTCGCGCTTTTCGGCGTTTGCCGTGGGCGATGTGGACTACCTGCTGCACACCTGGCACCCGCACACCCGTCCAGGCTCGCTCGAGCTTGATCCCGACCTTCGCTGGTATCGCCTCGACATTGAGGGCACCAGTGCCGGCGGCCCCCTCGATCGTGTCGGCACCGTGGAGTTCACCGCCTACTACCGCTCCGCCGATGGCAAGGGCACCCAGCACGAACGCAGCCACTTCACCCGAGAAAATGGCCGCTGGTACTACCGCGACGCCGACCCCACCCACCCCTAACCCGCGCCCCGCACGCCCGGCCCTGGTGTGAGCCTCGTGCGCATGCCGGTTGTGTTGCCCGCTATCAATCCGGGTGGCCGCGTACGTGGTACCCGCCGTATCCGGTGAACGGATGGGGACTGTCAGAGGGTGGGGTCGATCTTTGATGGTCTTTTTGACTACTCAATGACTGCTCAAGATGCGGAGTTTCGCCGGGTAATCCTGGTCGGCGGCAAACCGTGACGGTGGCTTACCGTGACGGTGGCATGACGCGACGGCAGAGCCGGTTTGAATCGTCAACGGTGTGTCAAGACAGGTGCTCCTCAAGATAGGGCCGCCTGAAGTTGGGGCCGCCTCAAAAGACCCAGTTTGGTCCGGTTTTGTGTTTGTCTCGTTCCCTCGTATCGGTGAGCGGAGGCATGACGTTCAGAACGGGGGGCGTCGATTTACAAGCTGAATTTGAGGTATCAAAAAGTGCTCAAAGAGCTAAGTCAGTGGAGACCTGGTCGGGTTTTCCGTCAGCAGGTCTCGCGGGGATGGTCATGAGTGCTCATTGAGTAGTCATTTTGGGCAAGGTTTTCTGAGGGGGGGATTCTCGGGAGAATCCTGTTGGTTCCATTCCTCGACCGGGACCTGGACCGGGAACATGACCGGGACCGGGAACCGAAACCGGAACCGAAACGGGAACAGGAACCAAAACGGGAACCGGAAACGGAGCGGGAGTCGGCTGTCCGGGATGTCCCTGAAGCCTCGGTGTGGCGGGGGATGCGTCGTCGGGCGGATACGATCACGCAGATGGGGGATGTGCGGGAAGCGCGCGTGGAACTCGGGCTGTCGCAGTCCGAGGCTGCGCGGCGAGCGTCGGTGAGTGTGGCGACCTGGCGACGCTTTGAGGGCGATCCGGGCAGTGTGAGTGCGCGCACTCGGCACGCGTGTGAGCGGGTTTTGGGGCGGGGCGACGGGGTGCACCTGGATTCCCAATCGGATCCCCTCGGGCAGGAGATGTTTTCGATCCCGTGGGTGCAATCCCCATACTTCTCGCCACGGCAGGCGGCCGCGGTTGCGAGCGTTATGGACGACTGGACGCACCACGACCTCGACCAGTGGATCCGAATCCCGAACGCGAGCCCGCTACACACCATTCCGCCGTTTTCCGAGTTCGATATCCGCGTGATGATTACCATCGGCGAGAATCGGGCATACGCGGCAGCGGTGAGGGAACGCTGCCGACACCTCTCGGTCAGAATCCAGCGCGGAGGCCTCCCGTTTGGGTGCACCGGGCCGTATATCGACGAGCCGATTTTCGGGGCGACCGTGCTCCGTGCGCCAACAATTCCCCGAAACACACCAGAACTATTTGATGCGCTGCCCGAGGGGATCAATCGCACCGATGGCGCGGGCCAGCTGCGCGGAGACCACCGATGGGCACACCTGGACCGGGCATTCAGCGAACTCGCGGAAGAATCGGCCTGGGGGCAGAAACTCGGCTGTATTCCGTGGGATGCGCCCCTGCACCCGGACCACGCCGAGCTACCGGCCCTGCTCGCCGCGCATCACCCGCACACGTGGCTCGACGCGAGGCCGGATTCGATAGCGGATCACTAGGCGTCGCCCGTGATCTCCTCGCGGACGCGGCGAAGGTCTTCCATGAGGGAGCCGATCAGGATCCAGTGCAGCGGGTTTGGCTTGTGCACCGTAATCGGCGCGGTGAGGAGTGGCTCCTCCACCGGAACCGAGAGGTCGGGGTCGCGGCCGTCAATGATGCGAGCATCGGCGAGGAGGCGCAGATCGTGCGCCGCGCGCGAGAGTTCCTGGGCGATCGCGCGCACCGTGGGTTCGTCACCAAGGTCATCGTCATAGTGATCGTGGAACGCGCGGCTCATACCCACCACGCGGTTTGTGAGCGCGCTCAGGGTCTGAATCAGAGCCTTCGTTTCCATCAGGCGATCCCGATGATTGCTCCGCCGTGGATTCAGCGTTAGCGACTCCTCACCCAACCGAATCGCCGCGAGTGCCTTGTCTCGCATCGGACGAAGCAGCCGCGCCGAAATCATCAGCGAATCGAGCTGCGCGCGCGTCTGCTTTGCCGGCAGGGCCGCCGCCAACTCGTCCAGCTGCGCCGCCACGGCCTCGGCCAGCTGGGCGGCCTCACGCTGTGCCGGTGCCAGAATCACCGGTGGAACGATCGCCGCGTTGATCAGAAAACCAATCGCGACACCGATGAGGGTTTCCAGGATTCGATGCCACGCATAGTCCGGCGTCGCCGCCCCGATCGAAAGCACCAGCATTGCGCTAATCGGGATCTGATTCGACGAGCCCGGGGAGAGCCGGAACGCCCAGGCCACCATGATCGAGAGCACAATGGCCAGCAGGATCGCCCAGCTCTGCAGACCAAAAACCAGGTTCACCCCGGTCGCGATCAGCACCCCGCCAACAACGCCGATGCTGCGCTCGATCGCCTTACCGGCCGACTGGTGCAGGCTCGGCTGCACCACGAGCAGCGCACCCACCGCCGCAAACACCGGCATCTGTGAGGGCAATACTGCCGAGGCTACATACCAGGCGACCACCGTTGCAATCGACGTCTTGAGCGCCTGGAGCAGGGGGATGCGCGCACTCGTACGAATCAAAGAGGTCAGCCGCATGCTGTTTAGAGTAGCCGATGCCACCTGCGTGCTACCGGGGCGTGTCGCGAAGGTCGCGTCACCCCGCTCCTGATGCGCGGCCGGGGACTAGTCCGGCAGGTGCGCGTTCTTCAGCAGCGCGAGCAGGCCCGCGCCATCCGGAGCCGACAGGCGCAGCACGCCGTCGCTCTCGGTATCTTCGGCATCGTCGTGCCGACTACGGCCACCCGCAAGCACGGCCTCGCCGGTAGACATTCGGCGAATCGCAATCGCCCGTACCTGCCCGGGGTGAGCCTGAGAGAAGTCGCGATAGAGGTCCTCGTCATGCTGGCCGTCGTCGCCCACGAGCAGCCACCGAATGTTCGGGAACTCGCTCGCCAGACGATCAAGATTCTGCACCTTGTGGTCGCGTCCGCTGCGGAACCAGCGGTCCACGGTGGGGCCCCAGTCGGTTAGGAGCAGCGCTCCGGCCGGATAGAGGTTGCGCGACATGAAGCGATTCAGCGTTGGCGCAACGTTCCACGCACCCGTGGAGAGGTAGATGATGGGGGAGCCCGGCCGCGCGTGCACCATGCGATCCAGGAACACGGCCATACCCGGAACGGGGACCCGCGCGTGCTCATCCAAGACAAAGGTGTTCCACGCGGCCACGAGCGGACGCGGCAGCGCCGTGACCATGACCGTATCGTCCACATCGCAGATCACGCCAAAGCGTGCGGCGGGATCCACGATAAAAACGTCGGCGGGAACCGGGGCGGAACCCTCGGTGGCCAGGGTGATGCGCTGCCAGCCGGGAGCAAGCTCGGCGGGGATCACCGCGTCAATCAGACCGCCGCGATCGGCGCTCAGGCGGTGCTCAACGCCGGCTACCGTCACGATGACCTCGGCATCCACCACCGGAACGGTGATGAACGAGCGCCAGCCGCGAATGCGGCGCGAGGAGTTCTGCTCGAGGGTCTGCGGGTGCTCGGTGCCGCGGCTCAGCAGCACACGGCAGAGGACGCGCACCCAGGTGGTCGAACCATAACCGGTGTAGGGAACCACCGTTCCGCGCCAGCCACGCTTACGCCCGCGGCGTTCGCGCCAGGCCAGAATGGCGTCGTCAATTCTGGCGGCGCGATGAATGGTAGCCGAGACCATCGCGGAGGGGGAGTGACGTGCGGTGTCGTCATGGTCAGGCGTGGGCACGGACCAATTCTGTCATGCTTTGTCGTCCTCCGGTGCGTCGGTGCCGTCAATATGCGCAGCCTCGCGTCGCCCGATGAACTTTTTGATCAAGTAGACGGCCAGCAGGAACACGGCGATGATGCCCACAAAAATGTATCCGGCACCGTGCAGTTGATCGGCGAGCTGCCGATACGTTCCGGCGGCGGCGGAGGCCACACCCACGTAGGCGAGCGCCCAGATTACGCAGGCCGGGATGGTCCAGGCGAGGAAGCGACGGTAGGTCATCCGGCTCATTCCCACGGTCAGGGGAATGAGGGAGTGGAGGACAGGGAGGAAACGCGAGAGGAAAACGGCGATGCCACCGCGGCGATCGAGGTAGTTTTCGGCGCGCCGCCAATTGTCTTCGCCGATGCGGCGGCCGATCCAGCTGCGCCGAATGCGCGGGCCGAACGTGCGCCCGAGCCAGAAGCCGATGGACTCGCCAAGGAGAGCGCCAACGATGATCGCGAGGACCATGGACACGAATTCTACCGGCCCACTCACAGCCGTGGAGGCGACAATGACTATGGTGTCCCCGGGCACAATGAGTCCCACCAGCACGCTGGTTTCGAGCATCATCCCGATGCCCGCGAGAAGCGTGCGCAGTACCGGGTCAACGCTTTGGACGAGGTCGAGAAGTCCGCCGAGGAAATCGTTCACTCCCCTAATCTACGGCAGTTACCCCCGCTGTAGATGAATCCGTCACCCAATGAGGGGGAGCGGTGGCACCCATTTCGGGGATTGCGACACCGTGTCGGTTAATATGCGAAACGTGTGGTCAGACCACAGGGTCAAAACATGCTAGTGTGAGGGTCAACAAGACAGGTCTCACCACAGGAATTACCTCCCTGCACGGAGCTGACGGTCGCTTAGTCCACGTAGTCGTCTTGCGTAAACCAGGAGCGTTTGTGACATGAACGAAATTCTCGATCCGCTGATACTGTCCAGGTGGCAGTTCGGTCTCACCACCGTGTATCACTTCCTGTTTGTCCCCTTGACCATCGGTCTGGCAACCACCGTTGCCATCTTCCAGACCGCCTGGTACCGGACCGGCAAGGTGCACTACCTGCAGCTCACCCAGTTCTTCGGCAAGATCTTCATGATCAACTTCGCCATGGGCGTGGTCACCGGTATCGTGCAGGAGTTCCAGTTCGGTATGAACTGGTCCACCTACTCCCGCTTCGTGGGTGACGTCTTCGGTGCCCCGCTGGCGCTGGAGGGTCTGCTCGCGTTCTTCTTCGAGGCCACGTTCATCGGCGTCTGGATCTTCGGCTGGAATAAGCTCTCGCCGAAGCTCCACCTCGCCTCGATCTGGTGCGTCGCCTTCGCGACCGCCCTGTCTGCCTACTTCATCATCGCCGCCAACGCGTTCATGCAGAACCCGGTTGGCTACCAGATCAACGCCGAAAAGGGGCGCGCCGAGCTCACCAGCATTGGTGACCTGCTCACCAACCCGGTGGCCCTCGCCGCATTCCCGCACACCATCGCCGCGTGTTTCATGGTGAGTGCCGGTCTGATCGTCGCGGTTGCCGCCTACCACCTGTCGCGTAACCAGCACCTCGACACCATGCGTCCGGCCCTCAAGTTTGGTCTCTGGACCATGCTCGGTGCCGGTGCGGCCACGATGTTCTTCGGTGACCAGCTCTCGCTCGCCATGGTCGCGACCCAGCCGATGAAAATGGCCGCCGCCGAGGCGCTCTACAACACCGCCACCGGTGCTGACGCCTCGTTCTCGATCTTCACCTTCGGAACGCCGGACGGCCAGCACGAGCTGTTCTCCATCCGCGTGCCGTACCTGCTCTCGCTGCTGTCCACCCACTCGTTCGATGGAACGGTTGAGGGTATCCGCGAGCTCCAGGCCGCCTACTCGACCAAGTTCGGTCCGGGCACCTACTCGCCGACCATCTGGATCACCTACTGGGCGTTCCGTTGGATGATCGGTCTGGGCCTGTACCACATGCTCGTCGCCGCCGTCGGTCTGTTCGTCACCCGCAAGGGTCGCAGCCCCAAGCGCTGGGTCTGGCGTGTCGCCATCTGGTCCTTCCCGGCCTCGCTGCTCGCGATGTCCGTCGGATGGGTCTTCACCGAAATGGGTCGCCAGCCGTGGATCGTGTTTGGTCTGCTCAAGACCGAGGACGCCGTATCGCCCGAGCTCACCGGTGTGCAGGTATTGATCTCCCTGATCGGATTCACGATCGTCTACGGTGCTCTCGCCGTGGTGGAGTTCGGCCTCATCAAGAAGGCAGCCGTCGCCGGTCCCGCACCGGTGGAAACCGCAGATGACGGCTCGGACACCCCGGTGCCCACCGCGACGGTCTACTAGGTAAGGGAAACCATTATGGATCTTGCAGTTCTCTGGTTCTGGATCGTCGGTGCCCTGTTCATCGGCTACTTCATCCTCGACGGATTCGACTTCGGTGTCGGCATCTCGCTGCCCTTCCTCGGGAAGAAAGACTCTGAGCGTCGCGTTCTGATCAACACCATCGGCCCGGTATGGGATCTCAACGAGACCTGGGTCATCGTGGCCGGTGCGTGTCTGTTCGCGGCGTTCCCCGAGTGGTACGCCACACTGTTCGCCGGGTTCTACCTGCCGCTCTTCCTCATCCTGATTGCGCTGATTCTGCGCGGTGTCTCGTTCGAGTACCGCCACCAGCGCAAGCACGAGAGCTGGAAGCGCGCGTTCGACACCATGATCTTTGTCGGATCGGTTGTCCCGGCCCTGCTCTGGGGTGTCGCATTCGCAAACGTCGTTCGCGGTGTCCCGCTGAACGAGAAGTTCGACTACGTGGGTGGGTTCTGGAACCTCCTGAACCCCTACGCGCTGCTCGGCGGTATCACCACGCTGCTGCTGTTCTTCCTCAGCGGGCTGTACTTCATCCTGCTGAAGACCGACGGTGAGCTGCACGCTCGGGCCCAGAAGCTCGCGGTGAAGGTGGGCATCATCACCATCGTTGTCGCGGCCAGCTTCCTGGTCTGGACGATCATCATGTCCGAGTTCAAACTCGCCACGATCGTCTGCTCGGCCATCGCCGCGGTAGCGCTGATCGGTGCCGTTGCCCTCAACTACCTCCGCAAGGAGGGACTGAGCTTCGCCGCCGTCGCCGTGACCGTCGCCGCCGCCGTGCTGACCCTGTTCGTGACGCTGTTCCCGAACGTGATGCCCTCGACCATCGACCCGGCCACCAACAGCCTGACGATCGAGAACGCGTCCTCCTCGGCCTACACGCTCGAGTTCATGACCTGGGTTGCCGTGATCGCCCTGCCCCTGATCCTGCTCTACCAGGGCTGGACCTACTGGGTCTTCCGCAAGCGGATTACCCACGCGACGATCGAGGCCGCGGCCCACTAGGGTCCAATTCACGATGCGTCCGCTTGACCCCCGCCTGCTGCGCTATGCCCGTTCAATCCGCGTCTTCCTCGCGGCTCAGACACTGATTGGATTGGTCACGACCGCGTGTGTGATCGGCTTTGCCGCCGTTCTCACCCGGATCGTGACCGGGGCCCTGGATGGAGACTCGCTCTCTGTCCTCGGCCCGTGGCTCGGCGCGCTGGTGGGGGTCGCTGCGGTTCGCGCGCTCACCGTGTGGGCGAGCGAGACGCTCTCGATGCGCGCGGCCGGCCGGGTTAAGGCCGAGCTGCGCGGAAAGATCCTCGACGCCACGCGGAAGCTTGGTCCGAGCTGGCTGGCCCGTCGCGGGTCTATCAGCGTGGCCACGCTGTCCGGGCGCGGCATGGACGCCCTGGACGACTACTTCGCCAAGTACCTCCCGCAGCTGATCCTGACCGCCCTGGTCACCCCGATCCTCGTGGTGGTCATCTGGTGGCAGGACTGGGTGTCGGGCATCGTCGTGGTGGTCACCCTGCCGCTCATTCCGTTCTTCATGGCGCTGGTGGGCTGGGCCACCCAGTCGATCCAGCGCAACCAGTGGGACACCCTGGGGAAGCTTTCGCGCGGCTTTGTTGACCTTCTCGGTGGCCTCGCCACCCTCAAGATTTTTGGTCGCCAGCACCGCCAGGCCGACCGCATGCGCACCATTACCGCCGACTACCGTCGCGCCACCATGAAGGTGCTGCGCGTGACCTTCCTCTCCGGCTTTGTGCTGGAACTGGCGTCGAGCCTCGCCGTTGCGATCGTTGCGGTCGGGATCGGTCTGCGCCTGGTCGAGGGCAATATGGTCCTCTCCGTGGGACTCTTTGTACTGCTGCTGGCTCCGGAGGTATTCCTCCCGCTGCGCAACGTCGGCACCAACTTCCACGCCGCAGCCGAGGGTGTGACAGCCTCCGAGGACGCCTTCGAGATCCTCGATGCGGCTGCCGTGCTGCCGGAGGGTGCCGCTCGCGCGGTCTTGGCATCCGCCGACTCCGCGACGCCGGGCATCGCCTTCGTCGAGGTGCGCGCCCAGCACGAGGCGGACGCCCCGCTCGCGCACGCACCGTTGACCGCGACCGTTGCTCCCGGCACCCTGACCGTGCTTTCGGGCCCGAGCGGCGTGGGCAAGTCGAGCCTCGTGGGTGCACTGCTGGGATTCACCGACTACGTCGGTGAGATCACCCGGGACGGCGCTTCTCTCCGTGGCGTACCCGCGGGGGAGCGCGACTGGCTCGCCTGGTCGCCGCAGCGCCCGGGCCTCACCGCCGGCACCATCGCCGAAAACGTGACCCTGGGCGATGACGTTCCCGATCCGGAGACCCTGGCCTGGGCCCTCGAAACCGCCGCCGCGACCGATCTCGACCCCGCCCGCGACCTGGGTGTGGCCGGTGCCGGTCTCTCCGGCGGCCAGGCACAGCGGGTGGGCATCGCCCGAGCCCTGTACCGGCAGCGCCGCCGAAACTGCGCGGTGCTCATCCTGGATGAGCCGAGCTCGGCCCTGGACCACGCCACCGAGGACGTACTCGTCCAGAACCTGCGCGCCCTGGCCGCGACGGGTGTGAGCGTCCTGGTGTTGAGCCACCGTCAGGCCTTCCTCTCCGGGGCCGACGCCCGCATCTCCCTGACACCCGTATCCGTGTCCGCCGCCGAGACGATCGAGGTCGACGCATGAGCGACACCCTGAACCCCGCAGCCACCGCGACGACGTCGCCCACGCGCACCGCGGTGACCACCCGCGACGTGCTGCGGGCCGCCCGCCCGCGCGGAAAATACGCGACCGGTGGGCTCCTGGCCGCAATCGGATCGGCCCTCTCCACCGTGGCGCTGATGGCGTGCAGCGCGTACCTCATCACCCGGGCATCCGAGATGCCGCCGATCATGTACCTCAACATGGCGATCGTGGGCGTCCGCGCATTCGCCCTGGGCCGCGCATTCTTCCGCTACCTCGATCGCCTGTTCAGCCATGAGGCGGCCTTCCGGCAGCTCGAAACCGTCCGGGTCGGGCTGCTTGAACGCCTGCTCCCGATCGCCCCGGCCGGGCTCGCCCGCTCGCGTCGAGGAAGCCTGCTCTCCACGCTGGTCTCCGATGTGGACGAGATGCAGAACCTCGGTCTCCGTGTCATTCAGCCACTGCTGACCGCGCTGGGCGTCTCGATCGTCGCCGTCGTGGGTGTCGCGTTCCTCTCGCCGGGGGCCGCGCTCGGCCTCGCCCTCGCGCTCATCCTGACCTTCGCGCTGAGTGCCTGGGCGATCAGCGTGGTTGCCGCCCGGGCCGAGCGCTCGCTCGCCCCGCAGCGCGCCACGCTGCTCGATGCCCTGGTGGATTACCTCGGCGCGCTCGACGTGCTCGTGGCCTACGGGGCTGAACCAGCGGCACGCGCCCGGGTCGATGCCGCGGATCGGGCCCTCACGAACTCCCTGGTCAAGCGCGCCAGCGGCACGGGTATCGCCGCGGCCGCCATCGCACTCTTCACCGGTGTCGCGATTGCGATCGCGATGATCAGCGCTATTCCGGTGCTGCAGGAGGGTGGACTTTCGGGCCCGGGCCTCGCGGTTCTCGCACTCGTGCCCCTCGCCGTCTTTGAGGTGGTCGCGAACGTTCCGCTGGCCCTCGGTGCCTGGCGTCAGGTGCGCTCGAGCGCCGAGCGCATCGCGAACGCCACCGACGCCGAGCGTGTGGCCGATGTGCCCGCCGAGGTGGGGCTGACCGAGCTGGTGCCGGTGGCCGATGCCGACCTGCTGACGCTCTCGAACGTGGCCATCCGCCACCCCGGTGCCACCGAACCCGCGCTCCGCATCGATGCCCTCAGCATCGGCGCGGGCGAGAGCCTGCTGATCGAGGGGCCGAGCGGTGCGGGAAAGACCACCCTGGCCCACGCCCTGGTGCGCTTCATCGACTACAGCGGTTCGATTCGGCTGCAGGGGGTTGAGCTCAGCGATCTGCACCCCGATACCGTTCGTAACGAGATCGGGCTGTGTGAGCAGGTGCCCTACCTCTTTGACGAGGACATCCGCCAGAACCTCCTGTTTGCCCACGACACCGCCACCGATAGGGATCTCGAGGTGATCCTCGATCAGGTGGGCCTCGGCGACTGGATGCGCGAGCGCGGAGGCCTCTCGGCCCGGGTGGGGGAGCGCGGTGCGCTCGTCTCCGGCGGTCAGGCCCAGCGCCTCGCCCTTGCGCGAGCCCTGCTGCACGAGTTCCCCGTCATCGTGCTGGATGAGCCCACGGCGAGCGTGGAGGGAGACCTCGCGACCGCGCTGATCGCCGACCTCGTCAACGCGGCACGCGCCCACGGACGCACGGTAATCCTGATCTCCCACGCCGATGTGGCCGGTGACCTGTTCGACCGCCGACTCCGGATCGAGGCGGGTGCGCTGGTTTCGGCACGCTAGTGCCGGGTTCGGCGGCCCCGGCCGGGCTCGCTAAACTACGAGGGTGAACCTGCGTTATCGAGCCCGCGTGCTGCCGGAGTGGCGCGACCCCGCACGCGTGGCCGAGGGCCTCCTCGCCGAGGAGCGGTTCGGATTCTGGCTGGACGCCGGTGCCGGCGCGACCAGCGGCCCTACCTACCTCGGAATCGCGAGTACGGTCGCGACGGCGCATCGCCCCACGAACTCCGTGCTGGTGCACGCCGGCGATGCGGTGGCACAGACCCTGACGCCCGACGCCAGCCTGCCCGACCTTCACGCGGTGCTGGAATCCGTGCTCGAGGGCGCGGCCGTAACGGCCGCGGACGTGCCCGGATTTGGTGGCGGATGGATCGGATTCCTCGGATACGAGTATGGTGCAGAGCTGGTGGGGGCACCCGCGGCCGATTCCCGGCCCGCCGCGCTGCCGGATGCCGGCTGGATGCTGGCCGATCGCCTGCTCGCATTTGATCACGCGGCGCGCACCGTCACGCTGATTGAGCGCGAAGACCTGGCGGAGGATCCGCGCTGGGCCAGCCCGGTTGAGCGCTCCGTGGGGAACCCGCTCCTCGCCGGGCTCGGCGAGGAGCCTGCCGCTGAGTTGCCTGCCGCTGAGTTGCCCACCGCCGAGTCGAGCACCGCCCACTGGCGGCACAGCGCAGCCGAGTATCGCACCCTGGTGGAACGCTGCCGCACCCTCATCGCCGCGGGCGAGGCGTACCAGGTGTGCCTGACCAACGAGGTCACGGTCACCGGGGAGTTCGACTCGCTGGCGCTCTATCTTCGCCTGCGCGCGCTGAGCCCCACCGATCGCGGTGGCTACCTTCGATTCGGCGACTCAGCGCTGGTGTCCTCGAGCCCGGAGACCTTTCTCTCGGTGGACGATGCACGGGTCGTCACCACCCGTCCGGTGAAGGGTACGCGCCGCCGTGATGCCGACCCCGAGCGTGACGCCCTGCTGGCCGCCGAGGTGGTCGCGGATGAGAAGGAGCGCGCCGAGAACCTGATGATCGTGGACCTCATGCGCAACGACCTGGGCCGGGTGAGCGAACTCGGCTCGGTCACGGTCTCCGAACTGCACGTCGTGGAAACCTACGCCCAGGTGCACCAGCTGGTGTCCACCGTGCGGTCAGTGCTGCGCCCGGAGGTGGAGGTCGGTGACCTCCTGCGCGTCGCCTTCCCCGCGGGCTCGATGACCGGCGCACCGAAGCACCGCGCGATGCTGCACCTTGCCGCGCTGGAGCGCGGCCCGCGCGGTGCCTACGCGGGGGCGTTTGGTTATCGGGACGCGCGCGGCCCCCTCGAACTGTCGATGATTATCCGCAGCATTTTGGTGGAGCCGGGCGCTGCCCGAGTGGGTGCCGGGGGCGGGATCACCATCCTGTCGGACCCGGAGCGGGAGTATGCCGAATCGCTGTTGAAGGCCCGGGCGCTGCTGCGCGTGCTGGGCGTTGCCGAGCCCGCGTAGCGCAGGTGCCCGCTCGGTTCGCGCCGAGCCCGGTGCGCGGCACCCGAGAGACCCCAAGACGCGGTAACCTAGACGGATACGTGTTCTCTGCCGAGAGCCGTGTGTCCTTCACGTGAGTGGCTACCGAGCATCGCCCCGGGCCGCCCGAAATCGCTTGAGAATGAGAGTTTTGTGAGCACCAACGAGCCCAACATCGACGAGAAGTACGACTTCTCCGCCATCCAGGACCGCTGGCTGGGGATCTGGGACAAGCTTGCGCCGTTTAACACGGCCGACGTTCCCGCTGATGCACCGCGCAAGTACGTGCTGGACATGTTCCCGTACCCCTCGGGAGACCTTCACATGGGGCACGCCGAGGCCTTCGCGCTGGGCGACGTGCTCGCGCGCTACTGGCGCGGTCAGGGGTTCTCGGTGCTGCACCCCATCGGCTGGGACTCCTTCGGCCTGCCCGCGGAGAACGCTGCCATCAAGCGCGGTATCGACCCGCGCGAGTGGACCTACCAGAACATTGAGCAGCAGAAGACCTCCTTCCGCCGCTACGCGACTTCCTTCGACTGGAGCCGCGAGATTCACACGAGCGACCCCGAGTACTACCGCTGGAACCAGTGGCTGTTCCTCGAGATGTTCAACAAGGGCCTGGCCTACCGCAAGGACAGCCCGGTCAACTGGTGCCCCAACGACCAGACCGTGCTCGCCAATGAGCAGGTTGTGGACGGCCGCTGTGAGCGCTGTGGCGCACTGGTCACCAAGAAGAAGCTGAACCAGTGGTACTTCAAGATCACCGACTACGCGGACCGCCTGGTTGATGACCTGAGCCTCCTGGAGGAGGGCTGGCAGTCCAAGGTGCTGAGCATGCAGCGCAACTGGGTGGGCCGCTCGAACGGTGCCGACGTTACCTTCGAGATCGAGGGTCGTGCCGAGCCGATCACCGTGTACACCACGCGTCCGGACACCCTGTTCGGTGCCACCTTCATGGTGGTCGCGGCGGATGCCGACCTCGCCGCCGAGCTGGTGGCCGAGGCCGACGCCGAGACCCGAATGAAGTTCCAGGACTACCTGGAAGAGGTCAAGAAGGCCAACGACATCGAGCGCCAGGCCACCGACCGCGAGAAGACCGGTCTGTTCTCCGGCCGCTACGCGATCAACCCGGTTAACGGCGAGAAACTGCCGATCTGGATCTCCGACTACGTGCTGGCCGACTACGGTCACGGCGCGATCATGGCCGTGCCCGCGCACGACCAGCGTGACCTCGACTTCGCGAAGGCCTTCGACCTGCCCGTGCGCATCGTGGTCGAGACCGAGCCGGTTGACGGCGCGGATGCCGTGGTCGACCCGGCCGAGAGCGGCATCGCGCTGCCCGGCGCCGGCAAGATGATCAACTCGGGGAAGTTCGACGGCCTGACCAAGGCCGAGTCGATCCCCGCGATCATCGCCGACCTGGAGGAGCGCGGACTCGGTCACGCGTCCAAGAACTACCGCCTGCGCGACTGGCTAATCTCGCGTCAGCGCTACTGGGGCACCCCGATCCCGATCATCCACTGTGGTGACTGCGGCGAGGTTCCCGTGCCCGCCTCCGAGCTGCCGGTGCGGCTGCCGGAGAGCGAGGGCCTCGACCTGCAGGCCAAGGGCGCGAGCCCGCTGGGTGCCGCCGAAGACTGGGTAAACGTGCCCTGCCCGACCTGTGGCAAGCCTGCCAAGCGCGACTCGGACACCATGGACACCTTCGTGGACTCCTCCTGGTACTTCCTGCGCTTCCTGTCCGCCAACTCGGATGAGGTGGCCTTCGACGTCAACGAGGCGAAGAAGTGGGCACCGGTTGATCACTACGTGGGTGGTGTGGAGCACGCGATCCTGCACCTGCTCTACGCGCGCTTCATCACCAAGGTGCTGCACGACCTCGGCTACGTTGACTTCGTGGAGCCCTTCACCGCGCTGCTGAACCAGGGCATGGTGCTCATGGACGGCTCCAAGATGAGCAAGTCCAAGGGCAACCTGGTGGAGTTCGCCGGCGAGCTGGACGCCTACGGTGCCGACGCCCTGCGCGTGACCATGGCCTTCGCCAGCCCGCCCGAGGACGACATCGACTGGGCGGATGTCTCCCCGGCCGGTGCCGCCAAGTTCCTCGCCCGCGCCTGGCGCATCTCGAAGGACGTCACCACCCCGTCCGGCAGCATTGCCGATGACGGTGACCGTGCGCTGCGCCGCGAAACCCACCGTTTCCTGGCCGACGCCCCCGCGCTGATCGAGTCGTATAAGTTCAACGTGGTTGTCGCCCGCCTGATGGAGCTCACCAACGTGACCCGTCGCGCGATCGACTCGGGCCCCGGTGCCGGCGACCCCGCCGTACGCGAGGCCGCCGAGGTCCTGGCCACCGCCCTGAACATCTTCGCGCCGTTCGCGGCCGAGGACATGTGGTCCAACCTGGGCTTCCCTGCCCCGGTTGCACTGGTGCGCTGGAAGGATGCCGACCCGAGCCTGCTCGTGGCCGACTCCGTGACCGCGGTCTTCCAGGTCAACGGCAAGGTGCGCGACCGCGTGGACGTCGCACCGGACATCTCCGCCGCCGACCTCGAGGCCATCGCCCTCGCCTCCGACGGCGTCAAGCGCGCCATCGGTGAGGGCCAGATCGTCAAGGTCATCGTGCGCGAGCCCAAGCTCGTGAACATCGCGATCAAGGCGTAGTACTCGCTCATCACAACGGGGCGGTCTTCCTGCGGGGAGGCCGCCCCGTTGTGCACGCTCCACAACCCAATGAGCCTTCGTGCCTTTCCACAATCTCCCCGCCATCCGAGCACTCCGCCCTCGCCCCGCCTAGCGTAGATCTCATGACCGCTCCCTTCAATCCCCACCAAAATCCGCCCGACACCACGAGCTTCGGCACCGATCTGAAAACGGCCGAGGGCGTACCTCCCTCACGCGTCGGAGCTCTCCTCTTCCGCCTCCGAGAGCTCTGGTGGCGCCTTTCAGATACGCATCGCATTCTCCTCGCCATCGCGCTCGTCGTGGCACTGGCCAGCGGGGTATTCGTTCTTCGCTCACTCGACTCCGCTACGGCCGCGGCAGGAGACCCCGAGGTGGGTGCGCCGGTTCTGGAAGCGGAGTCAGAGTTACTGCGAGAGGGGCCAGGGTCGGAGACATCGACAGCGCCGTCTTCGGTGGTACCGAGCGGGGCCGAGCCCGAAGATGCGCTCATGGTGCACGTGGTTGGGGCGGTCTCGGCTCCGGGGCTTTATCGGATGGCCACTAACGCGCGTTTCGATGATGCCGTCAGGGTGGCGGGTGGCCCCCTTCCTGAGGCGAACATCGCCGCGGTCAATCTCGCTCGCAAGCTCGTTGACGGCGAGCAGCTGCGCGTACCCGCGATGGGGGAGCCCGTGGCTGGTCCCTCCGAAAACACCGGTGCGGCTGGAAACTCTGGTGCGGCTGGCGCGTTGGGGGGTGGCGATACGGCGGCCGGCGGCGCGGTACCTCAAAAGGTATCGCTGAACAACGCCACCGCGGTGCAGCTCGAAACCCTTCCGCGGGTAGGCCCCGCGCTGGCGGCACGCATCATCGAGTGGCGTTCGGAGAACGGGCCGTTCCGAAGCGTTGCCGATCTCGGTCGAGTTTCCGGGTTTGGTCCAAAAATGATGGCCTCACTGCGCGAGAAAGTGAGTCTGTGAGTGGGCACAAAACTTCGCGACCGGCCCGATTCGCGCGCCGAGCGAGTATCGGCGAGCGGAATCTCTGGGGCCTCCTCGACCCGGGGCGGCTCCCGGGGGCAACACGGCTTCTCCCCGCCCTGATCGCCGTGTGGGGTATCTGCCTCGCGCTACCGCTCGCCTCGGCCCGTACCGCCGAGTTAGTTGCGATCGGAATCTGCACGGTCGCGGTCCTCGCGATGGCGATCGGATGGGTGCGAGGCAGAAACCGCCTGCGACGAACGCGTGCCATGGGCGAGGTGAGCGCTCCTGAGGGGCGGGAGCTCGAGGCAGAAGATCTCGCGAGCGTGCGGCGCATCATCCGCACGGCTGTGGTCGCGACACTGGTCTTCGTCGCCCCGGCGAGTAGCCTCACGATCGCGGCCGAGGCGGCACACAGCGCATCGGATGCGCTCACCACCCTTCTATCGGAGCTCCCAGATGGCCGCAAGACGCTACCGCCCCGGGACGGCTACGCGGCAGCACCCGCGGGCGCTCCATCGTTCGCCCTCAACGTACGGACATCCGGGCGTCCTCGCACGCTCGCCCCGGGATTCTCCGGGGAACCTCGCTGGCTCGTGGCGGCGCGCACCGAGACCGTCCGAGGCGAACCGAGTGACGTCCCGGTTCTCCTGATCGCCGCAGACCTTGCTTCCGTCCGGCCCGGTACCGCGCTGGAGATCGACGCGACGGTGCGCCCCACGGATCCGGGCACCCGCGAGATCGCCTGGGTATCCGCCCGCTCACAGCGCGTGCTACCGGAGGCCGGCGAACGCACGCCCCTCGCACTCCTGACGGACGGCCTCGACGGGCTGCGTATCGGGCTCGTGCGTGCCGCGGCACCGCTGCCCGGCAGCTCCGGGACGCTCCTGCCTGGCCTCGCCATCGGAGAAACCTCGGAGCTACCGGAAGACCTCGACCAGGCGATGCGCGATACCGGGCTCACCCACCTGGTCGCGGTGTCCGGGGCAAACTGTGCGGTCGTAATCGCCGGAGCCTCCTGGCTCGCGGCGCTGCTCGGTGCCGGACGGCGCCTGCGCATCGCCATCGGACTGGGTGCACTCGGCGGCTTTGTGCTGCTCGTCGGTCCGGATCCGAGCGTCCTGCGCGCCGCCGTCATGGCCACCATCGTGCTCATCTTCCTGATTGGCGGCCGGCCTGGGCGAGGGTTCCCCGTGCTGTGCACGGCCGCCACCCTCCTGCTCCTCATCGATCCGGGTCTCGCCCGAGACTTTGGATTCGCGCTCTCCGTCGCGGCTACCGCCGGGATCCTGCTCCTCAGCGCGCCCCTCACAGCACTCCTTTCGCGGTGGCTCCCCGGCTGGCTGTCACTCGCGCTGGCGCTGCCGCTCGCCGCTCAGCTCGCCTGCGGTCCCATTCTCATCCTGCTGCGTCCGGAAATATCCCTGACCGCGATACCGGCAAACTTTCTGGCGGCACCGGCGGCCCCCATCGCCACGGTACTCGGGCTGCTCGCCTGTCTCGCCCAGGCACTCTGGCTGCCGGCGGGTATCGCATTCGCCTGGGTCGCCTGGCTGCCGACAGCGTGGATCATCGCGGTCGCGCGCACCCTCTCGGCGCTGCCCGGTACTCAGTTGCCCTGGCTTCCCGGTCTGGTTGGCGCGCTGTGTCTCCTGCTCGTCACGGCACTGCTGCTGGGACTGCTGCTCCACCGAGCCCGGCGGCTGCGCTGGGGAGTGTCCCTGGCCATGACGCTCGCCCTGGTGACGGCCATCGCGATCCTGCCCGGCCACCTCGCCCGTGCGGGAGTACCGCGGAGCTGGACCATTGCCGCCTGTGATGTCGGACAGGGAGATGCCATCCTGGTGCGCTCTTCGGGGAGGACCGCGCTGATCGATGCCGGTCCGGATCCCGAGGTCCTCGCGGGCTGCCTGTCCCTCCTCGGGGTGTCCCGCATCGACCTGTTTGTGCTCACCCACTTCGATGCCGACCACGCCGGTGGCATCTCAGCGATTGCCGGACGCGTGGACACCGCCCTCATCGCGGCACCGCGCACACCGGGAAACGTCGAGACGGCGAGATCCCTCGGGGCCGGGACGACGGTCGCCCGCGAGGGGGATTCCGGCACCCTCGGCACCCTGCGCTGGAACGTGTTCTGGCCTCCGGCACCGCGCGCGGTACCCGCGAAGCAGAACGGTGCCGGGCACACATCCGGTGATCTGCCCGGCCTCGATATGAGCCCGAACGATGCCGGCGTGGTGTGGGGGTTTCGCGGCGAGGGCATGAGCGCGGTATTTCTCGCCGACCTGGGAGCGGGCGCCCAATCGATGCTCCTCCCCGTGCTCACCGAGTGGGGTCTGGCCCCGGGAACGGACATCGTCAAGGTGGCCCACCACGGCAGCGCCGATCAGGATCCCGAGCTCTACCGCGCCATTCGCCCGCGATTCGCGCTGATTTCGGTGGGCGCCCGCAACGGCTACGGACACCCGCGACGCGAGATCATCGAGGTCCTTGCCCGCGGCAACGTACGAACGGGCCGCACCGATATCGACGGCACGGTACTGATCCTGAACACCCCCGATGGGCCACGGCTCTCGTACGTCGGAATGGAACGCGGAAAGTGACCTAGTCGGGCCTCGCGGTGGCAAGGAAACGGATGAATACGGCCATCCAGCCGAAGACCATGGCAAAGACCAGAATCTCGAACGCGGTCAAACCGAAGAACCCCATCGCGAACAGCGCGACGGAGACGAGCATTGCGGCCAGGAACAACCAGGAGGCGACAAAATAGGCCCGGGGCATGCCCGCGAGTACCCGAGGGCCACTGATCAGGAGCGCACCGAACGCGACGGCCATGCCCGAAGCGCAGACGTTATGGATGAGGAGGCTGACGTGCACGGGCACGATTCCCACGCCGGCCAGCATTACTCCCATAACGATGAAGAGGCGCGCGACGGTTCGCGGGCTCGTGCGGCTGCGCAGCTGGCCCGCGTCGACCAGGGGTCGCATGTCGTTTGAAACATAGATGGCGAAAGCGGTCACCATCAGGCCACCCACAATCAGGGTGCCGTTGAACAGCAGGCTTGACAGGTCACCAAAGGTGCCGAGATGGCTGAAGTGCGTGCGCCACCAGTCGGGATCGGATGCGGTGACCATCGAGGTCAGGGTGCCCAGCCCAACAAACGCCATGAGCAGGCTCGACATGCGCACGGTGGTGAGACGAGAGACCGAGAGGGTGATGATCCAGGCGGTGAGCCCGGTGGTCGTTCCCATGAGGAGCACGGACCAGAACGGATCAAGGATCAGCCCGATAAATCCTCGGCCCAGGAGGAGAAAAGTCGCGAGCGTCGTGAGCGATGCCAGCAGGCCGTGAACGATCACCACGCCGCTGAAGCTCACGATGGTGAGCGGCGATGGCACCTCGCGTCGCCACTCCTGGCCGGGGGAACGGCGTGCCAGGGCGTAACCGGTGGCCGCCGCGGCAGCTCCGAGTAGCCCCGCGGCGATCGCCGCCAGGTTGCCGAAAGACCACTCGCCGACGAGCGGAAGCGGCCGGGTCAGGCCCAGCACGAGGCCGAGCACGCCGCCGACCACCGCAGATGTGAGTGCCGCATAGAGCGCACGCGACTCGGTGCGCACGGCCGAGGCGGCCGCGTCGGGCCGAGCCGACGCAGCCGCCGAGGGTTCGAAGTTGTTCACGCGATTAGCGTACGGCGGAGTCGCCCAGAATACGAGCCTTCAGCGCGTCATATTCGCCCTGGTTAATCGAGCCGGAGTCCAGGAGCTGCCTCGCCTGAGCGATTTCGGCGGTCGGTGAGACCCCGGCCACGGAACGAATGTAGGTGGTCGCCGCCTGCTCCGCATCCCGCTGCACCGCGGCCGAACGCTCCGCCATACCGGAGCCGCGCGCAATCAGGTAGATCAGCGCGGTGAGGAACGGCACAAAGATGAGGAAGACAAACCAAATGGCCTTGAACCAGCCGTTGAGCTTCCGGTCACGGAACAGATCTCCAATGATTGAAAACAGCGCCATGAGGTAGGCGATGAACACAAAGATCGTGATGAACCACCAGATGGTGTCCCAGATCGTCGACCAGAAAGACATTCAATACTCCTTATGAGATGACCCTCGAACGCCGTGGGCGGGTGATGCCCAATCGAGGTGATCCCGAGCATATTTAGTTCGAGTGCGCTCCGAACCCACCAAATAATGTGGCCCCTAGATGCGGGGAACGGCCCTCCGGCAGGATTTCGGTTCCTCACATCGCGGCGCGCCCCCGGGCGAGGGAAAATCCCCTGGGTATGGGGGCCGGGCGGGCATGAGGGCACGGTAACGGCGGTCCCGCGTTGGGATATGATTTCAGGCATCAACCGCCAAATAGCCCACTGAGCCTGTCGTTTCTGCGGGTCGGCGGTGGGGCCCACACCAGGACGAAGGGACATCGGACGTGCGCGCGCGAATCGGAATCATCGATGATCACCCAGCCGTGATGCTCGGGGTGGTCTCGATCCTCAACGCGCAACCCGACATGATCGTGACGGCGACGGCCACGACGGTCCCGGAACTGATGTCTCACGGCGAGTATCTTGACGGCGTCCTACTCGACCTGAAGCTCGCGGATGAGAGCACGCCATCCGAAAACATCCGTCGAATATCGGAACTGGGTGTGCCGATCCTGGTCTACACATCCGGCGATCGCCCCTCGCTGATTCGTGAAGCCGCGCGGGCCGGTGCGGCCGGCATGATTCGAAAGTCGGAGCTCCCCGCGGATATCGTCGGCGCGGTGCGCTCGATGATCCGGGGTGAGGTTGTGGCCTCGGCCGACTGGGCCGCCGCCATCGATTTCGATCCCGAGTTTGTACGTGTCCATCTGTCGCCTCGGGAGGCCGAAGTGCTGGGGCACTATGCCGCGGGAGAAACCGCTGAGAGGGTGGCCTCGCTGCTGTATATCTCGCGGGAAACCGTGCTCGATCACATTCGTCGCATCCGCGCGAAGTATGCGGAGGCGGGCCGCGCCGCACCCACGAAGATTGACCTGCACCTGCGCGCCCTTGAGGACGGGCTGCTCTCCGCGAGCGATGATATTCAGGCCTAAAACCGAGACCGATGTCGGCATTGAGCGAACACTGAGCTGGCTGTTTGCGATCGGCGGCTGTGTCGTTTTCCTCGACCAGGCGATTTTCCGATTTGATGAGCTGGCGCTGTGGCAGCCCTGGTGGAATGCCGGCGGCTTCGTAATTATTGCCGGCATCATTGTGCTCGCCGCGGGGGCTCTCGTCCTCCCCATCGGTGTTGTGCGGGCGCTCTGCCGGGTACTTCCGCCGCTCTATACGACGCTGCAGTTTCTGTGGGTGCCCGCGATGATCTCCCCGAATGAGCCGACGGTCACATCGTGGATCTCGACGCTCGAACCGCCCATGGTCGCCATGCTGCTCCTGTCTTTGCGCCCGGTAGCGGCGGTCTGTGCCTCCCTCCTGATCTCAGCGACTCCGGCGCTGTCGAGCCTGCTCTTCCTCGGAACCGTTCCGTTTATCGTGCTGAGAGAAACCCCCATTCAGCTCGGCAACGTCCTCTACGTGGTCATCTTTCTGGCGGTGTTTGCTCAGCTCACACGGCTGCGTATGCAGGAGAGAGAGATGCATCGCCAACGGCAACATCAGGCGCAGTCCCGCGCGCGGGGGCGTGAGCATGCGCGGGTTTCCCGGGTAATTCACGATGAGGTGCTCTCGGCGATGGCCGCGGCAATTCAGACCGAGGGCGTGCCCCCGATGGTGTTGAAGCGCACGGCGGCGGTGGCACTTTCGGCCCTGGACGACCCCGCCGATGGTGCACCGCACCAGGCTACGCCGACGCTTACACTCGAGCGTGCCTATGACGTCATGACTCTCGATCTGCGGCGAATCGATGATCGGGTCGAGTTGCGGGCCGAACTGGGGGCCGGGTCGATCCCCACGGACGTTGCGAGCGCCGCCACCCTGGCCGCCGCGGAGGCGCTGCGTAACAGCATTCGCCACGCCGGAGACGGCGCAACCAGGTCGGTCGAGGTCCTGCTCGGCCAGGGGAAGGTGGAGATCAGAGTTTCTGATGATGGGCGGGGATTCAATCCCGAACACCCACACGACGGGCTGGGCATCAGGGAGAGCATCGTTCGTCGAATGGCCGAGGTTGGCGGGGAAGCGCGGGTCACCTCACTGCCCGAACGAGGTACCCGGGTGGTGATCTCGTGGCCGAGGTAATCCCCGCGCATACGCAGTCGGGCGGCCTCGGATCGAAGCAGGCGCGCTGGGTGTTTCTCTTCGTCTGGGCCTGCAACGTGTGGCTCGGGCTGATGGACGGCGACTTCAGCCCGCTCGACCCCATAAATGCAACGGCGTATGCGGCAGCTCTGGTCGGATGCCTGCTGCTCACCACTCCCGGGCGGCTACCGCTCACGGCCGCGCGCTCGACGATGCTGGTGATATCGGCACTCTACCTGGTGGCGGTGACGCTCCTCCGCGCACCGGATCCCGCCGCAACCGAGCTGCTGTACTTTGCCGCATACCTCGTCGGGTTTGTCATACCGCGCGGTAATCCGCGCGTCGGGGCGATCGGAAGCACGCTCGTGATCGGCGGCATCGCCGTCTGGGGTGTGGCCCGGGAAGCGACCGCGGGGGAGTTTGCCGTGCTGCTCGGGGTACCGATCGGATGCGTGGTAGCCGCTGCGGCGTGGCGGATGGGCTTGCAACTGATCGTGCGGCGGGAGCGTGATCATCGCAGCGTGGCCGCCCGAGCCGCGGAGAATGCGGCGGCGGCGGATGAGGCCGTGCGCATCTCGCGCCGGGAACTCGCCGAGATTCGCGCCGAGGTAGCACCCCTGCTCGAGGAGATCGTTCGAGGAACGCCGATTGATGCCGCTATGCGCGTCGCGCTTGTACGTACGGAGGCCGCGATCCGGGACCGGATTCGGGCACCTCACCTTCAGCATCCGGCCCTGGTCGCCGCGTTTGCGCTGCTGCGTGATCGCGGCGTGACGGTGGTTGTGCTGGGGGAGCCGACGGTCGGTGGCGGGATGACCGACACCCTGGCCGAAGCCGTCGTCGAACTGGTGCGAGAGGTCACCGCGGGCAGGGTCACGGTTCGCAGCCTGCCGAGCGGAAGACGCTCGGCACTCAGCGTTGTACTGCAGGGTGGGGCGGGCTCGGAACAGATACTGCTCTCCGCTTCGGGGACGATCCTTTCGCGCGGCTGATCGGCTGCGGTGCGGTGTGGTGAATCCCCTGGGCGTTGGATGTGTGGCGGTGGTGTGGTGTGGTCCGGGTGAATCCCCTAGGTAGGGGGCGTTTCGCGCGCCCGGTTCGCTCGTAGAGTCGGTGACAAATCGAACGCGATAGCCCAGGAGGATCACCGTGCACATCGATATGCCAACCCCGACCGATATCGAGCGTATTGCGGCGGCGCGCGAGAATCTCAGCGTGAGCATCTATATGCCTACCAACCCGATTCCGGCGCATGCGGAGGAAAATCGGCTTCGCGCCCGAGGGCTGTTTGAGAGCGCGCTTGAGCGGGTGGGGCGTCTCGCCGAGGATGAACATGCGCGACAGGAGTTGGACGAACGGCTCGACGCGCTTCTCAATGATCCCGATTTTTGGTCACATGTCGGGAGAAGTCTCGCGGTTTTCGCGACTCCGACGGGAATCATCGAGTTTCGGCTGCCGAATGAGCTCACCGAGTATGTTTCGGTTACCGATCGGTTTACCATCACTCCGCTGCTGCGGGCCGTCACGTTTCCGCAGGCGGCCTACGTTCTCGCGCTCTCTCAAAACGGTGCCCGGCTGGTGGAGGTCTCCGCGGACGCGCCGGCGCGGGAGGTTCCGGTTTCCGAGCTTCCCGGCAGCGCTGCCGAGGCCGTCGGGCTGCGCTCGATTGGTGGACGGTCGGCCTATGGCCGGATCCAGGGCGATGAGGGGCGGAAGGTGCGTCTCACGCAGTTTGCCCGGGCGGTCGATCACGCGCTGCGCCCCCTGCTTACGGGGAGTTCGCTGCCCCTGATCATTGCGGCCGCCGAGCCGCTGGCGAGCATCTATCGCAACCTCAGCGGGTATCATGCGCTGGCCGAGGAGGTTATTCCGGGTAATCCCGACGAGGTGAGTGCCGCCGATCTTGCCACCGCTGCACGCTCCATCCTTGACCGCCTGCATGACGCCGAACGTGCCGATCTGCAGGATGTTTTCAACAGTCGACGGAGCAGCGGTCGCGCGCTGAGTGACCTGAGTGATCTTGCGCGGGCCGCGAGCAACGGTGCCATCGGCGTTCTGACCGTTGATATGGATGCCGAGGTGCGCGGAACGATTGATGACTCGGGTGCCCTGCTGCTTCAGGACACCGAGCACGACGTGCTTGAAGAGCTGGCTCGCCGTGTTCTTGCGGGTAACGGTCGCGTGTTGGCCGTTCGGGCCGCGGATCTCCCGGTGGGCGTTGCCGCCGCGGGCATTTTGCGTTTTGCCATCTGAAACTCCGCTACTCACGCAGCGGGCCATCCCAGTTAAGGAGAAATCATGTGTACTCGAATCTTTTGGAACCGCTCGTCGCCGTTTGTGGTGGCGCGCACTATGGACTGGCCGGACTCCACGTTCCCGCAGATTTTCGTTTTGCCCCGCGGTCTTGAACACGACGGTGCCATTATTGGCGGGGAACAAATCACCGAAAACGGCCTGGTCTGGACCTCCCGTTACGGATCGGTAATCACCACCATCTACGGTGTTGGAACCGCAGACGGCGTCAATGAGCGTGGCCTGGCCGCGCACCTGCTCTACCTCGAAGACACAGATTTTGGTGACCGTGCGGTGGCCCGGCCGGCACTTGGTGTGCACCTCTGGGCGCAGTATCTGCTGGACATGGCGGCCACCGTTGAGGAGGCGGTGCTGCTGCTCGGTGAGGTGCAGCTGGTTATGGTTGAGGCCCACGGGCATCGGGCGTCCACCCATCTGGCGATCGAGGATGCCTCGGGAGACTCGGCCATTATCGAGGTTCTGGGCGGGGTCGTGAGCATTCACCGTGATCGCCGATTTACCGTGTTGACTAACGAGCCGCCGTATCAGGAGCAGTTGCGGATTCTCCTCGAACAGGATTTTTCGGCACCGAATGATCGGTCGCCGCTCGATGGCAACGTCAATCCCGAAGCGCGCTTTCAGCGGGCGTCCTACTTCACCGACTTGCTGCCGCACCCGAGCGATGAGCGTGGGGCGGTGGCGGGGGTGCTGGCAATCGCCCGCAACGTCTCCATTCCCTTCGGCGCACCGTATGAGGGTTTCGGGCTTTACAACACCGAGTATCGCACCGTCGTGAGCCTCGAGGCTCGTCGATACTATTTCGAGCTGACGACAGCCCCCAACCTTTTCTGGCTGGACCTGGACCGGTGCGACTTCACCGAGGGTGCCCCGGTCCGCGCCCTGAATCCGGACGATGTGACGCTTTCCGGGGAGGTTGGCGAGCACCTCACCGACGTCGCACGCCCGTTCTAACTCCGATCGTGAAAAACGCCCTGCCCTCCGTATACGGAGGGCAGGGCGTTTTTCGGTGTTGGAACTAGCCGTTGCGCTGTGTGCGACGACGGGTCAGGGCACCCGCGGCTCCGAGCAGTAGCAGGAGGGCTGCAATGCCGGCGACGATTCCGGGTGCGGAGGCACCGGTGTGGGGAAGCTCAATTCCGGTACCGGGGGTCTGGCCGCCCTCCGGGGTGCCCGGCGCACCCGATTCGTTCGGGGTGCTGCCGGGCGTGCCCGGGGAGGGCGTGTGGGAGGGAGCGGTGTTGGTCGGGGAGGGCGAGGGGGAACCGGGGGTCGGGGGGCCGGACGGGCTCGACGACTCGGTCGGGGCCACCGTCGGGTCCGTCACCTTCACCGCAGACCACGAAACGGCCAGGTTTGCGGTCGAGGCGGAATCGCTGGCCCGGGTGAGAATAATGGTCTGCGCGTGCTCTTCGGCAGTCGGGACGCTGTTTTCCGGAAGGGGCACCGAGACGATCTGGCCGGTGGGGCCGCTCGCGGTTGCGGACACCGTGACGTCCGTGGTGCCGGCGGTCTTCCGCTCACGGAGGTCCAGGTAGACGGCCTGGTTATCGCGAACGTTCGCCGCGTCAATCGCGACGCCCGCTGCGTCGGTCAGCTGAATTTCGCCCGCGGAGACCCGGGCCGTGGCCTGGTTTGTGCGCACAACAAACGGTCCGGCGATGGTGCCGGCGCGCGGCGAGGCGGACGGGCCGGTGATCGAGGCGGTGGCGGGTGCTGCTACCTCGACGGGGCCGGGGTGTGCGTTGGCGCCATTCACCAGATACCAGTAGACGGCCTCTGAATTCGGAGTCTCCCAGCGCCAGCTGGCGTCAAAGTTGAGGTCGGTATAGCGCCAGATCGCGTACTGGGTGGCCTCGATGGCATCGTTCTTTGCGAGGTTGCTGATGCCGACGGCCTTCTCCAGATCGGTCAGACTGAGGGTGGGGAACCCGTGGGTGAGGACCCACTGCACGCTGTTCTGCACGGCCGGGTTGGTGAAGTAGTTGATGCCGAGGAACGCGTTGAGGTTTCCAATGGTTCCGGTGACATCGTTGCGGGCGTCCACGTCGTGCTCGACGCAGTAAGCCCAGGCATCCGGGGTGTCTCCGGTGGGGGCCCCGGCAAACCACACCGGGAAGATTCCGGTGCCGGAGTAGCCAACTCGGTTACCAACGTAGACGGAATCGCCGGTCGTGGCGGGGCCACCGGGTGTGCCAGCGGCAAGCGCCGCCGTGGGGGCGGCGACTGCGCCGAGGGCGAGCAGTGCGGCTCCGAGCCAGCTGGCGAGCCGGCGCGATGTTCGGCGGGGTGTGGTTGCCATGGAGCGGCTCCTTCAAAGCGAACGGGGGAGCGCGTGAATACACCGTTGTTGCGCTCGGGAGGGTGGGACAGCAAAAGAATACTGACAATTCGCCGTGTGGTGGGTGAACACTGGGTGAGAAGACCCCCACGCAGGGGTCTTTGCGCACCGAAGTGACGAGAAGGAAGGGGGGTGAAGGGGCGACTAGGGGGCCTGCGGGAGCGAGGGATCCAGGTAGCCCTCCGCCCAGGCCACCCGCCCAAAGTCGAGCTGGGTGCGCACGGAGACACCGGCCCCCGCATACTTCTTCTTCACCCGGTCGAGGTACTGCTTGGCGGTTTCTCGGCCGATGTTCATGGCGGTGCCCACCTCCTCAATGCTGAGGCCGGAGGCGTACAGGACCAGCGCCCGCTCCTCCTGCACGCTGAGTGCGGGACGCTCGGGGTCGCCGGCGATGACCGTGGCGAGTTCGGTGGTCATCCACTGTTCGCCCGCGAGGACCGCGCGCACCGCGGCGAGGATGTCGTCCTCACTGTCGCGCTTGCCCACGATGCCGGCCACACCCGCGCGTAACACCTGACGCACCAGCACGGGCGAGGCGAGGGCCGAGAGTACGAGTACCGTGAGACCCGCTCGTACCATCTTCTCGACCTGCGCGGGGCTCACGCTGGGCTGACGATCCACCATGAGGTCGAGAACCAGGAGGTGCGGCCGCTCCTCGCGCGGCACGGACTCCACCCAGCGCACAAAATCCGGAGCCGTTGGCCCGCTGAACACCACGCGGTACTCGCCGGTTCGGGAGAGGATCTCCTCCGTGCGGGTGCGCTGGAGGAGGTGATCCTCCACGAGGGCAACGCGGGCGATTCTCGTGTCCTGCTCGCTCATGCCGGCCTTTCTGCAGACGTGGTGGGGGACTCCGCGCCGAATGGGGGCGAGGGGGTGGGGGTGAAGGTGATCTCGGCCAAATCGACGGTACCGAGACGGCGGTGGTGAACCTCGGCCTGCGGGATCTCGGGAAGGATGAGATCGGGGCCGGTGAGGGTGAGGCGTAGGCCGCCCTCCACCGGAAAGATCGTAGCCGACAGCGTACCGGTGGCGGGCCGAACACGCAGTTGAGCGTCGATGAGCTCCGCGATGGTGAGGGCCTCCCGCTCACCCGGTGCATCGCGATCACCGAGACGCAGGGCGAGTGGGACCCCGCGCTCGCGTGCGCGACCGGGCAGGGGCATGAGTACCGCGCTCAGGTACACCAGCTCGGGGTTGATCTGGACGAGTTGGCGCAGGTAGCGTTCCTCCTCGTCACATGCCGCGCGTGTGGGGGCCGCCTCGGGGCGGAGCACGCCGTCTCGAATCCCGCGGAGCAGGGTGAGGGCGGAGTCGAGGCCCGCGTCCATCCAGCGCCGGTATCCCTCCTGGGCGGCAATCTCCCGCGCCCCGCGCAGCCGGAGGGCGAGTGCGTCGCGCCGAGATGTCGCCTCGACCCCGGCCAGGTGGGTGACAAAACCCTGGAAGAGAGCCCAGACCGAGGAAAACCCCAGCCCCACCACCCCGGCGATGATCACGATCTGCGCCGCCGTTGCCGATACGGGCAGGACGGCCGCCGCCCCGGCAACAACGACGAACCCCCACAGCGAGGCCGCGAGGACGGCCCAGCGCCGCTGGCGCACGTGAGCCAGGAGCAGCACAAATGGGCCGGTGGCCGCGAGCGCCTGCCAGTGCACGGCACCCACGAGCCCAAACGTGGTTGCCCGCGCGGAGAGGAGGAATACCACGACGGTGCTGAGCGAGAGGATCAGCGGAAGAAGGACTCGGCCGCGGCGCAGAGCGGGCACGCGGGTGAGGCCCAGGGAGACGAACATCAGCCCGATCATGGGCACCAGCGCGTAGTCCACATCCGTGGCACCGGCGAGGGCCAGAACCACGCTCACCATCGTCACGCCGAGCCCCCAGTAGGCCCCCGACCGCAGGTGCACGGCGCGGGCCGAGGTGGACGGGTCGCCGACCTCGGGGAGGAGCGCCGTGTCATCGGTGGGTGGTGCGAGATCTATATTCAGGATCACCCGGGTGCCCGCTCCCGGTGTTCCGTGTACGGCGGCGGTAAACCCGTGATCCTGAGCGCGCTGAAGAATCGAGGCACCAATTCCGCGAATGTTGGCCGAGCCCGCCTCAAATCCGACGCCGTCATCACTCACGTCGATGCGGAGCGCCGTGGCGCTGCGGGTCACCTCAACGGTGGCATGCGGCGCGCCCGAGTGTTTTGCCGCGTTGGTGACGGCCTCACGCACGCACCCCACAATCGCGGCGATGGTTGGCTGAGAGAGCTGCGACTCGATCCGAATGATCTCCGAATCGTCGATGCCCTCACGCCGTGTGGAAAGCGCGGGCTGGGTGAAAACATCGTGCAGGCGCGCGGAGTCCTCGCGGGCGCGGGTGCCGCGGAGCGCGTCCAGGAGGTCGACGTCTCGCGCGCACTGCTCCCGCACCCGTGCGGCAGTGTGTGTGCTGGTGCTATCGCTGGCAATTGCGGCAAAGGTGTTAATTGCGGTGTCGTGCAGGACGCGGGAGTCCTCGGCGAGACGTTGGCTCTGAAAGCGGAGCGATTCGTTGCGGAGTGCGGCCCCGTCGGCCGCCCGAACGCTCTGCTCCACCCCGTCCGCGTGCCGGAGGAGCCCGGCGATTCCCAGTCGGATCGCGATAAT
This sequence comes from Mycetocola tolaasinivorans, assembly GCF_003667565.1. Lineage (GTDB taxonomy): Bacteria > Actinomycetota > Actinomycetes > Actinomycetales > Microbacteriaceae > Mycetocola > Mycetocola tolaasinivorans. Next base: position 128,583 of record NZ_RCUX01000003.1, read on the forward strand.
GATGGAGCACTGGGTGACCACGATGGACACCGGAAGCTGGACGCCCCAGTCGGGCAGAAACACCACGATGACCGCGGCGGTCCCGAGGGCTGAGCCCGCGACGAGCCCAATGGTTGAGCGGCGGAGCAGGAGCAGCCCGGCAAAGCACGAGGCGAAGTTGATCTGCCAGCAGGCGGCAAAGACGAGTGAGGACTCCACGTCCCCGCTGGCTACGTAGCTGAGCGTTCCCGCGGCGAACATTGCCAGGGGAATCGCGCGCCAGAGGCGTCGTGAGCGCATGGCGAGCAGCGCGATGGCTCCGACCATGGCCTGCGCGAGGGCAGCCGGCCACCCGCCGAGACCCAGCGACACCAGGGTGGTGAGCACCATGACCGACTGCCAGACCGCCGCGGCACCGAGCACGACGCGCGAGATGGAGGTGAGAAGGGTTCGGGTGGCCCCTCCTGGATTCGCCGGGGTGAGGCCGGCAGCGGTGGAGATACCGGTGTTCACGCCCAGAGAGCGCAGTACGTGCATTCCTACCCGATTCGTCTCGCTGCCATGGTGATTCGATCAGTATAGGGACTCCGTGTGGCCGGGGAGGACGCGATGCGTGTGGTGGCGCGTACGGCCTGTCCTGAACCGCTGTCTGGGGGAGCCGGTAGTCTGGGGGAGGACGATTGTTGGAGCCCTCCGGCTCCCGATCGCGAAACGGAGGACACTGTGGCGGCAGCCCGCGGCGCAACGGCAGCAAAGACGGCTTCGAATGCCGCAATCCCACAGCTTGCGTGGAACCAGATTCGCCCCGCCTCCGTCGTGCTGGTGAGCGGCACCGAGGGCTTCCTCGCCGACCGCTCCATTCGGCTGCTGCGTGATCTGCTCCGTGCGGAGGATCCGAGCCTCGAGCTCAGTGAACTCACCGCCGACACCTACGTGGCCAGTGAGCTTGCCACCGTCGCCAGCCCCTCGCTGTTTGGCGAGCCGCGCTTTGTGCGCATCGATGCGGTGGAGAAGTGCTCCGATATCTTCCTGACCGAGGCCATCTCGTACCTCGAAAACCCCGCCGAGGGTGCCACCGTGGTGCTGCGGCACGCCGGTGGTGTGCGCGGAAAGCGCCTACTCGATGCCATTCGTGCGGCTCAGGGCACCGCCATTGAGGTGGTCTGCACCGAGCTCAAGAAGGATGCCGAGAAGATCGACTTCGTGGCCGCTGAGTTTGCCACCGCCGGGCGTAAGGCCCGCCCCGATGCCATCCGTGCTCTCGTGTCGGCGTTTTCCGGTGACCTCGCCGAGCTCGTGGCCGCCTGCACCCAGCTGATGGCCGACACCACCGGCGCCATCACCGAACAGACCGTCGCCGAATACTACGGTGGCCGCGCCGAGGTCTCGGCCTTCGCGGTGGCCGACCTCGCGATCGCCGGACGCACCGGTGAGGCCCTGCTGGGCCTGCGTCAGGCCATCAACTCCGGCACCGACCCCGTACCCATGGTCGCGGCCTTCGCGATGAAGATGCGCACCATGGCCAAGGTGAGCTCGGCCCGCGTGCCGAGCAACCAGATGGCCCGCGCGTTCGGCCTCGCCCCCTGGCAGATCGACCGCGCTAAGCGCGATCTCCGCGGTTGGAACGACGCCGCCCTCGGCACCTGCATCCGCCTCATCGCCGAAACCGACGGCATCGTCAAGGGTGCCGGGGGAGACCCGCTGTTCGCCCTCGAACGCATGGTTACCGCGATCGCGAGCCGCGGGCGCAGCCTGGCCCGCTAGCCGCCATACTCTGGATACGCTCGGCCGCTCTCCCCATCAGGAGAGCGGCCGATTTGTTATCCGCGCACAGCAAAAATCCCCGCCCTCCGAAGAGAGCGGGGATTTTAGAAAGCAGAATTACTTGGCGAGCAGTGCGTCAACCTGCTTGGCCAGAGCCGACTTGCGGTTCGCAGCCTGGTTCTTGTGCAGAACACCCTTGCTGACGGCCTTGTCCAGCTTCTTCGAAGCGGTACGCAGGGTCGAAACGGCGAGGTCCTTGTCACCGGCGAGGACAGCCTCACGGGTGTGGCGGACGACGGTGCGCAGCTCGCTCTTTACGGCCTTGTTGCGCTCCTGAGCCTTCTTGTTGGTACCAATGCGCTTGATCTGCGACTTAATGTTTGCCACTTTAGTTAGTCTTTCGTTTGTTCCGAATGGGAGTGTCGGTTAGCGAGAGAGGGCGCCGTCCGACTGTTTCGTGTGGATACTCCGCACGCAAGTCAAGACCCGAGTCTATCAGTTCTCGCCAATCCCGCCCAACCGTGACCCCGTGGCGCGTCGAAACCTGGCGGAACCGGCAACATCAGAGGGGAGCGCGGCGGTGCGCATTCGCCCCCGCAGCTTCTTTCGTGGGAGAATGGCCGCAAGGACCAGTGCGTCCGCGCCCGGAAATCCGGCACCAAACTTTTGAGCAGTCCCATTATCAGTGACCATTAACAACCAGAGGAACGCGTGAGCCCCCAAGCTGTAAAGGCCCTAGAGCCGGCGAGTACCCCGTCGGAGTTCATCCGTAATTTCTGCATCATTGCGCACATCGACCACGGAAAGTCGACGCTTGCAGACCGCATGCTCGGCATCACCGGCATCGTTGCCAACCGTGACATGCGCGCGCAGTACCTCGACCGCATGGACATCGAGCGCGAGCGCGGCATCACCATCAAGAGCCAGGCCGTACGTATGCCCTGGTCCGATGACGCGGGCCAGTCCTACGCACTGAACATGATCGACACCCCCGGTCACGTCGACTTCTCCTATGAGGTTTCCCGTTCGCTGGCCGCCTGTGAGGGTGCCATCCTCCTGGTCGACGCCGCCCAGGGCATCGAGGCCCAGACCCTGGCGAACCTCTACCTCGCGATGGAGAACGACCTCACCATCATTCCGGTGCTGAACAAGATCGACCTCCCCGCCGCCGACCCGGACAAGTACGCGCTCGAGCTCGCCAACCTCATCGGCGGCAAGCCCGAGGATGTCCTCCGCGTATCCGGCAAGACCGGCATGGGCGTCGAAGAGCTGCTGGATCGCGTGATTCGCGACATCCCCGCCCCCGTAGGCAACGTGGATGCCGCACCGCGCGCAATGATCTTCGACTCGGTGTACGACGCCTACCGCGGCGTGGTCACCTACGTTCGTATGGTGGACGGCACGCTGAAGCCGCGTGAGCGCCTGCAGATGATGTCCACCGGCACCACCCACGACCTCCTGGAAATCGGTGTCTCCTCGCCCGAGCCCGTACCCTCCAAGGGTCTGAGCGTCGGCGAGGTGGGCTACCTCATCACCGGTGTGAAGGACGTTCGCCTCTCCAAGGTTGGTGACACGATCACCCACGCGCAGAAGCCCGCTACCGAGGCCCTGCCCGGCTACACCGACCCGAAGCCCATGGTGTTCTCGGGTCTGTATCCGATCGACGGTTCGGACTACCCGATCCTGCGTGAGGCCCTCGACAAGCTCAAGCTCTCCGATGCCGCGCTGAACTACGAGCCCGAGACCTCGGTCGCGCTGGGCTTCGGCTTCCGCTGTGGATTCCTCGGCCTGCTGCACCTCGAAATCATCACCGAGCGCCTCGAGCGCGAGTTTGGTCTCGACCTCATCGCCACCGCACCCTCGGTGATCTACGAGGTCACCACCGAGGACAAAAAGGTCGTCACGGTGACGAACCCGAGCGAGTTCCCCACCGGCAAGATCAACTCGGTCTCCGAGCCGATGGTGCGCGTCGCCATCCTCGCGCCCAAGGACTACGTCGGTACCATCATGGAGCTGTGCCAGAGCCGTCGTGGTTCGCTCCTCGGCATGGACTACCTCGGTGAAGACCGCGTCGAGCTGCGCTACAACATGCCGCTCGCCGAGATCGTGTTCGACTTCTTCGACCACCTCAAGAGCCGCACCCAGGGCTACGCCTCGCTCGACTACGAGCCCTCGGGTGAGCAGGAAGCCGATCTCGTGAAGGTCGACATCCTCCTGCAGGGTGAGGCCGTGGACGCCTTCAGCGCCATCGTGCACCGCGACAACGCCTACGCGTACGGCGTACTGATGACCGAGCGCCTCTCGAAGCTGATCCCGCGTCAGCAGTTTGAGGTGCCGATCCAGGCCGCCATCGGTGCCCGGATCATCGCCCGCGAATCCATCCGCGCCATCCGTAAGGACGTCCTCGCAAAGTGCTACGGCGGTGACATTAGCCGTAAGCGCAAGCTGCTGGAAAAGCAGAAGGAGGGCAAGAAGCGCATGAAGATGGTGGGTCGCGTTGAGGTGCCCCAGGAGGCCTTCATTGCCGCGCTGTCCGGAGAAACCGAAACCGGTAAGGGCAAGAAGTAACGCCTTCCGGCGGCGGGGTCGGGTTAGACTGAAACCTACCCGCCGCCCGGAACGGCGTATTTACGCCCTCCGGTGGCCCAGAACTGATCGCGGATCGAAGCAGACAGAAAAGAAGCAGGGGATGCGCCGCAGCAATTTCGAAGACCAGCCCGTCGACTACGCAGCGGTTGGCGCCACTCAGGCCGCCGACCTCATGCAGTACCCGCCGCAGGGTTTTGTTCCCGCGGAGGACAGCATTCGCCTGGGCAGCGGTCGAGAACGCTACGAGGCCGCCGTCGCGACCCTGCTGAGCTGGGGCGCCCAGCGCGACGCCGGAATCGACGTGTCCGAGATTCGTCCGGGTAGCGGAAACGAGTACACCGGCATCCAGTTCGATGACGAGGGCAACGCCGTCGCACCGAACCGTCGACACAGCGAGCAGCGCTTCGCGCCGGACGGCACCCCGTTCCTCGACGCCGGCACCACCGCCAAGCTGCGCGGCCGGGTCGGTCGATACAACCTCGAGTCAAAGATTCGCGTGGTGTACCTGGTCGAAAACCAGAACTCAATGTCGTTCGCCTTCGGCACGGTTTCGAACGCCCGGATGAGCGGCGAGGAATCCTTCACCGTCGAGGTGCGAGAAGACGACTCCGTGTGGTTTACCGTGCGCTCGTTCATGCGCCCGGTGGGGGCAAAGTATCGGGCATTCCCGGTACTCGGAAGCGCGCGCCGCCGCGCCATCGCCACCGCGTACCTGCGCGCACTCTCGCCCACCTGGGCGAGCCCGAACGCCTGATGGGCGCACTTCCCCTGGGCGATCCTGCGCCCACCGACGGCGCCCTGCCCGCGAGCGCCAGCATCGGCAGTGCCGAGCGCCCCTTCAGCTTTTACCTGCACGTCCCGTTCTGTCGGGTGCGCTGCGGATACTGCGACTTCAACACCTACACCGCCACCGAGCTGCGCGGCGCCAAGCAGGTCGACTATGCCGATGAGGCCATCGCCGAGGTGGCGTTCTCCCGACGCGTGCTCGATGCTGCCGGCGTCGCGCCGCGCCCGGTAGACACCGTGTTCTTTGGTGGCGGCACGCCCACGCTGCTGCCCGCGAACGACCTCGCACGCATGCTGCACGCGGTGCGCGACACCCACGGGTTTACCCCGAACGCCGAGATCACCACCGAGGCCAACCCGGACTCCGTGGATGAGGAGTACCTGCAGACCCTGAAGGATGCCGGATTCACCCGCGTCTCCTTCGGCATGCAGTCCGCGGTACCGGAAACCCTCGCGACCCTCGATCGCAGCCACACCCCCGAGCGCGTTCCGCTCGTGGTGGAGTGGGCCAAGAAGGTGGGCCTGCAGGTGAGCGTCGACCTGATCTACGGTTCCCCGGGCGAAACCCTCGAACAGTGGCAGACCAGCGTCGATGCGGCCCTCAGCTACGGCCCCGACCACATCTCCGCCTACTCACTGATCGTGGAGCCGGGCACCAAAATGCACCGGCAGATCCGCAGCGGTGAGCTGGTCGAACCTGACGAGGACCTCCAGGCCGACATGTACGAGTACGCCGATCAGGCCCTCGCCGCCGCCGGATTCTCCTGGTACGAGGTCTCCAACTGGTCGGTGTCTCCCGAAACCCGCTCGCGGCACAACCTCGCCTACTGGCGGGGTGCCGACTGGTGGGGGATCGGCCCCGGTGCCCACAGCCACGTCGGTGGCGTGCGCTGGTGGAACGTCAAGCACCCCGCCGCCTACGCGCAGCGTATGGCAGAGGGCATCTCGCCCGGCCTGGGCCGCGAGGTTCTGGATGACGAAACCCGCGAGATGGAGCGTATCCTGCTGGAGTCCCGCACCGCCGAGGGCATCGCCATCGCCGGTCTTGAGCCCGAGGCCCGCCGCGAGATTCCCCGCCTCATCGCCGACGGTCTGATCGAGGGCCCCGCCGCGCTGCGCGGCCGCCTGCAGCTCACCCTCCGCGGCCGGCTCCTCGCCGACGCCGTGGTGCGCGCGCTCGTCGGTTAATACCGGGGCTATTAGCCGTCAAACACACAAGAACCGGGGTGCGTGAAAACGCACCCCGGTTTTGTATTGACGCAGGGCTAGCCCGGCAGGCCGATCCGGCGCTCACCCGAGCGCAGCTGCTGCAGCACCACGGCGAGCACCAGCAGGCCACCCTTGGCGACGTTCTGCCAGAAGGAGTTGACCCCGAGTAGGGTCATACCGTTGGTGAGGATACCCAGCAGGATTACCGCGAGGATGGTTCCGGCGATGGTGCCCTTTCCGCCCTTGAGCGCCGCGCCACCGAGGGCCGCCGCGGTGATGGCCTCGAGTTCAAGCCCCTCGGAACCGGATACCGGCTGGCCAGACCCGGTACGCGCGGTGATCAGGATACCGGCGAGGGCGGCCACCGCACCGGTCATCATGTAGATGCCCAGGATGTAGCGGTTGATGTTGATGCCGGCGAGGCGTGAGGCCACATCGTTGCCACCGACCGCGTAGATGTTGCGGCCCATCGTGGTGTATCGCAGAAGCACGTGCACGCCGAGGGCGATGACCACGAGGATCCAGATCAGCGTGGGAATGCCGAGCACGCTACCGCGGGCGAGGAACACAAAGAACGGGTCGGCACCGGTGTAGCCCTGCGCCCGGCCATCGGAGATCAGCTGCGCGATGCCCTTATACGCCGCGAGGGTGGCGAGGGTCGCGATGACCGGATTGACACGGCCAAACACGATGATGCAGCCGTTCAGCAGGCCACATAGCAGGCCGATACCGACCGCCCCGACCACACCGATGAAGGGCCCGGCCGAGGTGAAGATCATCGCGCTCGTTACCGAGGCGAGCCCGGCGATCGAGCCCACCGAAATATCGAGGGCACCCATGATGATCACCAGGGTCTGGACCACCGCGAGGAGGCCCGAAATCGCGATCGCGGTGCCGATCACCTTGAGGTTCGGCACGGTGAAGAACAGCGGATTCTGGCTGCCGATCACGAGCACCACAAACGCGATGGCGATCAGCAGCGAGACGTTTTGCACGCCCATTGCGGTGAGAAAGCGGCGGAATACGCCGGGGGTGCCGGGAACGACGTCGACGACAGGCGGGGTCTTACTGAGGGTGGGGGTAGGCACGAGGTGCCTCCTTCCTGAGGATCAAGCGGGGAAGAGTGGGGGAGCGACGGCTAGTCCATCGCGAGGGCGAGGATTGCCTCCTCGGTGGCGTTGGCGCGGGGCAGTACCCCGGTCACCCGGCCGCCGGCCATGACGTAGATGCGATCGGCGAGCCCCAGCACTTCGGGCAGCTCACTCGACACCACGAGCACCGCGACGCCCTGCTGGGCAAGCTCATCGATGATCGCGTAGATTTCGGCCTTGGCACCCACGTCCACGCCGCGGGTAGGCTCATCGAGCAGCAGGAGGCGCGGGGTCGTGGAGAGCCAGCGCGCGAGCACCACCTTCTGCTGGTTGCCGCCGGAGAGGTTCTTCACCAGCTGGCGATCGCTCGGGGTGCGAATGCCGAGTTTTTTGATGTATCCCTCGGCCAGTTCGTCCTCGCGCGCGGAGCTGACAAACGAGAAGCGGGAGATGCGCTTGAGCACGGCCAGGGCGATATTGTCGCGCACCGAGCGGTGCATGATCAGCGCCTCGGCCTTGCGTTCCTCCGGGGCAAACCCGATGCCCGCGGCGATGGAGTCCGCCGGGGTGTGGAACCGCACCGCGGTCCCGCCCATGCTCAGCGTGCCAGACTCCACTCGGAAGTCGCCCACGATGGTCTTGAGAAGCTCGCTGCGGCCGGCACCGACGAGACCGGCGATGCCGACCACCTCGCCCGCGGCCACTGTGAGTGAGACATCGTGCACAAACTCGTTGCTGACTCCGGCCAGCTCGAGCACCGTGTCGCCGGGGTCGATGGCCTCCCGATGGAACATCTGGGAGAGATCCCGGCCCACCATCATGCGCACCAGGTCGTCATGATCGGTATCCTCGGTGCGCTTGGTGCCCACCAGCTTGCCATCCCGCAGCACGGTGATCGCGTCGGCGAGCTGGAAAATCTCGTTCATCCGGTGCGAGACGTAGCCGATCGCAATGCCCTCGGCGCGCAGCCGACGAATCAGCCGGAAGAGGATCTCAACCTCCTCCTCACCGAGCGAGGAGGTGGGTTCATCGAAGCAGATGACCGCGGGACGATCCACAACCGCCCGCATGATTTCGACGATCTGGCGCTGGGCGGCCGAGAGCTCACTGCCGAGGGTTTCGGCGGCGATGACTCCGGCAAACCCGAACTCGGCCAGGGCCTCCCGGGCCTGCTCGAGCACCGCCCGGCGGCGAAACACGGGCCCGGAAGCGCCCAGCAGGCCCACGAAGATATTCTCTGCCACACTCACGTGCGGGATGATCTCGGGCTCCTGGGCGATTACCCGTATCCCCGAGGTGCGTGATTCACGCGGTTCGGCAAACCGGGTCTCGGCACCGTGCAGGGAGAGGACGCCGGAATCGGGCTGATAGTCGCCGGTAATGATCTTGAGCAGGGTCGACTTCCCGGCCCCGTTTTCGCCCATCAGGGCGGTCACCTCGCCCGCGCGCAGCTCGATGCTGACTCCGGAGAGGGCGGCCACCGGGCCGAAGCTCTTGGCGATATCGGTGGCGCTAAACACCACCTGCCCGGCGGAAACTGGCGGAGTGAGGGTGGACGCGTGTGCGCTCATGGCGCGTTCCTTTCGACGGTGAAGGTGTGTGCGATGGGGGAGGCGGGGCCGGAAACCGGCCCCGCCGGGCAGCGGCCTAGGTGCAGGCGACGCCCTTTTCCTGCCAGTTGCTCGCGTCCACGATTTCCGTGTTGGCAATCGATGCTGGCGGCAGCGCGGTGCCGTTGCGCAGGAGGTCCACCATGGACTTCACCGCGGCTTTACCGACCTCGACACCGGAAATGTACAGTGCCGACTTGTTGCCGGTGGTCTGGCCCGCGGACCAGTCCTTGCAGGCCAGGTAGGCACCGAGGCCCACGCCGTTGATGTCGGCCGGCGCAACGCCGGAGTTCTGCAGCGCGGTCACCACGCCGGTCGAACTCTCATCGTTGCAGCCCCAGACCACCCAGTTCTTCACTCCCGCGTTGGCGGTGATGGTGGCACCGGCCTTGTTCTGGGCATCGGTGGCGGAGTTGTCGGTGCCGATCTTGATGACCTGCGGGCCGTCCGCTCCGACGGCCTTGGCGAAGGCCGCCTCGGCACCGTCCATGCGCTGGGTGCATACCGACAGGTCGAGCTTCCCGGCCGAGAGGATGCGGGTGTTGTCCGCGGTCCAGCCGGAGGCGGCGTAGAGGCGCGCGGCCTCCTCGCCCACCTTGGTGCCCATCGCCGTGCCGTCGAAGCCCGCGAAGGGCGCTTCCTTACCCGAGGCGTCCTTGATGACATCGTCGGAGGCCATGATCGGGATGCCCGCGGTCTTCGCGGCATCGAGCACCTGCGGGCCAATCTGCTGATCGGGGACCACGATGATGATGCCGTCCACCTTCTGAGCAATGACCGAGTCCATCTCGCTGATTGCCTTGTTGGCGTCTACGCCGAGGTTGACCACCTTGATGGAGACATTGCCGAGCTCTTTGGCCGCGGCCTTTGCTCCCTCGGCCTCATCGACGAAGTACTGCTGATCGCCCTGCTTCTGCAGGTACGCGATCGTGATGGGGCCGTCCTTGGTGCCCCCGCCGGCGGCACCCTCGGTGGGTGCGTCCATTCCCGAGGAGCAGGCCGTAAGGCCGAGTAGGAGCCCGGCACCGGCGAGTGCCAGGGCGGTGCGGGATCTTCCGTGAGTTCTGTTGAGCATGACGATTCCTTTGCTGTGTGCGGGCCGGCCTCGTTGCCGGTCCCAGATCTCCGATCGCCTCGGGAGCAACATCGCTCCGTGTGGAAGACCGTATTGCGAGGCTACGGCGGGCCCGCGGCATCCGGAATAAGGAAACGGCGGCATACCCGGACAAAACGACGATCGCGGCCACATCCCCCTTCCGGGTGATGCGGCCGCGATCCTCGTGACCTGTGCGGCGCTGGCCTAGCGCCAGAACTCAGACAACAGGCGGTAAGAGTGCTCGCGAACGGCGAGGCTGTGCGCCTGGGTCGTGATCACAAACTCATCGGCACCGGTGGCATCACGCAGCGCCTTCAGGCGCGAAACGACGGTTTCGGGGGAGCCCACGATTCGGCTGGCGACTCGATCCGATACCAGCAGCGCCTCCTCCGCCGTGAGGGGATTCGCGGCATCGGTTTCCGGACTCAGGTAGGGCGTGCCCACGTAGGTGGTGCGAATCGTGTGCAGCCAGCGCTCGAACGGCTTCGCCAGTCGCTGGGCCTCCTCATCGGTGTCGGCAACGAGGACGTCAACCGATACGGCGACGTAGGGCTCAGCGAGCTCGGCCGAGGGCACGAAGGCATCACGATACGCCTGGACGGTTGCGAGGATGTTCTGCGGGAGCGCGTGATAGTTCGCCCCGAAGCGCAGACCGTTGGCACCGGCGACCTCGGCGGAAACCCCCGCGGAGCTTCCATGGACCCAGACCTCCACGTCGGCACCCTCGGCGGGAGTGGCCGTGACGGGAACGTTTTCGGGCGGGGTAAACGTGCCGCGGAGGAAGCCCAGAATGTCATCCACCTGCTCGCCAAAATCGGTCGGGTTGCCCGGGTAACGGTTGAGCAGACGATTATTGAGCTCGGCGCGCACATCGATGAAGGGTGCCACGACCCAGGAGGGAATGACCACGCCGTCATCCACCCGGTGCTCGCCGACCGGGCCGGGCTGTACGGTGCCGGCTTCAAGCGCGGCGTTGGTCTGTCGACCCCGCGCCACCTGATCCGCGGTGGGGCCGCCGCGGCCGATGCCGAGGTCAAACGGACGCCCGGTCAGGGTCGCGACGGTCCCGGCAATCTCGGCGACCTGCAGCGGAGTGTGGTTGTCCACGATGATGACGGCGGTGCCCACGCGAAGGGCCGAGGTGGCCTGCGCGATGGTCGGGGTCAGCAGGTATGAGGCCGATCCCGCGCCGCCCGGAAACAGGTGGTGCTCGGCCACCCAGTAGCGGCGATACCCGGCCGACTCGACCGTCTGGGCGAGCACAACGGCCTCGCGAAGGGCGCTCGCGGCGTTCCCGCCCTCCGAAATGAGGACGAGGTCAAGTACCGAAAGGGGGATTGCGGTGTCGGCCGATGCGTGCGCACCCGCGGCCGTGGGGAAAGACGTCATTCAGACATCCTCCCAACCCCGGGCGCGACACAATACCCCTCCGTCACACGGCGCAATGTTGCGTGACATAACGTCACCGATGATGAAAACTTCGAAGAGATTCCTAAAGTGATGCCATCCCCCCTTCCTCCCTGGAGGCGGCCCCACCCCGGCCGACGCATCGCGAGGGGAATCACCTAAGGAGCCCGCATGACCCACTCACGTATTCGCCGCCGCAGCGCACTGGCGCTGATCGGGATGACCGCCCTGGCCGCCCTGACGCTGAGCGCGTGTTCCTCGTCCGCGGCTCCCGAGGCCAAGCCCTCCTCCTCGGCATCCGAGACCGTCAGCATCGGCGACCCGAGCAAGCTGAAGCTCGTGAAGGAAGGCACCCTGACCGTGCACGTGGACGATCCGGTATGGTCCCCGTGGTTCATCGACAACACCCCGGACAACGGCAAGGGTTTCGAGAGCGCACTGACCTACGCGGTGGCCGAAAAGCTCGGCTTCAAGAAGGACCAGGTGAAGTGGGGCTACACCGCATTCGCGGCCTCGTTCACCCCGGGCCCGAAGGACTTTGACTTCTACACCCAGGAGGTCTCCATCACCGACGAGCGCGCCAAGGCCGTGTCGTTCAGTGACCCGTACTACACCTCCCGCAGCGTCGTGATCACCAAGGACAACTCGCCGGCCCTCGAGGCAAAGAGCGTCGCCGACCTCGCCAAGTACCGCTTCGGAACCGTGGCCGGTACCACCCAGGACAGCTACATCACGCAGACCATCAAGCCCAAGGACGTGCTCTCGTTCGACACCGTCGCACTGAGCACCCAGGCCCTGGAAAACGGCCAGGTTGACGCCATCGTGGTGGACCTCCAGATCGGTCAGAACGTTGTGCTGAACCAGTTCAAGGACCTCAAGATCGCCGGCCTGCTGAAAGACAACGGCGTGAGCAAGGGCATGGGCTTCGTCTTCGACCTGAACAGCCCCCTGGTTCCCGCAGTGGATGAGGCCCTCTCTCAGCTGCGCAGCGAGGGTAAGATCGACGCCCTCGAAAAGGAGTGGCTGCCGCTGCCCGCCGAGGTACAGGAGTACACCCAGTAATAATGGCAACACCAGAAAAATCCCCACTCGAGAGTGCATCCGGCGCAAACCTGCGCCGGGTGCACCTCGGTGCGTTTTACCCCAATGACCACCACCACACGCTCTGGGGTCACCCCGAGGCCGGCAGCCAGATCGAGTTCTCCGATTTCCGCCGCTTCGCTCAGAGCGCCGAGCATGGTCTCTTCGACTTCGTCTTCCTCGCCGAGGCCAACTGGCTCCAGGAACACCGCGGCCGCGTGGTGGAGCACGCGATCCTCGATAAGCCCGACTCGCTGACGGTGCTCGCCGGCCTCGCCGCCGAGACCGAGCGGATCGGGCTCGTCGCCACCATCGGCACCACCTTCTCCGACCCCGCAGATGTCGCCACGCGCCTGGCCACGCTGCACCGCCTCTCGGGCGGCCGCGCCGGCTGGAACGTCGTGACCTCGCACACGAGCTTCGGTGTGGGTGCCTCCGCGAACTTCCGGCCCGGGCGCATGGTTGCCCATGCCGATCGCTACCGGCAGGCCGATGCCTTCCTCGCCGAAACCGCACGAATCTGGTCGGGCGGCGAGGCCGCGAGCGGCATCGCCGCGCTGCCCGGAAACGGTCCGGCGATCGTCCAGGCCGGCGGATCCCCCGAGGGCCGTGATCTCGCCGCGGCCCACGCGAACGTGATCTTCGCCGGACGCCGCAGCATCGAGGGATCCCGCGAGTTCTGTGAGGATCTCCGCACCCGTCGTCGCGCGGCCGGTCGCACCGATGACCTCATCATCCTGCCCAGTACCTCGTTTGTGCTCGGTGATACCGAGGCCGAGGCGCGTGAGATCGCCGCCGACTGGCGTCTGCAGGAGGTCACCCCGAAGGTCGCCGTCTTCCTGCTCGAGGAGGTCTGGGGAATCGACCTTACCGACTTCGACGTGGACGGCCCGCTGCCCACCCAGGATCCCGACTGGGAGCACGCCGACCGCTATGCGCGCGGACAGGTGGGCGGCGAACGCGATGCCCGCGTCCTGGTGGAGTCCTGGCGCTCCCTGCAGCGTGAGCGTGGCCTCTCCACCCGGGCGCTCCTCGGTGAGGTGCGCGCGCGACGTGATTTCGTGGGTACGCCAAAGAGCGTGGCCGATCAGATTAACCACTGGGTTCAGACCGGAGCCGCCGACGGCTTCGTGGTCAACCCCTCGGTGGTGCCCAGCGGACTCGATGCGTTTGTGAACCGGGTCATCCCCGAGCTTCAGGAACTCGGCGTGTATCGCACCGAATACGCGGGGAGCACGATTCACGATCACCTCGCCGAGAGGGGATAGCACGTGAGTATCGATGATCGGGTGGCCCCGCCGGCCACCCCGCCCGTGGGGAGACCCGGCCCGCCGAAGCTGAGCGATGACGAGCTGTCCGCGCTGCTGATCCGCCCGCCGTGGTGGAAGCGCCGCGACGTGCGGCGATCCTCCCTCATCGCCACGGTCAGTACCGTTGTGCTGCTCGCGGTGCTGAGCATCGGGCTGTCTTCCTCGGCCGGTTGGGAGTCCTTCCAGGGGGCGTTCCTCAGCCCCGAGCACTTCGTGCTGTCGTTCCCCAAGGTGTGGGACGGCTTCATGCTCAACGTGATCCTGTTCATCATCCTCGAACCGATCGTGTTGGTCGTGGGCCTCGGCCTGGCGCTGCTGCGCAACCTGTCCTCGCCGGTGTTCTTCCCGCTGCGCGCCTTCGCGATCGGATACATCGACCTGTTTCGCGGGCTGCCCGCGATCCTGGTCATCCTCATGCTCGGCATGGGGATCCCGGCCCTGCGCATCGAGGGGCTGAGCTCCTCGCCGCTGTTCTGGGGTGCGGTGGGGTGCGTGCTCACCTCCGCCGCCTATACCGCCGAGACCTACCGGGCCGGCATCGAGTCGATCCATCCCAGCCAGCGGGCCGCAGCGCGCGCCCTGGGCTTCGGTCACGGCCGCACGCTCTGGTACATCGTGCTTCCGCAGGCGGTGCGCCGGGTCGTGCCGCCGCTCATGAGCGGGTTCATTGCCCTGCAGAAGGAGACCGCCCTGATCTCGGTCATCGGCCCGATGGAGGCCTCGCGCGCCGCTCAGGCGTACTCGGCCACCACGTTCAACTTCACCTCCTACCTGGTGGCCGCTGTGCTGTTTGTGAGCATCACCATTCCGCTCACCCGCCTCACCGACCACCTGCTGCGTCGCGCCCAGCTGCGACGTGGGATGGGTGGTGCCGTATGAGTGGCGTCGCCGCGGTGAGTATCCGCAATCTCTCGCAGGCGTACGGCTCTCACCTCACCCTGAAAAACATTTCGCTCGACGTGGCCCCACACGAGGTTGTGGCGCTGATCGGTCCGAGCGGCTGCGGGAAGTCCACCCTTCTGCGTACCATCAACCTGCTTGAGGAGAGCCTCGCGGGGGAGATCCTCGTGCACGGCGAACCGGTGTCCGGCGACGCCGGGCGGGGCGGGCGCGATAGCGTGCGCCGCCGTGTGGGCATGGTGTTCCAGCAGTTCAACCTGTTCCCGCATCTCACCGTGCTGCAGAACATCACGCTGGCACCGCGCAAGCTCGGTAAGCTCTCGCGCTCCGAGGCGGATGCCAAGGCTCGTGCGCTGCTCGCTCGCTTCGGCCTCGCGGACAAAGCGGACGAGTATCCGGACCGGCTCTCGGGCGGTCAGCAGCAGCGCGTGGCCATCCTGCGGGCGCTCGCGACCGAGCCCGAGGTGATCCTGCTCGACGAGGTGACCTCCGCGCTCGACCCCGAAACCGTGGGGGAGGTGCTCGCGCTCATCCGCGAGCTACGCGAGCTCGGTCTCACCCTCATCCTCGCCACCCACGAGCTGCAGTTTGCCCGCACCATCGCCGATCGCATCGTGTTCCTCAGTGCCGGTGAGATCGTGGAGCAGGGCACGCCCGGTCAGATTCTTGACACCCCGCAGCACCCACGAACACGGCAGTTTGTTGCCAGCATGATCCATCCGGAGAGCGCCCCCTCCGCAATCCCCAGTACCAAGGAGTCCATCGGATGACCTCCGTCACCCCCGCCGCAGACCTGGCCCCCAAGATCGAACTCCACGTTCATCTGGAGGGGTCCGTCCGCCCCGCTACGCTCTTCGAGCTCGCCGCCAAGAACGGCGTAACCCTGCCGGTGGCGAGCCTGGAAGAGCTCGAAAGCTTCTACAACTTCACCGATTTCAACCACTTCATCGACGTCTGGAACGTCACCACCGACGTGCTCTTCCAGCCGGAGGACTTCCGCCGGGTCGTGGTGGACTACGCCCGCGAAGCCGCAGGGTACGGCGCCGTGTATCTGGAGGGGATCTTTTCACCCGGTCAGTACTACGTGCGCGGTATCGACCCCGACGCCCTCTTCACCGGCTTCACGGACGGCATTCAGGAGGCCTATGAGGAGACCGGCGTCCTCGTGCGCCTGACCCCGGACGTGGACCGCAATCGGCCCGCCGAGCTCAGCGAGCAGATCGTGCGTGATGCGGTGCGATACCGCGATCGCGGCATCGTGGGCATCGGCCTCGGCGGTCGCGAGCGCGCGGCCCCGACGAGCAAGTTCACGAACATGTTCCGGGTGGCCCGCGATGGCGGCCTGGCATCGGTTCCGCACGCCGGCGAGGACGATGGCGCGCACTCAATTCGCGAGGCCATCGATCTCCTGGGTGCCGATCGTATCCGCCACGGCTTCCGTGCGCTTGAGGACCCGACGCTGCCCACCGAGCTGATCGAGCGCGGCATCGTGCTCGACGTGTGCCCCACCTCGAACCTGCGCACCCGGGTCATCACCGATATCGCCGATCATCCAATCGCCGGATTGGTGTCGGCCGGGGTTCCGGTCACCGTGAATACCGATGATCCGGCCATGTTTGGCACCGACCTCGGCCGCGAGCACGACATCGCACTCGCCGCCGGTGCCAGCGCCCGCGGGCTCTACTATGCCGGCGTGCTCGGGCAGGTGGGTGGCCCAGAGATCACGGAGCGTCTGCGGCAGATCGGCGCCGCCGCGTGGAGCGAGAGCCCCGCTCGGGTGGGTGTTGAGGTGACGCGGTGACCGCGGCATCGCTGATTGGGCTCGCCCTCACGGACGATTCGCTCGGCGAAACCGGTGCGGATATTGCCGTGCTGGTGAGCATCGCCCGCGATGCGGACCGACTCGGTTTCGACTTCCTCAGCCTCGATGATCCGTTCGCCCGCGCCGCCGACGGTGCTCCGCACGCAAATGCGGGGGAGGCGCTCGCGTTTCTTGCCCGCAAGACCGACCAGATCGCGCTCGTTCCCGGCATCGCCACCCACTATGCGGAACCATTTCACGCGGCCAAGCAGATTGCGACGCTGGACTTTTTGTCCGGCGGACGGGCGGGTGTCGCGCTGGATTCGGCGGCCACCGCGCTCGGTGACCGTCTCTATCCCGCCGCTCACACCCTCGGTGTGGCCGAACGGGCCGAACAGGCCTCCGAGTTCACCCGGGTGCTACGTGAACTCTGGGATTCGTGGGAGGACGGTGCCACCGTTCGTGATCGCGAGAGCGGGCAGTACGTGGACAGCGCGCGCGTTCATTCGATTGATCACGACGGAACGTACTTCCGTGTGCGTGGCCCACTGATCACTCCGCGACCGCCGCAGGGGCAGCCGCCGGTGTTTGTCCGGGTACGCGATGTTCACTCGCTGACGGCCGCGCTGGCCGGAGAGGCCACGGACACCCGTGCCGACGTACTCCTCGTTGAGCCCGAGCTGGTGGAGGATGCCGTGAACGCCGTGGCAGCGCTGGCTGTGGGAATCGCCGCCGTGGCGGCAGCCCCCACCCGCATTGTGGTGAGCATTGAGCTGGCCGCTGCTGATGTCGTATCGGGGGCTCGAGCCGCCCTTCTGGCCTGGCGCAATCATCCGGGTGTGGACGGCGTAGAGCTGCGCGCGAGCGGCGCGGTTGCCGCGGAACTGCTGGCGAGCTGGGAGGCCGAACCGGCTGCCGACGCCCCCACGCTCTCCGAACGCCTGGGGATCGCCCATCGCCCCAGTCGCTACGCCAGCGCATAGACGCGGCACCGCCCCGGGTGCAGAAAACCGGCCGGCCCCACTGGGGCCGGCCGGTTCGCTGTATTACGCCTACTTGATGAAGCGGTAGGTCAGCGGGTATCGGTAGGGTGCACCCGAGGAGGTCTTGACTCCGCCAACGATCGCGAAAACGATGGCCACGATGTAGACCGGTCCAGACAGGAAGAGCAGAATGACGCCGATGCCAATGAACGAGGTGATCGTTCCGACGATCTGAAGCGCGACAATCAGGATCCAGGCCGAGAGTTGGAAGTTCAGTGACTCCTTACCCTCCTGGTTGACGAACGGTCCTCGATCGCGCAGAACGAGCCAGATGATCAGAACCGGAAGGAAACTGAAGATACCGGCGAAGTGCGACAGCGAACCCCACAGCCGATCATTTTCCGGTGTCAGGGGGCGCACGGCGGGAACGCTCGCGGGATACTGGCCACCGGGCTGCTGGAAGCCCGGCTGCTGGTAGCCGCCGCCGGGCGGCGGATACCCGGGCTGGCCGTAGCCGGTCTGCTGACCCGGCGCGGGATAGCCCGGTGCCTGCTGGCCGGCACCGAACTGCGGCGGGACACCCTGCGGGTATCCCTGTCCGGGGGCCTGCGTGCCAGGAGCGCCGAACTGCGGCGGCACACCCTGCGGTGCGGCCGGCGGGTATTCCTGGCCTGGCTGTGCGGCACCCGGGTGGGCCGCGGGCTGCTGGGGCGCCGCATGCGCGCCCTCGTCCGGGCCAGCGGGCGGTGCGGGCGGTGGAACCGGCGCTCCGGGTACACCCGGTGTCTCGGGCGAGGTCGGCGCACTCGGGGCACCCGGCAGGCTCGGGGCATCCGGAATCTCCGGTGCCGGCGGCGTCTCGGAGCCGAGGGGTGCCGCGGAGACATCGGGTGCGCCGGGTGCGTCCGGCGCGACGGACTCGCCACCGTGGGTGGCGTGCGTGGCCGGGGTGTCGACGATGGCGTCCTCGGCGGCGTTCTCCTCCGGGTTATCCGGGTGTGATCCAGTATTCTCGCTCATAGTGGCTACAGAATAGCCCCGATGGGGGCAATTTGATATGCCTTGTTACGGGGTATCACCCATATTTTGTCGCACATTAACCCTGGACGAGGCGCGGCGGTGATTGGCTCTTGTCCTTGCCGAGCGGTAGAATTGGCACTCAGTGGTGTCGAGTGCTAGTTCCCCGCGAATGGCTCTCGATCCCGTCCGGTGGCGTCGCTCCAAAGGTTTGGGGCAGAAGAGGGAGGTGTTCGATGGTTTCCGAACGCGGTCTCGCCGTCCTTCGCGCTATCGTTCAGGACTACGTCTCCAGCCGCGAGCCGGTGGGCTCGAAGGGCATTGTGGAGCGTCATGCCTTCGGGGTATCCGCCGCCACGATTCGTAACGATATGGCGCAGCTCGAAGATGAGGAGCTCATCCACGCCCCGCACACCTCCTCGGGTCGCGTGCCCACGGATAAGGGCTATCGGGTATTTGTAGACCACCTCGCCGAGCAGCGCCCGCTTTCTTCCGCTCAGCGCGGTGCCATCCAGGAGTTCCTGGGCGACGGCGTGGGTCTCGACGACGTACTGTCGCGTACCGTCCGGCTTCTGTCGCAGCTCACCAATCAGGTGGCGATCGTGCAGTACCCCTCGTTTGCCCGCGCCCAGGTGCGCCACGTCGAGCTTGTTTCGCTGGGTGATGTGCGGTTGCTGGTGGTTCTGATCACCGACAACGGCCGGGTCGAGCAGCGCACCGTGGAACTCGTCGCGCCGCTCGATGCATCCGACCTTGACGACCTCAAGATCCGCATCAACCACGAACTCCTCGGGCAGAGTGTTGCCGATGCTTCCCGCGCGCTCGAGCGCATCCGTGCGCTCGGCCTGCCCGGCCATCCCGGCCTGGTCGATCGCATCTGTGATGCGCTGACCGAGCAGCTGGCCGAGTACCGCCAGGATCGCCTGGTGATGTCCGGCACCGCAAACCTCGCGCGCAGCGAGGAGGACTTCGCCGGTAGCATCTATCCGGTGCTCGAGGCCCTCGAACAGCAGGTGGTTCTAATGCGCCTGTTCGGTGAGATGCAGATCGACACCCTCGGCATCACCGCCCGCATCGGCCGGGAGAACGAGCCCTTCGGGCTGTCGGAAACCTCGATCGTCGCGAGCAACTACCGTTCCTCTGCGGGCGAAATTGCGCGCCTCGGGGTCCTCGGACCCACCAGAATGGATTATTCGGGCAACATCGCCTCGGTTCGCGCCGTGGCCCGCTATCTTTCTCGCCAGCTCGGCGAGAACTAACCCCTGGCGCGGCACTCACCTGCCGTGTCAGACATGAGACAACACACAGACAACTTGAGCGGCGCTTCGGCGTCGCCACCATGGAGGATCACGGGTGGCTGACCACTACGAGGTACTGGGCGTTTCGCAGGACGCATCGGCTGATGAGATTAAGAAGGCCTACCGCAAGCTGGCTCGCCAGCTGCACCCTGACGTGAACCCCTCCGAGGATGCCCAGGAACGCTTCAAGCTCGTGACCCACGCGTATGACGTACTCGGCGATCCCGATGCGCGTGCACGCTATGACCGCGGCGAGACCGGTCAGGGCGGCGGTGACGCCGGCTTCGGCGGCTTTGGCGACATCTTCGAGCAGTTCTTTGGCGGCGGTGGTCAGCAGCGCGGCCCGAAGTCGCGTCGCGAGCGTGGGCAGGACGCCCTGCTGCGGGTCGAGCTAGACCTCGGCGAGGTCATCTTCGGCACCCACCGCGACCTCGAGGTCGACACCGCGGTACTCTGTGAGACCTGTCAGGGCTCCTGCTGCCAGCCCGGCACGCAGCCGGTTACCTGCGATATCTGCCACGGTTCCGGCTCGATCCAGCGCGCAGTTCGCAGCCTGCTGGGTAACGTCATGACCTCGGCACCCTGTGGCTCCTGCCGCGGATACGGCACGATCATCGCGAACCCCTGCGTGGGTTGCCAGGGGCAGGGCCGCGTGCGTGCCCGCCGCACCGTCTCGGTGGACATCCCCGCCGGTGTCGAGACCGGCCTGCGCCTGCAGATGCCCGGCTCGGGTGAGATCGGCCCCGCCGGTGGCCCCAACGGTGACCTCTATCTGGAAATGAAGGTGCGACACCACGACGTCTTCAGCCGCAACGGCGACGACCTGCTGTGCACCCTTGAGGTGCCGATGACCGAGGCGATTCTCGGCTCGACCACCACCATTTCGGCCCTCGATGGCGAGCTTGAGGTAGAGATCAAGCCCGGCATTCAGAGCTCGGACGTGATCACCGTGCGCGACCGGGGTATTACCAAGCTGCGCGGCCACGGCCGTGGCGACCTGCGGATCGGTATCCAGGTGATGACACCGACCAAGCTTGACCACCGCGAGCGTGAGCTGATCGAGAAGTTCGCATCGAAGCGCAAGGATAAGACCGCGGCGCTGGGCGAGTTCCAGCAGGGTCTCTTTGCGAAGCTGCGCGACAAGCTGCGCGGATAGCCATGTCGAGTCTCTTTCTGCGTGAGTTTTCCGCGGCACCCGCCGTCGGCGACACCGTCACCCTCGAGGGTGCGGAGGCGAAGCATGCCGTGACCGTCAACCGTATTCGTCCGGGCGAGGAGATCTTCCTCGGCGACGGGGCCGGACTGCGGGTGCTCGCGCGCGTCACCCAGTCGTCCCCGGGGCTCCTTGAGGCCGAGGCCATCGAGGTGCGTCAGGTGCCACTGCCGACCCCCGAACTGATTCTGGTTCAGGGGCTCGCCAAGGGGGACCGTGACGAGATGGCCGTGCAGGCCGCGACCGAGCTGGGTGTGTCCGCGGTGTATCCGTGGGCCGCCGAGCGCAGCATCTCGCGCTGGGATGCACAGAAGAGGGTCAAGGGGCGCGCCCGCTGGGCCACGATCGCCCGCGAGGCCACGAAGCAGTCGATCCGGCCGCACCTGGCGCACGTGCACGATCTGCTGGATCTCGCCGGGGTGGCCGCGTTGACCGCCGATCACGAGGTGCTGATTCTCGACCCGACCGGTCCGGTAGCCCTGACCGCGCACGTGCGGGCTCGCGCGGCCAGCGATGAACGGCCGATCGTGCTCGTGGTTGGCCCCGAGGGTGGAATCTCCCCGCGTGAGCTCGAGACGCTCGAGCGCGCCGGTGCCCACCGGGTTGTGCTGGGGGATACCATCCTGCGCACCTCGACCGCCGGGCCCGCCGCACTGTCGGTGATTACCGCACTGTTAGGGCGTTGGTAGTGACGAATTCTTCGGCGCGCACACCCCGTGTGTTCACCTGGATCGCTAGGATGGAGCCATGACAGCCACCGAGCCGAGTATCTTTAGCCGCATCATCGCCCGCGAGATTCCCGCCGACATCGTCGCTGAAACCGATCACCTGATCGCCTTCCGTGACATCGCACCGCAGGCACCGGTGCACATCCTTGTGGTGCCCAAAACCGAGGAATATGTAACTGTGGCCGAACTGGCCGCCGCCGATCCCGAGCTCCTTGCCGAGCTCGTGCTCTTCGCCCAGAACATCGCCAACGAGTTCGCCGATGGCTCCTATCGACTCGTCTTCAACTCCGGTGCCAACGCGGGCCAGACCGTTTTCCACGTGCACGCGCACGTGCTGTCCGGCAAGCTGGAAGAGGGGCGACTTGGTGCCTAACGCGTATTCGGCCGGGCCCGCTCCCGAGGGAGAGATTCCGGCCGGTGGTACCCGCATCGAACGCCGCATCCCGATCGACGGGGTCGCGATGGTTCACCTGCTCGGCCCCGAGGACCGCCTACTCGCCACGATCGAGGGGCGATTCCCCTCGGTGGATGTCCACGTACGCGGCAATGAGGTCACCCTGTCGGGACTTCCCAACGACGTGGCTCGGGTCGAGGAACTCATCTCCGAGCTGATCGCCCTCGTGCAGGGTGGTCACACGATCGCTCCCGGTGACGTCACCGAGTCGATCAAGATCATCGCCGATGGCGAGCAGCGTCCGAGTGACGTGCTCGGTCAAAACATCGTGTCCAGCAAGGGCAAGGCCGTGCGGCCAAAGACCGCCGGTCAGCGCGACTACGTGGACGCCATCGACGAGTACACCATCGTGTTCGGCCTCGGTCCCGCCGGTACCGGCAAGACCTACCTCGCGATGGCGAAGGCGGTGCAGGCGCTGCTGCGCAAGGAAGTGTCGCGCATCATCCTGACCCGTCCCGCCGTGGAGGCGGGGGAGCGCCTCGGGTTCCTGCCCGGAACGCTCAGCGACAAGATCGATCCCTACCTGCGCCCGCTCTACGATGCCCTGGGCGACATGCTCGACCCGGAGACCGTGCCGAAGCTGCTGGCCGCGGGCACCGTGGAGGTCGCCCCGCTCGCCTATATGCGTGGTCGCACGCTGAACGAGGCGTTCGTGATTCTTGACGAGGCCCAGAACACCACCCCCGAACAGATGAAGATGTTCCTCACTCGGCTGGGGTTCAACTCGAAGATGGTCATCACGGGAGACGCTAGCCAGGTAGACCTCGGCACCGGCTTGAGCGGCCTCAGGGTTGCCCAGCGGGTGCTCGGTGAGGTGGAGGACATCCACTTCTCGACCCTGACCAGTGATGACGTTGTCCGCCACAGCCTGGTGGGTCACATTGTGGACGCTTACGGCGACTACGATGCCCGTCAGGCGGCCGCCCGGCACGAGCGAGATCGTGCCGCAGAATTCGCACAGCGCGCCGAAAAGCGCACCGGAACAGGCGGCCCGAGCGGCCGCAACCCCAGGAGGGGCACCAGCTCATGAGCATTGAATTTAACAACGAGTCCGCCGTGCAGATCGACGAGGCCGCGCTGCTGCGCTTGGCCGAGTTCGCGCTGTCTGCAATGCACGTCAGTGCGGAGGCGGACCTCAACATCGTCGCCGTAGACGAGGCCGCGATGGAACAGCTGCACGTGCAGTGGATGGACGAGCCCGGCCCCACCGACGTCCTGAGCTTCCCGATGGACGAGCTGCGCCCCGGCACCCCGGAACAGCCGACCCCCGCCGGCCTGCTCGGCGACATCGTGCTCTGCCCGCAGGTGGCTGAGTCTCAGGCCGAGACCGCCGGCCACAGCACCCTCGATGAACTGCTGCTGCTCACCACCCACGGCATCCTGCACCTGCTGGGTTACGATCACGCCGAGCCCGAGGAGAAGCGCGAGATGTTCGGTATTCAGCGCGACATCCTGCTGGGATTCCACGTACAGGAGCGACGGTCCTAGGCCGCCGATGAGTGCCCACATAGCCGCCTCTCACTCGGGGTGGAGCCACGCATGAGCGAACTGCTGACCGCGCTGGTCGCACTCCTCCTCGTGGCGTTTGCCGCGCTCATGGCCGCCGGTGATGCGGCGATTTCGGTAAAGTCGCGCAGCGACATCCTGGAACTCGCCGAAAACGCTCGATCGGCTCGTTCGCTGCGCGCCATCGCCGCTGATCCGGGTGCCCACCTCAACGCGCTGGCGTTCATCCGCATCATGGCTGAGTCCACGGCCGCCGTGCTGATCACGCTGGAGATTTCGGCTCGCCTCGATAACTTCTGGCTCGCGCTGGCGATCTCCGCGCTCATGATGACCGTGGTGTCCTTCATTCTGGTGGGCGCGAGCCCGCGTACCGTTGGGCGCCTCCACGCCGATGGCCTGCTGCGCTTTTCGGCGCCGCTGCTGCACGCCGTGCGCGTGCTGCTCGGTCCGCTCGCCAATGCCCTGGTGCACCTGGGTAACCGCGTGACCCCCGGCACCTCGCGCGCGGTGACGTTCAACAACGAGGAGCAGCTGCTCTCGATGGTGGATGAGGCTACCGAGCTCGACGTCCTCGAGGAGGACGACCGCGAGCTCATTCACTCGATCTTCGAGTTCAACGACACCATCGCTCGCGAAATCATGGTGCCCCGCACGGACATGATCACCATCGAGGCCGAAACCTCGGTTAACGCGGCGATGAGCCTGTTCCTGAGTACCGGGGTGTCGCGGATTCCGGTGATCGATGGCTCGGCCGACGTTATCGTCGGTGTGCTCTACCTGCGCGATATTGCCCGCATTACCCACGAGCGGGAGGATGCCGCCCGCGAACTCGCGGTGCGCGATCACGCGCGCCCGGCGAGCTTCGTGCCGGACTCCGCAAAGGCCGACGATCTGCTGCGCCGCATGCAGCTCGAATCGAACCACCTCGCGCTCGTGGTGGACGAGTACGGCGGAATCGCCGGTCTCGTCACGCTCGAAGACATCATCGAGGAGCTCGTCGGTGATATCTCCGACGAGTACGACTCCGAGAGCGATGAGATCGAGGAGATCTCCCCGGGCCTGTTCCGGGTCAGCGCCCGCCTGCCGGTGGATGAGCTCGGCGAGATCTTCGATCAGGAACTCGAGGATGAGGACGTCGACACCGTCGGCGGACTGATTGCCAAGGCGCTCGGCCGCCTGCCCGAGGTGGGCTCGGTTGCCCGCGTTGCCGGTCTCTCGCTCACCGCCGAGCGCACCGAGGGCCGTCGCGGCCGCGTGACCACCGTCCTCGTCTCTCGGGTATCCGCGGATACCCCCGCCGAGGGCGGCCCCGCCGACTCGGTTCCCACGCATTCGGACGGCCCCGGCTCAGACTCCTGAGCCTCACGCCGCCCACCCACCCCGATCACACCGCGCACCCGCGTGGAGAGGACACAGCATGACCACCGAAGAACCCACCCGTAAGCCGCGCGGCGGCTTCCCGAAGTACCGCTCGGGCTTCGTCTCGTTTGTGGGCCGCCCCAATGTGGGCAAGTCGACCCTGACCAACGCACTCGTCGGCGAGAAGGTGGCGATCACCAGCGCCAAGCCGCAGACCACCCGTCGCGCGATCCGCGGCATCGTGCACCGCGACCACGGCCAGCTCGTGATCGTCGATACCCCCGGTATCCACCGACCGCGCACCCTGCTGGGTCAGCGCCTGAACGACCTCGTGCAGAACACCCTGAGCGACGTCGACGTCATCGGTTTCTGCCTTCCGGCCAACGAAAAGCTTGGCCCGGGTGACCGCTTCATCAGCGAGCAGCTCGACCTCTACCCGCGCGCCAAGAAGGTCGCGATCGTCACCAAGGTGGACACCACCGGTGGCGCGAGCATCGCGAGCCAGCTCCTCGCCGTGCAGGAGCTGCGTCAGTGGGACCTCATCATCCCGGTTTCCGCCGTGACCGACGACCAGCTCGATGTGCTGACCGATGAGCTGATCAAGCTCATGCCCGTGGGTGGCGCGCTGTACCCCGAGGAGGCCGTGACCGACGAGAGCGACGAGGATCGCATCGCCGAGTTCATTCGCGAGGCCGCCCTTGAGGGCGTCCACGACGAGCTGCCGCACTCGCTGGCCGTGACCCTGGACGAGATGATCGAGCGCGAGGACAAGGATCTCCTCGAGATTTACGCGAACCTCTTCGTCGAGCGTGACAGCCAGAAGGGCATCATCATCGGCAACAAGGGCCAGCGCCTGCGCGAGGTTGGCCAGGTCGCCCGCGAGCAGATCGAGGATCTGCTCGGCCGCAAGGTGTTCCTGTCGCTGCGCGTCAAGGTGGCCAAGGAGTGGCAGCGCGACCCGAACCAGCTGGGTCGTCTCGGCTTCTAGCCTGCCCGACTCTGGAGGGATCGCATACATCTCCAGACTGATCTTGCCGTGGGAAGGGGGTGAGAATGGCGCGCACGTGGGTATGGCCCGGTAGCGTGGGCTTCGTGTTCCGTCAGCTCACCCGCATCCAACTCGTCGTCGACCTCGTCGTCGCGGTGGTGTTTGGTGCCCTGGTGGTGCCGCTCGTCTATGGCGACGGCGTCCCCGGGGTGATCCTGGTGGTGTCGATGGTGTCGGCACTCGCGCTGCGTCGTCTCTCACCCGGGCTGGCGCTCATGATCGCCTGGGTGGGAGTGATCGTTCAGCTCGGCGCTGGGATGGTTCCCAACCTCTCGAACGCCGCGATTCCGGCGGTGCTGTTTGCCTCGGGCGCGTATGGGGTTCGGCACGCGCGCTGGTGGGGGCTCGCCTCGGCGGTTCTCGGCGGCATTCTCGCGGGCTATTACACCGCGTACATCCTGATGAAGGAAAACTTCGTTGGGGGTTCCGAGAGCATCGAGGCGGGCACCCGTACCGTCATCCTGTTTGGCACGTTGGCCTCGGTGGCGGCCGTCGTGGTGCTGGCGCTGTCGTGGACGGTTGGTCTGCTGGTACGCACGGGCCGTCGTGCCCGGGCGGAGGGGCGGCAGCGCTACCTCGCCGAGCGCGAGCAGATGGCCGCGCAGCAGGCGATGTTTGCCCTCGAGGAGCGCAACCGCATCGCCCGCGACATGCACGACGTCGTGGCTCACTCGCTCGCGGTGATCATCGCGCAGTCCGATGGCGCGCGCTACGTGCACCGCGGGAATGCCGACGCCCTGGGCGGCACCCTCGAAACCGTGGCGGGCACGGCGCGCAGCGCGCTGACCGACGTGCGCCTGCTGCTGAGCGAGCTTCGGCACAGCCAGGGCGATGGCCCGCAGCCTGTGCTCAGCGACCTCGGTGGTCTGATCGAACAGATGCGTTCGACCGGCCTCGAGGTGCACTACCTCGAATCCGGGGTCCTGATCCCGCTGCCCACCGGCCAGCAGATTGCGCTCTACCGCATCGTGCAGGAATCGCTCACAAACGCACTGCGTCACGGCGATCGTCGCAGCCCGGTGCTGCTGCACTTCCACTGGCGCGCGGACGCGCTGACCGTGCAGATCGATAACGCCACCCTCCCGCCAAACCCCGCGGCACCCTCCCGCGGTGGCGGGCACGGCCTGCCGGGCATGCAGGAGCGCGCAGCCCTCGCCGGGGGATCCGTAAACTTCACCGGGCCCAGCCCGGCCAATGCCTATCATTTTGTGGTGAACGTACACATGCCCGCGGGCACGGTGCGCTCATCCGCCGTTCGAAGGGACACCCCATGACCGCGATTCGTGTCGCCCTGGTAGACGACCAGGCACTGTTCCGTGCCGGAATCAAGATGCTCATCGACTCCCAGGCCGACCTGGAGTTCGCCGGGGAGGCGGCCGACGGCCAGGACGGCATCGTGCTGGTGCGCGACACTCGACCCGACGTCGTGCTGATGGACGTGCGCATGCCCGTGATGGACGGCATTGCCGCCACAGCCGCCATTCTCGAGGAGGCCGATCGCCTGGGTCAGCCGGCACCGAAGATCGTGGTGCTCACCACGTTTGACCTCGACGAGGGCGCGGCACGAGCCCTGCGCATCGGGGCGAGCGGGTTCCTGCTGAAGGACACCCAGCCGGAGTTTCTGCTGGCCGCGATCCGCACCGTGTATGCCGGCAGCGCCGTCATTGCGCCGGGAGCGGTGCACGATCTCTTCAGCTCGGTATCGGCCGCGCCGCCGCGTCGAGCGGTGCCCGAGTCCTACTCGACCCTCACCGGCCGCGAGACGGAGATATTCCACCTCGCCGCCGCGGGCCTCAGCAACACCGAGATCGCGACCCACGAGTTCCTGAGTGAGGCGACGGTGAAGACCCACATCAGCCGGGTCCTCGCGAAGCTCTCGCTGCGCGATCGCGTGCAGCTGGTGGTTTTTGCCTATGAGCACGGGTTGAACCAGCCCGGGGGAGACGCCGCGGCTCGCTAGCCCGGAGTACAGGCCTCCGCGCGTTCAGGGTGTCGTCATCCTCCGTGCGCATGCGCCGAGCCCGGGGATCGCCCGGGAGGATGATGACGGTTCCACCGCTGGCGCGATGCCCCGATACGGTCGGGTTTCCTAACCTGAAACCATGACCACTGCACCCACTCAGACCGCCCGCGCGGCTCGCCTGGACTCCGTCTCCAAAACCTTCGGCACCGGTGCCGGCTCGGTGATCGCGCTCGACGCGGTCAGCCTCGATATCGAGCGCGGGAGATTCACCGCGATCATGGGCCCCTCCGGTTCGGGTAAGTCGACCCTGATGCACATTCTGGCCGGCCTCGACACCCCGACCGCGGGGCGCGTCTGGCTCGGCGACACCGAGATCGGCACCCTTGATGACGTGGCGCTCACCCTCGTTCGGCGTGAGCGCATGGGCTTCGTCTTTCAATCGTTCAATCTGGTGCCCACCCTCACCGCCTGGGAAAACATTGTGCTGCCGTTCGAGCTGGGCGGGCGGCGCATCTCCGCGGCCGATCGGGAGTGGATCGAGGGCCTGTGTGCGAGCCTGGGGCTCGCCGAGCGCCTCGAGCACCGACCGCATCAGCTCTCCGGTGGCCAGCAGCAGCGGGTGGCGATCATTCGCGCGCTCGCGACGCGACCGGACGTCATCTTCGCCGATGAGCCCACCGGTGCGCTGGATTCACGCACGAGCCGTGAGGTGCTCGCCCTGCTGGCCGATGCCTGCGCGCGTTTCGGACAGACGATCGCGATGGTGACGCATGATCCGGTGGCGGCGAGCTACGCCGATCGTATTCTGGTACTCGCCGACGGCTCGATCCGGCACGATATCGGCCGCACCTCGGCCGCCGAGGTCTCGGCACTCATGCTCTCCCTCGAGGCCGCGGCGTGAGCGTCCAGGCTCCGGATGTCCGCGAGCGCCCCGTGCGTGCGGCGCGGGCCGGCGGGCGACGTGGCGGTGCCGGACTCGCGCGCATGCGCCTGCGCGACTACCGGGCGAGTTTGATCGTTGCGGCGCTTTCGGGCGCATTTGGTGCCGCGCTGGTGATTGGGACCGGGGTCATGGCGGACGCGATCACCGCGAACAGCCTGTCCTCGAAGGACTCGGTGAAGATCACCGTGCTCGTGGTCGCGTCGGTGTTTTTCGCGATCGCCGTATACGTGTCGGCGGTGGTGACGGCAAACACCGTCGCCACGGTGATCGCCGGCCGCATTCGCGAAATTGCCCTGTACCGGCTGATCGGTGCCGCCTCGTCTCGGTTGCGACTGGGCATTGCCCGCGAGGGGCTCGTGGTGGCGGCGATCGGAGCCCTGCTGGGCACGGCCGTGGTGTTTGTGGCGGGACTGGTGATCGTACCCGCCCTGGTGGCCGGCGGGGTGCTGCCCGAGGCCACCTACACGGTCGCGGATCCGCTGCTGATCGCCCCGACCGCGGTCACGATCGCGATGGGATTCCTGTCGTCTTGGGCCGGCTCTCAGCGGGTGGGGCAGGTGACGCCCATCCAGGCCCTCGGCGTGGCTGCCGCTGATCCCACCCGGCGTATGTCCGGCGCACGCCGGGTGTTTGCCGCACTCTTCCTGGTGTCCGGCCTGGTGGCACTCGCCGGTGGCGTGGTCCTGGGGCTCACCAGCCCGCTGGGTGTGCTGGTGGGGCTGGTGGGGGGCATCGTCTCGTTTACGGGTGTCGTGATGGTGTCTCCGGTCCTGATGCCGGCGCTGCTTCGCCTGACCGGAGGGCTGCTCGGGCGCGGCCCGGTGGGGCGAATCGCCGCGGCCAACGCCGTGCGCTACCCCGAGCGCAGCGCCCGCAGTATGGTGGGCGTGGTGATCGGCGTGACCCTCGTGACGATGTTCGCGGTGGCCTCCTCGACCTACGTGCAGATGATGCTCGGTATTGGCGACGAGCATCCGGAGTACGCCGCGGAGATGGACCAGGTCCTCACGATGACGCTGGCCATTTTCTCGGGGCTGTTTGGTTTCTCGGCACTCATCGCGGCGGTGGGGCTCGTGAACAACCTCGCGCTCGGCGTGATTCAGCGTGGGCCCGAACTCGGGCTGCTGCGCACCCTCGGTTTTACGACGCGTCAGATTCGCCGAATGATCGTGGCCGAATCCCTGCAGATGACCCTGGCATCCACGGTGTTTGGGGTGCTGCTGGGAATCTTCTACGGATGGGCCGGGGCACAGGCGACGCTCGGGGCGCAGCTGGGGCAGGGCCTCGTGGTCCCGACCATCCCGTGGGCGGTAATCGGCACGATTTTGGGCCTTGCGCTGGCCGTGGGCGTGCTCGCATCTCTCGCTCCGTCACGTCATGCGACCCGGGGGAGCGCGGTCGCGGCGCTCAGCGCAGACTAGGGCTGGCGGGGGTTCCGGCCGGGCCCGAGTGTGAGCAAACGTGCTCGCGCTCGGGCCCGACGCGTCCCGATTTGGTGCTAGGCTGAACGCGTGTTCTTTGCGGGTCTGCTTCTTAGCTGCCGCGACGAGGCTTAGATAAAGCCCCTCTCGTCGCGGCGTTTGTTGGCTTCACCCACGATTTTTTGAGGAGATTCCCGCAATGAAGAACAACCAGAAGCCCTCGGCCATGCCGATCCACAAGTACGTTCCGTACTCCCAGCAGATCAACGTGAATCTGCCCGATCGCACCTGGCCCAGCAAGGAAATTACCCAGGCCCCGCGCTGGTGTGCGGTCGACCTGCGTGATGGCAACCAGGCCCTGATCGATCCGATGAGCCCCGAGCGCAAGCGCATCATGTTCGACCTGCTGGTCGAGATGGGCTACAAGGAGATCGAGGTCGGGTTCCCGAGCGCCAGCCAGACCGACTTCGACTTCGTCCGCAGCCTGATCGAAGAAAACGCGATCCCGGACGACGTCACCATTCAGGTCCTGACCCAGGCGCGCGAACACCTGATCGCCCGCACCTATGAGTCGCTGAAGGGCGCGAAACAGGCCATCGTTCACCTGTACAACTCGACCTCGGTGCTGCAGCGTGAGGTGGTGTTCCGCGCCGATAAGGCCGCGATCACCAAGTTGGCCGTGGACGGCGCGAAGCTCTGCAAGAAGTATGAGGAGACCATCCCCGAGACGGATGTCTACTACGAGTACTCGCCCGAGAGCTACACCGGCACCGAGCTGGAGTACGCCGTCGAGGTGGTCAACGCCGTGCTCGAGGTCTTCGTCCCGACCCCCGAGCGCAAGGTCATCATCAACCTGCCCTCGACCGTCGAGATGGCGACCCCCAACGTCTACGCCGACTCGATCGAGTGGATGGGTCGCCACATCAACAACCGCGAGAACGTGCTGATCTCGCTGCACCCGCACAACGATCGCGGTACCGCGATCGCTGCGGCCGAGCTGGGCTACCTGGCCGGAGCCGACCGCATCGAGGGCTGCCTGTTCGGTAACGGTGAGCGCACCGGAAACGTCGACCTGGTTGCCCTGGGCATCAATATGTTCACCCAGGGAATCGACCCGCAGATCGACTTCTCCGACATCGACCGCGTGAAGCGTACGGCCGAGCACTGCAACCAGCTGCCGGTGCCCGAGCGCAGCCCGTGGGCCGGGGATCTGGTCTTTACCGCCTTCAGCGGTTCGCACCAGGACGCGATCAAGAAGGGATTCGAGGCCATGGCCGTGGATGCCGCGGCTCAGGGTAAGAGTGTGGACGACATCGTCTGGGCCGTGCCCTACCTGCCGGTGGACCCGAAGGACCTGGGCCGCTCCTACGAGGCCGTGATCCGGGTGAACTCGCAGTCCGGTAAGGGTGGTGTGGCGTACCTGCTGAAGGCCGACCACAGCCTCGATCTGCCGCGCAAGCTGCAGATCGAGTTCTCCGGTGTCGTGCAGTCGGTGACCGATGCCGAGGGTGGCGAGCTCACCAGCGAAAACATCTGGAACATCTTCCAGGACGAGTACCTGCCCGCCGCCGATGCCGCCGCCAAGTGGGGCCGCTTCGAACTGCGCGACACCCACACCTCCAGCCGTGACGGCGCGACCGAGCTCACCGCTACCCTGCGTGACGGCGATGCCGTGACCGACCTGACCGCCACCGGAAACGGCCCGATCGCCGCGTTCGTAAACGTCCTGGCCGGCCAGGGCATCGACGTCGAGGTGTACGACTACGTGGAGCACGCTCTCAGCGCCGGTGGCGACGCCGCCGCTGCCTCCTACCTGGAGCTGCGCGTGGGCGACCAGCGCCTCTGGGGCATTGGAATCGACTCCAACAGCTCGACCGCCTCACTCAAGGCCATCGTGTCCGGCGTGAACCGTGCACTGCGTTCGCACGTGGACGCCGAGCCAGAACTGGTGAACGCCTAGTCCGGACGGCGTCCGCTGAACCATGAGCCCGCACCGACACGGTGCGGGCTCCTGGCATCTGACGGAAAAATCCGCACGTCAGAGGAGGGCGGGGACCCACCGGAAAGATTCCCGGGCACCCCGGACTAAAGCCGAGTAGGATGAAGGGGTAACGAATGCTACGGAGAGGGGAGTTGCACCCATGGTGACGAAGTCAAACACGCGTGAACGTGGCGAAAAGGTGCGTCAGGATGCCAAGGAACGCCGTATTCGCGCCGCTCGCTCGGTACTGAGCACTCCCAGCGTCTCCGACCGCAAGTCCGCAGACTCGCACGCATCGACACGCCCTCGTCTCGCAGTCGGCTAGTCCGTGGCGAAAGGGGGCCCGGAGGAGCCGTTTCTTCGGTCTGAGGGGACCCACTCAGCGCTGCGCAGACTCGCTGAAAAGAACACGCTGGTGGTGTACTGCGGCGCGGGCGTGACCCGAGACCGCACCGGACTGGGGTGGAGCGAACTGGTCTCCGAGGTGTTTGACGTGGTTCGCGGGCGCCGTAATCGTGACCACGATACCGATGCAGCCATTGCCGGAGCCCTCGCGCGGCCCGATTTAGACCCCGCGCAGAAGGCATCGGTGGTTGTCGAGGCGGGCCGGGCGTCGCGGTCCACCGAAACGGGTTTTATGCGGCCGATTCTGCACAGGGTTCTCTATAAACAGCACGGCTGGAGTCAGGGACGGCTGCTGCAGAATGTGGCGGAGCTGGCCGTTTTCACGGCGGGTCTCGGCGACGATATTTCGATCGTGACCACCAACTATGACGACTATATTGATCGCCAAATTCACGAACTTATCCGTGACTATTACCAGAATGCGACACCCAAGGACGATATTCCCGGGGTGGTGCTCAACATTGTGGGAGCGGAGTCCGAACCGTTCACCCAGCGCGCCGCACAAAACGGTGCGGGCACCATTTACATCCACCACATTCACGGGCGGGTGGACAGCTCCGGTGCCTCGGCGGGGCAGATTGTCTTCTCGGAGAGCTCGTACTCACGCACCCGAAACCAGACCGTGCAGTTCCTCGTTTCTCAGTTCACCGAGGCATCCGCATTCCTCTCCGTCGGTGCCAGCCTGAGCGATGCACCGCTGATTGAGGCGCTGTTCCAGGCGGATGCGATCGGAAGATGGCGGGAACGGTCTCCGGTTAAGGTGGCGCTCCTGACCCCCCTCGGCGATACTCCGGCCGAGAAAGTGTCCGGTGCGGATTTCGCGATTCGCCGCGGCCTGCACCTGGGCATCGACGTCCTCGTTGCCGATACGTTCTCGAATATCGCTCAGTTTGTTGAAGAGCTCAGGGTGTGCAAGGTGCTGAATGCCCGCACGGCACTCGAGTCCTACGTGCCGCGGGCGAGCTATTCTCACGCACTTGCCTCGTGGTGGTCCGAGTGGAGTACGGCACCCTGGCATCAGGACCACGACGCACACCATCAGCTCCTCGCCGCGATGCTCGCCAACGTCAGCGATTTCTTTCGCAGTCGCGACCTCCTCAACCGGGGCGAGGTCTTGCGGCTAGAAGCCTGGATACGGATCAATCCATCGGTTTCACAAGACAATCGTCACCTGACACACTATGCAAATTCCACCGGGCCGCTCTACGCGCAGGAGGCCCTGCGTCGCGAGCGAATTGTCTTCCCAACCAACGTCGCATCGGTGCGTGCGTTCACGGTGGGTAAACCACTGCTGCTTGGCCTTGGCGATCTGGAACACTCCGATCAGGCGAGTCGGTGGAAGTCATTCCTCACGGTCCCGATCACGCACGATGTGGAGGTGGATTTTGAGAGTTTCGAGGTCTCACGAACGGTGCCCGTTGGCGTGCTGACCCTGGCCTCCACACATCCACGCGATGGGGCTGGACGCTCGCGAGCGAGCTTCGCAAAGCCGGCGCTGAGCGTTGCCGACTATGAAACCATCCTGGGGATGCTCCGCGATGTCGGGCGAATGCTGGTGTCCCCGGAGGGCCCACCCCTTCTCGACGAGGGTGAGGCGACGCGAGAGGACTAGCGGCGCACGCGCGGGAGCCAGCGTCGCCAACCGGAGTCGGCGCGCGCTGCCGGGCCGCCAGTGGCGGCGACCGCACCCGCACCCGAGGGATCCGAGTCGCGGCGACGCCAGGTTGCCCAGGAGCTGAGCGCGCGCTGCTCGGGGAGGCTCCAGCCGAAGCGTACCGAGAGTAGACGTACCGCGGTGGTGATGAGGACGCAGCCCACGGCGGCCCAGACGATCGGGACGTTGAGGTGCATCGCGGCGAGCATGAAGACGGTTCCGGCTCCAGCGGCTACCGCGTAGAGGGAGCCGACGTGCATCAGTGCGATGGGGAGGTTCAGCATCATGTCGCGCACCACCGAGCCGCCGACGGCCGAGATGACGCCCACAAACACCGCGGGCACCTCGGGGAGGCCCGCGGCCACGGCCTTCGCGCAGCCAAGGGCCGCGAACATGCCGATGGTGAGGGCGTCGAGGGTGATGATGATGGCGTTCATGCGCGTGAACACGCGCAGCAGGAGCATGCCCACAAACGCGGCACCGGTAGCGGTGAGCAGGTACCAGTTGGAACTCAGCGCCGCAGGTACCTGATTGATCAGGAGGTCGCGGGCGAGACCGCCGCCCAGCCCGATCACCAGGCCGATGATCGCGACCCCGAGCAGGTCGAGGCGGTTTTCGCGAAACCGTGCGGCAAACATCGCGCCCTGCACCGCGCCGATACCAACGGCGGTGAGGTCGAGCCACAGCGGAATCACAAACAGAGGGGTCACAGATCCATCTAACACGCACTCCGGCCCGGGTGCCAGGGGACACGGCGGGTGTGACGCCGGACGGCAGAGCCGAATGGATCGTGTGAACATGCCCCGCGCTGTCACGGGGAAACACCCGCGTGACCGATAATGGAAGTGATGGCAATTTACCGTGATGAGGCAGTGGTTCTGCGCACCCACAAACTGGGCGAGGCGGACCGCATCTGCACGCTCCTCACCCGCAACAACGGCAAGGTCAGCGCGGTGGCCAAGGGAGTGCGCAAGGTCGGCTCGAAGTTCGGGGCGCGCCTCGAACCCTTCATGGTCGCGGACATTCAGTTTTACGAGGGCCGCACTCTTGACACCATCAGCCAGGCCGAAACCCTCGGGTCCTACGGTGCCCAGATCGTGGCCGACTATGCGAGCTATACGGCCGCCACGGCGATGGTTGAGGCTGCCGCGCGGCTCACCGAGTCCGATCCCGCGCCGCGTCAGTACCTGCTGCTGGTGGGGGCGCTGCGTTCGCTCTCGCGTGGCGAACACAGCCCGACGCTCACGCTTGATTCGTACCTGCTCCGTGCCCTGTCGATTGCCGGGTGGGCCCCGAGCTTCTATGACTGCGCGCGCTGCGGCAAGCCCGGCCCGCACGAACGCGTCATGGTGCAGGTTGGCGGGGCCGTGTGCTCGGACTGCGCGCCCCAGGGGGCGGCGATCCTCGATACCGCGACCCGCGAGCTGCTGATCGCCCTGCTCGCGGGAGCCTGGGATCTTACCGAGGACGCCCCCGAGAACATCCAGGCCCGCGCCAGCGGAATCGTCGCCGCCTACACCCAGTTCCACCTGGATCGCAGCCTGCGCGCGCTCGACCACATCGACGGCTCGCGCACCCACAACGCACCCACCACCCGCGTTTCCCCCGGGCCCGCGCCCACAACACCGAAGGCAACCGCATGACCCCGAAGCCCTTTACCCACCGCGATGCGGTGCCCTACCGCCCGATCGACTGGACGGGAATCTACCCGCCCGCGTTCCCCACGGCCGGTGTACCCGAGCACGTGGCGATCGTGATGGACGGTAACGGCCGCTGGGCCAACGCTCGCGGCCTGCCGCGCGTGCAGGGCCACCAGGCGGGGGAGGCGGCCCTGCTCGACGTCGTGGCCGGCGCGATCCAGGCCGGGGTCAAGCACCTCTCGGTCTACGCGTTCTCCACCGAGAACTGGCGGCGTTCCCCGGATGAGGTGCGCTTCCTGATGGGCTTCAACCGCGACGTGCTGCACCGCCGCCGCGATCAGCTCAACGAGTGGGGCGTGCGCGTGCGCTGGGCGGGCCGTACCCCGAAGCTGTGGGGCTCGGTCATCAAGGAGCTGAAGTACGCCGAGGAACTGACAAAGACGAATTCCACGCTCACACTCACCATGTGCGTGAACTATGGCGGGCGTAACGAGATCGCCGATGCCGTGCGCGAGATCGCCGAGGGCGTGAAGGCTGGGAAGATCAAGCCCGGCTCGATCTCCGAAAAGACCATCGCCAAGCACCTCTACCTGCCCGATATGCCGGATGTTGACCTGTTCGTGCGCAGCTCGGGGGAGCAGCGCACTTCCAACTTCATGCTCTGGCAGTCGGCGTACGCCGAAATGGTGTTCCTCGACACGCTCTGGCCGGACTTCTCTCGCGAACAGCTCTGGGAGGCCATCGGGATCTATATCGGTCGCGATCGTCGCTTCGGCGGCGCGATCGACACCCCGAAGCCCGCCTAGTACCGCGCAAAAAGCCCCGCCCCGAGATCGTTCGGGGGCGGGGCTTTTGCGTGAGGGCTAGGGGAGGATCGGGCCGATCGCGAGCATGAGGCACAGCGCCATGATCATGATCAGCGAGAAGCGGAACATGCGGTGCGCCCAGGCGTCGTCATCCTTGGCGCGGAAGCCGACGAGGCCGATCCAGGCCCAGTACAGGCCGAGGACGCCCATGACGACGGTGTAGACGATGCCCACGTGGCCAAACACCGGCAGCAGCAGGGTGGAGATCACGAACGCGAGGGTGTACCAGAAGATCTGGGTCTTGGTGTTCTTTACGCCGTTGACCACCGAGATCACGGGAATGCCGGCCTGCGCGTACTCGTGCTTACGGTAGATCGCGATCGAGTAGAACTCGGGCATCTGCCAGAAGAACAGCATCGCGAACACCAGGATGGCCGAGGCGTCAATTGCCCCGGTCACGCCCACGTAGCCGGCGAGGATCGGGGCGGCACCGGAGACGCTGCCCACGAGGGTTCCGTGGATCGAGAGGCGCTTGGAGAGCATGCCGTAGAACACCACGTAGACCACGAAACCGGCGAGCCCCACGACCACGACGAGCCAGTTGGTCCAGGCCACGAGCATCGCGTTGCCGATCACGAACAGGGTGATCGAGAAGATGACGGCGTTGCGAACGCCCACCCCGCCACTCACGGTGGCGCGCTTGCGGGTGCGTTCCATCTTGGTGTCGATGTCGCGATCCAGCACGTTGTTGAGCACGCAGGCGGATGCGATGACCAGGGTGGTGCCGATAATCAGGGCGGCGAAAAGCCAGAGGTCTACCTGCCCGCGCGCGGCGAGCAGGAAGCCGGCGGCCGCGGTGAGCACGTTTCCGTACAGCACGCCCGGCTTTGTCAGCGTGTAGTAGAGGGTGATCCGATCACGGAGGGAACCCCCCTGGGCACGAGACGCGAGTGCCGCGTCGGTTCCGTCGGAACCGGCGTGAAAAGCAGGGGTGGGGCCGTGCAGGGTCATACGAGAAAAAGCTCCGATCAGCGCGTATAGCAAACTCCAGTATATCGGCGCTGTGAACCCTGGATGACGTTCTGGGAGGCGAACCGGGTGCCGCATTCGCCGCTCACGGGATTGTCTGGGAGAATTGATGCGATGTCCACTTCAGTTGTTGCTCCCGCCCCCGCGCTGCGTATCGGCAGCCTGGCCCTCGACGTGCCCGTAGTTCTGGCACCGATGGCCGGAATTACTAACACCGCGTTTCGTCGACTGTGCCGCGAATACGGTGCCGGCCTGTACGTGAGCGAGATGATCACGGCGCGTGCGCTGGTCGAGCGCACCCCGGAGACCATGCGTCTCATCACGCACCACCCGTCCGAGAAGACGCGCAGCATCCAGCTGTACGGCGTGGATGCCCCCACGGTTTACAAGGCCGTCAAGATTCTCTCCGAGGAGGGGCTCGCCGATCACGTCGACCTCAACTTCGGCTGCCCGGTGCCCAAGGTGACCCGCAAGGGCGGCGGTTCGGCCCTGCCCTGGAAGCTTGACCTCTTCCAGGACATCGTGGAGTCCGCCGTGCGCGGAGCCGGCGATCTGCCGGTGACGGTGAAGATGCGCAAGGGTATCGACGCCGATCACCTCACCTATCTGGATGCCGGCCGGATCGCCGAGGCCGCTGGCGCCTCCGCGGTAGCGCTGCACGGCCGCACCGCGAGCGAGTTCTACTCCGGTCAGGCCGACTGGTCCGCCATTGCCCGCCTCAAGGAAGCCGTGACCAGCATTCCGGTGCTCGGCAACGGAGACATCTGGAGCGGCGAGGACGGCCCGCGGATGATGCGCGAGACCGGCGCCGATGGCGTCGTGGTGGGCCGTGGCTGCCTCGGCCGCCCCTGGCTGTTCGGCGACCTCGCCGCCGCCTTCACCGGTTCGGAGGAGCGTCACCGCCCGCGCCTGGCGCTGGTGGCTCAGGCGTTCCGCCGGCACGCAGAGCTGCTGTCCGAGTTCTTCGAGAGTGAGGAGCGCGGTTGCCGCGACATCCGTAAGCACGTCGCCTGGTACTTCAAGGGCTATCCGGTGGGCAGCGAGATCCGCAGCGCACTCGCGCTGGTATCGAGCCTCGCCGAGGTGGACGAGCTGGTTGAGCGTCTGGGTGATGCCCCGTACCCCACCGAGGGTGCCGAGGGTCAGCGCGGCCGCGCCGGCAGCCCGAAGCGCGTCGTGCTGCCGGAGAACTGGCTGAACTCCCGTGAGCTCGAGGGCGACCAGCGCGAGCGTCTGACCGAGGGTGCCGGAGACACCAGCGGTGGCTAGCGGCTACTCGGAGTCCGACACCGAGCGCTGGTTCCCCGAAACCCACCGGTCGCACCGATCGGACTTCGCGCGGGATCGCGCCCGGCTGCTGCACTCCAGCGCACTGCGCCGCCTGGCCGCGAAGACCCAGGTGTTGAGCCCCACCGCGGGGCTCGACTTTGCGCGCAACCGCCTGACCCACTCCCTCGAGGTGGCGCAGGTCGGACGTGAGCTGGGGCTCGCGCTCGGGCTGGACCCCGACGTCGTCGACACCGCCTGCCTCGCCCACGACCTCGGGCATCCGCCCTTCGGGCACAACGGCGAGCGCGCGCTGAACGACTGGTCGGGGGAGATCGGCGGGTTCGAGGGCAACGCCCAGACCCTTCGCATCCTGACCCGCCTCGAACCCAAGGTGTTTGGCGCTGATGGCCGCGCCTACGGACTGAACCTCACCCGGGCGAGCCTCGATGCGAGCTGCAAGTACCCCTGGCCAGCCTCGCACGCGGTGGCTGATCCGGGTGGACGCGCGAAGTACGGGTTTTTCAATGACGACTCGGCCGCGTTCGAGTGGCTGCGCGCCGGAGCGCCCGACCGCCGCCGCTGCATCGAGGCGCAGGTCATGGATCTCTCGGACGACATCGCGTACTCCGTGCACGACTTTGAGGACGCCGTGGTGGGCGAGTACATCGACCCCGCCCTGCTCGCCTCCCGCGCGGGCCACGACGTTCTCCTGACCAAGGTGCGTGAGTGGGCCGGCGATGAGTTCAGCATCGATGATCTCGGCGCCGCTTTCGAGCGGGTGCGTGCGGTACCCAGCTGGCTCACCGAGTGGGACGGCTCCCGCCCCGCCCAGGGCCGACTCAAGACCTTCACCAGCGATATGATCGGCCGCTTTGCCGGGGCGGCCACCGTCGCCACGCGCGAGGCGTTCCCCGCGGAGAGCCTGATTCGCTTCAATGCCGACGTCGTGGTGCCGCACGAGATTGCGGCCGAAATCGCCGTGCTCAAGGGCATCGTGGCGGCGTTTGTGATGAGCCGCGATAGCCGCCAGCCGATCTATCGCCAGCAGCGGGAGATCCTGACCGCGCTGGCCGAAACCATTTACGAGCGTGGCCCGGAGCTGCTCGACACCGGTTATGCGGCCGACTGGGCCGAGGCCGCGGATGACGCGGCCCGTCGCCGTGTCGTGGTGGATCAGGTGGCGAGCCTGACCGACCAGGCGGCGATCAGCCGGTTCGAGCGACTCGGATAGCCTGCTCGCCCCGGCGCGAACGTTTCGGGTCGGGGTACTCCGCATCCCCGGACTGGGGCGGCGCGGGGCGCGCGCCACGGGCGCGAGTGACGGGGGTCGGGACTAGACTGGGGTAATGGCAGGACTGATCCGACAGAGCGATATCGACGAGGTAAAGTCGCGCACAAACATCGCGGACATTGTGGGAGATCACGTCACCCTGAAGTCCGCCGGCGTGGGCTCGATGAAGGGCCTGTGCCCCTTCCACGATGAGCGTAGCCCGAGCTTCCACGTGCGCCCCCAGCTGGGCTACTACCACTGCTTCGGCTGCGGCGAGAGCGGCGACGCCATCTCGTTCCTGCAGAAGATCGATCACGTGTCCTTCAGCGAGGCCGTCGAGCGCCTGGCTGCCCGCGCGGGCATCGTGCTGCAGTACGAGGAGGGTGGCAGCGGCCGCTCCGATCACGGGCAGCGCGCGCGTCTGCTCGCCGCAAACAACGCCGCGGGCGTGTTCTTCCGCGAGCAGCTCGGTGCGCCGGATGCCGAGCCGGGCCGGAAATTTCTCGGTGAACGCGGGTTCGATCCGGCCGCGGCCGAGCACTTCGGCGTGGGCTTTGCCCCGAAGAGCTGGGATCGCATGACCAACGCGCTCAAGGCGCAGGGTTTCACCGTGGAGGAGCTCCTCGCGGCGGGCCTGGTCAGCCAGGGTGATCGCGGCGTGTATGACCGCTTCCGCGGCCGCCTGGTGTGGCCCATTCGCGATGTCACCGGCCAGACCATCGGGTTCGGTGCGCGCCGCCTGCTGGAGGACGACAAGGGCCCGAAGTACCTCAACACCCCGGAGACCGCGGTCTATCACAAGAACCAGGTGCTCTACGGTCTCGACCTCGCCAAGCGCGACATTTCGCGCGGCGGCCAGGTTGTGGTGGTGGAGGGCTACACCGACGTGATGGCCGCGCACCTGGCCGGCATCACCACCGCCGTGGCCACCTGTGGTACGGCGTTTGGCGTGGAGCACATCCGGCTGATCCGGCGCATCATGGGTGATGACTCCGGCACCGGTGAGGTGGTCTTCACCTTCGACCCGGACGCCGCCGGACAGAAGGCCGCGATGCGCGCCTTTGCCGAGGAAAAGCGCTTCTCCGCCCAGACATACGTGGCGGTGGCTCCCGATGGCCTCGACCCCTGCGACCTCCGCCTCGCGCGCGGTGATGCCGCGGTGCGCGCGCTCCTCGAAAACAAGGAGCCGATGTTCGAGTTTGTGATCCGCCAGCTACTCTCCGAATACGACCTCGAG
This sequence comes from Mycetocola tolaasinivorans, assembly GCF_003667565.1. Classification (GTDB taxonomy): domain Bacteria; phylum Actinomycetota; class Actinomycetes; order Actinomycetales; family Microbacteriaceae; genus Mycetocola; species Mycetocola tolaasinivorans. Next base: position 170,429 of record NZ_RCUX01000003.1, read on the forward strand.
AGCGTCGAGGGTCGGGTGGGTGCGCTGCGCGTGGCCGCGCCGGTGATCGCCGAGATTCGCGACCCCGCGATTCGCCCCGGCTATACGCGGGTGCTCGCGCGTCAGCTCGGTATGGATCTCCCCGAGGTACAGTCCGCCGTCGCGCGGGCGCGTCCGGGCCGCGGGGGAGAGAGCTCCCACGCGGGCGGTGCGCGTCCGATTGAACGGGCGTCCGCACCGCGCGTGGCCGAGGGCTCTGGCCTGGGCTCCTTCGCGACCGCGTCCGCGAATGCTGCGGCGGCCCAGACCGAGGTCTCGGGCCAGCCGGGCTCGGCCGAGGTCATCATCCTCGACGAACCGCCCGTTTCGCTGCGCGATCTGCCCTCCGACCCGGTGACCCGACTCGAGCGCGACGCCCTGATGGCCGTGCTCCAGCACCCGAGCACAATCCCCGTTGAGCTGGTGGCACGAGCGATGCACACCGGTTTCATCAACCCCGCCCTCGCCATCGTGCGCGACGGGATCGCCGCGACCCTTGACCGCTTCGGGCAGCCGGACTGGTTCCGAGCCGTGGCCGATACCGTTCCCGTGCCCATTCGCACGCTCGTGGAGCAGCTCGCGATTGCGCCGATCCCGCAGCGCGGAGAGAATGATCTCGGCGGCTACGTGCACGGCATCACCACCGCCCTGATCGATCGCGATCTCCTGCGCCAGTCGCATGAGCTGCGCGGGCGCCTGCAGCGTACCGACCCGCAGGATCGCGAGGCATACCGTGCCGTCCAGACCGAGCTGATGGCCCTCGAGGCCGAACGTCGCGCCCTACGATCGGAGTAACGCGTGGATTCCCTGCTTGCCCTCGAAGACCTCTCGCTCAGCTATCCGGCACGCGTCGGCCATTCGGCGCATCGAGCGGTATCAGGGGTGAGTCTTACGCTGCGTGCGGGGGAGACTCTGCTGGTATCCGGCGGCGCCGGAGCGGGGAAATCCACGCTCGCTCGCGCACTCAGCCTGCGCGCCGATCCGAAGCCGGCACCGCGGGTGAGCGGGGGAGCCGCGCGCGTGCTCGGTGCCCCGCTGACCGGGTTCGGCCAGCGCGCACGGCGCGACGCACGCACCCACATTGGGTACCTCGCTCAGCGTGACGAGGCCCTGTTTGCCACCCGCACCATCACCCAGGGGCTCGCCGCCGTCATTCTCGATCACACTCCCGTGCTCGACCATCCCGCGGTTGGTGCCCGCATCGCCGAGCTCCTGGATGCCGTGCACCTCCCACTCTCCGTGCTCGACCGCTTCCCCTCCGAACTCTCCAGCGGCCAGCGGCGCCGCATCGCCCTGGCCGGCGAACTCGCCCGCGAACCGCGGCTGCTGATCCTCGACGAACCCACCGCCGGGCTCGACCCCACCGTGCGCGCCGTCGTTTCCGCCGCCGTGGCCCGCACGCGCGCACACGGTGGCGGTGTCGTCCTCGTCAGTAACGATGACTCCCTCGCGGCCGAACTCGGCGCACACACCCTCGTGCTGGAGCGTGGAACACCCGTGGGGTGGAGCGCGGCGCGCGTTTAGCGACACGAATCGCCCGAGCTGCACACGATTTCGTTCGGCCCGCGGGACGCTGCTACAGTAGTAACACGCCAGCAGGCATCATCCTCGATAGCTCAGCGGCAGAGCAGCCGGCTGTTAACCGGCAGGTCCTTGGTTCGAATCCAAGTCGGGGAGCTAAGCCCCGGGAAGCTCCACCTTCCCGGGGCTTTTTAGTACCCAAAAACCGGGCTCAGCCCGCCACGCCTACATCCACTTCTTGACGCGGAAGATGACGTAGAGAATCAGGCCGAACAGCGCCATCGAGCCCAGGGCGAGCGGGTAGCCGAATGCCCAGTGCAGCTCGGGCATGTGGTCAAAGTTCATGCCGTAGATCGCGCCGATCAGGGTGGGCGCGAAGAGAATCGCGGCCCAGCCGGAAATCTTCTTCATGTCCTCGTTCTGGCGCTGGGCAACCAGCGTCGCGTTGACGCTGAGGATCTGCGAGAGCGCCTCGCGCAGTTCCGTCACGCGCGTCGTAGCGTGAGCGAGGTGATCGGCGACGTCCTGCAGGTATGCCTGCAGGGGCTCGGGCACCTCATAGCGGTCAAAACCTCGTCGGAGCTCCGCGAGAACATCCGTCATGGATGACGTGGTGTGCTGCAGATCGATGACCTCCTGGCTGAGGCGGTAGATCCGCTCGGCAACCGAGGAGTCACCGGAGAAGACCTGGCGTTCGATCTGCTCCTTATCGATCGCCAGGCCGCGCAGCACGCGTGTGTAGCCGTCCACGATGGCGTCCAGGAGGCGATAGGCCACCGCCTCGGGCCCCAGACTCAGCAGGTGCCCGTCATCCAGCAGGGTGCGGCCACCGCGGTCGGCAATATCGGAGGGGTCACTTGCGATGGCCGCCTCATCCGTGCCGTCGATCCAGCGGCCATCCTGGCAGAGCACCGCAATGGCGTGCGGGCGCACCAGAACGTGAAACTCGGAGAAGTCGACATCCTCGGCCGCATCGTCATAGCGGGCGGAGCGCACCACCATGAACAGCACATCTCCGTAGCGTTCGAGCTTGGGTCGCTGGCCCGCATGCTGGAGATCCTCAACGAGCAGCGGATGGAGATCCCAGGCGTCCGCAATCTCATCGATATCGCCGGCGGTGGGGGCGGGGAAGAGGGTCAGGGCGATGCGATTCGGCGCGGCGTCGGCGAAGACCAGTGCCTCGGCCACGGTGACGTCCTCGGGAGTGGGGCGCAGAAGGCCATCCACCACGTACCGGGTGCGCCGCGATGAGGGTGCGGCGGTGGGCTGTGCCGGGGTGTTGCGCCGGTGAAAGAGGGGGTTGCGGCGCCGCGAAGGCTCCTCGCTGTCGCGATTTGACATGGGTACCTCGCTCGTGAATCCGATGGGCGGAGTGTCTGCATTCTCCTCGGCCAGCTTAGCCGCGTTCTGGCCCGTGCATCCCGCCGGGTGGCACCCGCGGAAACACCGGAGACACGCCATGATGAGCGTCCGAATTGAAGCGCGCATCGAGCGTGTAGTACAGTAATGCACGTAGCAAACACCGCCTCCGGGCGGACGCCGTAATCCTCGATAGCTCAGCGGCAGAGCAGCCGGCTGTTAACCGGCAGGTCCTTGGTTCGAATCCAAGTCGGGGAGCCAACAAATACGCGCCGGGTCATCCCGGCGCGTATTTTGCTATCCGGGAGGAACAGATGAGCGACTACGAAAAAGAGCGCACCCGTCGCGCCGCCCGGGTGGCCCGCGGGGCCGTGCGATACACGCTGATCGGGCTGATTGCGCTGGTCGGAGTCGTATGGCTCGTGAACACCCTGACCTAGCCCCCGTCACCACTACGCGAAAACGCCCGCGCGCTCGATGGCTTCGAAAAGCCACCAAGCGCGCGGGCGTTTTGTGTTGGGGGAGGGCTAGGCGTCGATGTCGTCTTCGCCCGGCGTCCAGCTGAGGCCGGGAACACCCCAGCGGTACTTTCGGGTGAGGCGATCCTGGGTCTTCCAGTCGCCGGGGCCGAGACGGTCCACGTACAGGTAGCCGTCGAGGTGGTCGTATTCGTGCTGCAGGATGCGTGCGCGCCAGCCGGTGACGTCGAGGTGCACGGGGTTCTGATCGAGATCCACCGCGGTCAGGACGGCCCGCTCGGCGCGTCGCAGCGGGAAACGCTCACCGGGGAACGAGAGGCAGCCCTCGGACTCGATGTCCTCATCCGGTTCGCCGGGCTCGGCGGGGGAGATCAGCAGGGTCGGGTTGATCGCGACGCCGCGCCACGGCTCGCCCTCGGGTGTCTCGTAGCTGTAGACGAAGAGTCGCAGGCCCACGCCCACCTGGGGGGCGGCAAGACCCACGCCGGGTGCCGCATCCATCGTCTCGTACATGTCCTGGACGAGGGTACGCAGAGCCTCGTCAAACTCGGTCACCGGGGCGGCGGGGGTGTGCAGCACCGGCTCGCCCTTGATGCAAATGGGAAGAATAGCCATGGCACTACCCTATCTATGCCACGCGGCGCGCTAGGCTGATTGGGTGAGCCCCGTACAAGATTTCCTGACCGAGGTCAGTTTGGAGACCTTCCAAAACCCGACGCAGATGATCGGTGTTCCGATCGCGATCGTGGGTGCCGTGTTCCTGTCGCTCGGTGCGCAGTTCCAGCACCGCGGCGTCAACAAGGTGGATGACGCCACCGAGGGCACCGGGAAGAATGGGCTCAACTTCGGTCAGCTCAAGCTGCTCCTGATGCGCCCGTCCTGGGTGATCGGCACGCTCATGCTGGGGCTCGCGATCGTTTTCCAGCTGGTGTCGCTCGCGTTCTCACCGTTGATTTTGGTGCAGCCGCTCGGTGCCATCGCGCTCGTTGTCACGGCGATCGTGAACTCCCGGGTCACCAGGGTGAAGATGACCCGCGCGGGCATCATCGCGATTGCCGCCTGTGTGCTCGGAATCGGCCTCTTCGTCGGGATTGCGGCCTCGGTCAGCGGGGAAAAGCCCGTAACGAACGAGAAGCTGATCACGATCCTGATCACGCTGGCCGTGGTGCTTGCGCTCCTCGGCACGATGTTTGCGATCTTCCGCACCCGTGCCCGTGCGCTCTTCTACATCATCTCCGCGGGCGTCGTTTACGGTTTTGTCGCGACCCTCGCGAAGGTTGTGATCAGCCGGGTTCAGCAGCAGGACTTCGACTGGCTCACCATCCTCTGCGTCGTGGGTCTGCTCGCCGGCACCGGACTCGGTGCCTACTTCGTTCAGAACGCCTACGCCTCCGGCCCGCCGGATCTCGTCATCGCCGGTCTCACCGTGGTGGACCCGATGGTGGCCGTCGCGATCGCCGTGATCGTTCTGGGCGAGGCGGATGGCGCGCCGCCCTGGGCCATCATTGGATTCGTCGTGGCCGGTGCCATCGCGGTGTGGGGAGTGTTCCAACTCGCCCGGCATCACCCGCAGGTCACCGATTAAAAATCATCCCAGCGAGTGATCTGTGGCGGCTACATGCGCGCAATACGCTCAGATTCTGTATGGCTCCGGGTAGAATGGAGCGACCCGAGGCGGTAGTTTCGCCTCAGCAGTCCGGGCTAGCACCGGCAATCACGGAGGCATTTCAAACTTGACCGACTCAACCGAAAACCGTCCCGAGCTCCCCGCCGAGACGACTCCGGCAAGGCGGCCGCTGCGTATCGTGATCGGCACCGACACGTTCTCGCCCGACGTGAACGGAGCGGCGCGATTCACCGAACGCCTCGCCGCCGGCCTGGTTGCTCGTGGGCACGACGTGCACGTCGTCGCCCCGGCCGCGTCCTACCGGCACGGCACCTGGCAGGAGCCCCACGAGGGTCAGACCATGACCGTGCACCGGCTGTTTAGCTTCCGCTGGTACCCGCACGACTGGCTGCGTTTTGCCCTGCCGTGGACGATCAACCGCAACGCGGCGCGCATCCTCGACGAGCTGAAGCCCGATGTGGTGCACTCGCAGTCGTTCTTCGTGATCGGCCGCGGCCTCTCGGTGCAGGCGCAGAAGCGCGGCATCCGTATCGTCGCAACCAACCACGTCATGCCCGAGAACATGCTTGAGTTCACGATGGTGCCGCAGGCATTCCAGAAGCAGCTCATCGCCTGGGCCTGGCGCCTGGCAGAGCGCGCGCTGGGCCGTGCGGAGTCGGTGACGACCCCGACCCGCCGTGCCGCCGACTTCCTCGAGCGCAACACCGCGATCCGCGATGTTCACGCCATTTCCTGCGGTATCGACTCCTCGCGCTACACACCGAGCTTTGCCCCGCGCACCGAGAACCGCATCCTGTTTGTGGGGCGCATCACCGGTGAGAAGCAGATCGACGTGCTGATTCGCGCCGTCGCAAGCCTCGATCCGGCCCTCGACGCCAAGCTCACTATCATCGGTGGCGGAGACCAGAAGAAGGCCCTGCAGGAGCTCGTCGAGCAGCTGGGCCTTGGCGATCGCGTGCACTTCGCCGGTTACGTGACCGACGAGGAGCTGCGTCAGGCCTACACCGACGCCACAGTGTTCGCGATGCCCTCGATTGCCGAGCTGCAGTCCATCGCGACGATGGAGGCCATGTCCACCGCGCTGCCGGTGGTGGCGGCCAACGCGATGGCGCTGCCGCACCTCGTGCACGACGGTGAGAACGGTCACCTGTTCGAGCCTGGAAACGTGGCCGACCTCGCCGAGAAGCTCACCGATGTTCTCACCGCGGACGCTGACAAGCTGGACGCCTTCAAGAACGCCTCGCTGCGCCTGATCGCCCCGCACGACATCGACCGCACCCTCAACACGTTCGAGGCCCTGTACCTCGGCGAGGACGTCGTGGACCCGGTCACCGAAATCGGTGCGGAGCAGTCGGCCGACTAGCCGATTCGCTCGTCGTGTCGCCGGGTATCCGAGCGATAGGATGGGACCGTTGTGTTCCCTCGGGGACGCAACCTGGGGCGGTAGCCAAGCTGGTTAAGGCATTCGGCTCATAACCGAACGATCGCGGGTTCAAGTCCCGCCCGCCCTACTTTTTCCGTTCAGCGTGCCTCCGGTTTCCTGAGGCTGCCAGCACGGACGTGCCCCCAGTACGAGGGTGGTGCGCGCCCCCGCAGCCGAGGTGCCACTACGCTGAGGGGATGCTCCCCTCCCGTGCCGAACGTTCGGTAACTCCGCGCTCATCCGTCCTCGCCCCACTCGCCGTGACACTGGGAGCGCTCGCGCTCGTTCTCACCGGGTGCACGGCCACCAACGGTGATGCGAAAAGTGCGGAACTCTCATTGCCCGAGGTGATTGCCACCGTGGCCTCGGATGTCGGCGCTCGCTGTGCCGACCCCACCGTGACGCCCGAGGGCACGAGCGTCGATGAGCCCACGCTCGTGCTCGTGGACGGCTTCAGTGCGCCCGGAGTGCGTGAGCACCTCCGGGAGGAGTCAACCGAGTCCGCCCTGATCTGGAGTGACGAGGTGAGCTGGGTGAACATGAATGAGGTGCACGATGCGATATCCGATCAGTCGCCCATTCCGGTGCGCGAATCGGGAACACCCAACCGAACGAATTTCGCCGAGATCCTCGCGGGCACCGCGCAGACCCCGGGGTTGTTGGGCTACTACGCGCAGAGCCGCGAGTACCACAGCTTCACCGTCACCTGTCAGAACGAACCGGGCAAGACCTATCCGGTCTCGTATGCGACCTGGGGGACCGACGACCTCGGAATCATCGACTGCGCGCTCACCCTTCCCGCCACCGCTTCGGCACCCGCCCAGCAGGCCGCGCGCGAATACTGTGTGGCCAGCTAGACCCGTCTGATCCCCGTGGCGCGATCCGCTCGGCTCCGGTGTGCCGCTACTCGGAGTCTGCGTGGAGTGTGCTCGCGGGCTTGCGTCCACGGCGCGGACGTGCTGGGCGGGCGCTGCGCACCAGCGCACGGCCCGAGGCCAGTTCGGGGCCCACGCGGGTAAGCCAGTCCAGGGCGGCCGCGGTCTGCGCCGTTCGGGCCGCGGTGACAAAGAGGGAGGCTCGCTCGGTCTTGGCCGCGGTATCGGCGGTATCATCGGTGTCCGCCCAGGCACTCCACGCGGCGCGATAGGCGACCAGGAGAGCACGGACGCTGTCCTCGCTGTCCGGGAGGGAGGCGGTGACGAGAAGCTGGTCGAGCATGTCTGCCCAGTCCGGGTTGTCTGGGCGCTCGGGGCTGCGCATCCACTCGGCGGCGGCGTCCCAGCCGCTGGGGCTGAGCGAGTACAGCGGGAGTGCGTCATCGGTGAGGCCCGCGGACCGCACGAGGCCACCGGTGAGGAGGCGATCCAGCGTGCCGTAGATCTGGCCCACGTTGATGCCCGCGCGGTGCGGGGCGCGAGCGATCAGCTCATCGCGAATCTGGAGGCCATAGGCCGGACCGAGGGTCAGAATGGCGATCAGCGAACCCCGAACGGACATCTGGCTCCCTCCCTCGTTACGGTTATCTTCTACCGAGTATAGGGAAGGCCATACGAAAATGCTTGCGGCTTTCGCGGGGATCTGCACATAATGGCACTGTTGGGTCCGGTGGGCACAGGAAATCCCGTTTGGGTGCGTTGGGGAAGACGCATCACCACAAACGAAGGGAATCTCGTGTCCGGGCAAAACAAAGGAATAGAGGGCCGGGGGATGGTATTCATCCACTCCGCGCCGCGCGCCTTCCGCGCCCACATCGAGTGGGCGGTCGGAGGCGTTATTGGTCGTGCGCTCGGCCTCGACTGGTCGGATCAGCCAGTGCAGCGTGGTGCGCTGCGCGCGGAGTTCTCCTGGAGCGGCGCACCCGGTACCGGGGCACGCCTCGCCTCCGCCCTCCACGCCTGGGATCAGATGCGCTTTGAGGTCACCGAGGATGCCACCCCCAGTTGCGACGGCCACCGCTGGATGTTCACACCCGACCAGGGCATGTACACCGCACAGATCGATGCCGGTGGCAACGTGGTGGTCAGTGAAAACCGACTGCGACTCGCCCTCGCCGAGGCCGTGGATCAGCCCCATCGCCTCCACGAGCGCATCGAGCAGCTTCTCGGATCCTCCTGGGATCGGGAGCTCGACGTCTTCCGCGATGCGGGGGAGCAGGGGCGCGTCACCTGGCTGCACCGCGTTGGCTAGGGCGGAAAAAAGAGTGCGGCCCCGATCAGTGATCGGGGCCGCACTCTTGTGTGGGGGAGACTACGCCACGTAGGTACGCAGGGCCACCACGGCGTTGTGTCCGCCGAAGCCGAACGAGTTCGAGATCGCGAGCACGGGCTCATCGCCCAGCGGGCGCGGCTCGGTCACGACGTCGAGCGGGATCGCCGGGTCCTGGTTGTCCAGGTTGATGGTCGGCGGGATGACCTTCTCGGCCAGGGCCTTCGCGGTGAACGCGGCCTCGATCGCGCCGGCACCGCCGAGGAGGTGACCGGTGGACGCCTTGGTCGCGGTGACCGGAATCTCCGAGAGACGGTCGCCGAAGACGGCGAGCAGCGCGTTGTACTCGGCGATGTCGCCGACCGGGGTCGAGGTGGCGTGGGCGTTGATGTGGCCCACCTCATCCAGCGAGTAACCGGCGTTCTCGACCGCGGCACGCATTGCGCGCGCTGCTGCGGTACCCTCGGGGTCCGGAGCGGTGATGTGGTACGCGTCGGAGGTGACGGCGCCACCCAGCAGCTCGGCGTAGATCTTGGCGCCGCGCGCGAGGGCGTGCTCCAGGGTCTCGACGATGAGGGCGGCTGCACCCTCGCCCAGCACGAATCCGTCACGGTCGACGTCGTAGGGGCGCGAGGCAATCTTCGGGTCATCGTTGCGCTTGGACAGCGCCTGCATTGCGGCAAACGAGGCCAGGGGCAGCGGGTGAATCGCGGCCTCGGATCCACCGGCGATCACGACGTCGGCGAGACCCTGCTGCAGGTGGTCATAGGCGTTGGCCAGGGACTCGGTGCTCGAGGCGCAGGCCGACACGACGGTACGCTCGCCGCCGCGGGCGCCGAGGTCCATGCCGATGGCGGCGGCGGGGCCGTTGGGCATCAGCATCGGAACGGTCATGGGGAGCACGCGACGCGGGCCCTTTTCGCGCAGGGTGTCCCAGGCGTCAAGCAGGGTCCAGACGCCACCGATTCCGGTGGCCCAGTCGACGAGCAGACGCTCGGGGTCAACCTCGGGGGTGCCGGCATCCGCCCACGCCTCACGCGCGGCGGTCAGGGCAAACTGGCTCGAGGGGTCCAGGCGCTTAACTTCCTGGCGGGCAAGAACGTCGGCGGACTTGGTAGCGGCCTGAGCGGCGAAGGTGACCGGAAGTCCGAGCTGCTCAACCCACTCCTGCTCGAGGGGGGAGGCTCCGGATGCGCCGGCCAGAAGGTTGGTCCAGGTTTCGTCGGTGGTGCCACCGAGCGGGCTGGTGATGCCGATACCGGTGATGACGATTCGCTTGGTCATTCGATGAACTCTTTCGTCAGAATAAAAGAAAGGGGGGTGTGGGCAGATCAGGCCCGGCCTGTGGCCGGGCCTGAGCAATTCCCGAGGGACTTACGCCTGAGCGGAAACGATGAAGCTGACGGCGTCGCCGACGGTCTTCAGGTTCTTGACCTCGTCGTCCGGAATCTTCACGTCGAACTTCTCCTCGGCGTTGACCACGATGGTCATCATCGAGATCGAGTCGATGTCGAGGTCGTCGGTGAACGACTTCTCCAGAGCCACCTGATCGGCGGCGATACCGGTCTCGTCGTTGACCAGCTCAGCCAGGCCGGCGAGTACTTCTTCGGTGGACAGTGCCATTATTTTTCTCCTTGAATATCGAGTGACCGTCGTACAGTGTATTCGAATCACACGGGTTTGCGGCAATAACGTGCCGACGGCTACGGAAGTACGACCACCTGTGCGCCAAACGCGAGACCGGCTCCGAAACCGATCTGCAGGGCGTATCCGCCGGAAAGCTGCGGGTTTTCCTGCAGCAGGCGGTGAGCCGCCAGCGGGATAGAGGCGGCCGAGGTGTTACCGGTGGTGGCGATATCGCGGGCGATAATCACCGACTCCGGAAGCTTGAGCTGCTTCGCGAACTCATCCACGATGCGCATGTTTGCCTGGTGCGGGATGAAGGCGGCGAGGTCATCGGCGGTGATGCCGGCAACCTCGAGGGCCTCGCGGGCAACCTTGGCCATTTCCCAGACGGCCCAGCGGAAGACCGAGGGGCCCTCCTGGCGCAGGGTCGGCCAGGGTGCCTTGCCGTCGCGGTACTCGATCAGGGTGGCGTTCATGCCCACCTTGTCGGCGTTTGCGCCGTCCGAACCCCAGACGGTTGCGGCGATGCCGGGGTACTCCGAGGGGCCGATCACGGCCGCACCGGCACCGTCACCCAGCAGGAACGAGATGCTGCGGTCGGTGGGGTCGATGATGTCCGAAAGCTTCTCGGCACCCACGACTACGGCGTAGTGTGCGGCACCGGCACGGATGAGGGCGTCGGCCTGGGCTACGGCGTAGGCGTAACCGGCGCAGGCGGCGTTGAAGTCGTAGGCCGCGGCGGGGTTTGCCCCGATGCGGTCGGCGACGACGGTGGCCATCGAGGGGGTCTGCTGCACGTTGCTGATCGTCGCGATGATGACGAGGTCAACCTGGCTCGGCTCAATGCCGGCGTTCGCAACGGCCTCCATCGCGGCCTCGGTGGCGAGGTCGATCGCGAGGACATCGGCGGAGGCGCGGTGACGGGTGATCACGCCGGTGCGCTGCTGGATCCACTCATCCGAGGAGTTGATCGGCTCGATGATCTCCGAGTTGGGGACAACGAGGTCACCGCGGGCCGCACCCATGCCGAGGATGCGGGTGAAGGGGACTCCGGTGGACTGACGAAGCTGGGGACGGGTCATGATGCGTTTCCTTCCGCGTGTGCGGTGAGCAGCTCGACGGCTGCGGCAATATCGCTCGGGGACTTGATCGCTACGGTGGGGACGCCCTTCAGGCCGCGGCGGGCAAGACCCACCAGGGCGCCGGCGGGGGCCAGCTCGATCAGGCCGGTGATACCGGCCTCGGCGAAGGATTCCATGCAGCGATCCCAGCGTACCGGGGAGGCGACCTGGGTGACCAGGAGGTCGAGGAACTCCTGACCGGAGGTGACCTGGCGGCCGTCGTTGTTCGTCCACAGCGGCAGGGTGGGGTCTGCCGGGGTGACCTCGGCGGCCACGGACTTCAGGGTCTCGCGGGCGGATTCCATGTAGCGGGTGTGGAATGCGCCGGCCACCTGCAGCGGAATCACGCGTGCACCGGCGGGCGGGGTCGCGGCGAGGGCCTCGAGGCCGTCAAACTCTCCGGCGACGACGATCTGTCCGCCACCGTTGTAGTTGGCGGGGGAGAGCCCAACGGCGGCGGCAGCGGTCTCGACAACCTCATCGCCACCACCGAGGACCGCGCTCATGCCGGTGGGCACGACGGCGGCCGCGGCGGCCATGGCGCGCGCACGGGCGGCCACGAAGGTCAGGGCGTCGGTGTCGCTCAGAACGCCGGTGGCGGCTGCGGCGGCAATCTCACCCACGGAGTGGCCGGCGACGCCACCGATGGCGGCATCCGGTGCGGCGTCGCGCAGGGCGCTGAGGGCCAGCAGGCTCGCGGCCACGATCAGCGGCTGGGCGATGGCGGTGTCGCGGATCGTGTCGGCGTCCGAGACGGTGCCGTGCTCGATCAGGTCGACGCCGGAGGCTGCGGAGTAGCGCTCCAGCTGCTCGCGAGCGCCGGGGAGCTCGAGCCAGGGGGTCAGGAAGCCGGGGGTCTGAGATCCCTGTCCGGGACACACAAGTACAATCACCCCTCTATCTTGCCAAGGGTTGGGCCGCTTTCGGTGTTGACTCTCTCATAAAAAATCGAAATTTGTTTGGTGGAGTCCTACAGGCTCGCCGTGGGAGCATCGTTTCGGGTGAGCCGATCCACGATCTCGCGCACCATATCCAACGTAATTTCGGGCTGGAATGAGCGGTGGATGGTGAGACCCTCGATCGCGGCGTCGAGCGCATAGGTGGTCATCGGGTCAAAGTGGCGGCCGATGGCCACGCGACTCTGCGACATCCAGTGCCGAATCACCTCGCGTACGCGCTCATTCTTGATGCTGAACGCGTAGAGCTCGTAGCTGAGGGTCAGCGTGCGCGGGGTCTCCCAGATGTCGCCCGTAATGATCTCGACCATGGCCTCGCGCGCCTCAGCCCGGGTGGTGGCCGCATCGAGGATTTCGACGTAGCGCGCCGACGTGGTGGTCGCGAGCAGCATGAACGCCTCGGTGAGGAGTTCCTCCAAGCCGGTGAAGTAGTAGGTCATCGAACCGAGGGGCACCTCGGCGGCCGCGGCGATACGACGGTGGGTGGTGCCGGAGATGCCGTGCTCGGCGATCACGTCCAGGGTGGCGGCGATGATCTTCTCGCGGCGCTGGGGATCTTTCGGGCGGTGGGCGACGGCCATCCATGGTCCTTTGATCGTGGTCTTCTCGGACACTTTACCGCACGTGTCCGATAGGTGTACGCTTGTACACCTCACGGTGTCCGGTGCGCCACAGCCGCCGTCACCCCGCCGCCTCGCCCCACAAGGATCCCTCGATGACCTCCGCCACGACCTCGGTCGCGCCCGTTTCGCGCGACCTGGCCCGCCGCCGCCTCGCCCTCCTCGCCTTCTTCTTCATCCCCGGTATTTCCCTCGCCTCCTGGATCACTCGCACCCCCGCGGTACGCGATCAGCTGGAGGCCTCCACCGCGCAGATGGGGCTCATTCTCTTTGGCCTGTCGATCGGCTCGATGGCGGGTATCCTCGGTTCGGCTCCGCTCGTGCGACGATTGGGCACCAAGCCCGTCACCCTGCTGGGCCTGCTGCTCATCGTCGGGGGAGTCGCGCTCATCGGCGGTGGCGTGCTGCTCGGTAGCGGTATCGGCGCGTTTATCGGCCTCGCGGTATTCGGTGCGGGTCAGGGGCTCGCGGAGATCGCGATGAACGTCGAGGGTGCGGAGGTCGAGCGGCTCTCCGGCCGTTCCTTCCTGCCCTACCTGCACGGCGCGTTCTCGCTCGGTACCGTGGTCGGCGCGAGCCTCGGCATCCTCTTTACCGCGATCGACTTCCCCGTGCCCGCGCACATGGCGATCATCGCCGCGATCTGCCTGATCCCCATCGCCTGGGGCATTCGCTACGTACCGAGCGGCTTCGGCCGTCAGCGTGGCACCACCGAGACCGGCAGCATCGCGACCGTTTACCCGGTACGCCGACCGCTGTGGAAGGACTCCCGCCTGCTCATCATCGGCGCCATCGTGCTCGCGATGGCCCTCGCGGAGGGCGCCGCGAACGACTGGCTGCCGCTGCTCATGGTGGATGGCCACGGCTATGACCCGGCCTGGGGTTCGCTGGTGTTTGCCGGTTTCGCCCTGGCGATGACCATCGGCCGGTTCGCCGGCGGCGCCGTGATTGACCGCTTCGGCCGCGTGGCGGTGGTGCGCGCGAGCGCCGTTGCCGGAGCCCTCGGCATCGCCATTGTGGTGTTTGTGGACAACCCCGTGGTGGCCGGTATCGCCGTCTTCTTCTGGGGCCTCGGTGCGTCACTGGGCTTCCCGCTCACCATCTCCGCGGCCGGCGACACGGGTGAGCCCGGGGAAGACCCCGCACGCCGCGTGAGCGCCGTGGCCACGACCGGGTACATCGCGTTCCTCGTGGGCCCGCCGATGCTCGGCTTCCTTGGCGAGCACTATGGCCTGCGCTCGGCCATGATCGTGGTGCTCGCCGTGGTGGCGGTCGCGGTGGTGCTGGCACCCGCGGTGTGCCCGCGGGCAGACGTGGAGCCCGCGCCCGGGCACTAGCCCCCGTCTTTCTGCGTCACTGCCCCACGGATTCTGAATCCGTGGGGCATACTGGCGAGGACCACCACGATTCGAGGAGATTGCCCGTGCACGCGCTCATCATTTTTGATCACCCGTACGGTGCCGATTCCGGCCGAAACGTTCCTCACGAGCGCAGCCTGGCGGCCGCCGCGCTTGACCGCGTACTCGCCGGCCTGCACCGTGGCGGGCACACCACCGACGTGCTCGATCTCCACCGCGAGGGCTTCGATCCGGTGCTGAACGCCGAGGATTTGCGGGCCTGGCGCACCAGGGCCGCACCCCGCGCCGATGTGCTTGCCCTGCAGGCCCGGCTGGATGCCGCCGATCATCTCGTGCTGATCTTCCCCGTGTGGTGGATGGCAATGCCCGCCCTCACAAAGGGTTTCCTTGATCGCGTACTCACCAAGGGGTATGCATTCGAGGAGGAAAAGCCCGGTTCGCTCCCCACACGTCTGCTCACAAGACTGCGCGGCGTGAGCGTGATTCAGGTGCTGCACACTCCCACGCCCCTGTATCGGGCATGGTTTGGGCAACCGGCCACGCGCATCCTCGGGCGGGGAACGTTCCGACTGATCGGTATCCGCCGATTCTCCTCGATCGTCATTGACCGGTCGGCTCAGCGAGGCGCGCAATCACGTGAGCGCGTTCTTCGGCGCATTGAGCAGCGGTACGCGCGACTGCGCGACTCGGCGCACTTGCGAAAGCCTTTGAGTCAGAACGAGAACGAGAACGAGAACTAGCGCTTGCGCCGGGGCTCGGGCTCGCCGATGGAGCCGAGTATGAGCGCGGACTGCAGGATGAGTGCCTCGCGCGCGCCGGTGGCGTCCCAGCCGATGACCTCGGAGACGCGCTTGAGGCGATAGCGCACGGTGTTGGGGTGCACAAACAGCTCGCGGGCGGTGGCTTCAAGGGATCGGCCGTTATCGAGGTAGCACCAGAGCGTGAGAACCAGTTCGTTTGAGTGCGCCTGCAGCGGGCGGTACACCTTCTCGATGAGGGTCTGCCGGGCGATGGGGTCGCCGGCGAGGGCGCGCTCGGGCAGGAGGTCATCCGCCGCGACGGGGCGCGGGGCGTTACGCCAGGAGCGCGCCACGGCGAAGCCGGCCAGCGCGGCGCGGGCGCTGCGGGAAGCCTCGACGAGGGTGCCCACCTCGGGGCCGAGCACCAGGTGGCCGGTACCAAACATCGGGGCCAGCTGGCCCGCGATTTCAAAGAATGTTTTGGCCGGAGAGGTGCCGATGGTTTCCTCATCCGGAATCTGATCGCGCGGCGTGGAGCGCCCGATCACGAGCACGAGACGGCCGCCCTGCACGCCGATGAGAACGTCGGCGGCCATGTGGCGCGCGGCGCGGCGGAGGTGATCGACGTCGAGCTGCGGGGGAGTCGTACCCACCAGGACGGCGACCTCACCGTGGCCGTGCCAGCCGAGGGCGGCGATGCGGCTGGGCAGCTCGTCATCGGCCTCGCCGGCGAGGATGGAGTCCACCACGAGGGCTTCGAGGCGGGCGTCCCAGAGGCCGCGCGCCTCGGCGGCGCGGGCGTAGACGTCGGCCGCGGCAAAGGCGATTTCGCGGGAGTACAGCAGGATGGCCTCGCGGAGGCCCTGTCCGCCGCTCTTCACGCGATCCTCCACCACCTCGACGGTGATGCGAATCAGTTGCAGCGTCTGCTGCAGGCTGACGGATCGCAGCAGCTCACGCGGAGCCGCCCCGAACACGTCGGCCGCGATCCACGGGGTAGACCGGGGATCGTCGTACCAGGAGATGAAGGAGGTGATGCCCGCCTGGGCGACGAGGCCAACGGCCGATCGTCGCCCGGGCGGCATCTCCGCGTACCAGGGCAGGTCCTCTTCAAGCTTGCCGAGGGTGACCGTGGCCAGCTCGCCGGAAATCCGACGCAGCCAGGCCAGGGTCTCTGCCTTGGTACGCTCCTTCATCTGGTGTTGGCCGCTTAGGCGTCGCCGCCGGCGTTGCCGGTGGTGCCAGCGGTTACGTCCAGCAGACGGTAGCGCTCGATCGCCTGGCCCACGAGGGCACGGTCGATCTTGCCCTGCTTGGCCAGCTGCTCCAGGGTGCGAACAACCAGCGAGTGGCTGTCGATCTTGAAGTAGCGACGCGCTGCCGCACGGGTGTCCGAGAAGCCGAAGTCGTCGGCACCCAGGGTGGCGTAGTCACCCGGGACGAACTGACGGATCTGGTCGGCGACGGCGTGCATGTAGTCGCTGGTGGCCACGAACGGACCCTCGGCTCCGGAGAGCTTCTCGGTCAGGTAGGGAACCTTCGGCTCCTCGTTCGGGTAGAGGAAGTTGTGCTCCTCCGCGGCCAGACCATCGCGACGCAGCTCGGACCACGAGGTGACCGACCAGACATCGGCGGACACACCCCAGTCGGTGGCGAGCAGGTCCTGAGCCTCGAGGGCCCAGGGCAGTGCCACACCGGAGGCGAGAAGCTGAGCCTTGACTCCGCCTTCGCCGCCCTGACGCAGCTTGTAGATACCCTTCAGCAGGCCATCGACGTCCAGGTTCTCCGGCTCGGCCGGCTGTACGTAGGGCTCGTTGTACACGGTGATGTAGTACATGACGTTGGGGTCAACGTGCTTTCCGCCGTACATGCGCTCGAGACCATCGCGCACGATGTGTCCGATCTCATATCCGTAGGCGGGGTCATACGACACCACGGCGGGGTTGGTCGAGGCGAGCAGCGGCGAGTGGCCGTCCGCGTGCTGGAGACCCTCACCGGTCAGCGTGGTGCGTCCGGCGGTGGCACCCACGATGAATCCGCGAGCCATCGCGTCGCCGGCGGCCCAGATGGCGTCGGCGGTGCGCTGGAATCCGAACATCGAGTAGAACACGTAGAACGGAATCAGCGGCTCACCGTTGACGGCGTAGGTGGTACCCAGCCCGGTGAACGCGGCCAGCGCGCCGGCCTCGTTGATGCCCACGTGCACGATCTGACCCTGCGGGGACTCCTTGTAGGCGAGCAGCAGCTCGCGGTCCACGGAGGTGTAGTGCTGGCCGTTGGGGTTGTAGATCTTTGCCGACGGGAAGAAGGCGTCCATACCGAAGGTACGGGCCTCATCCGGGATGATCGGGACGATGCGGTTGCCGAAGTCCTTGGCGCGCAGCAGATCCTTGAGCAGTCGAACGAACGCCATGGTGGTGGCGATCTCCTGCTTGCCGGAACCCTTCTTGGCGATGCGGTAGGCATCGTCCTCGGGGAGGTTCAGCTGGGTGTACTTGCTGCGACGCTCGGGCAGGTATCCGCCGAGGGCGCGACGACGCTCGTGCAGGTACTCGATGGCCTCGTCGTTCTCACCGGGGTGGAAGTACGGCGGCTGGTACGGGTTCTCCTCGAGCACCGCGTCGGTGATCGGGATCTGCATGGCGTCGCGGAAGAGCTTGAGGTCTTCGAGCGTCAGCTTCTTCATCTGGTGGGTCGCGTTGCGGCCCTCGAAGGTCGGGCCGAGGCCGTAACCCTTGACGGTCTTGGTGAGGATCACGGTGGGCTGGCCCTTGTGCTCGCTCGCGGCCTTGAAGGCTGCGTAGACCTTGCGGTAGTCGTGGCCACCGCGCTTGAGGCCCCAGATCTGGTCGTCCGAGTAGTTTTCCACCAGGGCGGCGGTACGCGGGTCGCGACCGAAGAAGTGCTCGCGCACAAACGCACCGGACTCGGCCTTGTAGGTCTGGTAGTCGCCGTCGGGGGTCTCGTTCATGAGGTTGACGAGGGCACCCTCGCCGTCACGAGCGAGGAGGTCATCCCACTCGCGACCCCAGACAACCTTGATGACGTTCCATCCGGCACCACGGAAGAAGCTCTCGAGCTCCTGCATGATCTTGCCGTTACCGCGAACCGGGCCGTCGAGGCGCTGAAGGTTGCAGTTGATCACGAAGTTGAGGTTGTCGAGGCCCTCGTTCGCCGCGACCTGCAGCTGACCGCGGCTCTCGACCTCGTCCATCTCGCCGTCGCCGAGGAAGGCCCAGACCTGCTGGTCTGCTGCGTCCTTGATGCCGCGGTTGGTGAGGTACTTGTTGGCCTGTGCCTGGTAGATCGCGTTGATCGGGCCGAGGCCCATCGACACGGTCGGGAACTGCCAGAAGTCCGGCATCAGACGCGGGTGCGGGTAGGAGCTGAGGCCCCCACCGGCGTGCGACTTCTCCTGACGGAAGCCATCCAGCTGATTGGTCGTGAGGCGACCCTCGAGGAACGCACGTGCGTACGCGCCGGGGGAGGCGTGACCCTGGAAGAAGATCTGGTCTCCGCCGCCGGGGTGGTCCTGGCCGCGGAAGAAGTGGTTGAAGCCCACCTCGTACAGCGTTGCGGCACCCGCGTAGGTGGAGATGTGTCCACCGACACCGACGCCGGGACGCTGTGCCCGGTGCACGGTCATCGCGGCGTTCCAGCGGTTCCACGCGCGGTAGCGACGCTCGATGGCCTCGTCACCCGGGTATTCCGGCTCGTTCGCGGGTGCGATCGTGTTGATGTAGTCCGTGGTCGGAACCATCGGGACACCCAGCTGGAGGTCGCGGGAGCGCTTGAGCAGGCTCATCATCATGTCACGACCGCGGGCGGGGCCCTGGGTGTGGACGAGCTGGTCGAGGGACTCCTGCCACTCGGCGGTTTCTTCCGGATCGACGTCAAAGTTGTTGACGGAGTACGGGTCCTGGTCGTTTACAGTCACCGTCGACCTTTCTTTTCATGGCAGATCGTGCCGAACATATGGTGGGTTTAAGCGCGCGCAGCATTTGGGATACAAAGGTTGTGCACGTTTCCTCCAAGCCTAGCGACCCGGAGGGCATTTCCGTGATTCGCGGGACGGGTTTTTTATGCTCGGCTAGGCTGAACCTAGTGAATCCGCGGTGAACAAGGGAAAAAGATGCGCAAAATTGATTCGCCCGCACCCGACTTCGAGCTGCCGAATCAGTACGGCGAGCAGATTCGGTTGAGTGACTTCCGGGATCGACGCCCCGTGGTGCTGGTATTCGTACCCCTCGCGTTCTCGGGGATCTGCACCGGTGAACTCGATGCGCTGCGCGATAACGCCGCCGATTTTGCCGCCCACGACGCCGAGGTGCTCATTGTCACGGTGGATTCCAAGTGGGCGCTGCGCACCTGGGGCGATAACGCCGGTTACGCGTTCTCGCTGCTGTCCGACTTCTGGCCGCATGGCGACGTCGCGGCGGCGTACGGGGTGTTTGATCAGTCCCGCGGGGTGGCCGAACGGGCCACCTTCGTGATCGGCATCGACGGCGTGATCCGCGACGCCTTCATGACCGCCGCGGGGGAGCCGCGCGCGATCGAGCGGTACCGTGAGGCGCTGAGCCTCCTCTAGCGTCCCACGACACGCAAGAGAGGCGATCTTCGACCGGGCTCAAAATCCCCGGAATTCCGGGGCGACGCGCTCGGGCTGCGCGCCGAATTGGTTCTGCCCCGCGTGATCCTGCTATTGTAAATCTTGTTGCTACGGCGACGAAGGGCCTTTAGCTCAGCTGGTAGAGCGCCACGTTTACACCGTGGATGTCATCGGTTCGATCCCGGTAGGGCCCACAAATATAACCGCCACCCAAGAAATTGGGTGGCGGTTTTTTGTTTTCATCACGCCCGGTTTCCGCCCGGGCGAACGGCCGCCACCGGAATGAAACGATGACGGCCGTTCTGGTTCCCCCTGCGATCCGCACGCCACCGAGTGGACGGGTATGCCCAGCTCGGCGGCGTGCGGAGTCTATGTGGCCGGGCGCAGCACCACCCGGATGGTGCGCGCCTCGGCCCGCACCGCGTAGGCGGGCCAGATATCCGGCCCGCAGATTCGTGAGCCCACCCCGGAGTGCGCCGCGTCGAGTGTGAGGAACACGCGATTCGAGGGCGGTAGTTCGTGCCAGTGCGCGGCCCGCGCAAGCTCTTCGGCGCTCCAGCGAGACAGACCGAACCCGGGGAGCCGGCCCGCCGAATCCGGTATCGCGGTCAGTGAGAGCCAGGGGGTGCCGCCGCGCCGCAGTTCAAGTGTGCGCAGTTCCGCGCGGTGTCCGCTCTCCTGGGGGCGGGCGTAGCGCACGGTTAGCTCGTCGAGGGGTGCCTCAAACGTGCCCACCCGGGCAGCACTGCGCGAATCCGGATAGGACTCGTGCGGGCCGGTGCCAAACCAGCGGGCGTGATCGACATCCCCCGGAAGCTCGAGCCGGATGCCGATTCGCGGGAGCGTGAGATCCCATCCCGAATCCGGCGCGATATCCACGCTGAGCAGGACGGCTTCGGGCTCACCCGGCACCTCCTCCCAGCGCGTGTGCATCCTCATGGCCTCGGGTGAGGCCGGGGCCGCGTAGCGCTCAAGAACGCGCAGCGCGCGCGGTGCGTGTTCACCCTCCACGCGGCGAGCGCGCAGCAGGTGCAATCGGTGCGCCGCCCAGGTATCGGCGTGCGGGGGTGCATCCACGCCCAGACCACGATTGAGGACGGGGTCCGCAACGTCCAGGCTGCCCTGGGCGCTTCCGCGGTCATTATCGGTGGGCGCACGGAACAGCGAGAGCGTGGGGCCCGATACGGGCGCCCCGGCGAGGCTCTGAAGTGCTCCATCCGCGAGCGTGGCGATTCCCAGCGCGTGCGCTTCGGGTAGGCCGGGGGTCCAGTCACGGATCGGGGCCGCAGGCGGTTCGGGGGTGATCACGCCGTCGAGGCGCTGCTGCGCGGTGGCCAGGATGTGCCCCGCGGGTGCCCAGGGGGTATCTGCGCCGAGCTCGGCGGTGACCGTGAGCCAGCGCTCGGTCGAGCTGCCGGCGCGCGCCAGTGTCGCACCGAGTGCCGCGCTGAGTTCCGGAGGCGCGATCGCCGCCCAGGTGGTGCCCGCGCTCACCGGGGGAATCGGCCAGGTCCCCGCGGCCCGTTCGATTCCCTGCTCGGTGAGGGACCAGCGCAGCACGATGTCCGCGGTGTCCAGCGTGTGGCGACGGTTGGTGAGGGTCAGTGTTTCCCCCTCCTCCCCGATCCGGATGCGTACCGGTGCCATCACCGCCGCAAACTCGTACAGCCCGGGGCAGGGGACGTCGTCCGAGGAGATCATGCCGTCCATCACGAAGTTGCCATCGTGCACCTCCTCACCGAAGTCCCCGCCGTAGCCGAAATACTCCGTGCCCGCCGGCGTGCGCGTGCGCAGGCCATGATCGCGCCACTCCCACACGAAACCGCCGTGCAGGCGCGGATAGCGATCCGCCAGGGCATCGTACTGATCGATCGCCCCCGGGCCGTTACCCATCGCGTGCACGTACTCGCAGTGCAGGAACGGCTTTGTGCGCTGCCGAGCCGCCTCGATCGGGGTGCACCCCAGTAGCTCCGACGTGACATCGGCGCCGATCGACTCGGTTTCGGGCACCGAGGCGTACATGCGCGAGTAGACGTCCGTGTAGCGCCCCGCATAGTCGCCCTCGTAGTGCACGGGCCGCGCCGGATCGCGATGGTGCAGCCAGGCCGCGGTTTCGGCGAGATTCGCGCCCGTGCCGGCCTCATTGCCCAGCGACCACATCACGATACTCGCGTGATTCTTATCGCGTTCGAACATTCGTTCGATACGATCGAGGTAAGCCTCGCGCCAGGCCGGATCATCGCTCGGGTTATGTTGCCACCCGGCCACTTCAAACCCGTGGGTTTCGAGGTCGTTCTCCAGCATCACCCAGAGCCCCAGCTCATCCGCGAGATCGAGCAGGCGCGGATGCGGGGGATAGTGGCTCGTGCGGATGGCATTCACGTTGAACCGCTTCATCCGAATGAGATCCGCGCGAGCGTGCGCCTCATCGAATACCCGCCCGCGATCCGGATGCGCCTCGTGGCGGTTCATCCCGCGAAACACCAGGCGTCGGCCATTGGCGAGCAGCTGGTCGCTGCGAATCTCAACGCTGCGGAACCCGATGCGCTGGGTAATCGTCTCTCCCCGCGCGCTGACTACGGCCGTGTACAGCCTCGGAGACTCCGCCGACCACGCCTCGGCCGGGATACTCAGCGGGCGCACATCCTGCGGGGTACCCCACTCCGCGGTAATCCCGAGCTCCTCGATGCTCAGACGCAGGGGGAACGACTCCGCGCTCGCCACAACCTCGGGGCGCAGCGTGCCGATACCCGCCGACCACGAGGTGCGCAGCCAGAGATCTTCGATGCCGCCCCGCGGACGCGCGGTAACCGTGACGTCGCGGAAGATTCCGGGCAGCCACCACTGATCCTGATCCTCCAGGTAGCTCGCGGCCGACCACTGGTGCACGCGCACGGCGAGGACGTTGCGTCCGGCGGTTACCAGCTCCGTGATGTCGAGCTCATGCGCGAGGCGAGAGCCCGAGAAGTGACCCACCTCGTGCCCGTTCCACCACACCCGCGCCAGAGACTCCACGCCATCAAAGCGCAGCACGATCGCCTCGGTACGCGCCTCGTCCAGAAACTCCGCCGGCAACTCGACATCGAGCCGGTAGTCGCCGGTCGGATTCTCGTCGGGTACGTGGGGCGGATCAAGCGGGAACGGATACTGCACGTTGGTGTAGATCGGAGAGCCCTGAGCGCGCTCGCCGAGGACCCAGCTCGAGGGCACCGAGATGCGTCCCCACCCCGAGGTGTCGGTCTCCGGCTGCGCGAAGCTCGACACCGCCTCTCCCCGCGGGTCCGCCGCGGGCAACAGCCTGAACGCCCACTCGCCGTTGAGGCTGAGCGTCGGTGCATCGGAGCGCAACCACGCGCGTGCCGGGCGTACGGCACCCCCGGAGGGGGCGCGACTCGAGACGAGATCGCGGCCCGGGATCGGGACGGGGTGCGCCGAAGCGAGTGTCATGGGAACTCCTTGGTGTGTTGTGGATCGATGTGGTGTGCGGGCGGCGAGCTACTTGATGGAGCCCTCGGTGAGGCCCCCGCGCCAGAAGCGCTGGAGGATAATCATGGCTATCGCGAGGGGGATGATCGACACCAGTACCCCCGCGGTGGTGAGCTCGTAAAACTCCGGCAGGCGGCTCACCTGGCTGTTCCAGTTCTGCAGCCCGAGCGTGACCGGGTAGAGCTTCTCGTCGGAGAGCATCACGAGCGGCAGGAAGTAGTTGTTCCAAATTCCGACCAGCTGAAACAGGAACACCGTCACGAGTGCGGGCGTCAGGATGCGCAGCCCCACCGTGTGGAAGATACGCAGTTCGCCCGCCCCGTCGAGGCGGGCGGCCTCGAGCAGGCCGTCATCGATCGTGGTGCGGGCGTACACCTGGCAGAGAAAGAGTCCGAACGGGGACACCAGCGAGGGCAGCAGCACCGCCCAGTAGGTGTTCGCGAGCCCCAGCGAGCTGAAGAGCAGGAAGAGCGGCAGGGCGGTCGCGGTGCCGGGCACCAGGACACCGCCGAGGATGACCCCAAAGATCGTGTCGCGCCCGCGGAACGCATACTTTGCGAGGGCGTAGCCGCCGGCCGCGGCGAGGTAGGTCGCGATCAGCGCGCCCACCCCGGCGTACAGTACGGAGTTCAGTAGCCAGCGGCCGAAGATCCCGTCCCCGGCGGTAAAGACCTGCTGGATGTTCTGCCAGAGCTGCACCTGCCCGGAAAACAGGAATCCGGGTGTGGCGAAGAGGTCGCTGCTGGATTTGCTCGCGGCCACGATGACCCAGTAGACGGGCACCAGGAAGTACAGGGCCACGACCACGAGGATGCCGGTAACCAGAACCTGCCGGGCCGGATTCGTGGCCCCCGGCGAACCTCCGGCGCGCGCACGGCTTCGGCGAGCGCCGGCGGCGGGGTCGTGGCTGGCCGGGTGCGGCGTGCTGAGCTGAGCCGTGGGCGTCTGTGGTGTGGTGGTCATCGCGAACCTCGATTCGAGAGGCGAAGGAAGGTAAAGGAGAGGGTAAACGCGATCACGGCGATCAGGACCGCCTGGGCCGCGGCAACGCCGTAGTTGTTATAGGCGAACGCGTTTGTGTACGCGGCGAGGTTCGGGGTGTACCCGCTATCGATCGCGGTGGAGGAGTTCGCGAGAACCTGGGGCTCGGCGAAGAGCTGCAGCGTCCCGATGATCGAAAACACGGTGGTGAGCATCAGCGCGGGCCGGATCAGCGGCAGCTGAATGCTGCGGGCAATTCGTACCGGGCCCGCGCCGTCCAGCCGGGCAGCCTCATAGAGTTCCCCGGGGATCGACTTCAACTGGGCAATCACGATGAGCATGTTGTACCCGGTGTATGTCCAGGTGACGATGTTTGCGATCGACCAGAGTACGAGCTCGGAGCCGAGCGGGTTGATCTCGACCCCGACCACCTGTGCCGCGTCGAGCAGCGGGCTGAGCCCGGGCGTGTAGAGGAACGACCAGAGAATCGTCGCGATCACTCCGGGGATGCCGTACGGCAGGAAGTATGCGGCACGAAAGAGCCCGGGCCAGCGTGCAGATGCCGATTCGAGCAGCAGGGCCAGGAGCGTACACAGCGCGATCATGACCGGCACCTGGACGATGCCGAACAGCAGCATCCGGCCGATCGAGGTGATGAAGTTTGAGTCTTCGAGCGCCTGTGCATAGTTCGAGAAGCCCGCAAACACGGTGCTCTCCCCGGCTTCGCCGAAGAGCCCGGCTCGCTCGACCCGCTGGAAGCTACTCACCACGGCCATGATGATCGGCAGGGCGAAGGTCAGCACAAACAACGCGAGGAACGGGCCGAGGAGAAGCCAGGGCGCGCGGCTCGTGGGGCGTCCGAGGCGGGGCAGGGTGCGGGTCCGGGTTCGTACGATACGTGGCGCGGCGGTTCCGTTGACGCTCATGATGCCGCCCCCGTGTGTACGGTGAGGCCCTTGTTGCGCATCGCCCGGATAATCAGCCTCTCCGCCGAGCGCAGCCCATCAACGAGGCTCTGCCCGGCGGCTTTCTTGCGAAACTCATCGGCCAAAATGTTGAATGACTGCTGGGTGATTGGCCACCAGCTCCAGTCGGGGTTCTGATCGGCCGCAGCCGGAATCATGATCTCCTCGTTATAGCGTTGCCCGCCGAAGAAGGGAGCGGGCTTGCTGCGTGCGGCACCGATGTAGTCGGGGGTTGGTGACCAGCCGATGCCGCGGGAGATTTCGGCGTCGATGCCCGCGCGCTCCGAGGTGAGCCAGGCGGCGAACTCTACTGCCTCGCGCGGATGCTTCCCGTGCGCGAGGACGCCCACCGTCGAGCCGCCGAGCGCGCTCGATCCGTAGCCGGTGTGTCCCCAGCGCGGCATGGGGGCGACGCCCCACTTGCCGGCACCGCCCTGAATATCGGCGATGATCGCGTCGGCCCAGCTCGCGCTCGTGACGCTCGCGATACGGTCGGCGGCGGCCGCGGCGAACCAGGGTGGCGAGAATGGCCCATACTCGGTGAGCAGGAGCTTTCGATCGAGTGCCCGGTCGAAGAACCGTGCCACGGTGAGCGTGGGTTCATCGAGGAGATTCACCCGCCAGCCATCACGCTCCGGCGTGACCCAGCGGGCACCTGCCTGGGTCGCATAGGAGATGAAGGGGCCGGCATCGGAGAGGGAGAAGCAGTCCATCCAGGCCCTTTTTTGGCGCAGTTCGACGGCGATCTCCGCCCACTCCTCCCAGGTTTTGGGTGGTGTTGCCCCCACGGATTCGAGCAGCGGTCGGTGATAGTACAGGGCCATCGGTCCGGAGTCCTGGGGGAGCGCGTAGACACCGTCGAGGAAGCTGACCTGTTGCCAGAGCGTCGGATCGTAGCGGGGCTTGAGCGCCAGCGCGCCGGCGTCCGCGATGTTGGTGAGGCCGCCCGCGAGCAGGAACTCGGGGATGTTGCGGTACTCCACCTGGCCAAGATCCGGCCCGCCCCCGGCCGCGAGGGCCGCATACATTTTCTGGTATCCGCCGTTATTTCCCTGTGGGATCGGTGTGACGCGCACCTGAATGTGTGGGTTGTTGCGGTTCCAGATATCGGCGACCGGCTGCATATCCTTGAGCCAGGTCCAGTAGTTCAGGGTAACGACCTCGGGGGAGGAGGGATTGAGGGCACCGCCGCGTCCGAGCTGACCGGGTGTGGTGCAACCGCTGAGTAGTGCGGTGCCCAATCCGGCGAAGCCGAGCGCAACGAGGTGCCTTCGGGTGAGTTCAACCATAGTTTCTCCACTTCACTGTGGGCGGCCGGTTCGGGTTGTTCCGGCCGGGAACGAATCGAGGCTAACATTAAATTCGAGTAAGCGCACGGTTTTCGTAAAGCAAAATTGAACTTCGCGCTAAAATGACCGCATGACTGTCCCGAAGAAGCGTGGTCCACGTGGCCCCTACGCGAAGAGTGTCGAGAGACGCAGCCAAATTCTCGCTGCGACCGAGTGGGTCTTCCGGATGCGCGGATACCGGGCGGGCACCCTTCAGGAAATCGCCGATCGTGCCGGAATGGGGCAGTCAAGTCTGCTGCATCATTTTCCCACCAAGGAGGCACTCCTGCGTGCCGTCCTGATCGAACGTGATGTGCGCGCCGATGATCTCGTGATTTCCGGAGACATCTCATCCATGGTGGTGGGCCTTGCCCGAGAAAACGAATCGAACCGCGGTCCCGTTGAGCTGTATTCGGTGCTCCTTGGAGAAGCGACCACTCAGGATCATCCGGCTCGCGAGTACTTTCAGGAGCGCCTTGAGCGTGTGCACACTCTCTACGCACAGATTCTCCAGGGCCACGCCGATGCCGGGGAGCTTCGCCCGGGCGTCGACCCATCCGGTGCCGCTTCCGCGCTCGTCGCCCTCTGGGATGGCACCCAGCAGCAGTGGCTGCTGGGTGCTCCCGGGGTGAGTGTCCCGGATGTTCTGGGGCGCTATCTTGCGCTGTTGTTTACCGATGAGGGCATGCCTGAGGGACTGCGCCCGTACTCCGGTCGCTCATTGGCCGGCCAGGCGGAGTAAGGCCGGGGTGCATGCGCCCAACACAAATGCCGCGATCCGGGACCATTCCCGAATCGCGGCATTCGTAACCCTGCGGCCTAGTAGGCCACGGTGAAGCGGGCGCGGTTGTGGGTCGGGGTCGTGACCTCGTCCACGACGGCCTGGGCGAAGTCGGCGCCGGAGATTTCGGACTTTCCCTCGGCATCGGCGAGGAGGACGTCGCCGCCCACGCGGAACGTGCCGGTCTTTTCGCCCTCGGCCCAGGCTCCAAATCCGCCGGCGGGGCTCACGTAGAACCAGTTCAGCGACTCGGGCGAGCGGCGCAGGTTTTCGAGAACCTCGCCCATCTCGAAGGCCTCGGGCTTCACGGCATCCGGGAACTCCGGGGTGTCAACCACGCGGATTCCGCCGGGGGCAACCAGCAGCGAGCCTGCCCCGCCGATGACGCCGAGGCGAACGCCCGCGGCATCGGCCTTCTCCGCGATGCGGGCGATCAGCGGGGCGATGGTGCCCGCCTGGTCTCCGCGCGGGGAGAGGGCAACTACGAGTGTCTCGGTGCCGGCGATCGCGGCGTCCAGCGCTGCATCATCCTGCACGTCGGCCGCGACGTACTCGATATCCGGGGCGGGTGCCTCGGGAAGGCTGCGGGAGAGTGCGCGCACGGTCAGGCCGCGGGTTGCCGCCTCGCGTGCGATGTGGCCGCCGGCGTATCCGGTGCCGCCAAGGATGGTGATCTGAGTCATGAGGATGTCCTTTCGCTGTGCGGGCACCGTGGTCAGCCCCGCATTAGTTACGATAGGAGAGTAAAGCGACCTTGGGAAGTAGGCACTTTGCGGTAACCATGACTTTTCCGCCGAAAGAGACAAAAGATGACGCATCTTCCGTATGACCCGTACAACCGAAACTGCCCGACCCGAAAGCTACTCGACCGCATCGGAGATCGCTGGACCGTGCTGATCGTGGGCGCACTCGGTGAGGGGCCACAGCGCTTTGGCGAGATCGCGCGCCGGGTAGACGGGGTTTCCCAGAAGATGCTCACCCAGACGCTGCGGGGGCTCGAACGCGACGGGCTCGTGCGACGCACCGTCTTTGCAGAAATGCCGCCACGGGTTGAATACGCCCTGACGCCGGTTGGCCAGACCCTGCGTGAACCGCTGCGCGCCCTGGAAGACTGGGCGCGGGAGTACATGGCGGACATCGAGGGTGCCCGTGACGTCTATGACGACGCCGCGGTGAACGTCGCATAGTCGGCGTTTTCACAGCTCACCGACATCAAGATCGGGCACGATCAGGTATCACCACCGTTTCGACCCGGGAGTCCTCGTGAAAAAGAAGTCCGCCATCATCCTCGCCTCGATTGTCGGCGGGGCACTCGTGCTCGGCGGTGTGGCCTTCGCCGTCGGCCCCACCTTCTACCGCGACAACATTGCCGCGAAACCCTCCGCCGAACCCACGGCCGCGATCGGCGCCCTCGGCGGTTCGACCCTGACGCCCGATCAGCTCGCGGGTACCTGGAACGTCGCCAAGGATTCCACCGCCGGATACCGGGTGAAGGAGGTTCTGAACGGCACCGACGTGACCGTGACCGGACGCACCTCGGAGGTCACCGGATCTGTCGAGGTCACCGGCACCGGCATCACCGCCGGAACAGTGAACGTCGATGTGAGCTCCATTGCCACCGATTCCGCCCAGCGTGACAACTACTTCCGCAACAACGTGGTGCTTGCCGATGCCCACCCCACCGCCACCTTCACGCTGACCTCGCCCGTGGCACTGCCGACGAACGCCACGACCGGGGAACACTCGGTGCAGGTGACCGGCACGCTGGAACTCGCCGGAAAGACGCGAGACGTGACCGCCACCGTAACCGCGGGGCTCGACGGCAGCACCGCGAAGATCGCCGGATCCATTCCGATCACCTTTGCCGACTTTGGTATGGAGGCCCCGAGCCTCGGATTCGTGAAGGTGGAACCCGCGGGTAGCGTCGAGTTCCTGCTGCAGCTGTCCCACGGTTAGGGCCGAAACACGCGGTCACACTCGGAATATCGGTGCTCTCCCGCGGTTATAGTCACCACGTGCACGACTTCGTGCGGCAACGGGAGGGAAGAATCATGACTGTTTTGGTGATCGGGGCAACCGGTGAAATTGGGCGCGCTGCTGTGGCGACGCTGAGCAGGCGCTACGACGTCCTCGGGGTGAGCCGCGGCTCGGAACCCGCGGTGGACATCACCCGCCCGGAAACCCTGGACGCACTGTTTTCGACGCATGAACCCTTCGAGGCCATCGTGGTGCTCGCCGGCGCCGTGCCCTTCGCGCCGCTGGCCGACCTGAGCCGGGAAGACTTCGAGGCCGGTCTGGCCAGCAAGTTCCTGGGCCAGGTGGAGGTGGTTCAGCGCGGCACCGCCCACCTGGTGGACGGTGGTTCGTTCACCCTGGTGAGTGGCCTGCTGAGCGATCACCCGGTGCCCGGTTCAG
This sequence comes from Mycetocola tolaasinivorans, assembly GCF_003667565.1. Taxonomy (GTDB): domain Bacteria; phylum Actinomycetota; class Actinomycetes; order Actinomycetales; family Microbacteriaceae; genus Mycetocola; species Mycetocola tolaasinivorans. Next base: position 200,047 of record NZ_RCUX01000003.1, read on the forward strand.
CCGCCGCTTCGGCCATCAACTCCGCGGTTAACGGGTTCGTGGCCGGTGCCGCGCCCGAGCTGCCGCGCGGCATCCGCATCAACGTGGTCAGCCCCTCACTCGTGAGTGATGAGCCGCAGTATGACGGTCCGTTCGCCGGCTATCCGATAGCACCCGCGGCACAGGTTGCCCAGAGCATTCTGCGCGCGGTGTCCGGCCAGGAGACCGGCCGGGTACTGCGCGCGGGCTGGTAGACAGCCGAACGCCCCCGGGCGTAACGCCGAAGCCGGTCGATCTCCCGAGGGAGGTCGACCGGCTTCTGTTGTGAGAGTGCTCAGTTGAGGCTCAGCGCAAACGTGGTTTCCACCGTCTCACCCAGCTGGATGACCAGGGGGCCCAGACGCTCATCCTCGGGATCGTAGGGCCTTACCGAGGGCTCCAGGGCCAGGACGTCGGTGTGCCCATGCCAGGGCGAGCCCTGGGAGAGTCGGTGCTCCTGCCAGACAAATGCGTAGGGGAAGAGTTCGGCATCCCAGGTGAGGGTTGCCCGAAGGCCGGCCTCGGGGTTATCGAGCTCCGCGATGCCGCGGCCCCCGGTCGCGTACGCGGCAAAGGCTCCGTGAGCCGCGGGCGGTGCGGGTATGTGGAGCGGAAGCGGGGTATCGCCGAGCGTCACGGTGAGCCCGGGCCCCACCAGCGGCGGTGCGAACGCCGGGTGTTCCGCCCAGCTGATGGGCTGAGGCCGAACACCCAGGGAGTTCACGCGCTGGGTGATAACAAGCGTGGAGCCGGTAATGCCGAACTCTCGCTCAAGCCGAATCGGGACGCTGTCGAGGGTCAGCCCCAGCCGAACGCTCGCGGGTGAAACCGACAGCACCTCCCAGGTACGCCAGGCGGCCTCGCCATGGAAGGGCTGGGCGATACCGTCCACGACCCGCTCGTCACCGGAGTGCGGCACGAGGGTGTGCCAGCCACCCAGATAGCGGCGGTGCCACTGCCCGTTGGAGCCGGGGGCGTCCTCCTCACGATCGGGTTCCGCCTCGCGGCGGAAGAGCACCTCGACCGGTTCGCGATCACCGCGGCTAAACACCAGCGAATCTAGCCGCGCGCCGACCGGATCGACGCTCGCGGTGAGCGCCGTGCCGGTCAGCGCGAGATGTCCGAGCGCTGCGGGCACGAGCGCCGCGAGGTGTGCCGGGGTTTCCCTCACCCGCTCGGCCGGTGCGCTAGGCACCGGTGCGCCAGCCGTGGTAGTCGGTCAGGCCCAGGAGCTCCGCCGCGCGGGACGTGTCGTACAGCCCGCCGTACTCGGCCACCGTATCCGGCACCTCGAGCCCGGGGAACGCCGCCGCCACGATCTCGCGGGTGGGCCAGGGGGACATGGTGTCCGGTGCGGAGACGTTGAGCACGACGGCACCCGCGGAGGGCACCTCGGCGGAACGCAGAATCGAGGTCACGGCGTCCCGGGTGTCCACCCAGGCCCACAGGTCACGGCTGCCCGTGGCCGGCGACTGCGCCATCTCGTCCAGCCGAACCTGCAGCCGATCGCCGGTGCCGACGAAGGGGAAGCGGAGGGTGATCGTCGGCACGTGCCAGCGACGCTCGGTAAAAGCCGCGATCTGCTCCATAAACACCTTGGAGAGTCCGTAGGTGTCGACCACCACGATGGGGTGGTCCTCATCCACCGGCAGGTACGCCGGCGTGAGGTCGCGGTCGGCCCAGGCAAAGCCCACGGCCGAGGCGCTCGACACGGCAACGATTCGGCGTACCCCGCGCTCCCCGGCGGTCCCGAGTACCCGGTAGGCAGAGGAAACGTTTCGAACCAGGGTGTCATGATCGTCAAACTGGCCCGGCGACGGAATCGCCGCGAGGTGCAGCACCGCAAATACGTCATCGCCGGCGGCGTCGAACAGCTCGTCTACGACGCCCTGCTCGCGCAGATCGCCCACCACGGTGGCCGCGGCACCGGGCAGGTCAAACGGGGCACGATCGGCCGCGACGACCCGATAACCGGCGTCGAGGGCCGCCCGGGCAACCGGGCCGCCGATTCCGCCGGCGGCACCGGTAATAACGAGGGTGGGAGTGGGAGTTGTCACGAAGGTTCCTAACCTTTCACGGCCCCAACGAGGCCGTTTACGAAGTAGCGCTGCAGACTGAAGAACAGGATGATGATCGGAATCACCACGATCAGGGCCGCGGCCATGAGCGTGTTGTACTGAACCGTGTCGCCCTGTTGCAGGCTTTGTAGGGCAATGGGAAGGGTGTAGCGGGTGGGGTCGTTCAGCGAGACGCGGGTCAGCTGATACTCGTTCCAGGTGGGGATGGCGGTCAGCAGCGCGATCGTGATCAGGGCCGGCCGCGCGAGCGGCAGGTAGATTCGCGAGAAGATTCGCAGCTCCCCGGCACCGTCCACGCGGGCGGCCTCGCGCAGATCGCCGGGGACGGCGTTAAACGCGTTGGTGAGCAGCAGAATGGCCAGGGGTGCCGAACCGTTAATAAAAGGCAGGATCAGTCCCAGGTGGGTGCCGAGAATCCCCATCTCGTTTTCCAGCATCACGACCGGCAGCAGCGTCACCACACCGGGCACAAACAGCAGCACCAGGAACAGGCGGAACAGCAGCGTCTTGCCGCGGAAACGCAGCACGGAGAATGCGTAGGCTGCGCAGGAGTAGATCACGATGACGCCGAGGGTGGTGGCACCGGTGACCAGCAGGCTGTTCAGGAAGTAGTCGAAGAAGTGCAGTCGGTTCCAGGTATCGATCAGGGTGTCGAAGGTCGGATTGGCGGGAATCAGGTTGTTGCCCGCGTTCACCTCGTCGGTGGTCTTGAACGCGGCCGAGACCATGTAGGCGAACGGGTAGAGGCTGACCACCGCATACAGCGCGAGGATGAGCCCCACCACGGTCTTGCCGCTGAGTGAGAACACCCGGGTGTACCAGGGTTTTGGCGCATACGGTGAGGCGGCGGGGGCGCGGCGCGCGGTGGGCGCGGGGGCGAGGTCTACCACTACTGGGCCCTCTTCTCGAGTCGTTGGTTGATCAGGGCGATCGCGAGTGCCGCGAGGAACAGCATCCAGCCGAGGGCGCTCGCAAGACCCAGGGTGGGGGCGAGTTCGGAGAGGAATGCGAGGCGATACGTTTCGAGGCCCAGCACGTTTGTGTGGTTGCCGGGGCCGCCGTTGGTCATGATCAGGAAGATCTGGAAGCCCTGCAGGGCGTCACGCAGGTTCAGCAGGAACACGATGCCGGTGGTGGCGCGCAGCAGCGGCCACACGATGGCGGTGTTCGTGCGCCACCAGCCTGCGCCGTCGAGCGTTGCCGCCTCAAATACCGAGGTGTCAAGCGACTGCAGCCCGGTCAGGTAGAGCAGCATCGCGACCGGTACGGCCGACCACACGAGCACGATGATCAGGGTGGGCAGCGCGGTATCCGGGTTGCCGAGGAACCCCTGCGGTTGGCTGAGCGAACCGAGCCCGAGCGCCTTCAGCAGCGCATTGATGGCGCCGTTGGGTTCGAGAATGTACTGCCAGGCGAGGTATACCGCGATGCCCGTGGTGACGTAGGGAACAAAGTAAACCGAGCGCAGAATCCCCTGGAATCGCTTGGCGGAGTTCAGGATGATCGCTAGCGGGAAGCTCACCGCGATGGTGAGCACGGGGACGGCGATGCACACCCAGAGGGTGTTGAGCGCCGCCGCCTGGACGCGCGGAGCGTATGTCTTGCTCCCGAACAGCAGATCGGTGAAGTTTTGGAATCCGACCCACTCCCAGTTCGGGCTGAAGCCGTTCCAGCGCGCGAAGCTCAGGGCGAGTCCGTAGCCGATGGTGTAAATGCCCATGATCGCAAAGAGGATCAGGGCGGGCGCCACAAACGCGTATCCCCAGCGGGATTCGGTGCGGTTGTAGCGGATGCGTGCCCGCTTCGTCGGGCGCGGTGCGGGGGTCGCCGCGGCGGGCGGCGGCGTGGGGGAGTGGCGGGGATCGAGACGATCCCCGTCACTCCCGACCCCGCGCACGGCGGAGTCGGGAGTAACGTGGCTGGTCATTGTTTAGCCCTTCTGGGTGGCCCAGTAGGAGTCGATGAGCTCCGCCATCTTTGCCCCGGTCTGTGCCGGGTCGGTCTGGGCGAGCGGGGTCATGTTCATCAGCAGGGCGCCGACGTCACCCGGGTCGTACTGGTTGGGGCGGTAGGAGGTGTCTCCGGGGTTGTAGGTGTTCGGTCCGGCCTCGCCGAACGCGGCCATCATCGCGCCGAGCACGGGGCCGACCTCGGTGGAGGGGTCAGCGCCGAGATCCACCGGTGCGAGGTCCAGAGCATTGGTGGAGAACTTCTTCGCGTTTTCGGGCTCGGAGACGAACTCGATGAACTTCAGGGCGGCGTCCTTGTTCTTGCTGGCGGAGGACAGCGAGAGGCCGGTCAGCGAGAACGGTGCCAGGGCGAGGTCCGTGACGGCACCGTCGGCGGGCGGCGGTACCGGGAAGGTCATCAGGTTGTCGGTGTCAAAACCGTTCTGGTGCAGGAACGACAGGGTGAACGTGCCGCCCACCAGGAAGGAGGACTTACCCTGCGCGAAGCTGAGGTCGGCCTGATCGATGTCGAGGGTCTGCGATCCCGGCATCCAGTACGGCGTGATCTTGTTGTACTCGGAGAGCACCTTGGTGCCGTTTGCCGAGCTCCAGTTCTTGGACTTATCGTCCTTGAACAGCGCCTCGAACGGCTCCTTGCCCAGCTCGCCGAAGCCCATCGGCTGCATGAGCCATTCCAGGCCCGTCGAGGGGGACTTGAGGCCGATGGTCACGCCACCGTTGTCGGGGTTTGTCTTCTTGACCGCGTCGAGCGCGGCGATGAAGTCTTCCCAGGTCTTGGGTGCCTCGGTGATGCCGGCGGCGGCCAGGCGCTCCTTGTTGGCGTAGACGATGCCGAAGGTGCCGATGGTGAGCGGTACGCTCAGGCGCTGGCCCTCCTCGACACCGGCGATCTTTGAGCCGGTTTCCTGCGAGGACTTGAAGTCCGCCGCGGTGACGGTGCCCTCGTTGCGCACCGATTCGAGGTAGTTCTTGTCCCACTCGGGGGTGATCTTGTCGGCCAGGTTTTCCAGCAGGCCGGCGGCGCCGAAGGTGAAGTCTTCGCCGCGCGAGTGTACCTCGAGGAGGTCGGGGAAGTCGCCGGTCTTGGCGGCGGCCTGGGTCTTGGTGACAAACGCGTCATCCGGGGTGATGGCCTGGACCTTGACGGTGATGCCGGTCTTTGCCTTGAAGTCCTCGGCGGTCTTTTCGAGCGCGGTGGCGTGGGTCTGCTTGAAGGTCCAGAGGGTGAGGGGCTTGTCGTCACCCGAGCCCGCATCGCCGCCACCCGAGGCGCAAGCGGTGAGGGTCAGGCCGAGGGCGAGTGTGGTGGCTAGAGCCGCTGTTCGTGTGAGACTCCGATGTCTTTTCACTGTGTGGTGCCTTTCGCTGGGGGTCGATGTTCACCCTCGTTGGTGAACACATGACGAATCTAAATCAATTTGATAGACTGTGTCAACGCGGATTCGAAAATCCGTGTGAGACTCGTTTCCTCGACCCCTGGCAGAGCAGCCACAACCCCGAAACGGAATGCTAGACAATGACGACTTCGCCCGATCTCCCCTTCGCCCTCACCGCCCCCGAACCCGAGGACGGCGTGGTCCTCGCCCGCGCCCCCTGGGATACCGGCCTCATCGATGCCGATGACACCGTGCGCATTACCGGCGTAACCACCTTCCTCACCGCCCCGCAGGGGTGCCCCTACGTCATCGTGCGGGTTGAAACGAACGTGCCCGGGCTGTACGGCCTGGGCTGCTCGAGTGACCCCCAGCGCACCCTCGCGATCGCCTCCGTCGTTAATGACTACCTGGCCCCGATGATTATCGGCCGCCCGGCCGCCGACATCGAAGACATCCACCGCCTGCTGCTCAACGGCGGCTACTGGCGCGGCGGCTCCATTGCCAACAATGCCCTGGCCGGGATCGACGTTGCGCTCTGGGATATCGCCGGGAAGCGCGCGGGCCTGCCCCTGCACGACCTCTTCGGAGGCCGCGCCCGTGATGGTGCCTCCGCTTACACGCACGTCGACGGCTTCACCGCCCGGGAGATCGCCGATAAGGTGATCGCGGCGACCGAGCGCGGCTATCGCCACGTGCGCGTTCAGGTGGCCGTGCCCGGAACCGACACCTACGGCACCGCGGCCAAGGACGCGGCCGAGGAGCGCCGCCGCCACCTGCGGGAGGATCGCTGGGACTCACTCTCCTACCTGCACCACGTGCCGCGCGTCCTCGCCGAAATTCGCGAGCTGGTCGGCGATGGCGTCGAGCTGCTGCACGACTCGCACGAGCGGCTGACCCCGGCGCAGGCACGACGCTTCATGGCCGAGATTGAACCCGCGCGCCTGTTCTTCGTGGAGGACCTGCTCGCCCCCGAGGATGCTGATCACTTTGCCGAGATGCGCCTGGCCGGGTCCACTCCGCTCGCGGTGGGTGAGCTCTATACCGAGGCCTCGCAGTACACCCGCCTGTTTACGACCCGCTCCATCGACTTCGCGCGGCTGCGGATCCCCACCCTGGGCGGCCTGACGACCACGCGCAAAATTTTGGCGGCCGCCGAACTGTTTGGCGTGCGCTCGGCACCGCACGGCCCCGGGGATGTCAGCCCGCTCGGCCAGGCGGCAAACGTGGCCATGAACGTCTCCTCGCACGCGTTTGGCGTACAGGAGGCCGCCGGGTTCCGGGAGGCAACCCTCGAAGTGTTCCCGGGCGCTCCGGTGGCACGCGAAGGCGTCCTGTACCCGAGCACAGAGCCCGGACTGGGCGTGGACTTTAATGAGGCGGCCGCTCGCAAATACCCGGTCACCGCCCCCGGACAGCATGACCGCTGGGCGCTGCTGCGCGCTACGGACGGTGCCGCGCAACGTCCGTAGCGCAGGCTCCACCGGGACACGAAACGGCCCCGAATCAGGTGTTCACCTGACTCGGGGCCGTTTCGTGAAGCGCGCGGGAGGGCCGCTACTGCAGCACGAGCGACTGCGGCTGGACGGACAGCAGGGTGTCGAGCACGAGCGACGCGGCACCGATCGCCCCCACCGCGTCGCCGAGGGCACTGGTCGTGACCACGGTCTCGCGGGTCTTCTCGACAAACGGCGAGGCATCCACGATGTCGCGCACGATGGGCAGGAAGCGCTCGGCCAGCAGGGTCCAGGCGGGGCCGCCGAAGATGATCAGCGGAGCGTCCACCAGGGTGGCGGCGGCCGCGACGCCGCGGCCCACGCGGCGCGCCCAGCCGTCAATGATGTCGCGGGCCTCGGCATCGCCATCGTGGGCGATGCGCACCAGCTCGGCCAGGGCATCCTCGGCCTCGGTGGGGGAGACCGGCAGGGTCAGCCCGGTGAGCACACCCCGGCGCACGCCCTCCTCGGCCAGGTCACGCGTCGTGCAGGAGGCGTCCAGGCCACCGACCTCGCCGGCGTTTCCGGAGACCCCGCGCAGCACGGTGTCATTGACCACGAGCCCCATTCCCGATCCCGTACCGATGTAGAAAAACACGAACGTATCGGCGTCGGCCGCCGCCGGCCCGGCCGCCCAGCGCTCGGCGATCACCGCGGCGGTCACGTCCTTATCCAGGATGACCGGCAGGCCGGTGAGCTCGGCCAGGCGCTCGCGCACCGGAACCCGCCCCCAGCCGCGCAGCTGCGGGGGATCGATGATGACGCCGGATTCCAGGTCGATCGGGCCGGGGGCGGCCACGCCGAGACCCAGGATCCGGTCGCGCGGAACACCCGAGTTGGTGATGAGTTCCTCCACCAGGCGGGCGATATCGGCGAGCACACGATCGGGCTCGCTCACATCGTGCATCGGGTGCCGACGCTCGGCGAGCACGGAGCCGGTCACGTTCAGGATCGCGACGGTCGCGACCGCGGGGTCAAGGTGCACGCCGATCGCGAAGTAGGCGTCGGGGTTGAGGTGGAGCAGCGTGCGGCGCTTGCCACCCACGCCCGCGGCCGAGGGCACCACGGTGCCCTCGTCCAGGATCACGCCCTGATCTATCAGTCTGCGGCAGATGTTCGACACCGTCTGTGCCGACAGCCCGCTCGTGCTCGCCAGCTCCACCCGGCTGAGCCCGTCCGGGGCGCGGCGTAGCGAATCCAAAACCACCGACTCGTTAAAGTTCTTCAGCCGCGGCAGGTTGGTGCCGCGGCGCGCGGAGACCGGCGACTGTTCGGTGGGGTGCGGGGGTCTGGCCATGTGTGGCGGGGGTCCTTCCGGGAGAGAGTGCGGGGTGTGTGGGTGGCGGCGGCTCTGTCGCCACCCACACGTCGAACGCGAACCTAGGGTAGTTGTCTCAGTGCAACAATTGCCCAGGGGGAAACCTCTAATTCACTCGCGAGAATACCACTCTCATCGGCAGAAACCGTGTTCATCGCGGTGGCACGCGCGCCGCGATTGATGAGTGCGAGTTCCTCGCGGGTGGGGGCTGCGGGCTCACCGAGCCTGCGCCACTCGCCGATCGCGTTTCCGTGCTCAAGGTCGAGTGTTTCGATCTCGAACCGGGCACCCGGGGTGAGTCCCTCGAGGCGCACGTTCAGGGTGCGGGGCGCGCCGATGCGGCCGTTGGCGTCGGCCACCTCGCGGGAATCAAACGAGGCGGGAATCGACTTGGGCTGCTCACTCGGATAGTGGTAGACGATCGCACTCAGGAGCCCGGATGTTGAATCGCGGCTGAGGAGCGTGCCGTCGGTGCGTTCGATCAGCTCGTCGCCCAGGCCGTTGAGCAGGCGATAGGCGTGCATGGTGGGCTTCGGAATGCCCGGCAGTGTGAACATGCCGAATCCGCCGTGGAAGAGTTCGTCCCCGGCACCGCCCTCCTCGAACACGTCGGTGAAGGCCCAGTAGGCGAGCGAGTCGACCGTGCCGAGCGAGTGCAGGATCGTGCGTACCACGAACGTTGCCGCCGGCACCGTGTCGTGGGTGTGGTCCCGCGGCGAGGAGGAGGAGCTCCACTCGGTGAGGTGGATCTCGGCCTGTGGATACGCGCTCTCGTCCACGATGCGGCGGATGGTCGCCAGGTCGGTCGGTGTCGCGTCGACCCCGCGGGTAAGCTTTTCGCCCTGCCCGTGCTCGTCGAGTGCCCAGTCGGTGGGGTAGGGGTGGGTAGAGACGAAGTCGACCGGGAGGTTGTGGGCAACGCAGTAATCGAGGAAGGCGTCGAGCCAGACCGGCCGCCAGTCCAGTGTGTCGAGGTCGTCACGCCCGGCAACGATCTGCGCGCCAAAGTCCTCCTTTTCGCCGTCAAAACGGGTGTCGGGTACGAAGTTGGACGTGGCGGGGCCGCCGACGCGCAGCTCGGAGTCGATCGCCCTGATGGTCTCCGCGGTCACCCGATACAGGTCGAAGTATTCGGAGCGGGTGCCGTGGAAGAAGCCCCAGAGGTTGGGTTCGTTCCAGACCTCGAAGTACCAGGTGCGCACCTCGGCGAGGCCGTAGCGTCGAATCCAGTGGCGCAGGAGGCGATCCACGAGCTCGGCCCAGCGGGCGGTGTCGGTGGGCGGTGCGCCGTGCGCACCCCACCAGAACACCGTTTCGGTTTCGCGGGCGAGTGCGCGCGGGCTGAATCCCAGTTCAACGAACGGGCGAATGCCAATCTCGAGCAGGGCGTCGACCAGCGCATCGACGTACTGGAAGTTGAAGACCGGGGTGCCATCCTCGCGCTCGGTGTAGACGAACATGTCGTCGTGGAACAGACCGTGGAATCGGATGTATCTAAAGTCTGCCGAGTCTCGCGCCTCGGCGAGCTGGCGCTGCCAGTCGGCGCGGAGGCCCTCGTTGGCACGGCCGGCACCGACGACGGTGCTCCAGTAGTGGGGCAGCGGGGTTCCCGGGGCGGCGGCGTTGCCGGAGAGGATCAGGGGGGATGTCACGCGGGGGTCCTTTCGACGGTGATGTGGACGGTGCGGGCGAGCGCCGGATACCGGGCTCGGGCTCTGATGCCACTTTATAGTAAATCAAAAGGATTTACTATCTCCCGAACCTCGAAAACACGTGTGGCCTCCGAAGCCAGGCTTCGGAGGCCACACGGGAGGGTGCCGCTAGACGGTGACGATATCCGCGGGGCTGATCCCGTGCGGAAGGCGATCGCGGTTCAGCGTGATCGTGTCATAGCCGTGCGGCACCGGGGTGCCCGTCTCATCCAGGTTCACAAACACGATCTTTTCGATGGTGAGGATCGACTGGCGGGTAAACATGTTGCGCACCTCGGCGCGCATGGTCAGCGAGGTGCGGCCGAAATGCGTGGCGCGCAGACCCATCTCGATGATGTCGCCCTGGCGGGCGGAGCTCACAAAGTTGATCTCCGAGATCAACTTGGTGACGACGCGGTGGTTGCCCAGCTGGAGGATCGCGTAGATCGCGGCCTCCTCATCGATCCAGCGCAGCAGGCTGCCGCCAAACAGGGTGCCGTTCGCGTTGAGATCTTCGGGACGCACCCACTTGCGGGTGCGGAAATTGATTTCGTGATCGGAGCTCATTGCTCCTCCTTCCGGTTCGGGGGTACGGGAAGCAGGGAACGGCGCTGGTCGCTACGTCCACCAATCCTAAACCCGCGTGCTGAGTGGTTCGCAGTGCGCAAAACCGCGGGTGTGTCGAACGCGCGAGGAGGGCACTCGCCCGGGTTCTCGGCATGGTCGGAGCGGGGGATGCCCGTGAGGCCGTATCCTGGAGACGTGACCTACACACTGCAGCACATCCTCGACGTGGCCGAATCCCTCTGGCCGGCCAGTGGCGCATCCTCCTGGGATGCCTCGGGCCTGATCGCCGGCGACCCCCGCGAGGCCGTGTCTGCGGTACATCTCGCGGTGGACCCGGTGGTCGAAACCGCCGCCGAAACGCTTGCCGTAGGCGCCCAGCTGCTGATCACGCACCACCCGCTCCTGCTGCGCGGCGTCACCTCCGTGGCCGCCGACCGCTATAAGGGAGCGGTGATTCACACGCTGATTCGTGGTGGTGCCGGGCTCCTGGCCGCCCACACGAACGCCGACGTCGTCGAGGCCGGTACCTCGCAGATCCTGGCGGATCGCCTCGGCCTGACCCGTACCGCGCCGATTCTCCCGGGAGAAACCCCGGAACGCGGCATTGGCCGCGTGGGCACGCTGCCCGAGCCGAAGACTCTCGGCCAGATCGCACGCGAGCTCGCCGAGATCCTGCCCGCCACCGCCACGGGAATCCGGGCCAGCGGCGAGTACGATCGTGAGATCCGTACCGTGGCGCTGTGCGCCGGCGCGGGCGACTCGCTGCTGGGGGAGCCCGCCGTGCGCGGCGCCGACCTCTACATCACCAGCGATCTGCGCCACCATCCGGCATCCGAGGCACGCGAGCAGGCGCTGCTGGGCTCCGGCCCCGCCCTCATCGATACCTCGCACTGGGCGAGCGAGTGGCTGTGGCTTGACGCCGCTGCCGCCCAGCTCCGCGCCGCCCTCCCCGAGCTCACGGTGACCGTGAGCGACCTCCGTACTGACCCCTGGGACTTCGTCGTCACCCAGTGACGCGTCCCACACCCCGTTCACCAGCGAAAGAGAACCCGTGAAAGCCACCGCCGCCGCGCAAGCCAAACTGCTCGAACTGCAGACCATCGACGCCGAGATCATCAAGCTCGGTCACCGTCGTAACAGCCTGCCCGAACTGGCCGCGCTCGCTTCCCTCGAGGCTGACCGGGATGCCGCCCGCGGTACCCTTGCGCGCGACCTTGGCACCTTTGAGGACGTACGGGTTGAGCTGGATCGCCTCGAGGCAGACTCCGCCGTCGTGGATGCCCGCATCGCACGCGACAACGCGCTGATCGAGTCCGGCAGCAGTAACCCGCAGGCTCTCAGCGGCATTCAGGCCGAGCTCGAGTCGCTGCGCGTTCGTCGCAGCGTCCTGGACGAGGCGCAGCTAATCAGCATGGAGGCCGTGGAAGCGGCCCAGGGCGTGCTGGATGCCAGCCGGGAGGCCGAGTCGGTCATCTCCGGCCAGATCGAGACCGTCGAGGCCAGCCGCGATGAGTCACTCGAGGTTATCGCCGAAGCAGTATCCGAGCAGGAGAACCTGCGTGGCAACCTCGTGGTCGGTATCGACGAGCCGCTGCTCGCCCTGTACGACCGGGTGCGTGTGCGCGGTGGCGTGGGTGCCGCCCTGTTCCGCCTGGGTGCCTGTGGTGCCTGCAAGATCGCCTCCACCGGCAATGAGCTTGAGGCCGTGCGTAACGCCGGCCTCGACGAGGTGCTGCAGTGCCCCGAGTGCTCGGCCATCATGGTACGCACCGAGGAGTCTGGCCTCTGGGGTCCGCAGGCCTCCTAGTTCGGTTCTCGCCCTCGGGTGCGCCGCGCCGCGCCGACCTCGAATCGGCCGTCGCGGGGTGCCGCGCTAGACTGGCAACGAATGGGTCGGCAAGGCGATCGCGGCATCGGTAACGATGACGAGGAACGTCCGGGCTCCACAGAGCAAGGCGGTGGATAACATCCACCCGGGGTAACCCGCGAGACAGTGCAACAGAGAATAGACCGCCACCGGTTTTCCGGGGGTAAGGGTGAAACGGTGGGGTAAGAGCCCACCAGCGACCGGGGTGACCCGGCCGGCTTGGTAAACCTCGCTTGGAGCAAGATCAGACAGGAAACCATGGGGCTGCTCGTCCCGTTTCCGGGTAGATTGCTTGAGCCCGTCGGCAACGGCGGGCCTAGATAGATGGTCGCCCACGAGGGCTTGCCCTCGGGACAGAACCCGGCGTAATAGTCGGCCCATTCCCATCACTTAAAACGCCGCGGCCCCACCTTCCGGTGGGGCCGCGGCGTTTATGCGGTTCTAGTGCGCGCGGGCTGCAAAGGCCGCGGCCCCCAGAATGCCGGCCTTATTGCGGTGCACCGCGGGCATGATCGGGGTGTCCAGCTTCAGCAGCGGCAGGAACTCCTCGTGGTGCTTGGAGACGCCGCCGCCGACGATGATGCGGTCGGGGGAGAAGAGGAACTCCAGCGTCTCGAAGTAGCGCTGCAGGCGCTCGGCCCATTCCGCCCAGTCGAGGTCGTCGCGCTCCTTGGCGCGATAGGAGGCGCGCGTTTCGGCATCGTGGCCGTCGATTTCGAGGTGGCCGAGTTCGAAGTTCGGGATCAGCGCGCCATCAAACACGGCACCGGCGCCGATACCCGTGCCGAGGGTGATGACGAGGCTGAGGCCCTTCTCACCGCGTGCGGCCCCGAACTCCGATTCGGCGAAGCCGGCGGCATCGGCGTCGTTCACGAAGGTGAGTGGGCGACCGAGGGCCTCACCGAAGCGGGCGTGGGCGTCGAGCCCGATCCACTCCTTGGAGACGTTTGCGGCCGACATCGTCTTACCCCCGCGCACGATTGCGGGGAATGCGACGCCGAGGGGGCCGGATGCGGCATCCGCGCCCAGACGCGAGATGATTTCGGCCACGGTCTCGATGATGTCGTCGGGCCGGCCGCCCTCGGGGGTGAGGATCTTGACCCGGTCACTGATCAGCTCGCCCGATGCCAGATCGACGATGCCGCCCTTAATTCCGGTTCCGCCAATGTCGATTCCGACGGCGTGCGCGGCGCTCATTTTGCGCTCGGCAGGGTCAGGATGTCGGCACCGGTTTCGGTGACCACAAGCGTGTGTTCGAACTGGGCGGTGAGGCTCTTATCTCGGGTCGTGACCGTCCAGTCATCTGCCCAGAGATCCCACTCGATACCGCCGAGGGTCAGCATCGGTTCGATCGTGAAGACCATGCCGGGCACCATGACATCCGCGTAGCGCGGCGCTGAGTCGTAGTGGGGGATGATCAGCCCGGAGTGGAACGCGGCCCCCACACCGTGGCCGGTGTAGTCGCGCACCACGCCGTAGCCGAAGCGCTTGGCGTAGGCCTCGATGGTGCGGCCGATCACGTTGACCTCGCGGCCCGGTGCCACCGCGCGAATGCCGCGGCGCAGGGCCTCCTCGGTGCGCTCGACCAGCAGGCGGGTCTCCTCGGCAACGTTGCCCACGAGCAGGGTGCGGTTGGTGTCGCCGTGGAAGCCGTCCAGGTAGGCGGTGATGTCGATGTTGAGGATGTCGCCGTCGCGCAGCACGGTGTCATCCGGGATGCCGTGGCAGACCACCTCGTTGAGGGAGCTGCAGAGTGACTTCGGGTAGCCGCGGTAGCCCAGCGTCGAGGGGTAGGCGTTGTGGGCGATCAGGAAGTCGTGCGCGATCTGATCGAGCCGGTCGGTCGTGACGCCGGGTACGGCGTGCTCCTCAACCAGGGCGATCGCGTCGGCGGCCAGACGGCCCGAGCGACGAATGCGCTCGACGTCCTCGGGGGAGTAAACATCAGACCCCGTAAACGTCGCCGGGGCGGTTTTCCCGACGTATTCGGGCCGTGGAATATGTGCGGGCACCGAGCGCTGCGGCGAGACGATACCGGGAATAAGGTTTCCGTGGGAGTCCTGAGGCATAGGATCAGTCTAGGCCCTGATCTAGGAGGAACAATGGCGACCGACCCGGCAACCCAGTATTGGTACAACACGCGCACCGGCGCGGTGGAGCAGGGATTCGTCTCGCCCGCCGCCGATCGTGTGGGCCCCTTTGAAACCCAGGAGGAAGCTGCCCACGCGATGGATAAGCTCCGGGCCAACGCCGAGCGCTGGGCACGTGAGGACGCCGAGAACGACTGACCCGATGTAAACAGCGTGTTTCGGCTCGGCAAAACACCCGCCGAGGCATTCCACGCGCACGGCGTGACCCAGTAGCCTAGAGACAGTAAGTGCGCCTGGTCGCAGGAAAGAGGAGCCCATGGATAAGCAGCGCGATTTTGTACTGCGAACGATCGAAGAGCGCGGCGTAAAGTTTGTGCGCCTCTGGTTCACCGACGTCGTGGGTACGCTGAAATCCGTGGCCATCGCACCGGCCGAGGTCGAGGGTGCCTTCACCGAGGGCCTGGGCTTTGATGGCTCCGCAATCGAGGGCATGTCGCGACGCTTCGAATCCGACCTGCTCGCCCACCCGGACCCCTCGACGTTCCAGATCCTGCCCTGGCGTGGCGAGCAGGACCCCACCGCGCGCATGTTCTGCGACATCACCACACCGGATGGCCAGCCCGCCGACACCGACCCGCGCAACGTGCTGAAGCGCGCCCTCGCGCACGCCGCCGATCGCGGGTTTACCTTCTATACCCACCCGGAGATCGAGTTCTACCTGCTGAAGTCGGCACAGATCGGCCCCGAGGGCCCGATTCCGGTCGATTCGGCCGGCTACTTCGACAACGTGCCCGGTGGCACCGCGCACGACTTCCGTCGCCGCTCGGTCCGGATGCTCGAAGACCTCGGCATCTCGGTGGAGTTCAGCCACCACGAGGCCGGCCCCGGTCAGAACGAGATCGACCTCCGCTACGCGGACGCCCTCGCCACCGCCGACAACATCATGACCTTCCGCACCGTTGTCAAGGAGGTCGCGATCGAGCAGGGTGTGTACGCCACGTTCATGCCCAAGCCGATGTCGAACCAGCCCGGATCGGGCATGCACACCCACATGTCGCTGTTTGAGGGCGACACCAACGCGTTCTTCGAGGCCGGCGCCCAGTATCAGCTGAGCAAGGTGGGTCGCCAGTTCATCGCCGGCCTGCTGCACCACGCGCCCGAAATCACCGCCGTGACCAACCAGTTTGTGAACTCCTATAAGCGTCTGTGGGGTGGCGTGAGCGGCAACAACCTGGCCGAGGCACCGAGCTACGCCTGCTGGGGCCACAACAACCGCTCGGCCCTCGTGCGCGTGCCGCTGTACAAGCCCAACAAGGGCCAGAGCGCCCGGGTTGAGTACCGCGCAATCGACTCCGCGGCGAACCCCTACCTGGCCTACTCGCTGCTGCTGGCCGCGGGTCTCAAGGGAATCGAGGAGGGCTACGAGCTGCCGCCGGAGGCCGAGGATGACGTGTGGTCGCTCTCGGATGCCGAGCGCCGCGCGCTGGGCTACAACCCGCTGCCCTCGAGCCTCGACAGTGCGATCACGCTGATGGAGCGCTCCGAACTCGTCGCGGAAACCCTCGGCGAGCAGGTGTTCAACTACGTCCTGGCCAATAAGCGCCAGGAGTGGGACGAGTACCGCGCTCAGGTGACCCCGTACGAGCTCGCTAAGAACATCGAAATTCTGTAGCGGTGGCGCGTCCGGCAACCGGCCTCAGCCAGCTCGCACGGATCGGCTTTTCGAGTCTCACCTCCGCACGTGACCTCCTCGGTCGGCTGGGTGAGCTCGGTTGGCCGGTCACGCCGGAGGCGCTTGAGGAGTTCGCCGCGGCCGCGGATCCCGATGAGGCGCTGCAGACGCTGCTGCGTCTTGGGGAAACCCACCCCGCAGTCCTCGGCGCGATCGCCGCAGACCCGGAGTGGCGCGGCGCGGTGATCCGCACGGTGGGTGTGTCCCGTGGCCTCACGGACTTCCTGCTGCGGCACCCTGAGGAATTCGGGGTGCTTGCCGAACCGGCGCTGCGGGTTCCCACCGCCCCCGAGATGCTGCGCCGTCTCCACGAGGCGGTGCGCGCAGAGGACGGCTTTTCCGCCCTCCCCGAGCGGGAGGCGGTGTCGGCCCTGCGCATCGCGTATCGACGTGAGGTGCTGCGCATCGTCGCGGTGGACACCCTCGCCGAGGACCCCCGTGACGTACTGGATGCCGTGGCCGCCGCCCTCTCGGATGCCGCCAGTGCCGCGCTCTCGGCCGCGCTGGCCATCGCCCGCGCGGTAGCCTCCGATCCTGCCGGTGAGCTACCCCGCTTTCCCCGGGATGACGTGCGGGCCACCCGCCTCGCCATCATCGGGATGGGAAAGGCCGGTGCCGGGGAACTCAACTACGTGAGTGACGTTGACGTCATCTACGTCGCCGAAGCGCAGCCGGAATCGGAGATCGATAACCACCGGGCCATCGTGATCGCCACCCGCCTGGCCACCATCGTGATGCGCAGCATCTCCGAGAGCGCCCTCGAACCCGCGCTCTGGGAGGTCGACCCCAACCTGCGCCCCGAGGGCAAGCAGGGCGCGCTCGTCCGCACGCTCGACTCCCACCTGGCCTACTACGAGCGCTGGGCGAAGAGCTGGGAGTTCCAGGCGCTGCTCAAGCATCGCTATCTGGCCGGAGACGCCGAACTCGGTGCCCGCTATCACGAGGTCATCGATCCGCTGATCTGGGAGAGCTCGGCCCGGGAGAACTTTGTGGAGTCCGTGCAGCGCATGCGCGAGCGCGTGACCGCGAATATCCCCTCGGAGGACGTCGGGTTCCAGCTCAAGCTGGGCCCGGGCGGCCTGCGCGATATCGAGTTCACCGTGCAGCTGCTGCAGCTCGTGCACGGCGCCACCGATGCGAGCGTCCGCGTGGGCGGCACGGTAGCGGCCCTGCGTGCCCTCGCCGATGCGGGGTACATCGGTCGCGAGGAATCCGGCGAGTTTATGTCGGACTACCGGCTGCTGCGCGTCCTGGAACACCGACTTCAACTGCAACACATGCGTCGCACGCACCTGATGCCGCGCGAGGAGGACGCCCTGCGCATCCTGGCGCGTGGCTCGCGCCTCGCGGCCTCCGGGGGCGACCTGGTGCGCCGCTGGGAGGCCACCAAGCAGCGCGTCCGTCAGCTGCACGAGCGGCTGTTCTACCGGCCGCTGCTCGCGGCCGTGGCCGAGCTCAGCGCCGAGGAGGCGCGGCTGTCGCCGGCCGCCGCGGGTGCGCGTCTCGCGGCCATCGGCTTCCGTGATCCCGTGGGTGCCCTCGGGCACATTGCGGCCCTCACAAACGGTATCTCTCGCAGTGCGGCGATCCAGCGCAACCTGCTGCCCGTGCTGCTGCGCTGGCTCGCCGACGGCGCCGACCCCGACTACGGTCTGCTCGCCTTCCGCCGCCTGAGCGACGCGCTCGGTGGCACACACTGGTTCCTGCGCATGGTGCGCGACTCCTCGGGTGTCGCCGAACGACTCACCCGCGTTCTCAGTGGATCACGCTTCATCGGTGAGCTCCTTGATCGCTTCCCCGAGGCGGCCGCCTGGCTGGAATCCGATGACCTGATGCGCCCGCGGCCCCGCGAGGCACTGCGGGCCGAGGTGCAGGCGATCCTCAGCCGAAACGAGCAACCCGAACCGGCGTCCCGCGCGGTGTTGCGTGTGCGCCGGCGTGAGATTCTGCGACTGGCCCTCGCCTCCGTGCTCGGCGTGTGTGACGTACGCACGGTCGCGGGCGGGCTGACCTCCATTACCGAGGTCACGATCGAGGGTCTGCTCGATGTCGCGCGCCGCGGCGAGGGGCTCGATGCCACCCAGCTGGAGTTCGCGATCATCGGGATGGGCCGCCTCGGCGGGGGAGAGCTGGGCTTCGGCTCCGATGCCGACGTCATCTACGTCTATCGCGCCGCGGCACTCGATCCCGAGCGCGCCGCGCGCGCGGCGGGTCGAATCGCGAGCGAAATGTCGCGCCTCAGCACGGATGCCCGGCTGCCGCTCGATCTCGATCTCGACCTCCGCCCGGAGGGTCGAAATGGTGCCCTGGTGCGCTCCCTGGACTCGTATCGCGCGTATTACGCCCGATGGTCCCTCACCTGGGAGGCACAGGCGCTGCTGCGGGCCCGCCCGATCGCCGGGGATGCCGATCTCTGCGCCGACTTCACCGCGCTTGCCGACACCGTCCGCTATCCGACGGGTATCGCCGAGACCGAACTGCGCGAGGTGCGTCGAATCAAGGCCCGGGTCGAGGGGGAGCGTCTTCCCAAGGGTGCGGACCCCACCCGCCACGTCAAGCTCGGGCGAGGGTCACTCAGTGACGTCGAGTGGTTCACCCAGCTCGTACAGCTCGAGTACGCCGCGGAGATTCCCGAGCTGCGCACCACGAGCACGCTCGATGCGCTGAGCGCCGCCGAGGCGCACGGTTTTGTGTCGACCGATGACGCGGAGCAGCTCAGGGAGGCCTGGCTGTTCGCATCCAGGGTGCGCTCGGCCATGACACTGTGGTTGAATCGCACCACCGACGTTCTGCCGCGAGATCGCGATCAGCTCGAAGGAATCGCCCGAATACTGGAGTATCCGGGCGGTGCGGCGGGAGAGTTGGAACAGGACTATCTGCGCATCACCCGCCGATCCCGAGTCGTTTTTGAACACCTCTTCTACGATTCGGTAGGGGAAAATACCTAGTCAGCTTTAATTTCTTCACCCTGCAACACCGGCTGTGCCTCCTGGCGCAGTGCGCCCGAACGCATCTTCCAGCAGAAAGACCACCCTCGTGCTCCCCCCGCACCCGTCCGCAGCGCCACGAGTGTTTTTGGCGAGCCCGCGAGATGTGACGCGCCCGAGTGGAGCCCCGCATCCCAATATTGGGAAAAACGGAGGCACCCCAAACCTGGGGGTAGGCGGGGCGCTCCGCAGGAGTCGGTTTGCTCTTGCGGCGATGCGGCTCGCAACGGTGGCCGTCGTGCTCTTCGGTGCGCTCAATTTGCCCGCAATTTTCGCTCCGGTGGCCGCGGCTGCCGTGCCGGTTTCCGCATACACTCTGCGCCCCACCGAGGCCTGCACCCCGGTAGCGATTCTCGCCTTCCGCGGCAGCGGCGAGGAGAACGTGGTGCCGGGCACCACGACCCTTGCCGGGGCGAGCACGCGCTATCCGGGTACCGATGTGGAGACGAATGGCTGGGAGGGCCCGACCCTCGCCCGCCTGGTTGACGCATTTGGGCGGAGCCCACGCTCCGGTAGCTGGCCGGCGGGCTTCTCGGTCGCCGATGTCCCGGTTCTCGGGGTGGGGGGAACCGAAACCGAGGGGTACACGGCGGTGCCGATCGAGGCGCGGCCGTCCATCTTTGGTGACATGATGACCTCCGCCACCCATGGCGCGCACTATGCCCAGAAGGTCATCGACGCCTTTGCCGCCACCCAACCGGAGGGGTGCCACACTCGGTACATTGCGGTGGGTTACTCCCAGGGCGCGATGGCCGCGCGCACGCTCGCCCAGACCATGCCCGGGCTGGTCAGTGCCGTGATGACCTTCGGTGATCCCTACCAGCAGCCGGGCGCTGCGGGGAACGAACGACAGACCACGGGTCAGGGCATCATTCGCTGGTGGATGGGCGAGAACACCCGCGCCGACGTCGACACCTTCTACGACTTCGCCGGCTATAAGTCGGCGCTCTGCCATATTGGCGATCCCGTGTGCAGCTACAGCTGGCTCTTTGGGCTCGGCGCACTGATGGCGGCCCCGGAACCACACCTCAACTATCTCGAGGGCGAGGAGGGCTCCGTCAAGGGACAGGAGCTCGCCGGCCTCGCCGCGAAGCTCTGGGGCGAGGCACAGCGCCCCGGCCCCAACCCCGCGGCCACGCCGTCGCTTGCTTCGGCCGCGGCTGGCGTCGCGGGCGTACCGATGCTCTTCGGTGCGAACGCGGGCGTGCCGGGGGACCTGGTGCACTACGAGTACAACGTTGATGGCGACGGATTCTTCGACGCGGCCGACTCCGGGCCCGGTCTGGTACTCACCTTCACCGAGCCAGGGGATCACACCGTGAGCGTCCGGATGACCGGTCACGGGATCGGCCAGATCATCCTGAGCAAGACGGTGCGCATCTTCGCGCAGAACGATGCCGCACCCACCCTGCCCACCCAGAACGACCAGATTCGGGGGTGCCGGGGCGATCCGGTCGCCGAGAGCGCAGGTGCCGCGCCACTGATCATCGACGATCGGCACCCGGAAACCCGCGGAGACGCCTGCTAGGCACTCCGTAGGTGCCGAGGACCCCTCGCGAACCGCGCGTATCTCACGCGGATGCGCGTCGGTGTCGCGCGCGCCCGGTACGGCGCGTGCGGGCAATCCGCGGGTTCTGGGAGAATGGGGGCATGTCCTCCTCCGCAGTACCCTCCCGGCCCGGCCTCACCGAGCGCGTCGATGCGCTCTACGAGGCGAAGGCCAGTGCCGATGACGTCTTCGAGTCCTTCCTCGACTGGGCCACCACCGGCGGCATTACCCCGTATCCCGCGCAGGAGGAGGCGCTCATGGAGCTCGTCTCCGGGGCAAACGTCATTCTCTCCACCCCGACCGGCTCGGGGAAGTCCCTCGTCGCCATGGGGGCGCACTTCGCCGCTCTCGCGGCGGGTGAACGCACCTACTACACCGCACCGATCAAGGCCCTCGTGAGCGAGAAGTTCTTCGCGCTGGTCGAGGCTTTCGGCGCCGAAAACGTGGGTATGGTCACCGGTGACTCCGCGGTAAACCCGGATGCGCCCATCATCTGCTGCACCGCCGAGATCCTGGCGAACCAGGCGCTGCGCGAGGGCTCGGACGCCGACATCGGCCAGGTCGTCATGGACGAGTTCCACTTCTACGGCGACCGTGACCGCGGATGGGCCTGGCAGGTTCCGCTGCTGACCCTGCCGAACACCCAGTTCCTGCTGCTCTCAGCGACGCTGGGTGACGTGACCGAACTCAAGAAGGACCTCACCCGCCGCACCGGCCGCGACACCGTCGAGGTCACCGGTGCCACGCGCCCGGTTCCGCTGCACTACAGCTACGTGCAGACCCCGGTGCAGGAGACCATCGAGGAGCTGCTGCACACCGGCCGCTCGCCCATCTACGTGGTGCACTTCGCTCAGGCCGCGGCCGCCGAGCGCGCGCAGTCGCTCACCAGCGTCAAGATCGTGAGCCGCGAGCAGCGCGACGAGATCGCCGAGGCCATCGGCGACTTCCGCTTCACCACCGGCTTCGGTAAGACCCTGTCTCGCCTGGTCCGGATGGGCATCGGTGTGCACCACGCGGGTATGCTGCCGCGCTACCGACGCCTCGTTGAGCAGCTTGCCCAGCGCGGTCTGCTTCGGGTGATCTGCGGTACCGACACCCTCGGTGTGGGCATCAACGTGCCCATTCGCACCGTCCTGCTGTCCGGGTTGACCAAGTATGACGGCGTGAAGATGCGCCAACTGCAGGCCCGCGAGTTCCACCAGATCGCTGGCCGCGCCGGCCGTGCCGGTTTCGATACCGCGGGTGACGTGGTGCTCGAGGCCCCCGAGCACGAGATCGAAAACCTCAAGCTCATTCAGAAGGCCGGCGACGACCCCAAGAAGAAGCGCAAGATCATTCGTAAAAAGGCGCCACAGGGATTTGTGTCCTGGGGTGAGGCGAGCTTCGAGCGCATTATCGAGGCGCAGCCCGAGACGCTCGTGAGCCACATGGAGATCACCCACTCGATGATCCTCAACGTGGTGGCCCACGGCCGGGATGCTTTTGCCCGCGTGCGCTCCCTGGTGTTTGACAATCACGAACCGCGCGCCCGTCAGTACGAGCTCGCACGTCGCGCCATCGAGATCTACCGCACCCTGGTCTCGGCGGGAATCATCGAGCGGTTCACCGAGGAGGACGGCACCATCCAGTACCGCCTCACCGTGGATCTCCAGGCGAACTTCGCGCTCAACCAGCCGCTCTCACCCTTCGCGATCGCCGCGCTCGAACTGCTTGACCCCGAAGTACCCACCCACGCGCTCGACGTGATCTCGGTCATCGAGTCCACGCTGGATGACCCGCGCCCCATCATCAACCAGCAGCAGTTCCTTGCCCGCGGCGAGGCCGTGAACTCGATGAAGTCCGAGGGTATCGAGTACGACGAGCGGATGGAGCTCCTCGAGGAGGTCACCCACCCGAAGCCGCTCGCCGAGCTGCTTGATGCTGCCTTCGAAATGTATGCGAAGGAGCGCCCCTGGGCGCGCGACTTCGAGCTGCGGCCGAAGTCGGTGGTGCGTGACCTCTACGAGCGCGCGATGACCTTCACCGAGTACGTCAGCTACTACAAGATCGCGCGCTCCGAGGGCCTCGTGCTGCGCTATCTCTCCGATGCCTACCGCGCGATCAACCAGAGCGTTCCCGAGGAGGCCAAGAGCGAGGAGCTGCGCGACATCATCGAGTGGCTCGGCGAGCTGGTACGCCAGGTCGACTCCAGCCTGCTCGACGAGTGGGAGGAACTCGCCCACCCGGACCCCGAGAAGCACGCCGCCTCTGCTCAGGCGCTGCCACCGGCACCGCGCAACATCCTCTCGAACCCGCGTGCCTTCCTGGTGCTCATCCGCAACGAGATGTTTCGCCGGGTGCAGCTGGCCGCACGCGATCGCTTCGAGGAGCTCGGTGAGCTGGACGGCTCGAGCGGCTTCGACGCCGACGCCTGGCGGGAGGCCATCGACGCCTACTACGAGGACTACGACTCGCTGGGCGATGGCCCGAGCGCCCGCGGGCCGCAGCTCCTGACCGTGGACCAGAGCCCCGCTGAGACCGATGGCGTCTGGCGCGTACGTCAGGTGTTCGAGGACCCCGAGGGCGATGGCGACTGGGGGATCTCCGCCGAGATCCTGCTGGCCGAGTCCGTAGAGGCCGGCGAGGCCGTGGTGCGGGTCACCGCCGTGGGCCCCGTCCTCGGCCGCTAATCGCTCAGCAGAAAACCCGGTGCCCTGATTTCTCAGGGCACCGGGTTTCGCGTTTACTTCGTGGGTGAATCGGGGTCGGGTACCGTGGTGTTCGCCACCGTGTCGGCCCCCGGTTCGCGCGGCGGAGGCGTCGCACCCTCGGGCAGACGCATTGCGCCGTTGGACACCCGAGCACCCGCCGGTCGGACCGGCTGCGGGCGCTGCGGGAGGCCGCGACGGGCGTCGCCGGGCAGCGGCCGTGAGCGGCGGCCGTAGATCATCTCCGAGGAGTCGAGCAACCAGGGCACGAGGCTCACGGTCACGCCGTGCACGAGCAGGAGGCGCTGCTGGATCTGCCGCGACCGGTGGTTGTGCAGCAGGCGCTCCCACCAGTGACCCACGATGTAGGTGGGCATGTACACGGTGATGACCTCGGGGCCGTTTTCGGCGCGGTCGCGCTTGATGAACTTCGACACCGGAATGGCGACGTCTCGGTACGGCGAGGGAATGCAGGAGATCTCGATGCCGAGATCCAGGGCGTCCCACTCGGCCTTGAGCTTTGCGCTGCGCTCGGGATCAATCGAGGCGTGCAGAGCGATCAGGCGATCGTGCTTGGCGGCTCGCGCATAGTCGAGTGCCTTGAGCGTCGGCTTATCGAGGCGGCCGACCAGGACCACGGCGAGGTCGCCATCGGAACCGAAGCGCACCTCGGGATCCACCCGGATCTCCTCGGCCACGTCGCGGTAGTAGCGGTGCACGCCGGCCATGAGGAGGCCCAGGATGGGCATGATCACGAAGACGACCCAGGCACCGTGGGTGAACTTGGTGACGGTTACGATGAGCAGCACGATCAGGGTCAGGGACGCGCCCAGGCCATTGATCAGCAGGCCGGACATCGATCCCGGCGTCTTACCGTTTTCGCGACGCACGCGCAGCCAATGCCTGACCATGCCGATCTGGCCGAGGGTGAAGGAGAGGAACACACCGATCACGTAGAGCTGAATCAGCTGGGTGAGGTTCGCCTGGAAGACCAGCAGGATGCCGATCGCGACGAGGCCCAGGATGATGACGCCGTTCGAGTAAATCAGGCGGTCACCGCGGGTGTTCAGAGCCTTGGGTGCGTACCCGTCACGAGCCAGGACCGAGCCGAGCATCGGGAAGCCGTTGAACGCGGTGTTTGCCGCGAGGAGCAGCACGAGGGCGGTTGCGGCCTGCACCAGGAAGAACAGGAAGCTGCCGTCGCCAAACGTGGCCGAGGCCACCTGGGCGATGAGCGAGCGCTGCGGGGTCGAGGCACAATCGGCAAAGCCCTGCAGATCGCAGGGCTTCTCGGCGTAGTGCACTCCGGTGGTGAGCGCGAGGGCGGTCAGGCCGGCGAACAGGACGATCGCGATGCCGCCCATGGCCACCAGGGTCTTCTGGGCGTTCTGGATCTTCGGCAGGCGGAACGCCTGGACACCGTTCGAGATGGCCTCGACGCCGGTGAGGGCGCTACAACCGCTGGCGAAGGCGCGCAGGACGAGCAGGACCATCGCGGCCTGAGTCAGGCTCTCACCCTGCACGGTGTAGGACGCAGACTCGGCCACCGGGGCATCTCCCAGGAGCATGCGGGTGAAGCCCACCACGATCATGAGGAACACCGAGCCGGCAAAGATATAGGTCGGCAGCGCAAACAGCTTGCTCGATTCGGAGACGCCACGCAGGTTGACCGCGACCAGGATCACGACGAAGCCGATGGCCATTTCGACGCGCCACTCGTTGAGGAAGGGCAGGGCCGAGATGATGTTGTCCACGCCCGACGCGATCGATACCGCAACGGTGAGCGCGTAGTCCACCAGCAGGGCGGCGGCCACGGTCAGGCCGGCGGTCTCACCGAGGTTCTTGCGGGCCACCTCGTAGTCGCCACCTCCCGAGGGGTAGGCCTTGATGAGCTGGCGATAGCTGAGCATCACCACGAGCAGCAGGATGACCACGCAGGCGGCGATCCAGGGGGCGAGCGAGAGAAACGCGAGGCCACCGATCATCAGGATCATGAGCAGTTCCTGCGGGGCGTACGCCACCGAGGAGAGGGCATCGCTGGCGAAGATGGGCAGGGCCAGTCGCTTTGAGAGCAGTTGGCCCTCGAGTTTGTCCGTCGGCAGTGGATCGCCGAGCAGGATGCGTTTAGCTGAGCGTTGATCGCCCGGCGAAACTTCGTTATGCACGCTGTGCTCCCCAATAAAAACGTCCTCCGACGGGTGCGCCGGAAGATTACCTCGTACATTATGCACCCGGAAACCGCGGCATGCGCAACGGCCCGCTTTCTTCTCGGCAAGGTCGAAGAAAGCGGGCCGCTGGGGGTTTCGCGTCGAAAGGCGCGGGTGAATGTGTTTAGCCGCGGTTTTCCGCGGGAATACGAGCGTCCGCCGGGGTGTTAAGCGCCACGGCCTCCGGGGAGTGCGACAGCGCGGCCTGATAGGAGTGCTGCATCTTGTCGATCACCGCGAGGGCGATGGCCGAGACGATAAAGGCGAGGTGAATGAGCACCTGCCAGAGGATCGCGCTCTCGGTATCACCCAGCCCGCGACCGTCGGTCGAGAGCTTTCCGATCTCGATGAAGGTCTTGAGCAGGTGGATCGAGGAGATGCTGATGATCGCCACTGCCAGCTTGAGCTTCAGCATGTTGGCGTTGACGTGGGAGAGCCAGTCCGGCTCGTCCGGGTGCCCGTCAAGGCGCATCCGCGAGACGAAGATTTCGTAGCCACCGATGATGACCATGATCAGCAGGTTCGCCACCATGACCACGTCGATCAGGCCCAGCACGCTGAGCATGATGAGGTTCGAGTCGATGTGCGAGCCATCGGTGATGACGTGCTGAATGAGGTGCCACAGCTCGACACCGAAGACGTAGACGTAGACAATCTGGGCGATGATGAGGCCGAGGTAGAGCGGTGCCTGGATCCAGCGGCTCGCGAAAATAAGGTACGACATGGTGTTGATGCCGGCCGGATTACGCTTGGTGGTTGGGCGCGGGGGAGTGACGGTATGGTCGGTCACGGAAAAACTCCTCGGGTCGGGGATCGTGAATCGATCAGACTTATCTTAGGGGCAATGGTCTGGGTGCGCAGACACACGAAACCCCCGAAGAGCTGGGCTCTCCGGGGGTTTCAGCGCTGAGGCGGACGGATTACACGCCGTAGTACAGCTCGAACTCGTAGGGGTGCGGACGAAGTGCCAGCGCCTCGATCTCGACCTTGCGCTTGTAGCCGATCCAGGTCTCGATGAGCTCCTGGGTGAAGACGTTACCGGCGAGCAGGAACTCGTGGTCCTCCTCGAGGGCGGTCAGGGCTGCCTCCAGGTTCGCGGGAACCTGGGGGATCTCCTTGGCCTCCTCCGGGGGCAGCTCGTAGAGGTCCTTGTCCACGGGGGCCATCGGCTCGATACGGTTCTTGATTCCGTCGAGACCCGCCATCAGCTGGGCGGCGAAGGCCAGGTAGGGGTTACCCGAGGCGTCGGGTGCGCGGAACTCGATGCGCTTTGCCTTGGGGTTGGTACCGGTGATCGGGATGCGGATCGCGGCCGAGCGGTTACCGGCCGAGTACACCAGGTTGACCGGAGCCTCGTAACCCGGAACCAGACGCTTGTAGGAGTTGACGGTCGGGTTGGTGAAGGCCAGCACTGCGCCGGCGTGCTTCAGCAGACCACCGATGTACCAGCGAGCGGTGTCCGAGAGACCGCCGTAGCCGTTCTCGTCGTAGAACAGCGGCTCGCCGTTCAGCCACAGCGACTGGTGGGTGTGCATACCCGAACCGTTGTCACCGAAGATCGGCTTCGGCATGAAGGTTGCTGTCTTGCCCCACTGCTCGGCGGTGTTCTTGACGATGTACTTGAACTTCAGGATGTCATCGGCCGAGTGGACCATGGTGTCGAAGCGGTAGTTGATCTCGCCCTGGCCGGCGGTGCCGACCTCGTGGTGCGAACGCTCGAGGATCAGGCCGGCGTCGATCAGCTTGAGGCAGATGTCGTCGCGCAGGTCGGCGTGCTTGTCTACCGGGCTGACGGGGAAGTAGCCGCCCTTGAAGGGGGTCTTGTTACCGAGGTTTCCACCCTCCTCCTTGCGACCGGAGTTCCAGGCGGCCTCATCGGAGTCCAGCGAGTAGAACGAACCCTGCGGCTTCGACTCGTAACGAATGTCGTCGAAGATGTAGAACTCGGCCTCGGGGGCGAAGAAGGCGGTGTCGGCGATGCCGGTGGAGGCGAGGTAGTCCTCGGCCTTGCGGGCAATCTGACGCGGGTCCTTCGAGTAGCGCTCACCGTTGCGCGGGTTGTAGATGTCGAACACCAGGATCAGGGTGCGCTCCTTGCGGAACGGGTCGATGTAGGCGGTGGTGACATCCGGAATCAGCTGCATGTCCGACTCGTGGATGTTCGCGAAACCACGGATCGACGAGCCGTCGAAGAGCTGGCCAATGGCGAAGAAGTCTTCGTCGACGGTCGCGGCCGGAATGTTGAAGTGCTGCTGGACACCGGGAAGGTCGGTGAATCGAATGTCCACGAACTTGACGTCCGTGTCCTTGATAAACGCAAGCACCTCGGCTGAATCAGTAAACATATACGTGAGCTCCAAAATTTGGTTCAGAGGGGGATGGCAGGGGGAACATCCTGGTTCGAGCGTACAAACAGGTCATTTCCCGATGGTGTCACCCATGTTTCGGGCATGTTACGAGTCTACCCACCGTAAACTTGAGGTGTGTCAGGTGAAAAACGGCCCACCACCTTTGGTGAACTCGAACCCAGTAAGTACCCCGGTGAGCGATTGGGGCTCCCAAAACAGGGCCCGCGGAGTATCGCGCGTGTCGGAAGGCGATTTGCAGCGCTCTGCATCGACTGGGCAATCGCCACGGCGGTCCTGCTCCCGTTCGGCGTTCCGCCGGGCACGCTGTGGACGCACGTCGCCTTCGGAGTCCTGCAGCTCCTCGCGATTCCCACGCTGAGCGGCAGCATCGGCCACCGCATCATGGGCCTGCACCTCGTGCGTCTCGGCGAGGGCGGCTGGATCGGCTTCGGCAAGCCCGCGCTGCGCACCCTGCTGCTGCTCCTGGTGGTTCCCGCCCTGGTGTGGGACTCGGATCAGCGCGGCTTCCACGATAAGGTCGCCGGCACCGTACTCATTCGTACCCGCGGCTAGCCCTTAAAAGCTTCGGGCGAGGCTCCGGGAGCAGCCTCGGCCCACAAACGTTTTTACACGGTTTGAGTTGGCCTCATGCCCAACAGGTTAGAAACGCAGTTCTATTAAAGAGTGCAGATACAGGTGAAATGTCTGCGACTGATTCCCTGTAAATTGCTTTCTTATGACGAAAAACGATCTCGATAAAGTCCCCACCTGCGGCTGCACAGATTGCGACTTTCATAAACATACTCCGAACGTGTTTACGGATAAGCTCGCTCGCTGTGAGGCATCCTACGTTGCCCTGCTGCTCGTTGCCATTGCACTCACTTTCGGAATTGCAATACGCTTTGCGTTTACCGGGGATCAATTCTCGAGTGCGTATGAGTTCATAACATCGAACGTAATGACGTTCGTGCTCTTTGGGGTCTCATTCATCACCTTGATGCTTTCGTTTCCGTGGGGCAAGAGTTACCAGCTCAACGCATTTTCCTCCACTGCCTTGGTGCTCAATTTGATTGCTCTCATTTTCTCCACCTGGATCGGATCCGTTGCGTTGACTGAAATTGTGAAAGCCCATGCTTTGCTTTAGGTCGCTCTCGTTTACGCTGCAAGATCCAGTCCGATGAAAATCCGTCTCTGGGCGCTTCGTGGTGACGGTTTTCAATGACTGAGGTTTGGCGAAACCGTTTTCACGTTGTGAATGAGCGCCGTGTGCACTCGAGTTCGGTGGAGGCAAATCCGTCCTAACTGCCTCCGAATTTCGACATACACTACGCGCACGCAAAACCGCCCCCCGGATAGTCCGGGAGGCGGTTTTGTGACGAAGGGGGTTAGCGGGCGCGCTGCGGGCGAACCTTGAAGGGGTCAACGCCCTTGGGGATCGGCAGGTTGTTTCCGAGCGAGGCCAGGCGGTTGCTCACGGCGATAACCTCGGGCTTGGTGAGGTTCTTCTTTACCTTACGCAGGGTCTTCGGAACCTGGTGCAGCGGCACCGAGTCCGGATCCGGGCCCACAAAGTAGGTGTTGATCGGAACGTTCGGCAGAATGCGCGACACCTTGCGGCGCTCGTCATCCAGCAGACGCTTGGTGCGAGACTGCGGGCCCTCGGCTACCAGGGCGATACCGCCGCGACCAACGGCGCGGTAGACGGCATCCTGGGTGCGGGGATTCACGTGCACCGGCATCTCCTCGCCGCGCCATCCGCGGGGGAGCGAGCTCCGAAAAATCGCGCCCACGGCACCGGGCTGGCCCTCGATCTGCCCGTAGGCGGCGCGCTCGGCGCGTCGACCCAGGATGATCATGGCGATGAGTACACCGGCGAACAGACCGGCGATCAGCCAGAGAACGAGACCAAATACGCTGCCACCGGCGAGCCACAGGGCCATGACCAGACCGACGGCGATACCGCCGATGAGTCCGAGGGCCATCAACCAGACGACGGTGGAGTCGTAGCGGCGGGTCATCTGGAAGACCTGCCACATCTGTTTGAAGCGGCCGGGTTCCTTCTGCGCCTTTGCGGGCTTTTCCTTACGTGCCATGACTCCAGGATACCGGTTGTTGCGCCCCCGCGTGTACGCCATCAGCGCACGAAACGGTAAAGGCCGGGGCCTCCGTGTGGAAGCCCCGGCCTTTACCGGTGTGGAATGCCTTAGATTCCGAGGTTACCCTCGAAGTTTCCGGCCTCCAGGCGTGCCTTGATGGTGGTGAGGAAGCGAGCTGCATCCGCGCCATCAACAATGCGGTGGTCGTACGAGAGAGCCAGGTAGACGCTCGAACGGATGGCGATCGAGTCGACACCACCGTTGGAGATCACGGCCGGCTTCTTGAAGACGACACCGGTGCCGAGAATGGCACTCTGCGGCAGGAACACCAGCGGGGTGTCGAACAGTGCGCCACGCGAACCGGTGTTGGTCAGCGTGAAGGTACCGCCCGAGAGCTCGTCCGGGGTCAGCTTGTTGTCGCGGGTGCGGGCGGCCAGGTCACCGATCTCGGTGGCCAGGTCGGCCAGCGAGAGCTCACCGGCGTCGCGCACGACCGGAGTCAGCAGGCCACGCTCGGTGTCCACGGCGATCGAGATGTTCTCGGTGGCAGGGTAGACGATGCTGTCGCCGTCAACGGTGGCGTTGATGACGGGGTACTGACGCAGTGCCTCGGCGGCAGCCAGGGCGAAGAACGGCAGGAACGAGAGCTTCGCGCCGGTCTTCTCCAGGAACTCACCCTTGAACTTGTCGCGGAGGATGGCAACGTTGGTGACGTCAACCTCAACAACGGTGGTCAGCTGGGCGGTCTGCTGCAGCGAAGCAACGGCGCGCTCGGCCACAACCTTGCGCAGACGGCTCATCTTTGCGGTGGTGCCACGCAGCGGCGAGATCTCAACAACCGGGGCAGCGGCCGCGGCCGATGCGGCCGGAGCCGAGGTGCCCGCGCTCAGGACGTCTTCCTTGCGGATGCGTCCACCGACGCCGGTGCCGACGACGGTAGCGAGGTCAACACCCTGCTGCTGTGCCAGGCGGCGAACCAGCGGGGTGACGTAGCCGTTGCCACCGGCGGGTGCGGCGGGAGCTGCCGGAGCGGCGGCAGCCGGAGCAACCGGGGCTGCTGCGGGAACCGATACCGGGGTGACGGCAGCGGTGGGCGGCGGTGCCACGGGTGCGGCGGCGACCGGTGCGGCAGCAACCGGAGCTACCGGAGCCGCGGCCACGGGGGCTGCGGCGGGAGCCGGCGCGGCCGGTGCGGCGGCAGCCGGTGCCTCGGCGGCCGGTGCCTCGGCGGCCGGTGCCTCTGCGGCGGGGGTGGCGGGAGCAGCTGCACCCGAGCCATCGCCAATCTTTACCAGGACGGCGCCAACCTCGACGGTTTCGTCTTCCTCAACGAGGATCTCCTCAATAACGCCGGCAATCGGCGAGGGGATCTCAGTGTCAACCTTGTCGGTCGAAACCTCGAGCAGCGGCTCGTCTACCTCTACCTGATCGCCAACGTTCTTCAGCCAACGCGTAACGGTGCCCTCGGTGACGCTTTCGCCCAGGGCCGGCAGGACCACGGATTCACTCATGACCTTGTCTCCTTAAAACCTAAAATTGTGTGTGCGGATGTATCGGTGCGTACTACAGGGTGTGCAGCGGCTTGCCAGCGAGGTACAGGAACGCCTCGCCCAGTGCCTCATTCTGGGTGGGGTGCGCGTGGATCAGCGGCGCGATGTCCTCCGGGTGTGCTTCCCAGTTGACAATGAGCTGTGCCTCACCGATCAGTTCGCCCACGCGGGCACCGATCATGTGCACGCCGACCACGGGGCCGTCGTTCACGCGAACAACCTTGACGTTACCCGCGGTACCGAGGATCTCGCTCTTGCCGTTACCGGCGAGGTTGTAGTCGTAGCTCGTGATGGAGTCGGCGCCGTACTGCTCCTTGGCCTTTGCCTCGGTCAGGCCAACCGAGGCAACCTCGGGCTCGCTGTAGGTGACCTTGGGGATGTTGACGTCCTCAATGATGACCGGGTTCAGACCGGCGATCTCCTCGGCGACAAAGATTCCCTGCTGGAAACCACGGTGTGCGAGCTGCAGGCCCGGAACGATGTCACCCACGGCCCAGAGGTTCGGGATGTTCGTCTGCAGGCGCTCGTTGGTGATCACGAAGCCGCGATCGATGGTGACACCAACCTCTTCGAAACCGAGGTTTGCGGTGGCGGGGCCACGGCCCACGGCGACCAGCAGGATCTCGGCTTCGATGGTCTTGCCATCTTCCAGGGTGACAACAACACCGTTCTCGTGCTGGGTAACGCTCTGGAAGCGAATGCCCAGCGAGTAGTTGATGCCGCGCTTGCGGAATGCCCGCTCGAGGCCCTTCGAGATTGCCTCGTCCTCGTTCGGAACCAGGTGGGGCAGGCCCTCGATGATGGTCACGTCGGAGCCGAAGGACTTCCAGACGCTCGCAAACTCCACGCCGATCACGCCGCCGCCGAGGATCGCGACGGATCCCGGGACGAACGGCAGCTCGAGTGCCTGCTCGGAGGTCATCACGCGACCACCGATTTCCAGGCCCGGCAGAGAACGGCTGTAGGAACCGGTGGCCAGCACGACGTGCTTACCCACGATGGTCTGGTCGCCGACCTGCACGGTGTTGGGAGCGGTCAGGCGGCCTTCACCCTCGATCGTGGTGATCTTGCGAGCCTTCACCAGGCCCTGGAGGCCCTTGTACTTCTTCGAGATGATGTTCTCGCGGTAGGCGGTCACGCCGGCCATGTCCACACCGTTCAGGGTTGCGGAAATACCGAACTGCGCGGCCTCGCGGGTTACATCGGCGACCTCGGCCGCGTGCAGCAGCGCCTTGGTCGGGATGCAGCCGCGGTGCAGGCAGGTGCCACCGACCTTGTCCTTCTCAATCAGTGCCACCGAGAAGCCGAGCTCGCTTGCGCGCAGGGCCGCCGCGTAGCCTCCACTTCCACCGCCGAGTACGACGATGTCAAAATTCTGCTCCGTCACTGAGCTACTCCCTCATGAGTCTTGAATTGAGCTGTTTGTGCGAGACCATTGTGTGGCTCGCCGAGGTGGTAAAGGCCACCATAAGAACCTTACTACCTACGCGAATATTCTTCGGCAAGCGAAAGCAGCAGACGCACGCCCGAGGCGGTTGCGCCGGCACCGGTAAATCCGTACGCGCCGCCGCCGTTGTCGGCGGGACCCGCGATATCCAGGTGTGCCCAGGGGATCGTGGTGTCTGGAGCATCGGCCCGCGGGGTCGCAAATTCCTTCAGGAAGTGCGCAGCTACGAGCATGCCGCCGTTGCGGTTGCTCACGTTTGCGTTCATGATGTCCGCAACCTGAGAGTTCAGGATGCCGCGCAGTTCGGCGGGCATCGGCATCGCCCAGGCGGGCTCACCCACGGCGGTGGATGCGGAGAGGACATCCTGGACGAGGTCGTCATCACCCAGTACACCCATGTAGCGGTCTCCGAGGGCGACCAGGGCGGCTCCGGTCAGGGTGGCGATGTCGACGATTGCGTCGGGCTGTTCCTCACCGGCGGCAACCAGGCCGTCGGCGAGGACCAGGCGGCCCTCGGCGTCGGTGTTGGTGACCTCGACGGTGCGACCGCCACGAATGGTGATGACGTCGCCGGGGCGGATGGCCGAACCGGAGGGCATGTTCTCGGCGAGGCAGAGCCAGCCGGTCAGGCGAATGGGGAGGCCAAGCTCCGCGGCGGCGGTCAGGGTGCCGAGTACGGCCGCGGCGCCGGCCATGTCAAACTTCATGCCGAGCATCGAGTTCGCGGGCTTCAGCGAGAGTCCACCGGTGTCGAAGGTGATGCCCTTACCCACGAGGGCGAGGTGCTTCTGGGCGCCCTCGGGGGAGTAGCTGATCTTCAGCAGGCGCGGGCCGCGGGTCGACCCCTGGCCAACTCCGCTCAGGCCACCGAAGCCATCGGTGCGCAGCGCCTCGTCGTCCCACACGGTGAACTCGAGCGGCAGGTTCTCGCCGGCCTGAACGGCGGCGGCAACCATGCTCTCGGGGTACATGTCGTTGGCGGGGGTGTTGACGAGATCCTTGGTGAGGGCGACGGCCTCGGCCACGGCGCCCGCACGGGCGATGATCGCATCGCGCTCGGCAGAGTCGCCCAGCTCGGAGGAGACGGTGACGTTCTTCACGTTCGGCTTCTGCTCGGCCTGGGTGGCGCCGCGGTAGTCGATGAAGGAGTAGGCACCCAGGGCGGCACCCTCGGTCACGGCCTCGAGGTCCGTGGTCGTGGTGACCGGGAACGCAATGGTCACGCTCTCGGTACCGGCGAGCTGGCGCACAGCCGAACCGGCTGCGGAGCGCAGGCGGTCGGTGGTCGGCTCGCCGCCGAGACCGATGATGGCGATCGAATCGGCGGTGCCAGCCACGGCGGGCAGACGCACGAGGCGATCCGCGGCACCGGTGATACCGAGCGGGGCGATCAGTTCGGCAACGGCGTCAAAGCCCTCGGGCGCGAAGAGACGCACATCGGTTCCGGAGCCGATGGCCCCCAGAACGAGGACGGTACCGGTGGCCGAAACGGCCGGGGTGGAGGAGATATTCAGAACGGGAACGGTCATGGTTCCATGCTATGCCCACCGCCCCGGGTTTTGCCCGTCATGGCGTGGCGTGGATGTGGCGTTTGTGCACTGTTCGCTACTGGCAAAGCGCCCGACGCTAAAAACGGAGGTTCCTTCCGGATCTCGGCCGTAGAGTTGATCCATGGCATCCTCCGACCGACTCTCCTCCCTACTGATTGACCCCGCAGAGGTCCCGCACGGGCTCGATCTGGTTGTTGCGCTCACGGGTTACTCGGATGCGGGCAACGCCTCGTCGCAGTTCATCGATTATGTGCGTGAAAACCTCGACGCCCGCACCGTTGCGGTCTTCGATAACGACACCCTGCTCGACTATCGCGCGCGCCGCCCGCTCGCGGTGTTCGACGAGGATCACCTCTCGGACTACGTTGCGCCGCGCCTCGAACTGACCCTCGTGCACGACGAACTCTCGCAACCCTTCCTCCTGCTGAGCGGCTATGAGCCCGACTTTAAATGGGAGGGATTCGTTCGCGAAATCACCGGATTTATCGATACGTTTGCGATCGCCCGCACCACCTGGATGCACGCGGTCCCGATGCCCGTGCCGCACACCCGCCCGATCGGCGTGACCGTGAGCGGTACGCGGGCAGACCTCATCGAGTCCCTGACCGTGTGGCGCCCGCAGACCCAGCTCCCGGCGAACGTGCTGCACCTGTTGGAGTTCCGCCTCGCCGAGCACGGTCTCGCGGTGGCCGGCCTCGCCCTGCTCACCCCGCACTATCTGAGTGACACCCAGTACCCCGAGGCCCTGACCGCCGCGATCGAGTACATCGGGGCCGCAACCGGGCTGATCCTGCCCACCGATGGTTTGCGCGATGCCGCCCGCGAGTTCGTGGAACGACTGAACGAGCAGGTTGCGGGCAACGATGAGCTGCGCCGCCTGGTCGCCACGCTCGAGGAGCGCTACGACTCCTACATGGAATCGAATCACCCCGCATCGCCGTTCGTCGCGATGGACGGCTCCCTGCCCTCGGCCGATGAGATCGCCGCCGAGCTCGAACGCTTCCTCGCCGCCCGTCCGGAGGACGGCGATCCCTTCGATCGGGACACCCCGACCGAGTAGCGCGCGAGTATTGAGACGCGGGGCCGCAGCGAAAACTATTCGTTGCGGCCCCCGGTCTTTTGCCGGGCGGGGCGCATCGAATCGATACGAGACGCCCGATATGCTGGCGTAGTGAATACGCGCACATCCTGGATTGTCTTTTGGATCGGCGCCCTGGCCTACATGGTTGCCGTCCTGCAGCGCGCCACCATGGGTGTGGCCGGGGTTTCCGCCGTAGAACGCTTCGACGCAACCGCCGCGGCCTTTTCCACGCTCGCCGTCATGCAGCTCGTCATCTATGCGGGGATGCAGGTTCCGGTTGGCGTGCTCATCGACCGCCTGGGGCCACGCGTTCTCATCATCTTCGGTCTGATCTTCCTGACGGCGGGTCAGGTCATCCTCGCGCTGGCCGATCAGCTGGGTGTGGCGGTGCTCGGCCGCATCCTGGTGGGCGCCGGTGATGCGGCAATCTTTGTATCGGTACTGCGCCTCATCTCGTCCTGGTTTACGGGCAAGTGGGTGCCGCAGCTCTCGCAGTGGATCGGCAATATTGGGCAGCTGGGCCAGGTGCTCTCCGCCCTGCCCTTTGCCTGGGTGCTGCACCGTTTCGGCTGGAGCCCGGCGTTCCTGAGTGCGGCCGCGCTGTGTGTGTTGGCCCTGGTACTCGTGCTGGCTACCGTGCGCGACCGCCCGCGCGACGCTCCGGTGCCGCCGCCCGTGGGTACCTGGGGCCAGTCGGTGCGCGAGCTCGGTCTGGCGCTGCGCCGACCGGGAACCCAGCTGGGGTTCTGGTCGCACTTCACCACCCAGTCTCCCGGCACCGTGTTTTCCCTCCTGTGGGGCATCCCGTTCATGGTTTATGGACTGGGCTATACCGAGGGTTTCGCGGCCGCCATGCTGCTGGTTGTGGTCTTCTCCGGTATCGCGATCGGCCCGGTTCTCGGTCTTCTGAGTGCCCGATACCCCTACCGCCGGAGCAATATCGTGCTCGGTCTGGTCTTCGCCATCGCGATCGCCTGGGCCGCGGTACTTCTGTGGCCGGGGGAGCCGCCGCTGTGGCTCGTCATCATCATGCTGGTTGCCATGGGCGCGGGTGGCCCGGGCTCGCTGATCGGGTTCGACTTCGCGCGCACCTACAACCCCTCGCGTGTGCTGGGTTCCGCTAACGGGCTGGTGAACGTCGGCGGGTTCAGCGCGAGCTTCGTGATCATGTTCCTGATGGGTGTGATCCTCGACTTCGTGGGCGGCCATGGCGGGCCGCCCTCGGCGGTGTACTCGCTGCACTCGTTCCGGTTTGCGATGATCATTCAGTTCGTGGTGATCGCGTTCGGTGTGATCA
This sequence comes from Mycetocola tolaasinivorans, assembly GCF_003667565.1. Lineage (GTDB taxonomy): Bacteria > Actinomycetota > Actinomycetes > Actinomycetales > Microbacteriaceae > Mycetocola > Mycetocola tolaasinivorans. The sequence goes on from NZ_RCUX01000003.1 coordinate 237,046, forward strand.
TGCTGTTCCGGGCTCGTCGACGCACACGCAGCGTGCTCTCCGAGGATGGAATCGAAGTCGGACCGGTATGGGTGGCGCTTGTTGCACGTCTGCGCAAGAAAGATGGTCGCGACGATCATGACGCCTAGTTTCGGGCCATCTGGGGAATAAAAGCCGCGTAATTTCGGTTCTTTTTAGTGATGTCGGGGGAATCCCTTTCACGTCTACCCCATGTTTCGCCCGTGGCGCAAGCCCCCGTGGCAAAAGTGTGTGTCAAAGCATGGCATAATGGAGGGTAAGGACCCGTTCTTGACCGAACGTGAGGTGGCTTAATTGCTGCGCATCGCGTGAGGACTTGACATGGGTCCTAGTAATGTCCGAAAACTATCGTGGCTTAGGAGCGGGTGGGGGATTCCACATACCCGGTCCTGAGACTGAAAGGTGCCTCCATGGCAACCAAGAAAGTGCAGGCTTCGGAAGAGACCGAAGCGAAAACTGCAGCGCCCGCAGCGGCGACTCGGAAAACACCCGTAAGGAAGGCCGCCGCGGCCGAACCGGCAAAGAAGCCGGCGACCAAGCGCGCCGCGAAGAAGGATGCCGTCGACGAGGTTCTCGACGCACCCGATATTGAGGAGGGTGCTGAGGAGGAAGAAACCGATAAGAAGTCGGATATTCCCGAGAACCTTCCCCAGGACGCCCTGGTGCTCTCGTCTCAGGACGACGAGGACGAGGTTCCCGTCTACTCGGCCGCCATTACCGGAGCCACGGCCGACCCGGTCAAGGACTACCTCAAGCAGATCGGTAAGGTCGCGCTGCTGAACGCCGCTGAGGAGGTCGAGCTTGCGATGCGTATCGAGGCCGGCCTGTTCGCGGAGGACAAGCTCGCGAACGAGGCCGACGGCATGACCCCGCAGCTCAAGCGCGAGCTGATGTGGGTGGCTAAGGACGGCCAGCGTGCCAAGAGCCACCTGCTCGGTGCAAACCTCCGTCTGGTGGTGTCGCTCGCAAAGCGCTACACCGGTCGTGGAATGCAGTTCCTGGATCTCATCCAGGAGGGTAACCTCGGCCTCATCCGTGCGGTCGAAAAGTTCGACTACACCAAGGGCTTCAAGTTCTCGACGTATGCCACCTGGTGGATTCGTCAGGCGATCACCCGCGCGATGGCCGACCAGGCTCGTACGATCCGTATCCCCGTGCACATGGTTGAGGTCATCAACAAGCTGGCCCGCGTTCAGCGCCAGATGCTGCAGGACCTCGGCCGCGAACCCACCCCCGAGGAGCTGTCGAAGGAACTCGACATGACCCCGGAGAAGGTCATCGAGGTGCAGAAGTACGGCCGCGAGCCCATCTCGCTGCACACACCGCTGGGTGAAGACGGCGACAGCGAGTTTGGTGACCTCATTGAGGACACCGAGGCCGTTGTTCCCGCCGACGCCGTGGGCTTCACGATGCTGCAGAAGCAGCTCGAGTCGCTGCTGGACTCCCTCTCCGAGCGTGAGGCCGGCGTGATCCGGATGCGCTTCGGTCTGGGCGATGGTATGCCGAAGACGCTCGACCAGATCGGTGACACCTTCGGTGTGACCCGCGAGCGGATCCGTCAGATTGAGTCGAAGACGATGGCCAAGCTGCGCCACCCGTCTCGTTCGCAGTCGCTGCGTGACTACCTTGAGTAAGCCGGGCGGCGTGAAGTACGTCCTGCCGATTCTCGCCGGACGGGCCGCGCGTTTCGCGACCCGTCTGCGCGGGGGCGGTAGCGCGCTGCCGGGTGTCGTGGTGCAGAAGCTCGCCCCCAACGTCATGCGTGATGTGGCCGCAGGCCTCCCGCACGGCGTGGTGTTCATCCTGGGTTCTAACGGGAAGTCCACCACCACCAACATCATGACCGACGTTGTGCGCGCACACGGCCTCAGGGTGTTCACGAACCCCAGTGGTGCCAACATGCCCCAGGGCATTGCCTCGGCACTGCTCAAGGAGACCTCGCTGACCGGTCGTCTGGACGCCGATATCGCAATCCTCGAGATCGACGAGGGCTACGGTGTGGTGATCGCGGAGCAGCTGCGTCCGCGCGCCGCGGTGATTCTGAACCTCCTGGTTGACCAGATCTATCGCTTCGGCGAGCCCGATCGGGTGGCCACCATGTTCCGGAACATCGCTCATGCGGTGGATGGCTACGTGGCGCTGAACCGTGATGACAACTTCCTGGCGAAGCTCGGTACCGAGCTCGAGCAGGGCGGCAAGCACCGGGTGGAGTACTTCGGTTCGACCCCCGAGGCGTTGGCCTCCGCCCCGCACGGTCAGGCTTCAGCGCGTGACTACTCGGAGATCGAGGCATCGGCTAACGGTGCACACCCGGTGGCCGAGGTTGTCTCGGCCGCGGGCAACGAGGCGGTCATTCGCTTCGGCGGGGTCGACTACCCGATCACCATGCCGAGCCGTGGACTGCACTACGCGGTTGACGTCGCGGCCACGCTGACCCTCGCCGCGCACACCCTGGGTGAGCGCTTCGATGTCACCGTGGCGCTGAAGGCCGTCCAGGCGGGTAAGACCGTCTACGGCCGTGGCGAGATCATGACCGTGGGTGACCGCGAGGTCGAGATCCTGATGCTGAAGAACCTCGCGTCGCTTCAGCTGAACCTCGACTCGCTCACCTACGAGCCGGATTCGGTGCTGTTTGCCTACGATGAGTCGTCTTACGATCCCTCCTGGCTGTACAACGCCGACCTCTCGAAGATCAAGCATGTGGACGTCATCTCGGGCCCGAAGGGCGCGTTTGTCGCGACCCGCCTGGCCTATGAGGGCAAGACCTTTGACCGCATCATTCCGGACGTTACCGAGGCCGTGCAGGCGGTGCTCGATGGGCCCCGCCCGGCGAGCGGACGACACACGTTCTTCCTCGACTACGACCAGATGATGGCAACCCGGAAGTACCTGGGTTATAAGGACCTGGAAGCAGGTGCGGCCTCGTGACCGTCTCCATTCTTGAACTCTTCTCCAATGACCTCGCCCTGAACGGCGACACCGGGAACCGGCGTGCGCTTGCACACCGCCTGGAGCTCGCCGGCATCGAGGTTGAGCAGCGTACCTATAACCAGGGCGATGCCCTCGGCATTTTGCCGGACATCGTGGTGGTGGGCACCGGCTCCTCGAGCGCCCAGCGCGCCCTGGCTCCGGAGTTTGCGAAGATCGCCGAGCAGCTGCGCGAGTGGGCAAAGGCGGGTGTGGTCTTCCTGGCCGCCGGTGCCGGGTTCCACCTGCTGGGTAACTCGATCAAACTCGATGCGGACACCGTGATTGAGGGCGTGGGGGTGTTCGACGTCACCGTCGATGCCACCGCCGCCCGAATCGTGACCGAGGCGTTTGGTATCGACGGGCAGTTCGGTCTGCTGATCGGTACCGAGAACCACTCGGCCGTGACCACCCTCGCCCAGGGCGTGGCACCCATCGGTGCGGTGCGCAACGGTTTTGGTAATGGCGGCGGCCTGGAAGGCGCGGTGGTGGGCAACGCCTATGGCACGCACCTGCACGGCCCCGCGCTGGTGCTGAACCCGGTCTTCGCCGATCACCTCATTTCCCTGGCTGTTGCCCGTACCGGTGACACCTACGTGAAGAACGAGAAGCACGATGAGCTGGACCAGACCATCGATCTCGCCCGCGAGATCCTGATCGGTAAGCTTCCGCGCTAGCTTCGCTCTTAAATGCCGTCCGGTGGGAACCTTGATTTCCGCCGGACGGCGTTTTTGTGCGCCGGTGCGTCACTCTGAGCTCCCAGCGGATTACGGGCGTTACTGGGGCGGGTCGCCAGCCTTCGATGGTGTGCTTTCGGCACCCAACCGAAAGGAAGACACCATGCCGCACAGGATCGCCGCTCCCACCGATGGAGCTGGCCCGCCGCTTCGCCGGCCGCGCATGAACCGGATCGTCGCACTGATCGTGACCGGGCTCACCGCGGGCGCACTCTACACGGCTATCCCGGTTTCCGCCCCGCCGGCAAACGCTTCGATCGCGCAGTGCAACGGCAGGCTCGCGTGTGCATGGACCGATAGGCAATTCAGCGGTGCTTTTGGACACTGGCGACACACCACAGGACCGCTACTGGGATTCCACAATGTAATCTCATCGGTCGCGAACAACAGTGACGTGAAAATTGGTTGGTGGAGCCAGCCAAACTATCGTGGACGAGTGTTCATGCAGGCTGCCGGGAGCGCGGGCTATTTTGGCTGGCCCGACGTAAGAAATGACTCTTTTAACTCTGTCCGATTCTACTAAGCATGAGAATCTCGCGACGCTTCGGCTCGACTAGTCGGCTAATGCGCGTGTCAGTTGCCCTAGCGATCACGAGTCTGCTCAGCGGGTGCATTTCCTCGGCAAAGCCGCCCGTGGTCGAGAAGGTCGTTCTTGACTGGGAGAACGGAATCTTCACGCTTCCGCTGGAGAAGTTCGCAATGAGTTGGCAGGACCAGTGGACGGTTTTTCAGGCCAACGCGGTTATGATTGCCCGCTGTCTTGCAGACCGAGGTTATCCCTCACCCGTTGCCGAGGTCGATTGGACGCTTCTGCCGCCGGACGACACACGTACGTACGGGGTATGGGCACCACGGGTTGCTGAAAATCGCGGCTACGATCCTCCCGCATCGTTCTACGGTGACGTCTTGGCGGAGCGACGGGAGCTGCTGGGGCCAGAGTGGGAGCGTGCATCGAAGCGCTGTTCGGGTGAAACGCAGGGTGCCCGACTTCCTACAATGGGTGTCTACACCCAGATGGAGTTTTCCCTGGTGGATCGTGGCATGGACGAGTCCTATCAGGCGCTGCTGGCCAGTGGCGTGTATCGGGACGAGTGGGAGAAGTGGGCCGAATGCATCACGGCTGAGGGGCTCGTACCGGACCCGGATCGGGCGACGCTGTCTCCGATCAGCGATTTCGAGGGCGACCCGGAGGTGCTGATTCGGCAGGCCATTATCGACACCACCTGTAAGCAACAGCTCGGAACCATGCAGAAGATTGTGGACGTCGAGGCCGAGGTCCAGTCACGCTTCATCGCGCGCAACGAGGGCGCGCTGCTGCGCCACCAGGCGGAGGCGCGCGAGATCGTGGAAAAGGCCCGGGCGATCATCGCAGCGGGGTATTAGCCGCGAACGCTGAGATAGTGTTCCGAGATCCCAGCGCATTACGGGCGTTACTGGGGTGGGTCGTCAGCCTTCGATGGTGTGCTTTCGGCACCCAACCGAAAGGAAGACACCATGCCGCACGGTATCGCCGCCCCCACCGCCGGAGCTGGACCGCCGCTTCGCCGACCGCGGATGAATCGGATCATCGCGCTGATCGTGACCGGGCTCACCGCGGGCGCACTCTACACGGCTATCCCGGTTTCCGCCCCGCCGGCAAACGCCTCGATCGCGCAGTGCAACGGCAGGCTCGCCTGCGCCTGGACCGACAGACAGTTCCAGGGAGCGTTTGGCAGTTGGAGCCGAAGCACCGGGCCTCTGCGGGGATTCCACAACGTGATTTCTTCCGTCGCAAACAACGGCCCCCGCGATATCGGATGGTGGAGTGAACCAAATTTCACAGGTCGACTGTTTGTACAGAAATCCGGCAGCGCGGGGTTCTTCAACTGGCCGGACGTCCGAAACGATTCGATCAACTCGGTTTGGTTCTACACGCGATGAAGGCCCGCCCGCGCCGCGGGAAAACGCGGACTGCTGCGGGGCTCGGACACGTCTTTGGCGCGGTAGCAGTCCTCACAATACTCAGCGGTTGTGTTGTCGCGAACAGAGCCGCCGTTGTTGAACCGGTTGTTCTTGATTGGGAAAACGGAACTTTTGTCCTGCCGCTTGAAAGGTACGCGATGTCCTGGCAGGAGTACTGGACAGTGTCCCACGCAAACAGGGTTCTTGTTGCACGATGCCTGGCCGAACGCGGGTTTCCGTCGCCGCTCGCCGAACAAAATCCGGCGGATTATCCACTACACGATACCCGCACGTATGGAGTGTGGGCCCCGCGCGTTGCAGAGAGCCGAGGCTATAACCTCCCCGACGCTGGATATGACGAGATGGGTGACGCAATAGCGCAGCTTGGGCCCGAATGGGACCGCGCGGAGAAACGCTGCTCGGGCGAGACCCAGAGCGAGAAGCTCCCCTCCATGGGCATCTATACCGAGACGGAGTTGTCCCTGGTGGATCGTGGCATGGACGAGTCGTATCGGGCGCTGCTAGCCAGTGGCGTGTATCGGGACGAGTGGGAGAAGTGGGCCGGGTGCATCACCGAGGCCGGGCTCGTGCCGGATCCGGACCGGGCGACGCTGTCTCCGATCATTGATTTTGACGGTGACGCCGAAGTCTTGATTCGGCAGGCCATCATTGACACCGCCTGCAAGGAACGGCTCGGCACGATGCAGAGAATCGTGGACTTCGAGGCCGAGGTCCAGTCACGCTTCATCGCGCGCAACGAGGGCGCGCTGCTGCGCCACCAGGCGGAGGCGCGCGAGATCGTGGAAAAGGCCCGCACGATCATCACCGAGGGGTACTGAGCGCCGCAGGGCAGCGGCCCCGGCCACTCGGCCGCCCACACCAAAGCGTCGCCGCCCGGAAACCCGGGCGGCGACGCGTGGATTGGGGACTCGCGGCGGAACCGTTGCAGCGGTGCCGGCGAGTGCAGGGCGAGCCCTAGGCGCGGGCCTCGCTGAGGCGGGCGCTCTCGTCGTGCCAGTTCGAGGCAACGGCGCTGAGCTTTTCCTGGTACTTCTTACCGTGGTGAGCGCAGAACATGAGCTCGCCACTTGCAAGGGTGACCCGGACGTAGGCCTGTGCGCCGCAGCTGTCGCAACGATCGGCCGCGGTCAGTGCCGGGGCGTCCACCACGCTCGGAGCGCTTTCGGTGATCTGTGTCATTTCTTCCTCCTGACCGGTGAGGAGGCCAATCGTTCGGCCTCACGTCTTATCCAACCACGTCACCGGGTAAATTCATTCCGATCCGGGGCAATTTCGCTAGGCGCGTACGCTCAGGAACCCCTCAACGTGTCGATTGCGCGGAATGTCGGGGGTTTTCGGTAGAATTTATCCCTGTGACCACCGAATACTCCGCGCGCCACCTCTCCGTTCTCGAAGGCCTCGAGGCGGTGCGGAAGCGACCCGGTATGTATATCGGCTCCACCGACTCCCGCGGCCTCATGCACTGCCTCTGGGAGATCATCGACAACTCGGTGGATGAGGCCCTCGCCGGCTTTGGCACCAAGATCAACATTCTCCTGCACCAGGATGGCTCGGTCGAGGTGCGAGACACCGCCCGTGGCATCCCGGTAGACATCGAGCCCAAGACCGGGCTCAGCGGTGTCGAGGTTGTCTTTACCAAGCTGCACGCCGGTGGAAAGTTCGGTTCCGGCTCGTACGCCGCATCCGGTGGTCTGCACGGTGTGGGTGCCTCGGTGGTCAACGCCCTGAGCGCCCGCCTTGACGTCCAGGTAGACCGCGGCGGCAAGACCTGGCAGATGTCCTTCAAGCGCGGCGTGCCCGGTGTCTTCGAAGACGAGGGCGCACCCACCCCCGATGCCCCGTTTACGCCGTTCACCGAGTTCGGTGAGCCCGCGCTGCGTGCGGTGGGCAAGGTTGCCAAGGCCAAGACCGGTACGCGCGTGCGCTACTGGGCCGATCAGCAGATCTTCACCAAGGGTGCCGACTTCCAGATGGACGACCTCATCGGTCGCGCCAAGCAGACGGCCTTCCTCATCCCCGGTCTCGGCATCATCATCGAAGACGCCCGTGGGGAAGAGGCTGCCCACCACGCCTTCGAGTACGACGGTGGCATCTCCGAGTTTGTGGATCACCTCGCCCCGGACGCCGCCATCACCGATGTGTGGCGCCTCACCGGCACCTCGACATTCACCGAGACCGTTCCCGTGCTGACCGACGGCGGTGCCATGGTCCCCACCGAGGTTGAGCGTGAGTGCACGGTCGACATCGCCCTGCGCTGGGGTACCGGCTACGAAACCGTCATGCGCAGCTTCGTCAACATCATCTCGACCCCCAAGGGCGGCTCGCACCAGACCGGCTTCGACCAGGGCCTGCTGCGCTTCCTACGCGCCCAGGTGGAGGCCAACGCCCGCCGCCTCAAGGTGGGCAACGACAAGCTCGATAAGGACGACGTCCTGGCCGGTCTCACGGCCGTCCTCACCGTCCGCCTCGCCGAGCCGCAGTTCGAGGGCCAGACCAAGGAGATCCTCGGTACCCCCGCGGTGCGCGCCATCGTGGCCTCCGTGGTCACCGGTCAGCTCAAGGAGCGCTTCGCCTCCACCAAGCGCGACGACAAAACCCAGACCTCCCTCGTGCTCGACAAGGTCGTCGCCGAGATGAAGTCGCGCATCTCCGCACGCACCCACAAGGAGACTCAGCGCCGAAAGAACGCCCTCGAGTCCTCCTCTCTGCCCGCCAAGCTGGTCGACTGCCGGAGCAACGACGTCGAAACCTCCGAGCTCTTCATCGTCGAGGGCGACTCCGCGCTCGGCACCGCCAAGAACGCCCGAGACAGCGAGCACCAGGCACTGCTGCCCATCCGAGGCAAAATCCTCAACGTGCAGAAGTCCTCGGTGTCCGACATGCTCTCCAATGCCGAGTGCGCGGCCATCATCCAGGTCATCGGCGCCGGCTCCGGCCGCAGCTTCGACCTCGACGCCGCACGCTACGGCAAGGTCATCATCATGAGCGACGCCGACGTCGACGGCGCCCACATTCGCACCCTGCTGCTCACGCTCTTCTTCCGCTACATGCGCCCCATGATCGATGCCGGCCGCGTCTACGCCGCCGTGCCCCCGCTGCACCGCGTGGTGCAGATCAACCCCGGCTCCAAACCCAACGAGACGATCTACACCTACTCCGAGCAGGAGCTCCACGACCTGCTGTCTTCGCTCAAGGCTCAGGGCAAGCGCTATCAGGACCCTCAGCGGTACAAGGGCCTCGGCGAGATGGATGCCGATCAGCTCGCGGAGACCACCATGGAGCGCTCCGGTCGCACGCTGCGCCGCGTGCGCATGGGCGATGCCGAACGCGCCTCGAAGGTGTTCGAGCTCCTCATGGGCAGCGACGTTGCCCCGCGTAAGGACTTCATCGTGGAGCACTCGGCCGACCTCAGCCGCGACCGCATCGACGTCTAGCCCGCGCAAGGCCGCCACCCACTCGGCTGAAACCAGTCCCGGCAAAAGGCCCCGCTTCCCAGAAGGGAATCGGGGCCTTTCGCTACCCGGTGCGCGTCGGTAACGCGCTACTCGATATCGAGGTCCAGATCCAGGGCCACGGACTCCACGGTTTCCACCGCGAGCACACCGTCATCATCGAGGCCCAGCGGCTTCGCTGGAGCCTTCGAGGCACGCGCCGGGATGCGAATCACGTCGGAATCCTCGAAAACCGGTGCGCCGGCGGGTCCGTCCTGCGGACCAGAATCCGTACCGGGAGCCTCAGCGGCGGCACCCGAACCGGAATCCGGCTGGATGGCCCGACCCAGATAGGTGACCACCTGCTCCAGCGCGGCGCCGGAGGCATCGCGACGCCCCACCGGCTCGGGCAGCGGACGAGCCGACCCCTCGCTCGACAGTGCCCGTACCGGGCCGGGGCCCACCCACGCACGCTCGAGGTGAGACTCGCCCTTCAGGAAGGCATGGGCGCGCACACCACCGGTGGCGCGGCCCTTCGCGGGGAAGTCGGCAAACGTCGAGGTCTTCGCGCGGCCGGGGTCGGTGCCCGGAATCGTGCCCTCGGCCACCGAGATCGTGGTGACCATGATCTCCTCGGCGTGCGGCGCCGCGCCAAAGAACAGCACCCGTGCATTACCCACGAGCGCAACACCGGCCATACCTCCGGCGGGTGCACCCTGCGGGCGAACGGACGAGGCCACAAAGTGCAGCAGCTTGGCATCCGAGGTCACGAAGATCAGTTCGTCGTCCTCGGCGGCCTGGGTCACACCCACAACCTCATCGCCGGGCTTCAGCGCGACAACCTCAAACTCCGGCTTGTTCGGCCAGGCGTTTGCGGTGACCCGCTTGACCACGCCGAGCGCGGTACCCAGGGCGACGGGGCGCTCACTGCCCAGATCCACGAGCGCGAGCACGCGCTCCTTCTTGTTCGTGAGCCCGATGTAGTCGGAGATCTTCACACCCGCGGTGAGGTGGATCGAGGCCGACGGCACGGCCGGCAGATCGATGGGGGAGAAACGGATCAGACGACCGAGGTTCGTGACCGCACCGATTTCGGTGCGGCTCGTGGTCTCGAGCACCGACATGATGGCATCGTGCTTGGCGCGGCGCGGCGGCGCGGTGATGGTGGTGTCCTCGCCCGCCGGGCGATCCACGCGCAGGGCACGGCCGGTGGCGCTCAGGAAGATCGTGCAGGCAACATCGGCCACCTCGAGAACCACGCCGGCCTTCTTACGCGAGTTACCCGCAATGCTCGGGGCGGCCTCGGTGAGCATCGTGCGCCGCGGCGTACCGAACTTATCGGAGACCGCCTCAAGCTCCTTCGAAACCTGGGTGCGGATGCGACGGGTGCTGCCCAGCAGCTTCTCCAGCTCGGCGATCTGCGCACGCAGCTCATCGCGCTCGGTCTCAAGCTCCATGCGGGAGAACCGCGTGAGGCGGCGCAGACGCAGCTCAAGGATGTACTCGGCCTGGATCTTCGAGAGGTCAAAGACCTCCTGCAGCTTCTTGCGCGCGATCTCGGAGTCATCACTGGCGCGAATAACCTGAATGACCTCGTCGATGTCGAGGATCGCGACGAGCAGACCCTCCACCAGGTGCAGGCGTTCCTTACGGCGCGCGAGGCGGTACTTCGACCGACGGGTGACCACCTGAATGCGGTGATCAACGTAGACCTGCAGCAGCTCGCGCAGCCCGAGGGTGCGCGGGCCACCGTTAACCAGGGCCACGTTGTTGATGCTGAAGCCATCCTCCAGCGGGGTGAACCGGTAGAGCTGCTCGAGCACGGCCTCGGGGCTGAACCCGGTCTTGATACCGATGACCAGACGCAGTCCGTTGGTGCGGTCGGTGAGGTCGGTGACGTCCGAAATGCCCGAGAGCTTCTTATTGTTGACGCCGTCCTTGATCTTCTCGATCACGCGCTCGGGGCCCACCAGATAGGGGAGCTCCGTGACGACGATGCCCTTCTTGCGCGGCGTGAGGTTCTCGATACTCACGCGAGCGCGGGTCTTAAAGGCGCCGCGTCCGGTGGCGTAGGCATCCTTGATACCGGCGAGACCCACGATGGTGCCGCCGGTGGGGAGGTCCGGACCGGGCACGTACGCCATCAGGTCCTCGAGGGTGGCCTTTGGGTTTTCCAGCAGGTGACGGGCGGCACCCACCACCTCGATCAGGTTGTGCGGGGCCATGTTGGTAGCCATACCCACGGCGATACCGCTACCGCCATTGACCAGCAGGTTCGGGTACGCGGCGGGCAGGACATCCGGCTGCATGAGCGCGCCATCGTAGTTGGGAATGAAGTCCACGACGTCTTCGTCGAGGTTCTCGGTCATTGCCAGGGCGGTGGCGTCGAGGCGCGCCTCGGTGTAACGCGGTGCCGCGGGGCCGTCATCCAGGGAGCCGAAGTTCCCGTGGCCGTCGATCAGGGGCAGCCGCATGGTGAACGGCTGCGCCAGGCGCACCAGGGCGTCGTAGATGGGGGCGTCACCGTGCGGGTGCAGCTTTCCCATCACCTCGCCCACCACGCGGGCAGACTTCACGTGGTTGCGATCCGGACGCAGGCCCATATCTGCCATTTGGTACAGGATGCGGCGCTGCACCGGCTTCAGACCGTCCCGTGCGTCCGGCAGGGCGCGCGAGTAGATCACCGAGTAGGCATACTCGAGGAAGGAGCCCTCCATTTCCTCGGTGACGTCAACGTCGAGGATGCGTTCGGCGGGAGCGGGGCTGGCCGCAGAGGTGTCTTTTCGGGTCATTCCTGAGTTTCGGATGGCCGCGCGGAAGGGTGGCGCGAGGGCGGACGGGGTATCGGGTGAATCGTACCGGATATGGCAGACTTATCCCGATGGTCTCAATGTTACCGACACGCACCGACGATTCCCGCAGCCAAGCCGATATCCTGCCGAATCTGCTCGCTTCTCTGCGCCCAGAAACGGCCCTGCAGACCCCCCGGACACTCCCGGGAATCCCCCTGCGCCCGGTGGAGTCCACGATCCTGATTGTGGTCGACGGCCTCGGCGCCCAGCAGCTGCGTGCGGCCAAGCCCTACGCCCGTTTTCTCACGGCGATGAAGTTCCCGACGCTGCAGTCGGTGTTTCCGAGCACCACGGCCGCGGGGCTCACCGCGATCACCACCGGCGCCTGGCCCGGTCAGCACGGTCTCGTGGGCTACGAGATGCGCGATATTGAGCGGGGCCGCATCGTCAACGGGCTCACCGGGTGGGACGATCACATGCAACCCGAGATCTGGCAGCGGGTCGAGCCGCTGTTTGAACGTGCGCGCCGCGAGGGTCTGCACCCCGCGGCCGTGGGGACCGGCCGCTATGCCGAGAGCGGCATGACCCGGGCCATCCTTCGCGGCGCCACATACGTGCCCGCCGATCGGATTGCCGAACGCTTCGACCGGGCCGCGAGCCTGGCCGCGACCCCCGGGGCTCTCGTGTACCTGTACGTCCCCGAGCTGGATCAGATCGCGCACCGCTACGGTGTGGCCCACGATCGCTGGCTCGCCGCCCTCGAGGATCTCGATACCGAGGTGCGAAAGCTGCATGGCCGCGTGGGCCCGAAGGTCGGCATCGCGCTGACCGCGGATCACGGGATCGTGGACGTTCCCGAGCACGCCCACATCCTGTTCGATCGCGACCCGGAGCTCATCGCGGGCATTGGGCTGATCGGCGGGGAACCGCGCATGCGACACCTGTACTTCACCGAGGATGCCGGCGCCGAGCGCCGGGCCGCGACCGTCGCCCGCTGGCGCGAAACCGAGGGGGAGCGCTCCTGGGTACTCACCCGCGACGAGGCCATCGAGGCCGGCCTGTTTGGCCCGGTTGATCCGGAGGTGGAACCGCGGATCGGTGACGTTCTGGTGGCCGCACGCAAGCGCATTGCCTACTACGACTCGCGCCCCTCGGATCAGAGTTCTCGCGGCATGGTGGGCCAGCACGGCTCGCTCACCGAGGACGAGGTGCTGGTGCCCTGGATCACCCTCGGTGCCTGGGCACCACCCGGTCGCGGCTAGCCCTCACCCGCGCACCACCGCACCGCTGACCGCATCTGGTTCAGCGGTGTTCGCCACGCCGTAAAACCCCCGCAATTTCGCGGCACACTGACGTTCTCCGCGAAAAACTTGACGCGCATGGGAGCGTTCCCATAGTGTGGCGAGCATTGATTGGGAGCGCTCCCACGCGCACCAATCCGAGCGGAACCTCGCTCACCCCACCAACACAAAGGAGTGATTGTGAACATCAGTGCTTTCCGAAAGGGCGCGAGTGCGGTAGCCCTCGCCTCGGCAGCGGCGCTCGTCCTGGCGGGCTGCTCAGGCTCGGACAACAACGCGGGCGGCGGTGACGGAGAGGTGACCCTGACCGTTGCCACCTTCAATGATTTCGGCTACACCGAGGCGCTGCTGAAGGAGTACAGCGCCGCGCACCCGAACGTCAAGGTTGTGCACAACCGCGCGGCAACCAGCAATGACGCGCGTGCCAACTACTTCCAAAAGCTCGGCAAGTCCGGCCTCGCGGACATCGAGGCGATCGAGGTCGACTGGCTGCCCGAGGTGATGAAGTACTCGGACATGCTGGCCCCGGTACCGGAGAAGCTGCACGACCGCTGGCTCGGGTGGAAGGTCGACGCCGCAACCGATGCAAACAAGAACCTCATCGGCTACGGCACCGACATCGGCCCCGAGGCCATCTGCTACCGCAGCGATCTGTTCGCCGCCGCCGGCCTGCCCACCGACCGGGCCGAGGTTACCGCGCTGCTCACCGGCGGCTGGGACAAGTACTTCGAAATCGGCAACGAGTACAGCACCAGGACCGGTAAGGCATTCTTCGACTCCGCGGGCGGCACCTACCAGGGCATGATCAACCAGGTCGAGGCGGCCTATGAGAACCCGAAGAACGGCGACGTGATCGCCACCGATAACGCCGACGTCAAGAAGATCTACGACGAGGTCCTGGCCGCGAGCAAGACACAGTCGGCCAAGCTCGGCCAGTGGTCGGACGACTGGAACGCCGGACTCGCAGACGGTGCCTTCGCGACCATGCTCTGCCCGGGATGGATGCTCGGAGTAATCGAGGGTAACGCGAAGAACGTCACCGGCTGGGACATCGCAAACGTGTTCCCCGGTGGCGGCGGAAACTGGGGTGGCTCGTACCTGACCGTCCCCGCCAAGGGCAAGAACGTCGCCGCCGCTCAGGAACTCGCCGATTGGCTGACCGCTCCGGAGCAGCAGATCAAGGCCTTCGGCAACTCGGGGAACTTCCCGAGCCAGAACGAGGCGCTGACCGATGCGACCCTCCTGGAGGCCACCAACGCGTACTTCAACAACGCCCCGATCGGGTCGATCTTCTCCGAGCGTGCCAAGGCGGTCTCGGTCTCCCCGTTCAAGGGCGAGAAGTACTTCCAGATCAATGACGCCATGCAGAAGGCACTGACCCGGGTCGAGGAGGGCACGCAGGACGCCGACACCTCCTGGAAGCAGTGGGTCTCCGAGGTCAAGGCCCTCAAGTAGCGCGGATGCGGGGTGGGGTGCGTGTAGCCACGCACCCCACCCCGCAGCGTTCGCGTCTACCCATCCCCAGGCCTAGGAGCATCGTGTCCTCTACTACTACCGCGCCACACGGCGCCCAATCCCGCCGCCGCGGCACCCGTCGCGTCGGTTTTGGCGGGGCATTCTCGCGCTGGGATCTCAAGCTTTCCCCCTATCTCTACATCTCGCCGTTTTTCATCCTGTTTGCCGTTGTCGGCCTCTTCCCGATCGCGTTCACCGGGGTCATCTCCTTCATGGAGTGGGATCTCGTGCGTAACTCCGGCGAGTTCATCGGGTTCGAACAGTACGCCTACGTGCTCAGCCAGCCGAAGTTCTGGATCGCGCTGCGCAACACCTTCAGCATCTTCCTGCTCTCGAGCGTGCCGCAGCTCATCGTTGCGGTATTCATCGCGTCGCTCCTGGACAAAAACATTCGCGCCAAGACCTTCTGGCGGATGGGCGTCCTGGTGCCCTACGTGATGGCTCCGGTGGCCGTCGCCCTGATCTTCAGCAACATGTTTGGTGACCGCTACGGCATCATCAACACCCTGATTCAGACCATCGGCCTCGAGCCGATTCCCTGGCACTCAAACGCCTTCTTCAGCCACATTGCGATCGCCACGATGGTGAACTTCCGCTGGACCGGATACAACATTCTGATCCTGCTCGCCGCCATGCAGGCCGTGTCTCGCGACTACTACGAAGCAGCCACCGTGGACGGTGCCGGCCCGATCCGGCAGTTCTTCTCGATCACGCTGCCGAGCCTCAAGCCGACGCTGATCTTCGTGATCATCACGTCCACCATCGGTGGCCTACAGATCTTTGATGAGCCACGCATGTACGACCAGTTCGGCACCGGCGGTGCCAATAATCAGTGGCTCACGATTTCGCTCTACCTCTACAACATCGGGTGGGGGGAGTGGAACTTCGGCCGCGCCGCCGCGCTCGCGTGGATCCTGTTCATCATCATTTTGCTCATCGGTGTCATCAACCTGTTTGTGACCCGCAGCCTGGTGCGAGACGAGGGTGGACACCGCCCGCCCACTCGCCGCGAACGCCGCATCATCGCGCGTGATCTCGCCGCCTCGACCGCCCCTCGGGCGTCTCAGCCCACCGATTCGGAGGTCAAGCGATGACCGCATCACCCGTAGTGTCCGCCGGTTCCGGCACCCCCGTACGCTCGCCCCGTCGACGACGGGCGGTGCGCGGATCCCGCCCGGGCTGGATCGTGTACGGCGTACTCGGCGCCATGATCGCCGGCAGCCTCTTCCCGTTCTGGTGGTCGTTCCTGATCGGCTCCGGGGACGCGCAGAGCGTTCGTAACCCCTCCTGGATCCCCGGCGGCAACTTCATCGACAACGCACTCACCGTGATCAACGATCCCGCGGTGAACTTCTGGAAGGCGCTGTGGAACTCGTTCTACAGCTCGGCGCTGATCGCACTCTCGGTCGTGTTCTTCTCCACCCTGGCCGGCTGGGCCTTCGCGAAGCTCCGCTTCCGCGGGGGCAACATTCTGCTGATCTTCGTGATCGGCACCATGGCGGTACCCACCCAGCTCGGCGTCGTGCCGCTGTACATCCTGTTCAGCGACCTGGGCTGGACGGGATCGATCGGGGCGATCATCGTTCCCGCGCTCACCAGCGCGTTCGGGGTGTTCTGGATGACCCAGTATCTTCGTCAGGCCGTGCCCGACGAGCTCCTCGAAGCCGCGCGGGTGGATGGCGCGAGCTCGTTCCGAACGTTCCTCACCGTGGGCCTGCCGGCCGCTCGCCCAGCTGCGGCAATGCTGGCGCTGTTCACATTCATCTCCGCCTGGAACAACTTCTTCTGGCCGTTCATCGTGCTGGACCGTCAAAACCCGACCCTTCCGGTAGCCCTGTCGCTGCTACAGTCGAATCACTTTGTGGACTATTCGATCGTGCTCGCCGGCGTGCTGCTCTCGACCATTCCGCTGCTGATCCTGTTTGTCTTTACGGGCAAGCAGCTGGTGAGTGGCATCATGGCCGGCGCGGTCAAGGGTTAGTCCCTTCTCGAGAAAGAAAACACCATGTCAACTCCACGTTCATTCCCCGAAAACTTCGTGTTTGGGGCGGCCACTGCCGCCTTCCAGATCGAGGGTGCGGCCTTCGAGGACGGGCGCACCGCATCCATCTGGGACGCCTTTGCTCGGGTTCCCGGGGCGGTCATCAATGCCGATAACGGCGATGTGGCCTGCGATCACTATCACCGGTATCGCGAGGACGTGGCGTTGATGCGGGAGCTTGGCCTCGAGTCGTACCGGTTCTCGACCTCGTGGTCGCGGGTGCGCCCCGACGCGGGTTCTGTGAACCCCGCGGGGCTCGATTTCTACAGCAGGCTGACCGATGAGCTGCTGGAGGCGAACATTCTGCCCTGGCTGACCCTGTATCACTGGGATATGCCGCAGGCGCTGCAGGAACGGGGAGGGTGGACCTCGCGCGAGTCGGTGGATCGCTTCACCGAGTACGCCCTCTCCGTTCACGATGTCCTGGGTGACCGGGTTAACGTGTGGGCGACCCTGAATGAACCCTGGTGCTCATCCTTCCTCAGCCACATTGCGGGAGCGCACGCGCCCGGACATCAGGACGTGGGCGAGGGCCTTCTGGCCGCGCACCACCTCCTGCTGGCACACGGCCAGGTGGTGCGCGAGCTGCGCGCCCGGGACGAATCCCTGAACCTCGGTATTACGCTCAATCTGACCGTGGCCGACCCGGTGGATTCCTCCTCAGTGGCCGACCGGAATGCCGCACGTAAGCTGGATGGACAGTTCAACCGCTGGTTCCTGGATCCGCTGTTCCGCGGGGCCTATCCGGCCGACATTATCGAGGACATCCGCGCCGAGGAGCCGACGGCCTTTGCCCGCCTCGAGGCGGCGATCCACGACGGAGACCTCGAGACGATCGCCGCCCCGATCGACACCCTCGGTGTGAACTACTACCAGGGTGAGTACGTGGCGGGCACCGCTCCGGCGGTGCCGCCGATCGAGCTGGAGGCCCCCACCGAGCGTGCCATCCGCGCCCCCTGGCCGGCACCGGCCGACATCCACCCGTATGAGCGCGGTCTGGCACGAACCGGGCAGGGGTGGGAGGTGCAGCCCGAGGGACTGACCCGCGTGCTGAACCGTGTCTGGGCCGATTACGCACGTGAGGCGGGAACCGCGCTCTTCGTTACCGAAAACGGTGCCGCCTACGACGATGAGGTTTCGGTCGAAGACGGCGTAACCCGCGTGCACGACGTGGAGCGCAGCGCGTTTCTGCGCTCGCACCTGGGCGCCGTGCTCGACGCCGCCGACGCGGGAGTGGATGTGCGGGGATACTTCTACTGGTCGCTGATGGACAACTACGAGTGGGCGTGGGGATACCACAAGCGCTTCGGAATCGTGCGGGTCGACTACGACACTCAGGAACGCGTGTTGAAGGACAGCGCATTGGAGTATCGTCGTATCATTCGCAACCGCACCCTGGCGGTTCCGAGGTACACCGGCGTCCCGCTGTACCTTCCCACGCACTGATCTAGGAGGCACCGTGGTGGGCCCCGCACAATCACCGGTCACGCTCGAAGCGGTTGCCGCCCTCTCCGGAGTCTCGCGCTCCACCGTCTCCCGGGTGATCAACGGGTCCACCGCGGTCAGTCCGGCCACCCTGGAGGCGGTGGAGAGTGCCATCGCGCAGCTCTCCTATGTGCCCAATCAGGCGGCACGCAGCCTCGTACGCCGGCAAACCCGGGCCATCGCGCTGGTGGTTCCCGAGGACACCAGCCGCTTCTTCGGGGATCCCTTCTTCGCCACGGTGGTCTCCGGCGTGCACCACAAACTCACCGAGGCCGGCTATGTGCTCAACATCTTCATCGCCTCGGACACCGCCGGCGATCGCACCACCGCCTATCTGCGTGGCGGAAACGTCGATGGCGCAATCATCATTTCTCACCACTCGGGCGATGAGTTCGTGAATCGCATCGCCGATTCGCTTCCCGTGGTTTTCGGCGGGCGCCCCAATCGCACCCACGACACCAGCGAAGATTACTTTGTCGACATCGACAACACCGAGGGCGGCCGGATGGCCACCCGCTACCTGATCGGGCGCGGGGCCACACGCATCGCCGCAATCTCGGGGCCGCAGGACATGCCCGCGGGGCGAGATCGTCTCACCGGCTACCGTCAGGAGCTCACCGCCGCGGGGCTGCCGGAGAGCCTGGTTGAGGAGGGTGACTTCTCGGAGCGCGGCGGCGAACTCGCGATGGAGCGTCTCCTGGCGCGTGGAGAGTTTGACGCCCTCTTTGTCGCGAGCGATCTCATGGCACGCGGTGCCCTGAGGGCGCTCAGCCGAGCGGGAATCCGGGTGCCCGAGGACGTCCCACTGGTGGGCTTCGATGACTCCTCAGTGGCCACCCAGGTGAGCCCCACCCTCACGACGGTGCGTCAGCCCTCGGCGCTGCAGGGCGAGATGATTGCGCAGCGTCTCCTCGAGATTCTGGCCGGGGAGTCACCCGAGAAGGGCACGGTCGTTCCGGCCGAGCTGGTCATCCGGGAATCGGCCTAGTACACGCGCCAGCACAGCCGGGGTGGAATCTGATTCCACCCCGGCTGTGGTGTTACCGCGGCTGGACTGATGCCGCGAATGTGTAGCTACACGGCGTTAGCTGCGCAGTGCACGTGCGCGCCGTGCGGCACCCACCGCGAGCCCGGCGGCCAGCAGCATCAGGGCGGCCAGCAGCGCCGGAACGCCGTTGGACCCGGTGCCGGGGAGTTCACCATCGGGATCGTCGGTCGCGATCACCGTCGGCGAGCCCGAGGGCGAGTCCGTGGGACCGGTGGTGCCCGAGGTCGGCTCGACGGTCGGCTCGGTAGTGCCCGAGGTGGGCTCTACCGTCGGCTCCGAAGTACCCGAGGTCGGCTCCGTCGTGGGCGTCCCACCATCGGTGGGGACACTGTTTGACGGGGTCGGAGTCGGGCTCGTGGGGACGCTCGACGAGGGGGAGGGCGAAGACGTCGGCAGCTCGCCACCGTCGTCGGTCGGGACTCGGACCAGGCCGGACCAGCTCACCACGTCCGAGACATTGCCCGAACCATCCACGGCACGGATCTCGACCGAGTGGGAACCGTTGCCCAGGACGATCGGTCCCTGGGCGGTCAGCCACTCCGTCTCCCCGGCTGCCCGTGCGGTGTCGTTCAGGAACCGGTACTGCACGGTCGGTGCCGGGAGGAAGTCGTCGGTCGCCGTCACGGTGAGGGTGACCTTCGACGTGTAGAAACCGTCCGGGCCCGGGCGGGAGGGGTTGGCGCTCACGCTGAGGCGCGGTGCGGTGGTGTCCGCCGGCGGGTAGGACACGATCTGCGCGGTCTGGAATCCGGGTCCCGCCTTGACGATGCTGCCCTGGTCGTTGATGACGTGGTTGATTCCGCCGGTTCCGTTGAGGTACACCGAGGTCAGCGATTCAAAGCGCACGTTTGGATTGCGCGGTGCCTCGATGCTGCTCTCGGCGAAGATCTCGTTTCCGTTGTTGCGGGTGTCATCGAAGAACGAGTAGACGCCGAGACCCTGGGCGAGGTGCGAGGTGACCGAATCGGCCACGCGGTAGGACGAGAAGCCCTTACGATCGCCGTCCATGTAGTCCGCCTGGGTGGGCGGGTCATAGGGGAGTTCGCTCTGGTAGAAGATCGTCCGGCCGTTGTTGCCGTTCCAGATCACCTGGTTCTTGCCGTAGTGCTCCACGAACAGACCGGTCGCGGTCACGTTGTCACCGTTCACGATGACGCCGTGGTCGCCCACGTTTGTGTGCCAGTCAACGCCGTCACCGTGGTCGGCACGCCAGGCCCAGATGTGGTCCAGCAGGGTGTTGGGGGAGTTCACCTCGATCGACGTGGTGGCGTTGCCCGCCCACGGTCCACCCACGCGGATGAACACGTCCGAGAGGGTGGTGGGGTTCGCGGCATCGGCCGCGGTGGCGTCGCGCGGGCCCACCTGCACGAGAACATCGGAGTTCTTGGTGTGGGCGTCCACGGTGATACCCGCGAGCTTCACTCCGGCAACGTCGCCGATCTCGATTGCTGCGGTACCGTCGCGCGGAACCAGCGAGGCATATCCGAGCCCGAGCACGACGGTGTTTGCGCGGGTGACCTTCAGCGGTGCGTCGAGAAAGTACACCTCGGGGGTGAGCAGCAGGTTCTTGCCGGCGGCGAGGGCCGAGTTGATCGATGCCGCCGTGTCGCCCTTCTTGGCGATGTAGAAGGTGTCGATGTTCAGCGAGTCACCGGCATCGGCACCCACCGACCAGTTCACGCCGGTGGTGTTGGTGTGAGCCTTGGGGACGAACACGCGGTACTCGTCGCCATCGAGGTACAGGAATGGAATCTCACGAGAGATCGGGGTCTTGTCGATCGTGGTGTCGACGCCGACGCCTGCGCCCTTGGGCGTTCCAAAGTTGGTTGCGGGCGCGTTGGTCACGCCCGACATCACGTTGTTCCAGACGCCACCATCCCACGCGCCCACGCTGGAGTTGCGGGTGAACCACTGCTGCTGAGAGCCGGTAAATACCGTGCCATCAATCTTGCTGTCGGCGAGATACCCACCACTGGCATACTCTCCAAAACGGCCGAATACCGTGAGGTCACCCTCAACGTGTATCCGGCGCAGTGGTGCGGCCTGCGATACCGCGAAACGCATGCTTCCGGGGTCGGTAACCCCTGCGGGGAATGGCCGCGTGATGTCTTCGCCCACTGGCTCCTGAATCGGGTTGAACGACAGGTTGCTCATCGAACGCCAAAAGCGTGTGAGCGATCCGGGCTGCTGGCAGTCCCACGGGCTGCCCGGGCAGGTGACGACGGGCTCCACGTGAATGGCCCCGTTGATGCGGACATCATCGGGTGAGGCGCCAAGACCTGACACGGACTGGTAGTACCCCAGATCGGAATTGATGATGTCTCTTGGTCCCGGGTCGCCAGCGCTGCCGTACGTGCCCGGGGCGAAGAAGAACTGATGGCGTTTGAGGCTGAACTCGTCCTCGTGAGATGCCGCCTGAAGCGCGGCGTTGATGTCTTCGGTACTCCAATTCTCGTCAAAAATCGTGACGTTGGGTCCGAAATCCGGCGATGCAGCCTGGGCCGGGGGAGCCGCAAGGATTGTTCCTGCGGCGGCAAGCGCGATGATGGCGGTAGTTGCGGTGGCCGGGTGGCCGCCGGAAAAACGGCGCAACAATCGTCGGCTCATGTGTTCTCCTTTGAACGTTTTCACGGGGGTGAAACATCGACATCGGCGTCGATTCCCGTACGCTACCGATTTACTTACTTACCTGTCAACAAGTAAATTTTTGTGACCCGTGAATGGGGGAGCACGCAAAAAACCCGTCCCGTGCGGCGGCACGGGACGGGCTGTGTGTTTGGGATCGGAGCCCTTGAGGATTCCTCGGTACTAGTTTTCCTCGGTGCTAGTTTTCCTCGGTGCTAGTCTTCCTCGGTGCGGGCACCGAAGACGATCTCATCCCAGGAGGGCATCGCCTTTCGTCCGCGACGGTTGCGGATGGCCCCGGTGGAGTTATCCGCGTGTGCGCTCTCGGTCTCGGCCGGGGTGAAGGCACGAGTGTCCTCGGGGTCCGCTACCGGACGCACGGGGGAGAGGTGGGCTTCGGGGGAGTCCTGAACCGGGACCTCGCCGGTCAGGGTTTCGAAGTTTTCCAGCGGCACATCGACCGGGCGCAGACCAAAGCCGGTGTCCGCGTCTTCCGCGGGCTCTACCCGACGCTGATCCTGCTCGAGTCGAGACTCGCGTTCGGCGCGGTTCTCGCGCTCACCGCGACGCTTGCGCAGTGCCTGCAGGAGATCGGCGGTGTGCTGGTTGCCCTCATCGCCGCGATCCTCCGCGCGGTTGATGGCGGCATCCGCTGCGGCGTTGACACCGCGCCGGGAAGACTCCACCGCGTGCGCGGGTTCGTTTCGACGGGAAAGGGTTGGGAGAGAGCTCTCAGGGGCCGTTTCCGGGGACGTCTGTGGCGCCGCCGGCGCGATAACTCCGGTCTCGAACGCATCGGTGCTGAAGCGGGCTTCGCTCGGATCAGCCGAGGGCTCAACCGCACGCAGGCGGGGAATCAGGGGTGCGGCAATATCGCCCTGCTTGGACAGGGTCACGGCCTCGCTGTTGTGCGGGCTCAGCACGTGTCGCTTGGGATCAAAACTCCAGCGAGCATCGTGCTCGACCCGCTGTGCGGTGAAGGAGAGCTTCACGATCCAGCCCTCCTCGGCGTCCTTCCAGCTGGTCCAGCGCTCGCCCTCGGCCTCGAGGGACTCCAGCCGGGCGCGAATGGCCGTACCGAAGTTGGCCTCGCCCTCCTCGGTACCGGGGACGGAGGCGGCTACCACGGGCACGCTCAGGGCCGCGGCAACCATGTGTTCGCGCTCAGCGAGAATCGGACCTTCAAATCGGCGGACGTACTCCGCATCGGCGCCGGTGAGCTCGGCAATTTCCTCCGCGGAGAGCCCGGCTCGAATGTGTGCCTGCACCTCGCGGGGGCGAATCTTTGGTGTGGCGGCGAGCGGGGCCTTCATGCGGCGAAGCTGAGATTGCAGCTCCTCGTCGATCTCCAGGCGGTAACGATCTCCGTTTTCCGTCGCGGCGATGAGGACGCCATCCTCGATGCCAACTACCTTCAAATCCTGCATGTGCACTGCCTCTTTCGGCGTCGTAAATCCTGAGAACCATGGTGCCATGGATGCCGAACTATTCGCGTAAACTCGCGGGCGCGGCGCGTGATCCCGATAAAAGCCTGGGAAAAGCCGGTGCTCGGTTTGCTATTGCTCGCGGATTGTTGCAAACTATCGCCGCCGATCCTGATCGGTTTAGGCGAAGAGAAGTGGAAGAACATGGCAACGGATTACGACGCACCCCGCAAAAGCGACGACGATTCCGAATCGATCGAAGCGCTTAAGGAGCGTGTGCCGGACAAGCTCTCGGGCGCCGTTGGTGACGAGGACGCGGACAACCCCGGTGGTTTTGAACTGCCCGGTGCCGACCTCTCGGACCTCGACCTCGATGTGGTCGTTCTGCCCCCGCAGGCAGATGAATTTACCTGTGTGAGCTGCTTCCTGGTGAAGTTCCGCTCCCAGATTGATCACGAGACCAAGCTCGGCCCGGTATGCGTGGAGTGTGCCGCCTAGGCCTCATCCCTTCGGGGTGAACCCGGCCCCACTCGGGCCGGGCCTGGCGCACAAAACGGCCGCTGCGAATCATTCGCAGCGGCCGTTTCCTCGTAATTGATCGTTTTTCTCGGTCTTGCGGTCGAGTTACGAAATTACATACGAAGCATCATGTGAAGACGCAATATGACGTTCTCGGTGTCGCATCGCAATGAAAAGCGAAAAAACCCCGCAAACGTGAACTAAACGTTCGCCGCCCGCTCCTCGGCCGCGCTGGTGATTGCCGCCGCGAGCTCGGCGGCCCGGCGGGTCGAGATGAGCCAGTACGGCGTGGGGTCGCCCTCGTCGAGCACCGGCACGCGCACGGCCTGGTGGGCCCAGGCGTTGAGCAGCAGGTAGGCCCGTGCGTTCAGGTTCGGCCCCCGCTCGGCGCGCGCGGCCTCGCCAACGAATACCTCCGGCGTTCCCAGCTGATCCACGGGAATGCGGGCGCGGCCCGCGCGCAGCACGCCGTCCTCGATCGACACTGTGGGTGCCATGATCAGGAACAGGGCCGTTGAGCCCAGATACAGGACCGCGGCGACCACGAAGCCGACCACAATCGAGATCGGGAAGAACACCAGGATGCTCGCGGGGATCACCAGGGCGGTGGCCAGAAAGACCGTGGGGGCGGGGAAAAGTCGTTCGTGATACTGGGTCATGTCTCAATCATTCATCGATGTGCATTACCCTCGATCTGTGACCGAAAGTGTTGATGTTCCTATTATCGCCCGAGAAGCCCCGCGTTATGCGCAACCGGGCGATGCGGGTGCCGACCTGGTGTCCGCCGAGGCAGTCACGCTGGCCCCGGGCCAGCGGGCGCTCGTGGGTACCGGCGTTTCCATTGCCCTCCCGGAGGGACACGCGGCCTTTGTGGTCCCGCGCAGCGGCCTTGCGGCCAAGCACGGCATCACGGTTGTCAACTCCCCGGGAACAATCGATGCGGGCTACCGCGGCGAGATTAAGGTGATTCTCTTGAACACCGATTCGCAGGCGTCATACAGTATCGCGGTGGGCGACCGGATCGCCCAGATCATCATCATGCCGGTCGCCCAGGCACGCTTCATTCCCGTGGATGTGTTACCCGAGAGCGAACGCGGCGAGACAGGATTCGGGTCGACCGGGTATGGTCTTCCTCAGACAGGAGCACAGGCATGATCAGGAAAAAGAAGAACGCCGACGAAACCTCGGACATCGTGGACACCACCACCGATAGCCAGGAGATCATCGCGGAAGACGTCATCGAGGAGGCCGTGGACGCCAAGTCCGCCCCCGCCGACCGGGTGGAAGCCGGCCCGTATGACGAGAGCGAGGCGAACCCGGTTCGCCCCTACATCGACCTCGGTGGCGTGAAGATTCTGCCGCGTGAGGGCCTGAACCTCCGTCTCGAGGTTGAGGAATCCACCCAGCGCATCATCGCCGTCGGGCTCGACTATGCCGGATCGACCCTGCAGGTACAGGCATTCGCCGCACCGCGCAGCGCCGGTCTGTGGCACGAGACCCGGGAGCAGATCACCGCCGGGCTGAAGAGCCAGGGCGGCGAGGTCCGCGAGGTGACTACCGCCCTCGGCCCCGAGCTGTTCGCGACCCTGCCCGGCCAGGTCACCGCCGAAAACCCCGGTGGCGCCCGCGCCGCCCGGTTCGTGGGCGTAGATGGCCCGCGCTGGTTCCTGCGCGGCGTTATCGCCGGCGCCGGTGCCGAGGCGGGTAACACCGAGGCCATCGACGCGATTGACGATCTCTTCCGCAGCGTCGTGGTTGTGCGTGGAGGCACGCCGATGCCCCCGCGCGACCTGCTGGCACTCAAGATGCCGGTGGCTCCGGGAACCGAGTAGGTCCCGCGGGTCGATCGATCCACCGTGCGGCGGCCTGGGTAGCGATACCGAGGCCGCCGCGTTTTTCGTTTAGCACCACCGCCCGAGGAGTTTTGATGGCAACGCCCGAACCACCCACCCCGCCCGAATCTCAGGATTCCGCCGCGACGCCGGCCGAGGAGGAAATCTCGCCGAAGCTGGGTGAGACGCTGGCGCAGGTTGCCGCGAAGTCCTCGCTCGGTGCCCTCGCCTCAGGCGGGGGAAACACCGGTGCCGCGCTGCTCGGCGCCATCGGCGGCGTGCGGGGCATCATCGAGGCCGTCGTGCCCGGGCTCCTGTTTGTGATCGTCTTCACCCTGACCCAGAGCCTGCCCTGGGCCGCGGGCGTGGCCGTGGGGCTCGCGGTGATCGCAACCATCGCGCGCATCATCGGGAAGACCCCGGTCACCGCGGCCATCGGCGGACTGGTGGGTGTGGTCGCCTCGGCCGTGCTGGCCCTCACCACCGGCCGTGCCGAGGACAACTTCGTCCTGGGGTTCTATGTGAACTCGGGATACGCTCTGGGTCTGCTGATCTCGGTCGCGGTCGGTTGGCCGCTGATCGGCGTACTCGCCGGCTACCTGATGGGCGATGGCGTTGCCTGGCGTCATGATCGCCTCAAGCGCCGTGTCTTCACCTGGCTGACGCTGGCCTGGGTGGGCATGTTCGTTGCCCGTCTCGCGGTACAGCTGCCGTTCTATTTCGCCGGAAACGTGGCGGCCCTGGGGCTGACCCGGATCGCCATGGGGCTCCCGCTCTACGCGCCAGTTCTCGTCCTGACCTGGCTGGTGGTGCGCTCGGTCTATCGACGTGGACAAACGGCCGAGGAATCCTCGGCAAATAGCCGCTAACAAGTTGCGACGCCCGCCCGGTTTCCGGCGGGCGTCGCGGTCTTTTGCCCACACGCCGCGCACGGATGTGAGCGACACCGCGTCGGAATACTGATAGAATTATCTCGACATCAAGATAAATAAGGACAGCCTTAGTCGCGACGTAGCGAACATGCGAGCAGAGGCGCCTCCACCCCGGCTGTTGCGGCGGGGGAGAAGGGTCCGTGAACGCAGGTGCGGGCGCGCCTGTCTAGCCAGAGGAGAACGCGTAGTGTCTACCGTCAATAGCTTTGGTGCGAAGCAGAACCTCACCGTCGGGGGAACCGACTATGAGATCTTCCGCCTCGACACCGTCCCGGGACATGAGAAGCTCCCGTTTGGTCTGAAGGTCCTCCTGGAGAACCTCCTGCGCACCGAGGATGGTGCCAACGTCACCAAGTCCCAGATCGAGGCCCTCGGATCGTGGAACCCCACTGAGGAGCCCAACACCGAGATCCAGTTCAGCCCGGCCCGCGTGGTCATGCAGGACTTCACCGGCGTGCCCTGCATCGTCGACCTCGCCACCATGCGCGAGGCCGTCTCCGCCCTCGGTGGCGACCCCACCAAGATCAACCCGCTGGCACCGGCCGAGATGGTCATCGACCACTCCGTCATCGCCGACCTCTTCGGTCAGTCGGACGCCTTCGAGCGCAACGTCGAGATCGAGTACGAGCGCAACGGTGAGCGCTACCAGTTCCTGCGCTGGGGCCAGACCGCGTTCAACGACTTCAAGGTGGTGCCCCCGGGCACCGGAATCGTGCACCAGGTCAACATCGAGCACCTGGCCCGCGTCACCATGACCCGCGAGGTCGGCGGCGCACTCCAGGCCTACCCGGACTCCTGCGTGGGTACTGACTCGCACACCACCATGGTCAACGG
Organism: Mycetocola tolaasinivorans; assembly: GCF_003667565.1. Lineage (GTDB taxonomy): Bacteria > Actinomycetota > Actinomycetes > Actinomycetales > Microbacteriaceae > Mycetocola > Mycetocola tolaasinivorans. The sequence continues at coordinate 264,509 of NZ_RCUX01000003.1, forward strand.
CCTGGGCGTGCTCGGCTGGGGCGTAGGTGGCATCGAGGCCGAGGCCGCAATGCTCGGCCAGCCCGTGTCGATGCTGATCCCCAAGGTGGTCGGCTTCAAGCTCAACGGCGCGATCCCCGCCGGCGTGACCGCCACCGACGTGGTGCTCACCATCACCGAGATGCTGCGCAAGCAGGGTGTCGTGGGCAAGTTTGTGGAGTTCTACGGCCCCTCGGTGGCCCAGGTTCCGCTGGCAAACCGCGCGACCATCGGTAACATGAGCCCCGAGTTCGGCTCGACCGCCGCTGTCTTCCCGATCGATGACGTGACCCTCGACTACCTGCGCCTCACCGGCCGCAGCGAGGAGCAGGTTGCCCTGGTGGAGGCCTACTCGAAGATCCAGGGTCTGTGGCACAACGCCGACCACGAGCCCGTGTACTCCGAGTACATGGAGCTCGACCTGGCCACCGTGGTGCCCTCGATCGCCGGCCCGAAGCGCCCCCAGGACCGCATCGAGCTCTCGGCCGCCAAGGCTCAGTTCGAGAACGACCTGCCGGTATACGCACAGCCGGCCGAGCTCAGCACCGACGAGCTGCTCGCCACCGCGCTGACCAGCCCGGCACCGGCGGCGGCCTCCAAGCCCACCACCGTGACCCTCGCCGATGGCGAGTCCTTCACCATCGACCACGGTGCCGTCGCGATTGCCGCGATCACCTCCTGCACCAACACCTCGAACCCCTCGGTCATGATGGCCGCCGGACTCCTGGCGCGCAACGCCAGCAAGCTGGGTCTGAAGGCCAAGCCGTGGGTCAAGACCACCCTGGCACCGGGTTCGAAGGTTGTCACCGACTACTACGACAAGGCCGGTCTGACCGAGTCCCTCGAAGACCTCGGTTTCTACCTCGTGGGTTACGGCTGCACCACCTGCATCGGTAACTCCGGTCCGCTGCTCGAGGAGATCTCGGCCGGCGTCAACCAGAATGACCTCGCCGTCACCGCCGTGCTCTCGGGTAACCGTAACTTCGAGGGCCGCATCAACCCCGACGTCAAGATGAACTACCTGGCCTCCCCGCCGCTGGTCATCGCCTACGCACTGGCCGGTTCGATGAGCTTCGACTTCGAGAACGACTCCCTGGGCGACGACCAGAACGGCAACCCGGTGTTCCTGAAGGACATCTGGCCCGCCGCTGAAGAGGTCCAGAAGGTCATCGATGAGTCCATCGACACCGACATGTTCAACAAGCAGTACTCGGGTGTCTTCGAGGGTGACGAGCGCTGGCGTTCGCTGCCCACCCCGGATGGCGCGACCTTCGAGTGGGACGATGAGTCCACCTACGTGCGTCGCCCCCCGTACTTCGAGGGCATGACGATGGAGACCACCCCGGTGTCCGACATCGTGGGCGCTCGCGTACTCGCAAAGCTGGGCGACTCGGTCACGACCGACCACATCAGCCCCGCCGGTGCCATCAAGGCCGACACCCCGGCCGGTCGCTACCTGACCGAGCACGGTGTCTCGCGTGGAAACTTCAACTCCTACGGTTCGCGCCGTGGAAACCACGAGGTCATGATTCGCGGTACCTTCGCGAACATCCGTCTGCGCAACCAGCTCCTGAACGACGTTGAGGGTGGCTACACCCGCGACTTCACCCAGGAGGGTGGCCCGCAGTCCTTCATCTACGACGCCTCGCAGAACTACCAGGCCGCCGGCACCCCACTGGTGATCTTCGGTGGCAAGGAGTACGGTTCGGGATCCAGCCGCGACTGGGCCGCCAAGGGCACCTCGCTGCTCGGCGTGAAGGCCGTCATCACCGAGAGCTTCGAGCGTATCCACCGTTCGAACCTGATCGGTATGGGTGTTGTCCCGCTGCAGTTCCCGGTCGGCGAGACCGCCGAATCGCTGGGCCTTGACGGTACCGAGATCGTTTCGATCGCCGGTATCGAGGAGCTCAACAGTGGCACCACCCCGAAGACCGTCCGCGTCACCGCCGTCCCGAGTGAGTTCTCGGCCGCGGGCAAGGCCGTGGTTGAGTTCGACGCCGTGGTTCGCATCGACACCCCGGGTGAGGCAGACTACTACCGCAACGGTGGAATCCTGCAGTACGTGCTGCGCAGCCTCGTTGGCTAATCAGTAGTTTCTGAGCCGGTCTCGGATGCAGCCTCGCGCTGCTTCCGGGACCGGCTTCGTTTTCGGCGCGCGTCTCCCTCTCACAATTGGAGGGAATCGCCTAAACTATGTCTGTGCCTCGGACGCTGTCCGATCCACGCCGCCGCCCCCGTGTCGGCAGACAGCGAAGGAGTACCATGACGATTCTTGAGACGATTGCATCCCCCCGCGATCTCGATGGTCTCACCGAGTCACAGCTGAAGGTTCTAGCCCTGGAAATCCGGGAGTTCCTGATCAACAAGGTTGCCCTCACCGGCGGCCACCTCGGCCCCAACCTCGGCGTTGTTGAGCTCACCCTCGCGATCCACCGCGTCTTCGACTCACCGAATGACCCGATCGTGTTCGACACCGGGCACCAGTCGTACGTGCACAAGCTTCTGACCGGCCGTCAGGACTTCAGTAAGCTGCGCGAGCGTGGGGGCCTGGCCGGCTACCCGCAGCGCTCCGAGTCGGATCACGACATCGTGGAGTCCTCGCACGCCTCGAGCTCGCTGAGCTGGGCGGATGGCATCTCGCGCGGTTTTGAAATGACCGGTCAGTCCGACCGCACCGTTGTTGCGGTGGTTGGCGACGGCTCCCTGACCGGCGGAATGACCTGGGAAGCCCTCAACAACATGACCGACGACAACTCCCGTCGCATGGTCATCGTGGTCAACGACAATGGCCGCTCCTACGCGCCGACCATTGGCGGCATGGCCCGCTATCTGAACGATGTGCGTACCCGCAAGAGCTACCGTTCGCTGCGTCGCAGCAGTGAGCGCTTCTTCTCGGCGCTGGGTTCGCCCGGTCGCGCGCTGTATCGCGGCGTGCGCGGCGGAACCCACGGGTTCCTCTCCCGCGCCAGCAACAACGAGGCGCTGTACTCCAACCTCGACATCAAGTACATCGGTCCGATTGACGGACACGACCTGCACGCGATGGAGGAGGCGCTCACCCAGGCCAAAAACTACGGTGCCCCGGTGATCGTTCACGCCATCACCGAGAAGGGACGCGGCTATCAGCCCGCCCTCGATGACCAGGCCGATCAGTTCCACGCCGTGGGCAAGATCGATCCGGCGACCGGTCTCGCGCTGAGCACCAGCTCGCAGCGCAGCTGGACGAGCGTCTTCAGCGATGCCCTGCTCGATGAGGGCACCCGCAACAAGAAGGTCGTGGCGATCACCGCGGCGATGCTGCGACCCACCGGTCTGCACGCCTTCGCCGAGCGATTCCCCACCCGCGTCCACGACGTGGGCATTGCCGAGCAGCACGCGGTCACCTCCGCGGCGGGCCTCGCATATGCCGGCCTGCACCCGGTGGTCGCAATGTACGCAACGTTTGTGAACCGTGCGTTTGACCAGATCCTGATGGACGTTGCCCTGCATAAGGCGGGCGTAACCTTCGTGCTGGACCGCGCGGGCGTGACCGGGCCTGACGGCCCCTCGCACCACGGCATGTGGGACCTCTCGATCCTGCAGGTGGTTCCCGGCATTCGTATCGCCGCCCCGCGTGACGCCATCCGCGTGCGTGAGGAGCTGGCCGAGGCCGTAGCCGTTGATGACGCCCCCACCGTGATCCGATTCCCCAAGGGCTCCGCCCCCGAGGACATCGCGGCCCTGCGCCGCACCAAGGGCGGCGTGGACGTGCTGGCCGAGGGTGACCGCGAGGACGTCCTGATCGTCGCCGTCGGTTCGATGGCCTCCATTGCGCTGGACGTCGCCGAGCGCCTGCGGGCGCAGGGCATTGGCGCCACCGTGGTTGACCCGCGCTGGGTCGTGCCGGTAAACGATGACGTGGTCGAGCTCGCTCGAACCCACCGCCTGGTTATCACCCTCGAGGACGGCGTGCGCGTGGGCGGTATCGGCACGCGTATCCGTCAGCGCCTGCGCGAGGCCGGCGTGGACACCGCCGTGGACGAACTCGGCCTGCCCGACGTCTTCATCGATCACGCCTCGCGCGAGCAGGTCCTGACCGACGCCGGCCTCACCGGCCAGCAGATCGCCCGCGACGTCGTCGCCCAGGTTCTCGGCAGCCGCATTCCCGTTGCCCGGCCGGACGGCGAGGACCCGCACCCGGCTACCAGCCCGGGTTTCGACGCGGTAACCGGCGCATAGGCCCTCCAGCACCGCGGCCCACACTCACTCACGGTGAGTGTGGGCCGCGGTTTTTGTGAGGGGCAGATTTATTCTGCCCGGGCCTGGACCCGTGCCTGATAGAGGCCCAGTGCGGCGATGGAGACCGCGTCCGTGATCTCCCCGGCGGCCACGTGTTCCCAGAACTCCGCCACCGAGACCCAGGTGCGTCCGGAGATTGTTTCGGTCGCCTCGGGCGCAGGCTCAGCTTCTTCGGTGACCTCGGCGACAAAGATGTGGCACATGGCCGAGGTGAGGCCCGAGGATTCGTGCAGCGACCCCAGCGGTGTCGGCTCTGAGGCGTACAGCCCCGCCTCCTCGCGCAGTTCCAGGAGCGCAACGGCCGAGGGCTCAGGCATGCCTTCCGCGTCTACGGCGACGGCATGAACGGCACCCTGGGGAAACTCATAGCCCCACCGGGCGGTGGGATACCGGTACTGACGGATCAGGCAGAGCAAATCATTTCGGACCGGGACCACCAGGGAAAAATCGGGCTTCTCGATGATTCCGTAGACCCCAACAGGCTCATCTGTAAACCGAACCCGGTCTTCGATCACCGTCATCCAGGGATTGTCATATACCGTTCGTCGCGCGACTCGGCGTGGAAGGATCGGGCGGGGCGAGGAGGTGTCCATGCCCCGAGGTTAGTCGCACGGCGTCCATCAGACGTGGAGCGATGCCGCGGGGCGTGTGGAACGAATGCCACCCAGGGACTCTGCCGGGGTGGCGGTGAGCGAAGCCAAAACCGCCTCAGCCACCGCATCCACGTACCTGAGCGCCGGAGAGTCAGTGTGGGGGCGGACGAGGGGATCCATCGGGAGTGCCTCGGCCACCTGTCCCGCGGCGAACAGGGAGTCAGCGAACGGGCCCAGGAGGTGTCCGGCGGCGCTGGCGACTAGCGTCGTTCTTTGCGAGGTGCCCGGTAGCGCTGCGCTCGGCCGGGCAAATCCGGCGTCAAGAAGCTGCCGAAGAAGTGCATCCCGAACGGAGTGAGAGCCGGGCACGGAATGCCCATCACGCGCTGGCCGAGAGTTGGACCCGAGGCTGCCCACGGCGAACAGCACCGTCGTGGTGTCGATTGCGCGGCCGTCCAGAAGCTCCACGCGGTGCCGCCGCGGCAGTCGTCCCGGGATTTCCGGTGCCGCAGCGAGTGCCACCGCCTCACCACGCACCCAGCGCACCCGGGCGCGTGGATGCGCTCTGGTCAGGATTTCTCGATATGACCAGGTCAGGTATCGCCCCACGAGGCGGCGGCTCGGGACGCTGCGACCGGTCAGGGAGGCGAGTTCCTGAACGGTCGGGTCCTCGGCCTCCGGGCCCAGCCTGGGGGCGGAATTGCGGGTGCCGGCAGCCCACTCGGAGAGACTCGGCCCGGGCCGAATCGGCCCACGAATGTGGCAGGAAGAATCGGTAAACACGGTGATTGCCGCGGCGCACTCCGTCACGGCCTGATCGAGCAGGTCTCTCTCGCGCCACAGGCGACCCGCCCCGGGTGGGAACGGGTCGACCAGGGTGATGCGCAGCGGTGCGGGATGATGCGCCGCGTGCCAGGCGAGGATCCGCTCGAGAATCATGATGCCCCGTGGCCCCGCGCCCACCAACACGATGTCCGCGGGCGGGATCTCGACGTCCACCAACACGATGTCCGCGGGCGGGATCTCGACGTCCACGAGTCGGGAGCCGTACCCCTCTGCCGGCGCGGATGTGAACTCATGAGGGGCGCGCGGGGTGTGTGGAGACGGAGACACCGGGTACCTTTCGTCGATGCGATGCGATGCGATGCGATGCGATGCGATGCGGACTCTACGCCGCTGGTTAGCGGGACACCGTCGCCCAGGGCTCGCCGCTCAGCAGCGGGGGTGTGGGGAGGTCCAGAATGTCTCGCAGCGTGCGCCCCTCCGGATATTCCGTGCGATACACGCCGCGCTCCTGCAGTTCGGGAATGACCCGGTCCACAAACTCATCGAGCCCGTGGGGCTGTAGGTGTGGGACCAGGACGTAGCCGTCGACAGCCCCGGTCGCCACGTTGGCCGCGATGCGTTCGGCAACCGCACCGGGCGTGCCCACCAGGGTGTGTCGCGAGGTGGTCGCGATCACCGTTTCGCGCAGGTTCAGGTCCTCCGCTTCGGCGCGGGCACGCCAGGCCGCCGCGATCTGACGGCGCTGCCCGACGTCGGGGGCCTGACCGCGGCGCAGCTCATCCTCCGCGGGCTCGCCGCTTGGGAGTGGCCCCTCCGGATCGTAGTCAGTGAGGTCGAGGCCCCAGATGCGCTCCACGGTCGCGATCGCGGTCTGCGGGCTTACCTGCGCCCACGCCACCTCGCGGGATCGCTCCCGGGCCTCCGCCTCCGTGTCGCCCAGCACAAACGTGGCACCGGGCAGGATGCGCAGGGATTCCCGCCCACGACCCACACGCTCCAGGCGGGTCGTCAGGTCGGCGGCGTACCGGGCGGCGGCATCCTGATCCGCATGCGGGGAGAAGATCACCTCGGCGTGGGCCGCGGCGAAGTCGCGTCCGTCGGGGGAGTCGCCCGCCTGCACGATCACCGGGGCTCCCTGCGGGCCCGGGTGTACGGCGGCCACGTGATCCAGACGCAGGTGCGCCCCGCGCAGCGAGACCTCGGAACCCGGCGCAGCCCGCCACAGCGCCGCGGCGGCACGCAGCACCTCCGAGGCGCGATCGTAGCGGTCACCCTTCTGCAGGAACCCGCCACGACGGAAGTTCGCCCCGAAGAACTCCTCCGAGCTCGTCACGACGTTCCAGCCCGCACGGCCGCTCGAGAGGGCATCCAGGGTGCCAAACTGGCGGGCGAGGTCAGCCGGATCGTTAAACGTCGAGTTGACGGTGGCCACGAGGCCGATGCGCTCGGTGACCGCCGAGAGCGCGGCCAGTAGCGCCGGTGAGGCCGGACGGCCCACCACGTCGAGGTCGTGAATCGCTCCCTTGTGCTCGCGTAGACGCAGCCCCTCGGCGAGGAACACGTAGTCGAGTAGGCCGCGCTCGGCGGTGCGGGCCAGGTGCTCAAAGGAGTCGAAATCTACCTGGCTGCCCGCGGTGGGATCGGACCACACCGTGGTGTGGTTGACGCCGGGGAAGTGGCCGGCGAGGTGAACCTGGCGGCGGGGAGTGGGACTAGCGCTCAAGCGAGACACCTGCCTTTTCGTTTCGTGCTGCGGCAAATCGATTGGTTGCCGATGCCAGGCCGAGCAGGGCGCGCAGCCGCACCTGATCGCCGGTCTGTGGCGCGGGGAGTCCCTGTGCCCAGAGTTCGGTCAGGAGGCGGGTTTCCAGGTCCGCCGGGCTTGCGGGCAGGAGCGACGGGCGCAGCAGCACGCCGGCCGCTCCGATCCGGTACCAGCCCGCCACGGTCTCGGCAAACGCAACGAGGTCTGCGGGATCATGCGGGGGAGTCACCTCCACCAGGATGCGCGGGGCCGCCGTAGGCGCGGACGCATCGGCCGCTCCCCGCAGGTCGGCAATCAGGGCCTCCACCACACCGGCGGCACCCCGGTGGCCGGCGCTCGCTTCCGGCTCGGCAACGTCCACGCCGGTGGCGTCCAAGCCGGCGACGTTCAGACCCGTGGCGTCCACAATGATGGTGTCCGCGCTGGCCCGGGCAAACTCTCGCTCGGCGCGTGCCTCGCGCGCGCCCGTCGCCCCCGCGCTCGGCAGCGCCGAGATTCGTACAAAGACCGGCGGGCTGCCCTGGGGCGATCTGGGCACATAGGAGGCACCGTGAATGCTGAACCGCGTGCCGGCGTACTCGACGTCGTGCACCCGCTCGCGATCGATATAGCGACCGGTGGCAACGTCCCGGATCTCGGCGTCGTCTTCCCAGCTGTCAAACAGCGCTCGTGCGGCCTCGACGGTCTCCCGAGCGTCAGCGAGGTCCTCCAGATAGCCGCCCGCGCCCGCGGGGCCCGGAGACACGAGCCAACCGGCCCGGCCACGGCTCAGATGGTCGAGTGTCTGCACCGCCGCCGCGATATGGAACGGTTCGCGCACGCCGGTTACGATCTCCGGGACGAGTGCGATGCGGGTGGTCAGCGGTGCCAGCGAGGAGGCCAGGAGGAGCGGATCGAACCCGCCGTTTGCCGCCGAGGGCGCGCCGGCGATCACCACCTGGTCAAACCCTCCGGCTTCGGCGGCGTGTACGAGACCCGCCCAGTAGGAGCGGTCAAAACGCGTATCTGACGGGGTGCCGGGCGCGAGCGGCGCACCGGTGTCGAGAACCAGGCCGGCGACAAACGGAGGGCGGCCCGTTGGGGTGGGGGTGGGAGCGGTCATGGGCCTACGCTAGGCCCATCCACTCGCGTTTGGCAGGTCGGTGAACGCGGATGACGGCACGCTAATTCATGTGACGTCACGTGCTGGACGTTCGCCAACATTGACGATACGCGAACACAACGCGCCCCCGAACGCAGGTGCGTTCGGGGGCGCGTTGGCGGCTACGAGGTGCCGAGGCGGAACGGGCTACAGCCCGCGGATCTGCGGTGTGTGGAACGTCGCACCAAACGCGCGTTCGCTCGCCCCCACACGGTCCAGGTAGGGGGTGATGCCGCCATCGATGAACGGCCAACCCGCACCCAGGATCAGGCACAGATCGATGTCCTCGGCACCGTGCACGACGTCGTCTTCGAGCATCAGGTGGATCTCGTTCGCCAGGCCGTCCTGCACCCGGCGCAGGATCTCCGCCTCGGTCACGGGATTCTTGCCGCCGCTCACGAGCTTCAGCGCGCCCCTGTCGAAGCCCTTCACCTTGCCCTTGCCGTCTCGCTCAAGCAGGGTGCCATAGTCGGCCAGCTTGTGCAAGTTCTCCGAGCGGTAGAAGCGCTCGGGGAAGGCGTTGTGGTGCGTGTCGAGCACGTGGGCACCCACCTTGAGCCCCACGAGATCCAGCAGGGCCGACGGAGCCATCGGGAGGCCCAGGGGCGCGAGCGCGGCGTCGACGGTGGCAAAGCTCGTTCCGGCATCCACCGCACGCATGGATTCACCCAGCAGCACGGCGAGTACGCGGTTGACCACGAAGCCCGGGGTGTCGCGGGTGATGACCGCGTTCTTACGCAGGTTTTTCGCGGTCACCATTGCGGTGGACAGCGTGGCATCGTCGGTAGCCGGAGCCTTGACCACCTCGATCAGCGGCATCACCGCTACCGGGTTGAAGAAGTGGAAGCCCACGAGGCGCCCGGGGTGAGCGAGCTTCGCCCCGATCTGCTCAACCGAGAGCGAGGAGGTGTTGGTCGCGAGGATGGCGTCCTCGCGGACGATCTGCTCGAAGTCGGCAAAGACGTTCTGCTTAATCTCGAGCTCCTCGAATACGGCCTCGATCACCCAGTCGCAGTCGGCGAACTCGGAGCGATCGGTCGTGCCGTGGATCAGGGCGCCCAGGCGGTTCGCCTCGTCGGCACCAATTCGCCCCTTCTCAGCGAGGGTTCGAATCTCGGCGCGGATGTGCTCCACACCCCTGTCGACCCGTGCCTGGTCGAGGTCGGTGATGACCACCGGCACTCGCAGGCGGCGCAGGAACAGGAGCGCAAACTGGCTGGCCATCAGGCCGGCACCGATCACGCCGACCTTGCGTACCGGGCGGGCGAGCTCCTTATCTGGCGCACCGGCCGGGCGCTTGGCGCGCTTCTGCACCAGGTTGAAGGCGTAGATCGATGCTCGGAACTGATCGCCCGCGATGAGGGTCGTGAGCGCCTCGTCCTCGAGTGCAAAGCCCTCCTCGCGAGAGACCGACTTCGCCGCCTTGATGAGGTCGAGGGCAAGATAGGGAGCCACCGGCTCGGTACCGATCTTTGACTCCAGGGTCTTGCGCGCAATACCGAGCGCGATGTCCCACTTCGCGAGGCGTTCCAGCTTTCCGGGGGTGTGCGGGCGGGCGACCTTTGTGGTGCCCTCGATCACGCCCGATGCCCACGCGAGGGAGGACTCGATGAACGTGGCCGAGCCAAAGCTGACATCCGCGACACCGAGCTCAATGACCTGGGCCGGCCGCAGCATGCGGTTCATCTTCAAGGGATTCTCAATGATCACCGTGAGGGCGTTCTCGATGCCGATCAGGTTCGGCAGCAGCCAGGAGCCGCCCCATCCCGGGATGAGGCCCAGGAAGACCTCGGGCAGACCGATGCCGGCCGCGCTCGCATCCACCGTGCGGTAGTCACAGTTCAGTGCGATCTCCAGCCCGCCGCCGAGCGCCAGGCCGTTGATGAACGTAAACGTGGGCACACCGAGCGTGTGTAGCTTGCCAAACACGTGGTGACCGAGGCGGGGGAGCAGGCTCGCAACCTCGCGGCTGTTGAGATCGCCCACCTTCGAGAGATCGGCACCCGCCGCCAGAATGAACGGCTTACCGGTGATTGCGACACCGGCAATCTCACCGGCACTCGCGCGCAGGGTCAGGGCGTCCAGGACACCGCCGAGTTCGAGCAGCGTGGCCGGACCGAAGGTGTTGGGGCGGGTGTGATCGCGGCCGTTGTCGAGCGTAATGAGCGCGAGCGTCTTCCCCGAGGGCAGGGTGACATCGCGCACAAAGCTGTGCGTGATCACCTCGTCCTGAGACGCTTCGAGCAGCGGGGAAAAGTCAAGGGTGGAGTAGTCGGTCATAATCTACTTCTTTCCGTTCCAGTTCGGGTTTTCCCAGATCACGGTGCCGCCCTGGCCGAGGCCCACACACATAGCGGTGAGGCCGTAGCGCACGCCGGGGTTTTCGGCGAACTGCGCGGCGAGCTGAATCATCAGGCGCACACCGGAGGCGGCCAGCGGGTGACCGAGCGCGATGGCCCCACCCCAGGCGTTGACCCGCGGGTCGTCATCGCCGATACCGTAGTGGTCGAGGAAGCTGAGCACCTGCACGGCAAACGCCTCGTTCAGCTCGAACAGGCCGATGTCCTCGATCCTGAGGCCGGCCTTGGCCAGAGCCTTCTCGGTGGACGGGATCGGGCCGAGCCCCATCACTTCGGGCTCAACACCGGCGTATGCAAAACTCACCATGCGCATCTTCGGGGTGAGCTTCAGCTGATGCACGGCCTCGGAGCCCGCGAGCAGGCTCACGGTGGCACCGTCGGTGAGGGGGGAGGAGTTGCCGGCGGTCACACGGCCGTGCGGGCGGAACGGCGTCTTCAGCGAGGCGAGGCCCTCGAGGGTGGTTTCGGGACGCATACCCTGATCGGTGTCGGCGAGGCCCCAGCCCGCGTCACTGCGCAGCGCAATCGGTACCAGGTCCGGCTGAATCTTGCCGTTTGCGTAGGCGGCGGCTACCTTCTGCTGGCTGCGCATGCCAAAGCGGTCGGCACGCTCCTTGGTGAGCTTCGGGAAGCGATCGTGCAGGTTTTCCGCGGTGATACCCATGTTGAGGGCGTCCGGGCTCACGATCTTCTCCGCGAGGAAGCGCGGGTTGGGATCGGCATTGAAGCCCATCGGGTGACGCCCCATGTGCTCCACACCGCCGGCGATCGCCAGATCGTAGGCACCGAAGGCCACCCCCGCGCCCAGCGCGGTGACGGCGGTCATGGCACCCGCACACATGCGGTCAATCGCATAGCCGGGTACCGTGGTCGGCAGGCCCGCGAGCAGCGCCGCGGTGCGCCCCAGGGTGAGCCCCTGGTCGCCCTGCTGGGTGGTGGCCGCGATCGCAACATCGTCAATGCGTTCCCCGGGAACCCCGGGGTTTCGTTCAAGCAGACCGATCATGGCCTTCACCACGAGATCATCGGCCCGGGTGTTCCAGTACATGCCCTTTTCACCGGCACGTCCGAACGGGGTTCGCGTTCCATCGACGAAGTAAACGTCGTTTTTCTTGGCCACACTGCCTCCTAGAGGAATCGATTGATTCGATCCTAGGGAAGGCGTCTGGGAGGCTGCTACCCCTGTGTGATTTCCTACGAAGCCCCGCCGTCGTCTTCCAGCACAATTTGGGGAGCTTCTACAAAGGCATCCCGGATTAGCTGTGCGGTTTCCTCAACCTGCCACGGGCGGGCGCCGAGGGCCGCGAGCTGATCCGCCACGGCCTCGGTGGTCAGCGGAACCGGCGGGTGCCAGGCGATTCGGCGCAGCAGTTCCGGGGTCAGCAGGTTCTCCACCGGCATCTCTCGTGCCTCGGCGTGGGCCACGACGCGCGGTCGAGTGACCCGCAGGCGGTGATCCGCCTCGGGGTTCTTCTCGGCCCAGGCCCGAATGGGCGGCAGGGTATCGGTGTGGATGCGCAACGGCGGCAGATCGGTTTCGTTCTGCCCGCGCTCGATCGCGGACCACCAGGTGTTCAGCTCGGTGCGGCTCGCCCGCCCGGTGAACGCCCGCATCCCGGCGAGTTGCGCGCGGGTCTTCGGGTTGGCCTTGACCGCCGCCTGCAGGGCGGCATCGGGTACCAGGCGGCCGGGTGCCACGTCACGTCGACGAGCGAGGGTGTCGCGGGCCGTCCACAGCTCACGCGCCACGGCAAGAATCTGCCTATTGCGCGCACTAGGTGCTCCCGAGAGCTTGCGCCACGGATCAATCTTGGCGGCGGGGGCGGGCTTGTTCAGCTCGGCCGCAAACTCCTGCCGCGCAATCTCGGTCTTTCCCGCCGCGATGAGCAGCTTCTCAACCTCGTCACGCAGATCGACGAGAAGTTCCACATCGAGCGCCGCGTATTCGAGCCAGGACTGGGGGAGCGGACGGGTCGACCAGTCGGCCGCCGAGTGCTCCTTCGCCAGGTGTATCCCCAGCAGGTTCTCCACCACGGAACCGAGACCCACGCGGGGCATGCCGAGCAGGCGCGCGGCAAGCTCGGTATCAAAAATCTGGGAGGGGTCGAGCCCCACCTCGCGCAGGCAGGCGAGATCCTGACTCGCGGCGTGCAGCACCCACTCGGCATCCCCGATCACGGCCTGAAGCTCGTGCAGCGAGCCCAGGGCGATGGGGTCGTAGAGGAACATGCCCGCGTCGCGGCGGAACACCTGAATCAGGTAGGCGCGCTGCGAGTAGCGGTAGCCCGAGGCCCGCTCGGCATCCACGGCAACGGGGCCGTGACCGGCGGCCAGGAGACTCAGTGATTCGGCATAGGCGCGCGGGGTGTCGATGACGCGGCGCGAGCCGGCCTCCGCCGAGCCCACTGCAGCGATTGCGGCGGCCGTGGCGGACACCGAGACCACCGGTGCGGCACCCGCACCGGATGTGGGCGTGGCCGCAACCTCGGGGGTGGTGGCCGATCCGGGCGCGGTGTTTCCCGCGGGAGCGGATGCTCGTCTGGATCGCTCAGCCACGAGTTCCTCTGTGACGGCCAATCATGGTCACTCCTTCTTCGGTGGGGGGCAGGCCGGCCAGCAGGCACAGCAGATCTCCCCAGCCTTCTACGTGGGCGCCGAGTTCGGCGTTGTGTGGCGTCCAAGAGGCGCGCAGTTCGAGCTGGGTGCCGTCTCCGGCACTCGCAAGCTCACCAAAACCCGTCGAGATTACCTTAGTGGCGGTACCGCTCGCCGCGCCAAATTGCGCGTCCCGGGCCTCCAGGGCATCCATGAGCCAAGACCAGGCGACGCCGGCCATGAACGGGTCCACTCCGAGCTCGGGCTCGAGTGGGGCCTGAGCGAAGCAGATGATTCGGAAGGCCCCTCCCCAGGCTTCGGGGGCGGAGGGATCGTACAAGAGGACAAAGCGGCCAGCGCCGTGTTCGGAGTCGGAGGCGTGGGCCTCGAATCCGCCCCGTTGCGCGGCGGGAAGCACATCCGCGGCCAGCGCCAGCGCATACGGCGCAAGACGCTCCGGCGCGGCAATCTCCTGTACCCGCAGTTCGGGGCGTAGGCTCACACTCCGGATGGCGTCGCGGGCCCGGACAAAGTCCGCCGGGACGAGATCATCCGTTACCGAATCAGTCACGTTTGCAGACTAGAGTTAGTTGGCTATGAATCCTTCACGCCGCGCCGAACGCCGCGCGTTTCTCCTGCCCCTGACCGCCGTTGCGGCCACCACCGCCGTCGTTGCCGCCGGGATCGCCGCCGTCTCGGCCATCATGGCCCGCGAGGTGTTAACCCCACCCGGCCCGGATGCTCCGGATACCCCGGTGCTCGGCATCAACGAGGTCGCGGGCACCATCGTGCTCGGTCGCACGGACTTCACCGTACTGCCCGGGCAGTACGGAATCTGGTACGGCCGCCCCGAGCGTCTGATTCGGATCGGCGAGGTGCTCGAGGTGGGGGAGAAGACCGTTACCCGCGAGCTCCCCGTCCAGGATTTGCGCGGAGTGGTGGGTCACGGGCACGGCCGGTTCACCGGCTGGGTCGATGCCGAGCCCGCAGCCGTGGTGGAACAGTGGGAGAACGTCGCAATTCCCGTGGAGGGCGGTATCGCACCGGCCTGGCTGATCCCCTCGGCCGACGCCAGTGCGGATGCCCCCTGGCTCGTGGTGGTGCACGGCCGCGGTACCCGTCGCGGCGAGGGCCTGCGTGCGGTGCCGACCGCCCACGCCGCGGGGTACCACGTGCTCCTACTCACCTATCGCAACGACGGCGATGCACCCTTCAGTACCGACCGTCGCTATGGCCTCGGTCAAACCGAGTGGGCCGATGTCGATGCTGCCCTCGGTTGGGTGCGCGCCCGCAGCGATGCCCGGATCGTGCTGATGGGGTGGTCGATGGGTGGCGCGATTGCGCTGCAGACCGTCCTCAACGGCGAACACCACGGCGACGTCCACGCGCTCCTGCTGGATTCCCCGGTGATCAACTGGCATGACGTGCTGAGCTTCCAGGCGCGCGAGCGCCGGCTGCCACGCGCAGTGCGCGACTTCGCGGTCCACCTGATCGGCGCGAACTGGGCACGCCGCATCACCGGCCTGGAAGCCCCCGTGCGCCTCGACGATCTGAACCTCGTCGCGCGGGCCGCCGAGCTGCGCATCCCCACACTGATCCTGCAGAGTACCGATGACGATGTGGTGCCCGCGAACGCCGCGCAGGCACTCGCCGCCGAGCGCCCCGACACCGTCGACCTGGAGATCTTCTCGGTCGCGCGTCACACCAAGCTCTGGAACTTCGATCGCGAACGCTGGGAAACCCGCGTGCGTGACTGGCTCGATCGCCAGCACCCGTAAAACCGCAGCCAAGCAGCGCCAGGAACGCGAGAGGGGCGCGTCACCGTTGATGGTGACACGCCCCTCTCGCTTTTCGGCCGCACCGGCTTCGGGCCTAGTCCACGGCCGGCCGAGGCCGGAACCGCTGGTAGAGCGTGCCCTCATCGTCCAGCATGAGACCGTGCAGCGTGTAGCGAGTGACGAGCTTTTCGGCCTGTCCAAACACCGGCTGCGGGGGCAATACGACGCTGGGGGCAGCGGTCAGGAAGATCTCATCGATCGCTCCCGCGGCGAGGAAACTTCCGGTCACGGTCGGGCCGCCCTCGCAGATCACCCGGGTGAGCCCGTGCTCGGCGAGGGTCTGCAGAATCTGTGCGGGGCTCGGGTCCGCGGCGTTGATACCGATCACGGCGTGTACGCGGCCGTCCATCCGCGCCGTCACCTTGGGCACCGACGCCTGGGGGCACAGGACGATCAGGCGCTCGCGTGCGCCCTCGTTGTCCGGCACATCGCCGAGGTCGCCGCTACGGGTCAGTACGGCGAGCATCGCGCGTCGCGGAATCGTGTAGCCCTCGGCGCGGAGGCTCTGGGCCCCCACGAGCACGGCGTCGGCCTGATCGCGAATCACCGAGAGGATGGTGCGATCCACCCGGTTTGAAATGGTGTCGCTCGTGCCGTCCTCACCCGCGGCAGAACCGTTCATGGTGGTGATCATGTTGACGGCGGTCCAGGTGTCCCCGGCGAGCGCGTAGCGCCGGGCGATCCACTCCCGGGCTTCGGGCAGCGCCGGGTCGATGCGTTCCCCGCTGGCGGGCAGCAGCTCGGTGAGACTACTCATGCCCGGCCAGCACGCGGATCTGACGCTGGGCACGACGGATCATGCCGGTCATGCCCGCCAGACGCAGGGGCGAGACGGCGCGAGCGAGCCCGAGACGCTGTGAGTAGTCGCTCGGCACGGCCAGGGCCTCCTCGATACTCAGCCCCGAGAGACCCTGCACCAGGATGCTGGCAAACCCGCGGGTGGTTGGTGCCTCCTGCGGTGCGGTCGCGAACATCTGAACACGCTGATCCGCATCGAGTTCGACGCGAATGAATACGGGGGACTGGCACTCGGCCACGCGCTCCAGCTCCTCCGGGTGATCGCTATAGCGTTCGGGAAGGGCGGGAAGTTCTCGGGAGAAGTCCAGCAGGAGTTCGAGCCGCGAGTTTTCGTCGAGGTCGAGGAAGTCCTCGCTGATCTCGGCGAGCGCGGCGGGCAGCGCGTTATCGGTCATGGGAATCCATTATGCCAGTCGCGCGCCCGCCGCACCGCGGGGTTAGTGCGCGGTCTGCCGCTCACCGCGGGCGGGTCGGGTGCCGCGCTCGGTGCCCTGCACGATCGGTACGCGCACGGCGTTGCCCCACTCGGTCCAGGAGCCGTCGTAGTTGCGGACCGCCTGGAAACCGAGCAGGTAGCGCAGGGCGAACCAGGTGTGGCTGGAGCGCTCACCGATCCGGCAGTAGGTGATGACCGACTCGGTGGGGGCGAGGCCCAGCTCGCCGCGATAGATAGCCTCGAGCTCTCCCCGGGCCAGGTAGCCACCATCGGAACCCACGGCGCGGGCCCAGGGCACGTTGTGGGCGGTGGGGATGTGACCGCCGCGCAGGACGCCCTCCTCCGGGTAGTCCGGGTGGGTAACCCGCTCACCGGTGTACTCCTGGGGTGAGCGGATGTCGATCAGCGGGCTGCCCAGGTGGGCGATGACGTCATCGCGGAAGGCACGCTCGGTGTGGTCATCGCGTTCGATGATCGGATAGCGGGTCTCGATGCGCTCGGGCACCTCGGTGGTGAGCTCGCGGCCCTCGGCGATCCACTTATCGCGGCCGCCATCCAGCAGGCGAACATCGGGGTGGCCAAACAGGGTGAAGACCCAGAGGGCGTAGGCGGCCCACCAGTTGCTCTTATCGCCGTAGATGATGACGGTGTCATCCCGGGAGATGCCCTTGCGGGACAGGAGCTCGGCAAAACCCTCGCCATCCAGGTAGTCGCGCACGACGGGATCGTTGAGCTCAGTGTGCCAGTCGACCTTCACGGCGCCGGGGATGTGCCCGACCGTGTACAGGAGGACGTCCTCATCGGATTCGACCACGACCAGGCCGGGCTCATCGAGGCGTTCGGCCAGCCAGGAGGTGGAGACCAGTTTGCCCGGGTGGGCGTAGTCGGCAAACTTCGGATCGGAGGTATCAAATGCGAATGTCACGGGGTCCCCTCGGCTGTGAACCGGCGCGGGCCGGTCCGGACGGATAGCTTCGTGGGGTTAGGCTAGGAGCCGAAGCCCCACCTTTTGAATGTACGCACCTTTTCTCCGCTTGTCATCAGGGTGGCGCAAGAATCCGACACACGAGGTAGCCCACCCATGACCGCAGCATCCACGCAGCGCCGCGTCAGCCTGACCGAACGCACCCCGAGCAGCGACGCCCACGCGATTATCGCGGGCCTGACGCCGCCGCCGCAGTTCGCTAATGCGACCTTTGAGTCCTACCGTCCGGACCCGGACTTCGCCAGCCAGGCGGAGGCCGTGACGATCCTGACCGAGTTCGCGGACTCCTTCGGCATTCAGCGCGGGGGCGGCCTCTTTGGCCGTAAGAAGAAGGCACCGGTGGGGCAGCCGGGCATCTATCTCGACGGCGGATTCGGTGTGGGTAAGACCCACCTTCTCGCCTCGCTGTGGCACCGTGCGCCGGGACCGCGCAAGTACTTTGGCACGTTTATCGAGTACACCTCCCTGGTGGGCGCCCTCGGATATCAGCAGGCGGTGCAGGCCCTGACCGGTGCCACGCTCATCTGCATCGACGAGTTTGAGCTCGACGACCCGGGCGACACTATGCTGATGACCCGGCTGCTCGGCGAACTGGTGGCCTCCGGCACCCGCATAGCCGCGACCTCGAACACCCCGCCGGGTGCCCTCGGTGAGGGTCGGTTTGCCGCCGCGGACTTCCTGCGCGAAATCCAGGCGATGTCGGCGCACTTCCGCACCCTGCGTATCGACGGCACCGATTACCGTCGCCGCGCGGTCACCGGTTCCTGCATCGTGACCTCCGGCGCGGAATACTCGGCGGCCCTCACCGCCGGGCTCGCGGATAATGCCGAGGTTTCCGATGACACCTTCGATGCGCTGCTCGCCCACCTGCAGACCGTGCATCCGTCACGCTATGCGGGCCTGATCGAGGGCATTTCCCGCCTCGGCCTGCGCGACGTGCACGAACTCACCGATCAGACTCGCGCGCTGCAGATCGTGGCCTTCATCGACCGTGTCTATGACGCACAGGTGCCGATCGTGGCCACCGGCATCGCGCTCGATCAGATCTTCGGCGACGGCATGCTCGAGGGCGGCTATCGCAAGAAGTATCAGCGTGCGATCTCGCGCATGATCGCGCTGACCCACGCGGCGGGCGTCCAGCGGTAGCGGAGTACGCCGAAAGCGGCCGGGAGCGAATTATCGCTCCCGGCCACTTTTTTTTGGTGCGGGCCCTGCGGCCACCTATGCGGCGACCGAGGCGCGCATCGCCCGCGGGGGCGTCGCCTCCACCCTCGCGGCCGCAAGAATGGCGAGCGCACCCTCGAGATCTACCGGTGCGAGTAGCATCGTGCTCACGATCAGCCCGGTCACGACGGTGGCCCGGTGTGTGACATCCGCCGCGATGTCCGCGGCACGTGCATCCACTCCCAGGGCCGTCGCTATTGCCCCCTCGACTCGGCGGCGGTAGCCCGCGACGACCGCGGCGGCGTCCGCATCGCGGCTGCCGAGGCCGGCACCGGCCCGCACGAGCATGCAGCCGAAGCGGGGATCCCCGGCCTCCATGGCCCCGAGGGAGGCACCCATCTGGTCGATGTAGCGGCGCACGCCGTCGGCCTGGCCGTCCAGCAGGGGAGCGAGGCGGGGCCCCACGATGTCTTCGAGGTAGTCCTCGACCGCGGCATCAAACAGCCCGCGCTTATTGCCGAAGGCCTGGTAGATGCTCGAGCGGGACAGCCCCGTGACGCGTTCGAGGTCGCTGATGGAGGCGACGTCGTATCCCACCGCCCAAAACAGGTCGCGGGCGGCGCGCACGGCGGCCGCGGTGTCGAATTCACGGGATCGGGCCATTATTTTCCACTTTCTGAAACGATCGGTTCAGAAATATTGTACGCTGATTTCACGAACCCTGTTATCCATCGTGAGGAACCCCACATCATGCTCATCACCGGACTGATCTTCGCCGGCCTCGCGGCCATCCTGCACTGCTACATCTTCGTGATGGAGTCCCTGCGCTGGACCACGCCGCGCGTACGCGCCACCTTCGGCATCGAGAGTGCCGAGGTTGCCGAGATTACCAAGCCGTTGGCGTTCAACCAGGGGTTCTACAACCTGTTCCTCGCGATCGTGGTCTATGTGGGCATCGCCTTCGTCTTCGCCGGTGGCGAAGCCGTAGGCCTCGCCCTCATTTTCGTGGGCATCGGTTCGATGTTCGCGGCGGCCATGGTCCTTCTTCTGTCGGACCGCTCCAAGGCCCGCGCGGCAATCACGCAGGGAACCCTGCCGCTGCTCGGACTCATCTTCACCATCATCGCTCTCGTAATTCGCTAAAGGCAGTACACATGAACACCACGCCCATCCCCGCCACCACCATCGAATTCCACCTGGCCGAGCGCCCCGTGGGATGGCCCACCGCCGACACCTTCCGTCGCGTTGAGCGCACCCTGCCGCCGCTGGCCGAGGGAGAGGTGCGCGTCGCCAACCGCTTCGTCTCGGTGGACCCCTACATGCGGGGACGGATGAACCTCGGGGAGTCGTATGTCGCGCCCTTTGAGCTGAACGAGGCACTCACCGGCGGAGCCGTCGGGCACGTCGTTGAATCCAACGCTCCCGAGCTGCCCGTGGGCACCGCGGTCAGCCACGACTTTGGCTGGCGCTCGGTGGCACAGGGCCCAGCCGCCTCGTTCCGCCGCGCCGCGGAGATCCCCGGCGTCCCGCTGTCCACCTCGCTCGGCATCCTCGGCATGACCGGCCTCACCGCGTTTGTGGGCCTGCGCGATATCGCATCGATCAAGCCCGGCGATGTGGTCTTCATCTCCGGTGCCGCCGGTGCGGTGGGCACCGCCGCCGGACAGATCGCGCGCCTCATGGGTGCATCACGGGTGATCGGATCCGCTGGCACGGCCGCAAAGGTCGCACTCCTCACCGAACGATACGGCTTCGATGCGGCGTTCAACTACACCGATGACGCCCCCGTGGCGGAGCAGCTCGCCGCGGCCGCCCCCGAGGGTATCGACGTCTACTTCGACAATGTGGGCGGTGAACACCTTGAGGCGGCAATCGGCGCATTCCGACGCGGTGGACGTGCCGCGCTGTGCGGCGCTATCGCCGAGTACAACACCACTGAGCCCGCCGTGGGCCCCCGAAACATGAGCCGCATCATCACACAGAGCATCACCCTGCGCGGCTTCACCCTCGGTGATCACGTCGCAGCGGCACCCGCATTTGCCCAGGCAATGGGGGAGTGGTTCGCCGCCGGCGAGATCGTCTACGACGAGACCGTGGTTGCGGGCATTGAGAACACCCCGCAGGCGTTTATTGACCTGCTGCGCGGTGCGAACATCGGCAAGATGGTGGTGCGCGTAGACGCCTAGCCACACCCGTTTTACTCGACGACGCCATCGGTGACGAAACATTTTGTTTACCGGTGGCGTTGTCGTGTAACACGTTCGAAACGAAACGGCGCCGGTTCCGGAAACGAGAACTCGCCAAACTAATCGCACGGCCTCCACTCCCGATGGGGGCCCAGACGGTTAGGAAAGCTTATGGACACCGGATCCCTCGCCTGGGGCATCATTGCCACGGCACTCGTGCTCGTGATGACCCCCGGCGTCGCCTTTTTCTACGGCGGCCTCGTAAAGATCACCAGCGTCGTCAGCATGCTCATGCTGAGCTTCGGCTCGATGGGCTTGATCGGCGGGCTCTGGATTCTCTACGGCTACAACATGACCCACGTGGACAACCCCGGACAGTTCGCCGGTAACCCACTCAACGACTTCGGCCTGAGCGGGCTCGCCTCGGCCCCCCACGCCAACGAAAACCTCATCGGCGTCGCGTTCGGTGCCACGTTCGCAATCATCACGGTGGCCCTGATCTCCGGTGCAATCGCCGATCGGGCTCGCTTCGGCTCCTGGATGATCTTTGCCGGTATCTGGGCAACCGTGGTGTACTTCCCGGTGACCGCCTGGATCTGGGGTGGTGGATGGATCCAGAACCTCGGCACCGCGCTGTTCGGTAAGGAGTCCGGCATCGAGGTTATCGACTATGCCGGTGGAACCGACGTTCACATCAACGCCGGTGCCGCAGCCCTGGCCCTCGCCCTGATCCTCGGCAAGCGCGTCGGATTCAAGCCCGGCATCATGAAGCCGCACAACGTTCCGCTGACCCTCATCGGTGCCTCGCTGCTCTGGTTCGGCTGGTTCGGATTCAACGCCGGTGCCGAGTGGCTGAACGGCCTGAAGAACGTCGGTCTGATCACCATCAACACCCTCGGTGCCACCGCGGCCGCCATCATCGGTTGGCTCATCATCGAGAAGATCCGTCACGGCAAGCCCACCTCGGTTGGTGCCGCATCGGGCGCCGTTGCCGGCCTCGTGGCCATCACCCCGGCCTGCGCAAACCTCACCCCCGGTTGGGCCCTGATCCTCGGCCTCATCACCGGCGCCGTCTGTGCCGTCGCCATCGAGCTGAAGTTCCTGATCGGTGTTGATGACTCCCTCGACGTCGTTGGAATCCACCTCGTCGGTGGCCTCATCGGTACCCTGTACCTCGGCTTCTTCGCCACCGGTACCGGCCTGTTCGTCGGCGGCGACTTCCGCCAGCTGGTCGTGCAGACCATCGCGGTCTTCGCGGTCCTGATCTACTCCTTCGTGATGGCCTTTGTGATCGGCTGGATCATCCAGAAGACCATCGGATTCCGCGTCACCAACGAGGACGAGATCGCCGGCGTCGACAACGTGGTTCACGGGGAGGACGGCTACGCGCTGAACCCCGTCACCACCGCAACCTCGGCTCACAGCCTGTAGGTTCCCCAGACTCGCGCCGGGTCTTCAAGGGGAGGGCCCGGCGCGACACTTCTCCCACCATCCGAAGGGCCGGATCTGCTGAAGCAGATCCGGCCCTTCGGTGTATTCGCGGGGCACCAGCCGCGCGCCGAGACGCCCCGCTGCCGTATCCGTGGGTGCGTGAGCGGCACGCGAACGGGGATCCTGTTGCTCGGAAGAGCTGTGCACTAGCGTAGGAGCGTGAATACGTTCCTCCGGATCCTGCGCGAGATCCTGTCCGTCCTGTCCGGCCCGAGTAAGCCCGGCCAGCCCACACGTCCGGGTGCGGGGAAACCCGGAGCGAGTAAACCGGGTGGTGGCTCACGCCCCGGCACCGAGGCTCCGAGCCCCGGTCAGACCGGCCCGCAGGCGACCCGAGAGGTCGACGCTCACCGGGTGGGCAACGTCACGATGACCTATGCTCCCAACCGTGACGGCGATGCCGATCCGGGTGAGATTGTCTGGACCTGGGTCCCGTTTGAGGAAAACGACGGCCGAGGTAAGGATCGCCCGGTACTCGTGGTGGCAACCCTCGGCGGGGGAGATGTGCTTGCGATTCAGCTGACCTCGAAGGCGCACTCCGGGCAGTCTGACTTTGTGCCGATCGGGGCCGGCCCGTGGGACAGTCAGGGACGCCCCAGCTGGGCCAACCTGGACCGCGTCTTCCGGTTGAAGCCCGGAGGTATGCGCCGCGAGGCGTCGAGCCTCGACCACAAGAACTTCAATGTCGTAGCCTCGGCGCTCCGCAAGCGCTATGGCTGGCGCTAGCCACGGTCTCGGCGTGACACCGCCCCGAGCTTGTCGGGGTTGCGCACCAGATAGACGGCGCTGACCCGCTCATCCCGGGACTCCACCAGCACCACGAGGTCCACCCGGTCGCCGCTGAGAACGATAACGGCGGGCATATCGTTGACCACCGCCCGCTCGATTCGCATGTCCGGCAACGGGTTTTGGGCGATGCCCAGCAGGAAGCGCACGATGTTGTCGGCACCCAACACGGGTTTACGAGCGGCGCTCACCCGTCCGCCGCCGTCCGAGAGCAGCACGGCACCCGGGGCGAGCACATCCATGAGCGACTGCACATCACCGCCCTGGAGTGCCATGAGGGAACGTTCGGCCACGTCGTGTTTCCGCTTCGCGTCCACGTCGAAGCGCGGCTGGCGTGCGCGCACGTGGGCGCGCGCCCGACTGCTGATCTGGCGTACCGCCGCGAGGGAGCGTTCGGTTGCCTCGGCGATCTCCGGATAGGAAAAGTCGAATACCTCACGCAGCACAAATACCGCGCGCTCTTCCGGTGAGAGTGTTTCCAACACCACCAGCATCGCGAAGGAGAGCGATTCGCTGAGGATCACGTTCTGGGCGATGTCCGGCGCGGTCAGCAGCGGTTCGGGGAGCCACGGTCCCACATAGTCTTCCCGGCGGCGCTGCGCCGACCGCAGGGCGTTCAGTGCCTGCCGGGTGACCGTCTGCGCAAGGTATGCGCGAGGGTTGCGGAGGCTCTCCGGATCGAGCTCGCGGCACCGCAGAAAGCTCTCCTGCACGACGTCCTCGGCGTCACTGGCCGAACCGGTGATCTCGTAGGCGATGGTGAAGAGGAGCGAACGGTGCTCGGCAAAAACCTCGGCGATATCTACGCTGCTACGCTACCGCGTTGTGCCGGGGCCCGCGGGCCAGGTGAAGGAGCCGCTGCGACGCCGCTCACCTCGAATCCAGGAGAGCGTCATTTGACACACGCGCTCCTTCAGCAGGGCAGCGGTGCGGCACCGCAGAACGATCCGGCGCACGCGGTCATCGGCGTACACACCCTGGATGAGACCCGCGCGTCGCCCCAGGCTCACACAGCGCAGGACAAAGCCCGCCGAGAGGGCGGTCGGTTCGTGCCTGGTCATACGGGCGATGATGCTGTCCGCCGCGTGAGCTCCCATGGGCAGTGCCGCGGCGCAGCTCATCCGCAGCTGACCGGCCACCTCCCGTGGTGCGCGTACGGCGTCGCCGGCGCCGAACACCGTCGGGTACTGCGTGCAGGTGAGCGTCTGGTCAACCAGCAGTCTGCCGCTCTCATCGACGGGAAGCCCACTCGCGCGGGCGAGATCGGGAACCGAGAATCCCGCCGTCCACACCGTGCACGCGGAGGGAAGGGTGCGGCCGTCGGCGAGGGTGAGGAGCCGATCATCGATTGCCCACACCTCGGTGTGTTCGGCGAGTTCGATTCCCAGCGCGCGCATTCTCCTCAGTAGCGAACGTTTTCCCGCGGGGGAGAGGTCGTCACCGGCGGTGCCGCGGGTGAGGATGCGTACCCGCAGGTGCGGGTGGCGTTCGGCGATCTCCGTGGACAACTCAATCCCGGTGAGGCCCGCCCCGATGACCGTTACACACGAACCAGCGGCGAGCGAAGAGAGCCGCTCGCGTACGCGCCGCGCCTCCGCGGGGTCCCGCAGGGTCAGGGCACCATCCGGGCGACTCTCGCCTCCCTGGACGCTTCCCACGCCGTAGAGCAGAACATCGTAGGCGAGGGGTTCGCCACCCTCGGTGAGATACACGAGTCGGCGTTCGGCATCGATGCGCGCGGCAGTTCCTCGGAACGGGTCTACCCGCTCGTGAAGCAGCGACGACATCGGCACGACTGCGGTTTCTCGGGTCCCCGCCGCAAGCTCGTGGAGTCGTATCCGCTCGACAAAATCGGCCACCGGATTCAGCAGGGTGATCGTGACGTGCTCGGCCTCACCGAACCGACCGGCGATCCTGTTCGCGGCCATGAGCCCGGCATAGCCGGCTCCCAGAATGAGCACCCGTGTTGGTACCGACATGAAGATCCCATCGTTAAGAACTGTTTAACCATGAGACACCGCTCGAGCCAGAAGTGTGACACTCTGCGCGCGCGGGCACAAAAAATGGGGATGTCCGAGAGGACATCCCCATGAATTCGTTTCGTGAACCGGATGCGAGGCTACGCGCCGACCTTCTTCTGTCCGCGACGTTCGCGGAGGTAGTCCAGTCGTTCGTCGAGGAGCACCTGAAGCTCCTCGCGTGAGCGTCGCTCGAGCAGCATGTCCCAGTGGGTACGTGCCTGCTTGGCCTCGCTGGGCTCGAGTTCGATGGGCTCGGTGCCCACCATCAACACCGCGGCCTCGCCGCAGTTGCGGCACTCCCAGGTGTCGGGTGCCTCGGCCTCGGCCGCAAACACCAGTGCTGTTTCATGCCCGCACTTAGGGCAGAGGTAGATGTATCGTTCTCGATCTGAGAATACAACTCCCTCTTCGCTCTGAAGGCTCTGGGCCCCGAGGCGCATTCCGCGCAAACTGCGATCTGCCATTGTGTGGTCTCCTCTCGCGTGCTTGCCATTTATACCGGTCTAGCCTGAAAAAACTATGAACGTCGATCGGTTCCCCACACCTTACTCGTACTCGGTGTCCAGCAACAGCGTCGTGGCCGAAATAATGTGCCCGGTCCGAGGCAATTTTCGCGCAAGCCTGAGAACACGCAGGGTATGACGCCGTCGAGGCGATGGGATTGGCGGGGCCGGGGTCACTCGCGGCGCAAAATGCCGACCTCGAAACCGGGCCGGCTAGTACTCGGAGCGCGGTTCGCGGGCCAGCGGGCCGGTCAAATCGGTGCGGTCGGTGACCACGCCGTCAACCCCCAACGCCATGACCGTGCGCATCTCGGCAACGGAATTCACGGGCCACACGTGGGCCTCAATACCGCGCGCATGTAGCTTTGTGAGGAGCCGCGGAGTAACCAGGTGCAG
Source organism: Mycetocola tolaasinivorans (assembly GCF_003667565.1). Lineage (GTDB taxonomy): Bacteria > Actinomycetota > Actinomycetes > Actinomycetales > Microbacteriaceae > Mycetocola > Mycetocola tolaasinivorans. The sequence continues at coordinate 290,649 of NZ_RCUX01000003.1, forward strand.
GGGCCCGACCCGATAGGGCATCTGGACCGCCTGGGCGGACGCGATCGCGCGATCGAATGCGCCGGTAAGGCCGAGGGCGTGGGCGGCCAGGAGGCGCAGCACCCTCGGAAGGCTGAGCGAGGAGGCGATGGGGGAGAGCGCGTCCACGGCCGCGCGCCGGCGGGACTCCCCAAACGAGGTCAGCAGAATACGCGTGCGTGCATCCATGTTGCGGATCATCCGCACGGCGGGTTCCACGACGTCGGCGGATTTCAGGTCCAGGTTGAACGGCACCTCGGGAAACTCCGTGAGGGCCTCCTCCAGCGTCAGGATGCGGTGCACGGGGCCCTCGGCGGGGTCGCGCAACTGGGCAAGGGTCAGCGCCGAGACTCGGCCTCGTCGACCGTCTCGGGCGCGCCTGAAGGTGGCATCGTGGTGAAGAATGGCAACGCCGTCGGCCGTGGCGCGCAGGTCCGACTCGATGTGGGTCGCGCCCGCCCTGAGCGCGGCGGCGAAGGCTTCGGCGGTGTTTTCGGCCACGCCAGAAGCGACGGCCAGGCCGCGGTGCGCAAGCACCCGCGGTCTGGCCGTCGCGAAGTAGGCGGGGGAGGGTTTACTCACCCGACTTGTCAGCCTCGTTCTTCGTGTAGCCGAGTGCCGCGGCGATTGCGGCCACGTCTACTCCGGCGGCCTGGGCCGCAGCGGGCTGAGCACCGGGCGCACTCGGCGCATCCGGCTCGGGGTTGCTCTTCGGGGTGAAGGCACCGCCGATGCCCTTGAGGGCCTCGGTGAGCTCGGAGGGCACGATCCACAACTTGTTTGCCGAGCCGTCTGCCAGCTTCGGCAGGGTCTGCAGGTACTGGTAGGCGAGCAGCTTGTTGTCCGGGTTACCGGCGTGGATCGAGGCGAACACGGTCTGGATCGCCTCGGCCTCACCGTTTGCACGGAGCACGGCGGCCTGCGCCTCACCCTCGGCGCGCAGGATCTCGGACTGACGCAGACCCTCGGCCTCGAGGATCGCCGACTGCTTGGTGCCCTCGGCGGTCAGAATCGCGGCACGCTTGTCCCGCTCGGCACGCATCTGCTTCTCCATGGAGTCCTGGATCGACAGGGGCGGGTCAATGGCCTTGAGCTCCACGCGTCCCACGCGGATGCCCCACTTGCCGGTGGCCTCGTCGAGGACGATGCGCAGCTGGCCGTTGATGTTGTCGCGGCTGGTCAGGGCCTCCTCGAGGTTCAGACCACCCACAACGTTACGCAGGGTCGTGGTGGTGAGCTGCTCGACCGCGCCCAGGTAGTTGGCGATCTCATAGGTCGCAGCGCGGGCGTCGGTCACCTGGAAGTACACCACGGTGTCGATCGAGACAACCAGGTTGTCCTCGGTGATGACGGGCTGCGGCGGGAAGGAGACGACCTGCTCGCGCATGTCGATCAGCGGGCGCAGGCGGTCGATGAAGGGGACCAGGATGTTGAGGCCCGGCTCCAGGGTCTTGTGGTAGCGGCCGAGGCGTTCGACCACGCCCGAGCTTGCCTGCGGGATAATCCGCACGGCGCGGGCGATCACCACCAGGACAAAGATCACCAGAGCGATCAGGGCGATGATGCCGACTATGGCACCGATTGATACGTCGTCGTTCACGATGTTCCTCTTGTTCTCTTCGGATACGCCAGGGTGGCGTATCCCTAAGCGGGGGGAGTCGCGTCTGGGCGCACGAGGGCGGTGGCGCCCTCGATCAGCGCCACGGTAACGGAGGTGCCCGGCTCCAGGGCGGTGCCCGGGCCATCGGCGACCGTGCGAGCGGTCCACGTTTCTCCGTTGGCGAGTTTCACCAGACCGGTGCCGGCACTGACCGTTTCCAGAACCACGCCACCGAGGCCAAGAACGGCCTCGAGGTTGGTCTTGGTGGGGTCTGCACCGCGCTGCAGGGCGCGCAGCAGGGGAGGGCGCACCAGCAAAATGAGCAGCATGCCAGCGAGGCCGGCGATGATGATCTGACCCCACCACTCAACCTGCAGAATGCCGCTGAGCAAGCCGACAAAGCTACCGATCGCGAGCATCAGGAAGGTGAACTCGAGGGTCAGCATCTCAATGATGATAAAAATCAGGATCAGCGCAAGCCAGGCGATCCAGATGTACGGGGTGATCATCTCCATGGTCGTCCAATACCTTTCGGGGTGTGGGCGAAAACTCTTGCTCACAACCTACCAGTTCACGGGCCGGGAACCGTGAATTAGTGCGGCAGTTGGCCGCTATTTGCGCGTGTGTACGCCCTGGGGGAGATGTCGTCTTTGCTAGAGTCGACTCCGGGCCCGTTGGCCCCTTCCGTTTTTCGCACCCCTCAAGGAGCAACGCACAGTGTCTGAAATCCTCGCCCCGGGCAGCCTCGCCGGCAAAAACGTCCTCGTCACCGGTTCCTCTCGCGGGGTCGGCGCGGACACGGTTCGCTACTTTGCCGAGGCCGGTGCACGCGTGGTGATTAACTTCCGTAACAAGGAGGCTCGTGCGGTCAAGCTCGCCGAGCAGATCCGCGCGGCCGGTGGCACCGCCATCACCGTGGGTGCCGACCTCACCGATCCCGCATCGGTCGCCGGCATGATGGACACCATCCGCGCCGAGTACGGCTCGCTGGACATCCTGGTGCTGAACGCCTCGGGTGGTATGGAGTCCGGTATGGCCGAGAACTACGCCCTGCTGCTCAACCGCGACGCCCAGCTCAACGTGCTGGAGAGCGCCAAGTCGCTGCTCGGCGAGGGTTCGCGCGTCGTCTTCGTGACCAGCCACCAGGCACACTTCATCCGCCAGACCCCGACCATGCCCGAGTATGAGCCCGTCGCGCTGTCCAAGCGCGCCGGCGAGGATGCCCTGCGCGAGCAGATCCCCGCCCTGGCCGAGGCCGGTATCGGCTTCGTCGTGGTGTCCGGCGACATGATCGAGGGCACCATCACCGCGACCCTGCTTGACCGCCTGAACCCGGGTGCCATCGCCGAGCGTCGCGAGCAGGCCGGCAAGCTCTACAACGTGGCCGAGTTCGCCGCCGAGGTGGCCCTGGCCGCCGTCGAGCCCGTACCCGCCGACAACACCCGCCTCGTGGGCGACACCGGCAGCTTCGGCTCGGGCGAGTAGCCAGCCCGCATAAACGCAATAAAAATCCCGCATTCATAGTGAATGCGGGATTTTTGTGCATTTTGGGGGAGTGCTAGCGATGGCGACCAAAGAGGAACGCCTGGACGATCTGCACGATGCCGCCGATAATAATGAACACCGCGGCGAAGACCAGCAGGAATGCGGCCGTGGTGAGTGGGATGAACAGCACCACGATGCCGGCCACGATGCTCAGGACGCCATAGAGGATGCCGAACCACTTGGAGCGATCGTTGCTGCGCACGGTGAGTGCGGCAATGCCCTCAATAATCCAGGCAATTCCGATGACGGCGGCGAGCACGGAGGCACCGAACACCGGATTTCCCAGCGTGTAGATACCGCTGGCGACGAGGAGCAGACCGAGGATCCCACCGGAAATGCGATATGCGGTGTCCGAGTTGGTGGCCATGGCCGAGGCAGCCAGGCGGACAATCCCGGCCACGATGAAGTACAGGCCAAAAAGCCATCCGACGGCAATCAGCGCGGCACCGGGCTGTGCGAGAATCAGGATTCCGACCAGGACGCCGATAATTCCGGTGACGCCGAGCCCAACACGAATTCCATTCACCGCGCGTTCGGGCAGTGCGCGGGTGTCGATGACGAGTCTGTCGGTCATGATCGGATCCTCTCGGTTACATGCGGCGGTGTATGTACGCTTTCATTCTCCCGCAATCGGAGTTGGTGTGGCGTGATTCCGCGGAATCGAGGCGATTTCGAGATACTGTATAAAACAACCGATAATGTGCATTATGTCAAGTAATGGGTATTTGATGTGCGAAAGTTGCACATACGTCGATCACGGACAGCTCCCCCTGCCGGGCAGCTGGGTCAGCTGGGTCGGCTGACTCACGCTCCGGTGTGAAAGATGGGCCAGCCAATCTCGGTGCGCCACCGGTTCTCGTCGGCGGTCTCGTGTGCGCCGACGAGGTAGTACTCGCGGATGGGACCGTCGACCCCGATCGCGTGATCACCGATGTACGCGCCGAGTTCGCCGTAGATGTGATCGATCTCGCCGGTGTGCGGGCCGCGGTGCTCAGCTACGGCGAGGTCTGTCTCCGGCACCATAAGGGGCACGACTCGTCCGGTCGGTCTCAGTTCGCCATCGCAGGGCACAAACACGATGGCCTCGCCGCGGCCGTGGGTGAACAGGTCGGTGGAGTAGATCGCGCCTCCAGGCCCGGCGGGCGGGATATTCTGGACGGCGAGCAGGGCGTGCAGCTCGCCGAGGGCACCCTGATACCAGCCCGTCACATCCACGACATCGATCACTGCGCTGATCGCGGCGGCCGGCGTGGCAGGCTGACGCCGATGTCCAATGCTCACCGGCTGATTGCCGCGGGCTGGTTCGATCAGGTCCCGCAGCGACGCCACCGCGTCCTGTGTGCGGGCGAGCTCCGCCTCCAGGTGTGCGAGGTGGTCTGTGATGAGTCGGTTCCGGGTGGTCAGATCGCTTGTCGTGATCAGGCGGTGGATCTCTTCCAGCGGCATGTCGAGCATGCGGAGTCGGCGGATGACCTGGGCGGTCGGAATCTGGTCGGTGTCATATCGCCGGTGGGCGGTGTCCGGGTCCACATGGGCGGGGACGAGGAGCCCGATCCGGTGGTAATGGCGCAGCGTCTTAATATTCAGGTGCGTTGCGCGGGAGAAGTCCCCGATCGCCAAGGAAGCCGTCATACCTCGAGTATGTCACCTCCCCCAAGGGGAGATACCAGCAGAAAAATGCCTCTTGCATCTCCCCTGATGGCACACCCGAGACTCGTTTCAGAGGCGGTCACTCGGACTGCCGAATGGAAGGAACAACACCATGACCACGACAGAGCGCGCAAGTGCGCAGCAGGACAAAGACGCCTTGATCGGCATCGTCGACGAGATGGCCACGTCGATGAGCGGGGCGCAGAGCACCCGACACTGGGCGTCCGACGCACTGTGGTTCGATATCGTCCCGTTCGCCTCCCGCGGCATCGCACCGGCACAGAAGCTGTTCGATGACACGTTCGCGACATTCGAATCCTGCACGGTCGACATCCTCGAGCTGGATGCCTCGATCAACGGCGATATGGGCATCGTGTGCACCGTGCAACGCACCGCCCTCGCGCTCAAGGACGGCTCCAGTCGGCAGGTCATCTCCCGCCAAACCGACTGCTTCGAGCGTCGGGACAGCGGGTGGGTGCTCATCCATCAGCACGCCTCGGTGCCCGCGGGCGGAGCGTGGGATGGCATCATCACCACCGCCTGAGACCGAACAACGCCCCAGACATCGAAAGATCCGATCATGAAATATGAAATTGACCCCGAGCTTGCACCCGCACTGGCCGAACTAAAGCGGGGATCTGCGGATGCCCCACGCCCCGTGCGCGGAGACTGGCAGGCCGTCCGCGCTTCGGCAAACGCCGGTCAGGCATACATGGCCACCCTCTCCCCCATCGTCACCGACGTGACCACCACCGACTTCGCCACCGAGACGTTCGACGGTGAGACCACGCTGCTGCTGCGCTGGTACGCCAAGACCGGAAAAACCCCGGGGCCTGCCGTCGTGTACGTACACGGTGGAGGGATGCTCGGGGGCAGCGTCGACCTGTACGACGAAGTCGTCGCGTGGTACGTCGCCCACAGCGGCATCCCGTTCCTGTCCGTCGATCTCCGTCTCGCCCCCGAGGCACCGACCAGTACGGCGATGGCCGAAGACGTCTACAGTGCGCTGATCTGGCTCCGCGAACACGCGCCCTACCTCGGCGTGAACCCCGGCCGGATCGCGCTCATGGGCGATAGCGGAGGGGGTGGCCCCACCGCGGGTGCCGCAATCCTCGCCCGCGACCGGAACATACCGATCGCGAAGCAAATCCTGATTTACCCAATGCTTGACGACCGTAACACCACCCCCGGCGTCATCCCGGACGATCTCCTCACCTGGGGGTACGACAACAACTACACCGGCTGGGCAACGCTCCTCGGCAACGAGATCAGCACCGAAGACGTGTCACCAATAGCCGCACCGGCACGCCTCACCGACTTCGCCGGCCTCGCCCCCGCCTACATCGAGGTCGGCGACCTCGACATCTTCCGCGACGAAGACATCTCCTACGCGGCCCGGCTGGCCCGGCACGGCGTACCGATCGAACTCCACGTCCACCCCGGAGCACCACACGGCTTCGAACGCTTCGTCCCCGACTCCGACATCGCCCGCCGAGCCATGGCAGATCGGGTCCGCGCCATCACGAATATCTAACCCGACCACGCCGACAAATTCCTCCGGAACCGGGTCAGTAATCATTGGTTCACTATCCAGTGAACCAATGATTACTTTCACGGCGTGGGTATCCTCTTGCCCCTCAGCGCCGCACGCGTGCGGCACGCAGCCCGTTGAGAATCACAAGCACCTCGGCCACCTCGTGCACGAGCACCACGGCCGCCAACCCCAGCACACCACCCAGCGCGAGCGGCACGAGCACCACGATGATCGCGAGCGCCAGCAGAATGTTGCCGGTCATGATGCGCACGCTGCGCCTTGCGTGCAGCAGCGCCCGCGGGATCTGTCGCAGATCGGCGCCAACGAAGGCGACGTCCGCGGATTCGAGCGCCGCCGCCGAACCCGTCTCGCCCATCGCGATCCCCACGTCGGCCGTAGCGAGTGCCGGTGCATCGTTGATGCCGTCTCCAACCATGGCCGTGACCGCATCGCGACGGAAACCCTCGATCGCGTTCGCCTTGTCCACCGGAAGCTGCTGGAATCGCACGTCGGTAATCCCGGCCTCGTCGGCCAGGGCGCGCGCCGTGTGCTCGCCGTCGCCGGTGAGGAGCGCGACCTCGATGCCGCTCCCCCGCAGCCGCGCGACGGTCTCCGCCGCCTCGGGCCGAAGCTCGTCGCGGATGCCGAGGATACCGGCCACGAGGCCGTCCACCTCGATGACGATCACGCTCATACCCCCGCGTGCGAGATCGCTCGCCGTGGCCCGGGTCGCTGCATCGGAGAAATCGACTCGCCTCGCCTCCGGCCCCAGGAGCCAGCGGGCGCTGCCGACCCGCACGCTCCTGCCGTCAACGCGTCCGGCGATACCATGGCCGGGCTCCTCAACCACGTCGGCAACCGTGAGGGTGGGCGCGGCCTTGCGGCTCCGCTCCGCCGCGTCGGCTGCGGATTCGCGAGATTCCGGCGCACTGAACGAGTGTTCGAACGCGTGTTCGAATGCCTCGATGACGGACCGGGCGAGCGGATGGGTACTGTGCGCCTCGAGCGCCGCGGCGAGCGGCAGGATCTCCTCCGTGCGGGCGGACTCGATGCGCACAACCTCGGGACGATTTCGCGTCAGGGTGCCGGTCTTGTCAAAAACCACGCGCCGCACGACACCGAGTCGCTCGAACGCGGCCCCGGAGGTGACGATCAGTCCGAGCTTGCTGGCAGCACCGATCGCCGAGATTACGGTGACCGGCACGGCGATCGCGAGGGCGCAGGGCGAGGCCGCCACCAGGACAACGAGCGCGCGCTCGGTCCAGAACAGCGGCTCCCCCACGATGAAACCGAAGACGATCACCAGCGCGGAGAGAATCAGCACGGCCGGCACCAGTGGGCGGGCGATGCGGTCGGCAATTCGCGCGCGCTCACCCCGGCGCTCCTGGGCGGCGGTGACCAGCTCGACGATCTCGGTGAGTGAGTTGTGCGTGCCCGCCGCCGTGGCCTCGATTCGAAGTACCGCACCGCCGTTGATCGAACCGGCCGCGATCGTGTCCCCGGGAGCAACGGCCACCGGGATCGACTCGCCGGTGATTGCAGACACATCAATACCGCCGCTCCCCTGCCGGAGAACGCCGTCCGTCGGGACGCGATCCCCCGGGCGAACGACAAGCTCGTCACCCACGAGGACTTCCTCGATTGGAACGTCGCGTTCCATTCCATCGCGTAATATCCGTGCCGTACGCGGGAGAAGGTCGAGCAGTGCACCGAGACCGTGGCGCGCGCGATCCATCGCACGATCCTCAAGCGCTTCGGCGAGGGAAAAGAGGAAGGCGAGTGCGGCGGCCTCCGCGATGTGGCCGAGCAGCACCGCCCCCACGGCGGCGATCGTCATCAGAAGACCAACCGTCAGGCGGCCACGCGCGAGCCTTCGCAGCGCCCCGGGCACAAACGTGTATGCCCCCAAGAAGAGGGAGAAACCATGCAGGATGAGTGCGGCCACCTCGGCTCCGAAGAGTGCAAGCGCCCACCCGGAGAGAAGGCAGAGACCCGAAGCGATGGGTAGCTGAACAGCACTGTCACGCCACCAGGCGACGGGGGCTTCGCGTTCGGCGCGGAACGCCGAACGATCCTGCGCCGACTCGCCTCCCGAGACGTCGAGGAGCGGCACATCGGTGGAGCGATCTCCGCCGCAGCAGGCATCGGCCACCGCTAGAACTCCTCGGCCTGGCAGCAGCCGGGTTCCGAGCAGCACCCCGGCTCGGTGCAGCCGGCATCCGTGCAGGGCTGGCCCTCATCCACCGCGAGCACGACCTCGAACAGGCTCGCAAGAGCGCTCGCGATATGGGAGTCGGAGATCTCGTAGCGCGTCGCGCGCCCCTCGGGTACCGCCACCACGATGCCGCAGCCCCGAAGGCATGCGAGATGGTTTGAGACGTTTGTGCGGGTGAGGCCAAGATCCACCGCGAGCTTGCCGGGATACCCGGGTCCGGACATGAGTTCGAGCAGGATGCGTGAGCGAGTCGGGTCGGCCATGGCGCGGCCCAGGCGGTTCATGACGTCGAGGCGAGAGGCTAATGTCAGCATGCACTGACTATACAGCACAGGCTGACCTATTGGCGAGTTGTTGACGGTCACACCAGTGTGTAGTGTATGTGCATCCACACAGTGAAGGACGCCGTGAAAACCCGACGCCACATCAGCTCATATTTCTCCGCTCTGACCCTCGGTGCCGCCCTGGTCCTGGCCCCACAGTTTCCGGCACTGCCGGCACACGCGCAGTCGACGATTGCCCAGCAGGCATCCGCCTCGCACGCTCGCCCGGCCACCTCCGCACCCATCCTGGGCGCATCACTCGCGCAGCGCGGGCCCGTACATGCGATCGGGGAAAATCGCCACTACAAGCTGACGAAGCGCATGAGCATCGTGGTGTGGGGCGGATCCCTCCTCGGCCTCATCGCTGGCCTCTGGGTGACCGCTCGCGGCCTCCACCTGCCCTCCTTCCTGACGCGACGAGAGCTGACCCGACGCGTTCGACGCTAGGTTTACCAGCGCCACCGGGTGGCGAGATCGTGTCGAATCGGTAACGTGCGAGACAATGGAGGTTCGCCCACGCGACGCGTGAGCCGAAAAGCACGGGAGGAACGACACGGGTGAGTGACGTACTGCGAGAGCTAGCGCGGGTTCGCGAGTCCTTTGATAAGCCCACACTCAGGCTCCTGGACCGCAAGTGGGCACCCCTCGTGCTCACGATCTTCCGCTCCACGTTCAGCCGCGAGCGCCAGAGCATCCACGCGGAACGCCTGCACGTCCAGGTGGATACGCTTCTCCAGGAGCTCGTGGCCCTCGGCGAGGAGGTGCCGCAGGGCACCGGGCGCTCACTGTGCGTGCAGTGGATGAATGATCGCTGGCTGTTTCGTTCGAGCGACGCCGAGGGCGAGGAGCGCTACTCCCTCACCTCGCACGCACTCGAGGCGCTCGCGCTCGTGGACTCCCTCGCGAAGGATCGCGCACTGATCAGTGAGTCCCGCCTCACCACCATCCTCGACTCGGTGCAGCACTGGGCCACCGAGGCTGACCCCGACCCGAGCACGCGCATCCAGCGACTCGATGACCGCATCGCCGAACTCACCGCCGAGCGCGATCGCCTGCGCGCCGGCGGTGAGGTGCCCGCGGCCGGAAACGAACGCATGTACGAGGGGTATCAGAACCTGATCGACCTCATCGGCCAGCTCCCGAGCGACTTCAAGCGCGTCGAGGAGTCCGTGGCGGCCATGCACCGCCAGATCATCAGCGATTTCCGCGCCGAGGAGCGCCCGATTGGCGAGGTGCTCGACGAGTACCTCGCAAAGACGGACGAGCTGATGGGGGCCACCGCCGAGGGCCGCGCCTTCGAGGGTGCCTTTACCCTGCTGCGCAACGAGGAACTCCTGAGCGCCCTGCGCCAGAATATTCAGGTCATCCTCGACCACCCGTTTGCCGCGGGCCTCGGATCGACCGCGCGACGCGATTTCCGCGGAACCGTCGCCATCCTGCGCACCGGCATCGACGACGTGCTCTCCCAGCGCCGCCGCCTCACCGCCACGCTGCGTGAACACATCGAAAATCACGACCACGTGCGCGACCGCGAACTCGATGCGGTACTGCGCGCCCTCGGCCGCGAACTCGAAACCTGGATGCACACCGCGGGCCCGCGGGCCAGCGTTCCCGTCGAGCTCCTCCCCGAGGTACCGCACACCCCACACCTGCGCGATCGGCTCTGGGATCCCCTCGCCGCCGCCCCGCCGCCCCCGCTCGAAGATCGCGGCGAGGAGGCTCCGGCCGCCCCCGAGTTTGACATCATTCGCACCCAGGGCGGCCCGTACCTCGACGAGGTGCGTACCGCCATCACCACGGCGGCGCAGGCCACGGAGGGCGATGCGGCACTCGGCGATCTCTTCAATACGCTGAGCCCGGATCTCCGGCGCCCGGTAGAGATCTTCGGCCTGCTGCACCTGCTCACTCAGGCCGAGATCGCCGTCGATCCGGATGCCTACGATGAGTTCCACACCGTGCGACCAGACCAGACCGGCCGTGCCTTCCGCGTGCCCCGCGTACGCGTGGATGCCGCCGCCCGGGACGCACTCGACCATATCGAACAGATATTCGAACACGCCGAAACCGGCAACTCCCCCGCCCGCACCGCGCAGAAGGACACCCACGCATGACCCGAGAAACCGTGATCGAGGATGGCGTACCCGAGGTTGACCCCGAGGGAACCGTCTCGCTGTTCGAGGGCGATGAGGGGCGACTCGACCTGGCCCAGCGCCGGGCGCTTGTGACGCTGCTGCGCGGCCGCTACCTGAGCGCCGCCGACCACCCGCGCGAGTGGAAGACGCTGCTCGCCTCGGAGACCGTGCTGCGCTCCCGCCTCAACGACCTGTTCCTCGACCTCCACATCGATCACCCGGCCGAGGTGGCGTTCAAGCGTCAGGCCCAGCCCGAGGAGGGTGGGCGCTTCCCGACGCTGTTGCGCGATACCGCCTACACCCGCGAGGAGACGATCCTCCTGGTGTTCCTGCGCGGACGGTTCCGGAGCGAGCGGGGCAATGGTCGCGACAGCGTGCACGTGGGCCGCGAGGAGATGCTCGGCCGGATCGCACAGTTCCGTCCGGCCTACTCGACCGATCAGTCCGGCGACGCCCGCAAGGCGGATAAGGCGGTCGAGTCGATGGTACGGGCCCAGATTCTGCTGCGGACCGATGATCCCGACCGCTTCCGGATCGCGCCGGTGATCGAGGTGCTGCTGCCGCTCGAGCGCCTCACCGAGCTGCTGGAGTGGTTCCGCTCGCGCGGCGGCGAACCGGAGGGGCTCGGAGAGGAGCCGACCGTCGTCACGGACGCCGAAAGCGATGCGTCCGCGGAGAAAATCGCCGACGATAACGAAGAAGACGAAGACGCCGAGGAGAGCACCAAGTGAGCGACGCACCCCTGTTCCACATTGACGGCGCCACCGAGGGCACCACGCAGTGGCGTGCCGAGCTGTTCCAGGTGGTCAACTGGGGCGGGTTCCAGGGGCATCACGCGATTCCCCTCTCCCCCACCGCAACCCTGCTCTCGGGCGCATCGGGCAGTGGAAAGAGCACGCTACTCGACGCCTACCTCGCCCTGATGATGCCGTCGGACACCGCGTTCAACGGCGCCTCGAACGACGCCACCACCGGCCGTGCCCGCGGCGCGGACCAGCGCAACCTGCTCTCGTATCTCCTGGGCAAGACCGACTCCCGCCGGGATCCGGAGACCGGGGCCATGCTCGATCGCGTGCTGCGCGGCGAGAGCTCGTCCACCTGGGGCGCGATCGCGATGACCTTCGTGGACGACAACGCGCGCCGCTTCACCGTGCTGCGCACGTACTTTGTGCCGCGCGGTGCCTCGGCATCCGCGAGCGTGTCGATGAAGATGGCAGTGCTTGACAGCGAGTTTGATCTGCGCACCCTCGAAACCATCGCCGAGAGCCGTTTCGACCGTCGCGCGCTGCGCGGCGTCGCCCCCGGCATCCAGGTGTGTGGAACGTATCTGGAGTTTGCCCAGAAGCTGCACACCCGCCTCGGCATCGGTGCCGGCGGCGACGGCTCGAAGGCGCTGCGCCTGCTCGCGCGCATCCAGGCCGGCCAGCAGGTGCGCACGGTGGATGGGCTATATAAGTCGATGGTGCTGGAGCGCCCGACCACGTTTGAGGCCGCGGATACCGCCCTCGCACACTTCGCCGACCTCGAAAAATCCTATGAGGCGATGGTGACCGAGGATCAGAAATCCACGGTACTGGCCCAGGTGCCTGCCCTGATGCGCGACCTCTCCAATGCGCGCATCGAGGAGGCCACGATCGACACGTTCGGGGTCAATCAGGAGGGCGCCACGGCGTTCAACCTGTGGCGGGTGCGCACCGAGCGTGAGCTCCTCGAAACCGCCACCACCGTCAACGCGGCGGACCGCCGCACGGCCCGCGAACGCATTGCGACGGCGCGTGAGTTTGAGGATGGCCTGGCCTCGCGCCTCGCCACGATCCAGCGCCAGCAGCGCGAAAATGGCGGCGATATCCTCGAGGATCTCGGTCAGCAGCGCACCGCCCTCGAGCACCGTCGCGAACAGGTGGCCCTCGAGCGGGACGCCTTCGCCGGCCGCGTCTCCACCCTGGGCGATGCTCCCGATTCCGCGGTGGAGTTCACCGCCGCTCAGGATGCCGCCGATACATTCCTCGCCGCGTATACGGAGCGCGAGCAGGAGCATGAGGACCGCATCAACGCCCTCGGGCGCGACCAGTACCCGCTCGAATCGGATCGCCGTGCACTGCGTGATGAGGTCACCTCGCTGAGCGGACGCACCGGCCTGGTTCCGCCGCACCTGCACCAGGCGCGGCTCGCACTCGCGGAGGCGAGCGGGCTAAACCCCGAGGATCTGCCCTTCGTGGCCGAGCTGATGGATCTCGCCTCCGGCGAGGAGCGCTGGCGCACCGCCGCCGAGGTGACCCTGGGGCCGATCTCGCGCATTCTCGTGGTGAACGAGGAGCACCTGGACGCCTTCTCCCGCAGCATCGATGACGTCGAGCTGTCGACCCGCATCGTTTTCGAGGGCGTGGCCGCGGCACCCTTCACCGAGCTGGAGGGAAATCCGGAGATGATCTCCGGCAAGCTTGTCTTCCAGGACTCGCCCTACGCCCACTGGGTCCAGGATCGCGTTCGCGCCGCCCACACCGACGCCCTGTGTGTCGAGTCGGTGAGCGAGCTTCGGGGCAGCGGCCGCCGGGTAGCCCCGAGCGGCCAGACCCGGGATGGCAACCGCGGTGCGCACGGAGACAACAGCGTGCGCCCGATCATCGGGTTCTCGAACACCGCGCGGCTCTCGCAGATCGAAGCCGAGGTTGCGGTGCTTGATGCCCGCCTCGCCGATCTCGTCGGCGAGATTTCCGCCGAGCGTGCGGCACTGACCGTTCTGCGCGCGCACCGTGACGCGCACCGTGTGGTGCGTGATGCACGCTGGTCCACGATCGACGTGGCCGCGGTGGATACCGCCCTCGCCGATCTCGCGGCCGAGCGTGAGCGCGTCCTCGCCGACAGTGACGTGCTGCGCAGCCTGGGCGATGAGGAGACCCGCCTGCGTGTCGAACGCGATGCGGCCCAGCGTGAGCGCTTCCTCGCTGAGGACGCGGGGACGAAGCTCGCGGCCGAACACGAACGGCTGGTCGATCGTGAGGACGCCCTCGCCGAGGCCTGGGAGCGCGTGAGCAGCGCGGAGCTCGCACCCGAACACGCCGAGCGTCTGGATGCCGAGCTCGCGAATGTGGGAGGCGGCACCGATTTAGCCGCGTTTGATTCCGGGGTGCGTCGCCTGGGCGAACGCCTGCGGGCGCAGTCCGCGCAGGCCCGAGAGGCGGCCGCCACGGCGACCTCCGCGCTGGAAACCGCGTTTAGGATTTACCAGGATCGCTGGCCCGACCCCAACCTCGGCACCGGGGTCGACTCCGCCGAGGGCTACCGGGACATCCTGGACACCATCATTACCACGGGCCTGCACGATCGTCGTCAGGAGTGGACCCGCCGGCTCTCCGAGTGGAGCGGACAGGACCTCGTGCCCCTCGGCGGCGCATTCGATGGCGCGATCGAGGCCATTGAAGAGCGGCTCGATCCTGTCAACGACATTCTCTCGACCCTGCCGTTTGGCGCCGGTCGCGATCGCCTCAAGATCGCCCTGCGCCGGCTGCACGGTGAGGATGTCACGCGGTTCCGACGCGAACTGCGCGATCTCTCGGCCGGATCGAGTGATCCGCTGGATGACGCCGCGGCACAGGAGCGCTTCACCCGGCTGCGGGCGTTCATGGACCTCCTGCGCGACGGCGCCGATGGCCAGCGGGACGACCTCCTCGACGTGCGTCGCCACGTCGAAATCACCGCGGTCCGTCAGACGGTCGAGGGCGTCGAGGTCAGCACCTACTCCTCTCTCGGCGGAAAGAGTGGTGGTGAGTCGCAGGAGCTCGTGGCGTTCATCGTGGGCGCGGCGCTTCGCTTCCAGCTGGGTGATGAGTCACGCACCCGGCCACGCTTTGCCCCGGTGTTCCTCGATGAGGGCTTTGTGAAGTCCGATGCCGAGTTTGCCGGCCGCGCGGTGGCCGCCTGGCAGGGCCTCGGCTTCCAGCTGATCGTGGGTGCACCGCTCGACAAGGTCACCGCGCTCGAACCGTATATGGATCGCATGCTCTCGATGACGAAGAACAACGCCAGCGGGCTGTCCTTCGTGGCCGAGATCGCGTCGACCGGTGGTGCCGACGCGGCTTAGCCGAGTCCGGAACGGACCGAGACGGGTGTGCGCTTCGGCGCGCACCCGTTTCGGGTGCGTGGGGGTCGATGCATCCAGGCGGTCATGCCCGGCTCCTCGAGGCGAAAACCGTGGGTGCCGTACCAGCGGGCGAGGCGTTCGGTGTCGCTGCCGAAGGCGGGGTGGGGTTCGAGGGCGAGCTCCCATCCGGCGGCATCGGCGCGGGAACACAGCGCGTGCAGTGCGCGGTTGGCAAGGCCGGAACCGCGCAGCGGGTAGGGAACCTGTATGAGGTCGAGAATGACCTGGTGCTCGTGGGGGCGCAGGAGAAGCTGAATGTGCGGGTCTATGTCGCGATGGATGCTCTCGCGCAGGGAGTCGAGCTCGGCGGCGGTGGCATCCGACGGGGTGTCCGGCTCAGGAAGCCCGTCGGGTGATGAAGCGGTGTTCGAACCATCGTGTGCCGGAGTATCCGGCTCGGGAAAGGCGAAGAATGAGCGCGGCCGAATCGGGGTGTCGGGTTCGGGCTGCACGAGCATTCCCGCGCGCGGCGCGGGGAAACGAGAATCGGTCACGGGAAACCTCCGGAGGGGTGCGGATGCCGCACACACAAAAACGCCCGGATGGGCCCGGGCGCACCTTCAACCCTAACAGCGAGCACTCCCCCGGCCCAATGCCGCGAAATGCGGCGTGCCCGCCCGGAAAAAAGTCCGGGCGGGCACGCGCTTCACCGTGCTGGCGGCTACTAGCAAGAGGAGAACTACTGGCGATACGAGGACAGGAAGTTGCCCAGACGCTCCAGCGCAACCTCGAGGTCTCCCACGCCCGGCAGCGTCACCACGCGGAAGTGGTCGTGATGCGGGTAGTGGAAGCCGGTGCCCTGCACCACAAGAATGTGCTCCTTGAGCAGGAGATCCTGAACGAACTTCTCGTCGTCATGAATGTGGTGCACCTCGGGGTCGAGACGCGGGAACGCATAGAGCGCACCCTGCGGCGCGACCACCGAGACACCGGGGATGGCGTTCAGCATGTCGACCGCAACGCGGCGCTGCTCATAGAGGCGGCCACCGGGCTTGAGCATCGGATCGATGCTCTGATACCCGCCGAGCGCGGCCTGGATCGCGAACTGCGCGGGCACGTTGGCGCACAGCCGCATGCTCGAGAGCAGCGAGATGCCCTCGATGAACGAGGCCGCGCGGTCACGCGGGCCGGTGATGATGACCCAGCCCGAACGGTAGCCCGCAATGCGGTACGTCTTCGAGAGGCCGTTGAAGGTCAGGCAGAGAACATCGTGTGCCAGGGTGGCAATGGAGATGTGCTCGGCCTCGTCATAGAGGATGCGGTCGTAGATCTCGTCGGCGAAGATCACCAGGTCGTGACGGCGTGCGACGTCTGCAAGCTTGGTGAGCACCTCCTTGGAGTACACCGCTCCGGTGGGGTTGTTCGGGTTGATGACCACGATGCCGCGGGTGCGGTCGGTGATCTTCGACTCGATGTCCTCGATATCGGGCTCCCAGCCCTGATCCTCGAGCGCGTTGTAGTGCACGACGTTGCCACCGGCCAGGGTCGCCGAGGCGGTCCACAGCGGGTAGTCCGGCGAGGGAATCAGCAGCTCGTCACCGGGGTTCAGGAACGCCTGCAGGGTCATCGTGATGAGCTCGGATACTCCGTTGCCCAGGTAGATGTCGTTGACGTCAAACGTGGGGAAGTTTGTGCGCACCTGGTAGTGGTTGAAGATCGCGCGGCGGGCGGAGAGGATTCCACGGGAATCGGAGTATCCGCTCGCGGCGGGAAGGGTTGCGATCATGTCGCGCACGATCGCGCTGGGCGCCTCGAAACCAAACGGTGCCGGGTTGCCGATGTTCAACCGCAGGATCTTGTGTCCGTCGGCCTCCAGTCGGGCGGCGTGCTCGTGCACCGGGCCGCGGATGTCGTAGAGGACGTTTGCCAACTTGGCAGATTGCAGGATGGGACGCGGCGTACGCGTCGGCTTTACTGGATCAGACACACTGCCACTATACGCCCGTACACGGCCGCGACGCCGAATCGGGAACCGTTTCGTGTTCAAAACGATATTCCCAATCCGGCGTCGCGAATTGAATGATGTGCCGAGTGCCTATCCGGCCGGGCGCCCGACGTTCGGCACGAGGTTGCGCGTACGAACCGGTACCAGCTGAACCTTCTTGCCGGGCTCGGGGGCCTCGATCATCTGGCCGTTACCCACGTAAATGGACATGTGGTACATGATCTGACTGTTGGTGTTTCCACCCGGCGAGTAGAACAGCAGGTCGCCGGGAACCAGGCCATTCGAGCGCGGCACGAGACGGCCGACGGCGGTCATCTGGCGGTACTGCGCACCCACGGTGTGATAGCCGATGTTGATGCCGGCCTGTCGGTAGGCAATCATCGTGAGGCCCGAGCAGTCCCACACGTCGGGGCCCTCACCGGCGAACACGTACCACTTGCCGAGCTGCGCGTAAGCAAAGTTCACGGCGCTGGCCGCGGCGCTGGCCGGACCGACCGGGGAGCCTCCGCCGGTACCCGGCTGGGTGACCGGCGGCTTCACCACGGGAGGCTTGACCACGGGCGGGGTCACGGTTCCCCCGTTGCCACCACCGTTATTGCCGCCGCCGTTGTTGCCACCAGTGTTGCCGTTACCGCTGTTGCCGCCGCCGGTGTTACCGCCGCCCGTGGCGGGTGGCGTTACGGGAGGGGCTACGACGGGCGGCCGTGTGGCGGCTTCCTGCTCGGCGAGGGCGCGCAAGCGTGCGGCCTCGGCCTGGGCAGCCGCGTACGCGGTGTCGAGGTTGGCGCTGCGATCCTGTAGGAACGCGAGCTGAGCGTTGAGCGTGGCCGACTGTACCGTGGCGTCGTCTACGGCTTTCTGTGCGACTGCGGCACGCTCGGTGGCCGCGGTGTATGCGGCATCGGCCGCCTTCTGCGCGGTGACGTGCTCGTCCTTAGCGGTCTGCGCCTGCTTTTCGATCGACTCAACGAGGTTGCTCGTCTGCTTTGCTCGATCCAGCAGTGCCGCCTGGGTGCCGGAGAGCTTCTCCATGGTGCCCAGCTCATACAGCAGGTCGTCGCCGCTGCCGGCGCCGCTCAGGAGTGCGGCGCTCACGCCGCTGCCTCCGCCGGCCCGCGCGAACTGCGCGATCACGGCACCGAGGCCGTGGCGTGCACGCTCATCATCGGATTTCGCGGCCGCAAGTCGGGAGGCGAGATCATCAAGCCGCGCCTGAGCCTCGTCGACCTTCTGTCGGGCGACCTGAAGCTTTTCGCCCGCCTGCTGGGTCGCGATGTTTGCCGAATCGGCGGCGTCGCTCAGCTGCTGCAGCACACCCTGAATTCGTGTGGCCTCGGCCTCGGACTGTGCGACATCGTTTCGCGCGGCGGCAACATCAGCCCAGGAGGGCGCGCTCGGTGCGCCGGGATCGGCGAGTGCCGGAGTCGCGA
Organism: Mycetocola tolaasinivorans; assembly: GCF_003667565.1. Classification (GTDB taxonomy): domain Bacteria; phylum Actinomycetota; class Actinomycetes; order Actinomycetales; family Microbacteriaceae; genus Mycetocola; species Mycetocola tolaasinivorans. The sequence goes on from NZ_RCUX01000003.1 coordinate 309,182, forward strand.
GCCCCACCCCACCGAGGGTGAGTGCAAAGGCGAGACCCACCGTTGCACAGCGTTTGGTAAAACCCATAACCGTGATTCACTTCCCCAAAAAGGTTCACGGCGGCCGGCGCTATGCGGAGGCCGCCCCGCCACATCCCCCAGGAACGGAGGGGTGTAAACGGTTCGCGGCGGAGTCGCCGCTTCGTCAGGCTAACACCGATTTTCCGACACGGCCACAAAGATTCTGCTGCCGCGGCGAGTGACGGCGTGTCACCATACGAGAATAAGCGGACGTGCCCCTCCTGGGGTTGATTACTAGCGCTCCGGAAGCGGAGTTGCGGAATCCCCGGTCAGGGCTGAAATCAAAAGGCCCGCGAGCCGCGCCAATTCATCGGAGCGCTCCGGCGCGCCGCCCAGGTGGGCGGTGGCACGCAGCACCAGCGGGAAGTCGGCATCAGACACATCGCGGCGCAGCGCGCCGGCTGTGCGCGCAATACGGAAGAGCTCGGCGATGCCCGCGTGGATCGCAGCGTGCTCGTCACGGAAGACGCGCGGGGCGTCATATCCGTCCAGAATGACGTCGGAGAACCCGCGATCCGCGGACTGCAGCTCGATGCTGTAGTGCACGAAGGCGCGGAATGCGCGATCGGCGTCCTGATCGGCGAATCGCACCGCGTCACCGAGGATGACCGCGAAGTGCGCGAGCTGCTCGGCATACAGCGCGACGATCAGATCGTCGCGGGTGGGAAATCGACGGTAGAGCGTGCCGATTCCGACGCCCGCTCGCCGCGCCACATCCTCGAGGGAACCCCCGGTGCCGTTCTCCGCAAAGAGCTCGCCCGCCACCGAAAGCAGGATGGCGCGATTGCGTTCGGCATCGGCGCGGAGCGGGCGGGGCTGCGGGGTTTCGGCGGTCATCCCCTCAGTCTAGCGCACGGTGGACCTCCCCCTCCGCTTACTCCACCTCTCCCCCGGGCAGGCACACGAGTTCACTGACCATTCGCTGCAGGGGGAACACGTTGGCTCGGGCGCGTCCGGGGTGCACTCGGTTGGTGAGGAGCGCCACCGCACTGCCGTGTTCGGGGTCAACCACGAGCATGGTTCCGGTGAAACCGGTGTGTCCGAGGCCCGGGACCGCGCCCATAAACTCGGCATCGCGGACCCGGAACCCGGCGGCCTGACCAAACCTGCCGGCGGCGTTCTCCCCGAAGATCCGCGGGGTACCGAGCAGCGAGACGGAGTCGGGGCTCAGCACCCGACCCCGGGCACCCCGGCCACCCTCCACGATCATGAGCCCCAGCGCGAGGGCATCCTCCGCAGTGCCGAAGAGACCGGAGTTTCCGCTCGGTCGCCCCAGGGCAAAACAGAGCTCATCGTGCACGCTGCCCTGAACGAGGCCGCGCTCCCCCTGCACCTCGGTGGCAACCGCCCGGGCGGGATCGATCGGGCCGTATCCGGTGTTGCGGGTACCCAGCGGAGTGAGGACTCGGGTGGACATAATTTCAGCCAACCCCTGGCCTGTTGCCGTCTCGAGAATGTACCCCAGGATGTTGTATCCGATGCACGAGTATTCGTGTGCGGCCCCGGGTTCACGAACGAGCGGCATCGTGAGTACGTTATTCCACAGTGCCTCGGGCGTGGGATCGGTGTGCCAGAACGGGGTGTTTGCGGGCAGCCCCGAATCATGAGCGAGCAGGTTAAGCAGGGTGAGCCGTTCCGATCCGGGGCCCGAGGCAACCGGTGCAATTTCTCGTAGCGGCGCGTGCGGATCGATGAGGCCGGAGTCAACCACGCTGAGTGCGGCCACCGAGACGAACAGCTTGGACAGCGAGGCGAAGTCGAAGCGGTGTTCGGGCCCGAGCGGTGCGGAGATTGCGTTCGGAATGTCCGCAAGGGCGGTGGTTCCGTGCAGGAAGTCGACCCGCTCGCCGCCGGCGGTGCGACCGGCGAGTGCGAGCGCCGATCCGGGAATCCTGCCCGGCACGCCGTGGAGCGCTGGATCCCGCATGGTTTCGGCGAGGATCGCGGTGATGCGTGCGGGGTCGGGGGCGATCGAGGATGTGTGTGTTGTGGCGGTGGCCATGTGTCTCCCTGAGCTGCGGGCGCGGCACCCGCTTGTGGCGGCGAGACGCGCGTATCTGCCCAGCCTAAACCCGCATCGATTCCCGTTCCGGCATTTGCCTCGATGTCTTAAAACGACAGGGTGTCCGGCCCCGAAGCCAGACACCCTGCACTCACATCCACACCCGTCCCGGGACCCATGACGACCACGGGACGGGTGTGGTGGTCTTATGATCCGTTCTCGGCGTTCTTTCGCTGCGCGCTTCGACGGATGAACAGGCCCGTTGCCGCGAGAAGCCCACCGATGGCGACCCACATTGCCCAACCACCGGCACCGGTGTGCACCAGGATCGGGGGCTTGGGCTGGGTCACGGGCGGCGCAACCGGGGGCTCGCTCGGATCACCCGGGGTGTGTGAGGGCGTTGGGGTTGCCGAGGGTGACACCGGCGGGGTGGGCGACGGGGACACCGGCGGCGTCGGCGAGGGGGACACCGGCGGCGTCGGTGAGCTGGTGGGATTGTCGGGCACCTTTGATCCCGAGATCGTGAGCCGCACATCAAACGCTACGGACACCGCACTGTCTGATCCGCTGGGGTAGTTGCCCGAGGTGGCTTCCACCGGGAAGTCGTAGCCGAGCGAGATGGTGGTACTGGCACCCTTTTGCAGGTTCGCGGTGAGGATGCGGGTGTCCTTGCCATAGAGCTCGGCCGCGGAGTAGGCGTTCACGGTGAAGTCGCGGTAGTACTCGTCCTCGGGGTTGCCGGTGAGGCGAACGTTGACGATCTCCGCAACGAGCGTGCCGGCGGATTCACCCTGGTTGCGCACCACGAACGAGCGCTGGCCGGAGTCCCCCGGTACGACGCGCGGGGTCTGGAAGACCGGGCGGTCCAGCTGGCTGGCATAGCCAGAGTTGCCGTCCCAGGCGAGCCCGATTTCGTCCGCGGCGAAGGCGGGCAGCGCCGGGGTCAGCACCGCGAACGCCAGGGCCCCGGTGAGGGCTGCGACGATGGACCTGCGATTCATGGTGTGTTCCTTTCAGACGCGCCTCGGGGACGGCGCACAAACGTAAAGACCGCGTATCCGACGAGGCCAAATCCGGCGATGGTGACGAGCGGGCCGCGGAGGTCTCCGCTGACCATGTTGGTGACGTATCCGACCTTCGGCACGACGTAGAGCATGCGGCCGCGCACCTGTTCGGCGAGGATTTGTGGGTCATCGGCCGAGTTGGCATCACCGCGGGTGATGAGTTGGACGCCGGCGTCTCCGTCGCTGAGCGCGATGATGCGGTGGGTGATGAGTGTCGGGTCATCCGACTCGGGCTGGAAGGTGACGATGTCACCCAATCGCAGGTCGTGCGGGGAGGCCGGGGCCGACACCACCACGTCTCCGGGTTGGATCCCGGGCCGCATCGACCCGGTCAACACGGTGAGCGGGACCGCTCCGAAAATCAGTGGGATGACGGTGACGAGTGCGCTGATCACGGCCAGTACGATCACCACGAGCGTGCACACCCACCACCAGATTTGGCGGCCGAGACCGCGCCCGGGCGTGCTGCCCTCCCCCGTCGCCGCGGTGGCGGCGGGGGCTTCGGGCTCGGTCAGGGTGGTCATGATCAGCTTCCCGGGACGAACGTGCCGCGGAAGAGGCCGTAGGTGAAGTTCAGCGCGAACTGGCCCTCATAGGCGGTGGTTGCGAAGCCGATCGGTGCGCTCCAGTCGCTCGTGGCGGAGAGCGGCTCGACAGCACCGGTTTCGGGGTTCACAAACGTTCCGGTGGCGGTGCCGGTGTTGGTGTACACCGATTCGGTGTCGGCCGGCCGGGTGAACTTCAGGCACAGGTACTCGGTCAGCGGTGCCGACCACTCCGCGGTGCTGTATGCGGAGGAGACAAGCTGACGCGAGACGAAGCTGGCACCGGAGAGGGTACCGCTGTAGAGGGTGCCGGAGTCGGCTGCGAGTGCGGTGACGCAGCCCGCAGCGCTCGCGGAGGCGACGATGCGCACTGTGGCCGTGCTCAACAGCGAGGTATCGCTGCCCGTCAGCGTGGGGGCACGCATGGTGTACGAGAGTCCGCGGTTTCCCTGCGAGGTGCCGTCGATGCGGATCACCGCGGTGGAGGTGGCGCGGGTTTTGAGGGCGGCGATTGGGTCGCCCTCGGCGGCGGTGTGCGAGTTCCAGCTCACGGTAGCCCGGGGTGCCGGGGCCTTGACGCTGAACTGTCCGTCGGGGTTGCTCACGGCGAAGGCCGAGTAGCCGATGGTGAGGCTGTCGCTGACGGAGGTCTGCTGTGACCACAACGCCAGGGTAGCGGCGCCTGCGGTGCCCAGCGTGGCCCCAACAGCCAGGGCAACGGCGGCGGCGAGAGTGCGTTTCATGGGTCATGGCCTTTCAAGGGGGAGGGTGCTTCGGCGGGGTGGGAGTGCCCCGCCGAAGCGGGTGGAGCTTGTTAGCGGACCTGGGTGACCTTGTAGGTAACGTCGCCGAGGGCTGCCTTGGCGTTGGCGAACACGAGTCCGTCAACATCCGCGAAGCCCAGGTTGATCCGCACGGTGTAGGTGGCCGAGGTAGCGGTGGAGTCCTTCGCCGCAGCCCTGTCCACGGTGAGGGTGGTCGGCTGACCGAGGGCGGTCGGCGTCGAAACTGCGGCACCGTTCTTACCGATGAGGGTGTAGGTGCCGGTAATTGCCGCGGCCGGTGCCGGGGTGGGCAGGCCGGTGAAGGTCAGCGCGGAGGAGGTCACCAGCAGATCGGCCTTGAGGTTGTCTCCCACCAGGGTGACCGTCAGGTCCTGGGTGCGCTCGAGCTTGTCACCCGGGACGGTACGGAAGTCGGCCGGGTCGATGGTCACCGGCGATGCGTGCTCGGGCGAGGCATCTACCCACAGGACGTTGTCGACGGCCTGCACGCCGAGGTTACCGGCTTCAATCTGTCCGGCGTCGACCACGGTATTGGCGTTCCAGAGGGCGAAGGTGCTGCCACCGGCGAGGAGGCCCAGGCCGAGCGCGCCGGCCACGATTCCACGGGTTGAGAATTTCATGTTCGTTCCTTTGTTTAGGGTGATGCAGAGTTTGGGTGGTGTTTCGGGTGTTTCAGGTCAAACGGGTTTCGGGTGTTCCGGGTAAGAAAACTAGGGGGTGAGTCTTCCCGAGGCCCAGCAGGTCATTGACTGTTTGGCTTCGAGGAAGTACGTTCCGTTGCGGAGGTTCGCGGTGGGGCAGGTTACGGCATCAATCGCGAGGCGGTTATCCACGACGGTGACACCGTCCACCCCGATCGCTCCGGAGTTGGTGACCAGGTAGGTCCACTGCACGATCCGGTCGGAGGGGCTGGGCTGGGAGGTGTCGACCCGGGTGGTCGGCTTGGGGCCGATATCCTTGGTGACGGCCACCGGGTCCCATCCGATCTTCTGGATGCTGAGCGCGGGCTTCGCCGCGTTGACAAACCTGCAGGTGACCTGCTGACCGGCGGATACCGTCACGGTGTCATTCACCGGCGCGACGTAGGTGACGCCGTCCGTGCTACAGGTGAGCGAGAGTCGCAGGTAGGTACCGGCGTGCTTAGTGCTGGACTCGGTCAGCTTGTACGCGCGGTTTGAGGCGATCAGCTTGGACGTTCCCGTGGTGGAACCCGGTGTCGAGACGTTCGGCACGGTGGGGGCACCCTCCTGGGGTACCGGAGTCGCGGTGAGGGTCCAGTCAGCCGGAACAGCCGTCGTATCGAGACCGTTCTGCACGAACTTCTGCAGCACGAGAAGGGCGGCCTCGTTCGTCACCGTGCAGCTGATCTTGTTGCCGTAGCGCACCTCAACCTGGCCGTTAGCGCCGTTGTCGCGGTCGGTAATGGCTACCGCGGTTCCGGTGGTGGAGTCCACGCACTCCCATGAGCCGACGGCGTTCGGTACCAGGGTGACCCCGGGCTTTACCGCGGCACGGTACTGGACCGGGCCGCCACTCTCGGAGAGCACGATCTTGCCCGGGGCCACGTTTACCGTGTTGCCGGTCTTGACCGAGCCTCCCGGCGTCGCGGTCAGGGTGAAGTCGCCGGGTGCGGCGGTTCCGCCCACGACCTTCTTATTGAGGGTCAGGGTGGTCACGCAGGTGTAGGAGTTGACGAGCTCGAAGGTGTTGAGGCCGGCCACGAGGGTCTTCGAACCATTACCGGTCACGCCCTGGTACGTGCACCCGCTGGGGGTGCCCGTGGGGGCGGGCTCGGTCAGCGAGATGTTCTGTCCCGCGCGGAATCCCGTGCGGATTGTTCCGAATTCGCCGGAGGGCGTTCCGCCGTCGATGACGTAGGTCGCGGCGCCGAAGGGCTGCGAGCCGTTTTCGAACGTGGTGCCGTTGACCTTCCACGTCTTCGTCACCTTCACCGAGGCCTGCTGGATCTGGTAGTTGATGATCGTGCAGTTCACCGAGGTGTTGGCAATTGCCGAGACGGTGAAGCCGTTCGGTTCCGCGTTGGTCACGGCCACGTTCGCGCCGGTGTCGGCACGGGTGCAGACCGCGTTTGCGGCACCCTGCTTCTGCAGTTCGTATCCGGTCTGCTGGGTCTCCTTGATCGTGATCGCACGGGTGCCGTTGGCACCGAGGTCGGCGACTCGGAAGGTTGCCGAACCATTTCCGCTGGTGATCCCGGAGGCGGGTGATACCTTCTTTGCTTCGGCGTCGTCCACGGACATCGTCCATCCGTTGGCGGCCGTTCCGCTGGTACCCTGCACCGCGGTGACCTGCTTGGTCACGTTTACGGTGCCATCACACTGTGCGCCGGCGATGTCCTTAAGCTGCTTTTGCAGGGCGGTGTAGTCGGTGACCGTGAGGTAGTCCGACCCGGAAACCGTGCCGCTGATCGTCTGCAGGTTCTGCGGCAGAGATGCGTCGAAGCCCCCGCCAATTCCCAGTGCAACGATTCGGGTGTTTTTGGCTTTGACCGCGTTGGCCGAGGCTACGGCGGCTTCAATCTCGGCAAACGTTGTGCTGTTACCAGACCCGACGGCGGCACCGCCGGAGAGACGGTACGTGGGTGCGCCGTCGGTCAGAACCAAGACGAGGTCGAGGTTATTTGCCGCGGACGCGATTTCGCGGAGCCCGGCGTCCCAGTTCGTTCCCTGCCCGGTCGAGGGAACGGTGAAACCCGCCACCCGATCGGTAATGGTCTTCGCCGAGGCCGCGGTGGCCACGCTGGTCAGTGGAATATGGGCGTTATTGGAGGTGTTGACTGGCGATAGTGTCCCGAAGGTCCACACTCCAATCTTGCTCGGTGTGCCGGTCAGAGCGGTCACAAATCCGCTGGTTGCCGTTCGGAGAGCCTTCTGCTCGTTGTTGAGCGAGGAGGAGAGGTCAACAAGCAACCCAATGTTGAGGCCGCACTTAGCAGCCAACGGCGGGTTCACCAGGCTCGTCTGCAGACTGCCGATGCTGCCGTAACGCGAGTCGGGTGAGATCTGCGAGGTGCGGGGATAGACGGTCTCAGCACCCGACACAAAATCTGCACTCCGAAGCTGGAAGGCATACCCCGTGGTGTCCGCGGGAAGTAGTGAACTCGGGCTTTCGATTCGGAGCGGATCGATCACAAACACACCCGCCGGGGTTGAATCCACCCGGATCCAGGGAAATTGATCGCTGGGTACCGAGAAGGTCGCGGGAACGTCTATCGTGCACACGCCCTGAGCGTTTGAAACACAGGTTGCCCAGGTGCCGAGACTCGTGTCGGTGGGGCGATCCTGGGAGGAGATAAACCACCTAACCCTAGTGTTTGTGACGAGTTTCAACCTGACGCCGGCCTGCGGGCCAACGGCATCGCCGACGCCCCGGGTTCCACCTACCTGGACGCTAATTCGAGAGCGAACGCCTGGGGGCAGTGCCGCGGCGACCGCCGACTGGGCAGCCTGAGCCTCGAGTCCGGTGGCCCCGGCGTCGAGAGCGCCGCCGTGCGCAGCGGGATCCGTGGCCACCCGGGAGTCGGGCTCCTCAGTCTCCGCTACCTGCGGCACGGCTGCCCCGGATTCGGTCGGCTTCGGTGCCGCCGGCGCCTGGGTCTCGACGGTCGGCTTCGGTGCCGCCGGCGCCTGGGTCTCGACGGTCGGTGTGGGCTGCTGTGAAGCGGGGGCTTTGGGGGCACCCTCGCCAGCGGGGGTCTCGGCCGCAGCGGGAGCCTCACCCTCGACCTCAGCGACCGTCGGTGCCTTCGCGCCCGCGGTGGTCTCATCGTCGGCGACGACGGATGAGGTGGCGAGTGCGGCGTCCTGGGCCTCCGCAGTGGCGTCCGCGCTCGGGGACGCATCGGGCGCGCTCACGCCGGAAGCGGCGTAGGCGCCGAGCGACGCACCGCCGCCCACGAGCAGGGCGAACGCGACCGTGATAGCGGTCGTGAGCCTGAGTTTCGAGTTCTTCACCGAACGATCCTTACGAGATTCGTGTGTGCGGGGAGTGCACATCTGGGTCGACTCTAAAAAGCCGATTCGCCCGGCGCCATGCGTATTGCTACGCGATTAATACGGTAAAAATTCAGGAACCTACGTGGAAAACAGCGTTTTTGTGCTCGGAACTACGTGGATCACTACGTACCCCGCCCACGTAGACCCCCTTAAGGGGGCCTGAACCTACGCAAACAAAACGGCGGGGCGTCTTCAACTACGTGAAGACGCCCCGCCGTTTCTGTCGCGACGCTAGCCCGCGGTGGCCGGTATATCGCCGATCGCGTCCTGCAGACGCTCGCGTGAATTGAGCCCCAGCTTGATCAGCACCCGCTGCACGTGCCCATCCACCGTGCGATCCGACAGCGAGAGGTGCCGGGCAATCTCGCGGCTCGTCATCCCGCGGGCCACGAGGCGGGCAATATCGCGCTCACGCTCGGTCAGCACGGTGGTTTCCCTCATCTCGTCGAGCATCGGGTCGAGGAGGCGGGCACCCGGTGGCAGGAGCGCAAGCACACCGAGTGCACGGCGATGCAGCACCCGGTCGGGCCGTGCGCGCAGTTCGAGAAAGCTGCGGGTGAGGGCGGCCGCCGCCAGGTAGTGCTGGCCCAGCTCGATCCCCAGCTCTGCGGCAACCAGGTGGTCCTCGGCACGGCCCGTCGTCAACCCCACCGAGATCAGGTGAGCCATGCGGCCCACCGGATCAGCCGCCCCCTCGGTGAGCTCGCGCAGTTCGGGTACGGCCGCGGACTCCCCCACTCGTAGAAGCATGAGCAGCGCCTGCACGCGTGCGGGATAGTGACCGAGTCGATCCGCCGCCCGAGCGGTGTCCCAGAGGGGTTCGAAATTGCCGTCGCCGGCCAGTGTGCACCGCGCAAAGGCCACGTAGGAGCGGGCGACACCGTCCACGATGGGTGCACCGTCATAGTCGAGGGTCGCAAACTCGGTCAGGTAGGCCTCGGCCGCATCGTGTTCCCCGCGAATCACCGAGAGGTAGGCGGCATAGGCCAGCACCACCGGACGAATGCGCTCGGGATCCCGCTCGCGTGCGAGAGCCACCCCCGCGCGGGCATGGATCATCGCGGCCTCGAGATCGGCCTCCTGCAGCCCCTGGGTTGCCCGCATCAGTTCGACCACGATCGCCTGACGAACCATCCAACCGTTGGTCTCCCCGGTCACCTGTTCGAGCACACTGTTGATGCGATCCCAGTCGGCCGCAAAACACTGGAGCAGCACCAGACGGGTCACGACAAACGCGCCGTAATTGGCGAGGTCGGGTGCGCGCAGGATACGCGCGAGGGACCCCTCAAGCCGAGCGATTCCGCCCGCAAGATCTCCGTTGATCGCCACGATCTCGCCGATGATCAGGTCCAGCAGGAGCGACTCAGCGGCGATCTGACCGGTCAGGTCGAGTAGCGGCAGGGAGAGCGCCTGCGCGGCGCGATAGTCACCGCCAAAAACCGCGTGTAGCGGACGCGTCAGCCCGGTAGCCCGGGCCGCAAGAACGGAGTAGTACCCGTTGTCCTCCCCCGCGGCCGCCCACCGTGCGATCGCCGCATCAACCTCGGAGCGCCCCACCCCGGTCGTGCTGTAGATGTGTGCCAGGAGGCTCGTGAATCTCTGCAGATCGGCCGGTGAGCACTCCCCCTCGAGGGCCTCCTCAACCACCTGAAACGCCGAGCCAATCTCACCGAGATAGAAGTGTGCGCGGGCACGCTGAACCTGAATCGCGGCCGGCCGCGGACGGGTCGAGTCAAGGGCCACCGCGTGCAGCGCAAGCGCTGGCCGATCGGCACGGTTTGCGAGGGTAGCCAGCACGGTGAGGCCCTGGGAATCCATCTCACCCCCGCACTCCAGCGCCCACTGAGCATAGCGCAGGGTGGTTCCCGCGTCATCCGGAAGCGGCAGCAGCGGGTACACCCGACGCCATAGCGCGCGGCTCACGGTAAGCGACGCCGATTCACGAAGCACCACGGCCACCAGCGCCGAGGAGATCGTGAGGGTCTCCACGCCGCTCTCGCTGGGCTCGGTCCGGACGGTGGGAACGAGCAAACCAGTGCCGCGCAGGGTCGCAACCGCACCACTACCGAACAGGGAAACCAGCACGGGAGTGGGTATTGCGTGCGCGAGGGCGGTGGCCACCAGGGCGTCCGACTCGTTGGCACCAAACTGCGCGATCAACCCGCGCAGCTGCCACACGCTGGTGGAGCCCAGCCGCGGCTCGGACGTAAACCGCCAGACGCCATCCAGGCACACCAGAGCACCCACACGCACGCTCTCCTGAAGCGCGGCATCGAGTGTCTGCGGCAACGCGCCCCCCACCCGTACGAGGGTGTCCGCCACGATCCAGGGCACGATTCCCCCGAGCCGCGCGGTCGCGTACTCGGCCACCTCACTCGTGCTGAGTGGGGAGTTTTCGATCGCCACCAGCTGGCCCTCGATCAGCAGGGTTCGGAGGTCCCTCGGCAACCAGGCCGTATCCGGGGTCAGGATGATCAGGCTGATCTCCGGCTCCGCGGACACCTGTGCCAGCAGGGCGGCGCTCGCCGGGTCCAGCAGCTCGGCCTGCTCCACCACGATCGCGATGCCGTGCGTATCGGCGCGGCGCAGCAGCTCCCCGCGAAAGCCGCCGAGGGCCGTGAGCAGGTTTGGTTCCGCCGCCCCCGCGAGCGGACCGAGGTACGGGGCCAACGCGCCGAGTGGCACCGCGGTCATCCGCCCATTACCGATAACGCGCACGCTGTTTTTTAGATCCGCGGCCGCGCACACGTCGCGGGCAAGATCCGGGAGGCCGATGCCGCCCGGAGAGACCAGGCAGATTCCGGCGCCCGCGCGCATACCGAGGGCCGCCACGGCGCGATCGCGGACGATCGTCGCACCGCGCGGCAGCGCCTCCTCCGGACGAATCGGGCGAATCATCCCGTACGCTCCGGCCGAATCGGTGTGACGCTACCGGCCCCCGTTGGCATCTCGGGATCCGCACCCACCCCACCAAAGAGATCGATCGGCAGCGCACCCTCGCTCGGCGGATACAGCGCGAACAACTCGGTTCGCGAACGCACACCGAGGCGACGGTAGAGGCGTTGAACATAGCCCTCCGCCGTGCGTGCGGAGATCCCCAAACGCATCCCAATCTCGCGGTTTCGAAGCCCATCCCGCAGGGCGATGAACACCGTACGCTCCCGCTCAGACAGCCCATCCGGTTCGCTCGACGAGCCCTCCGAGGCCCGGGTTTCCGGGGCTCCCGCAGAATCCTCACGAAGGATGAACCCGCCAAGGCCCAGGGCCTCCCCGAGCCTCAGCCCGGTGCTGGCCGCCGCGGGGCCGTCCTTAGCCAGGGCCGCCGAGAAGGCGGCGCACACGCTGGCCAGGGGGCCGTCGTTGTGTGTCAACGCCCGCCGGATCACGCGCCGCGCACGCTGCACGAGATCGCGCTCACGCACGAGCACATGGGCGTCCTGGCGGAGCAGTACCCGCAGCAGATTCGCGATCGCGAAGAGCTCAAACCCGTACTCACCGCGCAGGTGAAACTCATCCGCCACGCGGATGTGGCCGGCAACGGCATCGGCCAGCGGAACCCGATCGTAGTGCTCTCGCGAGATCAGCACCTGCCCGATAAACCGGATCGGACGGGGAAGCTCACCGCCCTCCTCGGCGGCGGCGTCCTCCGGGGCGGCACCCGACGCGCCGTTCGGCACCGCCGGCCCGAAAACCTCTCCCACCCGGGATCCCGCGGCCCCGTCAAGGTGGGCAAACAGGCCACGAGCGGCACGTGTCGGCCGTTCGGCCCGTTCGTTTCGCCCCTGCAGCAGCACGATGTAGGCATCCGCGAGCTCCTCCATCGCCACCGAGTGGTCCGTGCGCTCCGGATACCGGTTGCGGTGCTCGCGCGCGAGCTGCTGACACTCGAACCACTCGCCGCGCAGCAGGTGGATGCGCCACATCGCCATGATCGACGCGCCTCGCAGCTGATGCGGCTGCATCGTCATACTCTCGGCAAAGACCCGCCGCGCCAGCGCGATCCCCTCAACCTGACGCCCGGTGGTACACAGAGCCTCCGCCACAAACATCGCGTTGACGGTGCGAACATCAGCGTGTCCAACCAGGAAGTCGGGCCCCTGCGAGAGTTCAATGATCTCCCGCCAGTTCCCGCGCTGCGCACACATCACGAGGCGGCACAGCAGCGCCAGGCCACGGGCATACGTGGACGACTGCGCCTCACCCAGCACCCAGTCGTCCATCGCGGACAAACGGCTCTCCGAGAGTTCAAGATCCATCCGGTCCTCGAGCGCGATGATGAACAGGAAGGCGAACGTATTGGCCCGGGCCTCGACCGAGATCGCCGTGCGCTGTTCCTCGAGGGCAAACGCCTCGGCGGCCGCGAGATCGCCGCGCTGGCGCGCATTGTCGGCGCGCACCTGCAGCGCCCCGGGGTACCCCGGTTCGAGCTGATCAAGCATGAGCTCACTCACCCGCGGCATCAGGTGGCCAGTGGCCGCCCGAGCCGCCGCAAAGGTATCGGCGGGTTCCACCCGAATACCCGCACGGGTGGCCCGCATGACGGCGGTGGGTTCGAACGCACCCGCGGCCGCACGCACTCGGTCACGAAACGTATTCCAGATGCTGCGAAATCGCTCCGGTGCAAGCACCTCGGCAAACGCCGCGGTAATCGCGCTGGTCACCAGCTGAAAGGCGAGCGGATTACCACCCGAGGTGACAACACCGGCCTTCTCCAGGGACGTGAGGGCATCGCACTCCACCAGTTCGATCATGAGCGGCGCGGGGATGCGATCAAACACGGCCAGCAGATCGGCCGCCTCTCGCTCGGGTTCCGACAGCAGCTCATACACGCTGGTGAGCGGTACGCCCGTCCCGTGCACCGAGGTTTCGGGCACGCCGTCGCGGCCAAGAACCCACACGCCATCGCGATTTGTCAGTGCGTCGACACTCAGCGTCTGTTCCACCAGTACACGCAACCGGGTGGGGTTTCCTCCGGCGGCCCGGTTGAGACGCTCGGCTACCGGAAACGGTACGGTGCCGCCGAGGGCGTTCTCGAGCGCGCCGAGCACCACGCGCGTGCCGAGCGGTGCCACCTCGATAGGTTCGATCAGCCCGGCGGCGATCGGCCCCATCAGTGAGGGCTGAGCCTCCACCTCGTGGCAGGTGATGAGGGACGCGTGCTCCCCCGCGCCCATGAGCGTGGCGAGGACCGCGGCGCTCTGCGGGTCGAGGAGGTCGAAGTTCTGGACGTACACGAGGACCGGGCGGCCGGTCGTGCGCGCCCGCAGGGAATCATCAAGGCGACGCAGCACCGCGACCGGCGAGTCCGTCTCCTGGAGCGGGCCGGTTATCAGGTGCGCCAACGCAAAGTAGGCGTTCTCGGTTCCGAACGTGACGCCGCGCACGTTGACGATGTCGAATCGATCGGCGAGCATCTCGGTGACGAGCCCGCCAATAGCGGACTTTCCGCACCCGGCTGGACCGATAAGAACGACGGCGGGTACGGTGTGGGTGGTGTCGAAATGGGTGGCAACATCGGCTGCTTGGGCGTCCCAGCTGAAATGCAGTCGAAGCGGTGAAAGGGTTCGCATCGGTGATCCTTCGGGTGTGCGCCCTCCCTCGATTGGGGTAAAGGAAGGCCGCGTTCGGGTTGACCTCCTTAGTGACGGGAGGGGTGGTTCCGCCAAAAATGGGATGGTCGCCACCTACACTAGGCCCAAACGCGATATCCCACACCTCCCCGTTCTGGGTTGATTTACCCCGCGCCATGCGGGGGCCTCGCTGTATATGCTGAGCGCAGAATCACCCATTTTGGGTGTGCGTTCGGGGAGGGAACCGGTTCGATTATGGAAGCCGTCACGTTTGTTTTAGAACTGCTGGTGGTCCTCGGGGCCATCATCATGGGTACCCGATCGAGCGGCGTGGGCCTCGGCCTCTGGGGTGGCACCGGCGTCGCCGTCCTGGTCTTTGTCTTCCGAGAACCGGTGGGGTCTCCCCCGGTCGATGCGCTGCTCATCGTGCTCTCGGTCGTGCTGGCATCCTCGATGATGCAGGCGGCCGGCGGTATCGATTGGATGGTCGGCGTCGCGGCAAAGCTCATCTCCCGCAGCCCGAAACAGATCACGCTGGTGGCGCCGCTCGTATCGTTCCTGTTTTCGGCGGGGGCCGGCACCTCGAATATCCTGTACCCGCTGCTACCGGTCATCCAGGATCTCTCCTATAAGAACAACATTCGCCCCTCTCGGCCGCTCTCACTCTCGGTGGTGGCCACCGGTGTGGCGCTCGCCTGTAGCCCGGTGTCGGCGGCGATGGCCGCGATGGTGACGCTCACCGATGCCCCGGCCTACGGTTACGAACTCATCGACATCGTGAAGGTCACCTTCCCTGCCGCCGTGGTGGGCATCGTGCTGGCCTCGTTTGTGGTTTCTCGCCTCGGCAAGGATATCGCCGATGACCCGGAAATCCAGGCTCACATCAAGGCCGGAAAGTTCGAGGCTCCAAAGTCTGACGGAGCGCTCACCCACGCGGATGTCGCCCCCACCACGAAGGGCCGAAACGCGGCGCTGGTGTTCCTCGGTGGCGTGCTCGTGATCGTGGTCTTCGGTCTCTTCAAGGATCTGCGACCGGTCGTTCCGGGACTCGTGAACGGCGTGCCCGGTGAGGTACCGCTCGCAATGACCCCGATCATCGAGATCGTGATGTTTGTCGTGGGTACCATCATCCTGCTGATCGCTCGCCCGAAGGTCGCGGACATCCCGACCATGACCGTATTCAAGGCCGGTATGGTTTCGGCGATCGCGCTGTTCGGTCTGGCCTGGCTCACCGACACCTTCCTCGGCGCACACCAGCAGATCATCGCCGATACCGTCGGCGGCTGGGTGGGCAACTGGCCGTGGATCTTCGCCCTCGGCATCTTCCTGGTGTGTGTGCTCACCACCAGTCAGTCCACCGCCACGAGAACGGTGGTTCCCATTGGTTTGGCCGCGGGAATTCCACTCGGCCTCCTGTCGGGCATGTGGGCGGGTGCCTTCGCCGGCATCTACCTGCTTCCCACCAACGGCTCGCAGATCGCGGCGGCGAACTTCGACTACACCGGTTCAACCAAGCTCGGTACCAAACTCGTGGACCACTCATTCTTCGTCCCCACCCTGGTGCTCGCCGGATTCACCATTATCGCCGGTGCGATTTTTGGTCTGCTCTGGGGGTAGTGGCCCGCATTCCGACCGAGGGTGACATAACACTTGCGCCACTGCATACCGAGTAGCTATGTTTAGACATACGCGGTATGCAGTGGCTGCCGTGTTTGTCTCGCGGCGCTCGCGCCCGGTTGGAGGATCACATGTCGATTCGTCACTCCCTCCTCGCTCTGCTGAGCGAGGGTCCACGCTATGGTTATCAACTCCGCGGCGAATTCGAGGAGCGCACCGGCTCCACCTGGCCACTCAACATCGGCCAGGTGTACACCACGCTCGACCGCCTGGAGCGCGACGGGCTCGTGATCAACGATGGCGACGACGGCGATGGGCACGTGGTTTACCGCCTCACCGATGCGGGTCACGCGGAGGTCACCAGCTGGTTTGCCGCCCCGGTTGTTCGACAGAACCCGCCGCGCAACGAGCTCGCAATCAAGCTCGCGCTCGCACTGACCCTGCCCGAGGTCGACGTCACCGCGATCATTCAGACCCAGCGTGCCGCCTCGCTCACCGTGCTGCAGGGCTATACCCATCAGCGCCGCACCGCCGCGGCCGAGCTCACCGATGCGAACGCCCCGGAAGACTCCACCGCCTGGCTCCTGGTACTCGACGCCCTGATCTTCGAAACCGAGGCCGAGGTGCGCTGGCTCGACCACTGCGAGGGCTGGCTGAGTAAGCGGGCCGCCATCGTTCGCGCCACGCGGTCGCAGACGCACGCCTCCGTCTCCGAGACCGCGGAGGTTGCGCGGTGAGCACCGAGATCCTGCAGCTCGCCGGGGTGTCCCGGCACTACGGCACCGGTGCCAACTCGGTCGCCGCGCTTCGTAACGTCAGCCTCACCGTGAGCGCCGGCGAGTTTGTCGCCGTGATGGGGCCCTCCGGCTCCGGTAAGTCATCCCTCCTCACCCTCGCCGGGGGCCTCGATAAGGCCACCGAGGGCGAGATCTTCGTGGAGGGCACCCCGCTCGGTGGACTCAGCATCAACGAGCTCGCTCGACTGCGCCGACGCGCCGTGGGCTATGTGTTCCAAGACTTCAACCTCATTCCCACCCTCACCGCACTCGAGAACGTCGCCCTCCCCCGTGAACTCGACGGCATCTCGTTGCGCAAGGCCCAGCGCCAGGCGCACGACGCGCTGCGCCAGGTGGGCATTGACAACCTCGCCGACCGCTACCTCGACCAGATGTCCGGCGGTCAGCAGCAGCGCGTGGCCATTGCCCGCGCCATCGTGGGTCAGCGACGCCTGATCCTCGCCGATGAGCCCACCGGGGCCCTCGACTCCACCACCGGCGACGAGGTACTCGAGGTGCTGCGCTCGCGCGCGGAGGCTGGTTCCGCGGTGATCATGGTGACCCATGAGGCCCGCCACGCGGGCTGGGCGGATCGTGTGGTTTTCCTGCGGGATGGCCGCATCGTCGACCAGGCCGCCGCCCAGCGCGACCCCGCGGTCCTGCTTGCAGAGCGGAGCGCCTAGATCATGCGAATCCACAGAACTCAGCGCATCGGAGGGGCACGCTAGCATGTCACTCGATTTGAAACCCACCCGGGGTGGGTGGCTTCGCCGCGCCCGGTTGAGCCTCCGCATCGCCCGTCGAGACATCGGCGCGCATCGCGGCCGGTCGGCCCTCATTGTGGCCCTCATTGCGCTGCCCATCATCGGGGTGGCTCTCGGGGGCACCGTGGCGCTGAGTGCCTTCCCCTCGGGAGCGGAAACGGCGCGCACCGAGCTCGGCACCACCCAGGGCCGGCTGACACCGTTCTACGTCAACAACGCACACGCCTATCAGGGCACGCGTGGAGACCTGGGCGGCACCGGAGTCACGGGTGACGACGATCCAAACTTCCAGCGCACGCCCCCCATCGATGCCGCCCCGGCCGGATACACGGCAATCCCCTGGAACCTGTACTCGCTCACGATGTCCCGAAACGACGTGACGGTCAGCGTGACCACCGTCGCCACGGACCCCCTCAATCCAGCCTTCACGGGCAAATACACGCTCCTCGAAGGCAGGGCACCCGCACGAACCGACGAGGTGCTGGTCTCCCCGGGGCTGCTCGAGAGCGGCGGCTGGAAAATCGGCGATACGCTCTCGACTCAGCTGGGCTCGGTCGTTGTCACGGGAACCCTGCGCACCGCGACTCGGGATGACTCCTCCCGGGTACTCTTTGTCTCCCCGGATCAGGTCCCCGCGGAGATCCGGACCGACCCCGCAGATACCACCGTCTACCTGGTCGGTGATCGCCCCCTCACCTGGAGTGATACCGCCCCGCTCAACGCACAGGGCGTCATGGTCACCTCCCGCGATCTCCTGATCAATCCGCCCACGGGAGGTGAGATCAGCGATGAGATAGCCACCCTGAGCGAGGACAACCGCCTGGTCACAATCCTCTCGATTGCCGGCCTCATTGCCGTGGTGGGCGTGCTCGCACTCTTTGAGGTCTGCCTGCTTGCGGGCGCGGCATTCGCCATGGGTGCACGCCGGCAGCAGCGCGAGCTCGCGCTGCTCTCGGCCTCCGGCGCCGAGAGCGCAAGCCTGCGACAGGTCGTCACCGCGAGCGGCATCTGGCTCGGCCTACTTGGCGGAATCATCGGCGCAACCCTGGGCACGGCCGCCGGGGTCGCCGTGGTCCTCGGCTCGCAGGCCGAGGGAAGCGCTCGCTTCGCCTCGCTGCAGATCGCCTGGCCGGTCTCACTCTTCGTCGTGATCGTGGGGCTTCTGGCCGGGCTCGTCGCGGCCTCCGTCCCCGCCCGCCAGGTCGCCAAGCAGGCCACGTTGGCCGCCCTAAAGGGTGGGCGCACGGTGGCCGGCCCCACCCGTCGCGCGCTGATCGCCGGCGTCATTTTCGGAATCATCGCCCTGCTGCTGTTCGGAGGCATGGTCGCGCTGACGCTGACGCTGTCTCCCTTCCCCCAGGACTCTGCCGTCAGCTCACTCTGGTGGGCGCTCAGCATCGGCGGCGCACTCGCACTCGCAACCTCGCTCATCGTGCTGACCGGACCGCTGATCGACGCGATCTCCCGGCGTGCCGCCGGACTGCCACTACCGCTGCGGCTGGCCGCTCGCGACGCCGGGCGCAACCGAGGCCGGGCGACACCCGCCGTCGCGGCCGTACTGGCCGCCGCGATGCTCGCGAGTCTCGTCATGGTGACGATGGCGAGCAACTCCGAGAAGGATCGGCGCAATTACAACTGGAACGCGCATATGAATCAGGCGGCGCTCGAGCTCGTACAGTACCGGTACTCCCCCACCACCCATGAAATCGACCGGGTTACCCGCGTTGACCCCGAGCGCGTGCTCACCGCAGTGACCGCCTCGGTGGCCATCCCACCCACCTCTCACACGCTCTACGGGCCCGAACCCGACCGCGCCTGCGCCTTTGCCGCCCAGGCAGAGGCCGGCGGCAATCCCACCGCCTGCGAAAACTTCAGCGTGTACTGGCCAGACGAAAATCGCTGCGAGATCGCACGAGACGGCTCTCCCAAGGACCTCACCGACTGGCGCTGCCAGGGTGCGGGGGCACACGGACCCGGATCCATCAACCGACTGCCCGCGATCGCGGTGGGCGACGAGTCCGATCTCGCCGCGCTTCTTGGCCGCGAACCGGGTGCCCAGGCGAAGGAGACCCTGCGTAACGGTGGGATCGTGCTCAGCAGCCCGGCGATGCTCGGAGCGCAGAACACGGCAACGATCGTGCGCTACACCAATGAGGTCGAGGCCATCGCCGGCGAAACCGCATTCCCGGGACTCTACACCGGATACCAGCCGAACATCTCCACGGGAGATGTTATCCCCGCGAGCGTCGCGGAACCCGACGTCGACATTCCCTACTACGGCGTCATCTCGCCCGAGACCGCGAAGAAACTCGGGATGACGGTGGTTCCGGTGACCCAGCTCCTCACCTTCGCGGAGATGCCGACCACGGCCGAGAGCGACCGGATGACGGCCGCGGTTGAGCAGCTCGCCGAGGGCGCGAGTCTCTGGATCGAAGGCGGGCCGAACGCCTTCCTGCAGCAGGTTCTGTGGTGGATCGTTCTCGCCTCGGCCCTGATTACACTGAGCGCCGCGGGAATCACCGCGGGCCTCGCCCTGGCCGATGGACGCGCCGACCAGGCGACGCTCGCCGGGGTGGGTGCGTCGACCCGCCTCCGCCGCTCGGTGTCGGCCGCACAGACGCTCCTCACGGCCACCCTTGGCACCGCACTGGGACTCATTGCGGGCGCGATACCGGCGGTCCTCATCTTTACGCTCACGCGTGATGCCGTGCTCGTCGTGCCCTGGGTACAGTTTGGTGTCCTGCTCGCGGTGGTTCCCCTTGCGGGAGCACTCGCCGCCTGGCTCCTCACCCGCGGATCACTGCCCCTGACCCGGAGGCAGACGCTGGTCTAAGCGACTCACAGAACGTCCCCGCTCGCGCACCGCGAGCGGGGACGTTCTGTCGTCCCCGGGGCTAGGCGCTGCGGTAGCGGTCCCAGGCGTCGCGGCAGGCGTGTGCCACGGCGTCAATGTGGTCGGGATCCTCGGTAATCCAGCCCTCGCCGGGCTCGTGTAGAACGGATACCGCGGCGTTACCGAGCAGGAATTCGCGCAGAAACTCCGCCTGTACGGCGTCGAGATGGACGCCGGCATCCGGCGCGTCATACTCCCGGGTAAAGCGCTCCCCCGCGGCGATGATCTCCTGGCTGCCGAGGTAGGGCTGGTTCAGCGCCACGTCTTCGGGCAGCTCGGTGGCAAAGGCCTCGCGATGGGCGGCGGCGAGCACGCGGATGCGCACCGGATCCATGGTGACCGGCCCCTCGGGCCGCGGGTTACCCGCGTGATCACCCCGGTTAGACAGCGCCACGATTCGGGGCAGGCGATCCTTCGCCTCACGTGCCACGTTCACCGCCCCCTCCCGGGTGGTCGTGGTGTTCATCGTGTCGTGAAACGACAGCCGGGTGAAGCGTGCCTGGCCCTCACGAGCGGCCCGCGCGTACGCGGCCGCGATAAAGCGCTCGGTAAGGTCGTCCCGGGTGCGCTCGTATACGCCGAGGCCCTGCTCTGCCACCCGGGCAAACGTGTGGGTGAGTTCACTCAGCTCGGCCGCGGTGTCGGGCACCCGCAGCAGCGGATAGAACGAGAACGTCACCGGGCGAATAGCGTCCACTCCGGTGAGGTCCACCCGCTGATATGGCCCGGCCGCGCGCACCCGCTCGATGGCCTCGGCCAGCAGCGCGGCGGGATCCTCGGGCTTCGCCCGATTCGGATCGCGGATGAGGCGCGGATGCGGGTTCTCGACGTACACGATGCGCGGGTCGATCTCCGCCCAGCGCCGCACGATCGCCGAGGTTGCCACATCCGAAAAGTCATACTGCAACCGCCGGGTAAACTCAGGTGCCAGATACGGTGAGATCTCCGCCGGAATCGCCGCTCCCGAGTGCGGGCAGCTCACCAGCACATCGGCCTCGGCGATCGCCTGATCGAGGCTACGGCGCTCGGGATTCGCCCAGAACGTGATGTCTTCGGCGGTGTATACGGTGCCTTCGGGAATGAGAACGGGCGCGGCGTCACGGGAGGTCATAGCCCGCACACTACCGAGATCGCGCCCACAAAAATAGCCCCCTGGCGGGGGTGCAAAAACACCGCGGCCCCGGAGGAAAACCCCGGGGCCGCGGTGTTGGCGTGCTACTTCTCGTACGCCGGAACGATCTGGTTCGCCGCATCGCCGACGCGGTGAATGCGCAGGTCGTTGGTCGAACCGGAGATTCCGGGGGGCGAACCGGAGATGACGACAACCTTGTCACCCTGCTCGGCGATTTCCTCGCCCAGCAGAGCGTCGTCCACCTGGCCGAACATGGCGTCGGTGTGGGTGACGGTCTCGATCAGACGACCCTCAACACCCCAGTTCAGCTGCATGCGACGCAGGGTCGACTCCAGCGGGGTGAAGCCGAGTACGGGGATGCGGCTGCGCAGACGCGAGGTGCGGCGAACGGAGTCGCCGGTCTCGGTGAACACACAGAGGAACTTCGCGTCAACAAACTCGCCCACCTCGGCGGCGGCGGCCGTGATGGCGCCACCCTGGGTGCGGGGCTTGCTGCCGAGAGCGGGAATGCGCTCCAGGCCGTGCTCCTCGGTGGACTCCACGATGCGTGCCATGGTGGCCACGGTGATCACGGGGAAGGCACCCACGCTGGTCTCGCCCGAGAGCATGACCGCGTCGGCACCGTCGAGGACGGCGTTTGCGACGTCGGAGGTTTCGGCGCGGGTCGGACGCGGGCTCGAAATCATCGACTCCAGCATCTGGGTTGCGACGATAACCGGCTTGGCGGCGCGACGGCACAGCTCGATGGCGCGCTTCTGCACGATCGGCACGGCCTCGAGCGGAAGCTCGACACCGAGGTCACCACGGGCAACCATGATGCCGTCAAAGGCCTCAATGATCTCCTCGAGGTTGTCCACGGCCTGCGGCTTCTCGATCTTGGCGATCACCGGAACGCGGCGACCCTCCTCGTCCATGATCTCGTGAACGCGCACGATGTCGGCTGCGTCACGCACAAAGGACAGGGCGATGAAGTCGGTACCGAGGTTCAGGCCCCAGCGGAGGTCCGCCTCGTCCTTCTCGCTCAGTGCGGGAACGTTCACGGCAACGCCGGGCAGGTTGATGCCCTTGTTGTTCGAGACCGG
Organism: Mycetocola tolaasinivorans; assembly: GCF_003667565.1. GTDB lineage: Bacteria > Actinomycetota > Actinomycetes > Actinomycetales > Microbacteriaceae > Mycetocola > Mycetocola tolaasinivorans. The sequence goes on from NZ_RCUX01000003.1 coordinate 331,488, forward strand.
GCCGGGCACGGTCACGACGGTGGTGACGGTGTTGCCGTCAACGGCGGTGACCTGGAGGCCAACCTTGCCGTCATCGATCAGCAGCGGGTCGCCCACCTTGACGTCCGCGGGCAGGCCCTTGAACGTGGTGGACGAGATGTCCTTGTTGCCGATGATGTCGTCGGTCGTGATCTTGAACACATCGCCCTCGGCGAGGTCGTACGGACCACCCTCGAACTTGCCCAGACGAATCTTGGGGCCCTGAAGGTCCACAAGAACGGCGGTGGGGTGACCGAGATCCGCTGCGGCCTTGCGCACGTTGGTGTACACGGCCTCGTGGACCGAGTAGTCACCGTGGCTGAGGTTCATCCGAGCGACGTTGACGCCAGCCTCAAGGATCGCGCGAATGTTCTCATACGTGTTCGTGGCCGGACCAAGTGTCGCGACAATTTTTGCGCGTCTCATGGGTATAGAGCTCCAAACTTCTGCGGCACATGCCGCGGCAGGGGTGATTACAGCGAGAGTGCGCGCTCATGAGCGTGCACCGGAGCTGGCAGAGAACTGGTGCCTTCCAGGTAGCGATCTACCGCAGCGGCAGCCGCACGACCCTCGGCAATCGCCCATACGATGAGCGACTGACCGCGGCCGGCGTCACCGGCAACGAAGACCCCGGGCTGGTTGGTCCGGTAATCATTGTCTCGCTCCAGGTTACCCTGTGTGGCAATCGGAAGGCCGAGCTGGTCGCGTACCGTGTCGCCCTCTGTCCCGGTGAAGCCCAGGGCAAGGAAAACCAGGTCAGCCGGGATTTCACGCTCGGTTCCGGCCTTCGGGACGCGCCGTCCATCCACAAACTCCGTCTCCGCGACCCGAATGCTGCACACATTCCCATCTTCATCGGACAGGAACTCGACGGTGGAGACCAGATACTCGCGCTCGCCACCCTCCTCGTGTGCGCTCTGGTACTCAAACAGCGTGGGCATGGTCGGCCACGGCTGAGCGTCACCGCGGGTGATGCCCGGCTGCTTGCCGATGGCCAGCGTCGTCACGGATGCGGCACCCTGACGGTGCGCGGTACCGATGCAGTCGGCACCGGTGTCGCCACCACCGAGGATGACCACGTGCTTGCCACGGGCATCGATCAGGTTCTCCGGAGTCTCCCCCGCCACCGCGCGGTTCGCCGGCACCAGGTAGTCCATCGCGAAGTGCACGCCGGAGAATTCGCGGCCCGGGATCGGCAGATCGCGCGGGACGGTGGCACCGGTGGCCACGACCACGGCGTCAAAGCGCTTGCGCAGGGCCTCCCAGGTGAGATCCACCCCGATGTTGACGCCCGCGCGGAAGCGGGTGCCCTCGGCGCGCATCTGGTCCAGGCGGCGGTCGATGTCGCCCTTTTCCATCTTGAAGTCCGGGATGCCGTAGCGCAGCAGGCCGCCGATGCGGTCCTCACGCTCGTACACGGCCACGGTGTGACCGGCGCGGGTCAGCTGCTGGGCGGCGGCGAGACCCGCGGGGCCCGACCCGACCACGGCCACGGTCTTGCCGGTGATGCGCTCGGGCGGCTGGGGCTGCACCCAATCGTTGTCCCAGGCATCCTGGATGATCGAGGCCTCGACCTCCTTGATCGTGACGGCGGGCTGGTTGATACCGAGCACGCAGGCACTCTCACAGGGAGCCGGGCAGAGCTTTCCGGTGAACTCCGGGAAGTTGTTGGTCGCGTGCAGGCGCTCGATGGCCGCGTGGCCCTCGCCCCGGCGCACCAGGTCGTTCCACTCGGGGATGATGTTGCCGAGCGGGCAGCCCTGGTGGCAGAACGGCACACCGCAGTCCATGCAGCGTCCGGCCTGGCGGGCCACGACCGCGCCATCGCGCTTGTCGTAGACCTCCTTCCAGTCCATGATGCGCACCGAAACGGGGCGGCGGGCAGCGGTTTCGCGCTGCGTGGTCTCCATAAATCCGCGCGGGTTAGCCACGGGTCACCTCCAGGATGCGCTCCCAGACCACGTCGCCGTCCAGGTCGAGACCCTCGGTCTCGGCCGCCGCACGGGTGGCCTGCACCGCGGCGAAATCGCGCGGTACGAGCTTAGAAAATTCACGGGATGCGGACTCGAAGTCCGCAAGGATCGCCTCGGCTACCGGCGAGCCGGTGGCCTCGAAGTGGCGACGGAGCAGCGTGTTCAGGCGCTCCTGATCGGCGGGCTCGAGCGGGTGAATGCCGAGTTCGCCGGTACGGCGTGCGTCGGGGTTCACCGCCTCCGGGTTCAACCGGTAGATGTACGCGACACCACCGGACATACCCGCACCCACGTTGTGGCCGGTCGGGCCGAGAATCAGGGCCTCGCCGCCGGTCATGTACTCCAGTGCGTGGTCGCCCACGCCCTCGGCCACCGCGGTGGCCCCGGAGTTACGCACCAGGAAGCGCTCACCGACGATGCCACGCAGGAAGATCTGGCCCGAGGTAGCACCGTATCCGATCACGTTGCCGGCGATCACCGACTCCTCCGCACGGTAGCTGGCCTCACGCGGCGGACGCAGGGTGATCAGACCACCCGAGAGCCCCTTACCCACGTAGTCGTTGGCCTCGCCCTCCAGGCGCAGCGCGATACCGGCGGGCATGAACGCACCGAGCGACTGCCCGGCGGTGCCGCGCAGCGTCACCTCGACGGTTGATTCCGGCAGCCCGGCCTCACCGAAACGGCGGGTGACCTCGTGGCCCAGCATCGTACCCACGGCGCGGTCGGTGTTGTTGATCGGCAGATCAATGGCCACCGGCTCGCCGTGCTCGAGCGCCGCACGGGCGTGCTCGATCAGCTGGTTGTCGAAGTGCTCTTCGAGCTCGTGGTCCTGGGTGCGGATTCCGCGCAGGGCCTGATCGGTCTCGGGGCGGTAGAGCAGCGGCTCGAGGTTGAGTCCCCGTGCCTTCCAGTGTGCGGCGGCGTCTCCGGCGTGGATCAGATCCACCCGGCCGATAGCCTCATCCAGCGTGCGGAAGCCCAGGGCGGCGAGGTACTCGCGCACCTCCTCGGCGATGAACTCGAAGAAGTTCACCACAAACTCAGGCTTGCCGTTGAAGCGCTCGCGCAGCACGGGGTTCTGCGTGGCCACACCCACCGGGCAGGTGTCGAGGTGGCAGACGCGCATCATGATGCAGCCCGAAACCACGAGCGGCGCGGTCGCGAAACCGAACTCCTCGGCACCGAGCAGCGCGCCGATGATGACGTCGCGGCCGGTCTTCAGCTGGCCATCCACCTGGACCACCACGCGGTCACGCATGTTGTTCAGGATCAGGGTCTGCTGGGTTTCGGCGAGGCCGAGCTCCCACGGGGTACCCGCGTGCTTGAGCGAGTTCATCGGGGAGGCACCGGTACCACCGTCGTGCCCCGAGACGAGGATCACGTCCGACAGCGCCTTCGCCACACCCGCGGCCACCGCACCGATACCGGCCTGGCTGACCAGCTTGGTGTGGATGCGGGCGCTCGGGTTCGCGCGCTTCAGGTCGAAGATGAGCTGCTTGAGGTCCTCGATCGAGTAGATGTCGTGGTGCGGGGGCGGCGAGATGAGCCCGACGCCCGGGGTCGCGTGACGGGTGCGGGCGACCCAGGGGTACACCTTGGTCGGCGGCAGCTGACCACCCTCGCCGGGCTTGGCACCCTGGGCGAGCTTGATCTGGATGTCGTCGGCGTGGGTCAGGTACATGCTGGTCACACCGAAGCGGCCGGAGGCCACCTGCTTGATCGAGGAGCGACGCTCGGGGTCGAGCAGACGCTCGGTGTCCTCGCCACCCTCGCCGGTGTTCGACTTCGCGCCGAGGCGGTTCATTGCGATCGCCAGGGTCTCGTGCGCCTCCTTGGAGATCGAGCCGTAGCTCATCGCGCCGGTCGAGAAGCGCTTCACGATGTCGGCTACCGACTCCACCTCATCCAGCGGCACCGGGGTGCGCCCGTGGCCCTCGAGGCGGAACAGACCGCGCAGGGTCATCAGCTTCTCGTTCTGCTCGTCCACCAGGGCGGTGTACTCGCGGAAAATGTCGTAGCGGCGGGTGCGGGTGGCGTGCTGCAGCTTGAACACGGTCTCCGGGTTGAACAGGTGCGGGGCACCGTCGCGACGCCACTGGTACTCGCCACCGGTGTTTAGGCGCTCGTGCACCCGCTCGGCGGAGTTGTCCGGGTAGGCGCTCGTGTGCCGAGACATGGTCTCCGCCGCGAGCACGCCGAGGTCTACGCCGCCGAGGGTGCTGACGGTACCACCGAAGTAGCCGTCCACCAGTTCCTGCGAGAGACCCACGGCCTCAAACGCCTGCGCGCCGGCGTAGCTCGACACGGTCGAGATACCCATCTTCGACATGATCTTCAGCACACCCTTGCCCAGGGCATAGATCACGTTGCTGACGGCCTGCTCCGGGGTGATCCCGGTGATCACACCGGTGCGGGTCAGGTGCTCGCAGGTCTCCATCGCGAGGTACGGGTTGACCGCGGTCGCGCCATAGCCGATCAGCAGGGCCACGTGGTGCACCTCGCGCACGTCGCCAGCCTCGACGATCAGGCCCACGCGCATGCGGTTCTCGCGCTGCACCAGGTGGTGGTGCACGGTCGAGAGCAGCAGCAGCGACGGGATCGGCGCGAGGTCCTTGGTGGACTCGCGGTCGCTCAGCACGAGGAACTCGGCACCGCGGGCAAGCGCGATGTCGACCTCGTCCCGAATCTCCTCGAGGCGGTCACGCAGGGCGTGCTCGCCGCGGTCGAAGCGGTAGAGGCCACGGATGGTCACCGCGAGCTCGGCGGGCGCGCTCGAGAGGTCCTCGGGCTCGATGTGCTGGATCTTGGCCAGCTCATCGTTGTTGATCACCGGGAACTTCAGGATCACGCGGCGGGCGTGCGCGGGGGCGTCCTCGAGCAGGTTGTGCTCGGGGCCCAGGCCGATCGAGAGCGAGGTGACCCGCTCCTCGCGGATGGCATCCAGCGGCGGGTTGGTCACCTGGGCAAAGCGCTGGGTGAAGTAGTCAAACACCAGGCGCGGGCGGTCCGAGAGCACGGCGATCGGGGTGTCCGATCCCATCGCGCCGAGGGGCTCCGCACCGTGCTGTCCCATCGGGGCGAGCAGGATGCGCACCTCCTCCTCGGTGTACCCGAACGTGCGCTGACGGCGGGTGATCGAAGCGGCAGTGTGCACGATGTGCTCGCGCTCGGGCAGGTCTTCGAGACCGATCTGCTCGGTCTCGAGCCACTTGGCCCACGGCTCGGCCTCGGCGAGACCCTTCTTGACCTCGGCGTCCTCGATGATGCGGCCCTCGGCGGTGTCCACCACGAACATCTGGCCGGGACGCAGGCGACCCTTGCGGGCCACGCGCTCGGGTTCGATCGGCAGGATGCCGATCTCGGAACCGAGCACCACGAGTCCGTCGGTGGTCTCGAGCCAGCGGCCCGGACGCAGACCGTTGCGGTCGAGGGTGGCGCCCACCTGGGTGCCGTCGGTGAAGGTCAGGGCGGCGGGGCCGTCCCAGGGCTCCATCTGCAGCGCGGAGAACTCGTAGAACGCGCGCAGGTTGTCGTCCAGCCCGGCCTTCTTCTCCCAGGCCTCGGGCACCAGCATCGTCATCGCGTGCGTGATCGAGCGGCCCGACAGGGTCAGCAGCTCAAACACCTCATCGAGCGATGCGGAGTCACTGGCACCGGGGGTGCAGATGGGCAGCAGGGGCGAGAGGTCGCCCAGCAGGTCGCTGGCGAGCTGCGACTGGCGCGCACGCATCCAGTTGCGGTTGCCCTCGACGGTGTTGATCTCGCCGTTGTGCGCGAGCATGCGCAGCGGCTGCGCGAGCGGCCAGGACGGGAACGTGTTCGTGGAGTAGCGCGAGTGCACGAGGGCGAGCTTCGAGGCAAAGCGCTCATCCGAGAGATCGGGGTAGAACGGCTCGAGCTGGAGCGTGGTCACCATGCCCTTGTAGACCAGGGTGCGGCTCGACAGCGAGGCGAAGTAGGCGCCGAGTTCGTGTTCGGCGCGACGGCGCAGTCGGTAGGCCAGCCGATCCAGCAGAAGGGGATCCGGGCGGGCGGGACGCGCGGCGGCCGTGGGGGCCGCGGTGGAAGTATCCTCGGAGCGCGCGGGAGTGGGGATCGAGGCGCTCGACGAGGGGGTGGAACTGACGATCGTGGGGATCGAGGATGTTGCGGTGCTGACTGCAGAGAGGTTTGTAAAGTCCTTCTCGGGGGCGCCGGGCTCGATCGGAGCGTGGTCGGCACGGTTGTGGGTTTCCTGCACCTCCTCGGGAGCGCCCGGCTCGATCGGCGAGTGCTCGTGCAGCTGCGGCTCGGGAGCGTGGTGAGCGATCTCGGTCTGGACGCGCACAAACAGCTGCTCAAACGCGGGCATGGCCTCGCGGGCGAGCGTACCGAGGTGTTCGGGGTCGGTGGGAACCTCGCGCCAGCCGAGGACGTCAAGCTCCTCCTCGGCGGCGATCTTCTCGATCGCGGCCTTCTGGGCGGCGCGCTCATCGGCGTTCAGCGGCAGGAATGCCATACCGACCGCATACTCCCCCGCCTCGGGGAGAGAGAATTCGGTGACCTCGCGCAGGAAGGCGTCGGGCACCTGGCTCAGCAGACCCGCACCGTCACCGGTGCCGGCATCGGAGCCGATCGCACCGCGGTGCTCGAGGTTACGCAGCGCCTGCAGGGCCAGCGCGATGATGTCGTGACCGGCGGTGCCACGCAGCGTGGCGACGGCGGCCAGGCCGCAGGCGTCTTTTTCCTGGGCCGGGTTGTAGAGACCCTGCTGCGGGGGAACAGCGGAGAAACTTTGATAGGGACTGTGTTGCGTCATGGATCACCCTCACGGAGAGTTTAGGGGATGGGACGCCATTGGCCCGGGGCAGGTCTAACCTGTCCCGGGCCGAAGCGGTAAAACTGGGTATGTTTTGGCTGAACCCGAGCGGGTTAGGAGGTTGCGCCGTCCCGGCTTGTGGCCGATTCAGCAACCGGCGCCGTTGCCGGAACCGAGGGATCAGTGGTATCCACATACTCCACATCGGTGTGTGAAGATCCTACTCCAGCTTCAGCGTCCTTCCAGCCACGACCCGGCACATACGGCGAGGGGATCAGACCGGTGTGGCGCTTGTTCTGCACGATGATCAGGACAATTCCCACGATCAGAGCGAGCAGAGCGGCCCAAACATTTACCCGAACTCCGAGGAAAATTTCGCTCGGGTCGATGCGAATCGACTCCCACACCACGCGGCCGGCACCGTACCAGATGAGGTACACGCCGAAGAGCTTGCCCCAGCCAATGGCAATCTTGCGGGTCAGCCACAGCAGCAGGGCCACGCCCAGGAGGTTCCAGATGACCTCGTAGAGGAAGGTCGGGTGGAAGAGGGTACCCGCGGGCAGGCCGAGCGGCCAGGCGGCGTTGGTGGAGTCAATCTCGAGGCCCCAGGGCAGGTCGGTGGGGGTGCCGAAGAGCTCCTGGTTAAAGTAGTTGCCGAAGCGACCGAATGCCTGTGCGAGCAGCAGACCGGGGGCCAGCGCGTCGGCGAACGCCCAGAAGCGCAGTCCGCGCCAGCGGCAGCCGAGCCAGGCACCCACGGCACCACCGATCAGCGCACCGAAGATCGCGATACCACCGCTTCGAATGTCGAAGACCTCCCAGAGGTTCGCTCCGGGGTAGAAGTAGTCGTTCGGGTGGGTGAGCACGTGGAAGATTCGTGCGCCGATGATGCCGAGGGGCACGGTCAGCAGAATCAGATCCAGCACGACCCAGGGCTCGGCACCCATCTTGGTCAGGCGACGGTTCACGAGGAACGCGGCCGCGATAATACCCACCATGATGCACAGGGCATAGAAGTAGATGGTTACGGGCCCGATATTAAACGAGTTAATCTCGGGGCTGGGGATACTCAGGGAAATCACCCGGGTCACGCCTTTCTTCAGATACGCCTGGCGGCGCGGATAATTCTACTTCGACTCGCTCTTACCGGTGGCGAGTTCCGCGGCCTTTGCGGCCACGGCGGGAACGCCACCCTCGGCAAGAGCCGAAACCAGGGCCGAACCCACGATCGCGCCATCAGCGTAGCTCAGCACGTCGCGAACCTGCTCGGCGCTCGAGATACCGAGGCCCACACAGGCGAAGTTCTCCCCCGCCGCACGCAGTCGGGTGGTCAGTGCGCGCGCCGCGCCATCCATCTCGCTGCGGGCACCGGTGATGCCCATCGTGGAGACCGTGTACACGAAGCCGCGGCTGAGATCGGACACCGTCTTCAGGCGCTCATCGCTCGAGCTCGGGGCCGCGAGGAAGATGCGCTCCAGGCCGGTGCGGTCCGAGGCGGCGAGCCAGTCGGCCCCCTCATCCGGGATGAGGTCCGGGGTGATGAGTCCGGCACCACCGGCGGCCAGGAGATCGTCGGCAAAGCGCTCGGGACCGTACTGAATCACGGGGTTCCAGTAGGTCATGAGCAGCACGGGGACGTCCACACGGGCGCGGATCTGGCGCACCGCCTCAAAGACGTGGGCCAGCTTGAACCCGCCGGCCAGCGCCTGCACGGTGGCGGCCTGGATGGCCGCGCCGTCCATCACCGGGTCCGAATAGGGGACGCCGAGCTCGATGATGTCCACGCCGTTTTCGGCGATGGCAACCGCGGCGTCCACGCTGGTCTGGAAATCGGGGAATCCAACCGGAAGGTATCCGATCAGGGCCCCGGAGCCGTCGCGGCGCAGGGCCGCGAGGGTGTCGTGTACCTGGGTCACAGCTGCGTGGCTCCCTCGTCGATCAGGTCGAAGTAGCGACCCGCGGTTTCCATGTCCTTGTCGCCACGACCGGAGAGGCTCACCAGGATGGTGGCATCCGGGCCGAGCTCACGGCCGAGCTTGAGCGTGCCGGCCAGCGCGTGCGAGGACTCGATCGCCGGGATGATGCCCTCGGTGCGGCTCAGCAGGCGGAAGGCCTCCATCGCCTCGGCATCGGTGATCGGGCGGTACTGCGCGCGGCCGAGATCGGCCAGCCACGAGTGCTCGGGGCCGACACCGGGATAGTCGAGACCGGCAGAGATCGAGTGCGACTCGATGGTCTGGCCGTCCTCATCCTGGAGCAGGTACGAGCGCGCGCCGTGCAAAACACCCGGGCGACCCTTGGTAATCGTTGCCGCATGCCGCGGGGTGTCGACGCCCTCACCGGCGGCCTCGAAGCCATACAGCGCAACGTCTTCATCGTCGAGGAACGCGTGGAAGATACCCATCGCGTTCGATCCCCCGCCCACGCAGGCGGTCACGGCGGTGGGCAGCGTGCCGGTCAGGTCGAGGACCTGCTGGCGCGCCTCCTCGCCGATGACCTTCTGGAGGTCGCGCACGAGCGCCGGGAACGGGTGCGGGCCCGCCACGGTTCCGAAGATGTAGTTGGTGTTTTCGACGTTTGTCACCCAGTCACGCATCGCATCGTTGATGGCGTCCTTCAGGGTGCGCGAACCGGTCTTCACCGGAACAACCTCGGCACCCAGCAGGCGCATCCGGGCGACGTTCAGCGCCTGGCGCTCGGTGTCGACCTCGCCCATGTAGATCACGCAGTCGAGACCAAACAGCGCCGCGGCGGTGGCCGTGGCCACACCGTGCTGACCGGCACCGGTCTCGGCGATCACGCGGGTCTTGCCGATGCGCTTGGTGAGCAGCACCTGACCGAGCGCATTGTTGATCTTGTGCGAACCGGTGTGGTTCAGATCCTCGCGCTTCAGGATGATGCGGGCACCACCGGCGTGCTCGGCGAACCGGGGCACCTCGGTGATGATCGAGGGACGACCCACATAGTCGCGCAGCAGAGCACGGAACTCGTCGAGGAAGGCCTCGTCGTTCCGGGCGCTCTCCCACGCCTCGGTGAGCTCATCGAGGGCCGCGATCAGCGACTCGGGGGAATAGCGACCACCGAACGCACCGAAGTACGGTCCGGTTTCGGAACGAAGATCCGTCATAGGGGTTAAACCGCCAGGTATTCAGTGAGGGTCGCGACCGGGTCTCCGGTGACGAGCGCCTCGCCGATCAGGACCACGTCGGCCCCCGCATCGCGGTAGTGACGGACATCGGCCGGCGAGAGCACGGCCGATTCTGCCACCCGGATGACACCCGCGGGAATCTGCGGGGCGAGGGTTCCGAAGAGGTCACGATCGAGTTCGAACGTGGAAAGGTTGCGCGCGTTGACGCCGACCAGCTGTGCGCCCAGCGCGAGCGCACGGTGCAGCTCCTCCTCGCTGTGCGTTTCCACCAGGGCGGTCATGCCCAGCTCGGTGATGAGCGCGTTCAGCGAGGCGAGCTCGGCATCATCCAGTGCGGCAACGATCAGCAGCACCAGATCGGCACCCGCCGCACGGGCCTCGTACACCTGGTACGGGCTCGAGATGAAGTCCTTGCGCAGCACTGGCAGGGCGACCGAACGGCGAACCTCCTCGAGGTCGGCGAGCGACCCCTTGAACTTCCGCCCCTCGGTGAGCACGCTGATGGTGCTCGCGCCGCCGGCCTCATAGGAGACCGCCAGCTGCGCGGGATCACGGATCTCGGCGAGGTCACCGCGCGAGGGGCTCGCGCGCTTGACCTCGGCGATGATCTTCACCCGATCGCTCGGGGCCAGGGCGGCGAGGGCATCGATCGCGGCCGGGCGGGCGAGCGCCTCGGCGCGCACCTGCTCGAGCGGCTTTAGCCGCTCACGTTCGACGGCATCCGCCGCCGCGCCCGCCATCAGGTCGGCGAGCATGCCTAGTGGCTCTTGGCGACGTACTTGGGGCCCTTGACGCCCCAACCGGCCTTCGACAGGATCCAGCCTACGAGCGCACCCACGGCGATCAGGCCGGCGGAGGCCCAGACGAGCCAGGCCTGCTCAAACCAGAAGGCGACGGTGCCGAGGGTGAATGCTGCCAGCATGATGATGACGGCCGTCCAGGCGGCGGGCGAGTGTCCGTGTCCGGGATCGGAAATGTCGGTGCTCATGAAACTCCTTAAACGAATGGGCGGATCCATCCTATCGGGGATCGCCGGGGGCTTGTGCACCCACGCGGGTGCCAAAATCAATGCGGGCTAGCGGGCGGCCGGAGCCGTGGGGTCATCCCCGCGGGTCAGATCATCCCAGCTGTCCACCGCGTCGGGCATTTCGCCGTCCTCGTCGATGCGCACGCGCGGGGTGACCTGGTACTTACGGCCGGCGGCACCGGGCCAGTGCTTCGCGGTGAGAATCACCAGGAAACCGGTGAACACCGCGAGGGCGGCACCCAGCAGGGCCAGGTACGGCCAGAACGTGACGGTCGAGGAGGTGGTCACGGTCGCGATCGAGTTGGCACCGGCGATACCGGTGGCCTCGGTCACGGCGGCCCCCGCGGAAGCCCCGGGGTTCAGCAGCACCATCGAGGTCTCCAGCGCGATGCACAGGCCGAGGATGACCGCGAGGGCACCCATGATCAGTCGGAACACGTAGCCGGCGATCGACAGCGCGCCGGCCAGGGCTAACAGCGACAGCGCGAGGGCGGTGAGCGCCGGGGCCGCGACGGAACCGGCAACCTCGAGGCTGCGGCTTCCGCCACTCGGGATCAGGACGGTGAGGGTGACCCAGGTCTGGGTCCAGGCCAGCAGGCCCAGCCCGCCGGCGACCAGCAGGAGCAGCAACGCCCGGTTCTTCAACCCGCGTGCACGCTTGGTGCGGAGTGCGGTCGCCGCCTCGGCGCCCGATGCATCAGCGGTCGCTGCGTCAGCAGCAGTCACCTCGGCATCCTGCGGAGTCTCGGCGTGGTCGTTCGGTGTTGCGCTAGTCATGAAATCCTTGCAAGGGTGTTGGCAATGGCGACCGCACGCAGCGGTGCCGCGGCCTTGTTTCGGCTCTCGGCCGCCTCGAGTTCGGGTACCGAGTCGGCGACGAGTCCGCCACCAGCCTGCACGTGTGCCACGCCGTCCACGATGGTGGCGGTGCGGATCGCGATGGCGAGGTCGGTGTCTCCGGAGAGGCCGAAGTAGCCCACGACTCCCCCGTAGACACCGCGCTGGGCGGGCTCAAGTTCGTCGATGATCTCCAGGGCGCGCGGCTTCGGGGCCCCCGAGAGCGTGCCCGCCGGGAACGTGGCGCGGAAGATATCCACCGGGCTCGCCTCCGGCCGGAGGGTGCCCTCGACCGAGGACACCAGGTGCATGATGTGGCTAAAACGCTCGATCCGCATGAACTCGGTCACCTCGACGGTACCCGGAGTGCAGACCTTGGCGAGGTCGTTGCGGGAGAGGTCCACGAGCATCAGGTGCTCGGCACGCTCCTTGTCATCCGCGAGGAGTTCGTCGGCGAGCTCGGCATCCTGTTCCGGGGTGCGACCGCGCGGACGCGATCCGGCGATCGGATGCGTGATGAGGTGGCCCTCCTCCGACTTCACCAGCGCCTCGGGCGAGGAGCCCACGACGTGGAAGGCGCGACCATCGGCGTCCTCCAGCGCAAACAGGTACATGTACGGGCTCGGGTTGAGCGCGCGCAGCACCCGGTAGACGTCCACCGGGTTTGCGCTGCACTCCAGGTCGAAGCGCTGCGAGAGCACCACCTGGAAGATGTCGCCCGCGCGAATGTACTCCTGGGAGGCGAGCACGCCGTCCAGGTAGTCCTGCGGGTCGGTGCGGTGGGTGGGCTCCGCCACCAGGCTGAAGTCGGCCTCGGCGAGCCAGGCCTCGGCGGGCTGAGCGAGCCCGGACTGCAGCGCATCCAGCTTGGCCTGTGCGGCCGCCCAGCGCGCATCGCCGTCTCGGTCATCATCCAGCAGGACGTTGACGATCAGGCGCACGGTGGCCGAGCGGTGATCACACACCGCGAGGCTCTCGACAAAGCTGAGTGCCTGGTCCGGCACCGGGATTTCGCGCGGCGGGGCATCCGGCAGGTTCTCGATCTGACGGATGGCCTCCCAGCCGATGAACCCGACGAGGCCACCGGTGAGCGGCGCGAAGCCCTCGATGCGGGGGCCGGCCCAGCGCTGGTAGAAGGCGTCGACCGCATCGAGCGGCGCCGCGGGCAGGTTGTCGCCAAACGCGCGCTCGACCGAGAGGTCGTAGTCGATCCAGTGGCTTGCGCCCTCACGCTCGGTCAGGACGCCGAAGGAGTCGACGCCGATAAACGAGTAGCGCGACCAGATGCCGCCCTGCTCGGCGGATTCCAGCAGGAAGCTGCCGGGGCGATCGGCCGCGAGTTTGCGGTAGATTCCGACCGGGGTTTCCCCATCGGCAAAGATCTCCCGCGCCACCGGAATGACCCGGTGCGCGCCGGCCGCACTCAGCGCATCGAAGTCGGCACGGGTGGTGGTGCCGGACATACTGTTACTCATCAAAACTCCCGAGGGTTCGCGCCGCGCCTGTGTTTGAGGCTAGCGGGCGTTTGTGCACGTGGCTAGGGGCGTTCGGGAACCTGACCCGAAATCGCCGGTACCGTGCGCTCATCAAAACACGAGTGAGAGCCGGTGTGACAGGCGGCTCCGATCTGCACGACGCGAATGAGCAGGGTGTCTGCGTCGCAGTCAACGCTGACATCCCGGACATACTGCGCGTGGCCGGAGGTGTCTCCCTTTCGCCAGAACTCCTGGCGCGATCGCGACCAGAAGGTGACCCTCCCCTCGGTCAGGGTGCGCCGCAGCGCCTCCGCGTTGACGTATCCGAGCATGAGCACCCGCTCAGTGCCCACCTCCTGAATGATCGCCGGGGCGAGTCCGTGCTCGTCGTAGGTCACGCTCGCCGCGACGGCCTCGGGGCTCGACGTGTTCAGCGTCACGACGCCGCTCATCGCCGCACCTCGATTCCCTCGGCCGCGAGAGCGCCCTTCACCTGATCGATCGTCAGCAGACCGGTGTGGAACACGCTGGCGGCCAGCACCGCATCGGCCCCGGCCTGCACGGCGGGGGCAAAGTGGGCGAGCTCACCGGCGCCACCGGAGGCGATCACCGGAACGTGGGAGATCTTGCGAATCGCGCGAATCAGCTCAAGATCAAAGCCATCGCGGGTGCCGTCGGCGTCGATCGAGTTAACCAGCAGCTCCCCGGCGCCGCGCTCGATGGCCTCGCTGGCCCAGGCCAGCGCATCGAGTTCGGTCTTGGTTCGGCCGCCGTGGGTGGTGACCACGAATCCGGAGGGAGCCGATGCGTCGCGGCTGATGTCGAGGGACAGCACCACGACCTGCGCGCCGAAACGATCGGCGATCTCGCCGATCAGTTCGGGACGGGCAATGGCCGCGCTGTTGACGCCAATCTTGTCGGCACCGCAGCCGAGCAGGCGGGCGACATCCTCGGCGGAGCGCACACCACCGCCCACGGTCAGCGGGACAAACACCTGTTCGGCGGTGCGGGTGACCACGTCATAGGTGGTGGCCCGGCCGTCCACCGTGGCGGTGACGTCGAGGAAGGTGATCTCATCCGCACCCTGGGCGGCGTAGTTTGCCGCCAGCTCAACCGGGTCGCCCTGGTCACGCAGGTTCTGGAAGTTCACGCCCTTGACGACGCGGCCGTTCGCCACGTCGAGACACGGGATTACGCGGGTAGCAAGAGACATGATGCTCCCCTACAGACGAGCGGCGTGGATCGCGCTGACCAGGATGGCGCGCGCACCGAGCTCATAGAGGGCATCCATGATCTGGTTGGTGCGACGCTTGGGCACCATGACGCGCACGGCGACCCACTCGGGCTCGCGAAGCGGCGAGACCGTCGGCGACTGACGTCCACCGGCGATGGCGGTGGCCTCATCCAGCAGCGACAGCGGCAGGTCGTAGTCCATCAGCACGTACTGACGGGCCACCTGTACGCCCTCGAGGCGGCGGCGCAGGGTCGCGAGACCAGGCTGCTCGATCTCGGAGCGGATGAGCACGGCGGTGGATTCGAGAATCACGGGGCCGAAGATGTCGAGGCCGGCCTTGCGCAGGGTGGCACCGGTCGAGACCACGTCGGCCACCGCGTCGGCCACGCCGAGCTGCACCGCGGACTCCACCGCGCCGTCAAGCTTCACGAGGTGGGCGGTGACGCCGTGCTGGGCGAGGAAGTCGCCCACGAGGCCGGGGTAGCTGGTAGCCACGCGTACGCCCTCGAGGTCGCTCAGCTCGCTGAACTTCCCGGCGGGGCCGGCAAAACGGAAGGTGGAGTCGCCGAAGTTCAGCGGCTCAATTTCGCGGGCGTCCGAGCCCGAGTCGAGCAGCAGGTCGCGGCCGGTGACGCCGACGTCGAGGGCACCGGAGCCCACGTAGGTCGCGATGTCGCGGGGGCGCAGGAAGAAGAACTCAACGTCGTTTTCGGCGTCGACGAGGTGCAGCTCCTTGGGGTCGCGACGGGTCGCGTAGCCGGCCTCGGCGAGCATCAGGGTGGCGGTCTCGGACAGCGATCCCTTATTGGGGATGGCAATTCTCAGCATTGGGGGAACCTTTTGATTGAAAGTGGGTATCGAGGGTGAAGCGGGGGCTTCACAGATGTCGATACACGTCCTCCAGGGTCAGGCCCTTGGCGATCATCATCACCTGCAGGTGGTAGAGCAGCTGCGAGATCTCCTCAGCGGCGTCATCATTGCTCTGGAACTCGGCGGCCATCCATACCTCGGCCGCCTCCTCCACGATCTTCTTGCCGATGCCGTGGATGCCACGGTCGAGTTCGGCCACCGTTCCTGAACCCTCGGGGCGCTCCAGCGCCTTCTGGGTCAGTTCGGTAAACAGGGTGTCGAAATTCTTCACGAGGTTCACACTACTAGGTGACCGGGCCCCGCGAAGACCGCGGAGCCCGGTTTCCGGCGGGAATATGCCCGGATTTCACGCACGTTAGTGTGCCGGTATTGCTCGGTGCCGATCGAGGATCGGCCTCCCGCTAGTGGCGGTGGGCGGCGGCGAGGTCGCGCAGCGCGTCAATAGCGAGCGCGGGGCTGTCGGCACCGTACACGGCGGAGCCCGCCACGAAGGTGTCGGCGCCGGCCTCGGCGGCCTGCGCGATGGTCGACTCGGCGATGCCGCCGTCCACCTGGAGCCAGACGTTCGAACCGCGGCGCTTCGCCTCGGCCGAGAGTGCGGCAAGCTTCGGCATCATGTCGGCCATGAACGACTGACCACCGAAACCGGGCTCGACGGTCATAATGAGAATCTGGTCAAATTCGTCCAGGTGCTCAAGGTAGGGCTCGATCGGGGTGCCGGGCTTCAGCGCGATGCCCGCCCGCGATCCGATGTCTCGCAGGCGACGCGCGAGGGTGATCGGGTTTTCGGCGGCCTCCGCATGGAAGGTGACCGAGGCGGCACCGATCTCGGCGTACTCGGGGGCGGTGCGGTCGGCGTCGCTGATCATCAGGTGGATGTCGAGCGGCACCGGCGAAACGTCCTGGATGCGGCGGACCATCTGGGGCCCAAAGGTGAGGTTCGGCACGAAGTGGTTGTCCATCACGTCGACGTGCACGAAGTCGGCGTTGGCAATGCGCTCAAGGTCCGCCTGCATGTTCACAAAATCGGCGGAAAGAATACTCGGGTTGATCCGGACTGTCATGAATCCAGCCTATCGTCAGCGCCGGGTGGTTCCCGTCAACCCTGCCGGTGCCACACTCCGGGTGGAAACGGCAACGGCCGCCGTCACGGGTGTGACGGCGGCCAAGCGTGGTGCGGGGAACTACTCGCGAACGGCGTCGAAGCCGGCCTGGATCTGCTCGACCAGGTACTCGCGGTCCTCCAGCGGGAGGAAGGCGCCGGCAGCGGCGTTGAGCTGGAAGGTCTCGAGGTCCTCGAGATCGTAGCCGAAGGTCTCCACCAGCAGACCGAGCTCACGGGTAAGGCTCGTGCCGCTCATGGTGCGGTTGTCGACGTTCACGGTGACGCGGAAGCCGAGCTGGTGCAGCATGTCGAACGGGTGGTCCTCGAGCTCGTCACCCCAGGCGGCCACGGCACCGGTCTGCATGTTCGAGGAGGGGCTCAGTTCGAGCACGATCTCGCGGTCCCGGACCCACTCGGACAGGCGACCGATGTTGACGTAGACCTCGTCGTCATCGCTGCGCTCGACCGTGACGTCCTCGGCGAGGCGCACGCCGTGACCGAGGCGCAGGGCGCGGCCGTCGAAGATGGCCGAGGTGATCGACTCGAGGCCGGCGGCCTCACCGGCGTGAACGGTGACCGGGAAGAAGTTCTTGGCCAGGTAGTCGAAGGCCTCGCGGTGACGCGAGGGCAGGAAACCATCCTCGGCACCGGCGATGTCGAATCCGGATACTCCGCGGTCGCGGTGACGCACGGCGAGCTCGGCGATTTCGAGGGCGCGGTCGGCGTGACGCATCGCGGTGATCAGCTGACCGACCTCGATGTCGCGACCGGACTCGCGCACCTCGGTGACGCCGTCTTCCAGGCCGGCCTGAACGGCCTCCACGACCTGGTCGAGGCTCAGGCCGCGGGTCAGGTGCTGCTCGGGTGCCCAGCGGATCTCGGCGTAGATGACGCCGTCCTCGGCGAGGTCGAGCACGAACTCGTGCGCGACGCGGCGCAGACCGGCCTCGCTCTGCATGACCGCGGTCGAGAGGTCGAAGGTCTTGAGGTAGTCAACCAGGTTGCCGGCGTTGCACTGGTCGAGGAACCACTGTGCGAGGTCATCGGCGTTGTCGGCGGGGAGTTCGAGGTCGATCTCGCGGGCGAGATCGATGATGGTCTGGGGCCGCAGGCCGCCGTCGAGGTGATCGTGCAGCGAAACCTTGGGCAGACGGGCCAGGTCGACGCCGTCGAGGGAGGGAACAGTAGTCTTAGTCACCCGCTCAGTCTAGTTGCGCTCCCCCGCGCGCACGCACCGAGACCCGCCGGTCCCGGTGCGTATGACGCTAGTCGGTGCCGCTCTCCATTTCGTGGAGGGTCGCCGAGTGCGCGAGCTGCGCGATGAAGTATCCGCGCTCCCTACTGATGACCTGTGCGTGGCCCGGCACGGCGGGCATCGCCTTGATCTTGCCGATCAGCTGGCCCTCCTCGGGGTTTCCGCTCAGCAGGATGCCGGTGACGCCGAGGTCGGTCATGCCCTGCAGCACGGGATCGTAGGCCGCGCGGGAGGCTCCGCCGGAGCGCCGCGTCACGATCACGTGCAGCCCGACGTCCGCCGCCTGGGCGAGCAGCTGCGAGAGCGGGGCCGCGGGGTTGCCCTGGGAGGTTGCGACCAGGTCGTAGTCGTCGATCAGCACGAAGCCCTCCGAGCCGCTCCACCAGCTGCGGGCGCGCAGCTGGTCGGCGGTCACGTCGGGTCCTGGAAGCCGGCCTCGGAAGAACTCGACCAGCTGCGAGATCGAGGCCATCGTCTGCTCGTGACCGGTCATATACGCCCCGAGGTATTCTTCGGGAATCTCGCCGAGGTTTGCCCGACGATAGTCGATCATGAAGATCCGCGCCTCCCCCGGCCGATAGCGCCGGACGATCTCGCGAATGTAGCCGCGCAGCATCGTCGACTTTCCCGAACCGGAGTCGCCGTAGAGGAAGAGGTGCGGTTCGGCCCGTGGGTCGAGGCCGAAGGGTTCGAGCGAGGCCTCGTCCACGCTCAGCTGCAGCAGGGCGGGGTGTGTTGCGGGGTGCTGGTGCAGCTGCTCCATCGGCAGCAGTTCGGGAAGTAGGCGCAGCTTGGGGCCGGGTTCGCGCACCCAGGCCGAGGCCGTCTTGTTCACGAGGTCGTCGACGCCGGAGCTGAGGCTGCCCGAATCCGGGTCGCCATCCACCCGCGGCAGTGCCGTGAGCATCTGCAGCGCCGAGGGGGCGAGACCTCGGCCAGGGCGGTCCGCGTTGACGTTTCCGGCGGCCTTCCGATCCACCTCGGAATTGGCCGCGTCGCCGAGTCGTAGCTCGATTCGCGAGCCCAGGAGGTCCTTCAGGTTCGGGCGCACCTCAAGCCAACGCCCCGCGGTGATCACCACGTGCACGCCGTAGCTGAGGCCGCGGGCGGCGATCAGCTGGATCGGGGTTTCGAGTGATTCGAAGTCGCTGCGTACGGTGCCGATTCCGTCGATGATGAGAAAGATGTCGCCGTAGCCGTCATCGGCCCCGCCGGCCGCACGATATCGGCCTCGGTGCGGGTCGCGAGGCCGGCAATGTGCGGGAGGTCGCGCATGCCGGAGAAGCTCCCGCCGAAGTCGATCACGAAGAACTGCACCTCGAGCGGCGTATGGCGCAGCGAGAGCGCGGCCACCAGGGTGCGTGCGAGCGTGCTCTTGCCCGAGAGCGGTCCGCCGACGATCGCGAGGTGCCCGGCCGCGCCGGAGAGATCCACGGTGAGGGTGTCTCGACGCTGTTCGAGCGGGACGTCGACGATGCCGAGCGGCACCGTCAGCGGGTGCACCGCACGCCAGCTCGGCGAGTGCAGCCCGAGCTCGTAACTGACCACGAGTTCGCCCATGAGTTCGTCGAGGGTGGGCGGAATTTCGAGCGGCGGGAGCCACACCTGGTGCGCGCTCATGCCGCTCTGCGACATCCGCTCGACCGCGAGATCAAACGTGCTGCGCTTTTCGGGCGGCGCACCCTCGGCCGCGCCCTCGGCGGGGACGGCCTCCTCAATTCCCTCCACCTCCTCGGGCTCCTCGATCAGTACCGGCGCCGCGGTGAATGCGCTGATGCGCACCGGCGCGGCCGGGGAGCCGTCGGCGGCGGTCTCGACCTGACGCTTGATCGCCTTGGGCGGGCCGGACACGTAGGCCGCCCGAAACTGCACCATCTCGTCGGTGTTCGCCTTGAGGTATCCCCCGCCGGGTTCGCTCGGCAGGTGGTAGGCGTCGGGAACACCGAGCACGCTGCGGGACTCGGCCGCGGAGAAGGTGCGCAGACCGACACGGTACGAGAGATAGGTGTCGAGCCCCTTGAGGCGGTGCTCCTCGAGCCGCTGTGAGGCGAGCAGCGAGCTTTTCCCGGGTATTCCCCGCCCGGTCGGCGGCCTCGAAGGGTGACCGGCCGGCCGCGAAGGTGTAGATGGTCGCCGCGAGCGACCAAATCTCACTCCTGACGGTACCGGAAACCCGGGTGTCCACCACCTCGGGGGCTGCCCAGGGATAGGACAGCGCGATCTGAGTGCCCGGATCCACCGCCCCGCGCACCTCGGCGATGCCAAAATCGGCGAGTACCGGTCGCCCGAGCGTCGTGACCAGCACGTTCGACGGCTTGAGATCCCGGTGCAGCACACCGCTGCGATGCGCGGTCTCGAGCGCGCCCGCGAGGCGAACCCCGGCATCGAGGATCTGTTCGAGCGTGAGCGGGGTGCTGCCGCGCATGCGCGAGCGCATCGAGTCCGGGCAGTACTCCATCGCGATGTACGCCCGGCCATCGGCGGAGATACTCGCCTGATAGATCGAGACGATCGACGGGTGCACGCTGAGGCGCGCCATCACGTCGGCCTCGGCCTCGAACTGGCGTCGGGTGGAATCGGTGTGGCCCACACCGTTCAACACCTTCACCGCGACTACCCGGTGTGGCATGTCCTGCTCATAGAGGAATACCTCGGCAAAACCGCCGGAGCCTAGCGGGCGAACATAACTATAGCCGGGTATTACCGGAGGGCTACTCGGAGTGCGGGTTGACACCAGATTCTCCTTCGAAGGTGAGGAGCACAAACTCCGAAGCCTTATCCTGGCTCCCCGGAAATGCGCTGCGCGGGCTGCAGCCGCAATCTTTCCACGGCAGCGAAGCCGGTCGCCGCCATACGCCGTTAAACGCATCCGCCCGCGTCGCATCAAGCGTCGCGGGCGGTGCTCCGAGCCCAAAAACAGGCCGAGGAAAGGGTGTCTGGGCTAGCCGATCTTCTCGGCGATTAGCGCGGGTGGGGTCCAGCCCGCGGCGTCCGCGGAGATCTCAAACGCACCCTCGACGGCCTCGAGCGCGCGCTCAAAGCGCGCGGGCTCATCGGCCGCGAGGGTGAACAGCGGGTCGCCCACCCGCACGGTGTCCCCCGGCTTTGCGTGCAGGTCGACGCCGGCGGCGTGCTGCACGGGATCCTGTGCCCGCGCGCGACCGGCACCGAGCCGCCAGGCGGCAATGCCGAAGGGCAGGGCGTCCTGTCGGGTCAGCACACCCGCGGTTTCGGCGTACACTGTGTGGGTTTCGCGGGCAACCGGGAGCGCGGCATCGGGATCGCCACCCTGACCCGCCACGAACGCACGCCAGGTGTCCATCGCGCGGCCGTCGCGCAGCGCGGCCTCCACGTCGGCGTCCGGCTGTCCGGCCAGGGCAAGCATTTCCTTGGCGAGTGCGACGGTGAGCTCCACGATGTCGGCGGGGCCGCCACCGGCCAGCACCTCAAGGGACTCCCGCACCTCGTTGGCGTTGCCGATCGCGAGGCCCAGCGGGGTGTCCATCCGGGTGAGCAGCGCGGTTGTGTTGACGCCCGAGTCGCGGCCGAGATCCACCATGGTCTGGGCGAGCTCGCGGGCACGATCGAAGTCGCGCATGAAGGCACCGCCACCGAACTTGACGTCGAGAACCAGCGAGGCGGTGCCCTCGGCAATCTTCTTCGACATGATGCTCGAGGCGATCAGCGGGATGGAGTCCACCGTGCCGGTGATGTCGCGCAGCGCGTAGAGCTTCTTATCGGCGGGCGCGAGATCCGCGCCGGCCGCGCAGATCACGCCGCCCACCTCGCGCAGCAGGCGGGTCATCTCCTCGGGTTCGAGATCGGCACGCCAGCCGGGGATCGCCTCGAGCTTGTCGAGGGTACCGCCGGTGTGGCCGAGGCCACGGCCGGAGAGCTGGGGTACGGCCACACCGAAGCTGGCCACGAGCGGCATCAGCGGCAGGGTGATCTTGTCCCCCACCCCACCGGTCGAATGCTTATCGGTGGTGACCTTGCCCAGTCCCTCAAAGCTCATCCGCTCACCCGAGTTGATCATCGCGTGGGTAAGGTCGCGGATCTCGCGGCGGTCCATGCCGTTCAGGAAAATGGCCATGGCCATCGCGGCCATCTGCTCCTGACCCACGTAGCCGCGGGTGAAGGCGTCGATCAGCCAGTCGATCTGCGCGGTGTCCAGCGTGCCCGCATCGCGCTTCTGACGGATGAGGTCTACGGCGTCAAAGGCCTCGACGGCGTTGGGGATGGTCATGCTCACTCCTTTGTGTGTTCCGGGTTTTTCCGGGGACTGGATGCCACACAGCGGCGGCCCGATCGTGTCGGGTCGCCGCTGTGAGGCACTGTGAAATTGTGGTGGTGATGGCTACTCGCCGGCGTACTCCACGAGGGTGCGCGGGCCGAAGGCGTCGGGCAGAACCTCGTCGATGGTACGAATGCCGGAGAGGGTGTTCAGCAGCATGCCCTCGGCCGAGTGCTCAAAGAGCAGCTGGCGGCAGCGGCCACACGGCATCAGCACGGCGCCGTTTCCGTCCACGCAGGCGAAGGCGACGAGCTTGCCGCCACCGCCCATGATGAGGTCGGAAACGAGCGAACACTCGGCGCACAGGGTCACCCCGTAGCTGGCGTTCTCGATGTTGCAGCCGGAGACGATCCGGCCGCTGTCGGTGATCGCCGCGGCGCCCACCGGGAACTTCGAGTACGGGCTGTAGGAGCGCTCCATGGCGGCCACGGCGTGCGCGTGCAGGGCATCCCAATCGATGGCGTCAGACATCACTATCCCTTGATGTAGGGCTTGCCGGACGCCGCCGGGCCGACGGACTGACCGACCAGGCCGGCCACCGCGAGGATGGTGACCAGGTAGGGCAGCATGAGCATGAACTCGCTCGGCACCGGCGAACCGACGGCCGCGAGGACGTTCTGCAGGTTCGATGCGAAACCGAACAGCAGGGCGGCCAGGGTAGCGCGGATCGGGTCCCACCGACCGAAGATCACCGCAGCGAGGGCGATGAATCCGGCACCGGCCACCATCTCCTTCTGGAACGAGCCCACCGACACCAGGGTGAAGTAGGCACCACCCAGACCGGCGATGGCACCGGCGAGCGAGACGTTCCAGAAGCGGGTGCGGGCCACGTTGATACCCACGGTGTCGGCGGCCTTGGGGTGCTCACCCACGGCGCGCAGGCGCAGGCCCCAGCGAGTCTTGAACAGACCGAGGAAGACCAGCGCAACAACCACGTACATGACGTAGACGAGGGCCGACTGGTTGAACAGCACCGGGCCGATCACGGGAATCTCGCTGAGACCCGGGATCGCGACCGGCGACAGACGCGGCGCGGTGTTGAGGGTTTCGGCGTCCTTGGTCAGTACCGAGGAGTACAGGAACGAGGTGAGGCCGGTGACGAGCACGTTCAGCACCACACCCACGATGACCTGGTCAACGAGGTACTTGATCGCGAAGGCAGCGAGCACGAAGCTCACCAGCACACCGGCGACCATTGCGGCCACGAGGCCCGCCCAGGGGCTGCCGGTCAGCGAGGCAACCATCGCCGAGCAGAATGCTCCGGCGAGCAGCTGGCCCTCGATCGCGACGTTGACCACGCCCACACGCTCGGAGATTACGCCACCCATGGCACCGAAGATCAGTGGCACGCTGAGGCTCACGGTACCCAGCAGGAGGCCGGTCACCGGAACGTTGTTGCCCACCATCGCCCAGGCGAGGAAGGCCACCATGAATGCCAGGGCGAAGACGATGACCGCGGCGGTCGTGATCAGGCGGCGGGTGCGCGGAGCCAGACGGCCGGTCTGCAGGGTGACCCACACCACCAGGGCGGTGAGGAGCACGAGCAGGATGGTGACGACGGTGCCGGTGGTCGCGGCATCGACGTGCCAGGTGGGCAGCGTGATCAGGTCGTCAGCACCGGACCAGCGGAAACCGGTCTGGCCGTGACGCGGGAACACCACGAACAGGATGATCGAGACCACGCTGAACAGCGCCAGCGCAATCGCAGCCTTCCAGCTACGCAGTTCCTTCTTTTCCAGCACCTCACTTATCGCGGCATCCGCCGCTGGGGTTACGGTCTGGGTGTTGCTCTGCTGCTCGCTCATGCCGAGACCGCCTTAGAGTTACGTCGCAGCGGGCGACGGGTCAGCTTGCCGTCCGGTGCGGGAATGAAGAAGATGGCGCGGATCAGCGGGGGCGCGGCGATGAACAGCACGATGAGCGACTGTACGACGCCCACGATGTCCACCGAGACACCCTCGGAGGCCTGCATCGCAAAACCACCGGCCTTGAACGCACCGAACAGGATGCCGGCGGCGAAGATGCCCCACGGGCGCGAGCGTCCGAGGAGAGCCACGGTAATGGCGTCGAAGCCGATACCGGCGTCGATACCGGAGGTCATACCGTCCGGCGTGGTGCCGAGGATCTGCATCACACCGGCAAGACCAACCAGACCACCGGCGAGAGCCATGGCCCACACGTAGGTGTTCTTCACGTTGACACCGGCGACCAGGGCGGCGTTGGGGTTGGTACCCACCGCGCGGAATCGGAAACCGGTGCTCGAGCGGTTGAGCAGCCACCAGACACCGGCGGTTGCGACGGCGACGATGATGAAGCCCAGGTGCAGCTTGTAGTTCGGGCCGAGAATCAGCGGCAGCACCGCGGATTCCAGGATGGCCGGCGACTTCGGGTTGACCGAACCGGGTGCCTGCAGCAGGCCCGGGGTGCGCAGCATGAAGGAGATCAGGTAGAACGCGATGTAGTTCAGCATGATCGTCAGGATCACCTCGTGCGCGCCGGTGCGCGCCTTCAGGAAGCCGACGATACCGCCCCAGATCGCACCGGCGGCGAGACCCGCGAGGATCGCGACGGGGAGGTGGATCCACATCGGCATCGGGAAGGAGAAACCCACCCAGCCGGCGGCCGCGGCGGCCACCAGCATCTGGCCGCGGCCACCGATGTTGAACAGGCCCACGCGGAACGCGAGCCCCACGCCGAGACCGGCCGCGATCAGCGGTGTTGCGTAGGTGAGGGTATCGGTCAGCGGGCGAATGCCCGTGGCGAAGTCGTCCTTACCGAAGTTGTAGACCGCGCCCTGGAAGAGCGAGCCATAGGCACCGGACACGGCGGTCCACACGGCACCGAAGAAGTCTCCGGGCTGAGCGAAGAAGTACCCGGCGGTTTCCTGTACCTCATCATTGGTCAGTGCGATCATGATGCCGCCAATGATGAAGGCAATCAGCACGGCCAGGAACGAGAGAACGACCGGGCCGTTCATGATCTCGCGCAGCACGCGGTTGGAGGCGGGCTCCTCCTCGCCGGGCGTCGCCTCGGCCGGTGCCGCGGTCTTCGTTGCGGTTGCGGTCGCGGCGGCGGCGGCAACCGGAGCGCCACCTACGGGCGCCGATACGGCCTCGCTGGGCACCGGCTCGGTCTCGAGGGCGGCCACCACGGCCTCCTCAATCTCGTGCGCGTGCTCGGCCTCCTGGCGGCGACGCTCGGCGCGGGTAGCGGGCTGCTCCGCCTCGTTTTCGGGGTTCATGGGCTCCTCGTTCACGCGGTCACCTCGTGGGCGGCCTCGGGGGCTTCGGTGTGGCGTTCGCCGGCCATCATCAGGCCGAGAACCTCACGCGGGGTGTTCGAGGGCACGATGCCCACGATCTCACCCCGGTACATGACGGCGATGCGGTCGGCGAGCGCGACCACCTCGTCCAGTTCGGTAGAAACCACGATCACGGGCACGCCCGCATCGCGGGTGGCCACCATGCGCTTGTGCACGAACTCGATCGAACCCACGTCGATACCGCGGGTTGGCTGCGCGGCCACAAACAGCTTGAGGTCGCGGCTCAGCTCGCGAGCGAGCACAACCTTCTGCTGGTTTCCACCGGAGAGCTCGCTCGCGAGGGAGTTAATACCGCCCGAGCGGATGTCGAACTCGGTGCGCTTCTCGGTGGCGAACTCATCGCGGAACGCGCGCTGCACGTTGCCGGCCTTGACGAAGGGCTCACCGGTCGAGCGGTCAAGCATCAGGTTTTCGGCGATGCTGAACTCGGCGATCAGGCCGTCGCGGTTGCGGTCCTCGGGAACGAAGCCCACTCCGGCATCCAGGATCGTGCGCACGCTGCGGCCCAGGATCTCGGCGCCGTTCAGCGTGATGCTTCCGGACACCTTGTTCTGCAGGCCGAGGAGCGCCTCGGTGAGCTCGGTCTGGCCGTTGCCCTGCACCCCGGCGATGGCGAGAATCTCGCCCTCACGCAGATTGAAGGACACGTCGTTGACCACCTTGAGGCCGTTTTCATCGAGCACGGTGAGACCCTCGACGCGCAGCACCTCGGCACCGGGCTGAGCCGGTTCCTTGTGCACGGTGAGGTCCACCGAGCGGCCCACCATGAGGGCGGCCAGGTCGGCGTTACTCGCGGTCGGTTCTGCTTCGCCCACGATCTTGCCGAGGCGAATCACGGTGATCGCATCGGCGACCTCGCGCACCTCGCGCAGCTTGTGGGTGATGAAGACGATCGAGCGGCCCTCGGCGCGCAGCTGCTGCATGATGGCCATGAGCTCGTCGGTTTCCTGCGGGGTCAGCACGGCGGTCGGCTCGTCGAAGACCAGGACGCGGGCATCCTGAGACAGCGCCTTGATGATCTCCACGCGCTGCTGCACACCCACGGGCAGGTCACCCACGCGTGCGTCGGGGTCCACATCGAACCCGAAGCGAGCGGAGATATCGCGGACGCGCTGACGCGCCTCCTTCATCTTGAGCACACCGGCGAAACCGGCCTGCTCGTGACCGAGGATCACGTTTTCGGCGACGGTGAAGACGGGTACCAGCATGAAGTGCTGGTGCACCATGCCGATGCCGGCACGCATGGCGTCACCGGGACCGGCAAATTCCTGAACCTCATCGTCCAGGAGAATTTCGCCACCGTCGGCCTGGTACAGGCCGTACAGTACGTTCATGAGGGTGGACTTGCCGGCGCCGTTTTCGCCGAGCAAGCAGTGGATCTGGCCGGGCTCAACCACGAGGTTGATCCGGTCGTTTGCGGTGAAGTTACCAAATCTCTTGGTGATCCCGCGAAGTTCGAGTTTCATTCTGTCCTTCTCAGTACAGCGAGGTACTAGGCGAAATTGGCCGGGGTCTGGCCGAATAACGGGGCACGCGCCCGGGGGAACGAATGGTGTTTCGCTCCCCCGGACGCGGCTGTACTACGTGCCGAAATTACTTCTTCGGCGAGGAGGGCGAGACGACGGGGATCGAACCGTCGATGATGCCCTTCTTGATGGTTTCCAGCTCTTCCTTCAGCTTGGGGTCAACCTTGCTGTCGTAGTCGTGGAACGGTGCCAGGCCAACGCCGTCGTTTGCCAGGGTGCCGATGTAGGCGGTGGCGTCGAACTTGCCCTTGCCAGCCTCGGTCACGATGGAGTCGGTACCGGACTTCATCTGCTTCAGAACCGAGGTCAGGTACAGTTCCTTGGCGGCGGGAGCGGTCTCGTACAGGTCGGCGTCGACACCGATCATGACGACGTCCTTCTTGGAGTCCTTGATCGCGGTGATGGCGGACTCGAAGACCGGGCCACCCACGGGCATGATGACGTCGGCGTTCTGCTCGATCAGACCGGCGGCAACCTGCTTGGCGGTGTCGTTGGCCTTGAAGTCACCGGTGAACGAACCGTTCTGTGCGTCAACGTCCCAGCCGCGGACCTGAACGTCCTTGCCCTTCTGCTCGTTGAAGTACTTCACGCCGTCGGCGAAGCCATCCATGAAGATGGTCACGGTCGGGAGCTGCATACCACCGAAGGTGCCGACAACGCCGGTCTTCGAGTAGCTGGCGGCGGTGTAGCCGGCGAGGAAGGAGGCCTCGGCGGTGTTGTAGATCATGTGCTTGACGTTGGGCAGGTCAACCTGGTTGTCGTCGAGGGTTACGAAGTGGGTCTTCGGGTTGGCGGTCGCGGCAACCTTGGTGGCGTCCGAGAGCTTGAAGCCAACGCTGAAGATGATCGAGCAGTTCTGGTCTACCAGGCTGGTCATGTTGGGTGCGTAGTCGTCGTCCTTGTCCGACTGTACGTCCTTGTACTTCACCCCCAGCTTCTTAGCGGCCTCGGTCAGGCCCTCAAAGCTCGACTGGTTGAACGACTTGTCGTCGAACCCACCGGAGTCGGAAACGATGCAGGGCAGGAACTTGCTGTCGGCTGCGCCGCCCTCAGCAGGCTTGCTGGGCGCCTGGCCACAACCGGCGAGAAGCACGATTGCTCCCAGTCCGGCAATACCTGCGGCTGCCGCCTTACGAACGGAAATAGTCACGGATTAGACCTCCAGAATGCGTCCTCGCCGATCGCGAGGGTCTGTGCCAAACGTTACCTAATGTTTCGCGCATAGTGGACCCTATCTCCGAGCCCGAAACATAAGTGTTACATCCGTGCTATGGACGGTGAGTGGACAACCGGCGAATTCTCGGGAGTTTTGAGCGTAAAACGCATAACGTCCCACCCTCGATAAAATCTGACCCTCCTCGGCGTGTCGTCCTCTTGGGGGACACTCACAGGTGTTTGGGAAATTATCAGCGTTCGCCTAGCCCGCACTCGGGATTGGTTCAGCTGCCACCCTAAACACGCATCGCCCCCGGAATCATGATTCCGGGGGCGATGCGTTTTTCGATGTCACACACGAGCACGGTGGCTCAATCGCGCGGTCAGGCGGGGTGGTTACGCCTCGCTGCGACGGCGTGCGCGAGCCGCGATCAGTGCACCCAGCGCGAGCAGCACACCTGCTCCCAGAAGCGGCAGTACGGGAGCGGCTCCGGTGTGGGCGAGACCCCCGTCGGAACCGGGCTGTGCCGATGAGGTGCCCTCCGCTGTCGCACCGGGAACCGACGTCTCAGCGGGGCTCGACGTCTCAGTGGGGCTCGTTTCCGGGCTCGACGGATCGGTCGGGGTACCCGGCTCGGTCGGCTGCTCACTCGGCTTCTCGGTGGGCTTCTCGGTCGGCTGCTCGGTGGGCTTCTCGGTCGGCTTCTCGGTGGGCTTCTCGGTCGGCTGCTCACTCGGCTTCTCCGACGGAGTACCCGGATCCACGACCGCACCCACGGTGATCAGCACGGGCGCGGTGGTCACCGAGAACTCGTCGCCACCCGGAAGCACCGGGACAGTGCCGGACACGACGGCGCGGAAGCTCGCTCCGGAATCCGCCTGCGACGCGGTGAAGCGCAGCGTGGCGGAATCGGCGCCGGGGATGGCCGACCACAGCGATGCCAGGCCGCGCAGGCGCAGCTCGGGCGCACGGCGCTCCCAGCGGTAGGTGAGGCCATCTCCCTGGGCAGCAACGGTGAGCGCCACCTCATCGCCAGCCTTTACGGTGCCGGTCGGTGCCGCGGGCTGCCCGGTGATCGCCGCGGCGTTACCCACGGTCAGGGTTGCGGGCTCGGAGTACACGGTGGGCTCGGATCCCACGCGCGCGGCCACCCGGTAGCGGTCGCCGGAGTTCGCGGCGGTGTACGCCACGCGCAGCTGCGGGCCGGAGGCCGCGAGGTCGACCCACGCTCCCCCGTTCACGCTGCGCTGCCAGTTCAGCGTGGGCAGCGGCGAGGAGGTAATCCCCGCGGTAAACACGGCCTCGGCCGCGCCGGAGGCCGGGGTAACCGGAGCCACGACGCTCCTGGGCTGAGTCGTCACGACCGGCGCGGTGATCGGGCCGGTGGGGAGGGCAATCGCGGCGTCCAGGCTGCGATCTCCCGCGGTCGCGCTCAGAAGCACGGCCGAGTAGTCCACTCCGGGCGTCAGGGAGTTCGCCGCGGGGCGAAGGGTGCGATCGAAGTAGCCGTTGGTGATGTTCCAACCGGGGCCAATCTCGACCCGGTTGATCGCGTTCGTGGCGAGGTAGTCGGCTCCACGGGCGTTCCACTCGGCCGTCGGCACGATGCCAAAGACCAGCTCGCCGGTGGGGGCACCAAAGCCCGCACCAACCACGTCGATGTTGTGAAGCTTGGTGACGTCAAAGGTCGAACCGACCGGGTGCGACTCCACGTTCAGGCGCAGGGTCGGGGTAGCCGGAACCGGCAGTACCGTGAACCCACCCACGCTGCTCGCAACTCCCGGCCCGACGCCGTTGCTTGCGATGGTGCGGTAGCGCGTGCCATCCCAGTCGGCGGGCACGGCCTCGACGATCATCGCGCGCGAATCGAGCAGACCATCGCCGGGAAGGACGTTGACCCAGGTGGCACCACCATCACGGCTGAGCTGCGGGGTGTAGGTGGGCGTCGGGTATCCCGAGAAGCCCGAGGTAACGAACGCACGTTGGCCGGCATAGACCACGCGCTCCCGGGGCGTGAGGTCTTCGACCGGGGCCACGGGATCCTGCACCTCCACGGTCGCTTCGCGCGTATTGGCGGTGAGCTTACCGGCGCTCACCTGCAGGCGATAGGACGTCTTGTTCCCCTTCTTGAGATCGGGGAGCACGAGGGTCGGCTCGGTAGCCCCCTCAAGGTCGGTCCAGGGTCCCAGCCAGCTCGGGGCGGACTGCCACCGGTAGGTCATCGGGACGTTGGTGGTCGCGGCGGCCGTCAGCGTCACGGTGTCGCCGGTGAGCGCCTGCACGTCACGCGGCTGCTGGGTGATACGAATCGGCTGGATGTCCGCATAGTCGGGCAGCCCGCCGGCGAGGTGCAGCGTCACGCCGTAGGGGACCTTCTTCGCATCGCCCGATCCACCACTGGAGTGCCAGTAGGTGGTCAGACCCGAGCGGTAGTGGAAGTCCACCATGTCGGTGGGCCAGGCACCCCACCCGGTGGGATTTCCAGCTTTGGTGGCGGGCGAAATCGCCGAGGTGGCACTGCGACCGGAGGCCGGGTTCTTGGGGTCGTTGAGCGGGAAGTAGTCGACGCCCGCATAGCGCGGGGTCGAGGTGATCGTATTGCCCGCGATGCTGACGTTGTCCAGCTCAAGGATGGTCGCGTTCTTCACCGGAGTCAGCGGGGTGATCGCGCCCGATCCGCCCGGGTCTCCGGCCGAACCGCCGAGGGTTGCCCGGATCACACCGTGACCGGCGGCATCAACATCGAGTACCGGATCCTTGACGTACCAGGGCACCAGGCCGCCGTAGGAGTACACGGTGAAGGCACCGGTCCAGGCGATGTGCGCTTCACCGGTGGTGGCGTTGTACTGCCCGGTTCCGGCGGTAAACAGCGCGCGCTGACGGGAGTCCTCCCCCATCATCGGCAGGCAGCGGTTCTCGCGGGTGACCCGGAGCGCCTCATCGCTGGCACCGCGCTTGAGGAGGGTCACGTTGCCCTCCACCGAGCGATAGTCGGCGTCGGTGCCGTTGGCGATGCCGGCGACAAAGTACGAGCAGGCACCGCTGTTGCTGGTGCCCTGGGAAACCGCGTTGACCCCCCACTCGAGGGTGGCGGTGGAAACGGGGGTGATGTCGTCGGGTGCGGCGAGTGCCGGGACGGCACCCACCCCGCCGGCGATCAGTGCGAGGGACACGCCGGCGGCGCTCCACGCGGAGAGTGTACGAGAAATTGGCACGGTAGCTTCCGGGTCAAATAACGGGGGACGGTTAAGCATAGCCTAACCTTACCTAGTTAATCGACCCGGAACAGTTTGCGCGTGCTTTCTCCGCGCCGGGGCCCGAACGCTAGCTCGCCCGCTCCCCCACCCGCAGCAGCGCGATGAACATCGCGTCGGTGCCGTGGCGGTGCGGCCAGAGCTGCACGGTGGAGCCCTCGCCCACGATCAGGCCTTCGCCGAGATCCAGCGGGCTCTCGGTGATTTCGGCCAGGATCGCCTGGGTGTCGAGCAGGGTAACGTGCGGGTGACGGCGCAGAATCTCGGTCACGACACCGCGGGTCTCGGCGATGTGCGGCGAGCAGGTCACGTAGGCGAGCAGCCCGCCGGGCGCGGTGCCGGCAACCGCCGAGTGCACGAGATCGAGCTGGATCACGCCGAGCTCGGCAAGGTCCTTCGGGGTCTTGCGCCAGCGCGCCTCGGGCCGGCGACGCAGCGCGCCGAGGCCGGTGCAGGGCGCGTCCACCAGCGTGCGGGTGAAGGCCTGTGGGTGTCGCTCGCCCCAGTCGCGGGCATCCGAACGGCTGACCTCGACCTCCTCGGGCAGTACCGCCAGCGCGCGGCGCACGAGCTCCGCGCGGGCCGGGACCACCTCGTTGGCCAGCAGCGTCGCACCCGAGTTCAGGGCCTCCGCCGCGAGCAGTACGGCCTTGCCACCGGGGCCGGCACACAGGTCGCTCCAGGCCTCACCGGGCTCAATCGCCCGGGCACGGCTCAGTGCGAGGGCCGCGAGCTGCGAGCCCTCATCCTGCACGCGAATCAGGCCGCTCGCCGCGCGAATCACGGCCTCGGGGTCTCCCCCGCCGAGCGTAAACGCGAGCGGAGAGTAGGCGGATGCCTCGGCCACGGCCGGGCGCTCGGCCCGCTCGGGCAGGGCGATGTAGGTCACCTTCGGGGCCTCGTTGTCGGCCGCGAGGGCGGCCTCGAGCTCGTCGCCGCGGCCCTCGGCACGCAGCGACTGACGCAGCGAGCGCACGATCCACTCGGGGTGCGAGTGCAGCAGGCTCAGGCGCTCATCCTCGGTCTTTGCCGAGGCCGCGACGCGCTCGCGCCACTCCTCGGGCTCGGCACGGGTGATCGCGCGCAGCACGCCGTTCACAAAACCGGTGGAGGAGCGCGATCCCACCTCGCGGGCCAGCGACACCGACTCGTTCACGGCCGCGTGCGCGGCCACGCGGGTGCCGAGGATCTGGTGGACGCCGAGGCGTAGGACGTCGAGGATTTCGGGGTCGATCTGATCGGCGGCGCGGTTGGCGGCCAGCTCGATCACGCGGTCGTAGTAGCCGCGCAGGCGCAGGCTGCCGTAGCAGAGCTCGGTGGCGAGGCCCGCGTCCGCGGAGGACAGCGCGGCCCGGCGGATCGCGGTGGGCAGCAGCAGGTTGGCGTACGCGTCATCGGCGCGCACGGCCACGATCACGTCGTAGGCCACCCGGCGGGCGGGCTGGACGGCGTCCCCGGCGCGATCATCCCGTGACGGGGCATGGCCGGGGCGACGCTGACCGCCACCGCGGGGTGCGCGGCGCTCACCGTTGCCAGAGCGTTCGCCCGCGGAACCGCGGCGGTCGCCGCTACCGTTGCCCGAGCGCTCGGGTGATCCGCTTCCCGGTCCACGGCGGGCGGGGCCGTTACCGCGGGGGCCGCGTCGCTCGGGGCCACGGCCCTCGGGGGTGCCGCCTGGGCGTCCGTCGTACTCGCTCATCGGGTTTCCCCCTCGGTAGAAGTTGCAGAAGTGTCGGTGGTAAGCGCGGCCCGGGGCGTTGGGCTCGCGCCAAGGCCGCGCCACCAGGAGCCGGCATCCATGGCCTGCTTGCCCGCGGGCTGAACCCGAACGAGCTCAAGCGCGCCATCGGCGCACCCTACGAGCACGCGCTTGCCCACCAGGCGAATCTCGCCCGCGGCCAGCGCGATCGGTTCCGGCTGGGCGGCCAGGTCGGCGCGGGCAGCACGCAGAATCTTGAAGCGCGCGCCGTCCACCAGGGTGAAGGCACCGGGCTCCGGGGTCACGCCGCGGTAGCGGCCGTAGATCGAGGCTGCGGGTGCATCGAAGGCGAGGAAGGCGTCCTCCAGGCCGAGCTTGCCGGCGAAGGAGGGCTCCCCCACCTGCACGGCGGAGACGGCGCTGCCGCCGGCGATGGCGTCCACGGTGCGTGCCAGCAGCGCGGCACCGCTCTCGGCCAGCGCGGCAAGGAGCTCGCCCGCGGTGATGTCGGGGGCCACCGCGTGCGTTTCGCTCGCGATGATCTCCCCCGCATCCAGCTCGGCAACGAGACGGAAAATATCGGTGCCGATTTCGGTGTCACCGTTGATCAGCGCGTGCTGCACGGGCGCGGCCCCGCGCCAGGCGGGCAGCTTCGAGAAGTGCAGGTTGATCCAGCCGTGCTTCGGGGAGGAGAGCAGGGGTTCGCGAATGAGACCGCCAAAGGCCACAACGACGCCGAGGTCGGCCTCGATCGCGGCCAGGGCCTCACCGGTTTCGCCACCGAGCCGCGCGGCGCGGGTGGTCGGCACGCCGGCCTCCTCGGCGCGGGCCGCCACGGGCGAGGGGGTGAGCACGCGCTTGCGGCCCAGCGGAGCATCCGGCCGCGTCACGACGTGCACCACCTCGTGTGGGCCCGCGAGCAGAGCCTCAAGGCTCGGCAGGGCCACCTCGGGGGTGCCGGCGAAAATGATCTTCACGGTTGAAACTCCTGGTCTAGTTGCGCTGCGGGGTGTGATGCGGGGCCGCTACAGGCGGATCTCCGGGTCATCAAACCGAACCTTAAGTGTAGGGGCCGGGCGGGCCGGACGCGCACCCGCGCGCGGGGCACGGCGTTTTGTCGCGTACTCGATCACCGCGGCGCGCAGCTCGGTGGCCACCCGGGTGCCCGCGGCAAAGTCGAATCGCACCACAGCGCGAGACTCCCCGCTGGGCCGCCCCGTCTCCTCCTGAATCACCGGGACGGGCCCCAGGATGTCTCCGGGAGGCAGGCCCTGAAGGCTCGTGAGGACATCGCGGATCGCGTCATCCTGCCCGGTGATCGTCGCGAGGCGTACGGCCGGAGGAAAACGCAGGGCCTTGCGGTCGATGAGCTCGGCGCTCGCAAACTCCGCCTGATTCCAGGTCGCAAACGCGCGCGCGAGCTCCCCACCCACGCCCACCAGCAGCACGGTGGCACCGGGGGCGGCGAGGGCCGCCGCGTGCGACCACCAGCGCAGGCAGTCCGAGGCAATGCTCAGGGATTCGGCGGCGAGCATGCGGTCGCCATCCAGCAGGAGCACGGCGCGATATCCGCCGTGAGCGATGGGTTCGGCACCGCGGGTGGCCACGATCAGGGCGGGGCGATCGGGCACCGTCAGCACGGTCTTCTCCCCGTCGGCCACGATCACCGTGGTGGCGGGAAACGCGCGGCCGAGCTCCTCGGCGGTGCGTCCGGTTCCGCGGGTCACCAGGCGAAACTCGGTGCCCTCGCAGGTCGCGCAGACCCATCCGGCGGCCAGGTGCCCACAGAGCGTACAGGCGGGGGCGGCACCACGCGCGGGAATCCCGAGCGGGCCATGGCAGGCGGTACAGCGGGCGGCGTCACCGCAGCGCTTGCAGGAGAGCATCGGGGCGTATCCCGGGCGCGCCACCTGCACCAGCACCGGCCCCTCCTTCACAGACTCGGCGATGGTACGCCAGGCGGCGGAGGGGATGCGCACGGCGGCGGCCGGGCCCTCCCCCTGGTCCTGCTGCTCGGTCACGATGATCTTGGGGCGCTGGCGCGGCTGGGGATCCAGCGGCCGCACAAAGCCCATCTCCACGAGGCGCTGCGTTTCGACGCTGCGCGAGTGCGAGGCAAACACCAGCGCGGCACCGGACTGCTCCTGACGAATGAGCGCCGCGTCCCGGGCGTGCACATAGGGAGCGAGCGGCTCGGCGTGCAGCGGATCGCCGTCGTTCCAGAGGGCGATCAGCCCCAGGTTGTGAGCCGGCGCGTAAACCGCCGAGCGATTGCCGATGATGATCCGCGGGCGCGGTTCGAGCGCCGCGAGAAAGGCGCGGTAGCGGTCGGGGTTCGGCTGCTTCGCATCCATCCGCAGAATGTCGACGATCGGTACGCGGTCCTCGAGGGCGAGCAGGAGCTGATCGAGATCCCGATAGTCGGGTACCACGAGGATCGCGCTCTCCCCCGCCGCATAGCGATCCAGCGCCGCCTCGGCCAGGGTAATGGCCCAGCGTCCCACGGGAGCCTCCTGCGGGCCGGGCAGCACACCCGGCAGGGCATCCAGCGCGATGCGCTCGTGCGCGGCCAGGGCAGCCGCCAGAGTGTCCGGGTACCCGGTGATCGGCACGGCACTCACCTGCGGGGTTTCCGGTGCCACGTCGGCGCCGCGCTCCTCATGCTCGGCGATCCACGCGCGCTCCACCCGCACCTGGCGGCCAGGAATCGCCAACCGGAGAATCCCGTTGGCTGAACCAGCGGCGCGGTCGGCGGCGCGCCGCGCGAGCGCCCACACCTCGGGGGTGAGCACCCGCGCGGGTGACACGACCTCGCCAAGGTCACTGAGCTTCCCGGAGAACTCCGCGTCACTCGTGACCTCGACGATGTAGCCGGCCGCACCGTTCTTCAGCGATCGCCAGGGCACCACGACCCGCACGCCGGGCAGCGCGACCCCCGCGAGTTCCGGCGGAATCCGGAAGTCGAACGGGTGGTCGAGTTGGGGCAGGGGCGAGTCGATCAGCACCCTGGCGATGCTGGCCGAGGTCATTTAGATTCCGGCGGCGCTTCGCAGGTCGCTGACCCGGTCAAGCTTCTCCCAGGTGAAGTCCGGGAGCTCGCGGCCGAAGTGACCGTAGGCCGCGGTCTGGCGGTAGATCGGGCGCAGCAGGTCGAGGTCACGCACGATCGCGCCGGGGCGCAGGTCAAAGACGTCGCGGATCGCCGAAACGATGCGCTCCTCGGGGATGGTGTTGGTGCCGAAGGTCTCAACGTACAGACCCACGGGTGCCGCCTTACCGATGGCGTAGGCAACCTGAACCTCAAGCTTCTCGGCGAAGCCGGCGGCCACGGCGTTCTTCGCGACCCAGCGCATCGCGTAGGCGGCCGAGCGGTCCACCTTCGACGGGTCCTTACCCGAGAACGCACCACCACCGTGGCGGGAGGCTCCGCCGTAGGTGTCGATGATGATCTTGCGGCCGGTGAGGCCGGCATCGCCCATCGGGCCACCGATCACAAAACGACCGGTGGGGTTGATCAGGGTGTTGCGACCCGAGGTGTCGAGGTCGAGTTCGGCGAGCACCGGGTCGATGACCAGGGCCTCCACCTCGCGGCGCAGACGCTCGGTGGTGACCTCGTCGCGGTGCTGGGTCGAGAGCACAACGGTCTCGACGGTGCGCGGGATGATGCCCTCGTAGCCGATGGTGACCTGGGTCTTACCGTCGGGGCGCAGGTAGTCGAGCTCGCCGCTCTTGCGCACCTCGGAGAGGCGCTCGGCGAGGCGGTGCGAGATCCAGCTGGGCAGCGGCATGTACTGCGGGGTTTCGGTGGTGGCGAAACCGAACATGATGCCCTGGTCGCCGGCACCCTGCAGGTCGAGTGCGTCGGCACTGGTGCCCTCGCGGGTTTCGAATGCGGTGTCGACGCCCTGGGCGATGTCCGGAGACTGCGCGCCGATAGAGACGTTCACGCCGCAGGAGGCGCCGTCAAAGCCGGTCTCGGAGCTGTTGTAGCCGATTCCCAGAATGACGTCGCGGACGATGGCGGGAATCTCCACGTAGGCGGAGGTGGTGACCTCACCGGCGACCTGAACCAGGCCGGTGGTGACGAGGGTTTCCACGGCCACGCGGGCGGTGGGATCCTCGGTGATGAGGGCGTCCAGGATGGAGTCGGAGATCTGGTCACAGATCTTGTCCGGGTGACCCTCGGTCACGGATTCGGAGGTAAACAGGCGCAAATCGGTCATGGTGGTACTCCTCAAAGGTGCTGCGAGACTATAAAAATCGCGAGTGGATGTTAGCCGGCGGTGACGGCGGTGAGGATGGCATCGGCCACCTCACGCTTCGTACCGGAGGCCTCACCAACTATAGTGCCGGTGGCATCCAGAATGATGACCGTGTTACGGTCGGCGCCGAAGCCGTCGTTCCAGCCCACGGCGTTCAGGCAGAGGAAGTCACAGCCCTTGCGCGCGAGCTTGGCTCGGCCAAGCTCGAGCAGGTGTTCCCGGTCACGCGAGGTTTCGGCGGCAAATCCAACGATGATCTGCTCGGGACGAGACAGCGCCGGCAGGCCCGCCAGGATGTCCGGGTTCTTTTCGAGCTCGAGGGTGAGCGTGTCTCCACGCTCCTCCTTTTTGATCTTTGTTTCGCTGACCTGCACCGGGCGGTAATCCGCCACGGCGGCGGCCATGATCACGATGTCCACCCGCGGCAGCGCCTCGTGCACCGCGCGCTGAAGCTCGGCGGCGGTCTGCACGCCGTGGCCGGGCACGTGGTTCGGCAGGGTCTCATCAACGCTCGCGGTGATGAGTTCCACCTCCGCGCCGCGCAGGTGCGCGGCGGTGGCCAGCGCGATGCCCTGCTTACCACTCGAGCGATTACCCAGGTACCGCACCGGGTCCAGGGGTTCGCGGGTGCCGCCCGCGGTGATCAGGATGCGCTTTCCGCGCAGGTCACCGGCGGCATCGGGCACGAGGCCGAGCCCGGCGTCCACGATGTCCTCCGGTTCGCTCATCCGGCCGGGGCCGCTGTCGGTGCCGGTCAGCTGACCGCTCTCGGGGCCCACGATGTGAATCCCACGCTCGCGCAGGGTCGCGATGTTGGCGACCGTCGCCGGGTTCTGCCACATCTCGGTGTGCATCGCCGGGGCCACCAGCACGGGCGCACGGGTCGCCAGAATGGTGTTGCCCAGGAGGTCATCCGCGATGCCTGCAGCCAGCTTTGCGAGGGTGTTGGCGGTGGCCGGAGCGATGATCACGAGGTCGGCACGCTGGCCCAGGGCCACGTGGCGCACCTCGGACACGTCGGTGTACAGATCGGTGGCCAGCGGCTGGCGCGAGATTGCCTCCCAGGTGGGTGCACCCACGAAGTTCAGCGCGTGCTCGGTCGCGATGACCTGAACACGGTGCCCCGCACGAACCAACAAACGGACGACACCGACTGCCTTATACGCAGCGATGCCGCCCGTTACCCCGACAACAATGTTGAGCGCGGAGGTCATTGGGAGGTGATTACTCGGCGATCGGCTTGATCGTGAGCTTGTCCTCGTTGATCTCGTGCATCGCGATCGACAGCGGCTTGTCCTCCATGGTGGAGTCAACCAGCGGACCAACGTTGTCAAACAGCGAGCCCTCGTGCAGATCGGTGTAGTAGTCGTTGATCTGGCGGGCGCGCTTGGAGGCGAAGATCACCAGAGCGTACTTGGACTCGACCTTGGTGAGCAGGTCGTCGATCGACGGATCGATAATTCCCTTGGGCTTTTCAACCATGTGGTTCACACTCCTCGTGTGGTTTACGCGGGGTTAGCGCGGTGGTGAACGGTGCGGCGGGCGCGGATCAGCGCGCGGCGACACCGCGAAGCTGAATCAAGTCTACGACCTCGGCCGCCGCTTCGGCGACTTCACCGTTGACAATTTGATAATCGAACTCGTCCGCCGCGGCTAATTCGGTGCGGGCGGTCTCGAGCCGGCGCGCCTGTTCCTCCGCGGATTCGGTGCCTCGACCGGTCAGTCGGCGCACCAGTTCGTCCCAGCTCGGCGGCTGCAAAAACACCAGTGCAGCCTCGGGCATGGCGGCCTTCACGAGGCGTGCGCCCTGAATGTCGATCTCCAGGATCACGCTGGTGCCGCGAGACAGGGCCTCGCGTACCGGGCCGCGCGGGGTGCCGTAGCGGTGGGTGCCGTGCACGGTGGCGTATTCGAGGAGTTCGCCGCGCTCGATCAGCGAGTCGAACTCGGCGTTGTCCACGAAGTAGTAGTCCACACCGTGGGTTTCGCCCGGACGCGGGTCGCGGGTCGTGGCCGAAATTGACAACTGAACCTGCGGGTAGTTTTCGCGAATGTGGCGCACCACGGTGCCCTTACCGACGGCGGTGGGGCCGGCGATCACGAGCAGACGGCTCACCGGGTGGCGTCCGATCGACTCGCGGGCGTGCAGGAACTCCTCCAGGCGCACGCGCTGGTGACGGCCGAGGCCGCCCAGGCGCTTTGCCGGGGAAATGCTCAGCTCCTCCAGGATGCGGCCGAGCTTGGTGCGGCCAATGGCCGGAATCGCCAGCAGGAAGTCGGTGATGCGCAGGCGCCCCTCGACACCCTCGGTCTCCTCGGTGGCGCGCGCGAGCACGTCGAGCGGGCGACGGGCACCGGCCGCGATCTCCGCCTTGACCGCGGCGCGGGCACGACGCGCGGCAACGGCCGCACGGGAGGCCGCGACGCGGTCTACCTCGGGCAGGTCGCGGGTGACCGCGGCGTTCTCGGCGGCGCTCATGCGGGTACCACGTTCGAGCGGTGGGCTACTCGGCGAGGCCGATGCGGGGTCGTACTAGGCACGGTCATACTCCACGGCGATTTCCTGGGTCATAGAAACAATTGCTCCCGTGATGTTACCTGGTCCAGCACCAAGAACGCTGCGCGACGCCGAAACAATCACACCGGGTGCCAGCGGTCCATAGATGGCGCGGGTGTCGGCGAGGCGTGCGCCCTGCGCTCCGAACCCCGGGGCGAGGATCGGAAGTGCGGGCTCGGGGGCCACATCAAAGGCGAGGTCAAAGTCGGCGAGGTTCAGGGTGGCGCCCACAACGAGGCCCACACCGCCATAAGGGCCGCTCTCGGCGGCGTTCCAGGCTGCAACCTCATCCACGATCTGCCGGGAGACGCGCGGTCCGTCATCCCCCACGCGGGCGCGCTGGATCGCGCGCCCCTCGGGGTTCGAGGTGGCGGCCAGCACGAAGAGGCCCTTACCGCGCTCGCGGGCGAGTTCCATGGGCTTCGAAATCGATCCGACACCCTGGAATGCACTAATGGTCATCGCATCGGATTCGAGCGGTGAGCCCTCGGCCATCCACGACTGACCGTAGGCCTCAACCGAGGTGCCGACGTCTCCGCGCTTGCAGTCGGCGATCACCAGAATGCCCGCGGAACGCGCGGTCTGAATGACCTCCTCAAGAGCCGCGTAGCCGGCGGACCCGAAGCGCTCGAAAAACGCGACCTGCGGCTTGACGATGCCGGCACCACCCTGCACGGTGGCCTCGACCACCCGCAGGCCGAACTCACGCACGCCCGCGGCGCTGTCGGCGAGGCCCCACTGCTCCAGGAGGAACGAGTGCGGGTCGATGCCGACGCACAGGCGGCCGCGGCTGGCGAACACATCCGCCAGACGCTGGCCGAAGCCCCCGGCGGCGAGGTTACCCTCGCCACCGGGGGTCACGGCCGCGCTCACGCGGAGGCCGGAGCCGAGGCCGCGAGGCGCTCGGCGCGATCGATCGCGTAGTCCTGCAGCGAACGCACCTCGAAGCCGTTGCGGATGGCCTCGATCGAGGACACCGCGGCGGACAGCTCGGCGATGGTGGTGAACAGCGGCTTGTCCGCGGCCACCGTGGCGGCGCGGATCTCGTAGCCGTCGGCGCGGGCGCTGGAACCGGAGGGGGTGTTGATCACAACGTCGATCTTGCGGGCGTTGATCAGGTCCACGATGGTGGGGTCGCCGTCTACCGAGCCCTCGCTGTGCTTGCGCACGGTGCGGGCCTGGATGCCGTTGCGGACCAGGATCTCGGCGGTTCCCTCGGTGGCGAGCAGCTCGTAGCCGAGCTCCTGCAGGCGCAGGGCGGGCAGCACGATCGCACGCTTGTCCTCATCGGTCACCGAGACGAACACGGTGCCGCTCAGCGGAATGGCGCTGGAGGCAGCGGCCTGGCTCTTGGCGAAGGCACGCGGGAAGTCGCGGTCGATACCCATGACCTCACCGGTCGAGCGCATCTCCGGGCCGAGCAGGGAGTCCACGACCTTGCCCTCCTTGGTGCGGAAGCGCTTGAAGGGCAGCACGGCCTCCTTCACGGCGACCGGGGAGTCCAGCGGAACGCGCGAGCCGTCGACCTCGGGCAGCATGCCCTCCTCGACCAGCTCATCGATGGTCTTGCCCACCATGAGCAGCGAGGCGGCCTTTGCCAGCGGGATACCGAGCGCCTTGGAGACGAAAGGTACGGTGCGCGAGGCGCGGGGGTTTGCCTCGAGGACATAGAGGATACCGGCGCTGATGGCGAACTGAACGTTCAGCAGGCCGCGGACGCCCACGCCCTTGGCGATGGCTTCGGTGGCCTCGCGGACGCGGTCGATCTGGGCGCGGCCCAGGGTCACCGGGGGCAGGGTGCAGCACGAGTCACCAGAGTGGATACCGGCCTCCTCGAGGTGCTCCATGACGCCACCGATGTAGAGGCGATTGCCGTCGTAGAGAGCGTCCACATCGATCTCGATCGCGTCGTCGAGGAAGCGGTCCACCAGCAGGGGGTGGTCGGGGCCGATGAGGGCCTGGCCCTCCTGGCGCACGAAGTAGTCGCGCACGGCGTCGGTCGAGTAGACGATTTCCATGCCACGGCCACCGAGCACGAAGCTCGGGCGCACGAGCACCGGGTAGCCGATGTTCTCGGCGACCTCGATGGCCTCCTCCACGTTGTGGGCGATGCCGTTACGGGGAGCCAGCAGGCCACCCTCGTCGAGGATGCGGGCGAACTCGCCACGCTGCTCGGCGAGGTCGATGTTCTCCGGGGTGGTGCCGAGGATCGGTACACCGGCGTCCTTGAGACCCTGGGCGAGGCCCAGCGCGGTCTGGCCGCCGAGCTGCACGACGACACCCACGAGCTCGCCGGACTGGCTCTCGGCGTGGATGACCTCGAGGACATCCTCAAGGGTCAGCGGCTCGAAGTACAGGCGGTCCGAGGTGTCGTAGTCGGTGGACACGGTCTCGGGGTTGCAGTTGATCATGATGGTTTCAAAACCAGCATCGTGCAGCGCGAAGGAGGAGTGTACGCAGGAGTAGTCAAACTCCACACCCTGGCCGATGCGGTTCGGGCCGGATCCGAGGATCACAACCTTCTTGCGGTCGGACGGTGCCACCTCGGTCTCGAAGTCGTAGCTCGAGTAGTGGTACGGGGTGAGGGCGGGGAATTCGCCGGCGCAGGTGTCGACGGTCTTGAAGACCGGGCGCAGACCGAAACCGTGGCGGATTCCGCGAACCTCGGCCTCGGTGAGGCCGCGCAGCTCGGCGATCTGGGCGTCGCTGAAGCCGTGGTCCTTGGCCTGGGCCAGGACGGACTCGGTCAGCTCGTCCGCACCGGCAACGAAGTCGGCGACGTCGTTGATCAGGGCGATCTGGTCGATGAACCAGGGGTCCATGCCGGTGGCCTCGAAGGCCTGCTCCACGGTGGCGCCGGCGCGCAGTGCCTGCTGCAGGGTGACGATGCGGCCATCGGTCGGGGTGGCCGACACGGTCAGCAGCTCCTCGGCCGAGCGGGTCTCGGTACCCCAGTGGAAGGAGGAGCCGCGCTTCTCGAGCGAGCGCAGCGCCTTCTGCAGGGCGGTGGTGTAGTTGCGGCCGATGGCCATGGCCTCACCCACCGACTTCATGGTGGTG
The DNA here is from genome assembly GCF_003667565.1 of Mycetocola tolaasinivorans. Taxonomy (GTDB): domain Bacteria; phylum Actinomycetota; class Actinomycetes; order Actinomycetales; family Microbacteriaceae; genus Mycetocola; species Mycetocola tolaasinivorans. Next base: position 374,358 of record NZ_RCUX01000003.1, read on the forward strand.
GTCAGGGTGGCGTCGGCGGCCGGGAACTTCTCGAATGCGAAGCGGGGAACCTTGACCACGACGTAGTCGAGGGTCGGCTCGAAGCTCGCCGGGGTCACCTTGGTGATGTCGTTGGGGATCTCGTCCAGGCGGTAGCCGATGGCGAGCTTCGCGGCGATCTTGGCGATCGGGAAGCCGGTGGCCTTCGAGGCCAGGGCCGAGGAGCGGGAGACACGCGGGTTCATCTCGATGACGATGATGCGGCCGTTGGAGGGGTCGATGGCGAACTGCACGTTGCAGCCACCGGTGTCCACGCCCACGGAGCGGATGATGTCGATACCGATGTCGCGCATGCGCTGGTACTCACGGTCGGTGAGGGTCAGGGCCGGGGCCACGGTGATGGAGTCACCGGTGTGCACACCCACGGGGTCGACGTTCTCGATCGAGCAGACCACAACGGTGTTGTCGCTGCCGTCACGCATGAGCTCGAGCTCGTACTCCTTCCAGCCGAGGATGGACTCCTCCAGGAGGACCTCGGTGGTCGGGCTCGACTGCAGACCGTCGGTGGTGATGCGGATGAGCTCCTCTTCGGTGTACGCGAAGCCCGAGCCGAGGCCTCCCATGGTGAAGGACGGACGCACAACCAGGGGGTAACCCAGGTCCTTGGCGTACTCGATGGCGTCTTCCACGGTGTGGGCGATGTGCGAGCGGGCGACGTCGGCACCGGCCTCGATCACGAGCTCCTTGAAGAGCTGGCGGTCCTCACCCTTCTGGATGGCCTCGATCTTGGCGCCGATCAGCTCGACGTTGTACTTCTCCAGGATGCCCAGCTCGTCGAGCTGAATGGCGGCGTTCAGCGCGGTCTGGCCACCGAGGGTGGGCAGGATGGCGTCGGGGCGCTCCTTGGCGATGATCGATTCGATGACCTCGGGGGTGATCGGCTCGACGTAGGTGGCGTCGGCGAAGTCGGGGTCGGTCATGATCGTGGCGGGGTTCGAGTTGACCAGGATCACCCGGATTCCCTCGGCGCGCAGCACGCGGCACGCCTGGGTGCCGGAGTAGTCGAACTCACAGGCCTGACCGATAACGATCGGGCCGGAGCCGATGACGAGGACGGAGTTAATATCGTCGCGCTTGGGCATTACTTGGACTCTCCCTTACCGGCGAGAACAACCTCGCGGAAACGTGCAAAAAGATAGTGGGCGTCGTGCGGGCCGGCCGCAGACTCCGGGTGGTACTGAACGCTGAAGGCCGGGATGTCCAGGCAGCGCAGGCCCTCCACGACGTTGTCGTTCAGGCTGTAGTGGCTGACCTCGACCTTGCCGAAGCCCTCGGGAGACTCGTGCGAGCCCTCGATGGGCAGGTCCACGGCAAATCCGTGGTTCTGCGAGGTGATCTCGACCTTGCCGGTAGCCTTGTCGAGCACGGGCTGGTTGATGCCGCGGTGGCCGAAGGGCAGCTTGTAGGTGTCGAAGCCGAGGGCTCGACCGAGCAGCTGGTTGCCGAAGCAGATACCGAAGTAGGGCAGGCCGGCACGCAGACCCGCACGCAGCACCTCGACCTGGCCGGAGGCCGCGGCGGGGTCGCCGGGTCCGTTGGAGAAGAAGAAGGCGTCGGTCTTCAGGGCCAGCAGGCCATCGGGGGTGATGTTCTGCGGGACGACGATGACGTCGAAGCCCTGGTCGGCGAGGTAGCCGAGGGTCGCGCGCTTCACACCGAGGTCGAGCACGGCGATCGAGCCAATGCGCTCGGTGGTGGCGGGCAGGGTGTAGTTCTCGGTGGTCGAGACGGTGGCCGAGAGGCTGAGGCCGGCCATCTGCTCCCCCGCGTTCACCGCGGCCACGAGAGCCTCGGCGTCGCTCGAGTAGTCGGCACCGGAGAAGATTCCGCCGCGCATCGATCCGGCCGAGCGGATGTGGCGGGTCAGGGCGCGGGTGTCGATGCCGGAGATTCCGACGACGTCATCCTCGACCAGGTTGTCGTCGAGGGTGCCCTCCGAGCGGAAGTTGGAGACGCGACGGGAAGGGTCGCGGACGACGTATCCGGAGACCCAGATCCGATCCGATTCCATGTCGGTCTTGTTGACGCCGGTGATGCCGATGTGCGGGGCGGTCATCACGACGATCTGACCGGCGTAGGACGGGTCGGTCAGGGTTTCCTGGTACCCGGACATGCCGGTGGTGAAAACAACCTCGCCGAGGGTGGTGCCCGTCTTGCCATAGGCGGCACCCTCAAAGCGGGTGCCGTCTTCTAGGACGAGGACGGCCGGTTCGGCGGAGCCGAATGCGGTGTTGGTCATGCTGAAATCTCGCTCTCGGTGGGGGTGGGAGTGGGGGCGGCGGCGATCTTCGCGATCGCGGCCAAAATGTTGGCGTGGTCGGTCTGGTCAATCACCCGCACGTAGCTGTCTACGTCCTGTTCGGGTGAGCGCCAGGCGATCACGATCAGACCGTCGCGTTCGACCACTCGGTCGATCGTCCAGGTGGCGGTCTGTGCGCCGTACACGGTGTCCGGGGCGAAAAACACGGGGGTTTCACCTCGCGCGGCCAGGAGGATTCCCTCCGCATTCACGGTGATCCGGGCGCGGGCGCGGAAGGACAGGCCGCTCAGGGCGAGTCTTTCCAGCGGGGCGCCGGGCCGGGTGGAGGCCACGTAGAACGCGTCGGCGGCGGCGAGCTCGGTGAGGTTATCGGGAATCACGCTGTTCAGGGTGATTCCCCCGTCTCGTCGCGATCGCTTTCGCCAGCCCAGCCACATCAGCACAAACAGGCCGATGAGGAAGGCGATGATGATCAGCGTGGGGACGAGAGGGTTAGGCATGTGCCGCCACCAGTTCCTGGATTCTTTCGAGCGGTACCAGCTCCCCACCGAACACCGTGGCGTATCCGCGGTGGAAGGTGGCCTCGACCCGGCCGGGAAGGCTGGTGCCGAGGTATGGGGAGTTGATCGAGCGCCCGCGCAGGTCTTCGACGGCGAAGTCGGACCGGGCGGCGGGGTCGTAGAGGGTGATCTCGGCGGGGTTGCCCACCGCAATCGCGAGGCCCTGGCCGGAGATGCGGCCGATCTGGGCGGGGGTGCGGGACATGACGCGCTCGACGTCGACCCAGCCGATCAGGCCGGTCTCAACCATGGACTCGTGCACCACGCTGAGCGCGGATTCGAGGCCCACCATGCCGTTGGCGGCCTCGGCCCACGCGCACTCCTTGGCCTCGGCCGGGTGCGGTGCGTGGTCGGTGGCGACGATGTCGATGGTTCCATCGGCCAGGGCTTCGCGCAGTGCCAGCACGTCTTCCGCGCGGCGCAGCGGCGGGTTGACCTTGTAGCGCGCATCGTAGGAGCGCACGAGCTCCTCGGTGAGCAGCAGGTGGTGCGGGGTGACCTCGGCGGTGACGTTGATGCCGCGGGCCTTGGCCCAGCGGATCACCTCGACCGAACCGGCGGTGGAGAGGTGGCAGATGTGCAGGCGTGAACCCACGTGCTCGGCGATCAGAACGTCGCGGGCGATGATCGACTCCTCGGCCATGGCCGGCCAGCCGGTCAGTCCCAGCTCGGCCGAGACCGAACCCTCGTTCATCTGTGCGCCGGGGGTGAGCTTGGGGTCCTGGGCGTGCTGGGCGATGACGCCGTCGAACGCCTTGACATATTCGAGCGCGCGGCGCATGAGCTGCGGGTCGGAGACGCAGAGGCCGTCGTCCGAGAAGACGCGCACCTTGGCACGCGACTCGGCCATCGCACCCAGCTCGGCGAGACGCTCGCCGGCGAGGCCCACGGTGACCGCACCGATCGGCTGGACGCGGGCGTATCCGGCCTGCTCGCCGAGGGAGAGCTCCTGCTCCACCACGCCGGCGGTGTCGGCCACCGGGGAGGTGTTGGCCATCGCAAACACCGTGGTGTAGCCACCGGAGGCGGCGGCGCGGGTGCCGGTCAGGACGGTCTCGCTGTGCTCGAAGCCGGGCTCGCGGAGGTGGGTATGCAGGTCTACCAGTCCGGGCAGTGCGATCAGGCCCTCGGCCTCGACCGTGGTGGCACCGGCGCGGCTCAGGCCGATACCGAGTTCGGCGATGACGCCGTTTTCCAGGATGAGGTCGGTGGTGTCGCCGGAGGACAGGCGCGCGCCACGGATCAGGTAGGTCTCGTTCTGCACGGCGGTGTCCTTCGAAGTAGTGGGAGTGGGGGTGATCATCGCTGGTCCTCGCGTTCTCCCGAGAGCAGCAGGTACAGGGCGGCCATCCGGACGGACACACCGCTCGACACCTGCTCAAGCACCGTCGAACGCGGCGAGTCTGCGGCGCCGGAGGAGATCTCCAGGCCGCGGTTCATCGGACCGGGGTGCATCACAATGCTATCGCCTGTGAGGCGGGCCAGACGCTCATCGTCCAGCCCCCAACGCCGGGAATATTCTCGACTATTGGGGAAGAATGCGTCGTGCATGCGCTCACCCTGGATGCGCAGCATCATCACGACGTCCGGGTTTTCGGCCAGGACGACGTCCAGATCGTAGGAAACGGTGGCCGGCCAGCCCTCGATTCCCACCGGGAGAAGCGTGGGAGGCGCCACTAGGGTGACCTGCGCGCCGAGGCTAGCGAGCAGCCAGACGTTTGAGCGCGCAACCCGCGAGTGCAGGATGTCGCCGACGATCACGACGTGCACGCCGTCGAGGTCGCGGCCGCGGGAGGCACCGGCACCGTGGATGCGGCGGCGCATGGTGAAGGCGTCCAGCAGCGCCTGGGTGGGGTGTTCGTGGGTGCCGTCGCCGGCGTTCAGGATGCCCGCGTCGATCCAGCCGGAGGCGGCCAGGGTGTGCGGAGCCCCGGAGGCCCCGTGACGGATGACCACGGCGTCGGCACCGATTGCGGCGAGGGTCTGGGCGGTGTCCTTCAGGCTTTCGCCCTTGGAGACCGAGGAGCCCTTGGCGGAGAAGTTGATGACGTCGGCGCTCAGGCGCTTGGCCGCGGCCTCGAACGAGATGCGCGTGCGGGTGGAGTCCTCGAAGAAGAGGTTCACCACTGTCTTGCCGCGCAGCGTGGGCAGCTTCTTGACCTCGCGCAGCTGGGTGTCGGCCATGTCCTCGGCGACATCCAGGATGTTGAGGGCATCGGCGCGGGAGAGGGTGCGGGTGTCCAGGAGGTGACGCACTAGAGGGTCTCCCCGATGGTCACGCGGTCTTCGCCGTCAATCTCGACGAGCTCGACGTTGATCCGCTCGGACTTCGAGCTGGGCAGGTTCTTGCCCACGAAGTCGGGCCGGATGGGCAGTTCGCGGTGGCCGCGATCGACCAGGGTGGCCAGGCGCACGGCGCGGGGACGACCGATGTCGCCGAGGGCGTCGAGGGCGGCGCGGATGGTACGGCCCGAGTAGAGCACGTCATCGGCGAGGATCACGGTCTTGCCATCGATGCCGCCGGCGGGAATGCTGGTGGGGCGAGGCGAGCGCGTCGGGATGCGGCCCAGGTCGTCGCGATACATGGTGATATCGAGCGAACCGACCGGAACCTCCTGCCCGGAGAACTCCTCAAGCAGCGCCGCGAGGCGGGCTGCGAGGTACACGCCGCGGGTGGGAATACCGAGCAGAACGAGGTCACCCGCGCCACGGTTGGATTCGAGGATCTCGTGTGCGATACGGGTAAGCGCCCGGGAAATGTCAGCCTGCTGGAGCACGATTCGTGCACTCATGAGGCCTCCCTTCTTCGCCTCTCTGGACGATCTTAAAGGTTGACTGGTGTACAACGTTTCTACCCTAGCACCGCGCGGCATCTCTCGCAGCGCACACCCGGCCAGGCGCGGTGGAACATCGTCCACTCCCCCGGCATCGCGCGCGCTATGCCCCCGGTGGCGGCGTAGACTCGAGGGATGCCCACCGTTTTCGATGCCTCCGCACCGGCGCGCCTCGCTCCCGGCGCGCAGACCGAGCGCGAGCGCGCTCATGAGCTGCGCGCGGATGCCCTCACCGAGGGGTGGCGTGCGCGCAGGCAGAGCGGCGAAAAGCACGCGATCGAGGACTTCCTGTTCACCTACTACCCGATCAAGCCGAGCATCCTGCGTCGCTGGCATCCGGGCGTGGGCGTGTCGATCGAGTGGCCCGAGAATCGCGAGCTCCCCACCCGCTATGTGCGCCTCGGGGATGGCTCGATCACGGTGGACACCGCCTCACTGCTGCGTGATCGCGCGCGCCTGATCGACTTTGTCGAGTTCCTGCTGACCCGCACGCAGGAGCGCGCCGCGCGCTTCGACTGCTTCGGGCTGCACGAGTGGGCCATGGTTTATAAGCAGGATCCCGAGGAGATTCGCCACTCGGCCGTGCCGCTGCGCCTCACCCCTGCCGAAACCGACGCCGTGGTGGAGTCTCACCGGGTGGGCTGCTCACACTTTGACGCCTACCGGTTCTTTACCCCGGAGGCCGAGCCGCTCAACCGGCTCTCCCTCACCCGTGAAAACCAGCCGGAGATGGAGCAGGCCGGGTGCCTACACGCCGGGATGGACCTGTACAAGTGGATCGCGAAGCTTGGCCCGCTCGTGCCGGGCGAACTGCTGCTCGACGCGTTTGAGTTGGCTCGGGATATCCGCACCCTGGACATGCAGGCCTCGCCGTATGACGTGTCCTCCTACGGGCATGCGGCCGTAGCCATCGAAACCGATGCGGGCAAGGCCGAGTACGTGCGCGCCCAGCGCGGTTTCACCGAGCGTTCGAACGCGATGCGCGAGCGGGTCCTCGCGGTGATCGCGGCGGCGCGGGCCACCGACGGGGGCGTGCGTGTCGGGTCGGCGTGAGGCGTGGGCCCGCACGTTTGATGAGCTGGATTTCTTCGCCGCTCGTCTGACCGTGCACGGCTCGCGGGCTCTCGCGGCCAACACCGCGCTGGCCAACTACCTGCGTGCGGCAAACATTGTGCTGCATGAGCTGGATGACAACGCACCGCTTCGGCTGCGTCTCGCCCAGTTTCCGCAGCTGAGCTTTGTGCGCGTCGCAATGCCCGCCATTCGGATGGAGTGGCCGCGGGACTCCCAGTCGGTGGACCGCGCGGCGATCATCGTCATTCTGGGCGGCCGGATGAGCATTCGCACGGACGGCGTGGTGCTCGCCCGCGAGCCGGGGCTCTACTACGTTCCCCCGGGTACCGAGCCGCTCTGGATCGACGTACTGGACACCGATAATGAGGTGCTCTACATCAGCCTCCCCGCGGGGCTGGTGGCGGACATCCCGGCCGCCGCACAGAGCGACTGCGTTCCACCGCTGGATCCCTCGCTCATCGCTCCGATCCTCGCGTTTACGACGGGGCTGTTCGCGGTGGATCCCGAGCAGGCCGCGCACACCGCCCCACTGCGCCTGATCGCCGAGGAGGTCACCCGCTCGCTGGTGCGCATGATCAGCGGCGATGCTCCCGACTCGCGTGATCCGTATGCCCGCGCGATCGAGCTGATCACCGTCGAGTATCACTCGCAGGCACTGCGCACGGCGGAGATCGCGCGGCGTCTCGGGGTCGCGCCCCGCACCCTGCAGGCCGAGTTCACCCGCCGCGGCGAGACCGTCAGCGGCATCGTGCGCGGCGTACGCGTGCGCGAAGCCCGCGCGCTGCGGCTCGCAAACCCCGCGCTGAGCATGGCCGAGGTTGCCCACGCGACCGGCTTCGGTTCGGAGTCGGCCCTGTTTCGGGCGCTACGCGACTAGCGGGTGCCACCTCCAGCGCACACCGAACGGTCACTTCGCGCAGGGACGCTGCCGATTCGCGCAACGACCGGGCGGGGCGGTGCCGGTGGCCGCTAGACAGGATAGTGAGGTTCACAGCCCTAGAACGGGCGGGCATCCCACCCGAGCGGCATCGCCGCGGATGCCCGCTCTCAGGCCCCTGTCCCGATGCCGGCGCTAGCTCTGATAGATATCGCGCAGCGTGACGGTACGGAGTCCTCGCTCCTGCACGATCTTCTCCAGCTGGTCGAATACCTGAGTGACGGGCGCATGGTTGGCGTGGCCGATCACGATGTGGCCGGGGAGGAACCACTGGTTTGCGAAGCTCACCACCTGGTCGGGCGTGATCAGTCCCGAGTCCGAAAGCGAGCCGTACCAGAGCACGGGCACCGTGTAGCCGATGCTCGCGGCCACGGCGTCGGTGTGCGCATTGTGGAAGCCGAACGGCGGGCGGTAGTAGGGTTTGGCACTCACGCCGAAGGTCTTTTCGATGAACTCGTCGTTTTTCGTGAGCTCATCCCTGATCTGCTGGTCGCTGATCTTGGTGAGTGCCGGGTGATCCCAGGTGTGGTTGCCGATCTGGATCTGGCCGGACTGCACCAGCGGTCGCAGCTTGTCGGCGACCCTGGTCCAGGACGGATACTGCCCGTTGATGAAGAATGTCAGTCGGGTGCCGGTGCGCTTTGCGAAGTCCACATAGGCGTCCACCACCTCGGGATCGGCGCCGTCATCCACGGTCCAGGCGAGGTAGTTTCCGCCCTTCGGCAGCCCGGTCAGGGTTCCCGGCGGCAGCGGCACCTTCGTCGTGGGCAGCGGGAGCTGTGCGCTCGGCAAGCCCGAGGGATCCCCCGACGGCGAACCGCTCGGAGACTGCGACGGTGAGTGTGATGCACCGTGCGAGGACGGAGTGCTCGCGGAGGCGGAGGGTGAGGCATCCCAGCCATCGGGATGTACCGCGCAACCGCCGGTGACCAGAAGCACCGCGGCAAGGACCCCGGCAACGGACAGGGCGGAAGTGGTTCGCATGGTATGAGCGTAGGCGGCCACGATTCGACTCTCCGTCATCTCAAGGAAATCCTCAGTTATCGTGTCGCGGGTGCACTACCATCGTCGAAGATGAGTCGCGGACCCGCGCGATCGCCGTCATACTCGGGAGTCACCGTGACCCAGCCCATTTTCACCGCCCTCACCCTTCGTGACGGCTCCCTCGCCCGCGATGCGTGGACCTTCGCCCCCGGGGTGGTACCGCTCAATCATGGCTCGTTCGGCGCGGTTGCCGACCCGGTAATCACCGCGCAGCGGGCCCTGCAGGTGGAGGCGGATCAGAGTGCCGTGGGCTGGTTCCCGCATCTGCCCGCACGCACCCGGGAGGCGCGGGAACGCGTGGCCGGTTTCGTGGGGGCCGACCCGGGTGACACCGTGTTTGTGCCCAATGCCTCGGCCGGGGCCACGGTGGTGTTCAACGCGCTCCGGCTCTCGCCGGGTGATGAGATCCTGGTCACCGATCACGGCTATGGTGCCGTGACGCTCGGCGCCCACCGCCTGGCGCGGCGGACGGGGGCACGCGTGACCACCGTCGCGATCGCGCTGGACGCCGGCGATGCGGACGTCCTGGCGGCGTTTGCCGCGGCGATCGGTCCGCGCACCCGCCTGATCGTGGTGGATCAGATCTCCTCCGCCACGGCCCGACTCTTCCCCACCGCCGCGATCACCGCCCTCGCCCATCGGCACGGCGCCCGCGTGCTGGTGGATGGCGCACACGCCCCCGGCCTCATCGCGGATGCCGCCCGGGTCGCCGGTGGCGACTGGTGGTTCGGCAACCTGCACAAGTGGCCCGCGGCCCCGCGCGGCTCAGCACTGCTGGTCACGACCGCCGAGGACCGTGACGACCTCTGGCCGCTGATCGACTCCTGGCACTCGGAACTCCCCTATCCCGAACGCTTCGACATGCAGGGCACCCTCGACATCACGCCGTACCTGGCCGCACCGATCGCCGCGGAGTGGATCGAACACACCTTCGGCTGGGATCAGGCCCGCGCCGCGATGGAGACCGGGGCCGAGGCCGCCGCGGAGATCGTCGCCGCCGCGATGCAGCCCGTTGTCGAGGGCGCGGCACGACCGCGGGTGGCCTCACCCGCCCCCTCGATGCGTCTCGTACGCCTGCCTGGCACGCTCGGGGCCACCCGCGAGGAGGCCGACGGCCTGCGCGAACGCCTGTATGCCGCCACCGGCATCGAGTGCTCCTTCACCAGCTTCCGCGGCGTCGGCTACGTGCGCCTCTCGATCCACCTGTATACGACCCCGGCCGACCTCGACGCCCTCATCGAGCGGGCGATTCCGCTGCTGGTGGAGTGGTCACGCTAACGCTAGCCTCCCCCATCAACAACAAGCGGCGGGTGACACGTTTTCACGTGTCACCCGCCGCTTGTGTACGGGGTGCTAGCTGACGGCGTTTGCCTGGGCGATCTTGCCCAGCAGGCCGTTCACGAACCCGGCGGAGTCATCCGTCGAGAACTGCTTGGCGGCCTCCACGGCCTCGTCGATCGCCACGGCGACCGGCACCTGCGGGTTGAACAGCATCTCCCAGACGCCGATGCGGAGGATCGCACGATCCACCACGGGCATCCGGGCGAGGGTCCAGCCCTGCGCGTAGGTTTCCAGCTGCTCGTCAATTTCGGCGGCGTGATCAAACACGCCGTCCACGATCTCGCGAGCGTACAGCCACGATGCTTCACGCGCGGGTTCGTGCGCGGCGCGCGCGGCCTCGGCGGTCAGGATCACGTGGATCGGCTGATCGCGGACGTCCGCGCCGTACAGCATATCGAGTGCCCGCTTGCGGGCTTTAGTTCTGGCGCTCACTACTAGTCGTTCACGCGGCCCAGGTAGTCACCGGTGCGGGTGTCTACCTTGACGCGGGTGCCGCTCTCAACAAACAGCGGGACCTGGATCTCGTATCCGGTCTCGATGGTTGCCGGCTTGGTGCCACCGGTGGAACGGTCGCCCTGCAGGCCCGGGTCGGTGTGGGTGATGGTGATCACCACGGAGGCGGGGAGGTCAACGTACAGCGGGTTGCCGTTGTTCAGGGCGATGGTGACGGCCTGGTTCTCGAGCAGGAAGTTCGCTGCGTCGCCCACGACGGCGGCGGGAACGTTGATCTGGTCGTAGTCGGTGGCGTCCATGAAGACATAGGCGTCGCCATCGGCGTACAGGTAGGTGAAGTCGCGGCGGTCGACGCTCTCGAGCTCGATCTTGGTGCCGGCGTTGTAGGTCTTGTCAACGGTCTTGCCGGAGACGACGTTCTTCATCTTGGTGCGCACAAACGCGCCACCCTTGCCCGGCTTGACGTGCTGGAAGTCGATTACGGTCCAGAGCTGTCCGTCAATCTTGAGGACAACGCCGTTCTTGATGTCAGCGGTAGATGCCATGAAAAGCGGTTCCGTTCAGTTAAAAAAGGTACGATCGGGTGCGACCGACCCACCCATCTTAGTAGACGCGCCATGAACCTTCAAAGAACGGCGCGCGCTGGCTCGCCTAGCGGCCCGAGAACGCGGTCAGCTGGACGAGGGCCAGGCGGTACGAATCGAAACCAAAACCGGCGATCACACCGGTCGAAACGGCCGAAATCACGCTGGTGTGACGGAACTCATCGCGCGCGTGCACGTTCGAAATGTGCACCTCGATCAGCGGCACTCCGGGCTCCTTCAGCAGCGCGATGGCATCGCGCAGCGCAAAGCTGTAGTGCGTGAGGGCACCCGCATTGAGGATCACCGGGGTACCGGTATCGACGGCCTCGTGAATCCACTCGACGAGCTGACCCTCGTAGTTGCTCTGCCGCAGATCGATCTCGACGCCCTCGGGCGCATCCTCATTCAGGATGCGTTCGAGGTCGGCGAGGGTACCCGAACCGTACACCTCGGGCTGGCGGGAGCCCAGGCGGTTGAGGTTGGGGCCATTGAGGACAAGAATGCGCGTCATGATCGCAGACTACCGGATCCTAGGACCCGATCTCCTGATATGCGGCGAACAGCAGCGAGGTTTCCGGTGCGGTCAGTACGCTGGGCTTGCCGATGTCATCCAGCACGATGAAGCGCAGCATGCCAGCACGCACCTTCTTATCGCGCTGCATGGTGGCCAGCAGCGTGGCCCAGCGGCCCACCGGGTAGGTGGTCGGCAGATCCAGCGAGTCAAGGATGCGACGGGTGCGGTCCACGGCCTCATCCGACAGGCGGCCGGCCAAACGCGAAAGCTCAGCGGCGAAAACCATGCCCACCGCCACCGCGGCACCGTGACGCCACTGGTAGCGCTCGGCATGCTCGATGGCGTGACCCAGGGTGTGGCCGTAGTTGAGGATTTCGCGCAGGCCCGCCTCACGGAAGTCCTCTCCCACAACGCGCGCCTTCATGTCGATCGACAGCTCGATAACCCGGCGGAACTCGGCGGTCTCGGGGTTCGTCGCGGCAAACACGTCAGCCTCGATGATGTCGAGGATCTCCGGGTAGTAGATAAACCCGGCCTTGACGATCTCGGCAAAGCCGGTCAGGATCTCGTTACGCGGCAGGGTATCGAGCACCGCGAGGTCCGCGAAGACGGCCGAGGGTGCGTGGAACACACCCACCAGGTTTTTCCCCTCGTTGGTGTTGATTCCGGTCTTGCCCCCCACCGCGGCATCCACCATGGCGAGAACGCTGGTGGGCAGCGAGATGAGCTTCACGCCGCGCAGCCAGGTGGCCGCCACGAAACCGGCGAGGTCGGTGATCGCGCCGCCGCCGAAACCGATCACGGCATCGGTGCGGGCAAAGTCTGCCTGGCCGAGGATCTGCCAGCAGAACGCCGCCACCTCGACACGCTTCGCGGCCTCGGCATCCGGCACCTCGGCCAGCAGAACCTGGTAGTTAGCGGCCAGGGTTTCGCGCAACTCGGCCGCGCGGGCCCCCAGGGTCGGCGGGTGCACGATCAGGACCTTCTGCACGCCATCACCCAGCACCGCGGGGATGCCGGCGTAAATGTCGCGCCCGATGAACACCGAGTAGTCACCCTGCGGCGACGAAACGGGAATCACGGTGGGTTCGGACGTGCTCATGAGTTCTCCTTAGCCCAGGCGGCGATCTTGCCACCCAGGGCGGTGATGTGTCCGGCGGAAGTATCGAAGCGGATGCTCGCAACCTCCTCATACAGGGCCCGACGCTCGTTGAAAATGCGTGACCAGGCGTCGGGGTCGTTCTGCACCAGCGGGCGCTTGCCCCCGCGCAGACGGCCGCGCACCACGCGCTCGGAAACGGTCAGGTAGATCGTGGGAAGCTCGCGCAGGGTCGCCCGGGTGTCGGCATCCAGTACCGAACCTCCGCCAAGCGACACCACGGCGGGCTCACTCAGGGCCTGGGCCACGACCTCGCGCTCGATCGCGCGGAAACCCTCCTCGCCCACGCGGGCAAAGATTGCGGCGATCTCGCCGTGCTGGGCGACGATGCGCTGATCGGTATCGATGAACGGACGATCCAGATCGCGCGCCAGGCGGCGACCGATCTTCGTCTTGCCCGAACCCATCGGCCCCACCATTGCGATGGTCAGCGGACGCTGCTCATCCCCCGGCACGGACTGCTCGCTACTCACCTTCGGCGAGCTCCGCGTTCGAGGCGTCGGCGGTGTGCAGGTTCGCGGCCAGGTGTGCGCGGTAGGCGTCGAGGTTGCGGCGGGTCTCAACGATCGAGTCGCCACCGAACTTCTCCAGCACCGAGTTGGCGAGCACGAGTGCGACCATGGCCTCGGCCACCACGCCGGCGGCGGGCACGGCACAGACGTCCGAACGCTGGTGGTGGGCCCCGGCGGCCTCGCCGGTCGCGGTGTCGACGGTGCGCAGCGAGTGCGGCACGGTCGCGATCGGCTTCATGCCGGCGCGCACGCGCAGCACGGTACCGGTGCTCATGCCACCCTCGATGCCGCCCGCGCGGTCGCTCGAGCGCACGATCACGCCGTCCTCGATGAACAGCTCATCGTGGGCCGCGGAACCGCGCCGACGGGTGGTTTCGAAACCGTCACCGATCTCCACACCCTTGATGGCCTGAATACCCATGATGGCCTGTGCCAGCTGGGCGTCGAGGCGACGGTCCCAGTGCACGTGCGAGCCCAGCCCGGGCGGCAGGTTGTAGGCGAGCACCTCAACAACGCCACCGATGGTGTCGCCGTTCTTCTTGGTGTCATCCACCTCGGCGACCATCTTCGCCGAGGTCTCGGCGTCGAAGCAGCGCAGCGGATCGGCGTCCAGCGCATCAACATCGCCCGGCAGGGGCAGGGCGGTGCCGTCCGGAACCCGGATCGGACCGATCGCGATGGTGTGTGAGACCAGCTCAACACCCAGCTCGTTCAGGAACGACTTAGCCACGGCACCGAGGGCCACGCGGGCCGCGGTCTCGCGGGCACTCGCGCGCTCAAGGATCGGGCGCGCCTCGTCAAAGTTGTACTTCTGCATGCCCACCAGGTCGGCGTGACCGGGGCGCGGGCGGGTCAGCGGTGCACCGCGACCCCGCGACATGTCGGAGAGCTCGACCGGCTCGGGGCTCATGACCTCGGTCCACTTGGGCCACTCGGTGTTCCCCACGCGCAGCGCAACCGGGCCACCCAGGGTGAACCCGTGACGAACGCCACCGGAAACGTGCAGCTCGTCGGCCTCAAACTTCATCCGGGAGCCACGTCCATAGCCGAGCTTGCGGCGGGCGAGGTCCGCCCGAATGGCGTCCATCGAGACGGGGACGCCGGCGGGCAGTCCCTCAACGATTGCGATCAGTTCCGGGCCGTGAGACTCTCCGGCGGTGAGCCAACGAAGCATGGCACCTATCTTTCCATAGTCGCGCGGGGGCCGCGCATCAACATCTTGGGCCGGGGCACGGGTGTGCACTCCGGCGAAAAACCGCTGGCTAGGGGGTGGGCGCCACGGGTATCCGCAGCCCCACCGCCGCATACATCTCGGCGAGGACCGCGGGCTCATCCGGCAGCGGGAGGGCGGGATCGTGTCCCACAAAAATCCGAACCTGGACGAGCGCCTGACGGACCAGCATCTCCAGTCCACTCACCACGATACCGCCTTCGGCGACCCACTCGCTCGCGAGCGCGCTGGGCCAGGGCGAATACGCGACGTCAAACAGCACGGTTCTCGCGCGCAGTTCCGCGGGGAACATGATCCCGGATTCCGCCCCGCCCGGGAGCGTGGAGATCACCAGGTTCGTGCGAGCGGAGGCCGCGAAGGCGTCAAACCCCGCCACCGTGAGGTCGATTCCGAGGTGGGTCGCGATCGGCTCGAGGTGTGCGGCCTTCTCCGGCGTACGGGCAAACACGCGCACGTGGGTGGCTCCCAGCCGGGCGGAGGCTACCAGCGCACTCGCGGCGGTGGCACCGGCACCGAGGATGTCGACGCCGCCCTGGGGCAGCACTGACTCCCCTACGACCCCGCGCACCGCGTGCGCAATGCCCGCGATATCCGTGTTGTACCCGCGGGGGTCCTCGCCGGGCAGAAAGAGCAGCGTGTTGACCGCACCGGTGAGAATCGACTCGTCATCGCGGACACCGGCCAGGCGAAACGCCTCACCCTTGAGCGGCATCGTGAGCGAGAGACCACGCCAGCTCTCATCCCGCGCGTGCACGATCTCGGCAAGCTCTGCCTCGTGCACCTCGCGGCGGCCGTAGGCCCAGTCATCGAGCCCCAGCCGGGCGTAGGCCGCGCGGTGCAGCTCGGGCGAGCGGGAGTGCTCGATCGGCGCGCCAAATACCGCGAGGTTGACGGGGGCCACTAGCAGCCCCTCCCCGGGTTTGCCGAACACCAGTCGCGCAGCTGCTTGACCGCCGCGGTGTGGTCGGCATCGTTCGTGGTGAACACGGTTTCGCCGGTATCGAGGTTGATCGTCACGAAGAACAGCCAGTCGCCCTCGGCCGGGGATACCGCGGCGACGATCGCATCGTCACCCGGGTTGCTGATCGGACCGATCGGCAGCCCCTGGCGCTCATAGGTGTTCCAGTCGTTCTGATCCCGCAGTGACTCGGCCGAGGACCAGACCGAGCCGTCCTTCTGCCCGGTACCGTACTGCGCGGTGGAGTCCATCTGCAGCTTCATGTTTGCGGCGAGGCGATTCTGAATGACCCGCGAAACCTTTGCGAAGTCCTGCGGCTGCCGCGCCTCGCGCTGAATGATCGAGGCGATGGTGAGAACGCGCTCATACTGATCGGCGGGCACACCCGCCTCGTTCAGCGACCGCTTGGTGCGATCCACCATGGTCTGCAGGGCCTTCGTCGGCGTGGTGCCCGCGGGGAACGTGTAGGTGCGCGGAGACAACCAGCCCTCGAGGGTCGGCGCGTCGGCGGGAAGGCCGAATGACGCCGGGTTTGCGGCGGCGGCCTCAACCTCGGCCAGCGGCACCTTGAGGGCATCCGCCAGGCCGGGCAGGATCGTGTGTCCGGTATCGCCCTCGCGAACGAGCAGCCCACCCTCGAGGCGGTTTCCCGGGTTCTGCAGCGCCGCAAGCGCGGAAACCGCGCTCATTTCCTTGCGCATCGAGTAGAGACCCGGGTGGAAGACCGGCTCGTTTCCGCCCCGCACCAGGAGCTGATAGAAGGCGTCCACCGAGGCGGTCACGCCGGACTTGTAGAGCGTGCGCGCGATCGCGGTACCGTTGTCACCATCGGCGATGGTCACGGTGACCTGGCCGGTGCCGTCACCGTCATAGTCCTTGACGTCCAACGAGGAGAACCGATCGATCAGGGGCCCGATCACCGGGCCCAGCGTGACCGCGCCGATGCCCACCAGGGCGGCCACCACCACGACGCTAATCGAGGTGATGATCAGGGCGCGCCGGCCGCGGCGGCGCGGCTTTGCGGAGCTCTTTGCGGTGCTCTTCGCGGTTTCGGTATGGCGAGCCAGGGCGGCCTCGGCCTCGGCGCGTCTCTGCGCCCGGGTCTCGGCAATCTGTGCCTGCTCGCGAGCCTCACGCCGGCTGGTGGGCGCGGGAAGAATGGGTTCGGGCTGGAGGAGGGCCCGTTCGTGCTCCGCGATCGCATCGCGGTTGAGCTCGCCGGTGAGCTCGGAGAAGGCGGCACTGAGGTGGTCGCCCGTCTCGTGTTCTCCGGGGGAAATGGGGGGCTGCCCCGCGGCGGCCTCGTGCTCGGGCTGATCGCCCGGCACGAGCCGCTCGGGGAACTTGTGGTTCTGGGGGTCGGTCACCGTCAGGCTCCTTCGTTGACGAGCACCGGTTCTCCGGGGGCGCTGCCCCGTCCGCGCTCGGTATCCAGGGCGTGCTGCAGGATGATCACGGCCGCAACCTGATCGATCACCCCGCGCGACTTCTTTTGGGAGCGTCCCACCCCGCGCATCGCCGCGTGGGCGGTGACGGTGGAGAGGCGCTCATCGACCAGGCGCACCGGGGTGCCGAGGCGCGCGAGCGCCTCGGCAAATCCCACGGCGTCTTCGGTCGAGGGGGTGCGGTCGCCGCTCAGCGAGAGCGGCAACCCCACCACGATTTCAAGCGGTTCCAGCTCGGCAATGTGCTCGCGAATCTTCGCGATGTCACTGCCATCCTCGGCGCGTGCCACGGTTTCGACCGGGGTAGCCAACAGACCGTCGCGGTCGCTGCGGGCTACCCCAATGCGGGCCTTGCCCACGTCAATACCGAGCCGCACACCGCGGCGGAAACCCTCGTGGGTCACGCGCGTCCGATCTGCTCGGTGATCGCGGTCAGTGCGGCGGGGATCGCCGAGACGTCCTGACCACCGCCCTGCGCGAGGTCCGGCTTTCCGCCGCCACCGCCGCCGAGCACGCCACTCGCGAGCTTGACCAGCGCACCGGCAGCCACACCGGCGTCGCGAGCGGCCTGGTTGGTGCCCACGATGATGACCGGACGGCCGGAGACCTCGGCGGCCAGGGCCACCACGGCGGCCTCGGCACCCAGGCGCTCACGCACACCGGTCACGAGCGAACGCACATCGTCGCCCGAGGCGACCGAACCGAGGTTCTGGGCGATCACGCGAACCTGACCGGCAACCTGGGCGGTCTCGATCAGTGCGGGGATCTTCTCGGCGAGGGCCTTGGCCTCGAAACCGGCGATCTTCTTCTCGGCAGCCTTCAGACCGGTGACGAGCTCCTGGATCTTCTCCGGCAGCTGCTCCCGCGGGGTCTTCAGGCTGCCCGTGATCTGCTGCACGAGCGCACGCTCGGCGGCCAGCTCACGGAACGCCTCGCGGCCCACAAGGGCCTCGACACGGCGGTTGGTCGAGCCGACCGAGGACTCGCTGATGAGGCTCACCAGACCGATTTCGGCCGAGGAACGCACGTGCGTTCCCGCACACAGCTCGCGCGACCAGGCACCGTTGATGTCCACCATGCGGACGCGGTCGCCGTACTTCTCGCCGAACAGCGCCATCGCACCGAGCTCGCGCGCCTCGTCGAGGCCGAGCACGCGGGTGATGACCTCGTGGTTACCGAGGATCGCGTCGTTGGCGATGTCCTCGATCTCGCTCTTGGTCTCGGCCGAGAGGGCCTGGTTCCAGGAGAAGTCGAGACGCATGTAGCCGGCCTTGTTGTACGAACCCGACTGGTGGGCGTCCTGGCCGAGGGTCTGGCGCAGCGCGGCGTGCACGAGGTGCGTGCTGGAGTGGGCGCGAGCGGCACTCTGGCGGTAGTCGGCATCCACGATCGTGGTGGCCTCGTCCCCGACGGCGACGGTGCCCTGATCGATCAGTACGGTGTGGCTCACGAGACCCTTGACCGGACGCTGGACATCCAGGACCTCGGCCTCGAAGCTCGAGCCCACGATGCGGCCCTGGTCCGAGTCCTGACCACCGGATTCGGCGTACAGGGTGGTCTCGGCGAGGATCAGTTCGGCGGTCTCGCCGGCCTTCGCGGCGGGTACCGAGGCACCGCCGACGATGACGCCGATGACCTTCGAGCCGGTGATCAGCTCGTCATAGCCGCGGAAGTCGGTCTCGCCCTGCGCGCGGAAGTCACTGTACACGGAGAGATCGGCCAGGTGGCCCTTCTTGTTCTTGGCATCGGCCTTGGCGCGCGAGCGCTGCTCGCTCATCGCCTGGTCGAACACCGCGCGGTCCACGCGGAGGCCGGCCTCCTCGGCGATTTCGAGGGTCAGATCGATCGGGAACCCGAAGGTGTCGTGCAGCAGGAACGCGGTCTTGCCACTCAGGGTGGTGTTTCCGGCCGCCTTGGTCTCGGTGAGTGCGGCGTCGAGGATTTCGGTACCGCCGGCGAGGGTGCGGAGGAAGGTCTCCTCCTCAGCGAAGGCGACGCGGGAGATGCGCGACCAGTCGGTCTCGATCTCCGGGTAGGAGGCCTTCATCGCATCGCGGGACACCGCGAACAGCTCGGGGAAGCTCGCGGCCTCGTAGCCCAGCAGACGCATGGCGCGTACCACGCGACGCAGGAGGCGACGCAGGATGTAACCGCGGCCCTCGTTCGACGGCGTCACGCCATCGGTAATCAGCATCAGGGAGGAGCGCACGTGATCGGCAATGACGCGCAGGCGCACGTCGTCCTCGTGGTTCACGCCGTAGGCGCGGCCCGAGAGCTCGGCGGCGCGGTCCAGAACCGGACGCACCTCGTCGATCTCGTACATGTTCTCGACGCCCTGCTTGATGAACGCGACGCGCTCCAAGCCCATGCCGGTGTCGATGTTCTTCTTGGGCAGCTCACCCTTGATGGTGAACTCGGTCTTGGACTTGACGTCCGAAACCAGGTACTGCATGAACACGAGGTTCCAGATCTCGACGTAGCGGTCGTCGTCGGTGGCGGGGCCGCCGTCGATACCGTAGGCCGGGCCGCGGTCGAAGAAGATCTCCGAGCAGGGGCCGGCGGGGCCGGGCTGGCCGGTGGACCAGTAGTTGGTGTCGGCGTCGAGACGCTGGATGCGCTCGGCGGGCAGGCCGGCGATCTCGGTCCAGTACTGGATGGCCTCGTCGTCGTCCTTGTATACGGTGACCCAGAGGTCCTTCGGGTCAAAGCCGAGCTTGCCATCCTCCTCGCTGCCGGTCAGGAACTCCCAGGCGAACGTGATGGCGTCCTTCTTGAAGTAGTCGCCGAAGGAGAAGTTGCCGTTCATCTGGAAGAAGGTGCCGTGACGCGGGGTCTTGCCGACCTCCTCGATGTCCGAGGTGCGGATGCACTTCTGCACGCTCGTGGCGCGGTCAAACGGGGCGGGAATCAGCCCGGTGAAGTAGGGCACAAACGGAACCATGCCGGCCACCGTGAACATCAGCGTCGGATCGTCGCTGATCAGCGAGGCGGAGGGAACTACGGTGTGGCCGCGCTCGGCGAAGAAGTTGAGCCAGCGCTTGCGAATTTCGGCGGTTTTCATGGGTCCGTTCTACTGTCGTTGGGGTGGGAAGGGTCCGACGACTTATTTGGTGGTGGTACTGACGTCGCTGTCCTCGCGAAGCTCGGCCTCGCGCAGCTTGTACGAGTCGGCGACAATGTCACCGAACTCGCGCATCCGGCCGTCGAGCTCGGTAAAGAACCGACGACCGCGGGTGGTCTTGTTCACCTCGTGGGCGACAACAAATCCCGCGGCAATGCCCGCGAGAAAAATGAGGAAGTTTTTCACTTGAATCTCCGAAATCATGAGGGTGAGTGGGCAACCACCCCACAATCTTAGTGCGCGGAGATGGCAATACGCGGATCAAACGCTGCACGTCGCGTCCGTGTGTAGAGATTGCGGGAAGAAATCCCGGGTACCAAAAGCGGGGCCACGGTAAACCGTGACCCCGCAAGAGGTGTATGGGTACTAGTTAGCGGGCTGCGTAGTACTCAACAACGAGCTGTACTTCACAGGTCACGGGGACCTCAGCGCGCTTCGGACGACGCTCCAGGCGAGCCTGCAGCTTGTCGATCTCTACGTCCAGGTAGGCCGGAACCTTGGGCAGGACATCCTGGTGACCGCCAGCGGCAGCAACCTGGAAGACCTCAAGAGCCTCGGACTTCTCCTTGACGTGGATGGTCTGACCCGGCTTCACGCGGAAGGACGGGCGGTCCA
>NZ_RCUX01000004.1 GCF_003667565.1 Mycetocola tolaasinivorans
GAGGCATATGCCGCCCGAGTCAAAGACGAGCACATCGTCGTGAGGCGTCCGCGCGTGGCCTCTGTCGAATGGTCCCCTGTGTCTCCCGTGCAGGACGGGGAGCGTGTGCAGCGTGTGGCGGATGAGGGTCGTGTGCGGTCCACTCGTGATGTGATCCGCGCCGCCGGCAAGGATCCCGACTGCCAATGTGACGGTCCTCCGCACCGGTATGACCCGGCCTGGTGTGGGGCGAGCCCGAAGCGCCGCGGGGGAAAGGCATGAGCACCGAGAAGCGCCTGCGCAACGTATCGCCGCGGCCCCGGCCGAATCCGCATGGCGAGGTCCGCGAGAGGCAGGGCGCTCTATCTGACGTGCTCGGCGTCATTCTCAATCCGGGTTCTGACCCGGGCCAGGGGAAGGCATGGGTCAGGTTTACCGATAGACCGCGGCGGCGTCGTCGTGGCTAGTTGTTTGTTCGTTGTGCGTGCCTGTGTGGGTGCGCGAGCTAGGAGGTTGTGTTGTGAGTAGTCGTCCGCGTACGCGTGAGTTTTTCCCGAGGATGAAGGTTCGGGGTCGGGGTCGCCTGTTTCGGTTGCGTGCTGAGGTTGCGCGCAGGGGTTCTGGGCCGTCGTCGGCGGAGGCGTTTGGTTCTGTTGGGCGCGCTGCTGTCGTGGTTGGTGTTGACATGGCGGCGTTTGCTGACGCGATCTCCGCGGCGCTCATTGGGGTGGTGGCCGCGGCCATCCCCTCGCGCTTCGACTTCGGCGAGCGCGTGGAGGGTAGACCGGCTGCTGATGGGAGGTGGCGCTACATGACGGCGAATGCGTATTCTGTTGATTCTGTTGATGCGGTGGTTTACGCCTATGCGCCGCTGAGTGAGGCCGATGGTTTCTGGCTGGCCCCCGCCCCTGAGCCCGAACCTGCGCCCGCCCCTGAGCCCGAACCTGCGCCCGCCCCTGAGGTTGAGCCGGCGCGCTCGCCGTGGTGGAAGTTTTGGGCGCGATGAATGGCCGGCTGTGTGCTCGTGGGTGTGATCGGGAGGCGGTCTTCGGGTTGCTGATCTGTGAGCGTTGCTCTGGTCGGATTCGTCGCGCGCTCGACGAGGCGGCGGAGGTGGTGGAGCATCTGAGGTCGCTGAATTCGCCGGTGCAGGCTGTGCGGTATGGCCGTGAGGTTGTGTCGGGGTCTGGGCCGGGGTTTGGTCAGGCACCGATGGATCTGGGGCCGATTGATGCGGCGGACACGATTGTGTCGTGTCTCGTGCATTGGGCGCAGCACTTCGGCGATACCGAGAGCTATGGGCGGTACCGTGACGGTTTGGAATCGGGCACGACCTTGGATGAGGCGTGGGACGTGGCGAAGACCGCGGCGGACTATCTGGCCGATCAGTTTTCGGTCATCGCGGCCACGGTGGAAGTACTCGATTTTATGGACGCCCTGTTTACCCCGCCCGAAGGCACCTGGACCATCGGCAAAGCGATATCCGCCTACCCCACCAGTGAGATGCCATATCGACATGCCAATCCCTGTCCCGCGTGTAAGCGCAGGACTATTCAGGTCGCCCCACCCGGGAACTTCGGCCAAGACGCCAAATATCAGTGCCTCTGGGAAACCTGCGGCTGGACGCCACCGCTCACAAAGCTTGAGCAGTGGCGTTTGTACTTTGACGGACCCGTATTCGTACCTAAGGAGAAAAAATAACCATGGAACAGATCAGTAAGCGACTCATGAACTGGGCATCGATCCTCGAGCCAGGCACCCGCGCGCAGGCCGAGACGGCATCGAGTATGCCGTTCATCTTCCCGCACATCGCCCTGATGCCAGATGCGCACCTGGGGAAGGGCGCGACCGTGGGGAGCGTTATCCCGACCGTGGGGGCGATCATCCCGGCCGCGGTGGGGGTGGACATCGGCTGCGGCATGATCGCGGTACGGACCCAGTTCACGGAGAAGGACCTCGACCCACGGTCGCGGAGCCTGCTGCGGTGGGCGATTGAGTATGAGATCCCGCTCTCTGCCGGCAAGTACAACGCCACCGAGACTGCGTCTGCGAAAGACCGCAACAATGCGCTGCAGTTCGCTGCGCAGATCGGCGGGTTTGACCCTGCGGAGTATGCCAGCAACTGGCGTCTGCAGCTCGGCACCCTCGGCTCGGGAAACCACTTCATTGAGGTGTCCCTGGACGAAGAGGATCGAGTGTGGCTGTTCCTGCACTCCGGGTCCCGCGGTGTCGGCAACAAGATCGCCCAGCATCACATCAAGGTCGCCCAGGATTATGCACGCCGCAACTTCATCACGCTGCCTGATCCGGACCTCGCCTATCTCGTAGAGGGAACGCCGGAGTTTGACCAGTACCTCCTCGAACTGCGGTGGGCGCAGGACTTCGCCCTTGCCAACCGTGAGGAGATGATGGACCGGGTGATTGAGCAGTTCGCCGTCTGGTTCGGTGAATCGGTGATCGAGCACGAACGGATCAACTGCCACCACAACTACACCGAGCGCGAAAACCACTTCGGCCGTGACGTGTGGCTGTCCCGCAAGGGCGCAATCAACGCCGCCGCCGGCGTCCTCGGGCTCGTTCCCGGGTCGATGGGTACCCGCTCCTACGTGGTTGAGGGCCGCGGCAACGCACTGTCGCTGAACTCGTCGCCGCACGGCGCCGGTCGCGAGTACTCCCGAAGCGCCGCCCGCAAAACCTTCACCCACGACCAGCTGCGCGAGGCAATGGAGGGTATCGAGTACCGCGACACCGACGCGTTCGTGGACGAGATCCCCGCCGCGTACAAGGACATCGACGTAGTGATGGAAGACTCGCGCGACCTCGTGACGATCCGTCACACGCTGCGCCAGATCATCAACGTGAAGGGAGACTGATGCAGCCGGCCCCCGAGACTCCCGAACCTCCCGAGGGGCACTGGGTCACCATCGCGGACGGCGCAAAAATGGTGAACCGCTCAAAGCGCATGATCTACCGGTGGATCGAGCAGGACCGCATACAGGCTTACGGAGGCTGCGTGTGGACACCTGACCTGTTCGAGCTGGCAGACCGCATGAGCCGCCGCCGCGGCCGCCCTCGGCAACCCAAGGAACCGCCCGCGGAAAAATAATGGTGCAAAAGGTGCACAAACGTCTGTTACGCTAGACGTGTCGATGAACTGAACCCAGAAAAGGTTCAGTCAGCAGAAAGGCCACTCCCGCGCGGAGTGGCCTTTCTGCGTTTAAGACCAGGTGCCGGGGTTAGCCATTCCCCTCCTATCGGCGGTGGCGCGCGCCGAGAGCACCGACCGCGCCGGGGTAGCTCACCCCGTGTCTCCTCCACATGATCGAGCACGCGCGGCCGCCGGGATGACCACTCCCCGGCGGCCGCGCCCCAAGACCACAATCAAAAAAGTGCTGGTGGCCCCGCAGACGCATACGGGGCAGCAATCGGCTTCTAGCTCAACAGGGGCGGCCCTCACGCGCAGGGGTCCAGAGCGCCGCGTAAGCGAAGATGTGGTTCGAATCCACGAAGTCGACAATGCGAGCTGCCGCACATTTGGGGCCTGAAGGGCTGTCCAACACTGGCGGCATGGTTGATCACCCTCGCAGAAGACCAGGTATCGGGCGGGATGAGCACCCTCGACTAAGTCGGCACGATCCGCTCATGGAGCGTGCAGCCTGGCACCTATTCCGCAGCGCCCCATCTAGCCTCACCTTCACAGGTGGGGGTTTTCTCATTTAAGGAGCACCACGACATGGTCAGCCTCAACGAAGTAGACGCTCGTTTCATCTCATCGTCCACGAAGCCTGCGCCGTCGCTGGAGTCGATCAGTCTGTCAAAGGATCTGACCGAGCGCTTCCACAGCCTTGCCGAGTTCATCGCGGTCTGTGTACCCGATGGTCGTAATCAGTCGCTCGCGCTGACTGACCTTGAGTCGGCACTCATGTGGGCGAACAAGGCTGCGTTCAACGACGCGCCTGCGTCCGGCGGTGAGTGATCTCCATGCACCCCTGCCCTGAGTGCTCTGCCGAGTACCCGTCGCCACTGGCCGCCGCTGAGTGTGGCGAGGTTGACCGTGTACAGGACCGCCGTAACCGCGAATGGATGAAAGGGGCCGGACGATGAGCACACGACGACGTCTGAACCTGGCGGAGGCCCGAATCTCTCAGCTCATGGCCGAGAACAAGACCCTCGGCCGCGCGCTGTCTCGGAAGGCGGACAGGCCCGCACCTGAAACTGAGATCGAGAAACTGATATATGACGTCGAGACGCTTACGGGCGTTGACGCTGATAGCACCGACCTTTGGGAGATCCTGAACGTTCTCGGCCGCGCCGTGATCCACCTGCTGCGCCAAAAGCCCGAGCCCACGCGCCACAGCACCGGCTGCGTGCACAACTGGGATGTCGTCACTGAGGAAACCCAGGCCATGACCAAGGCCAAGCCCTTCCTGTACCAGTACCTGCGGTGCGTGGTCTGTGGCGAGCGCCGCGAGATCCCTGAGCAGACCGAGAACCGAGGAGAACAGCATGACCGAACCTAGCCCCACACCTCGCACTATCCTGCACGAGATCTACCGTGCCGCGGTCAAGCGTGCGGCAGTAGCTCAGGTGGTACACCGGAGCGCTACCGCCACCGCCGCCAGCCGAGCGGATGAGCTTGGCCTGACGGCGGCTGAGCAGGAAGCTGATTACCAAGCCGAGCTTGCCCGCGCCGAGCCCCGTAGCTAGCCACCCGCTGGAACCGGTGCCCCTGCAGCTATGCCCCGGCCCAGGTAGGCACGGGCAAGGCGTAGGGGTAGCGGCTTCCGTTGTCTCACCGCTTGTTCATCGTGAAACGCACTGTCGCGCCACGCAGGTCAGCACGGCACAGCCCCCGGCCGAGAGGAGGGTTGCATGCGAGTATGCGTCATCGCAGGCTGCCCAGCCCTGGTACCCCAGGGCGAAGGGGCCAGGTGCTACGCCCACCGACGCCAAGCCCGCGCTGAGCGATTCGGGAACGCGGTCTACAGCACCGCCGGTCACCGCCGGTTCCGCCGAGCCGTGCTGCACCGTGATCCGATCTGCGTGCTGTGCGGTGTAGCTGAGGCAACGGTCGCTGACCACTTCCCTGACACCCGCATCGTGCTCGTGGAAACCGGCCGCAACCCCAACGATCCCGAGGCCGGCCGCGGCCTGTGTGCGCCCTGCCACAACCGCCACACGGCACAGTCTTCGCCAGGTGGCTGGAACGCCCGAAACTGACGCGCTGTGCGGCGTTTTAAGGCCCTAGGAAATCCGGGGGCCAGCCCACTACGGCAAGCCGGGGCGCTAGAGCGCCACAGGGCCACCTCTGGCCGCTGAAAACACCCCTGGGGGGAGCCCCCCGAGACGCCTGCCGCCTCTAGTCGCCGGTGAGGTGAAAATAACCACAAGCGGGTTCAAAAGTTTTCCGTTTTTTCAGTGAGGGGGCGAAATGGGATCAGGTGGCCCTCGCGCCCGGTCCGGCCCGCCGCCGGATCCGGCCTCCAATCGGTCCGCGGATCGGGAGTGGCTCGCGCTTCCCCGAGGCGGATACCGAGGCCCGGTACCAGAGTTCCCGCTGCGCAATGTCGTCGTCCACACGGAGTACTTCGAAGACGGCAATAAGATCCGGACCCCTGACGATGACGCCTCCGAAAGCTACCGCGAATCAGAGCTGGCCCTCTGGCGCGACCTCTGGGCGAAGCCGCAGGGCTTCGCCTGGCATCAGCTTGGCTTGAAGTATCAGGTCGCGGCCTATGTGCGGGCGTTCATCGAGTCTGTCTCTGCAGGGGCGTCCGCCGGTCTGAAAACCGCGGTGCTTCGGATGGAAACAGAGCTCGGAATCTCAATCGCCGGGATGAGACAAAACGGCTGGAACATCTCAGAGCCTGAACCGGAAGCACCCACGAAACCTGCGCCGCGGTCGAGGGGAGGGACGAAGAAACAGACCAGCTCAGGATCTTGGCTGACGGGAGTAAATGTTGACGCTTCCTAAGACGCCGGTCTACACAGTGCCCCCTCGCACCCGCTCGCTGGGATACCTGCTGATGTGGTGGATGGAAACGCACTGCGTGATCCCCGATGGTGACAACGCCGGCGAACCGTTCGTGCCCACGCTGGACCACCGCGTGTACCTCGCGAACTGGTACGAGGTGAAAGACACGGCGAAGCGCGGAGACAAGAACCAGGCGTTCCGATACCGAACCGGGCTGTGGATGGCCGCGCAGAAGGTGGGCAAATCCCCGGGCGTAGCAGCCGAAACAATCCTCGAATTTGTGGGGCCAGCGCTGTTCGCCGGCCGTGCCGAAGAGGGCGACTACTACTCGTGCGCCGAGCACGGCTGCCCGTGCGGCGGGGTCTACCTGTACGAGTCAGGCGAGCCCATGGGGAAGGCCTGGTCCACTCCTCGGATCCAGCTTGCCGCAGTCGTGGAAGACCAGGTAGAAAACACCTGGGGCGCGCTCATCCCCATGATTGAGAACGGCCCCGTTGCCAACATCATCCCCCGCACCGGTGAAGCGTTCATCCGGCACCCCAACGGCAACCGTGACAGCCGAATTGAAGTGGTCACCTCAAAGGCCGACGGCAAGCTAGGCGCGCGAATCTCGGCAGGCAAATGCGACGAGACCGGCCTGTGGACAGAGTCCAACTCGATGAAGAAATTCATCCGCACTCTCATGCGAGGCGCGGGCGGTATGGGTGGCCGAGTCTCTCAGTCCACGAACCCGTTCGACCCTGCCGAGAACAGCGTCGCGCAGGACACCTACGAGTCCACCCGACCCGACGTGTACAAGCACTACTTCCCGCCGCCGGAAGAGCTCAAATTCACCCGCAAAACAGACCGCCGAAAAATCTTCGTGTGGAACTACGCCTCGGCCCCGTGGGTGGATCTCCGCTCAATCGAGGCCGAGGCTGCATCGCTCATGGAAGCCACCCCGGCCGAAGCTGAACGGTTCTACGGCAACCGGATCGTGGCCGGGTCTGGTCACTGGGTGAAAGAGGGCGACTGGAAGAAGAAGGCCGAGCCCATCTTCGTCAAGCCGCGTACCCGGATCTGCCTCGGCTTTGATGGGTCCGACAACAACGACTGGACCGGGATCAGGGCCGAGACTCTGGATTTGTATCAGTTCACGCCCACGTATCTGGACGGCCGCCCGACTCTCTGGCGACCGACCGACTGGGGCGGCCGGATCCCCCGCGCCGAGGTCATGGCCGCGATGGACCATCTAGCCAGCGAGTTTGAGATCGTGCGTGCATACTGCGACCCCATGTTTTGGGAGTCGGAGATTGACGAGTGGTCACAGAAGTACGGCTCCGACGGAAAGGTGTTCGTGAAGTGGCCCACCAACAGCATCGGCCGCGCATATGCCTCGCTCGAGCGATTCCGCACCGACATCACAAACCCTGACTCGAAGTTCCGTCACGACGGCGACCAGGTGACCCGCTTCCACATTCGTAACGCGATTGTGCGAGCGCGCCCGGGCCAGAAATACATCATCGGCAAGCCTGCCGAACACCAAAAAATCGACCAAGCCATGTCCTCAATGCTCGCCCACGAAGCCGCCAGCGACGCGCTCGCCGCCGGTGCCGCGGCCCCGGCCGAAGAGAACTATGTGTACTTCTAGAGAGGAGTGCTTGTGGATGCAAATGAAGCCCTCCGCCTGGTCAACCGCTGCTATGCCCGCCTGAACGGGCGTCGCGGAGAAATGCGCGTGCGCGAAGAATATTACGAGGGGAAGCAGCCACTCAACTTCGCGACCGCGGAGTGGAAAAAGGCCAACTCGGCACGATACGCAAACTTCGCTGACAACTGGTGCCAGCCCGTCGCTGACGCAGAAGCGGAGCGTATCGCCCACACCGGGATCAAGATCGCCGGCACTAACGGCAAGGCTGCAGCGCAGAAACTGTGGGAAGCCTGGCTGCGCAACGAGATGCAGTCGCAGTCATCCCAGGGATTCCTGACAAGCCTGGTCACGTCGCGATCCTTCGTGACGGTCTGGGGCGATGAGAACGACGAACCGTTGATCTCATGGGAGCACCCTGACTCGGTGGAGATTGAGTACGACTGGGAGCGTCCCGGCCGTCGCACCGCAGCACTAAAAACCTGGGTGGATGAATCCAAGGAGTACGCCACTCTCTACGAGAGCGAGTGCGTGTGGAAGTTTGAGCGCGCGCTGCCGAAGACCACGAACGACAGAGAATCGCAGGCGACGCAGGCCAAGGTCGGTGTCGCTCATGAGGGTGGATGGGTCCCGCGGATCCCCCGAGGTGATGACGTGTGGCCGATCTGGAACCCGATGGGTACCGTGCCGGTCGTAGAAGTCCCCAACCGGCCCATGCTCGGCGGCGATCCGCGCTCTGAAATCAGTGGCGTAATCGCGATGCAGGACACCATCAACCTGCTGTGGGCATACCTGCTCCTCGCCGCTGATTACGCGTCGATGGATGCCCGCGTAGTGCTCGGCCAAGGCCCGCCCATGATGCCAATCCTCGACAAAAACGGCGTCAAGATCGGCGAGAAGCCGGTCGATATTGGAGAGATGCGCGAAAAACGCATGCTGTACCTCACCAATCCCGACGCAAAGATCGATTCGTGGAACGCGGCCGCGCTCGACACCTTCACGGAAACCATCGAAATCGCGGTGGGACACATCGCCGCACAGACTCGCACGCCGCCGACGTACCTCGTCACCAGGACCGGCATGTCAAACGTCAACGGCGAGGGCCTGAAAGCCTCCGAAATCGGCCTGGTCAAAAAGGTCATCGAGTTCACCACGTTTGCCACCCCGGCTATGCGTGAGGTTCACCGCCTCGTCGCCCTGGCTATGGGGGACACCGCGCTCGCGGAGCAGGTGCGCCTCGCGACGATGACGTGGATGAATCCCGAGATTCGGTCCGAGGCGCAGCTTGCAGACTCTCTCACAAAGAAGAAAGCAATCGGGTATCCGCTGCGGTACCTGATGGAGCTTGACGGGCTCGACCCGCTCGAAATTGACCGCGTCATGGAGATGCACGACGACGAGCAGCGAGATGTGCAGCTCGAGGAAGCACGGAAGGGGTTGAGAGATATTGTCGATCCCTACCGAGACGAGCAGCTATTACTCAACGCAGCAGACGATAGCGGCGGCAACAGCGAGGAGTAGCGCCCGTGTGTGGCGGCGTATGGGAGATGATTTCGATCTCTCGTACGCCGCCCTCTCCGGTGAGCTCACCGACGTTGTGCGCGAGGGCATGGCGGCGGTTGTCACCACGACGATTGATTACACGCCCTCGCTGCTCTCGGCGATGAGTCTTGAGGCTCCGCCCGTCGGGAACATCAACCCGGTCGCGTTCCTCGATCAGGCTCCCAACGGGATGAGTGTCGAGCGGTCCCTGAGCGGTGCGACCCGCGTCGCTAAGACCGCAATCGGCCGCGGCGCTTCCACTCGCGTCGCCCTCGGCCAGGCGCAGGTGTGGCTCACCGGCGTCATCCTCACCATGCTGGCCGATACCGGCCGCGGCGTGATGGGCGCCGACATCACCCAGCGTCCCAGTCTCGCCGGATACGTGAGGGTCGTGAACGGGTCCGCCTGCCGTGACTGCATGATCCTCGCCGCCCGCTTCTACCGGTGGAACAGCGGGTTTCTCCGTCACCCGCGCTGCCACTGCCGCCACGTCCCGGCACCGTCCCGCGAGTACGCGGAAGAGGCCGGCCTCATCACCGACCCATACGAAGGGTTCAACAGCCTCAGTACCACCGAGCAAAACCGTGTCTTCGGTGAGACAGAGGCCCAGGCGATCCGCGATGGAGCCGACATCTACCGTGTCGTAAACATCAGCAACCGCGGCCTCGGCACTGCTGCAAGCCACGCCAAATACGGAACCCCGCACCGACTCACCCTCGACCAGATCTACGAGCGCACCGCCGCCCACGGCGCTGCCGCCGGCCGGTCTGCAGAACAGATCCGCGCTGCTGCAATCAGGATCATGGGCGACCAGGGCTACATCACCGGAGCACAAACCGTCGGCGGCAACATCCTCGGCGGCCGTGCCGGATATGGCGCACTCGGCAAGGGCGGCAAAGCCCGCGCCGCTGCCGACTCCGTAACCGCTGCACAACGCACCGGCACCCGCGACCCCCTCAACCGATACACCATGACCGCCGCCGAACGCCGACTCTTCGACGCAAAAACCCGCGTGGACATGGCCCGCGCCGGATACCGGCCCCGCAGCATCGGCCAGAACACAGCCGACAAATACACCCCCCTCTCACCCATCACACCGAGCGCGCTCGCCACCTACGAACGCGCGCTCGCCGCGGAGCTCGCAAAGCTGCCAAACCAGGCAGCCTCCGTCCGCGACCTAGCCCGATTACTGGGCCTCTAGCCTTCCCAGCACCCCGCTGGGGCAGGCCGTGAAAGCGGCCATTTCACCTAACAAGGAGCGATTCCTCATGCCCGAAGACACCAACACTACCGACCACGAAGAGCTGGGCGCGGACACCGCCGCGGGTGCGAACGCATCCGATGCCACGGAGCAGGACGGAGCCCCAGCGACTGGCGCTCCCATCGATGAGCCCGACCTTGGCGACGCCGGCAAGAAGGCGCTGGTGGCCGAACGTGCTGCCCGCCGGGCCGCAGAAAAGGCCGCCAAGACTTCCGCCGAAGCGCTGACCGCTCTGCGGGCAGAGATCGCGCTCAACAGCAAGCCCGAGTCCGAGCAGGCGGAAGCTCGCATCCGCGCCGCGGCAAAGGCCGAGTCTGATGCCACGGCCAACAAGCGAATCCTCCGCTCTGAGCTGCGCGCTGCAGCCAAGGGCAAGCTCGCTGACCCCTCTGATGCAGGCCTGTTCATCAACGTGGACGACTTCGAAGTTGGTGCCGACGGAGAGGTGGACGCGGCCGAGCTTGATGCCGCTATCACCAACCTCATCACCGCAAAGCCGCACCTTGCGGCACCCCCCACCCGTCGATTCGGCGGGTCCGGAGATCAGGGCGCACACCGCGGACATTCCGTTCCGCCGCAGCTCACCCGATCCGACCTCTCAAAGATGACCCACGCAGAGGTGTTGGCCGCTGATCGCAATGGTCAGCTCGACACCCTCAAGGGCACAAAGTAAGGAAATAGCACATGTCAGTTGAAAAGTTTATTCCGGAGCTGTGGTCCGCAAAGCTCCTCGAAAAGTACCTCGGTGCACTGGTGTTCGGCCAGGGTACCGTCGCGAACCGCGACTACGAGGGCGAGATCAAGGACAAGGGCGACACCGTCCACATCAACTCCATCGGTGACCCTGGGGTTCGAAAGTACGAGCGAGGCAAGGAACTCACATTCGACGAACTCGCGACCTCGTCGCAGGAGCTTCTCATCGACCAGGCCGACTACTTCGCGTTCCTGGTGAACGACGTTGACAAGGTGCAGGCCGCCGGCGACTTCGGTGGCGCTGCCCTCGCCCGCGCGGCATACAAGCTCAAGGCAACGGCCGACAGCTTCGCAGCCGGCGTGCTGTCGAAGGGTGCGCGCACCGAAAACCAGCTCGGCCGAGTGAAGATCGTGTCGGGCGGCACCCAGCTGGCCGGCGCAGATCAGATCACCGCCTACGACGTGCTTGTTGAGCTCGGCCTCAAGCTCAGCCTCAGCGACGTGCCGCTCGAGGGCCGCTACGTGGTGGTGGACCCCAACTTCATCGCCGCCACCCAGAAGGACGACCGCTTCGCCAAGGTAGACGCCTCGGGCAGCAGCGAAACCCTGCGCAACGGAATCGTCGCGCGCGCCGCCGGCTTCGACATCCTCGTGTCGAACAACCTCGCCAAGGTGGGCGGCACCGGCGCGGCGAAGGACGACAAGATCATTGTGGCCGGAACTCCGGGAGCATTCACCTTCGCCGACCAGATCCTCAAGACCGAGGCCGGCCGCCGCGAGAAGGGCTTTGACGACTTCGTCAAGGGGCTGAACGTGTACGGCGCTAAGGTCACGATCCCCGAGGGCCTTGCGACCGCCTCGGTGCAGGAGTACGCCCCGGGCACCGGCGCGACCACTGTCGTAGTCGGTTCGTAGGACGGCCCTCGTGGACGCATTCGCAACTCCCGAGGAGCTCGGGAAACGGCTCAAACGCACCTTCACCAAAACGGAGACAGAGTGGGTTCAGACGCTGCTTGAGGATGCGTCCACGTACCTCCGGGAAGACGTAATCGGTTCGCACGTCTTCCCGGAAGTGCAGAGCACCTTCACCGCGTACCCGAACGCAGGGGAGATCGAGGTCCCCTCGCTGCCGCTGCGCTCCGTCGATTCTGTGACCAGGGACGGACAGTCCGTCCCGTTCACGCTCCGAGATAACGTCGTCACTGTTTCTGGTGACGACGCTGTGGAAGTCACCTTCACCCATGGGTACCCGAAGGCTCCCGCGGGGCTGGCCCGGTGGGCGATGGTTCTCGCCTCCCAGGCCATGGTCCCCGTGGAGCTTGAACTGGGCCTGACCGTCGGCGGACTGTCGTCTCTGCAGCTTGATGACTTCAAGGTGGCATTCGCGGCCGGCGGCGAGGGCACCGGAATGAGCCTGAGCGATTCCAACATTCGCAGGATCCGCGAGAGCTACGGCGTCAGCCTGTACGTCGGCGGTACGCGATGATCCGCGGTGTCTTGGCGATGGGCCGCCGCCGGGCTAACTCTCGGATGACCGAGGTGGTTCGCGTCGGTGTCGTAACCGAGGGTCCGCCGGACCCGCTGACGTTTGAACCGACTCGAACGTGGGCGAAGCATTATGAGGGTGCCGGCCGGGTGAAGTTCCCGAACCTCGCGAGCTTTGACCGCACCGCCGGCGGGCAGCAGTTCACTGAGCAAACTCTCATGCTTCACATCCCGGCGACCGACGGCCACGAGATCCAGACGGACGACATCGCGGAAGTCTTCTCGTCCACGGCGGACCCGTCACTGGTTGGCCGCACCTTCCGCATCACCGGCCGTCCACAGGGCGGCCAAACCACGGCACATCGCTACCCAGTAGAGGAGTTGTCATGAGCGCAGATTTCGATTTCATCGAACTCGTAGGACTTGAAAAGGAACTCGGAGAGGTACCTGAAAAAACAATTCCGAACATCCGAAAATCGGTAGAAGTGTCCGCCCGATTGGGCAAGGACACCTGGTCCGCGCTCGCCGCTGGCGCTCACAAGCGCCGCAACCGGAAGGTCGGCAGTAAGGCCAAGGGGCGAGGACTTCACGCCTACCACCGCTCCATTGACTATGACTTGGTGCTCGGCGTTGATGGAACCATCGGTGCCGAGATTGGCCCAAACCTTGGCCGTCCTCAGGGATCCTTCGGATTCGTGGAAGGCGGTGCCGGCATTCGCAGTGCGCCTCGTGATCATGACCGGATGACCGAGCGGATCGTGGAAGAGGACTTCCTGAAAGGGTTGTCCAAAGCAGTCGAGGACTCGTTTTGAGTAGCCAGCTCGAAATGCATCGGGTGGCCACCGAAGAGCGTATGCTCGCCGGCGAAGGTCTTGCGGGCCGGGTCTTTGATGCCGCACGACTTGACGCAAAAGGTGGGCTCGTACGCGATAACTATCTCATCATCAGGATCACACGAGATTCGTTGGGTGATGATCGTCTGGCCGCTCCTCAACTCCCGGATTCCGATGCAGAGTACTACATCGATGTGCGCGCAGTTGCGACGACTCCCGCAGGCGCACGGCTGTTACTGACCAGCGCCGACGCGCAGCTATTGGAAGGGCCCCTCCTCGTTCGCCAGAGGAAATGCACCCGGCCCGTGTGTGACGTGATCAGGCCTATGGACACCGACATGTCAGTAACTCCGCCCCTGTTCTATGTGGATGCAGGCTACTCATTTGGCTCGCGTCGCGCATAGCGCTCTCTCATCCCAGCCTCGCCCACACGGGCGGGGCTTTTTCTATGCCCAAACGGGCAGAAAGGGGCAACCATGCCCGACATCATCGAACTCGCGCCGCCCGCCGTGGACCAGACCGGTAACACGACGCTGTACACCGCCAAGCCGGCCGATGTGAACGACCCGCTCAAGCCCAAGGTAACCGAGGCCAAGAAGTGGGACCGGTGCACCTACAACTTCACCCCGGACGGCTACAACCGTACGGGCTCGCAGGAGATCCTCAAGGACGAACGCCTCTCGCTGCAGCAGGCGCTCGAGTCTCCGGGGAAGAGCGAAATGTCGCTCGAGATCAAGTATGTGGATTCCATCGACCCGAAGTCGCTCAAGGTGCGACTCAAGGAGGGTGACGAGATCTACTTCGTGGAGCGTGAGGGAATCCCGAACGCCACCGAGGAACTCGCCGGTCAGCTCGTCACCCTGGTGCACGGCCGTGTCGGCAAGGAATTCAAGGGCCCGCGCGACGGAACCGGCGTCTTCACCTACACCCGCAAGATCGCGATCCTCTCCCCTGTGGGAGACGCTGTGCCGCTCGTAACGGGCGCATAACCCGTCTCCCCTCATCGTGTGCGGCGCGCACGCTCGCGCGCCGCACACTCTCGTTTCACCGCACAGACAGAAGGAAAAAATGTCCAAGATTGACGACTCCCTCGCGGAGGACTTCGTGCCCGAGTTTGAGGACGTATCTGTGATCCTCAACACTGACCTGGCCAAGGAACGTGACCGCCTGCAGGCTGCGCTCATCGCAGCGAAAAGCGTCACGGATCTCCGTCTCGGCCAGGCTGACCCCGTCGCCGAGGCGCAGGCCGAGCTTGACTCGCTTGCAGACAAGGTCGCAGAGCATCAGCACATCATCCGTGTCCGCGCCCTGGAAGGGTTCGAGTGGACGCTGATCACCGACCGTCACCCCGCACGTAAGGGCGTTGCACTCGACCAGCACTACGGGTACAACCTGACGTCCGCCACGGCCGCGGCTCTCATCCAGGCCGGTTCCATCATTGAGGATGACGCCGAGGTTGAGATCACCCCTGAGCGGTGGGCGCGCATCACTCCGCGTCTTTCTGGGTGGGATGCCCAGAAGCTGGTTGACGTGGTGTTCCGGCTGCACGTTTACGACGCGCAGCAGCGCGAGGACGCGCTGGAAAAACACTTCGGAGCGACAGCGAGCTCCTAGACGAAGTAAAGCTCGCGCTGACCCTCGGAGTCTCGGTAAAGAGGCTCCGAGGGTGGGAGCCGACGGTCACGACTGTGCACGAGTACGACGAGCAGGGGAACCTGCTGCGCACCGTGGCCACGTCCTCCCCCGAGTTTGATTCACAGGAACGCCGTCTCCTCATTGTCGGCAGTCGAGTACTCGCGAAGATCGGCCCGCACGGGCACTTCATGGATGAGGCGACCGACCCGCGTGCGGCTGCGTCGAACTACTTCGGCGGTTACGGCTACGTCCCGAACGAACCGATTTTTGATCACGCGGAGATCGCCGTCAGGGCGGCTGAAAAGGCTTGGCGCGATCAGAACCCCGAGGGCGACCCCACCGGAATGATCTTCACCGTTCGCCGGCAGAACTTCGCGGTGCCTACTGAGGGGTCAATCCTCAGCGGCTAGCCGCACAACTGAACATTGGAGGCCTCATGGCGGATAACAACCGTACCGTCCGCGTGACTCTCGCGGCCACGGTGAACAACTACCTCGCCGGCATGGAGCAGGCCCGACGTGTGACCGAGAAGACGGCCACGGAGGCAGAAAAGGCTGCGGCGAAGTACGAGGCCCAGTCCAAGGCTCTCGATATGGGCGGCAAGGCGGCGATGCTCGCCGGCGGCGCGATGCTCGCTGGTACTGCGCTCTCGGTCAAGGCAGCGATCGATTGGGAGTCCGCCTGGACGGGCGTGCTCAAGACCGTGGACGGCACACCGAAGCAGCTCAAGGGTGTTGAGGACGGTCTCCGTTCGCTCGCCGGCGAACTGCCCGCCGCCCACGACGAGATCGCTAGCGTGGCAGAGGCAGCCGGTCAGCTGGGTGTGCGCACTCAGGATGTCGTGGGTTTCTCTAAGGTCATGCTGGACCTCGGCGAGTCCACAAACATGGTGGCCACCGAGGCCGCTACCGAGCTCGCCCGGTTCATGAACGTGATGGGCACCGCCCCGGACAAGGTTTCTAACCTCGGTGCCGCAGTGGTGGGCCTCGGCAACAACTACGCCACCACTGAGTCTGAGATCGTATCCATGGCCCAGCGTCTCTCCGGCGCCGGCCGTCAGATCGGCCTCACCGAGGGTGAAGTACTCGGCCTCGCAACCTCCCTCTCGTCCGTTGGTATCGAGGCAGAGGCCGGCGGTTCGGCCGTGTCCAAGGTCATGATCAACATCGCATCCGCAGTAGACTCCGGCGGCAAAAAGCTGGATCAGTTCTCCTCGGTCGCCGGCCAGTCCGCCCAGGACTTCGCAGCAAAGTGGAAGACCGCCCCCGGCGAAGCGCTCGCCGATTTCGTCAAGGGCCTCGCCAATGCTGAGGACCAGGGTAAGACCACCCTCGGCATGCTCTCGGATCTCGGCATCACCGAGGTTCGCATGCGAGATGCGCTGCTGCGCTCGGCCGCCGCTGCGGAGAACTTCTCCGGCGCAATGGCCATGGGAAACAGCGAGTTCGAAGCCAACACCGCCCTCCTGGACGAAGCTTCCAAGCGCTACGCAACCGTCGAATCACGTATCAAGATCATGGGAAACCGGGTCAACGATGCCGCGATCAGCTTCGGGCAGGGACTCACCCCCGCAATCGCCGGCGCTACCGACTTCGTAGGCTCATTCGCAGACGGCCTCGGCGCACTCCCCGGACCGCTGCAAGCAACCATCGCAATCGCGGGCGCGCTCGCCGGCGGGGTCGCCCTCATCGGCGGCGCGACTATGGTTGCGCTGCCAAAGGTCGCGGCATTCAACGCTCAGCTCGGTGCGATGGGCGTAAAGGGGCAAGTGAGCGCGCGCGGCTTGGCGATTGCCGGCGGGGCCATTGGTGGCGCGTTCACCCTGGCCGCAACCGCGATCACGATCTTCGGTGCCGCGCAGGCGGATGCCCGAGCCCGTGCCGACTCTTTCGGTAAGACTCTCGACAGTGTGACCGGGCAGCTCACAGAGCAGACGCGGCAGCTCGCAATCGAGAATCTAAACGCAAAAGACTCTTTCCTCTGGCTGGAATCCGACTCCGCATTCGATGCGGCGAAGAAGCTCGGGCTGTCCCTCGAGACCGTCACCCAAGCCGCAATGGGCAGCAAGGGCGCGATGAGCGATCTGCATAATGCCCTCAATGTCGGCGCGGTGGGATCGGAATCGTACCGCGCGGCCCTAGAGGCCAGCGGCCTGAGTGGCTCGGAGTTTGCCATTGCGACGGCAACTGTACGAACGAAAGTCGATGAAAGCTCCGCCGCGGTTAGCCGTGCGAGGGAGCAGCAGGACCTCGCAACCGAAGCTACAGGCGCGGGGTCGGATGCCGCAGATAGTCATGCCGAGTCGCTCAAAAAGGTGCAGGCCGAGGCCGAAGCGACAGCGGCGGACATCGACAAGCTCGCAAAGGCTATCAAGGGCTTTGGTGCCACTGAGCTTGACGCTCGCGCGGCCACCCGCGATCTGCACGATGCCTACGCGACCCTGACGGAGACGCTCAAGAAGAACGGGAAGACGCTCGACATCACCACGGCCGCCGGCCGCGCGAATGAGTCGGCGATTGATGCTGTAGCGAAGCGCACTCTGGATCTGGCGTCGGCGACGCTGCAGCAGACCGGGGACCAGGCTAAGGCCACGGCCACACTGGAAGCCGGACGCGAGAAGCTGATTCAGATGCTCGGCGCTTTCGGTATCACGGGCGACGCGGCCAAAGCCTATGCGGACAAACTGGGACTGATCCCATCGAACATTCAGACCACGGCCACCGTAGTGGGGGTGTCTGAGGCAGAGGCACGTCTGCAGGAGCTTTCACGCACTCGGATCGCTCGGATTCAGGCGATCTACGACAAGGGCAGCACCCCGACCTTTGGGCACGTTCCTCTCGCTGATGGTGCAGTTGTTCATCAGTACAAGGACGGGGGCGTGCGCGAGAATCACGTCGCTCAGATTGCCCCGGCTGGTGCGTGGAGGGTCTGGGCGGAGGACGAAACCGGCGGGGAAGCCTACATCCCGCTGGCTGAGTCCAAGCGCGGCCGTTCCCTTGAGATTTGGAAGGAAACCGGCCGACTTCTGGGTGTGCGCGGACCTCAGTTCTTCGCGAGCGGGGGGATGATCGGCCCAGGTATGAAGTCCACCTCGGGAGGCTATTCGGTAGTCGTGCAGGCTACGAAGACCGCGGCCGCCGAGCGTGAGCGCGAGATTCGTAAGGCTGAAACGGAGCGCGCCACCGCCGAGCGCAAGGCCCGGCAGGCTCGGGAGAAGTCCGAGCGAGAAGCTGCAGATCGGCGCCGCAAGGCTGAGAAAGAATCGGCCGATCAGCGTCGCCGGGCCGAGCGTACCGCGAATGAAGCGTACGCTCGAGCGCCGAAAAGAACGCGAAAGCAGCGTGCGTCAGCCGCGAATGCTCGGGACCGTGCGATGCGTAACGCGCGCGAGGCCGAGGCCCGTGCGAATGGCAAGGCGCGCGACACCGAGGCTCGAGCCGCCTCCAAGGCGCGCACCACCGAGTCCGCCGCAGTCAAGAAGGCCGGCCAGGAACGCGCCAAGGATGCCCAGGCCGCGCTCAAACGTGAGCGCGAGACGGTCGCGGCCGCCCGGAAGAAGGAGCAGGAGGCAAACCAGAAGTTCCTCGCCGATCAGGCTAAGGGACGCGACGACTGGTACCGCCAGGGCCGCCGGGGTACCCGCGCTACCGGACTCGGTTTGGTGGATCAGCTGCTCGATATCAGCGAGCGGATGGGCGGCGACACCAAGAAGCGTTTGGTCAACGCTGCGAACTCGAGCGAGAAACAGTTCATCAAGCTCGAAAAGGCCAGCTCGCGCGCAGCACAGCTGCTCGAGAAGGCTAAGGACAAGCTCGACGGGCTCAAGGAATCGGCCGCCAATCTGGCGCGTTCGGTGTCTGAAAAGTTCCGGGGTGCGTTCCAGATCGGTGACTCGCTCAAGTCTGAAACCGTGTCCGAGACCCGCCGGGTCAAGGCCGGCAAGGAGTACTACGACGAGACGCGGCAGGTCACGAAGACTGGCGCGTCCCTGTCAGGTATTAAGAGCGATCTGAGTACAAAGGCCAAGGACATCACCCGGGTGGCCGGCAAGCTCAAAAAGCTCGCTGGCAAGGGCTTCAAACCTGAATTCCTGGCGGATATCGCCGGGCTCGGGGTTGAAGGTGAGCCGGTCATCGACGCGCTGCTTACCGCGACCAAATCGGACGTGTCCAAGATCAACCGCGATTATGTCGCGATTGGTAAGGGCGCGGACGCGGCCGGCAAGACCGTGGCTGACGCGAATTTCAAGGCGCTGATCACTCAGGCCGAGAAGCAGGTGAAGGCCGCGGACGCCAACGCGAAGTCCATCGAGAAGCAGATGAAGTACGAGACGGACCGGATCATAAAGGCCATTGACGGGGCGCTGAAAGTCGGGTCCGGTAGCCGGGCACCCATCAAGGCGTACGCGAACGGCGGCGTGCGTGAAAACCACGCTGCGCAGATCGCGAGCGCGGGCGAGTACCGGGTCTGGGCGGAGGACGAAACCGGCGGTGAAGGCTACATCCCGCTGGCGCAGTCCAAGCGTGGCCGGTCGCTGCAGGTCTGGCAGGACATTGGGCGCCGGTTTGGCATGACGAGCTTTGCCGCCGGTGGCGTCTCTCAGCCTCGGTATGCACAGCCTATGGCGTCGTCGAGCGCACCAGTGTATGTCGCACCGGAGGTGTCCCTGCACGGCGCGAAGATCGCGCTCGAAATCGACGGTCGCGAGATCGTCGGCGTCATCAAGAAACAGATCGTCGCTCATGACACGCAGTCCGCCAGCCAGGTGGACCTCGGATACCAGAGGAGATAGCTATGCCGTACAAGCCGACGATTACGGCGTACACGGATGCTGCACCGTGCCCGCATGTGGAGGTCTTTTTCCCGTCCTTCGCCCCGGGCACGGTCACCGTGACCGTGCGCCGCACCGCGGGGAAAGACACCCATGATCTACGCGGTGCGGTGCGTGCACGGGTCGCGGGCGCACTCACCAAGATCGACTTCGAGGTGCCCTTCGGGGTGGCCACACAGTACCGGGCGCAGATGTTCAACGCCGCCGGGGCCAGCCTCGGCTGGACCGACCCCGGGTGGGTCACGGTCCGGGAAACCGCGACGTGGCTCCACAACCCTCTCAACCCGCAAGGTGCCGTCAAGGTTCAGTTCCGAGGGTCCGCGCTGCAGGGTATCTCGCGGCCGCTGCAGGGCGAGATCGTGCAGCCGATCGGACGCCCCAAGGGGATGCTCATCACCTCCGGCCGGTCCGGCGTGACAAGCGCGGTACTCGATGTCATCACCGACGACCTCGACAGCGCCGACAAGGTGCAAGCACTCCTCGGGAGCGCCGCGCAGCCCCTCGGCGGCGTGCTGTGCTTCCGTACTGGTGCGACGGACCGGGTGCGCATTCCGCAGCCCTTCTACGCGGCGGTAATGGACATCGAGGAAGTCGATTTTGATTACGCGCTCGGCGGCACGAAGATTGCGCACCACATGACCGGCACGGAGGCCTCGCCGCCCGCTGCTGGCATTTTCGTGCCGCTGCTGACTCGCCGCCACCTCAACGCGTTTTTCTCGACCAGGGCGGCGTTCAACGCCGCATACCCGTCGAGGATTGCCGCGAACCGCGACTACCGGAAGGCACAGTAGATGCGACCTATGTCTGACCAGCTCGCCGAGATCCTGACCGGATCTTTCGATGTGAAAACCCGGGTGTCGATTTTCCACGGCACCAACCGCATCACGAAGGACCCGCTCTACCCGTCGTCGTGGTCCCTCAACGCAGATTTGGAAGCCGAGGTGAAAACCTCCGGCGCGCTCACGATCCCGTATCAGGACCCCGACGGCCGCTCGATGCTGCCCGACGGCACCGACGGCGACTTCTCCGCCTTCCGCGCACGGACCTTCATGGAGATGGAGGTCACTGCCGGCGGGAAGCCGGAGCTCATCAAGCTCGGGTGGGGGCGCGTGGTCGCGAACCCGCCCGGCACGGAAGAGGAAGGGATCGTCAACGGGCTACCTGCGATCACATCGTCCGTCATCCCGCTCACCTGGGTGGGGACTGAAGAGACTGTCCGGCGCAAGGGGTTCCGGGTGCCCGCGGTGCCGCAGTCTCAGTCCGCGTGGGCGGAGGTGCGGCGGCTCTGGGGAGGCACGGTAATCTCGTCGGTCCCAGATGTGGCGATCCCTCCGGGCACGGTGTGGGAGACCTCGCCCGGCGGCCGCCTGCGCGCGATTCAGACGCTCGGCGGCTGGCTCGGCGGTCGCTTCCGCGTGAATCCCAGTGACTACTTGGTACTCGTGCCGGACAAGCTTGGCCCGGTCGTGGCCACGCTGCGACTCGGTGAGCGTGGCACCGTCACCGACATCGATACCGCCGTGGACACCCGCGAGGTGTACAACGTCGTTGCTGGCGTGTACGAAGGCGCAGACGGTGCGCCGATATTCGCGGAAGCCGAGATCCGAGAAGGCCCGCTCGACGTCAAGGGGGCGTATGGGGAAAACGTCCTGTACGACAGCGACCCCGCGGTGAAAACCCAGGCTCAGGCGGATGTCCGTGTGCGCCGGCTACTTGATGAAGCGGTCGGCGCACAGCTGTATCGGGTGGACGTCCAGTGTGTGGTTCACCCGTGCATTGAGATCGGCGATCATGTCGCGATCTCTGGGTGGAAGCGGCCGCTCTCGGGCCGCGTGATGACGGTGGGGATGTCAGATTCACCGCTCATGAATCTCACCCTTGAAGTCACGCGGAGGATCACATGAGTATGGCCCGTCAGGTCGCGGCGCTCGCCGCGTCCATCCCGGAGGTGTCCACGCAAACCGGGGAGTTTGTC
Organism: Mycetocola tolaasinivorans; assembly: GCF_003667565.1. GTDB lineage: Bacteria > Actinomycetota > Actinomycetes > Actinomycetales > Microbacteriaceae > Mycetocola > Mycetocola tolaasinivorans. The sequence continues at coordinate 21,836 of NZ_RCUX01000004.1, forward strand.
ACCATGCGTGACGGCCTCGCCGTGGTGAATGTCGGCCCGGTGTCGGTGCCGGTGCGGATGGTGGGCGCGGCCCCGCCTCCGTCCGGCACGATCGTGCGGTTGCAGCGCATCGGGTCGGATCTCATCATGACCGGCCCGGCCACGTCCCGCAGCCCCTGGGGCGTGGTCAAGGCCACCGGCGCGCAGGTCACCGTAACCGTGGACGGCCGGGACGAACTGCTCCCCGCCCGGGCAGGACTCACGCTCACGGCCGGGCAGACGGTGGAGATCGACTGGGCCACCCGGGTGATTCAGGGCGGCGTAACCGCGCCCCCCTCCACCGCGCTGGTCCCGGAGATGCCCTCAGCATCCGCGAACTCTCAGCCTGTCGAGCTACTGATCCTCGCTGAAGACTCAGACCGGTGGAATCGGGACGCTGCAGCCTGGGAAGGAAATGACCCCTGGGGTCAGCGCCCATACTACGGTGCCTGGTTCTACGGCGACACTCTCAAGCCGATCCTCGACACGGTAACTGTCGAAAAGATCGAGATCTACCTGCCCACGGAAGTGGTTTCGGACGTGGTGGATCTACTTCGCCACCAGTATGCGAGCCGCCCAGCGGTTTTCGATCCGAGCTCTGAAGTGACAATCGGGGCTCCCGCTTCTGGGTGGGCAACCCTCTCCACGTACATGGCGGAGAGCCTCGTCCGCGAAGGCGGCGGCATCTGGACCTCCGGCTGGGGCGCGCTACCAACCCAGTGGCTTGGCACACAAACCGATTCAATGTCTGGCGCGCTGCGCGTGACCGGCACCCGACTTTAGTAGAGATTGGAGCCTTATGGCTTTTCAGAGTCGCGACCCGGTAACGGGCGCATACCGTTTCACGGAGGATGGTGCCCCCGAGCTGGGCGCTGATTTGACCCTCGTGGCCGAGCAAGCCGCAGCAGCCGGCACCCGCCCAATCGGCACTACCGCCGAGATGAACGCCTACGCGTTTAAGCGAAAAGGCCTCGCCTGGGGGAACACCAGCACGGGCACGGACTGGGTTTATGACGGCAGTAAATGGGTCAACACCATGGAGCTTGCCAACATCCCCCTAGCTCTCACCGGCGACGGAAACTTCACCCTCACCGGGACCGCGGTTCGCCGCCGGGGGCAGGTCGTCGCGCTGAGTGGCGCGGCGACGAACGCCCGACTGGTCACGTTCGGTGATACCTACGTCACGGTCGGACGCGTTCCGCTCGAGCTTGCGCCGCTGTCGATCGTGTCGATCACCGCACAGTCGAACAATTGGCGGCCCACCGAGACTCTCGTGGGCGAGATCCGCACGACAGGTGATGTCAACTTGCGTGCGGCATCCGGCACGGTCACCGGTGCCATCGGTAAGGCCTGGTCCTTCAACAGCCCGGCTTGGATGATTTAGCCCCACACCCCACCATCACGCTCCGCATTCGCGGGGCGTTTCGTTTTTACCCGAAAGGCCTCATCATGGCTGAGCTTCGACTTACCAAGGTCACCCCCACCCAGCGGTACGGCAACCGCATCCTGAACGGCAAGCCCGACTTCCACCGCGGCGTTGACTTCGCCTTCGGCCGCGGCGTGCCCGTGTCCGTCATGGGTGACGGAGTCATCATCGAATCCGGCTTCCATCGCGTGTACGGCCACTACGTCAAGGCCGAGCACGAGCCCGGGGTGTGCACCTCGTACCATGCGCTCGACGCGGCCGGCCTCCCCGTGGGAACCCGCGTGAAGATGGGTGACACCATCGGTGTTGCCGGGTCCAGCGCGCTCGGGTCCACGGGACCGCACTCGCATCAGGGCCTGTGGCTCCACGGCGAGACGCGCGACCTGCTGGCCTACCTCAAGCCCGGGGTGATCGTGACGGTGGGGGCTCCTGCCGTCCGTCCGCCGGCGGGGAGCACCACGGTGCCCGCTCGCGCCGTTCAGATCGCCCTCGTGGCCCGAGGGTACAACGTGGTCGTGGACGGCGTGTACGGCCCGCAGACGGCCGCGGTCGTGCGCCTGTTCCAGCGCACCCTCGGCCTGGTCGTGGACGGCGTGGTCGGGCCCCAGACGTGGGCCAAGCTGCGCGTTGTGGAAGACCGTCTCCGCGGCCGTCAGACGATCCGTGCCGTACAGGCCGGCCTCGGCACCAAGGTGGACGAGAACCCCGGCCCCGTCACCGACGCGCTCGCGCTCAAGAAGTACGGTTTCGCGCTGTCCAAGGCCACGCCCGCGCAGATCCTCGACCTGCAGCGTCGCGCCAACGCCGGCACCCTGTGAGCCTGGACCCGGACGAGCCGGCCGTGCGCGTCACGCTCACATCCATCTACGCCGAGCTCGGCGGCCTCAAATCCGAGGTCGCCGCGCTCGTCGCGCAGCTCGGCCCGCATGTCATCCTCACCAAGGAAAAGCAGGCCGAGTACGAAAAGCGCCTCGAGAACCACGGCGACCGGCTGGGCAGCCTCGAAGGCCGGATTACCCGGCTTGAGGCTGCCCAGCGCCCCCGAGCTCCGTGGTACGCCGTCACCGGCGCAATCGTCGGAATCCTCACCGGTGCCGGAGCGCTCATCGCGCTCATCGGCATGCTCGGCCGTATCGCTGAAATCACCACCCCGTAGAAAGGACACGTTATGAAGTGGCTTCGTAAGATCTTCACCGCCGAAACCCCCGAGGTTCAGGCGGCAGCCGCCCGGGCAGCGCGCCGCACCGCGCAGCAGGCCACGCGCGGCGTGGCCGCCACCCTCGCGCTCGCGACCGCGGGCACCGCCCTCGCGAGCGCAGACTGGGGCGCTGTGGCGCTCACCGCTGCCGGCGGCGTGGTAACCGTCGTGTGGGCAAGCCTGGACGCGTACCTCGGTATCGTGTCTGCAGACGGGGTTCCCGCGGAGTACGTGGCGGCAGGCAGCACCGAATAGAAAAGCGGGGCGATCCGGTAAAGGATCGCCCCGCTATTCTGTGTTTCTGTGGGCCTACAGCGCAGCCATTGGGTCGTGTGCCGGGGCTGCGGCTACGTCCGGGCGGTAGCTGATGGTGGCGTGAGTCGTAGCGCGGGCCTGTGCAGCCGCTTGCGAATGCCACCGCGCAGGGAGCCCGGTGTCTGCCCAGGACTCGAGATCACGGCGGTACACCAGTATCTCCGGCGCGCTCTCGTCCAGCAGCTTTTCCACCTGGTCGTAGAAGCGAGATTCCAAGACGGTCAGAGCATCAGCCACTCCTGCCGGGATGGGCGAAGCACCCGCTTCCCACTTCTGCACGATGGAGCGCGACACCGACAAAAGGCGGGTGATCGCTTCAATGGACAGCCCGATGGACTCACGCACCGCGCGGAACTCCGCGGGGGTCACAGCGAGCTCCGCATCTGGGTGAGGTTCAGCGCGCCGATTTCGTGAAGATCGACCATTGCCGCGACCTGGTCGCTGTCGAGGCGCGCGGGCATGATGAGGGTGTCCAGAGTGACATCGCCCTCCCCGCCGCTCAGGTATGAGCGCATAATCTGGATGATTGTGAGGTCAAAGCCGTATACGGGCCCAGGCCAGTGTGCGGTCACTGCGGCTACATCGGTGGCGACGGTGCTCGTGAAGCCGAGCGTGGTCCGCCTGGGGGGAGGCGTGGCGATCACAGACAGTGTCTCGGGATCGCCGAAGCCGCTGTACTTGAGTTGGCGGTTTTCGTCAAACTCGGTGACGAGCTGGGCGAAGTCGGCGAGTGCGGGTAGCTGGCCGGCGGTGAGGATCGGTGTTGGCATGGCGATTTCTTTCTTAGAGGCTGCCTACGCGGGCGAGGGTGATGCCGTTCTTGGTGGCGATGATCTGGCCGACGATTTCTTCGGAGGTGGTGCCGTTGCGGCGTGAGACGGTCACGATGTCGCCTTCGGTCAGGCCGGTGCCGGCGAGGACCCACACGCCGCTGATCATGCGCCATTCTGCGTGTCCGGCGGTGGCGAGCTGTGCGGCGCGGGCGTTGGAGTCGCGGAGGTCTAGAAGATGCCGAGTGATGAAGGCTTCGTCGGCGCGGTTCCATACGAGCCAGTCGCTTCCGTCACGGTCGAGCCGGAACCGGGTCTTTGCTTCGTCTTCAGTGAGCCCGGAGGTGGCAAGGATCTCGGTGATTTCGGTGGTGACGTTGTGGCGGGACATTGGATCTCCTTGATCTAGTGGAGCGTGCCCTTTCGGCTTCTCCCATATCCAGATTATTACACACTATGTGTAATCGTGCAAGGATTTCATCCGGCGGCAAAAAGCGGGGCGACTCTTTCGAGAGTCGCCCCGCCTTTTCGTTTAAGTGGCCGGCTTAGTCGTTGGGGGTCCAGCGGACAGCGGCGACGGCGAGCAGCGCAATGGCCGCGATGACGCCGATTCCGAACAGACTTGACCCGAACCCGCCCACCGAGGCCGCCGCGAGAGACGTTGCTCCCTGTCCGACGAAGAACAGGATTGCGCCGAGCACCAAGGCGCCGATGGTGATGGTCCACAGCGCGGTCACGAACGGGTTTACTCTCACCTTGGCGGTGGTCGGGGTTTGCGTCATGCCCACAGTGTATCGGCGTGGGCTCGCTACTAAAACCCCTCGATCAGGCGCGTCAGTCATGGTTTAGTCATGGTTTTGCGCGGTTACTAGCGGTAGGTCAATCTACATCAATCGGTGCCAGTTTTGTCCGTTTGCGCTGATGAGGGCGTGTATCTGACCTAGTCGCTGGCGGGTTTTTATCTACCGGTAGCTTCGACTTAACACCGCTCCAGTGTCGGTTCGAGTCCGACTGGGGGTACCGCGAAGGCCCGGGATCATCACGATCCCGGGCCCTCTTTAACTTATTCGCATGCTCGAAACTGGATTAGGTATTCATTAACTATCCATTTTGCCGAATGCATTGTCCAGGATGCTTGTGGCGTTTGGCCCCATGTGAAGGATCTCGATGTAATGCTTGCGAGTTACCGTGTCTGAAGAATGTCCGAGCTGGTCGCGTGCCGCCTCTGTGCCGCTCTGGCGCTTCAGAATTGTCGCGACCGCCTTCCTGAAGTCTCGAGGAGAAACGTCCTTGTATTCAGTCCCCGCCAGCGCCCCACGCCATTGCCGGCGCATGTTGTGAGGCCACCGGATCGTACCTGTCCCAGAGGGAAACACCAGGACTCCCGTAGATTCGACTCGTCGTTTTTCGAGCAACTTCGTGGTAAACACTGGGAGAAGCAGTGTCCGGTGGGAGGAAACGGTCTTTCCGTGTTCCTGAATGAAGATCTTTCCATGTGCATCAAGGGATACCGTGGCTCGAGCGGTGACGGTGGCGGGCGAGGCGACAAGATCAATGTCCGACCATTGAAGCGCAAGGATTTCACCAAGTCGCATCCCGGTTCCCGCCAGCATGTCCAGTACGTCCGCCATATCCGTCTGCCGAGGATGCACACCCCGCTCCGCAACGACAAGATGGGTTTGTCCGTCGTGCTTAGCACTGGTGCGCGGGGCAATCCAAGAATCAGAGCAGTACATGACCGTGTGGGCAAAGTTTGACCGGCTCATTCAGGAGGAAGACGCAGGTGGCAGTTCGGCCGAGAGCCAAGTGTCGTTGTCTCCTGTCGCGTTGCTCATGGATGACCTCAACAGGCTTCTAGTATCGTTTCAGGGCAACACCGAAGCATGGGTGTCCACTGAAGGGGGCGCGCGAGAAGCGGTGATGTTCGCCCGCGCATTCAACGCAGGGAAGCGCGCTCACCCGATCCGGGATGAATCGCGGCGCGTGCTTCTGACTCGCTGCCCAGAGTGCTCTCTGAAAGCGTTGATGTGGATGCCTCCTGACACCCCACGGGGGAGGGCAATCATCGTGTGCAAGAACCCGGCCTGCGGGCATCATATCAATGAGGAGCAGTTTGAGGAGCAGTTTGAGGAGGTGTTGAATGGGTGAGATGTGGATCACGGTAGCCGAGGCCGCCACGCTCGTGGGGAGATTCCCGCATCGGATCTACTGTTGGATTCGTGACGGTGACCTGGCCGAAGGTATTGACAGCGACGGAGTGAAACGAGTGAAGCCTTCGGAATTGTTGCGAGTCGAGGCAGCGAAGAAGCGGGGACGTAAATCTGGCATCGCGGTAATTCGTTAAAGTGGTTAAAGTATCTATTGAGGGTGGTTCACTCCGCCTAACACGCTCCACTTAGGTGGAGCGTTCGTGTTTAGCAGGGGCATCGGCTTCGGCCGGTGCCCTGTTTGCGTTAAGGTACGGCGATGGTGACCGCGGATCTCACCGAACGCTCCGCGCCTGGGCGAGGCACAATCGTCTTGACGGGCTTGACAATAGTACTCGAGCGACAAGTTTCGAGTGCCGTCGTATGTGCGCAGCGGCTCCGCCGCGAGTCCGCAAGCTTTTGCGCAATTGAGCGCTTTGGAGAGGCCAGACGCGCATAGCGTGAACGCGCGAGATGCCTGAAATCGCGGGGCGATACTAGGCAAGGTTCGAAGCACCAGCTAGAATTAACTTGCGCAACGATTCGGAAAGCCGCCGCCAGCTTTCGAATACCCTGTGTTCATGCCAGACACCAAAGGAGAGCGATCTTGGCCAGCATCACACCCTCACCGCTTTCCAGAGCGGCGATTGCAGACTACGCCGAGCGCGTTGCTGAGAAGCATCACATATTCGTAAACGGTGAAAGTGCAGACATCGAAAGCCTCGTAGATTCCCTAGGCGGAACCATCGAGGTCTCAGAGTCATTCGTCTCTCCCGAAGCTCTCACCGTGCGCGACCGACGCGATTTTACTGTTCACCTCCCAGCGCTAACCTCGCACCGCCGCGATAGATTCACGATTGCACACGAGATAGGGCACTACTTCCTTCACTATCTGCAGCCGAAAGTCACTGGCCCGAAGGATTTCGGACGAGGGAGCAGGAACACGGCAGAGACACAAGCGAACTACTTCGCTGGTGCGTTACTTATGCCAGAGAAACGCTTTCGCGAGGCCTGGGAAAAATGTGGTGGAGACAGCTGGTCGGTTGCCGATCTTTTCGGCGTATCTAAGAGTGCCGCTTCTGTGCGAGCCCAGACGCTCAGACTGAGATAGCGTACGATTGATGGCGTCGCAGAATGCGCGGGCAAAGTCCATACTCTTTCTCTCAGCAGACCTCGTCGGTTCGACGAGTTACAAGCAGGAGAAAGACGGATGGCAACTGATATTTCTTGGCTTCTACCGGGAATTCCCACAGATGCTCGGCAACGTGTATCGGGAGCACCAGAAGCTTCACGAAGGGAAGCTTGAGTTCACCCTCTGGAAGGCAATCGGAGATGAACTAATCTTCGAAGTTCCCGTAACCTCAGAAGCTGACATCAGCGACGCGGTGCGAGTGTGGCTGAAAGCGATGGAGGACTACGAATCGGACAGCCTGAGAGAATCAAAACTCGCTCTCAAAGGCGGTGCATTCATTGCCACTTTCCCCGGACCGGATAGTGAATCGTCAATCCCTCGCGCCCCTGACGTCGAAGTTTCTGATAATCCAGTTGTTATTTTGAACGACGAGGCACTCAAGGGAAAGAAAAGTCACACAAGATTCTTGTACGACTATTTCGGTCCCAGCGTCGATACTGGATTTCGCATTGCAGGGCACGCGTCCCGCCGCTACTTCACGATGACCGTGGAGGTTATTTGGGCGATTGCAAAGATCGCGCACTCCAGCGAGTCGTCTACGGAGCTTGATACTCGCCACCATGTTCGAGACGTCGTGTTCCGGGGGCGGGAGTTCCTCAAGGGCGTGTGGCGCGGCCAAGAGTACCCGATCTTCGCGATTGACCGAGAGTGTGAGACCACTCTGAACAAGGCATTTGCGACCCTGAACGGTAAAGAAATCAGCTCCAAAGATATCGCGCATGTCTGCGAAGCGTGCTCTGAGACGGATGGTTGGCCCTCAAAGGTTTATTTGCCGAACGCTCAAACTGAGATTTTCCGTACGCCGCCGCAGGATGCGATGAAGAAGCTCCGTGAGACTGCGACAGATGTAACTCCCAAAACACAACCTTCCGAGGATGGCGAAGCGCTGGAAGAGGACGCACCCTTGGGATAACTCCCCTCAGTGAAAAGACTGAAATCCAACGTCGGATACACGGTGATCTGGTCACCGTCGGTCTAGCGTGGAACTCGTGGAGACGCGAGACCGCAGAGGAGACAAAAGAAGCGGTCGACCGTGCGAAAGCGCTGGCAGAGGATCGTCTTCGAAGACATCGCACACCTCGCGCGCACGCGCGAGGCGCAGCGTCGAGAAGCCAAGGCGCGAGCGGCTCGTGTTGAGGCGTTCCGAATAGGGGCGTTGGAGGCCGATCGGGAACGTTTTCGTGTTGCGAACGAGGACCGCGACGAACGCGAACGCCGTCGCTGTCGAGGTGAGCGCGAGGCCGAAGTGAAAGGCTGGACCCTCCGACTCTCACTCATATTGAATTCTTCGAGCTGATTCGCTCAACCGACTACCCCCGACTCGGCCTCCCGCGGAGCTGGGGTAGCTCACTCCGTGTCTCCTTCACATGATCGAGCACGCGCGGCAGCCGGGACGACCGCTCCCCGGCGGTCGCGCCCCAATGGGCAGCATTGGCCCAACAATTGCCCCCGTTTGCGGGGTTCAGTGGCCATCGGGCTTGCCTCTATAGTTCGGGGATGAATAAAAATCCTCCGCCCAACTTATTACCTGGCTGGTACGGCGACCCTGATGGAACTCGGAGGAAGCGATGGTGGAATGGTGAGTTTTGGACCGAAGACTACCAAGATTTGGTCGAACCACCTCCATCTCCAGACGAGACATCGTCAGAACTTGGGCGTTTGCCTGCCCAGAGTGCGGTAGTTGAGGAGTCACCGCGTATGGCCAAAAAACCAAGCGGAACTGGTTGTCTTGTCGTAATCGTGATAGTCATTGGGCTCATCTTCACCTTGTTCGTCTGGGTAGGTGCGACTGGAAGCAGCACTGACGCTCCGCATGGCTGCTCGAAGCTATTACCAAATGCCGATTTCAAACATTGCATTAACAGGACCGGAGTTTGGTCCGGCATCTCAAAATAGTCTGAGAGTAGCTCTATCTGTGAAGGTGGGGCTTTTCTCATCTAATTAGCACCCCGCCACGGCCGTCACCGTCCACCTCTCAGCCGCAGGCCCCGGCGAAGAACCCAAGAGCATCACGTACTTCACCGCGACTTCGGTCATGCTCACTGACTCGGGCGATCTGGTCATCAGCGCCGGTCGCCTCGGCGTCGTTGGCGTAGTGAACGGTGAGTTCCTGGTGTGCGCGATCGTGACGGTGTGACCATGCACCCCTGCTCTGGGTGCTCCGCCGAATACCTGTCGCCTCTGGCTGCTGCTGAGTGTGGCGAGGCTGACCGGGTGCAGGACCGCCACAACCACGAATGGATGAAAAGTGCCCGCAATGGCTGACCACGAGGTTGAAGCCGCTCTCCGCAGCCGGGCCCGCATCCTCCACGCTGCCCTTGTTGAGCGCGAGGTTCCGCTGCCGCCCTGCACTCACCTGTGAGTCTTAGCCTGTTAAGGATCATTCTGTCAAATTCGTTCCGGCCATCCATGTATCAGTCGCGGTTGGTTGTGGTGCTGTAGCGAGAGCAGGTTGCAAGGGCTGCGTTGCGGTAATTCGTTAAAGCAGATAACGCTGAAAACGAGGGTGGATTGCTTCGCCTAAATCGCCACGCTCCGGCAGAGCTTCTGGTTTTGAGAAAGGCCCCGTTACATCCTTATTGGGGCCTCGCTGTTAAAACTTCCGTCCGCATTTGAGGAAATACGACTTCAATCTAGATAGGGAGCTTCGTCAATGGCTAGCGCTCCTCGCAGACGCTCTACGACTTCGATTCCAGCCTCGGTCAAACTGACATGCTCCTGCAGTGGCACAGAACCTAGCGTCACTGAAAGGTTCGGTGTAATTTCAACCAACCCATCTTTCTCAAGATACAAGAGCGTGTAAGATCCCCCTCCAGGAATGATAAGTGAATGCTGCGTTGTTAGCGGCGGCTCAGTGAATGCAAAAGCTTCGAGAACGCGGCGCTCAGCATCCGAGTACCGACCCCTGAGCAGCCCTAAATTAGCTTTGAATACTTCAATTGATTTCCGGGGTATTTTTCCCTGATCATATCGATAATGGTCAAGTGCGCATAGCACGATCATGTTGTGAAAAGAGTGCTCTTTGACCGAAGACCATTCGACAATGTGAGCGAGTTCGAGCGCATCTGTTCCTCTGCAAGTTGGCACGGCGCAGCGGTAGCCAGCTTCTTCCATTAATTGACGCTTGAGAGCAGCCGGTACTGCAGGTCGGCCCGCGGGCATCTTGTTCTCCATGGAGTGATTTTGTTGATGTGGATCAGATCAATACGTTTACGCAAGATCGGGAAAGTCTATGTTTATGCAGACTGGTCGGGCTGGCACCCTGGATATACACGCACCAAATTCGGTGCAGTTTTCCGTCTAGTGCGAGCACGTTACCGATCCTGATTTTCAAACTTGGATTTGTCTTTTGTGATTAATGCTTTTTCAAGACTAGTGTCAGGTTTCGCATCCGTAAACGTAGACATCAGTTGATTTATCGCTTGCGGCCAGTATCCATCGAGATACCGTGCCCAGACTCCCGTCAGCTCGCAAGGGTAAAGATGGAGAGCGGGCGACCAGCATTACACGAGTGTGGAGCTGGCCGTAATCAACTACCAGGGCAGGGGTGTCCGGTCATGGTGCGTGGCACGCACTGGAAGAAAACGCCCGGATGGCCCACGTAAAGGGCGGGGTCGGGATCACTGGGGATGTCCCGACCCCACACAACTTTGAAGGGGTCACATTGGCGCTCATGGATAATGCCGCATATCGGGCGGACCTTGCAGGTGACCTGTCGAACGTGACGCTCGGTGCCAAGTACGGTGTGAATGAATCCACCGTGCGCCGCCACCGAGCAAAGCTCACTGAGACGCCCACGGTAGATGCGCCTGCTGGTGAATCCGAATCGCACGGTCCGGGCGGGTCCAGCTATGTGCGGTTCAGTGAACGCGCCTGGGGCATGTCGACTACCGCGAGTTCATTCGCTCGTGCGGGCAGGACCCCGACCAGGTCACGTTCACCTGGGGGTGGACATCCAATCCGGCGGGCGGGTTCTGGAACAAGCTCAACAACGTACGCCCTATTCAAGGCGCAGACGCTGCCGATGCGATCGACTTTGATGCATTCCGGGAAACGCTTTGGGCCCGGGAGCGTGCGACACCAAAGCTGCATGACGGTGTGCCCGTTGCTGCCGTCCTGAACCTCGCAGACATGCAGCTCCACAAAGGCGACCCCACAGCGCTCCAGTGTCGGTTCGAGTCCGACTGGGGGTACCGCGAAGGCCCGGGATCATCACGATCCCGGGCCTTTTTCGATTGTGGCAGGTGAGCAGAAGTCCTCAACTCGTCCTTAACTAACCGTTTTGGCTCGTCCGGTTTGGCTAACCGACCGAACCGTGGGCCTACGGTTTAGAGACAGGAGGTTGCAATCGGAACGATTTCAACCTACGGTTGGTCATGTAACGCCCTGGGGCTCGCCGTAACCGGACCCCCAGGGCATTAGTTGTGAGGGCGACGATGGACCCCGATTCACTGCAGAATTTCACCCGCCTCTTTAGTACGCCGCGCCTCGATACCTACGTTCGGCACATCGGACCAGTGTTCCCTCACCGGAGTCGTCGCCTCTACCTCTGGAACGTTGAACTCAGCACCGCCGTTTGGGGGCCCCTCGCCCTCATCGAGGTTGCTACCCGCAACGCCATTCACGATGCAATGCGAGTGGGACGTCGCGAGGACTGGTGGAACGATCCGACCGTTGTGCTGCTTGACCGGCACCGTCAGCTGATTGATCGCTCGTATCGGAGTTTTGCCGGGAAGGGCAACCGGGATCCGACTCCGAACGACATCGTCGCGGATCTTAACTTCGGTTTCTGGGTCAGGCTACTCGACGTCGGGATTGCGCGTGATCGTGAGCTTGATTACGACACGCGGTTGTGGCGGCCGAGGCTCATTCATGCGTTTCCAGGGCGGACGTCTGACCGGCGACGAGGCGTCCACCGCGTGTATAACGAGGTGAGACTCCTCAGAAATCGAGTTGCGCATCACGAGCCCATATTCCAGCGAAATCCCCGGCACACCGTTCACTCCCTCATCGAGGCTGCCGCACTGGTTGATGCGGATCTTGCCTCGTTCATCCGTCTCAACGAGCGGTACACCGCTGCCGCGAGGAGGAAGCAGGAGGCGGTCTCACAGGGGATTGTCCGGTGATGAACGTACGATACCGGTAGGTATTCTGCGTTTCATCAGGGGGTTGTCATCATGGTACGGAACGGGCTGGTTGGCGGCGGGCTGCTGGGGGTCGGCGTCACCGCGCTGCTCCTTCTCTCCGGCTGTGCGGCCGAAAGTGAGGATTCAATGAGCGCTCAACCCAGTTCCACTGCCGGAGCGGGGCAGCCCGGTGGTGCGGCATCGACGAACCCGCGTGCGGACGTGGCACTCTTGGAGGCCGCGGCCGCTAACGATGCCGACGCAGTGGCGCGGGCACTCCGCGAGGGGGCCGACATCGAGGTGCGCGGGTCCGGTGAACGAACGCCGCTGATCGTCGCGACAAAATCGAATAGCGTGGATGCGGCGCGGGCGCTGATCCTCGCGGGTGCCGATGTCAACGCGAAGGACGCCATGCAGGACAGCGCGTACCTCTACGCCGGGGCCGAGGGCCTCAACGAGATACTTGAGCTCACCCTGGCGCACGGGGCCGATCTCACGAGCACCAACCGCTACGGGGGTACAGCGCTGATTCCCGCGGGGGAGCACGGGCACGTCGAGACCATCAGCCTGCTGCTCGATGCCGGGGTAGACCCCGATCACATCAATAACCTGGGCTGGACGGCGCTGCAGGAGGCCGTGCTGCTCGGCACCGATGGCCCGGCTCATCAGGAGAGCGTACGCCTCCTCATCGCCGGCGGTGCGGACGTGAACCTGAAGGATTCGAAGGGGAACACCCCGCTCAAAAACGCCGAGGATCGTGGATCAGACCGGCTGGCGGAACTCATTCGTGCAGCTGGCGGGCACCGCTAGCGCGTGCACGCGGAACGGCCCGGATTCGAGGGAATCCGGGCCGTTCTTCGCACGGCGAGAGCCGCGGCGAGCTATACCGTGACCTATGCCGCGCGGTTGTAGCGGGCGTCGCCGAAGGCGATGATGAGCGGTCCGATGAAGGGGATCAGGAACAGCAGGAAGAAGCCGAAGGCCCCGCCCTTACCGAACTTACGAGCCACATCGAGGGCCACGATGATCGCGAGCACGAGGTTGACGATCGGGATGATGTAGAGCAGGACGAGCCAGCCGCTCCGGCCGGCCACGCGCAGGAGTACCACGGCGTTGACGATGGGGATGATCGCGAGCCAGCCGGGGTAGTCGGCCTTGCGGAACACACCCCACAGGCCGATGACGGTGAGAACGTAGATGAAGAAACCGCCGGGCGCGACCGTGGAGGTTGCGGCGTTGAGATTCTCGGAGAAGTCCACGTCGGTGGGGAGCGCTGAGATCAGGGAAAACATGGAGACCTTTCGGATACGGAAGCGCCACCGGTTGGGGCGAGGTCCACACTAGCGCCCGCCGGGAAAAATCGGTGTGGGACACCACTAGGATCGAAAGATGACCTGGATTCTTCGCCCGAGTACCCCCGAAGATGCCGCATGGATTGCCGAGCTGCGTGCCGAGGTCCTGCGTCCCGACCTCGAGCGGCTGGGCCGTTACGATCCGGTACGGGTGCGCGAGCGCTTCACCTCCGCGTTTCGTCCCGAGCTCACGCGCGTGATCGTCGTGGATGGCGAGAGCGTCGGGTCGGTCAGTGTGCGGCCGGAACCTGATGCCCGCTGGATCGAGCACCTCTATCTTTCGACGCGCCTCCAGGGGCGAGGGATCGGTGGGGCGGTGCTCGCCGAGGTGCTGGCGGAGGCGGATTCACGTCCATTCAAGCTCAACGTTTTGCAGGGCTCGCGGGCGCGTGACCTGTATGTTCGGCTCGGGTTTGTCACCGACTCCGAGGACCCGGTGGACGTCTTCATGAGCCGCCCGAAAGCTAGCGCATAGCCTTTACACAGCTGGTACCCAGCCGGTGCTGGATAACGGATATATGCTACTTCTCGAGTGGCGCCATGGATCGACGCCGGAAGGAGTCACCATGTCCGCGTCTCGCCATCTCCCGGCGTCCCAAATTCTGGACACCGCAGCCGGCCCCATCGAGTACGCCGAGCGCGGTAGCGGTACCCCGCTGATCGTGCTGCACGGCACCCCGGGCGGGTTCGATCAGGGGCTCACGCTCTCCGAAACCATCGGTACCACCGCGGGTATCCGCCTGATCTCGATCTCCCGGCCCGGATATCTGCGAACCCCGCTCGAGATTGCTCCGGGTCCGCGTCGTCAGGGGGCACTGATCGGCCCACTGCTCGATGCCCTGGGCCTGGATACCGCCGCGGTAGCGGGTGTTTCCGGTGGTGGTATGGCCGCGCTCTGGGCCGCTGCCACGCTCCCGGATCGCATTTCCTCGCTGATCCTGCTGGAGGCGCTGGTCGAGGCCCAGGACATCTCGTTGCCCGCCGGTGCCCGCTATCTCCTGACCCGGCGCGGCATCGCCCGCGCCGCGGTCACGGCACCCGTGCAGCGCGTGCTCGCACGCGGGGTGCCCGGGCCCGATGCCGAGGGCTGGGATGCGCGCGCGGTGGTGCGTTCGATCACGGCATCCGGTTTCCCGTTTGCCCCGCGCCTCCGCGGAACCGAGAGCGATACCCACTATGCGGCAGAGTTTGTGGCCCCGCGGCCCGAGCTCGTGACGGTGCCGACCCTGATCGTGCACGGTGAGCGTGACCGTACGGTTCCGATCGGCCCGGCCCGAAACCTCGCCGGGGTGCTTCCGCGTGCAAAGTTTGTGCCCATCGCCGGGGCGGATCACACCGGTACGGTGCCCTCGCTGACCGTGCGCCGTGAGGTGCCCGCGTTTGTGCGTGCCCATGCGGGAGAACCGGTCACGGTGCCGCGTTCCGAGTAGGAGCGAATCCGGAGCGCGCGTTTACCGAGTGTTCAGGAACGGCATAGCGCGAGTTCAGACTCGCTCACTACCGTAGGGGTCATGGTCGGTGGGTGAAAGCCTGCTGATCATCACCACTAGGCTCCGGTCGGGTTTCCCGGGCGCGAGCCGTCCACGTCACAAACCGGATGGGCAGGGCCGCCCATCCGGTTTGTTTTTGCCCGGAAACGCTGCCCCGGAAACGTCGGCCCGAAAACCGGGCTATTTCGCCTCAGAGTAGCGATCAACGATGGCCACGCTCAGCGGGAAATCAACCGGGAACGTGCCAAACAGCAGCCGACCGGCCTCCGCCGCCGCATCGCGAATGGCCGCGGCGGTGGCCTCGGCATCGGCCGCGGGGGCGTGCACCACGACCTCATCGTGGAGGAAGTACACCAGGTGCGGGCGGTCTCCGGGAGTGCCGAGCGGTGCCAGGCGCTGGCGCAGCCCGGCGAGCCAGCACAGTGCCCACTCGGCGGCGGTGCCCTGGGCGATGAAGTTACGGCTGAAGCGACCCCAGTCGCGGGCGACGGTGCCCGCGCGGCGGCGCATCGCATCGGTGGCGTCTACCTGGCCGGCGGCGCGCTGAAACTCGAACCAGCCGGCGTCAGGGACGGGAGAGCTGCGGCCGAGCCAGGTGCTCACCGAGCGGCCCTTCTCGCCCTCGCGGGCGGCGTGCTCGACCAGTGCGATGGCCTGGGGGAACGCCCGCTTGAGCCGGGGCATGAGCGCACCGCTCTCGCCGCTGGTTGCCCCGTAGAGGGCTCCGAGCATTGCGAGTTTCGCCTCCTTGCGCCCGGGCACCACACCGGCGTCGGCGAGGCCCTGGTAGAGGTCTTTCCCGGCGCCGGCCGCGGCCATCGCGGTGTCCCGCGACATTGCGGCGATGATGCGGGGTTCCAGCTGCGCGGCATCGGCGACCACGAGGACGTGCCCGGGATCGGCCCGCACGGCCGCGCGAATCTGGGCGGGGAGCTGCATGGCACCGCCGCCGTTGGTGGCCCAGCGGCCGGTGGCGGTGCCGCCGACCACGTATTCCGGGCGGTAGCGATCCTCCGGTACCCAGGTGTCGAGCCACACCCAGCCGTTTGCGCTCTGCAGGCGCGAGAGCGATTTGAATCGCAGGAGCGGCTCGATCACCGGGTGCTCGATTTCGCGCAGCACCCACTTACTCGTGCTCGGCACCGAGATGCCGGCGCGGGCCAGGGCACGCAGCAGCTCGGGCGGGGAATCCGGGTTGAGGTCGGGGGCGTTTAGGAGCCCCTGGATTTCGGTCGCGAGCTCGGCCAGGATCGCCGGCCGCCCGCCAAAGCGTGGGCGCTCCCCGAGCGCCTCGGTGAGGATGCGGTTGTGCTCCTCCCGGCTCCAGGGCAGGCCAAAGTGGTGGATCTCGGCGGCCACGAGCGCCCCCGAAGACTCCGCGGCGAGGAGAAGGCGCAGCTTTCCCGCGCCCACCGGGTTGTCGGTGGCCACGGCGGCGACCGCAGCCCGCTGCCGGGTGAACTCGGCGATCACCTCGGTGGCGGCCACAGTGTCGACCCGATCAACCTCGTCAAACAGCGTGGGCCCGGCTTCGGGAATGCCGCCGAGGGCGGGTTCGTGCCGCCAGGGGCTCTGCGGGTCGCTCGGGAAGGCGCCGGGGGCCAGGGTGGTGGAGAGGCGCAGTACGGCGTGGCCGAGGCGGAGATCGGTGCAGCGTTCGATCCGGATGCCGTGTTCGAGGAGCCAGGGGTACCAGCTTCCGGCGTCTGACCAGACCCAGCGCGGGTGTTCGGCCTCGAGCGCGGAAATGGTGGCGAGGATCTCGGCGGTGCCACGCAGCTCGCGCGCGGCCGCGGACGGGGTGCCGTCCTCCTCGACCGGGGTGATCACCACGAGACCGTGGGGGGAACCGGAGAGAACGAGGGGCATACCCCTATTGTGAACCGTGCCACCGACTCTCGTGTGGGCCTCGCGCTAGCGAGAGGAAACAAACACCCCGCGCAGCGTGGTGCGCCAGAGGTACGAGCCGAGGCCGATCCCGCCAAACAGCAGGGCGAGGATGAGGGCGGCGGGCACGATCTCCGGCGAGTGCAGGTGCCCAAACGCGGGCCAGAGCAGTGCGAACAGGGTCGTGTAGACGGGCAGCGCGGCGCCGAGCCAGCGCCAGGGGCCGTAGGCGAGGATCGCACGGCCGCTGGTCTGGCCGAGCGGGATCAGCAGGATTGCGGCGGTGCCGATCCCGGCCATCGCGGTGACGTTAGCGACCTCGGCAAGGAATGCTCCGGCGACGCCGTTGGCCGAGCCGAGCAGGCTCGAGGCGATCCAGCCGAGAACACCGAGGCCGAACACGCTGAACACGCGGATTCCGGCGGCCCCCGCACGCTGACGGCGGCTGGCCTCGGGCACCAGAGTGACGGCGAGCACGATGCCGAACACCAGTGCGGGCTCGAGCCCCAGGAACCGGGAGATGACGGAGGCGGCGATCGCGGCCCCCAGATAGCGCGGTGCGACGGTGACGGACGCGCGGCCCGCGAAGCGTCGCGTGCTGAGGAGCGCGGGCAGCACGGTGCCGGCGGTGTTCACAAATACCAGGCCGACGAGGGCGGCACCGAAGAGCCTGAGCTGGGCGGCATCCTGACGCAGCGGCATCGCAAACACCACGACGAGCGCGAGTACGAGGATGAGGGCGGTTCCGACCAAAACGGGGTGGCGCACGCTCAGCTCATCCGCGGGGTCTTCGGGCTCGGGCTGGGAGCGGTTGCGGCCGGTAAAGCGCAGGGGGCCGCGACGGCGCATCCCTCCGGCGAGGAAGCGCGCGGGGACGAGTACGAGCGCGATGGTGGCGAGGGCGAGCAGGAACGCGCCCAGCCAGCCGTCGGCGGCGGTGGGGCCGAGAACGGGGGCGACCGCGTGGGTGAACGCCGAGCGGGCGTCCCAGTTCCAGGGGTGCGCGGCGGCGGGCGGGTTCACTCCGCCGTCGGCACTCGGAGGGCCGGGCTGTGCGGTGCTTGGCGGCTCCTCGGGAGAGCTCGGGGTGGGGCTCGGCTCCTCGGGCTGCGCGGGCGCGCTCGGGCTAGCACTTGCGCCGGGCGGAGGCGGGGGCGGCGGAATCTTGCCGCCGGGGTTCGGCCCGTAGACGATGCGAATGGGCGGGGTGGTATCACCGGGGTTGCCCGAGGAGTCGGTCTGGTAGGCGATCAGGCTCGCGGCTCCGGTGGAGGGCATATCGGCGCTGCACGACCAGCGACCCGCGCTGACCTCGGCCGAGCAGAGCACCGCGTCGCCGCCGCTGTCGGGTACCGCGTAGATCGTCACGGTCGCACCGGTTTCACCGGCGCCGCCGTACTGGGTGCGCCCGGTCAGCGAGCTGCCCGCGGCGGGGGAGGTGATCGTCGGAGCGGGCGGGGGAAGGGTGTCCACCCTGAGGGTCACGGTGGGGCTCGGATCGGAGGACACCGAACCGCTAAATGATGTGCGCTGAATCGCGCTCATGCGGAAGTCGCCGCTGATTCGCAGCGGGAGGGACTGCGCCCAGCGGCCGGACTCGGCCACCGTGGTGTCCCAGGTGCCCACGCCCTCGGCGCGGAGGGTGACGGTGGCTCCCGGGTATCCGGTGCCGCGAATGAGCCCGGCCTGCGCGGCACCCGCGGTGGAGTCGATGGTGGGCGGGGTGACCGCGGCGAAGACCACGGCCTGGGCGTCGGTGCCCGCGCCGCTACCGTAGCGTGCCACCAGGGTGATGTTCGGCGTCGTGGTGAGCCCGCTGATGGTACAGGAGAAGGTGCCATCGCCGCCGGTTTTCGCCGTGCAGGCCTGCGATCCGTCCCGAAGGACGGTGATGGCCTGGCCGGGTTCGGCCGTGCCGCGAACCGTTGTGGAGGTTTTCGAGACCACGGTTTTGGCCGCAGGGGCGGTGATGACGGGGCGGGGGAGCGGATCGGGGCTCGTGGAACCGCTCGGACTGGGATTGGGCGAGGGGGTCGCGGTGCCGCCGGGGGCCGCGCCACCCACACCTCCGCCGCTTCCTCCACCGCTTCCGGATTCGGTCTCCTCGGGGGCGATCGTGGACGGGGCGGCCGGCAGGGATTGCGCCGCGGCGGCTTCGATTCCGAGTGCGCTTGTGAGCGTCGCGGCGGCGAGGAACACGGCCACAACGGGGAGGGAGAACTTCCTAAAAAACGGACGCACGGTATCCCTATTCCATGCGTTGGCGCCCGATTTGTCAAAGTTTTCTGAATTCTCACGGCCGGAAACTGCGAATAGCGTGCCAGCCCGGCGCATATCGATGCCGAAGATTCCGCGGACGCGTACACTGGGTTATCAGTACAAACATGTTTCGAACCTCAAATTACCCTGGAGGGTTCTCACCGTGGGCCAGTGGCTTATTCCCGTCTTAATCGTTGTGGCGCTGATCGTCGTGATCGGCATCTACCTGTGGGCTACCTACAACTCCCTCGTGGCGCTGAAGGTGCGCGTTGACGAGGCCTGGAGCGACATCACCGTTCAGCTCAAGCGCCGTGCGGACCTCATCCCGAACCTCATTGAGACGGTCAAGGGCTATGCCGCCCACGAGAAGAGCGTGTTTGAGGCCGTGACTCGTGCCCGCGCCGAGACGCTCAGCGCGCAGGGCCCGGCCGAGGCCTCGGTGGCCGAGAACCACCTGCAGTCCGCCCTGAAGTCGGTGTTTGCGGTGGCCGAGGCGTACCCGCAGCTGCAGGCCAGCCAGAACTTCCTCCAGCTCCAGTCTGAGCTGGTAGACACCGAGAACAAGGTGCAGGCTTCGCGTCGTTTCTACAACGGTGGTGTGCGTGAGCTCAACACCAAGATTCAGGTGTTCCCGAACAACCTGTTTGCGCGCAACCTCGGTTTCACCGAGCGTGAGTTCTTTGAGGTGGCGGATGCGGCAGCCATTGCCGAGCCGCCGCGCATTCAGTTCTAGCTTTTAGCGCAACACATGTATCGAGCTATACGCGAAAACAAGATCAATACCGTCATCATCATCACGCTGTTTGTGCTGATCATTGGCGCGATTGGCTGGCTTATCGGCTACATGAACAACAGCCCGTCGATCACGATTTCGATCCTGATCGGTGGCGCGGTGTTCGCGATTTTCCAGTACTTTATGGGGTCGCGTCAGGCGCTGTCGATCAGCGGCGGGCAGCAGATTTCCGAGGCGGATAACCCGCGGCTGTACCGCATCGTCGAGAACCTGGCGATCACCACGGGCACCCCGATGCCCGCGGTGTATCTGATCAACGATCCGGCGCCGAACGCGTTTGCGACGGGTCGCGATCCGCAGCATGCGTCGGTGGCCGCGACCACCGGTCTGCTCGAGATCATGACGGATGCCGAGCTGGAGGGCGTGATGGCTCATGAGTTGGGCCACGTGCGCAACTATGACATTCGGGTGTCGATGATCGTCTTTTCGCTCGTCGTGGTGATCGGTTTTATCTCGGATATCTTCATGCGAATGGCGTTCTGGGGTGGCTTGAGCGGCGGCCGCGACAACAATAATAACGGCGGTGGTGGCAACCCCATCGTCATGATTATTGGTCTGGTTGCAATGCTCATTGCCCCGCTGCTGGCGAGCCTGATTCAGCTGAGCGTGTCGCGTCAGCGTGAGTATCTGGCGGATGCCACCGGCGCGATGACCACCCGCCATCCGGACGCCCTCGCGAGTGCCCTCGCCAAGCTCGATGCTTACGGCCGCCCGATGCAGCGTCAGAACTCCTCGATGGCGCACCTGTGGATTTCCAACCCGCTGAAGTCCGGCGGTGCCGCGAAGCTCTTCAGCACGCACCCTCCGATCCCCGACCGCATTGCCCGTCTGCAGAAGATGGGCGGGGAGTTCTAGAACCTCCCCGGTGTGACGCAGCCCCGCGGCTTTTGCCGCGGGGCTGCGTTGCATTTGTGAGGAATGGGAGCCCTTATATTGGGGGTCACTCCATGCGCGTGTGAAGTTGTTGCCGATTCCCCTTTTCGGCTAGGTTCAGCTGTGCCCATTTTCTGGGTGTCTTAATCGGGGGGATTCTGACGTGTTGTTTCGCGTTGACCGGCATTGGTTCCGGGCTCTAATTGCCGTTGTTTCGTTCGCAGTCGTTGCGGGGGTGCTGGTGCCTTTTGACGTGCCGGCGGCTTCGGCCACGGCCTCACATGGTGAGAGACGTGAAGTTTCAGACCTTCCGGTTCCGGTGCCGCAGGTTGAGGAGATTACTCGCGGGACGATGCCGGAGGGTGACTTTAGCGATGCCCCCGAGGAGACGGTTGAGCTCCCAGCTCAGGTTCCGGATGTTGCACCGGTCGAGCCGATTAGTGAGCCGTTTGTTCCGGACGATGCAAAGCTCCTCGAGCGTTCCGAATTCGAAAACGTCTATGAGACTCGGGACGGCACCAAGGTGTCTGAAGTTTCTCTCTCGCCCCTAAACGTCGAGGTTGAGCCCGGTGAATTTGAGCCTGTGACAACCGACATCACGGGTCAGGGACTTGCCGGAGCGTTCGGTATCGGCACAGCGGAAGCTTCGAAGCATCCCCTCACCCCCCGATTCGCGGAGCACGCGGATGACCCTGACGCGTACACGGTCAGCAAAGACGGGCACACCGTATCGTTCACTTTGCTTGGCGCTCAGCATGCCCGAGCCAGCCGCAACCTAGCCCCCTGGGGCGACAAGAACGTCATTTCCTACCCTGACGTGATGAGTGGCACAGAGCTTCGTTACGAGGTAAGCGACGGGGTCGTAAAGGAGCTACTTCTCCTTGATTCGAAAAGCGCTGTAGGCAACGGCACGTGGTCGTGGAAGGTCAATAGCGACGGGTTGAATCTCGAACGTGACGACGCGGGTTCGATTACGTTTTCCGATAAGAGTGGTCGCACGGTGTTCTATGTGCCCACTCCGATGATGTGGGATTCATCTGGGGAGGAGGGCGTCCGGGAACCGGCGGATCATCCTCTTGATGTTTCCGTCGTGGGAAGTGGCTCAGAGTGGGAAATCCGTCTCACTGGGGATCTCAATTGGCTGCGCTCTTCGGAACGTGTTTTCCCGATAACCATTGATCCGACTGCTCAGGCTGGCAATGAAGATGCAAATGCCTTCCGTTCGGACGGTATTCGTATTCAAGGCCAGGTTTACGTCGGAAATGCGCGCGCCGACAACAAGGACACCTATTGGCGAACGGTTCTGCACTATGACATGTCGCCCTGGTTTGGACGACAAATTGTCGATGTGCAGCTCGCTGCTTCTCGAACCGCAGGAACAGCGAATATTTACCCGGGACTTGTCCGCCATGCAAGCTCCTTCGCCTACGGAGGCGTTGGACCAGTGCTTGCGGGTCTGCAGATGGGGAATTCTGTCACTACTACCGACCCGCGTCTGAGCGAAGCGGTTGCGGGTTGGGTGCGATCCTCGAACAATGCACCGTATCTCATGCTCTCTGGCCACGAGCTAGCTGGAACTTACACGTACAAAGCGTTGAGCTCCACGATGTATGTGTACTGGAAGGATTTCCCAACCCCCGGAAATCTTGCCGCACCGTCGCCGTCGAACGGTGGAAACGGATCGGTGACGCCCACACTCAAGGTGAGCGGATATACCGATCCGGAGAAGACTGGTCTTGATTGGTACTTCCGTCTGTCTGAGAACTCGAACCCCGAGGTGAACCCCCTGTGGGAGTCGGGTTGGATTAGACAGGACAGCGTCAAGGTTCCGCAGTTTAAGCTCGTGGCCGGCAAGAAATACTATTGGAAGGCCTACGTCAGAGACGGGTATGACGGGCACCTGGGAACCTCGACTTCCCGCGGAAGTGCGACCTGGTCTTTTACCGCGAATGCGGCACCGATTCCGGCCCGGGAAACAGCCACGCCCGCGGATGGCGCGGTACTGACGACGACGACGCCCACGTTTACCGCGGTCAAGCATGCCGCAGCACCGTCGGATACCAAGTACTGGTTCCGCGTATCGACCGGATCTGACGGCGTCAGCGGTCAGGTTTTGAACTCGGGCTGGCTTGGTACCCCCACCTGGACTGCTCCAGCGGGAAGTCTTCAGGACGGCGATCGCTATTTCTGGTCGGTCCTGGTCAAGACCGGTCCCGATGAGTATCCGGCATTCTGGACTAATTCACTCATCGTTAACCAGCGGATTGGTGATGGCGGGCCGTCCCCGTCGCAGTCTGTCGGGCCGGTTTCGCTTAACCTTGCCAATGGAAACGTCAGCATCGGCTTTGATTCGCCGACGGTGGACACCCTGGGTGGCCCGATGGGGATGACGTTCACGTACAACTCGCTCAAGGCCAGCAACCGCGGGCTGAAGGGCGAGTATTACGATCTTTCGGGCGTGTGGAAGAGTAATCCGTTCCCGAAGGTCACCGAGGGTGAACGTGTCCTGGTGCGTACTGATTCCCAGGTCTCATTCAACTGGGGTTTGGGGTCCCCTGGGCCGGCCGTACCCGTGGATATGTGGGGCGCGCGGTGGACCGGATTCATTACACCGCCCAGCGCCGGTAGTTACCAGTTTGGAGTCACTCGCGATGATGGCGTGACCCTGTCGGTGGGTGGCCAGTCGATGCTTAACATGTGGACCGGCTATCCCGGTCCCGATGTGCAGTGGTCGGGTGCGAAAACACTTGAGGCAAAACCGACATCGTTTGACATGAGTTACTTCGACGCTACCGCTGGTGCACGCGTCGCCCTGTGGGCGAAGAAAGACGGCGGTACCGCCTTCATCGTTCCGCCGGATTGGTTTACTACGTCGCTCGCAACCCTCCCTGCGGGCTGGGGCTCATCTGCTCCGCTCGCCGGGGATGCCAGCGGTTTGTCTTCTGCGCGGGTCACGGAAAGCGCGATTATTCTGACGGATGTGTCCGGGGCGACGCATAGCTATGCAAAAACCTCCGCTGGTGGATACTCACCGCCCGAAGGGGAGTACGGCGTCGTAGCACTGGATGCCTCAGGAAACGTGAGTTTTACCGATGATTCTGGAACGGTGACGCTGTTCGATGCATCGGGATCCGTCTCGAACACGACCGCGCCGGGCGACGCTCTCAAGCCTGCGACTCCCGTGGTGCAAAATCGCGCCGGAAGTGGGCTGGTGAGTCGTATTTCCGATCCTCTCTCAAAGAACGGTGCGGCCTTTAGCCGTTCGGTTGTCTTTGCCTATGCCGGAGATAAGGCCACCGACGTGGGCCTGACCACGGCGGATACCGGTGGTTCGGCAAACGCGTGTGTGGTTCCCTCTGGTTTTGCGGCACCGCCGGCGGGCATGCTGTGCCGGATCGTGTATCCGGGGCATGTGGCTGGGGCGGCCGATACCACCCAGCTGTTCTACGATTCGGCGGGTCGTCTGGCCCGGATCGTTGATCCGGGGAACGAGGTGGCATCGTTTGAGTACGATGCGAGCTCCCGCCTGACCGTAGTGCGGGGGTCGGATCTCAATGACTGGCTGCTGGCTGATTCCAGCAGGCAGCCGACCGTGCAGAACCGTGTGTCCATCGCGTATGACGCACAGGGACGTGGAACGAGTGTCACCCTGCCCGCACCGGATGGTGTGACCGCGGCGAAGCAGCCGAAGACAACCGTGACGTACGCGGCGAACAGTACAACGTATGTTGATCAGTCTGGGCTGAGTGTTCCCAACGTGGCTCCTTCCAACGGGCACGCGCGCACGGTGAGATTTGATGCCTCGTGGCGTGCGATTAGTGATGTGTCGGCGATGGGTCTCGGTGGTAAGCAGGAGTGGAACCAGCGGGATCAGATTCTGTCGTCTACGGATTCTCGTGGGCGCAAGTCCACGACGCTGTATGACTCACAAAACCGGCCCGTTGACGCGTATGGTCCGGCACCCGAGTCCTGTTTTGGGGCGGATCGGAAGCCTCTGGCGAACTGTGCGATTCTTGCGGCGCATTCGAGTACGCGGTACGACGAGGGACTTCGTGGCCTCAACGTCACCTATTACAACAACCGTTTCCTTGCCGGGCAGCCGGTGGCTTTCGGCCTGGGAATTGGCGATGCCACCGGTGTGATGAAGCGCAACTGGAGTACGAACGCGCCCATCAGTGGCGTGGGTGCTGAAAACTGGTCGGCGCGGATGAGCGGTATCCTGACGTTCCCGAGCGCCGGTAACTATGGTCTGCGTACGGTGGCGGATGATGGCACCCGGATCTTCATTGATGATCTGTTGGTGGACTCGAACTGGGTGGGGCAGAGCCCGAAGCCGTCTCCCGGCGGAGTGATTTCTGTTCCCACATCGGGGACACCCAAGCGAATCCGGGTGGAATATTTCCAGGGAACGAGTACGGCGAGTTTTGACCTGCAGTGGAAGCCGCCGGGGGCCGCTGATTTCGTGACGATTCCGGGGGCGCAGCTGACTCCGGATTATGGTTTGGTGACCGGTACCACCACGGATGAGGCATTGCCGAAGGCAAGCACCATCTCGGGACTGGTTGCTCCGAAGAAGATGGAGACCTCGTCAAAGTACGCCGAGCCCTGGCTGGGCGGTGAGACGAGCTCGACGGTTGATCCGGGAGGGTTGAGCCTCACCACGACCACCGGGTTTGAGGCTACGGGAGCGGGATATCAGCGTCGTACGCTGAAGACGCTTCCCGCGGCAACGGCGGCGAATAAGCCGGCGTCCACCAGTGGCGCGACGTTTAGCTACTTTGGTCCGTTGGAAACCCTGTCGCAGGCCTATGGCGGTGCCGTGTGTGGTGCCGCGGCATCCACCGCGCAGTTTGGTGCGTTGAAGTCGTCCACCGGCCCGACCCCGGCAGTGGGATCTGCCGTGGTGACGCAGTATGCGTATGACCTGTTTGGTCGTACCGTCGGGACGAAGCGTTCGGGCGATGCCGGGTGGTCCTGCACCAACTATGACGCTCGCGGGCGAGTGGCGACGGTTCAGTATCCGGCCTATGCGGATGCTCCGGCCCGTACGGTGAAGAACACGTATGCGGCGGATGGCAACCCGTTGAAGAGCTGGTCCGAGGACTCAATCGGTCGTATTACGACCACGACGGATCTCCTGGGACGTGTGCTGAGCTATGTGGATGTGTGGGGAACCACCACCACGACCGAGTACAACCTTTTGGGGCAGGTCAGTAAGACCACCGTTGCTCCGCCCTCGGGCGCGGTCTCGGTGGAGCAGATGACGTATGACCTGGATGGTAAGCCGCTGTCGTTGCGGGTTGATGGCAAACTGATCGCCACGGCCGAGTACGATCGGGGAGAGCTGACGCGGGTGACGTTCCCCGCGGGCCCGGATCAGGCGGGTAACGGCGCTGTACTGTCGAATATTGTGCGAGATCCGGCCGGTGCGGCGCTGTCTCAGGACTGGAGCTTCGCGGATGGCAGTGTGATTCGTGAGTCGGTAGTGCGCTCGCAGTCCGGGCGGATTCTGGGGACGACCCTGGTGGATGGTGCGGAGACCCTGGTGTCGAAGTACCGTTACGACGGTGCCGGGCGTCTGGTACGCGCGGATCTGGGTGCGTCGGTGTTTGAGTACGGGTTTGGGACGGTCACGGGCGGCCCGGCCGGTGCGGTCACGAACGCGGGATTGAACGGTAACCGGACGACGGCGTCGATTACGGTGCCGGGGGCGGGAACGCAGTCCACGACCTACTTCCACGATGCCGCGGATCGTCTGCTGTCCTCGAGCGTGACGGGGCTGTTCGCAGACTCGAACCCGGTGAACGCGGGCCTATCCTCGGTGGAGTATGACGCTCACGGGAATGTCACCACGCTTGCGGATCAGACGCTGTCGTATGACTCGGAGGATCGGCACACCCGCAAGGTTCTCGCGGATGGCACGCAGGTGATCTATAAGCGTGATGTGACAAATCGCATTGTGCAGCGTTCGGAGATCAAGCCCGGTGGTGTGCCCGAGGTGCAGCGGTACGGGTTCTCGGGTGATGGTGATTCGCCGGACTTCGTGTATGACGGTAACTCTGATGTGCTGAATAAGACGGTGTCGACCTTCGGCAGTGTGATCGTGAATACGCGTGCGGATGGGTCTGCGTCGTGGTCGTTCTCGAACCAGCATGGTGATGTGATGGTGACCACGGATGCGGCCGGCGCTCGTGAGGGTGCGCGGCGTGCGTATGATCCGTTTGGTCAGTCGATTGATCCGGTGACCGGTGTGCCGGGGACCCTCGCGGCGGCTGCCGCGCTGCCGGATAACCTGCCGGGTAACGCGGATTATGGCTGGGTCGGTGGCAACCAGAAGCTCACTGAGCACGCGGGTTCGATCGAGACCGTGGAGATGGGTGCGCGTCAGTATGTGCCGGCGTTGGGGCGCTTCCTGTCGGTGGATCCGGTTGAGGGTGGTGTGGATAACGATTATGTGTATCCGAATGACCCGATCAACAATGAGGATCTGGATGGGCAGAAGAAGAAGGCCAAGGGGTCGAACGGCTGGAATGACTTTTGGGGTGGGGTCGGTAAAGCGATCCACCGAGGAGCAATGCAGGTTTCCAAGACCATGGTTGAGAGCCCACTTGTCAAGGGCGCAATGACGATGTGCGGATTTGTGCCTGGAGTTGTTGGAGCTGCTTGCGGACTTGCCATGGCAGGAGCGTATGCATTGCAAGGGAGGAAGAACGAGGCCATCGGCGCGCTCATCGGGAGTGTAGTTGGAGGTGGGGTCGGCGCAGCAGTGGTGGGGATATCGGCGAGAGTCAGCGCTAAACTCTTAGGAACCACGGCGAAGACTGGCGGGCGAACTTCGATCAAACACCTCGTGAGAAAGAAGGCTAGATACAGCGTCCGCTCACTTACTCGATTTAGATCAAATGAAATCGCTAAGTTCAAGAGTGGAAGCCACTGGGCAGGGTCGATTTATGGTAATGGATCGGGTGCCATCGCCGGTTACTATGCGCAGAGAGCCTCAGCGAAGTATAGGAAACGATGAAGCAAGTCAGAGGAACGGGGCCCGTAAACCGATGGCCAATGATTCTTTTTTATGGAGTTCTTGGAACATGGACGGCTTTTGGCGGTCTTGATGACAACGGGGACTTTGCCCTGAGAATCGCAGATGGGTTCAACCCCGATCTTCTTTTCCTATCCGTTCCGTTTTTTTATCTTTGCATCGCCAGATTATTTTCAGGTACATATATTTCTGAATCTCACGTATTTGTGATTGGCGCGTTGGGATATCGGAAGTTTTCTCGAGCTGATCTGAGTGGGCTTAAGATCCAAAAATACAACCCATTCTTCCGGTTTACATGGTGGATGGACAAACTGGTATTCATATGCGGCGAGGGAGACGAACAGCGTCGCATGTCGGGTTATGGCACTCATGTTCCCACACGAAGTTCGCGACGCATTGTGATCCAGCTCGGCGAGGAACTAGCGCTTACTGAGAAGTATCCGGTCCGAGTTGGCGTTCTGATGGATTCAAAAACTGATCTGCCTCGATTTATCCTGGGGGCGAACCTGGAACGATTTCTTTCTGGGCAGAGCGACGTCCTTCCGTGGATTCGATTTGATTGTGTTCACGGATACGTGTCTTCTGAACAAATAGATGGAGCGTACCTGCGTGAAGAAATTCGACAGAGCTCTGTTGGAGGGACGCCCTATTCTGTGCTTCCTTCAATATCGCAACCTTCGATAACGAACTTGGCTTTTGAGCCCGACCCGCTGTCTTGGTTACCTGTTCGCGGCATCGCACGTTTTGCTATCCGAGGAAGACGACTTTTGGAGCGTGACCATCTGCCCTTTTCGCTCAAATCTGCAACTCCGATTGCACACCGTTCCTTTGCAGTACGAGTTTTGAGCACTGTAGGTGGCGACCTGTTCCATGGGCGCAGCCGTCGTTCCTCACGATTCCTCTTCGCACATGAAGGTGCGCTTCTGGACACTCTGAATGCACTAAACGACCTAGACTTTGAGCTGGGGATAGTTCGTACGGTGGGACCCTTGCGAATTCAGACACTTAGTGATTTGTCGGAGATAGCGCGACTTCAGAGCCGAATGTTTCGAATACTACACGCGACTTCGGCGCGACGTGACCCGCACGTTCGCCACCTGCGACGTGAACCGAGTTCGCGAAAAGCACCTGGGCTCATTACCTTTACCCACTTGCTCACAACCTATTTGGGGCATATGCTTGTAATTGTTCCTCGAGGGTCCGACGCTCTCGACTCGTGGTTTGTTGGCGAGAACGTCGTAAACCAATGGTCAGGGACTCTGGACTCTACCAGTCCTTTGGGCTGGGGCTTTCAGGAGGACGAGTGGAATGAGAGACCAACTGGAACCTAGCAAGTCCAGTAGTGTCTTCAGATACTTATCACTGTGTCGGGGCTGAAGATAGACCTGGTGCACAGCGATATCGATCATCTGGGCGACCCGATGCTCTCCCTCGCTGATCTTGCAGCTCTCGCGCACACGGGGGAGGGGAACGTTCGTGGTGTTGCCCCTGCGGTGTTGAACTCCGGACACGGTGGTTGGCAGCGGCTCGTTCTCCGGGTGAGTGGCGTCGAATCCGTGGAAATCTCTGATCCCGACCGGATCGCGGCGGGCTGGCTGATCGCCGAGGACCTTGTGCGCAGCGCGGGGATGGTCTCGCTGAGCGGCGTCTACCCGATTGACGCCGTCCTGCACGGCACACACGTCGGGATTGAGTTTCTGATTTCGGCCGATGAGGGCGTCTACTCTGCCACCGACGTTCGAGACATCCTGCACCAGGCTGAGCTCGAAGATGGAGGGTCCGCCGAGACCGTTCGATGGAGAGCCGGGGAGGTACAGACCGCGGGGGACGTGCTGGTCGCCGCACTCGATGTGCCACCGTCCCGTGAACAGTTCGTCCTCTTTGTCCGAGATGAGCGGTTCTTTTGGGTTCAGGGGTCTTTGGACGGTCGAACCGTATCCGTGCGCGTGGATGGTGCCCTCGGCCAGGCGTCGCTGATCGCCGCGCTGGGGGCGGTCACGGAACGCGACCCCGAGCCGGGTGAAATCTCGGCCACGTATGGGCGCGCAGAAACGATGGACCGCTCGATGAAACCGGCCGTGAACGAGGTCGCATCAGCCCTCCGCGCGCGTCGGTTCTCAATTCGGGCCGCGATACGGCGGGCCACACGCGCGCTGAACGATGAGCCTCGCTAGTCTGCTGAGGACATGGCTCGAATGACGAGCTGCACATCAGGCTGCGAGCGCGGTGTTGAGTGGGGTGTGGATCACCGATTCAGAACTCGTGTCGTGATTTCAGAGGGGAACACCGCTCTCCGCACGCACACCGCACATCGATCTCCGTCATTGGTGATACCGGGACGTGGCATTGCGCAGTCGATATCGCGGTGACCAATTGGCCCCACAACGCTGTGGAATCCTGCCTCTCGTGAGACGCTCAATACATGTCTACAGATGTACTCAGTGTTTGCCTCCCCGGGGAGACCAGGGCACGACTCGATGCGCTGGCTGTCGCCACCGGTCGTCCCGTAACGTTTCACGTGCGGGAGGCCGTCATGGAGTATCTGGAAAGTCTCGAGTACGCGCATACGCTTCGTGCTGAAGCCGAAGTAATTCGCCGAGGAGAGACTCGTACGCGCACCCTAAACGCGGTCAAAGCGGACCTCAACCTGGACTAGCGCCAGCACACTGCGGATTGCGACGGTGCCTCTGGAGAAGCGGATGCGGCTGCCCCGCTAGAGCCCGGGCCGCACCGCTACCGAGCGGAGGATGAGCCCCTGATCCCGCGCACGCACCGCGAACGGCACCTCGAAGGTTGAGGTGACGTCGCCCGTGAGACGATCCTGAATCGTCACGGTGGCCTTGTCCCGTTCGTCCCAGATGGTGGCCGAGACGAACGAGGTGTCGGTGAAGGTTGGCGCGCGGAGGTCCGCGGCGACGTCGATGTCGCCCGGGACGGTGAAGAGTTCGCGGGTGACCCCGGTGCTCAGCTCGGTCGTGTTCACCGAGTTGAAGACGCCCATCCAGTCGAGGTTGCCGTCGCGAAGAGAATGGCTGTTCATCCCATCAACCATGAAACCGTAGCTCGGGTGCGTGACCGGTGCGGGCGTGCCGCGTTCGTCCACGAGAAGGTGCTCGGTGAAGGACTGATCGTTGACGTTCCAGCTGCGCAGAACGGGTGGGCGCAGCTCTGAGGAGGGAGGATACGCCGTGGCCAGGAAGTGGACGGTGTCGTTTTTGCAGGGGGCGTCCATCGCGAGCTGATCCGAATCCGAGACCGCGCGCAGATCGGCGAGCCGTTCACCGGGTTTCGGTGCACCTGACAGCTGCTGCAGCATGAGTGCCGTGTAGCCCATCTCCCCCTGAATCTCGAGTCCACTCTCCGGCAAGACCCTCGTATTTCCCGGTTGGTGCGGAGACCCCGTACAGCGTCCCATCGCAGTTTGCCGTTACCGAATACGATCCCTCAACCGTTGAGTGAACGCTCCGAGCGCCGTCGGATTCCACCACCACCTCGGCATAGCCATCGTCCGTGTACCCCTCATTGAAGAGGCCCACGAAGGATCCTCCACCCAGGGCGAAGAGCGCCTGCTGAAGGTCCGGCTTCTTGCTGGGGATGACCGTAACGCGCTCGTTCACGAGGTAGTCGTTGTCCCGATCGGAGAAGAAGAGCCCGGAGTCATCCCAGGCGAGGCGTGCCACATCCATTCCGGCCGTGCGAAACACGCGCTCGCTTTTGCCGTTGGAGAGCACCACATAGCCGATGCCGCGCCCCTTGGCATGATCACGCGTCTGAGTCGAGAGGTAGAGCGCCGTGGCGGCGTCCTCCAGCGCGAACGAATCGCGGTTCTGCACTGTCCAGGTCTTGCCGTTTCGTTCGAGTGCCGCCGAGCCGCCGGTGCAGCTCGTCAGGGTACCGAGTGCCAGCACACTCGCGACCACGGCGGCCAGGGCAGAGATTTTTACACGCATTCGCCGAGCGTATCCAGTGGTCGTTGCCGTATCTTGGCAGGACGCGACCCCACTTCCGGGCGGCAGAGTTCCACCGAGACGGCCCACATCCGCCCTCCGCGAAACCGCCGAAAAACGCGGCGAGTCTGAGCGTGGAATATGAATTTCGGCATTCGTTGGCTTAGGTGCTGGGAACAGCATATGTACGGTCTTAGACTGATCCTGTGTCGAACCTTGGAGAAAACCGCAAGCCGGCGGTAAAGCCGGACGGTGTATCGCGCGCGGAGACTCCTCCCTCACGCGACGATGTCGTCGAATCGCTGCCGCGCGGAATCCGCATTGCGGGCGCTTGGTCCTGGCGGGTGCTTGCACTCGTCGCCGTGATCGTGGTGGCCGTGCTCGCGATCGTCGAGCTGCGCCTGATCGTCATCCCGATCCTCATCGCGATTCTGATCGCCTCGCTCGTGATGCCGCTGCAGAACCTACTGCGCAGGTGGAACGTGCCGCGCGTGCTGGCCACGATCATCACCCTGCTCGCCACGATAGCCGTGGTGGTCGGCCTGTTCTATCTCGCGATTACGCAGATCTCCGCGCAGTCTGGCGAAGTCAAGGATCGTGCGGTCGAGGGCTATCAGGCGCTGCGCGAGTGGCTGAAAATCTCGCCGCTGCACCTCGACGACACCCAGATCAACGAGTATCTCGGCCAGCTCTGGAACATCATCAAGGAGAACAACAAGGCAATCTGGACCGGCGCGCTGTCGGTCGGATCCACCGTCGGCCACGTCGCCGCCGGCGCCCTGCTCACCATCTTCTCCCTCCTCTTCTTCCTGCTCGATGGCCCCGGCATCTGGCGCTGGGTTGTGCGCCTCATGCCGCGCAACGCCCGCGCTGCGATCGACGGAGCCGGACAGGACGGCTGGCGGGCACTCGCCAGCTATTCCCGCACGCAGATCATGGTGGCCGCCATCGACGCGATCGGTATCGCGCTCGGTGCGTTCTTCCTGGGCGTCCCGATGGCGGTCCCGATCGGTGTGCTGGTGTTCCTCGGCGCGTTCATCCCGTTCGTCGGTGCGATCCTGACCGGAACCATCGCCGTGTTCCTCGCGCTCGTATACAACGGACCGTGGCAGGCCCTGGGCATGCTGATCGTGATCCTGCTGGTGCAGCAGGTCGAGGGCCACATCCTGCAGCCCGTGCTCATGGGGAACGCCGTGAAGCTGCACCCGCTGGCCGTGGTCCTCGTGGTGACCGCGGGCGCGCTGGTCGCCGGAATCCCGGGTGCACTGTTTGCCGTGCCGCTGGCCGCCGTGATCAACGAAATGACCCGATTCATCGCCGGCGGACGCTGGCGCACACCACCCGCGGGAGACCGATCCGCGGGCGGCGACGACGGTGAGGACCCCGCCATTACCGGCGGGGCCACCGAAGACTCCTCTGAGGGCACGGCCGATGGCGATCCCATCGCGGCCACGGCGGACAGCACCGAGACCGCCGCGCTCACCAAGCCGCTTTCCACTCCGCCGAGCAACACGGATGACGCTCCGAGCCCCGACACCGAGCGCTAACCCACACACTTTTTACAGAAGCAGGTGCGATATCGCACCGGGAGATACACCTATGAGCACCATCCCCGGCCCCACCCCGGCCGAACTCGAAGCCGCCCGCGAGGTCGTGAGCCGCGTGGCCGAGATCACCCCGATGGAGTCGTCTCGATTCCTCGCGGAACTCCTCGGCTTCCCCGTTCACATGAAGTGCGAGAACCTGCAGCGCACCGGGTCGTACAAGATCCGCGGCGCCTACAATCGCATTTCGGCGCTGACCGAGGAGGAACGTACCCGCGGCGTGGTAGCGGCATCCGCCGGAAACCACGCCCAGGGTGTGGCCCTCGCCGCCCGCGAGCTCGGCATCGGTGCCACGATCTTCATGCCCAAGGGCGTGCCGCTGCCCAAGCTCCAGGCCACCCGCAACTACGGCGCCCAGGTGCGTCTCGACGGCCACAGCGTGGAGGAACTCCTCCGCGCCGCCGCCGAGTATGCCGAGCAGACCGGCGCGATCTTCATCCCGCCGTTTGATCACCCCGACGTCATCGCCGGACAGGGCACCCTGGGTCTCGAAATCCTCGAGCAGGTGCCCGAGGTCGAAACCATCATCGTGCCCATCGGTGGCGGTGGCCTCATCTCCGGCGTGGCCGCGGCGGCGAAGCACCGTGCGGAAGCCGAGGGTCGCGAGATCCGGGTAATCGGTGTGCAGGCCGCCAACTCGGCACCGTATCCGGTGTCCCTCGCTGCGGGCGAGGTCACCACCATCAAGACCACCCCCACCATCGCCGACGGTATTGCCGTGGCCCGCCCCGGCACCCTGAACTTTGAGATCATCCGCGAGCTCGTGGACGAGGTTGTGACCGTCACCGAGGACGACATCGCCCGCGCTCTCGTGGTGCTGCTCGAGCGTGCAAAGCTCGTGGTAGAGCCCGCGGGCGCCGTGGGCGTCGCGGCAATCCTCGCCGGCCACATCCACGCCACCGGTCCGGTCGTGGTGATCCTCTCCGGCGGCAACATCGACCCGCTGCTCATGCAGACCGTCGTGAGCCACGGCCTCATCGCGTCGGACCGCTACCTCACCCTCAGCATCCCGCTGCCCGACCGCCCCGGCCAGCTCGCCCGCATCTCCGAGCTCATCGCCCACGCCAACGCCAACGTCATCGAGGTGCTGCACACGCGCCACGGCAGCGGACTGCAGATCGGCCAGGTCGAGCTCAAGATCTCGGTCGAAACCCGTGGCTCCGAACACCGCGACCTCGTGATCGACACCCTGCGCGAGGCCGGCTACGACCCGCGCGTCGGAGACGCCGAGACGCGTCGCTAGCGCGCACCGCATACGGCAAAGGCGGGGCACCCCCTCAGGGGTGCCCCGCCTTTGTGCTGCCAGAATCTACTCGCCGGAGTAGGTCTCCACGGCGGTGATCTCCACGGCGATGTCGCGGCCGTTGGGGGCCTGGTAGGTGGTCTTCTCGCCGATCTTCAGGCCGAGAATGGCGGCACCCAGCGGGCTGGACTCGCTGTAGACGTCGAGCTCGGAGTTGCCCGCGATCTCGCGGTTGCCCAGCAGGAAGCGCTCCTCATCGCCGGCGACGATCGCCGAAATGATGGTGCCCGGCTCGACCACACCGTTGCTCTTCGGAGCCTCGCCCACCACGGCCTCGCGCAGCAGCGCGGTCAGGGTGCGGATGCGGGCTTCCTGCTTGCCCTGCTCATCCTTTGCCGCGTGGTAGCCGCCGTTCTCCTTCAGGTCGCCCTCCTCGCGGGCGGCCTCGATACGCTTCGCGATTTCCTCGCGGCCGGTGGTGGAGAGCGCTTCCAATTCAGCGGTCAGTCGATCGAAGGTTTCCTGGGTCAGGAACGAGACCTGAGCGTCGTCAGCCATCGTGAACTCCTCATTACATAAACGGGCGCCCCGACAGGTGTCGAGGCGCCAAGTGCAAACCCGCAAATTGGCGAGTTTTCAACGAGCCTAGGGGAGCCCCAGGGTAAACGCAAGCCGTACGTGGGTCGTGTTTGCTAGCGTGACGCCTCGGGAATCCAGCAGTTCTTCACGATGCCCGTGGTGGCCAGCTGGGTGGTCTTCAGCGGCTGCGTGAAGTTGCGCACGGGGGCCGAACCCGGTTCGAGCTCGATGACCTTCCATCCCACCACGGTGAACTGCGGATCCATCGCCTGAATCACACACTGCACGCGGCTGTTGCTGGGTGCCGAGACCTGGAATCCGATCTCGACGTTGTGATCGTCGATGATGCGGTGCGCGGTGTCCTTAGCCTCGATGGACGCATTGTCCCCATCGAGTGCTCCCCAGACAACCCAGGAGCCCAGTACCACGGCAAACGCGGCGGCGGCGATCACGAGGATGCGGCGATCCCGCTTCGTGGTGCGCCGAGTGCGACCGTATCTTTCGTCCAGAGCGTCGGTCGACGTCTTGGTTGCGCCGCCAGTGGAAAGACTCATCAACTCACACCCGTTCAAAGCATTAGTACACTTGATTCTAGGCTAATTGCTTCGCTCCCCGCACACGCGCGCTCGGATCGAGGCCCGCGGCCGTTCAGCGGAGGAGACAACAGTAACCGTGGCACCCAGACTTCTAGCCGTACACGCCCATCCCGATGATGAGTCCAGCAAGGGCTCGGCCACCCTCGCCGCCTACCGCCACCGCGGATACGGCGTGATGGTGGTCTCCTGCACCGGAGGCGAACGCGGAGACATCCAGAACGAAAACCTCACCCGGCTCGCCCTCGCGCAGCGCGACCTCCCGGGTCTACGCCGCCGGGAGATGGCCGAGGCCGCCGCGATCCTCGACATCGAGCACCGCTGGCTGGGCTACTACGACTCGGGCATGGCCAACGAGGACGGCACCGTGCCGCCCGGCAGCTTCGCTTCGATTCCGCTGGAGATTTCCGCGGCACCGCTCGTGAAGATCATCCGCGAGTACCGCCCGCACGTGATCACCACCTATGACGAAAACGGCGGTTATCCGCACCCGGACCACATCCGCACGCACCAGATCGCGATGTACGCGTTCGAGGCCGCGGCCGACCCCACCAGGTACCCCGAGGCAGGCCCCGCCTGGCAGATCTCCAAGGTCTACTACGACCAGATCTTCAACCCCGCCCGCGTGCGCGCGAACCTCGCGGAGCTGAAGGCCGGATCGCCGGACCCCGAGGAACTCGCGGCCCTCGAGGAGCGCATGTCCTGGATCAGTGAGCGACCCGACCGCGCCACCACCCACGTCGAGGTGGGCGACTTCTTCGAACGCCGCGATGCCGCACTGCGCGCCCACGCCTGCCAGGTGCCGCCCGACTCGGGCTTTTTCTTCTGGGATAATGATCTACAGCGGCGTGCATGGCCCTACGAGGACTTTGAACTCGCACGGAGCACTGTGCCCACCACCATCCCCGAAAGCGACCTGTTCGCCGGAATTGAGGATCTCTCTTGAGCCTGACATCACTCATCGTGCTGAGCGTAACCTCGCCCACGCCGAATCCGAGCCCCACCCGCATCGTCACCCCGGATGCCAACCTCGTGACCCCCGGCCCCGGCGGTTTCCTCGCGATGATCGCGATCGTGCTCGTGGTGTTCTTCCTCATCTGGGACATGGTGCGCCGCGTGCGCCGGGTCAACTACCGTGCCGAAATCGTTGAACGTCTGGAGGCCGAGAAGGCCGAGCTGGATGCCGCCGAGGAGGCCAAGCGTTCGGGTGCGGTACGCACCCTGCCGGATACCGACACCGACACCGATCCGGCCGATCCGGAACGCCCCACAAAATAGCGGTTAACCGAACAAAAGCCCGGCCCGCGGTTCCTCAGAACCACGGGCCGGGCTTTTGTGTGTGCGATTTACATCGGGGGCATGAGCACCGAGTCCACCAGGTAGACGGTGGCGTTGGCGGTCTTGACGCCACCGCAGATGACGGAGGCTCCGCCAACCTTGATGTCGTTGCCCGAACCGGTGACGGTCAGGTCCTGGCCCTCAACGGTCTTGTGGGTGCCGTCGATCTGGTCGGGCAGGATCTGGCCGGGAACCACGTGGTAGGTCAGGATCTTGGTGAGCAGGGCGTCATCGGTCTTCAGGGTGTCGATGGTTCCGGCATCGATCTTCGCGAAGGCGTCATCCACCGGGGCAAAGACCGTGAACTCGGAGCCGTTCAGGGTGTCCACCAGGTTGACCTTGGGGTTGAGCTTGCCCGAAACGGCGGCTACGAGGGTCTTCAGCAGCGGGTTGTTCGAGGCGGCGACGGCCACCGGATCCTGAGCCATACCCACGATCGAACCGGCACCGGAGGGCACGGCCTCGGCGTAGGCGGCGCAGCCGGGGCCCACGAGGTTCTTGGTGAGGGCGGCATCCGGAGTGGCCGACGGGGTAGCGGAGGGCTTCTCACTCGACGCCGAGTTTGAAGCCGACGGGCTGGCCGACGGCGCGGACGATGCGGAACAGCCGGTGAGGGCAAAGATGGAAAGCGCGGCCAGGGTGGTGGCGGTGAACAGCGCGTTGCGAGTCTTCATGATCTTCTCCTGATGGTTGTTGATGCTGAGGATGGTGCGTGTGAGTCTGTGTGGTGCGAGGGTCTCCGTCGCTGTTGCGGCGGGGATGTCAGGGATTCGGAGCCCGTCCGGAAACGGATGGGAAAAAAGTTGAAAAACTTTTTGAGCCGTGTAATTTCGGCTCTTTTCGGGGGTTTGGTCCCCGCCTGATCGCTCGCTGACACCGCTCCAATCCGTTTGGGGCCCCGCACCGAACCATTCCCAGACGCTGCCCCATCCCCGGGGCACAGAAGGGGTGGGTGACATGCTCACATTGGCTTTGATCGGGGTCGTCGGTGGCCTCATCACCGGTATCTCACCGTGCATACTTCCCGTACTCCCGGTTATCTTCTTTTCCGGCGGAGCGGAGAGCGCCCGGGGCGGCACCGCGGCCGCCTCTGCCGCTTCCTCCGCATCTTCCACACCCGGTGGCACCGCGACGTCGACGCCAGCCGTCCGGGTGGCTTCGCGCTGGCGGCCGTATCAGGTGGTCGCCGGGCTCGTGGTGAGCTTCAGCATCTTCACGCTGCTGGGTTCGCTCATCCTGAGCCTCCTCGGGCTCCCGCAGGACGTTCTGCGCTGGGCTGCCCTCATTGTCCTCGTCCTGATCGGTCTCGGGCTCATCTTTGAGCCGCTTCAGCACCTGCTTGAGCGCCCCTTTGCCCGCTTCCCGCAGCGCGCGGTCAAGCCGACCCGGCGCGGGTTCGGTCTCGGCCTCGCCCTCGGCGCCGTGTATGTGCCGTGCGCCGGTCCCATCCTGGCCGCGATCACCGTGGCGGGCTCCACCGGCAAGATCGGCTGGGAGACGGTGGTGCTCACCGTTTCCTTTGCGCTCGGAACCTCGATTCCGCTGCTGTTCTTCGCCCTCGCCGGTCGCCGCGTCGCCGAGCGCGTCAAGGCATTCCGTACCCGTCAGAAGGGCATCCGCATCACCGGCGGCATCCTGATGATCGCCCTCGCCATCGGACTCGTCTTCAACGTGCCCCAGGCCCTCCAGCGCCTCATCCCCGACTACACCGCGGGCCTGCAGGACGGCTTCAACAATTCCGAGCAGGTCAAGGCTCTCGATCTCGGCGGCCTCGTGACCGACGAAAACAAGGAGCTCTCCAACTGCTCCAACGGCTCGGCCGAACTGCAGAATTGTGGCCCAGCGCCCGCCCTGCGCGGCATCTCCCAGTGGTTTAACACCAAGGATGGTGCCCCCATCGCACTGAGCGATCTGAAGGGCAAGGTTGTCCTGGTCGACTTCTGGGCCTACTCGTGCATCAACTGCCTGCGCTCGGTCCCGCACGTCTCCGCCTGGGCCAAGGCCTATCAGGATGCCGGACTCACCGTGATCGGCGTGCACTCGCCCGAGTATGCCTTCGAAAAGGTGCCGGAGAACGTCGCCGCCGCGATCAAGGAGCAGGGCGTGACCTACCCGGTGGCCCTCGACAACCAGCTGTCCACCTGGACCGCCTACCGCAACCGTTACTGGCCCGCCCACTACCTGATCGATGCCTCGGGAACCGTGCGCCAGATCCAGTTTGGCGAGGGCGGCTACGCCACGACCGAGAAGCTCATCCGTCAGCTCCTGACCGATGCCCAGCCGGGCGTGAAGCTGCCGGGTACCACCGAGACCACGGATGACACCCCGCAGGCCGGATCCACGACCCCGGAAACCTACCTGAGCCCCACCAAGATGGTGAACTTCGGTGGTACCGAGCCCTACACGCTGGGGGATGCGACGTTTACATTCCCGCAGAAGCTCGCCAAGGACACCTTCGCCCTGGACGGCGACTGGAACCTCACCAGCCAGGGCATCACGTCCTCATCGGGGAGTATCAAACTCGCCTACACCGCGCGTGAGATCCGCATGGTACTCGGTGGCAGCGGCTCGGTCACGGTGACCGATTCCAGCGGAACGCGCACCGTGGACGTCTCGGGCCCTCCCGGATCGTACCGGATCTTCGAGTCCGCGAAATCGAGCACCGGAGAGCTCACCGTGCACGTGAATGGGGGAGTGGATGCGTACTCGTTTACGTTCGGATAGCCCGCAATCGCCGCCCACCCGTACCCTCGGGTGGGGGAATGTGACGCCGATTCGGCCGCGTGGTGACACGGAAGTGACGGAAGTTTGCCAAACTAGCGTCATGTCCGATGAATTTCACGCCGACGACCACGGGTCGCCACGGCTTTCCACAGCGCCGCTCGCGTCGCCGGAATCCACAGATCTGGCCGCGGCCGCTCGCGGGTTCCTCCTGCGGGTGCAGAGTGGAGATCGGGACGCATTCGCGGCCCTCTACGATCTCTTCGTCGGCCGCGTCCTGGGGCTCGTACGGCACGTGCTCGTCGATCACGCGCAGTCGGAGGAGGTGACCCAGGAGGTATTTCTCGAAGTGTGGCAGCGAGCCTCAACGTTCGACCCCGAACGCGGCAGCGTCAGTGGCTGGCTGATGACGCTGGCCCACCGGCGAGCGGTCGATCGAGTCCGTTCGGCGCAGGCCGGCCGCAACCGAGACGAACGCATCGGCATCCGAGACTTCCCGGAGCCCGTTGACGAGGTCTCCGAGACCGTCGAGATCCGGGTCGAATACGCCCGGGTTGAGGTGGCACTTCGCGAACTCACGGTCCCCCAGCGGGAGGCGGTGACGCTCGCCTACTACGAGGGCTTCACCCAGACCCAGATCGCCGAGAGGCTGAAGATACCCCTCGGCACGGTAAAAACACGAATACGCGATGGCATGATCAAACTACGACAGATTTTAGGCGAGGAGGTGACCCCATGAACTACACGGAACTGACACCGGAGGAGCGCGAAAGCCTCGCGGCCGGTTATGCCCTGAACGCCCTGGATACCGACGAGATCCGTACCGCCGAAGAACTGCTGACCCGTGATCCCTCGTTCGTGGCTCTGGTTCGCTCGTTTGGCGCGGTTACCACCGCGCTCGCCGAAGCACCCGCTCCCGTGGTGCCCTCGGCGGGGCTGCGCGCGGGGCTGCTGGATGCGATTGCGCAGACACCGCAGGAGGCCGTAGCACCGGCACCGGCACCGGCACCGGCACCGGCACCTGCGCCGGCTTCGGCACCGGCCGCAGCGCCTCCCGCAGGCCCGGCACTCAGCGAGCCCGCGGTGCACTCCACCCGAGCGGTTTCCTCCACGGGAGCCACCCGGGCCCGTGGGCGTCGATTCCGCATCACCTGGGCGCTGGCGGGTCTTGTCGCGGCCGCCGCACTGGTGTTCGGCGGAGTCTCCCTGGGGCGTGGGGTATTTGCACCCACCACCGGGCCTGAGGCGGGCGCACAGGCGCTCAACTCACTGCTCGCGGCCGGAGACCTCCAGCGAGCCTCCACGCCCGTCTCCGGGGGTGGCAACGCCACCGTGGTCTGGTCTCCCGAGCACGGCCGGGCAGCCATCGCCACGAGTGACCTGCCCACGCTCGCCTCGGATCGCGTCCTGGAGCTCTGGCTGATCGATGGCTCCGGGGCACGCGCCGCGGGCACGTTCACTCCCGGAGCCAGTGGTACCACCTGGACGCTGCTCGAGGGCGACCTCAAACCGGGCGACTCCGTCGGAATGACGGTCGAACCCCGTGGCGGCTCCCAGCAGCCCACAACCGACCCCATCCTGGTGGTGGCCACCGCCTAATACAGGGTCGACCCCGAGCCGGGTGCGCACACGATTGTGTGAGTACCCGGCTCGGGAGTCTCCGTGTCGGAAATACCGGCCCGACGGGGCTACCGTAGAGGGGTGACACGTGCCCAACCCTCCAGCCCCTCCGCACCCCGTCCGTCCGCACCCCGTCCGTCCGCACCCCGACCGTCCGCAAAGTTCGTCGGACGTGGCCCGCGCAGGGCACGGCCCTGGGTGATGCTCGGCGTCGGGGTCTACGCACAGGCCGCCGGCACCGTCGTGGCCGCGGCACCGGCCTTCTTCATCCCCTTCCTGCACACCCAGCACGGCCTCAGCCTCGCCGAGGCTGGCGCGCTCGCCGCGGCACCCAACATCGGGCTCGTCCTGACGCTCGTGCTGTGGGGCTGGTTCGCCGACCGCACCGGGGAACGCGGAGTGCTCGTTGCCGGGCTCCTCCTCACCTCCGCGGCGGTTGCCGGAGCCCTCCTCGTCGTGAGCGCGGGGTCTGCGGGCACCGCGGGTTCCGCGGGCATCGGAAACATCTGGGCGCTCGGGCTGCTCCTCGGCTTCGCCGGGGCCGGCACCGGCTCCGTCAACGTTGCCAGCGGCCGGGTCGTGGTCGGCTGGTTCCCCGCCCACCGCAGGGGCCTCGCCATGGGCATTCGGCAAACCTGCCAGCCGCTCGGAATCGCCGCCGCCGCACTCGCCATCCCCGCCCTCGTCGCCGGAGGATCGCTCGCGCCCGCGCTCATCCTGTGCATCGTCCTGACCCTCGTCGCGGCCCTCGCCTGTGCGATCCTCATCATCGATCCGCCGCGCACGCCCCTGCCCGTCGGGCATAAACCCGCCGATAGCAACCCCTACGTTCGCTCACGCACGCTGGTGCGCATCCACGCGGTCTCGGCACTCCTCGTCATTCCCCAAACCGCGCTCAGCACATTCGGCCTGGTCTGGCTGATTGTCGATCAGGGATGGAGCGCCCTCGCCGCCGGAGCCCTGGTTGCCGCCGCTCAGTTCCTCGGCGCGCTCGGCCGCATCCTCGTCGGGATCATCTCCGACCGCGTGGGAAGTCGCCTCCGCCCGCTGCGCTGGGTCGCGCTCCTCGGTGTGCCCACCCTGCTCCTGACCGCGGCCAGCGGTGCCGTGCACTGGCCCTGGGCGGTAGCCCTCAGCTACATCCTCGCCAGCTGCATTGCCGTGGCTGACAACGGTCTTGCCTTCACCTCGGTGGCCGAAATCGCCGGAGGCCGCTGGGCCGGGCGCGCACTCGGCATCCAAAACACCGGGCAGTTCGCGGCCACCGCCATCGTCGGTCCCGCCGTGGGCGCGCTCATCACCGTGATTGGATACAGCGGAGCGTTTGCACTCCTCGCCCTCGCCCCGATCATCGCGCTACCGATTCTGCCGCGGCCCGAAGCCGAACCACGGCATGAAAAGCCCGCTGATGCGCCGATCGGCACCACCGGCGGCGAGGCTAGCCGAGCGGATTGAGCGCGAGCAGCAGGATGCCGGCCCAGTGGCACAGGAACGCGAGCACCGTGCACACGTGGAAGATCTCGTGGAAACCGAAGTGTCCGGGCACGGGGTTGGGGCGCTTGAGCGCGTAGACAACGGCACCACCGGAGTACAGCAGGCCGCCCACAACCACGAGAATCATGGTGGCCATGTTCACCGCGACGATATCTCCGATGTACATGACCGCTACCCAGCCGAGCGCCAGGTAGAGCAGCACATAGAGCCAGCGCGGGGCCCCGATCCAGAACACCCGGAAGGCAATACCGAGTATCGCACCCGCCCATACCGACACCAGCAGGATCACTCCCTGAGGATTCGGCAGCGCAAGCAGCGCGATTGGGGTGTACGTTCCGGCAATTAACAGGAAAATGTTTGCGTGGTCGATTCGCTTGAAAATCAGCTTCGTCCGCGGCTTCCAATTGATGCGGTGATACAGCGCCGAATTACCAAACAGCAGCATCGAGGTGAGCGTGAAAACGGCCGATGCCCACTTCGCTTCCGCCCCGTGCGCGAGCGTGATCAGCACGATGCCAGCCGCGATAGTTACCGGAAAAGTGCCCGCGTGGATCCATCCTCGCCAGGAGGGCTTGACCTCCTCCGGCACGGCCGCGGCGGCCTCGATCAGGGGCAGGCCGTGGTGTTCGGAGTCGGCAGTTTCTGCCGCGTCCGAGACACCATCCTCCGCCGAAGTGGAGTGCCGGGTGGGATCGAGTTCGGCTGCCATAACTCCAGACTACGCCAGCCAATATGCGCGCGGGCGTAAATGTGGACTAGCGTAGGTCTGTGACGAACAGCGAACCTCGACCCGGCCGCGGCATCCTCTACGCGCTCTACCAGAAGATGCTGCGTCGCAACCTCACGCCCGAGGCTATGCCGCATCACGTCGCCATGATCATCGACGGAAACCGTCGCTGGGCAAAGCAGCTCGGCCTCGAGACCGCCGCCCACGGACACCGTGCCGGTGCCGCGAAGATGCAGGAGTTTCTCGAGTGGTGCGATGACCTCGGGATTCGCACGGTCACCCTCTACCTGCTCTCGAGCGACAACCTGACGCAGCGCTCCTCGGAGGAGTTGACCGCGCTGGTCGAAATCATCGCCGATCTCGCCGGAGACCTCGCCGGATATCGCGACTGGCGCGTCCAGCACGTCGGTTCCAGCGAAAACCTTCCGGAATCCCTGAGCACCGCACTGGTTGACGCGGCCGAAAAGACCCGTGAGCGAAGCGGACTGCACATTAATCTCGCGGTCGGCTATGGTGGCCGGACCGAAATCGTCGACGCGATGCGCACAATCGTCCGTGAGTTTGAGGGCACCAACGGTGGCACCATCAGCGGCCTGGCCGAGATGCTTACCCCGGATCTTATCGGCGCACACCTCTACACCGGAGGTCAGCCCGACCCTGACCTGGTGATCCGCACCTCCGGTGAACAGCGCCTCAGCGACTTCATGCTCTGGCAGAGCGCACACAGCGAGTTCTACTTCGTGGAGGCGCTAGGGCCGGATCTGCGCGAGGTCGACTTCCTGCGTGCCCTCCGCGATTTCTCTCGACGTCAGCGCCGCTACGGCGGCT
Source organism: Mycetocola tolaasinivorans (assembly GCF_003667565.1). Classification (GTDB taxonomy): domain Bacteria; phylum Actinomycetota; class Actinomycetes; order Actinomycetales; family Microbacteriaceae; genus Mycetocola; species Mycetocola tolaasinivorans. The sequence continues at coordinate 66,454 of NZ_RCUX01000004.1, forward strand.
AGAGTCGGGCGTATTGACCCACGCTGACCGAATAGCCCACGCTCGGTCTCGGGGAACGCTCGGTTTCTGGGAACGCTCACCTGCCCATGGCGTAGTCCGCGCACGCTTTCGGCGTATCTCACGGACTCTGTGGGCTCAACCCGCGCACGCTTTGACGGCCACCCGCGCACGCTCTGAGCGCAACCCGCGATCGAGGGGTGTTCTTCGCTAATGCCCGCGTAGTAGTCTCCGTGCACGGGCGTATTCCGACCCGAACCGGACCGGAGGGGACACAGTGTCGAGTGTTGTTGTCGTAGTGAGTGGTTTTGCCCAGCGTGAGTACCCGGCGACGCGAGCCGAGGTGAGCGCCCGAGTCGAGGTTGAGGGAGCGGACCGCCGCGAGGTCGTCGAACGCGCCTCACTCCTGCACGCGGAGCTCTCCGCGCGGGCTCAGGAACTCTCGGATCGGGGAGCCACCACGCGCTGGCACGCAGACTCGGTATCGGTGGGAACATCGCCGTTCTGGGGCCCCGATGGCGTACGCGGAGCCGATGTGCAGCGCGCGAGCGCCGGGCTTTTCCTGCGCTTTTCAGACTTTGCCGCCCTGACCGAATGGGTGACCGTGCTCGCCTCCGAGCCCCTCGTTCGACTGGGTGGAGTGAACTGGGACATCGCGGAAGCGGACCGCGGGGAGCGGGTGGCCGAGGTGCGTGCTGAGGCCGTTCGCGATGCCGTCTCGCGCGCCGAGGTATACGCGCACGCGGCGGGTGCCGGTACGCCGGCGCTCGAGGCCATCTTCGAGAGCGGTCTGCGTCCCTCCGGCGGAGGAAACGGCGGCGGAGGCACCGTATTTGCGAAGGGTCGATCCTTCGCCGCGGCTTCCGCCGATATGGCCCAGCAGGACAACGGCTTTGACCTGACGCCGAGACCATACGTGGTCTCGGCCGAAATCACCGCGGACTTCCGGTCAAACTAATCCACAGCTGAGCGCCGCGGCGACGTTTTCCACCGATCTCGTCGCCGCGGTGTGCGGGTGCGTCCCACTCCCTAGCGTGGGATCATGCTCCCCGCATCCACACTCCCCGGTTTATCCAGCCCCTCACCACTTTCAGGCTGCCTGAGCGTCATTTCCCCGGCACTCTGGCCGGTAGTCGCCTGGCTCGCGCTCTGCACGCCGCTGCTGATCCGCACCGACCTTCGCGAACGCCGCCTACCCAATGCGCTGGTCCTCCCGGCAGCCCTGCTGCTCGGTCTGGGCATGGTCGGCTGGGTGCTCTTGGGCCCCACGGCCCTCCCGCTCCTTCTCCCCGCGATCGAGTCCGTCGTGGGCACGGAGTTGTGCGCGGTGGAACCGAGCGTCCCGCGGGTGCTCGTGGTACTCACCCTTGCCCTGTGCGCGCTCGCGCTCACCACAGCGGGGATGTGGGGCGGGGGAGATGGGAAGCTGTCCGCCGTGCTCCTCGCCCTCCTGATGCTCGGGCCAGACCCCTCGGCCGCGCTCCTCGTCTTTGGGCTGTTGCTCGCCTGTGGGACGCTCGCCGCTGCAGGGATGCGCAGTGCACCGGCGGTGCTGAGATCGCCACGGTACCCTCACGAGCGTCGGCGTGCTCGCGGGCCACCACGCTCTGGTGCGCCAACGAGGGCCGCGCGGTCGAACGGAGTGGCATCCGTCGGCGCGCTGGGCGCATTGTCGAGCCCGCCTTTGGGCGTGCCGTCGAGCTTGGCATTGGGGCCACCTCTGCTCGTGGCATTTTGGGGCACGCTGGCAATCTTGCCGGTGCTGCCAACGCTTCTTACAACACAGATTGTCGCGGCGGGAACGCCGTGAGGAATTCAAAACCGCGGTCGGGGCAAACGCCGTGCGCTCGCCCCGACCGCGGTCGAGAGTGGGGTGGCTAGCCCGCGTGAGTCATCGAGAGGAGGTCCAGAGCCGAGTCCAGCTGCGCCTCGGTTACCTCGCCGCGCTCAACGAATCCGAGGTCAACCACGGCCTCACGCACGGTGATGCCCGCGGCCACCGCGTGCTTCGCGATCTTTGCGGCGGCCTCGTATCCGATGATCTTGTTCAGCGGCGTCACGATCGACGGCGACATACCCGCGAGAGCGGCCGCACGCTCAACATTGGCCTCCAGACCGTCAACGGTCTTATCCGCCAGCACGGTGGCGGCATTGGCCAGCAGACGAATCGACTCCAGAAGGGCGGTACCCATGATCGGAATCTGAACGTTGAGCTCGAAGCTCCCCGAGGCACCGCTGATCGCGATCGCCGCATCGTTTCCGATAACGCGCGAGCACACCATGAGCACGGCCTCCGGGATCACCGGGTTCACCTTCCCCGGCATGATCGAGGAACCCGGCTGCAGATCGGGAATGTGGAGCTCGCCAAGGCCGGTGTTCGGGCCAGAGCCCATCCAGCGCAGGTCGTTGCAAATCTTCGTGAGGCTCACGGCGATGGTGCGCAGCGCACCCGAGGCATCAACCAGACCATCACGGTTAGCCTGAGCCTCGAAGTGATCGGCAGCCTCGGTGATCGGCAGACCTGTCTCGGCTGCGAGCAGTCGAATAACCTCCTGCGGGAAGCCCAGCGGGGTATTGATCCCGGTGCCCACCGCGGTGCCACCCAGGGGCACCTCGGCCACGCGCGGCAGCGCCGACGTGACCCGCTCGATACCCAGACGGATCTGGCGGGCGTAGCCACCAAACTCCTGTCCCAGGGTTACCGGAGTGGCGTCCATCAGGTGGGTGCGGCCCGGCTTGACCGCGTCCTTCCACAGCACGGCCTTCTTCTCCAGCGAAACCGCCAGGTGCTCAAGGGCCGGAACGAGAGACGAAATCAGCGCACCGGTCACGGCCACGTGCACCGAGGTCGGGAACACATCGTTCGAAGACTGCGAGCAGTTCACGTGATCGTTGGGGTGCACGGTCGAGCCCAGAGCACGGGTCGCGAGGGTCGCGAGCACCTCGTTCATGTTCATGTTCGAGGAGGTACCCGAACCGGTCTGGTACACATCAATCGGGAACTGATCCGCGAACTCACCGGCAATAATCTGATCCGCGGCACCGCTGATCGCCTCGGCGATCGACGAGTCAAGAACACCCAGCGTGGCGTTAGCCAGCGCCGCAGACTTCTTGATCCGGGCCAGAGCTACCACCTGAGCGGCCTCCAGACGAGAACCGGAAATCGGGAAGTTCTCAACCGCGCGCTGCGTCTGCGCCCCATACAGGGCGGAAATCGGCACTCGAACCTCACCCATGGTGTCGTGTTCGATGCGGTAATCGGCGGATGCGTTTTCAGACACGGTGTTCTGCTCTCCTCGAAGTGTGAACGCTACTCTGCGTTCGGGGTTGCGGTGCTCGTGGCACCCGTGGGATCAAGGTTACCCAAAGTCACGTCAGGAATCGCCGTGCCCTCCGTCAAACGGTAGTTCGCACCGACAACAGCCAGTGAACCATCAGCCACCGCGCGGTTAATCATCTCCGAACGCGTCAGCAGCTCAGCCACGGTGCCGCGCAGGTGGTTCTTACCCACCTCGGCTGGGTCCGCATCCGAAATCGCGGTGCCCGAAACCCCGGCCACCTTCACAACCGACGGCACGATCTGACGGATCAGGCCGGCAATGTTCGGCGGCAGCTGCTCGGCATCCGGTGCACAGGAGGAAATCGCGGCCTGAACGGCACCACAGGCGTCGTGACCGAGGACCACGATCAGCGGCACCTTGAGTACGCCCACCGCATACTCGAGTGAACCCAGCACCGAATCCGAAATAACCTGGCCGGCGTTACGCACGACAAACAGGTCGCCCAGACCCTTATCAAAGATAATCTCGGCGGACAGACGCGAATCCGAACATCCGAACAGCGCGGCATCCGGCGTCTGCAGCTCGGCCAGCTGATGGCGGCGCTCGACATCCTGACGGGGGTGCAGCGGCTCTCCCGAAACAAAACGAGCGTTACCGGCGACCATTTCGGCCCAGGCCTGGCCCGGAGTCATGGTGGACATTAGCGGTTTGCCTCCTTCTCGATGGCGGCACTCAGCGCGGTAGCGAGGGTCACAAACTCCTCGTCAGGCGCGGTACCAAACAGAACAAAAAATGAACTACCGGCCTGCGTGGACAGCCCGTAGTGAACGTTGCCGATCTTGTCGTCTCGCGAATCGCGGTTGTCATAGACCGTCCAGGTCACGCCGTCGATCGTGCGCGACTCCGAGGGAACCGTGCTCTTCATCATGAGTGAAACCCAGGACTCATTGGCGTCGAGACCCTGCGCGAAACCGATGAACTTTTCGCTGGGGGTCAGGAACCCGATCTCCCAGGAGCGCACGGAAGACTTCTGCCGCATCTCGGCATAGTTCGCTTTCCACGACTTCGGCAGCGTCGGGTTTGCGAGATTCGCATCGACCGCCTCCTGCGCCTGAGTCGCGACCGCGGTGTAGTCCACCGAACGATCGGTGGGCTGATCGCTGCGGGGCACGATGATGATCATCACCGCAACCAGCGCAACGGTCGCCAGGAGCGAATACACCAGGTTATTGACCGTCTTGCGCATGCGATAGTTGCGCGACTGAGTGGCCTTACGGGCGGCGGTTTCCTCGGGCGTCTCGGGGCGCCCGAGCTCGGCGACAACGCGGGGTTCGTTGGTCTTCGCCACGGTTAGAAGATCTCCTCTTCGGCGGCCGAACCCGCATCACTCGACGATGCGGCGGGCGTGACCGCGGCCGCTCGGGCCGCATCGAGGCGGGCCTTGGCACCGATCAGCCATTCCTCGCAGCGCGCCGCGAGGGCCTCGCCGCGCTCCCACAGTTCGAGCGAGTGCTCGAGGGTTGCCGCTCCCTGCTCAAGTTCGGATACCACCCGAACGAGCTCGTCGCGGGCTTCTTCATAGCTCAGTGAGTCGATTGTGGGGTTCGAAGACATAGGGTCATCCTATCGCGTCTTGTATGCCCGATTTGCGCCGCGAGAGCCGCGCAATCACCCGTGAAAACGGCGACAGGCGGGCTCTACCGTTCGGTGTCGCCAGCGGTCGCGTGCAGCACGCCCTCGGCCAGGGTGATGCGCAGATCCGTGCCGGGAGCAGCCTGGGCGGTCTCGCGCAGTGCGGCCCCGTCCGGGGTCTGCACGATCGCGTACCCGCGGCGTAGTGTCTGCTGCGGGGAGAGCGTACGCAGCCGGGCGGTGAGCTCCGCCAAACCGGATCCGGCTCGCTCAATCTGGCGATCAATCATCTCGGCCCCGCGGGCGACATAACGAGTGACCTCTTCACTGCGTGAGGTGATGATCCACGCGCCGTCGGCGAGCGCCGGACGCGATCGAATCTGCTCGATTCGAGAAATCTCGGTGTTGATCTGGTGGGCGAGGCGGCCGGTGAGCCGGGCGCGAGCATCCGCAACGCCGGCGAGCTCCTCTCCCACATCCGGAACCACGCGCTTCGCAGCATCGGTGGGGGTGGAGGCGCGCAGATCCGCGACATCGTCGAGCAGCGGGCGGTCGGCCTCGTGGCCGATCGCCGACACGATCGGGGTGGTGGCGGCGGCCGCGGCACGCACCACACGCTCGTCGCTGAATCCCAGCAGATTCTGGAAGTCACCGCCGCCGCGCGCCACGATGATGACGTCCACCTCGGGGTCGGCATCCAGCGCCTCGATGGCCGCCACGACCTCACCAACCGTGCGATCGCCCTGAACCGCGGCGTGACGCACCCGGAACTGCACCGCGGGCCAACGCAGTTGAGCGTTTCGGAGGACGTCCTTTTCGGCGTCCGAATCCTTACCCGTCACCAGGCCGATGACACCCGGCAGGAAGGGCAGCTTCTTTTTGCGCTCGGGGGCGAACAGGCCCTCGGCCGCGAGTGTCGCGCGGAGCCGTTCCAGCCGTTCCAGAAGGTCGCCGAGGCCCACGTGACGCATCTGCATCACCTGCATCGTCAGGCTGCCGCCCTTGACCCAGAAGTTCGCCTTGATCAGCGCAACAACTCGATCACCCTGCTTCAGGTTTTCGGGCAGCTTGGCCCGAACAGAGGACCAAATGGTGAAGGAAATGGTGGCGTCGGCGTTGAGATCCTTGAGCTTGCCGTAGACGTTGCCGCCCGACTGCCCCCACTGGGTAATCTCGCCCTCAACCCAGACGGTTCCGAGCCTGTCGATGTAGTCGCGGATCTTGTTCCCCAAGAGCGCAATCGGCCACGGATCCTCTGCGGTAGCGGGCTGTGCGGGCATAGAAACGGCCATCCGGCAATCCTCTCACTCGGAGTCCAGCGACTCGGCTTACAATTGGTGACGTGAGTAACACGACGATTAGCCTGCCGATGCCGAGGATCCCCGGTGCTTCAAGCCGACTCCAGGATAACCCGGTCGCCGGACCCAAACGTGTGCTGCTGGCCGCCCCGCGCGGCTACTGCGCCGGTGTTGACCGCGCCGTCATTGCGGTTGAGAAGGCGCTGAACCTTTATGGCGCACCCGTTTACGTGCGCAAACAGATCGTGCACAACGTGCACGTGGTCTCCGAACTCGAGGCGCAGGGCGCGATCTTTGTCGAGGAAGTAGACGAGGTCCCCGAGGGCTCGCACATCGTGTTTTCCGCGCACGGCGTTTCGCCGGCCGTGGTGAATGCGGCCGCCGATCGCGGCCTCCAGGCCATCGACGCCACCTGCCCGCTGGTCACCAAGGTGCACCGCGAGGCCGTGCGCTTCGCTCGCGCGGATCAGGAGATCCTGCTGATCGGCCACGAGGGCCACGAAGAGGTTGAGGGCACCGCGGGTCACGCTCCCGAGCGCACCACCATCGTGAACGGCCCCGAGGACGTCGACAAGATCACCGTCAAGGATCCCGATAACGTGGTGTGGCTCTCGCAGACCACCCTCAGCGTGGACGAGACCATGGAGACCGTGCGCCTGCTGCGCGAGCGCTTCCCGAACCTCAAGAACCCGCCGTCGGATGACATCTGCTATGCCACCCAGAACCGTCAGGTCGCGATCAAGAAGGTCGCCGTTGGTGCAGACCTCGTGATCGTCGTGGGTTCGGCCAACTCGTCGAACTCGGTCCGTCTCGTCGAGGTGGCTCTGGAGTACGGCGCGAAGGCCGCCTACCGGGTCGACTACTCGAGCGAGATCAAGCAGGAGTGGCTTGACGGCGTCCAGACCGTCGGTGTCACCAGCGGTGCCTCGGTGCCGGAGGTCCTGGTTGATGAGGTTCTGCGCGACCTGGCCGGTGCCGGTTACGGCGACGTCCAGGAGGTCAAGACCGCCGAGGAAGACCTCATGTTCTCCCTGCCCAAGGAGCTCCGCAAGGACCTCGAGGGCAACCGCGACGAGCGCGCCCTGGGTGGCCGTCGCTCGTCCTAGATTCACTTCCACGCTTTTCGAGAGGTAACGATGACCCCCCAACCCCGCTTTGGTGAATTCGCGACTCCCGAGGAGCAGCGATCCCAGATGGACGGAACCGGAGCGGCCGAGGACTCCTCGGAGACCACCCCGGCCGTAGCGCCCGCGCAGCCCGCTCGTCCGCAGTTTGGCGAGCGGGTTGAGGGTGCACAGCTGGCCGCAGCCACGCCCGCGGATGGCGATTCGGAGAAGGAGCCGGCAGCGCCGGTGCCGACCCCGGTGCCTGCGCCTGCGCCGGCTCCCCAATATGGTGAGCGGCGTCCGGCCTCGCAGCTTCCGCCGCCCGAGTACGGTGAGCGCGTGGAGGAAGCTCCGCTGCCCGCCCCCGAGTATGGCGAGCGTTCCACGGATGCCCCGGTCTTCGCGCCGGTGTCCACTCAGAATGCCGCCTCGAAGCCGTCGACTCAGAACGGCGTCCCGCGCTACTCGGCGGGTTCGTTTAGCCACGTTAACGTGGGTGGGCGACCAGGGGCCCCGGCCGGTACCGAACAGCCGGGCCCGTCTGCGGTGCGTGCTCAGGCTCCCCGTCCCGGTGGAAAGCGTCCGGCAACCTCCGCGCGCGGATTTGACGGGCTGGACACCCCGCCGCCCGCGGACCGGTTTATCTCGTTTCTGCTTCTGGCATTCGGAGCCTTCTCGGTTTTGACCAGCGTGCCCGCACTCCTGAACCTTCGGGAGGCGTTTGCCGAGTATTACAAGCAGCTGGGCATTTCGAGTGATGGCCTGGGGCAGGCCATCACGGTGTCGGGCTGGATCATGCTCGCGGCCATGGTGATTATCTGGGCGCTCTCGGCCTGGTGGACCCTGCGCCGCATCCGGGCCGGACGCTCCTCCTGGTGGATTCCCGTTCTGGCGGCCGTCGTGGCGCTGCTCGTGATGACCATGATTATTGCGCCCACCATGGCGAATGATCCGGCCTTCCAAGACTACGTCAAGACGCTGCAGCCGTAGCGTTTACGCGGCAACACAAAACCCCGGCGGTGCAGATGCACCGCCGGGGTTTTGTTTGTCCCGTCTTGCGGACGAGTGGTGAGGCTGAACTAGATGGTCAGCGACTTTCCGTGCGAACCGAGCTGACGGGTCGACTCGATGACGCGTGCGGCCATGGCGGTTTCGGCGATCTTGCCCCAGGCGCGGGGGTCGTAAACCTTCTTGTTGCCGACCTCGCCGTCTACCTTGAGGAAGCTGTCGTAGTTGCGCAGTACGTTGTCGGCGATGGCACGGCTGAAGGCGTACTGGGTGTCGGTGTCGATGTTCATCTTGATGACACCGTTGGCGACGGCCTCGCTGATTTCGGCGTCGGTCGAGCCGGAGCCACCGTGGAAGACGAGGTCGAGCGGCTTGGCGGCGGTACCGTACTTGGCGGCGAGACCCTCCTGGATTTCCTTCAGGAGTGCCGGCTGCAGCTGCACGTTACCGGGCTTGTAGACGCCGTGGACGTTACCGAAGGTGAGCGCTGCCATGTAGCGGCCTTGCTCGCCGAGGCCGAGGGCCTCGACGGTCTGGATGGCGTCTTCGAGGGTGGTGTAGAGGTGCTCGTTGATGTCGTGGCTGACGCCGTCTTCCTCGCCACCGACAACACCGATCTCGACCTCGAGGATGGCGTTGATGTTCTTGGTCTTCTTGATGATCTCCTTGGCGATCTCCAGGTTTTCACCCAGGGGTACGGCCGAGCCATCCCACATGTGGGACTGGAAGATCGGGTTGCGACCGGCCTTGACCTCTTCTTCGGAGGCGGCGATCAGCGGGTACACGAAGTCGTCGAGGGCGTTCTTCGGGCAGTGGTCGGTGTGCAGGGCCACGGTGATCGGGTAGTTATCGGCGATCGCGTGCACGAACTTGGCGAATGCCAGGGCGCCCGATGCGCGGTTCTTCACGGTGTGACCGGCGAAGTAGTCGGCGCCACCGGTGGTGACCTGGATGATGCCGTCGGAGCCAGCCTCGGTCAGCCCCTGGAGCACGGCGTGAATGGTCTGCGAGGACGACACGTTGAACGCCGGGAACGCGAAGGCGTTTTCCTTGGCGGTGTCGAGCATCCGTGCGTACTGCTCGGGGGTTGCGATAGGCATTACTTCTCCTTAAGCGATGTCTGTATGGAACACCTTGAGTCTATCGAGACGCGCGGCTGCGCGCCCGAAAAATATGTACGTATGGAGTGCCATATGCCGGATGATGCCCGGCCGCGGGCGGGTGCTCGGGGTGGTGCACATCCGTGCGGATCGGTTGTGCACGGCAGAATCGGGCACAATTGATGACATGAGTGAGTCGTCGACCGGGCCGCGCCCGGGGTCAGCCTTTTTCCGTCCCGCGGGTTCTGCCGCCGCCCGTCCGGCGGCCGCGCGACGTCCGGCGGCCCCCGTGGGCTGGCCGGGTGCCGAGGCCCTGCGCGGGTTGCGGCTGGCCACGGTTGCCGCTGCCACCGCGGCGGCCGATCACGTGGGGTCGGGGGATCCGCTGGCCGTGGATGGCGCGGCGGTAAGCGCGTTGCGGAGTGAGCTGGACACCCTGAATCTTTCGGGCGTTGTGATTGCGGGCGAGGGGGAGAAGGATGAGGCCCCGATGCTCGCGGCCGGTGAGACCTTTGGGCTGGGCGGTACCGCGGTGGAGATTGCCGTGGATCCGGTGGATGGCACGCGTTTGGCGGCGGCGGGGGAGCCTGGCGCGATGGTGGTCCTGGGTGTGGCTGAGCCGGGATCGTTTGCCGATATTGGGCCGGCGTACTACCTGCAGAAGATCGTGGCGGGTCCGCGTGCCCCGAGGGTTTCCGTTGATGCGCCATTTGGGGAGACGCTTGCGGCCATTGCCGCTCACCGCGGGGTTTTGGTTTCCGAATTGCACGTGGCGATTCAGGATCGTCCGCGTAACGCGGAGCTGATGCGCATCGCAAGTGAGGTGGGCGCGCACTGTGATTTCTTTGAGCACGGCGAGGTGGAGCGGTCGCTTCGGGTGCTGCAGCCGGATGCCGAGCTCGATGTGGTGGCCGGTATTGGTGGTGCACCCGAGGGGCTCGTGGTGGCGGCCGCGGTGCGGGCGCTGGGCGGTTCGATGGAGGCACGGTTTGCCCCGCAGTCGCGGTCGGAGCGTTCGCGGATTGAGGCGCACGGGCTGAGTGTGGATGCCCTGCTGGGTATGGATGAGCTGTGTGGGGGCCGTGCGGCCATTCTGGTGAGCGCCGTTACCGAGTGCCTGATTGTGCCGGGTTCGCCGCTGCAGGCGGTGCAGGGCAAGGGTCAGGATGCGCGAATCTGGTCATGGTCGGCAACCGAAACCTCGGCATAAACATCGCTTTTTGTTAAGATCTCAACTTCTTAAGCGTGGTTTTGGGCCACACGCCGGTACTCGTCTTTGCGCGCGGGGTTAGTGTGGATTGGTTCGCTAGGTTCACGTTTTGAGGAGCGTTTTTCATGAGTCAGCCCAATACCGAGTCGCTTTATCTGCAGCCGGGTCGAAATCTTGCACTTGAGCTCGTTCGGGCGACGGAGGCGGCGGCGATTCGTGCCGAGCCGTACATTGGTCGTGGTGACAAGCTGGCGGCCGATGGTGCGGCGGTGGATGCGATGCGTGCGTTCCTGGGTACCGTCAATTTTGATGGCACGGTGGTGATTGGCGAGGGCGAGAAGGATGAGGCCCCGATGCTGTTCAATGGCGAGCGGGTGGGCAATGGCCAGGGGCCGGCCGTGGATATCGCGGTTGATCCGATCGATGGGACGAGTCTGACTGCCGCGGGTCGGCAGAACGCGCTGTCGGTTATTGCGGTTGCTGATCGTGGGTCGATGTTGGATGCCTCGACGGTGTTCTACATGGACAAGATCGTGACCGGGCCGGAGGGTATCGGGGTTGTGGATATTCGTCAGTCGGTGGGGGAGAACATTCGTGCCCTGGCGGCGGCGAAGAAGGTTCCGGTTTCAGATATTACGGTGGCGGTGCTGGATCGTCCGCGTCACGAGGGTCTGATTGAGGAGATTCGCGCGGCGGGTGCGGGTACGCGTCTGATGCTTGACGGCGATGTGGCGGGCGGTATTAACGCGGCTCGGTATGGGACGCGCATTGACATGTGCCTGGGTACGGGTGGTAGCCCGGAGGGTATTGTGACGGCGTGTGCGATCAAGGCTCTGGGCGGTCATATTCAGGGTCGTCTGCACCCGCGTGATGAGGCCGAGCGTGCGCGCGGTCTGGCCGCGGGGTTGAAGATGGATTACGTGTATGGCGCGGATGAGCTGGTGCGCAGCGATAACACGTTCTTTGTGGCGACGGGTGTGACCGATGGTGGTCTGGTGGCGGGTGTGCAGCACCGCGGCCCGATCATTCGTACCGAGAGCATTGTGTTGCGTTCGAAGTCGGGCACGATTCGTCGGATCGTGGCGGATCACCTCGTGGAGAAGTGGCGCTAGCCTCTCTCGTAGCTCAGTTGCGCCGGGTGTCTCCTTCGGGAGACACCCGGTTTTTCGTGTACCGGGTACGGGGTTGGCGCGGGCCTAATCGTGTGTGTGGTCGGCTTCGTTGCTTGCAGTGTGGTCGAGGCTGGCGGCGCGGTCGAGGCCGGCAACCAGGTCGACGTCGGTGATTTCGCGGAGGGGTTCTTCGACGGGGGTGAGGCCCGCGATGACGCGGTCTTTGTCGATGCGGCCGAGTTTGCGGGCACTGGGTAGGACCTGGTGTTCGAGTGAGCCGATGACGACGTTGTAGTCCTTGACGGAGCGTTCGATGGAGCGACCGAGTTTTTGGAGCCGGGTGGCGGTGCCCGCGAGGCGGGAGTGGAGTTCGCGGCTGAGGTCGAAGAGTTCGGTGGCTTCCTTGGTGAGGACGTCCTGTTGCCAGCTGAATGCGACGGTTTTGAGGACGGACCAGAGCGTGACGGGGGAGGCGAGGGCGACGCGCTTGGAAAATGCGAAGTCGAGGAGGGTGCGGTCTGCTTCGAGGGCGGAGGAGACGAGGGATTCGCTGGGGATGAAGGCGATCACGAGTTCGGGGGAGGCGGGTAGGCCCTCCCAGTAGGTCTTGTTGCCGAGGGCGACGACGTGTTCGCGTACGGCCTTGACGTGGTCGCGGAGGAGGCTTTCTCGCCGGGCGGCTTCGGCTCCGGTGGCGGTAGCGGGGATCGCGCTGGCTTCGAGGTAGGCGTTGAAGGGAACCTTGGCGTCTACGGCGATGTTCTTGCCGCCGGGGAGGTGCACCACCATGTCGGGCCGTCCGGCGCCGGCATCGGTGGTTACGGAGGACTGCACGCTAAAGTCGACGCGTTCGATCAGGCCGGCGGCTTCGACCACGTTGCGCAGCTGGGTTTCTCCCCAGACGCCGCGCACGTTGTTTGATCGCAGCGCTCCGGCGAGGGTGTCGGTGGTGCGCCGGAGCCGTTCCTCGGCTTCGGTTGCGGCGCGCAGCTGAGCACTCAGCTCGCCGTGCTGGAGGCTGCGCTGGTTTTCGATGGCGCTTACGGCCGTCTGCATGGTGCGCAGGGTCTCGGCGACCGGGGCGAGGGCCTCCAGAACCCGGGCGTCCTGTGATTCTCGAGAGCGCAGCTGCGCGGCCTCCTCGGCGCGGCGGCGCTCCTGATCGGCAGCCTGGCGGCGCTGAGCTTCGAGCTGATCGCGGAGCTCGCCCGTGGTGGCCTCGAGCGCGGCAAGCTCGGCGCGCAGCGCACCTCGGATCTCGGACTCATTGGCGCTCTGTGCCAGGAGATCGGCCGAGTGCCGGGCGTTCAGAATGTCTACCTCGGTGCGGGCAGCACTCGCCCGCTGATCGGCACTGCGCAGTGCCGACGCCGCTCTGCGCTGGGCAACGAGCCCGCCGAGGACCGCGCCGAGGAGCAGCCCGAGCGCGAGACCGAGGAGGAGGGGGAGTAGTGAGTCCATGTCCTCAGTGTGCCCGAGGCCACCGACACCTGGGGTGAGGCGACCAGACGGGTGGAAAACTCAATTGCCGGGGTGGGCTGTGCAATGTTACGGCTCCGTGGTGGTGCCGGTCTCGGAACGAATCGCGATGAGGTCGCCGCGATACGCCTGGCGCGCGGCATCCACCACCCGCCCCTCGGCGGAGCGTGTGATGCGGTGACGCTCGAGAATCGGGCCGTCGAGCGCAGCGCCCAACAGAATGCTCTCCTCGAGGGTGGAGGCGCGCGCCGTGAGCTGCTCGGCCACCGTGGAGGTGCGCCGGATGATCGAACGCAGCAGGGTATGGAGGTCTCCGCTATCGAGTGCGTCCGCCGCGAGGGTGCCCCGTGCGGCGGGGAGGAAGTTTTCAAGGATCGCGAGTGGCGAGCGATTCGCACTCAGCAGTCGGCGGACATAGAGGACAGGTTCGCCGACCGGGATTTCCAGCTGTTCGGCGATGTCACCGATCGCGGGTTCGATGGTGCTCTCGAGCACGGAGGTGGTGGGGCGGTGGCCTTCCTGAGCGAGTGTCTTCACGGTGTCGATGCGGTCGAGTCGGGTGTGGATTCGGATGTGAGCCACCCGGGTGCCGATGCCGCGTCGCCGCGAGATGAGGCCGTCTGCGACGAGCTCCTGTATGGCGCGTCGCACGGTGGGGCGCGAGATTCCGAGGCGCCCGGCGAGCGTGATCTCGTTTTCGAGGCGGCTTCCGGGTGGCAGTCTGCCGAGGGAGATAGCCGAGCGGAGCTGGATGGACAGTTGCCGGTAGAGCGGGGCCTTGTCGTTGCGATCGATTGTGAGGGTGAGTGGCGTAATGGGGTGGCCGGTTGTTCGCATCGGTGCTCCTCGAGATGCCGTGTGTAGATCGAGTGTTTGTGCGGACGCTAGCAACGCACCGTGGGAGTTTCTGGGGTGCCCGGAACCAACGCTCCGGCGCTCGGCTGGCTGTGAGACACCGGGCCGGGTACGATAGACCTTTGTGGCCCTCACTATCGGAATTGTCGGACTGCCCAACGTTGGCAAGTCAACCCTGTTTAACGCCCTGACCAAGAACCAGGTGCTCGCGGCGAACTACCCGTTCGCGACGATCGAGCCCAACATCGGGGTGGTGAACCTTCCTGACGCGCGCCTGACGAAGCTCGCCGAGATCTTCGGCAGCGAGCGCATCCTGCCCGCCGCCGTGTCCTTCGTAGACATCGCGGGCATCGTGCGTGGCGCGAGTGAGGGTGAGGGTCTGGGTAACCAGTTCCTCGCAAACATTCGTGAGGCTGATGCTATTGCTCAGGTTGTGCGTGGCTTCGCCGATTCGGACGTCATTCACGTTGACGGCAAGGTCAACCCCGCGGGTGACATGGAGACCATCAACACCGAGCTGATCCTCGCGGACCTGCAGACGGTAGAGAAGGCGATTCCGCGTCTGGAGAAGGAGGTCAAGGGCAAGCGCATTGACCCGGCCGCCCTGGACACCGCCAACGAGGTGCTTGCCGCGCTGAACGCCGGCACCCCGCTGTCCGCCACCAAGATCGACCTGGAGCCCGTTCGCGAGCTCGGTCTGCTCACCGGCAAGCCCTTCATCTACGTGTTCAACGTGGATGAGGAGGTGCTGCAGAGCGACGAGAAGCGTGCCGAGCTGGCCGCCCTCGTTGCCCCCGCCCAGGCCATCTTCCTCGATGCCAAGCTGGAGTCCGAGCTGATCGACCTGGACGACGCCGACGCCGCTGAGCTGCTGTCCTCCACGGGCCAGACCGAGTCTGGTCTCGACCAGCTCGCCCGCATCGGTTTCGACACCCTGGGCCTGCAGACCTACCTGACCGCCGGCCCCAAGGAGTCGCGCGCCTGGACGATCCCCAAGGGTGCCAAGGCTCCGCAGGCCGCCGGCGTGATCCACACCGACTTCGAGCGCGGCTTCATCAAGGCCGAGATCATCTCGTTTGCCGACCTGGTGGAGACCGGTTCGGTCGCCGAGGCCCGCTCCAAGGGCAAAGCCCGCATGGAGGGCAAGGAATACACGATGCAGGACGGCGACGTGGTGGAGTTCCGCTTCAACGTCTAACGCGCCCCGCTCACACGGTCCGCTTCCTTCGGGAGGCGGGCCGGTTGTGCAACGTAGCCTCGTAAATCTCCGGTCTAGCAGGATTCTGACAGGGATACGCATCAGTCGGAGCGCCCGGGAAGCACGAGTACTCGATCGCGAACTTGCATTAGGTTGACGATTCTTTTCCCTCCCGGTGGGACTTCGTCGGGCGCGTGGGCGGTGTGAAGTTTTTCAGGGTCTTCGTTGAGTTCAATTTATTGACGAGCCGCACACTATCTATTTAACGCGCCGCGTTATGCTGTTGAGGAATCATCACGCCGTTCGCGGATCGAGACACGGAGCGGCTTTTTGCGCGCATTCCGACGAGACGTCTAGATTCGCGAGTGCAACGTGCGGCCCTCATGAAGCCCCTCATTCTTGATGCAGCTGTTTCTCTGGAGGACCTACGTTCTCCGCCGAGGAACCGGCTAGAAGCATTGAAGGGTAATCGCGCCGGACAGCACAGCATCCGAGTCAATGGGCAGTGGCGCATCTGTTTCGTCTGGACCGACGGCGGAGCTTCCCACGTCGAAATCGTTGACTATCACTAGGAGGATGTCATGACGCTCAAATTGATACCGGTGCACCCCGGAGAAATTCTGCTCGACGAGTTCATTGTGCCGCTCGGGATCACTCAGAATCGACTCGTGGTGGCCGTTGGTGTGCCGGCCCGGCGGATCAACGAGATTGTGCACGGCAAACGGCGGATTACGGCCGACACCGCACTGCGGCTTGGGCGCTATCTGGGAAACAGTGCGCAGTTTTGGATAAACCTGCAGACCCACTACGACCTTGAACTCGAACGGGACGCGCTCGCCGAAACCCTGGAGGCAATTCAGCCTCTGCAGCGCGCGTAGCCTCTCATGCGTGCATTGCGGAAGCGCGGGTGTGGTTCATTGAAAGAGGACCGACATGCCCGGAGGGGTCATTCGCCGCACGGCTACCGATAGCATGTCAGTTTGCGGCGGAATGAGCCTTCCGCCGAGACCAAACGGGTTGGAGAAGTCGATGGTGGGCGCGATTCCGGACATTTCAGGACTCTCGGTGCGAGATCTGCTCCGGTTGGAGGCGCGCATCCTCTTCGAGCTTCGGAGCCGCGATCTCGTGCGAACCAACAATAAGCCCATCGGTGATATTGCCGAGCAGGTCGTGTTTCTGGCGCGTGGTGGGGTGCTTGAGCCCAACTCCACGAAGTCGCACGACATCACAACCGAGGCGGGACAGCGCATCCAGGTAAAGGCCATGGCCTCCCGTGCTGCGGGGGATTCGGCACGTTTCAGTCCGTTTCGAAGCACGGACTTTCACACGGCCGTCTTTCTCGTGTTTAACGAGGATTTCGAGATTGTCGAGGCCGTAGAGGTCGAGGCGAAGCAGATCGAGGACAACATTAGGCTCATTCCGCACACCAACGGCCGCCAACCCAGCCTTCGACAGATGCGGACGATGGGATGGGACGTCACCGCGGAGATGCAGACTGCGTACGCCCGTATCGAGTAGCCCGTCATTCGCGGGGTTCACCTCGTCTGGTAGGTACACCTCAGCCCTCTAAGCGTGAACCCCTAACGCACCATTCGCACCTCGTCGCCGCCGGACTCATAGCCCGTCGGCTGGCGTGCGCCGTCCGGAGCAAAGCCGTTTCGCGTGTAGAAGGCGCGTGCGCGCGGATTGTCCTCCAGGACCCAGAGGCTCGCGGGGTCCTCACCAAGGACGTGATCCAGGACTGCCTGCCCGGCACCGGAACCGTGCTCTGCGGCGAGGAGGTAGAGGAAAAAGAGCGCGCGATCGCGCACGGGTGCGTTTTCGGTGGGCACACCCGAGCCGGCAAACCCGATCAGCCTGCCCCGACGCTCGGCCACCGCGAACCTGTCGGTGGGGCGAGGCTGGGAGCAGATGGCCTCCCAGAGTCGGAGTCGATTAGCGCGCGCCTCATCGCCCCAGGCCGAGGCGGGAAAGCGGCCGGCGTAGGTTTCCCGGCAGGTTTCGAGGTGCAGCTCGGCAAGCTCCACCGCCTCATGGGCTCGCGGCTCGCGAATGATGAAGTCCGTCATGACCTCAACCCTTGCGCGGTGAGAGGTGCCGGTGGCCACTGTTACGCAGAGAGGCGCGCCCGCCCCAAAATCTCGGCAATCACGTCGGTCTTCGCATCGGCGTAGTCGTTCATATCCGACCACGTCCGCTCGGCGAGTGCGCGCTTGGTTTGGGCGTAGAGCTCGCGATCGGCCGCATCGGAGCGCAGGTGATTGCGCAGTGCAATATAGTCGCTGACCTGCGAGTGTTCGGGTTGATAGACGTGAATGTGCACGTCCTTCTCCGGCGTGCGGAACATTCGGTGATGGTCCTCGCGCACGCGCAGCACAAAGCCCGCGGCCTCCATCGCGGGCACGTAGGCGCCCTCGTTTTCCACATCGGTGACGGTGAGCAGAATGTCCACGAGGGGTTTGGCCGCGAGGCCGGGAACGGAGGTGGAACCGATATGCTCCACGGAGAGCGCGACCGGGCCAAGTGCCGCCAGAATCTGCTCGGAAAGCGACGCGAAGCGCACCGGCCAGGCCTCGTCATAGGGAACCACCACGATGGTGGGGGTCTCCCGCCCGCCGATCAGTACCGAATCCAAATACGCGTCTCGCTCGTCACTCATACGGCAATTCTTTCAGATGCGCGGAGCGCTGAGTGTTGAGACGGATGTGAAGATCATTGAACCCGTGAGATACAAAAGTATATTTTCATATACTTTTGTAGATTAAATGCGGGTTCTATGTCAGGCTGGAATGAATACTGGAGGGACATCATGCGACTGCAAAATCCGTTCGCCGCGATGAGTACAACGGGCCTTGACTCGCAGGTTCTCACCGTGCTGTGCCGCAGCGATCAGTTCCTCACAGTTGATCAGATTCATCGGCTCCTGCCCGAGGACGGCTCTGCCCCCGGCGTGCGCAAGTCGGTGGTTCGGCTCACGAATCAGGGTGTTGTCGCGGAGCGATCGGTCGGCCGCAACCTGGCCTTCGCGTTCAACCGTGAACACTTACTGGCCGATGCAATCCTGCAGATTGCCGACGCCCGAAACACGCTCATTGCACGCCTTCAACGGGTGATTGCCACATGGGAGGTACAGCCCCTGACCGTGAAGATATTCGGTTCGGCCGCTCGTCAACAAATGCGCGATGACAGCGATATCGACGTCCTCATGGTTTTCCCCGATGGCATCTCGGAGGACGCTTTGGACGATGCCGTGGGCGAACTGTCTGCGAAGCTCCATGTTTGGACTGGAAACGACGTGCGACCGCTGCTCTATCGGGCATCCGAGGTGCGGTCGGCGAGTATTTTCGACTCAATTCTCGCCGAAGGAATCGATGTGGCGGGCGACCCCACCTGGCTGCGCAGGCACCTCCGGCATCAGCGTGAAGTCGCATGAATCCCCGGGGTCGTGGAAGCAAGACCGTCCCTGCCGATGACGTTGTCCGCCGCGGGCGACTCGCCAAGGCCGAGCAGTTCCTCCATGTTGCGGACGATGCCCTCGAACTGGCGCTGACCGATACGCTCGGCGTGGGTGATGCTGCCGTGACCCTGTACGTTCATGCGGGCATAGCCGCGGCCGATGCTCTGTGTGCGGGGGCGCTGGGGCACCACGCGCAGGGCCAGGACCATCAGGACGCGATCTCGCTGCTGGGCACCGTGAACACGGCTGCGGCTCGTGAATTGAGCGCGCTGTTGGCTATGAAAACCCGCGCAGGTTACGGTCATGATCCGATTAGCGCATCGAACCTGAGACGAGCCTCCCGTGCTGCCCGAGCCCTGGTGGAACGCGCCGCCCGGTAGGGGAACGTCAGCCAATGCGGCGACCCCGTCAGAACCCGATATGTTCGACGATTGTCCTCTCCTCACCGACGTCTCAACCGTCTGGGTGGGTGCCCCCATCGGAGGTTCCTCGGAAATCAACGCCCTCGAAAAAGTGCTGGCCGAGGCGGGTTTTGAGTCACGAGAAACGATCCGACTACACCGCAACGAAGTCACGGAGTACGCGCGGTAGCGATAGCGGAACGTGGCGTTACCGCGACGCTGTGGAGAGGTGCCCCATCGCCTCGATTAGTGGCTCGCAGCCAAACAGGGACGGAACGTCCTCGGATTCACCGGAGCCCCCGTTGGGACCTTCTTTCCCTGTACGATGAACCGTTCGTATCGTTGTGCAGGGTTGGGGATGAATGTCGGAGCAAGAACCCGGGCCGGGATCCGGGGCAAAGACTCGGGAGCAAAAACAGAAACGCGCCTGGCTCGGAACCGCTGCACGTGTCGGTCAGATCGCCGGGCACTCGATCTTTTTCCTGGTGATGGGTGTTGTCACCCTGGTAGCGGTGGTGCTGGGAATCGGCGGAATTGTCTCTGCACAAGAACCACAACTGTGGGGCACCTTCACGCAGACGTCTCAGGAGTGTATGAAGGCCGTGCCCGAGAGTCGATGCTCAAACTTTGGTAACTGGGTGAGCGATGATGGCAGCACAACCCTGACCGATGTCCGCCTCGATGGAACGGTCAACGAGGGCGGAACGGCCAGAACGAGCTACCGCCCCGGTGGATTCAATAACGACGAAGACAACAACATCGTTCACGTGGAGTGGACCAGCTCCGGGTTTATCTGGTTCCCCTGGATTCTCGTGATCCTCAGTGTGGGTTCGTGTCTCTACTATGCCAAAAAATGGAAGCGGCGCACCCGTCCCACGGGGAAGATCGGAAGGCACGCGGCGCAATCCTGAGCTGCAGATCTGTGTGCGAGCGGAAGCTTCGGTTGCAGCTTCACACCGTCGTGGGTGTAACCTGACCCCGATGCCCCCGAGTGGGCGTCCCATTCCCCGCGGCTCCCTCAGCGAGCCCCATTTTTCCGACTGGAGAATCCCATGATTCAGGCCAATATTGCCGTAGACAACAGCGCCGTCGAGGGCGAGCGCGTTGACGTTTCGCTCAACAACGTGGTGTTCGAAATGGTCACGTCCACCACCAGCGTGGTGGCCGCCGAGCCCACCCTGTTCCGCTACTTCGAAAACGAGGGCGTGGTGTGGGGTGACTACACCGGCGACACCGTGATCGAGGGTCGTTTCTCGGGCATTCGCGAGGGTGACACCCTGCACATGTCGTACAACCACCGCTCGAAGAACGGCAACCTCGTGCACGGAAACGACACCACCATCGTGTCCCGTCAGGCCGACGGCCTGCTGCGCCTGACCGAGTTCTACGTCGGCGCAAACGGCGAGCCGCAGCTCAGCGTCTGCCGCGAGGTCGCCGCCAAGTAGGACGGCCCCTCAGGCACCACCAACACGCACCACCCACGAGGAGGATGAGGCTAGCGCAGCGGCGCTCCCTCATCCTCCTCGCCCGGTTCTGCGATCCGCAGGTGCCGGGTTGACCCGAGCGGAGACTCACCCGCCCACTCCCCGGGGGAGCGCAGCGCGCGGCCGGCAAATCCGGCCCCCAGGCTCACCCGGTCCCACTGCTCATCCATCACAAACACCGTCTCGGTGGACTTGATCGAGGGCCACTGCGCGAGGTTCATCGCCACCAGCTCGTGAATCGCCGCCACATCCGCCGCACGCACCAGCAGCATGCCGTCGTGCGCGCCCGCGGTTACCGCAAAATACTCCAGTTCCGGCACCGTGGGGAGGCGCTCGCGGAACGCGCCCCACTGGTTCTGCTCGAGCGAGACAAACACCAGCGCGGCCACCCCAAAGCCTGCCGCCCGGAAGTCCAGGGTCGCGGTAAAGCCGGTGATAACGCCGGTCTCAATGAGCCAGTCATAGCGCTGATAGGCGTTCGATCTGGAGATCCCCAGCTGCTCTGCCAGGGCGGCGATCGAGAGCCTGCCGTTGCGTCGCAGCAGATCGACCATGCCGATGTGAATATCGTCGAGTTGCATTCTGTCTCCGTTGAGCTGATGAAATTACGCGGGAATTGGACGAAACGCCAAGAATATTGAAAATAGGTGCACATTATGCGCACTTTTGTTTCCTATTTGACACAATAATCGCTTATCGCATAATTTCTGTAAAGAGTTATCCATTTCGGGTAACGAACAGGAGGCCCCACACATGAAGTTCTCAAGAAAGAGCGCCGCCGCCACCGGCCTGGCAATCGCCGCCGCTCTCGCCCTGTCCGGTTGTGCCGGCGGAGCGAACAACGGATCGACCGACGGAGGCGCCGCGGGCAAGTCCCTCGTTGTCGACGCATCCTTCGACCTGAAGACCGCAGACCCCAACCGCCAGTACGAGACCACCGGCTCGATCGTGGCCAAGGCTCTGTACCAGACGCTGCTGACCTTCGAGGGCAACGACGTCACCAAGCCCATCGATGGCCTCGCCAGCTATGAGATGAACCCCGAGAACACCGTTCTCACCCTGACCCTGAAGCCCGGAGCGAAGTTCTCCGATGGCTCCCCGGTTACCATAGACGACGCCGTGTTCTCGCTCACCCGCGTGCAGGGCGTCAAGGGAAACCCGTCGTTCCTGCTGGACGGCGTGACCGTCGCCAAGACCGGCGACAACACCCTCACCCTGACCTCGGCCGAGCCCAACCCCGCTCTGCCGTTCATCCTGCCTAACCCGGCACTCTCCGTTGTGAACAAGAAGGTTGTGGAAGCCAACGGCGGCTCCGACACCGAATCCGACAAGGCCGAGGCATTCCTCAACAAGACCTCCGCCGGTTCCGGCCCGTACAAGCTCGAGTCGTTCGATGCCGCCAAGCAGGTTGTGCTGACCGCCAACCCCGAGTACAACGGCCCCAAGCCCGCCTACTCGCGCGTAGTTCTGCGTAACGTTGCCGGCCCGACCCAGAAGCTGAACGTGGAGAAGGGCGAGTCGCAGGTTGCCCTCGACCTCAACCCCGACCAGGTCGCCGAGCTCGCCGGTTCCAAGGTGAAGATCACCTCGGACCCCTCGCGCTACATGATCTTCCTGCTGCTGAACCAGAACAAGGACGTCAGCAAGATCACCAGCAACCCGGACTTCCTGAAGGCCGTCAAGCTGGGTATCGACTACGACAAGATCGTCAAGATGGCCGGCGACGGCTCGGTTCGCCCCGGCGGCCCGATCCCCTCGCTGTTCGTCGGCGCGGTTGACGCCAAGCAGGGAAACCAGCGCGACGTTGAGGCGGCCAAGACCGCCCTCAAGGCCGCGGGTTACAACGGCGAGAAGGTCACCCTGAACTTCCCGAACGACATCACCGTGCAGGGACTCTCGCTGCAGAACGTGGCCGAGGCCGTACAGGCTCAGCTCAAGGAGGTCGGCATCGACATCGCGCTGGCCCCCGCCCCGGTGGCCACCGAGCTCGACGCCTACCGCAACGGCACCGAGACCGTGGGCCTCTGGTACTGGGGTCCGGACTTCCCGGACGCCTCGAACTACCTGGTGTTCTCGCCCGGTGAGCTCGTCGGTCTGCGTGCCGGCTGGGCCGCGGGTGCCGACGCCGCGGTGACCGAGCTGGCTAACGCCGCCAAGGCCGCCACCGGTGAGTCTCGCGCCGCCGCCTACGAGGCCTGGCAGAAGGCTCTCAACGAGAGCGGACCGTTCGTGCCGCTGCTGCAGCCGGCTCAGAGCATCGTGACCGCTCCGAGCATCACCTCGGTGATCACCAACCCGGTCTGGACCGTGGACCTTGCCCTCATCAAGTAACACCGCCGTCACCACTGAGACGGCAGACCGTAGCGCACGGAGGGGTGTTCCCCCCTTCGTGCGCTACGTCGCGGTTCGCCTCGGACTCAGCGTTCTGCTGATGTTCGGGGTGACCGTGGTCACCTTTGTTCTCACCAACCTGGTGCCCGCCGACCCCGTGCAGGCAGCCCTCGGTGAGCAGGCGGCCGCCGATCCCGCGATTGTCGCAAAGTTCCGAGCGGACAACGGCCTGGACCAGCCGCTCGTGGCGCAGTACTTCACCTACCTGAACAACGTGCTGCACGGAAACTTTGGTGTTTCCACCCAGACCCGGATGCCGGTGGCCGATGAACTCGCCTCCGCCGTACCCGCCACCATCGAGCTCGCGCTGGCCGCGATCATCTTCTCCACCCTGATCGGTATTGGCCTCGGCCTCTGGGCCGCGCTCAAGCAGCGCACCATCGTCGACCAGATCATCCGCGTGGTGAGCCTGATCGGGCTGTCCTGGCCCACGTTCTGGCTGGCACTCGTGGTCTACTACGTCTTCTTCTTCGTGCTGGGTATCTTCCCCGGTTCGGGTCGCCTCGACCCGGTGTCCATCGCCCCGCCCCAGGTCACCGGTCTGTACACCGTTGACTCGCTGATCGCCGGACAATGGGGCACCTTCTGGGATGCCCTCTACCACCTGGTGCTTCCGGCTTCCGTGCTCGCGCTGTACACCATCGGTCTACTGACCCGGTTCGCACGCTCGGCCGTGCTCGAGGTTCTCGACCTCGACTACGTCAAGGCCGCCACCGCCAAGGGTTTGCCCCGCCGCACCGTGGTCTTTGGCTACGTGCTGCGCGGTGCCCTGGTGCCGATCATCACCGTGCTGGGCCTCGCGTTTGGATCCCTGCTGTCGGGAACCGTGCTGGTGGAAAAGGTGTACTCCTGGCACGGCCTCGGTGAGTACTCGTTTGCCGCCGCCACCAAGCTCGACCTGCCCGCCATCATGGGCGTGGGTCTGATCGTGGGCTTTGTCTACATCGGCCTGAACTTCCTGGTGGACGTCTTGTACGGGGTCATTGACCCGAGAGTGAGGCTCGCATGAGCGCCGATATCCTGACCCAGCGCGCCAAGCGGCGCCGCTGGCTGAAGATCTCACCGGCGTTTCGCACGCCGCTGGCGATCACCGGAATCACGATCGCCGCACTGTGGGTGCTGATCGCGATTTTTGCGCCGATCATCGCCCCGTTTGATCCGCTGGCCCAGGACTTTGATCGCCTGCAGCCCCCGAGCGGTGCCCACCTCTTCGGGACCGACGCCGTGGGCCGAGACGTGCTCAGCCGGGTGATCAGCGGTGCCCGCATCTCGATGCCGCTGGCGCTCGCGCTCGTGGTGGCCTCGATGGTCGTGGGCGGCACCCTCGGTGCCATCGCCGGCTACTTCGGCCGCGCGGTGGACGAGATCATCATGCGTATCGCCGACCTCGTGTTCGCGTTCCCGACCATCATCCTCGCGATGGTGATCACCGCGGCGCTCGGCCCGAGCCTCACCAATGCCGTGATCGCGATGTTGATCGTGTCTTGGCCCGCCTACGCCCGCGTGACCCGCTCACTCGTGCTCTCGGCGCGACGCCAGGAGTACGTGATCGCCGGTCGCCTGCTGGGCAACAGCCCGTTCACCACGCTGCGACGGGACATTCTGCCCAACGTCATCTCGCCGGTCTTTGTGCTTGCGATGCTCGACGTGGGTACCGCCATCCTGCTGCTCGCGGGTCTGAGCTTCCTGGGCCTCGGGGCCACCCCTCCGCTGCCTGACTGGGGCGCGATGGTGTCCGATGGCGTGCAGCAGTTCTCCTCCTGGTGGATCGCGGCCTTCCCCGGTCTCGCGATCTTCACCGTGGTGATGGCGTTCAACTTTATTGGGGACTCGCTGCGCGACTCCCTCGACCCGCGCGCACAGGACGCGGTGCAGGGGAGGGCAATGTGAGCCACGCAAAAGAGTTTGAGTTTGACGGGGCCCGGCACGCGAGTGCCGAGGACGGCCTCGCCATTCGCGACCTGAAAATACGTATCGGCGAGAGGGAGATCCTGCACGGGATCAACCTCGACCTGATTCCCGGACAGATCACCGGCCTCGCCGGAGAATCCGGTTCGGGAAAATCGATCACCGGACTCGCGATGCTTCGGCTCCTGCCGAAGAACGCGAAGACGGAGGGCTCAATCACGTTCGAGGGACGGGACCTCCTGGCCCTCCCCGAACGTGATATGGGCCGCATTCGGGGCCAGCACGTGGGCATGGTCTTCCAAGACCCGACCGCGAGCCTGCACCCGATGCTCACCATCGAGCGCCAGCTGACCGACCACCTGCGCGCCCACACCGGCGTCTCCAAGAAGGAGGCGCGGGAGCGTGCGCTGGACGTGCTGCGGAAGGTGCGGGTGCCGCTGCCGGAAACCGCGCTGAAGAAGTATCCGCACCAGTTCTCCGGTGGTCAGCTGCAGCGCATCGCGATCGCCGTGGCGATCATCTGCGAGCCGCGCATCCTCATCGCCGATGAGCCCACCACCGCGCTCGACGTGACCGTGCAGGCCGGCGTGCTGCGCCTGCTTCGTCAGCTCTGCGATGACCTCGGCCTGGCCGTGCTTCTCATCACCCACGACCTGGGTGTGATGAGCAGCCTCGCCGATCGTATCGCCGTGCTCCGTCAGGGCGAGATTGTGGAGGAGGGCACGCGCTATGACGTGCTGCGAAACCCCCAGCACGAGTACACCCGTGCGCTGATCGACGCACTGCCGAGCCACGAGCGTGCGGGTGCCGATCTGGAGTCCGCCGAATCCGCGGCGCCGGTTGAAGAAATCTCGAAGGAGGTCGGCAATGAGTGAGTCCCTGCTAAGCCTGGATGACCTGCGCGTGCAGTACAAGCTGCCGGGCCGGGGCATCCTGACCGCGGTTGACGGCGTGAGCTTCGACCTCAAGCCGAAGCAGGTGCTGGGCCTGGTCGGAGAATCCGGCTGCGGAAAGTCCACGCTCGCGCGGGCCGTCTGCGGTTTGGAGCCCATCCACTCCGGCGGCATTACGTTCAACGGCACCCCGATCCGAACCCTCGGAATGCGGACCCGTCCGGCCGAGCTGCTGCGCATCCAGATGGTGTTCCAGAACCCGTACGCCTCGCTCAACCCGCGGCGCACCGTGGGAAAGCAGATCGAGGATGGACTGCGCATCCACCCGCAGCGTGACAGCTGGAGTGTTGCCGGTCTGCTGGAGGAGGTGGAGTTGCCTGCGGAGGCGGCAAACCGATTCCCTCACCAGTTCTCCGGTGGTCAGCGCCAGCGCATCGCGATCGCACGAGCCATTGCGTCCGGACCCGACCTGCTGATCGGTGATGAGCCCATCGCCTCGCTCGACGCGAGCCTGCAGGCAAAGGTCGCCGGCCTCATGCGCCGCCTGGCTCTGGAATCGGGTGCGTCGATGCTGTTCATCAGCCACGACCTCGCGGTGGTGCGCACCATCGCCGACGAGATCGCCGTGATGAGCAAGGGTAAGGTCGTCGAACTCGGCACCGTGGAGCAGGTGTGGCGTTCCCCGCGGGACCCCTACACCCAGCGCCTCCTCGCCGCGATCCCCGCGGTCGACGGCCTGGGCACGCTTCCGGGCTTGCCCGAGGACTAGTCCACGCAACACAGAGGGAGGGTGCCCGAGTTTTCGGGGCACCCTCCCTCTACGTTGTGGGATGCATGGCTGTGGACCGAGAGCTAGGGCTGAGGCGGGCACCTACTCCTGCGTCGGTGCGGTGGATGCCGCCGGCGTCGCGAAGCGATAGAGCCGGGCGGGGCGATGGCGGCCGCCGGTCTGTACCTGGTCAGTGGCGCGGACCAGCCCGCTGGTCTCGACCTGCCGGCGGAAGTTTGCCGGGTCAATGCGACGATCAAGCACGGCTTCGTACACCTCACGCAGTGTCGAGAGTGTGAAGAGCTCGCCGAGGAACGCGTGGCCCAGGTTGGAATACTCGAGCTTGCCGCGCAGCCGCCCCAGCGCGTAGCTTACGATTTCGGCGTGGTCGAAGGCGAGCTCGGGCAGATCGTCCGCGGGGAACCAGCGCACGTTTTCGGTGACCACGGCCTCGGCCGCCTCCTCCTCGCGCACGAGTGCCCAATAGATAATGGACACCACGCGGTTACCGGGGGAGCGATCCACATTTCCAAACGCGAAGAGCTGCTCGAGATAGCTGGGGGAGAGACCCGTGGTTTCGTTCAGCGTAAACGCCGCCGACTCCGAGAGCTCCTGATCCGGTTCCAACGGCCCGCCGGGCAACGCCCACTTTCCCTGCTCGGGTTCGCGAATGCGCCGCACCAGCGGAAGCCACACGGTGCGCCGGGAAGAGTCTGCCGCTGGGCGCAGCGCGAAGATTACCGTGGAGACGGCAAGCTCAATGGGAGCGGACGTAATCACGGGGCCTCCGGGATCGGCTGACGGGTTGACGCAAGCTTAGTGTCGGTAGCACCCTAACGCCTACTTACCCGTCACCCCGAAGATGCCCGGCCACCAGGCCAGTGCGAGCGGGTAACCCACAAACGAGATGATGTCGATGATGGTGTGGGCGATGACGAGCGGCATCACGCGGCCCCAGCGGCGATAGCACCAGCCGAAGACGAGACCCATCACGACGTTGCCGATGAACGGGCCGATGCCCTGATAGAGGTGGTAGCTGCCGCGCAGCAGGGCGCTGGCGATCAGGACCTTCCACTTCCCCCAGCCGAGCTGATCCAACCTCTTATAGAGGTATCCCACCACGATGATCTCCTCGGTGAGCCCGGCCTTCAGTGCGGCCAGCACCAGCATGGGGATCGTCCACCAGTACTGATCGGTGGGTGCAGCCTGCACCGCGACCGTGATGCCGAGCAGCCGCCCGACCGCGTAGAGCGCGATTCCGGGGATCCCGATGACGGCCACGAGGAACAGCGCGCGCCGGGTGTCCCGGGCGAGCAGCCGCGGGCGCACGTCGAGACCCAGCTGAGTAAAGGGGCTGAGCCCCGGACGCCACAGCAGGAACAGCACCAGTGCTACCGGCGCGAGCCCCAGGGCAAACCCGAGGAACTGGTTGGTGAAGTCAAGCCATTCGCGAGTGGAGGTGGCCTGGTTGATGCCGGTGCTCTGATTACCCAGCGGGGTTTCGGCGGTGAGCCGCGCGATCAGGCTGAGGATCGAGTACAGCGCCGAGGCCCCCAAAGAGAGGGCCAGTACGATCCCAATTTCGGTGCCGATCCGGCGGCGCGGGTGTTCAAAGGCGGCATCCCGCTCGGGAAGTAACGACATGGCGGGGTTCCCTTCAGGCAGACCCTTATCGTAACGCGCAGAAACCCGAGTGTTGGGACCCACAGCGAATGCTCGGTGAACGTGACGGTTCTTGTTCACTTATTACAACGGAATGCCAACTGTGTATCCGCTCGGTAACAATCCGTGCGTCTGTTTTGTGAAACGAGCGAAACCTATCTACGCTGGTGTCATCCAAGAGAACCCGCACGGGGTACATCTCTGTGCGCGTTCTGACACATTCCAGGAGGAATAATGAAGCTGAATCGCTTTGGCGTAGGTGCCATTGCCCTGGCTGCCTCGGGCGCTCTCGTGCTCTCGGGCTGCTCCACCAACGGCGGCGACAACGCCGGCTCGGGTGACAACAGTGGCAAGGCCATCATCACCGCAAACGGCTCGGAGCCCGAAAACGGCCTCGTTCCCACCAACACCAACGAAACCGGTGGCGGTCGCATCATCAACTCGCTGTTCACCGGTCTCGTCAGCTATGACGCCAAGGGTGCACCGCAGCTGGACGTCGCCAAGTCGATCACGACCGAGGACTCGCAGCACTTCACCGTCGTTCTGAACGACGACCGCGAATTCTCCAACGGCGAGAAGGTCACCGCCAAGTCGTTCGTGGATGCATGGAACTGGGCTGCCCAGGTCTCCAGCAAGCAGAACAACCAGTCCTTCTTCGAGGACATCGAGGGCTTCAACGCTGAAGCTGACTCGGAGCTGACCGGCCTCAAGGTCGTTTCGGACACCGAGTTCACCATCACCCTGAACCAGCCGGTTTCGGACTTCGAGCTGCGTCTCGGCTACTCGGCATACGTGCCGCTGCCCGAGGGAGCAATCAAGGACGCTGCGGCGTTCGGTGAGCACCCGATCGGTAACGGCCCCTACAAGCTGGCCGGCGACAAGGCGTGGACCCACAAGGAAAACATCAAGCTCGTCAAGAACGAGAAGTACAAGGGCCCGCGTGAGGCGAAGAACGACGGCCTGACCATCGTCTTCTACTCTGACCCGACCGCTGCTTACGCAGACCTGCGTTCGAACAACCTCGACGTTCTGGACCAGATCCCGTCCTCCGACCTGGCTAAGTTCCAGGACGACCTGGGCAAGCGCGCCATCAACCAGCCGGCCGCTATCTTCCAGTCCTTCACCATTCCGGAGCGCCTCGAGCACTTCTCCGGTGAAGAGGGCAAGCTGCGTCGCGCGGCGATCTCGCAGGCCATCAACCGCCCGCAGATCACCAAGACCATCTTCTCGGAGACCCGCACCCCCGCTCACGACTTCACCTCGCCGGTTATCCCCGGTTACTCGGCTGATGTCGAGGGCAGCGATGTTGTGAACTTCAACGCTGACAAGGCCAAGGAGCTGTGGGCTCAGGCCGACGCTATCAAGCCGTGGTCGGGTACCTTCCAGATTGCGTACAACGCAGATGGTGGACACCAGAGCTGGGTTGACGCAGTCACCAACCAGCTGAAGAACGTTCTCGGCATTGACGCCTCGGGCGCACCGGTGCCGGTGTTCTCGGCCTTCCGTCAGGAAGTCACCAGCGGCAACATCCAGACCGCTTTCCGTACCGGATGGCAGGGTGACTACCCGGGTCTGTACAACTTCCTCGCACCGCTGTACGCCACCGGCGCCAGCTCCAACGACGGTAAGTACAGCAACCCCGAGGTCGACGCCCTCCTGAAGGATGGTCTGGCCGCTACCAACATCGATGACGCCAACAAGAAGTTCCAGGCTGCTCAGACGATCCTCTTCACCGACCTGCCGGCAATCCCGCTGTGGTACTCCACCGTCAACGGTGGATTCAGCGACAAGGTCGACAACGTCGTCTTCTCCTGGAACAGCCAGCCGATCTACGAGGGAATCACCAAGAAGTAGTTTCGACTCACGGATGTAACAAAAATCGTTGTAGAGTGAGAACTCTGTAATTATTTCCTGTTACTCGAGGGGGGCGAGTGTGTACCGGTTACGACCGGAAATCATTCGCCCCCCTCAACCTGTTGCCCCCACGGAGGCAGTGTTTTTCCTCATCAGAGAGGCTCCATCATTCATCATGCGTAACCCCGCAACCGGGGCGGTATAAACGATATGGCAAGGTATATCTTTTTCCGCCTCCTTCAGGCTATCCCGGTACTCCTGGGAACCACTCTCCTTATCTACTACATGGTTTTCGCCATGCCGGGCGACCCCATCCTGGCTCTGTTCGGAGATAAGACCCCCACTGCGGCTCAGATCGAGGCGCTGCGCGAGCAGTACCACCTGAACGAGCCGTTCATCATGCAGTACCTCCGATTCCTCGGCGGCATCTTCGTCGGAGACCTGGGTACCACCTACTCCGGCCAGCCCGTGATCTCGGTCCTGCAGTCCACCTTCCCCGTGACCCTGCGCCTCGCGCTGCTCGCCCTGATCATCGAGACCGTTTTCGGTATCGGTCTGGGTCTGCTCTCGGGTCTGCGCAAGGGTGGCGCGAGCGACAACATCATCCTGGCGTTCAGCCTGCTGCTGATCTCGCTGCCGATCTTCGTGATCGCGTTCGTGCTGCAGTATCTGCTCAGCTTCCAGCTCGGTATCTTCCGAGCCACGGTGGGAGAGGGAGCGCCCTGGAGCGATCTCATGCTCCCGGCAATCGTGCTGGCGACGGCTTCGGTCGCGCAGATTATCCGGCTCGCACGCACCTCGGTCATCGAGACCGCCGGACAGGACTTCGTGCGCACCGCGTACGGTAAGGGTCTTTCCCGCGGACGGGTGATCCCGGTTCACATTCTGCGTAACTCGTTGATTCCGGTGGTTACCTAC
Source organism: Mycetocola tolaasinivorans (assembly GCF_003667565.1). Classification (GTDB taxonomy): domain Bacteria; phylum Actinomycetota; class Actinomycetes; order Actinomycetales; family Microbacteriaceae; genus Mycetocola; species Mycetocola tolaasinivorans. Next base: position 97,467 of record NZ_RCUX01000004.1, read on the forward strand.
ATTGGTACCGACCTCGGTGTGATGATGGTTGGTGCCACCGTGACCGAGGGTATCTTCAACGTCCCCGGCGTGGGACGCACCCTGTTCCAGGCGATTAGGCAGAGCGAAGGCCCCACCGTTGTGTCCTTCGTGACGGTGATGGTGCTGCTGTACCTGATCCTGAACCTGCTGATCGACCTGCTGTACGCCGTGCTCGACCCAAGGATCCGTTATGTCAAATAGCAACTACACGCCCGGTCCCGGGCACTATGTGGCCCCGCTGGAGGATACCCCTCTGGCAGCGGTCGACGCTGTTTCGGTAGACGAGAAGCCCAGCAACCTCTGGACGGACGCCTGGCAGGATCTGCGCGGTCGTGTTTCGTTCTGGATCTCGCTGGCCCTGATTCTGCTGGTCGCGGTTGTCGCAATCTTCCCGCAGCTGTTCACCTCGGTGGCCCCGGATGCCTGTGACCTCGACAACTCCAACGGCGGCAGCGAGCCCGGGCACCTGCTCGGATTCACCATGCAGGGCTGTGACGTCTACTCGCGCATCATTCACGGAACCAGCACCTCGGTGTCCGTGGGTCTGATCGTGACCGTACTCGTCTTCACCCTCGGCCTGGTCTTTGGTGCGATCTCCGGTTTCTACGGTGGATGGGTCGACTCGGTGCTCTCGCGCGCCGGCGACATCTTCTTCTCGATTCCCTACATCCTCGCCGCCATCGTCATCATGTCGCAGTTCAAGGCTGAGGACCGCAACGTCTGGGTGATCTCGCTCGCGATTGGTTTGTTCGCGTGGCCCTCAACGGCCCGTGTGCTTCGAGCGGAGATTATCCGCGTGAAGCAGGCCGACTTCATCACCAGTGCAAAGTCGATCGGACTCTCGAACTTCAAGATTCTGATCCGGCACGTGCTGCCCAACTCGATCGCTCCGGTGATCGTGATCACGACCCTGTCGCTCGCCGGCGCGATCGTGGCCGAGGCAACGCTGAGCTACCTGGGTGTGGGTCTGCCCACCACCATCATGTCGTGGGGTAACGACATCGGTGCGGCACAGGACAACCTGCGCAACTCGCCGATGACCCTGATCTACCCGTCCATCGCGCTGTCGGTTACCGTCCTGGCATTCATCATGCTTGGTGAGGCAGTTCGTGACGCGCTCGACCCGAAGGCGAGGGCACGTCGATGACCGAACCACTGCTGAAGATTCGCGATCTGGAGATCGCGTTCAAGACCCAGAACGGCCTCGTGCAGGCCGTGCGCGGTGTCAACCTCGACCTCAACGCGGGCGAGACCCTGGCCATCGTGGGTGAGTCCGGTTCGGGCAAGTCCACGACCGCGACGTCGATCATCAACCTGCTGCCGGGCACCGGTCACATCACGAACGGTTCGATTGAGTTCGACGGCCGTGACCTGACCAAGCTCAGCCGCAAGGAGATGGAGCACCTGCGCGGTCGCGAGATCGGTTTTGTTCCGCAGGACCCGATGTCGAACCTCAACCCGGTGTGGTCGATTGGTTTCCAGGTGGAGGAGGCGGTCCGTGCAAACGGCATCGCCACCGGCCGCAAGGCGGTCAAGAAGCGCGCCATCGAGGTTCTGAAGGAGGCCGGCCTCGCAGACGCCGACCGCCGGATGAAGCAGTACCCGCACCAGTTCTCCGGTGGTATGCGTCAGCGCGTGCTCATCGGTATGGGCCTCTCGGCAAACCCCAAGCTGCTGATCGCGGATGAGCCCACCTCGGCGCTCGACGTGACCGTGCAGCGCGTGATCCTCGATCACCTGGAGTCGCTGACCAAGGAGCTCGGCACCGCCGTGATCTTCATCACCCACGACCTCGGCCTCGCCGCCGAGCGTGCCAAGCAGCTCGTGGTGATGTACAAGGGTCGCATCGTGGAGGCCGGCCCCTCGGTCGAGATCCTGCAGAACCCGCAGCACCCGTACACCAAGCGGCTCGTGGCCGCGGCACCGAGCCTCGCCTCGCGCCGCATCCAGGCCGCGGACGCGCAGCTCTCCGAGCTCGAGGTCAGCACCCAGACCGGGACCGTGGACTTCGACCTCGTCGCCGCCGCGGCCGGTCGCGCCGAGCTCAAGGCAAAGCAGGGCCCCCGCCCCAACGCCATCGAGGTCGACGACGTCACCAAGGTGTTCAAGATCCGTCAGGGCAACGGTCGCTCCGTTGACTTCACCGCGGTGGAAAAGATGTCCTTCGCCGTGGAGAAGGGCACCACCACGGCCATCGTGGGCGAGTCCGGCTCGGGTAAGTCAACCATCGCGCGCATGCTGCTCGGCCTGGAGACCATCACCTCGGGTGATATCCGGGTCGATGGCGAGTCGCTCGCTGGTCTCGACAACCAGGGCCTGTTCAAGCTGCGTCGCAAGATGCAGCCCGTCTTCCAGGACCCGTATGGTTCGCTGAACCCGCTGCAGTCGATCGGTAACATCATCGGCGAGCCGCTGTCCGTACACAAGGTGGGCGATGCCAAGTCGCGTCGTAACCGCGTGAACGAGCTGCTCGACCAGGTGTCGCTGCCCAAGGCAATGTTCGGCCGCTACCCGAACGAGCTCTCCGGTGGACAGCGTCAGCGCGTGGCAATTGCCCGTGCGCTGGCTCTGAAGCCCGAGATCATCGTGCTGGATGAGGCCGTGTCCGCCCTGGACGTGCTGGTGCAGGCCCAGGTTCTGCAGCTCCTCGCGGAGCTGCAGGAGGAGCTGGAGCTCACCTACCTGTTCATCACCCACGACCTCGCGGTTGTGCGTGTAATCGCGGACAACGTCTGCGTGATGGAGCAGGGCAAGCTGGTTGAGGCTGCCAGCACCGATGAGGTGTTTGGTAACCCCAAGCAGGACTACACCCGTCGACTGCTGGACGCCATTCCCGGCGCCGGCATCTCGCTCGGACTCTAACGGTTTTTCCGTACGCCGCCCGGTACCTCCCCTCGGAGGTGCCGGGCGGTTTTGTGTGCGCCGCGGCCGGTATGTTCGGCCGGGTCGCCGCCGCCGCGCGGGCCTGTAGACTGGGCGGGTGAACCGCTTCTTCCCTCCGCGCCCCGAAAACCTCTTCATCATGCGGGCACGCAGCGGCGTCGTCGCGTTCTACGCCTTCGCCATCATCGGTGCCCTGCTGCTGGGGGAGTCGGCGTTCCGCGGCCGCTGGGATGTCGTGTTCTCCGCCCTGCCCTGGACGCTCCTCGTGCTGTGGGTGCTCTACATGACCGCCCTGCAGCCGTACATCGGCTACACCGACCGCGTGGTCGTGGTCTACAACATTCTGCGCCGCCACGAGTTTCCGTGGTCCGCCGTCTCGAAGATGACGGATCACCACCAGTTTGTTTTCATGCTGCGTGAGGGTGCCCCGATCAAGGCCTGGGGCGGTCCCGTGGGCGGGCGCCCGCGTGGCAACGGCTTCGGCTCGATGAAGCCGGTGGACCGCACCAAGGCCACCCCGCTGGATCACCTCAGCGAGGTGTGGCAGGAGGGCCGCGGAAAGTCGATGGGGAAGGGTGCCACCACCACCTGGAACACCCCGGCGCTGCTGCTCGGCCTCGTGCTCGTGATCTGGGCGCTGCTCACGATCGCCTAACCCGGACCCGTACAGACGGTTTAGACCGTTTCTTTCACGCCCCAGAGCGAGAAAAAACACCCGCACATACGGGCAAAACTCCACCCGAGTTTCCCAGTCGGCCAGGAACCGGTTAGGCTGAATACTCCGTGGTGCGGTAAAATATAACGTTGGGCCGAGCCGCGCCCCACCGTTCACCTCGCCGCAAGGGCCCTTCCGCCGCGGCGTCAACACCTGCGAAGGACCTCTTTCATGGCGCTTGCCTCGCGCGCGAATCTCCGAAACGTGGCTATTGTTGCCCACGTTGACCACGGCAAGACCACCCTGGTCGACGCCATGCTCCAGCAGACCAACTCGTTCACCGCCCACGAGCACGTTGAAGAGCGTGCCATGGACTCCAACGAGCTGGAGCGCGAGAAGGGTATTACCATTCTCGCCAAGAACACCGCGATCAAGTATGAGGGTGAGCACGCCGTTGACGGCGCGATGACCATCAACGTGATCGACACCCCCGGCCACGCCGACTTCGGTGGCGAGGTGGAGCGTGGTCTGTCGATGGTGGACGGCGTGTGCCTCCTCGTTGACGCCTCCGAGGGCCCGCTGCCGCAGACCCGCTTTGTGCTGCGTAAGGCCCTCGAGGCCAACAAGCCGGTTATTCTGCTGGTCAACAAGACCGACCGTCCCGATGCTCGCATCGATGAGGTCGTCGCCGAGAGCCAGGACCTCCTCCTGGGTCTGGCCTCCGACATGGCCGACGAGCACCCCGATCTGGACCTCGACGCCATCCTGAACGTTCCCGTGGTGTACGCCTCGGGTAAGGCCGGCCGCGCCTCCAGCGTCAAGCCGGAAAACGGCACCCTGCCGGACAGCGAAAACCTTGAGCCGCTGTTCGCCGCAATCATCGAGCACATCCCCGCTCCCCAGTACGACGACGAGGCCCCGCTGCAGGCCTGGGTCACCAACCTGGACTCCTCGCCGTTCCTCGGCCGTCTCGCGCTGCTGCGCGTGATCAACGGAACCATCCGCAAGGGTGAGACCGTGGCCTGGGTCAAGGGCGATGGCACGCACTCCAACGTGCGTATCACCGAGCTCTTCATGACCCGTGCGCTGGACCGCTACCCGGCCGAGTCCGGTGGCCCCGGTGACATCGTCGTGGTTGCCGGTATCCCGGAGATCACCATCGGTGACACCCTGGCCGACCCCGAGGACATCCGCCCGATGCCGGCCATCGAAATCGATGACCCCGCCATCTCGATGACCATCGGTGCCAACACCTCGCCGCTGGTTGGCCGCGTCAAGGGTCACAAGCTGACCGCCCGCATGATCAAGGACCGTCTGGACCGTGAGCTCGTGGGTAACGTGTCGCTGAAGGTTCTCGACATCGGTCAGCCCGACGCGTGGGAGGTGCAGGGTCGAGGCGAGCTCGCCCTGTCGATCCTCGTCGAGCAGATGCGTCGTGAGGGCTTCGAGCTCACCGTCGGTAAGCCGCAGGTTGTGACCAAGCGCGTAGACGGCAAGGTTCACGAGCCCTACGAGCACCTCACCATCGACGCTCCGGAAGAGTACCTGGGTGCGATCACCCAGCTCCTCGCCACCCGTAAGGGCCGCATGGAGGGTATGTCGAACCACGGCACCGGCTGGGTCCGCATGGAGTTCGTTGTTCCGGCACGTGGCCTCATCGGCTTCCGTACCGAGTTCATGACCCAGACCCGCGGTACCGGTATCGCCAACTCGCTGTCCGCCGGATACGAGCCCTGGGCCGGTCAGATCATCACCCGTAACAACGGTTCGATCGTCTCCGACCGCGCCGGTGTGGTTACCCCCTTCGCGATCATCGCCCTGCAGGAGCGCATGAGCTTCTTCGTACAGCCCACCGAGGACGTGTACGAGGGTATGGTCATCGGTGAGAACTCTCGCGCCGACGACATGGACGTCAACATCACCAAGGAAAAGAAGCTCACCAACATGCGTGCCGCCTCGTCTGACTCCTTCGAGTCGATGACCCCCTCGCGCGTGCTGTCGCTCGAGGAGAGCCTTGAGTTCGCCCGTGAAGACGAGTGTGTTGAGGTTACCCCCGAGGCGATCCGTATTCGCAAGCTGTCCCTGAACGCCGGCGACCGTCAGCGCGAGTACTCGCGTCTGAAGAAGCAGGCCGAGCAGAAGGGCTAAACCCCTCGGCTCAACACCGCGCCCCGCGGCTCCTGATGGAGTCGCGGGGCGCGGTGTTTAGCACCCGTAGCCGCCGCCGAGGATGAATGTTGGAGCGGTGTAGGTGAATGTGCGTTCTACGCTCGGCGGCGAAGTCCATCCAACGCTCCCATCTGGCTTGAGGAGTACCACCTGTACCGTGAGCTTTAGGGTGCCCGAGGTTCCAAGCAGAAGCCCCAGGGGGTCGCCGAGGAGCCCTAGCTTAATATTGATAGTACTTTCGGTGATCGGATCCATCGGGGCTACCCCGGTCACCCCCACTCGCGATGCGGTGACCTGGTAGTAGGCACCTGCCGGCATGCCAGCCGGAGCCGCCCACGAAATATCAACCATCGTGCTCAACAGTCCGCCTCCGAGCACCGGGGTGTTGCTCTTAACACACGTGATGGGGGCCTGCACCGTGGGGAGTGTGAGGGCACCAAGGGTTCCTGCGACAGCCTCCTCATCAGACCAGGATGCTTCGGTTGCTTCCATCGGGGTGAAGAGAAGAACGGCGCAGAACATCGCGAGGGCACCCAGCAGTACACGGCGAAGACCCGCAAACAAATGCGGTGTCGTGTGAGATCTTTGCTTGAGTGCCAACATCACATTGCCCTGCCACGGAGCGTGCGTGCGATTCCGGCGAATAGGACGCCGGCGCCGATAGCCAGCAAAGCGAGCAGCATGCGGCCGAGATCGACCGTGCCACCGGTGTGTGGAAGGCCGCCGGCCTCGCCCGGCACGGGCGGGGGAGTGACGCCGGGAGAGACGCCGGGCTCGCTGGGAACCTCAATGGTGGTGCCATCTGGATCGGTGATCCGGAGAACTACCTGGCTGGCTGCCTCCGCCGGAACCGTCGGATCGGGCGCGGTGGGCAGCGTCACGGTCATGCGGTACCAGCGGGTGTCGCCGGAGGCGACGTTGGACACGGTGCGCTGCACACCGTCCAGGCGCAGCCGATCCGGAGCGGAGACGCTGGTGGCACCGGGCACACAGGCGTCCCCCTGCCAGCGATCCGCGCAGGCGCTAAAACCGGCCACGAGCCCCAGCCGTTCCTCCCCGGAGGCCGCGATGGACACCGTCAGCGGGCCGGTGGAGCGCGAGCGCACCCCGAGATCCCAGTTGACGGACTCGCCCGGCGTCATATTTGCCATGCGATAGGTATCGGTGACCGAGACCAGGGAGAACGTACGCGCGGTCAGGGTTTTTTCGGTGGGCCCCTCGGGCACCGCGGTGGCCTGGGCGGGAGACGGTGCGGCGAGGGACGCCGCGGCCACCCCGATGGCTACTGCGAGCGTTGCGACACCGGTCGCGTGACGCCCGCGGCGTCGCGGTTCCGGAGCGGGGCGAGCGCCGCGCGGCCAGAACGCCCAGGTCACGAGTGCCGAGAGTGCGAGGGTGAGTGAGCCCAGGACCCACGGGTTCCCAAACCACACCACGACGTAGGCGAGGCCGGGCAGCGAGCCGATCACGAGCCGTGCCTGTGAGATCACGTAGGGGGCGGGGTCTTCGATGGCGTTGGCATCGCCGCGCATCGTGATGGATCGAGAGTCGGGGCCGCTGCCCTCGGACACCGATGTGACGCGGTGGGTGATCGGCAACTGGCCGGGGCGATCCACCGTGACTACATCGCCCACCCGGAGTTCGCTCGCGGGCACCTCGCGTACGAGGGCCACCGATCCGGCGGGAATGGTCGGGGCCATCGAACCCGTCTTGAACATGATCAGGGTGATGTTGAACACAAATGCCAGAATCACGAGCACGATGCAGAGCGCGCCCGCCACCGCCGCCAGATTGAGGAGCAGGTTGCCCAGCCGAGCGCCGACCCGGGTGGGGGATCGCGGGGTCACCGTGTGGACTGCCACGGCTAGCCCACCGTTCCGTTGAACGTCCATCGCGCCGAGAGTGTTTGCCCCTGTGCGGCGTTCGTCGCCGTCGAGGGGAGGGTGATCGCGAAGCAGTAGTGCACGACGGCCCCCGCACCGGCCAGCGCGAGGTTTTCCGTAATCGGGGCGGAGAGCGTACTGCCCGGTGCAGCCAAGCTGACGCTTCCCGTTCCAAACCCGGCCACGCAGTTTGCCCGGCTCGTGACTCGACGAAGCTCGTAGGTCAGAAACGGGCCGAGGGTGCCGGTCGCGGTGTTTGCGGCATCCGCATTGATCGCGATGTTGCCACCCACGCTGGTTGCCGTGGTGCGCAGGCTGAAGGCCGAGTACACGGTGGTGCCGGGGAGCATCGCGGTAGCCCCCGCGGTAAAGGTGAGGGCAGCGGGACTCGCGTACGGGTGCGAGGAAAAGTTTGTCCCATCGGTGCTGCCCTGGATATCAAAGACGCCCGATGTGAAGGTTCCCTGAACGGCCTCCGGATCGGTCCAGGCGGCGAGCGTCAGGCTCCCGCCCACCCCGAGTACCAGGCCTCCCGCGAGCAGCGCTCGCAGCCGGATCCACGAGGATCCGGCTGCGGCGCGCGAGTGCCGAGTGTGTCGGCCCATGAGAATGGCCCGTTACTGAGAGACGGCGGTCAGCTGCCAGGTTGCCGTGGTTTCCCCGGCCTGGGCGAGCCCGGCACCGGCGGTGACCACGAAGCACAGCTGCTGGGTGGCACCCGGAGCGGTGCCGTCGGTGCTCTTTGCGAGGCTCACCGGGGTCGTGCCGGTCAGCGTGGCCGCCGAGGTCAGGGTCGTTCCCGACGCGATGGCGGTGAGCGAGCCCACGGTGGCCGCGTTGCAGGTCGCAGCGGGGGCGATGCCGTACACGCTGTAGCTGAGGTTCGCGGCGTTAGCGGGAGCGCCCGCCTTCTCGGAGCTCGCCAGCGAGGTGACCGAGAGGGCCGCGTTCGTCGTGGTGTCATTCGTAAGCTGCACAAAGTACGGGGCGTAGACCACGCTGCTCGGTGCCAGGTTGGTGCTCAGCGGCAGGGTAAACGCCAGGGTTGCGGGTGCACCGGCGGTGTCGTGGTCGCTAAAGGTACCCGCGGTACCGGAAACCGAACCCTGCACGTTGAACTTGCCGGCGCCGAAAACTCCGCGCACAAACTCGGAATCGTTCCAGGCGGCCAGGGTCACGGCGGCGCCGATCCCCAGGACGAGTCCACCGGCCAGGACCGCACGAACGGCCTTTCCTCGGGACGTACGGGTGACCTCGGTCGGGGTGAGAACCGGGGCCGAAGTTGACTCTGTCATGGTGAGTTCCTTCGCTGAGGTGAGTGACATAACCGCAGACGCGGATGCGCCTGACCTCAGGCTAGAAACTGTAACGACTGTTGCACTAGACCCGTCCGGGGGGAATCGAACGGAAATACGTACCCAATTGGCGGGGCGGCCTTTTGGGCGAGATTCCGGCAAAAACCGCTAGAACAGGCCGCGTTCCTCGGCGACGAGCTGCGCGATGGTGTGGCGTGCAATGCCCACCAGATCGGGGTTGTCCGGTGCGGCGCTTAGAATGGCGACGGACATCAGCAGGGCCCAGCCCTGGGCGCGCTCGAGAAGCGGTTCGTCCAGGTCGTAGCTCGGCTCGATGGCCTCGAAGAACAGGTCGCGATCCTCGCGGTTGAGGGTCAACCAGGCGGTGGCGATATCCGTCGCGGGATCGCCGGCGGTGAGATCACCAAAGTCAATAACACCGGTGAGAACACCGTCACGGGCGATCAGGTTTCCCGGGTGAAGGTCGCCGTGCAGCCAGAGCGCGGGGCCGTTCCACACGGGGGCACGGAGTGCCTGCTCCCAAATCTCCAACAGCTCGTCAGACTGAGAAATACCCGCGGTCTGCAGGTATCCGCGCACATCATGGTCGCGGTTCTGGAGCGGAACCCCGCGATAGGCATTGGCCGGAGCGCTCGCCGGTGCCGCACGCTGGAAGTCTCCCACAAAACGAGCCAGGCCAACGGCGAGCCCGGATCGTTCGGCTACCGGCATCGAGGCCACCGTCTCGCCCTCGATCCACGGCACGATCGACCAGGGGCGGGGGAACTCTGCACAGGCCTTCCCGGCGAGCAGAGCCACCGGGGTCTGCGTGGCGATGCCTTCGCTGAGGACCGGCAGCCAGCGCTGTTCGATCTCGATCAGGTCGGCCGCGTGCGCCCGCCGAGGCAACCGCACCGCGTGCTCCGGACCAACCCGATACATCACCGCGTCAAACCCCTCGCCCGAAGCCACCGGCGCGTGATGCGCGAGGGCGGGTGCGCCGGATCGCAGCAGTTCCGAGACCAGGGCCTCGTCGATGCGAATGTCGGCGGCGGGAAGGTGGGTCATGAGAGGCGCGAGGGCTGTCCTTTGTGGGTCGGGAAAGAATGGCGGAGTATTTCAGAATACGCCAGTGAACGGCAACACGCCTCATCGAGACGGGGTTTCGCCTAACCGAAAATGCCCGCCCCGATGTGCTCGCCAGGCTTCGCCCCCGGTGGCACGGCAAAAATTGCCGAACCCACGTGGCGAATGTACTCGTTGAGGAGATCCGAATGGGCCAGCTGCTTCTGCATCGGGATGAACGCGGTGCGGGGGTCGGCCTGGAACGCCAGGAAGAACAGTCCGGCGTTCAGCCGCCCCAGCTGGTCGTTGCCGTCAACGTAGTTGTAGCCGCGGCGTAGGATTCGGGCCCCGTGATTCTGATCCGGGTGGGCGAGGGCCACGTGGGAGTTCACCGCGAGCTTTCGGCCATCCGGGCCCGCGTGATGAAACTTCACCGGGGTGAACTCATCGCCTCCGGAGAGGGGCGCGCCCGCGCCCTTGGTGCGGCCGATCACCCGCTCCTGCTCGTCGAGGCTGGTGCGATCCCAGGTCTCGATGATCATGCGAATCTTGCGCGCCACCAGGATGCTGCCTCCGGAAAGCCAGGAGTTTCCGCCCACCCACACGTCCTTTTCCACCGCGGCGGTGTCCTCGGAGGTGATGTTTGCGGTGCCGTCCTTGAACCCGAAGAGGTTGCGCTCGGTCACCTGCGCACGCGAGGTCGAGGAGGTACGTCCGAACCCCAGCTGCGACCAGCGGATCGAGGCGCGACCGAAGGCAATACGGGAGAGGTTTCGAATCGCGTGGACGGCGACCTGCGGGTCGTCGGCGCAGGCCTGGATGCAGAGATCGCCGCCGCTCGAGGCGTGCTCGAGTGCGTCGCCGGGGAAGCTCGGAATGTCGACCAGCTCGGGCGGGCGCCGGGAGGCCAGCCCGAAGCGATCCCGCCCCTGGGCGTCGGTGAAGACGCCGGGGCCAAAACCGAAGGTGAGCGTGAGCCCGCTCGCGGGCAGGCCCTGTGCCTCACCGGTGTCATCCGGCGGGGCGAGTGCCGGGCCGCCCACCGCACCGGTTTCGGAGACGTCGAGGCCGCGGGTCAGGCGTTCCGCGGCGGCCGTCCAGTCCTCCAGGAGGGCGATGAGGTCGGCCCGCGAGGTCCCCGGGCTGATGTCATAGGCGGCGAAGTGCAGGCGATCCTGCGTGGGCGTGACGATGCCGGACTGGTGCTCGCCAAAGAAGGGGTAGCTGGTGTTGGTTGCCGCGGCGGCCACGGCGGTGGCCGTGACGGCCCCGCCGGTGGCACCCAGTGCGAGGCCACCGATTGCCGCACCGGCCAGGCCGAGCAGGCCGCGCCGGCTCACCCCGGGGCGCTCGGCAGCGTCCTGGCCGCTCACCGCGAGGTGCTCGGCAGTGTCCTGGCCGCTCACCCCGGCGGCCCCGCCGACTCCGGGGACGGAGTCGGCGGGATTGTGCGTGGGAGTGCTCACTTGGTGGAGACCCCGAGGACGGTGTGGGTGAGCTTCGACAGCGGCTCGGACAGCGCGTTGATCTCGTCCGAGAGCTCCTTGACCTGGTCGGTGGTCAGGGTGTTGTAGGCGACGAAGCCGGCATCGATCGAACCGTAGGTTGCGAGCAGCGTGTTGAGTGAGGTGAGTTTCGCATCGATCGACTCGACGAGTTTTGCGCCCTCGGCGTCCGCGGCCTTCGCGATATCGCGCACGTTGCCGTAGGCGACGGCGGCACCCTCGACGTTGGCCTGGAAATCATAGAGGTCGGTGTGCGAGAACTCGTCCTCCTCGCCGGTGATCTTCGAGGTGGCGACCTCATCGAGCAGACCGATCGCGCCGTTGGAGATGTCGTCCAGGCTCACGGTGAAGTCCTTCTCGTGCACCAGGTCGTAGAGCTTCTGAATGTCCTGCACCAGGCCGTCGGCAAGAACCGCACGGCCGGCGGCATCGCTCGGCGTAAACCCGGCGGGTGCCCAGAGATCCTTCTCGATGCGGTGGAATCCGATGAAGGGCACGCCGTCCTCGCTCGCGTCGCCCTCGCGGACGTCGATCTTCGGGTCGAGATCGCCGAAGGCCTCGGCGGTGGGCTCGATCCGCTCGTAGTTCACCCGGGCGAGCGCGTAGAGCTCGCGGGCCTTTGCATCATCGCCACCGCGGTAGGCATCGGTGAACTCCTTGACCGCGGGCACGAGCGCCGCGGTGCGGTCCTTGATGTAGCCGATGTAGTTGGTTACCGCGGTGTCGATCTGCTGCTGCTTCGAGGCGTCGATCTTGGCGGACGTGCCGGTCACCGTGAACTTCGTGGTGCCCACACCCTCACCCACCATGCCGGTCTTGCACTCGGTGTAGTAGGTACCCGGCTCCAGATGGGTGACAAAGTCGATGCTCTGTCCGGGCGTGATGTTCTCCTTCTCGCCCACGATGCGCAGCTTATCCGCGGCCAGAATCTCGAACTCGTTGACCTGCTTGCCGGTGTTCTTCGCGGTGAACTTCACCGTGCCGGCCTGAGCGGTGTTTGCCGAGACCACACAGGTGGTGTCGGTGATGTCCACCGTGAGGGCGGTGCCCGAGGTGGGATTATTGGGCACGCAGCCGGCCAGGGCCAGGGTGAGCAGCGCCGCACCGGAGACAATGCTCGCGATGCGGGCGGGACGGATGGGGGACGCACTCATGCGGTTACTCCAAGCAGAATCAGCGAATGTATGGGGTGACGGGGGAACGGGGGAGGGCGCGCGCACTAGGCGGTCTCGGGCACGGTGGCCGGTGCGGATGCCGAGGCTGTGGCCGGGCTCTTTTTTGAGCGCACCAGGCGGGTAAAGAGGATGAGGCAGGTCACGAGGTACAGCACCCAGGCGACCACCTGCAGGGGAGTGGGGATCGGGGTGAACCCGAAGAGCCCGCCCAGCAGGGAACCGAGTACGCCCGTGGGCGGGATCACGCCGCTGATGTCGTAGAGCGGAGCGCCCCAGCTGGGCAGGGCGCCGGCCTCCTGCAGATCACCCACGCCGTAGGCGAGGACGCCGGCGGCCACCACGATGAGGGCGTAGCCGGTCCAGGTGAAGAACTTCGAGAGGTTGATGCGCAGCAGGCCGCGGTAGATGAGTAGTTCGAGGACCACCGCGGTCAGGATGCCGAGGAGCACCCCGGTGAAAGCACCCCAGGCCGCTCCCGAGGAGGTGTCCGAGCTGGGGCCCACGGTAGACCACACAAACAGTGCGGTTTCCACGCCCTCGCGGCCCACGCTGAGGAATGCGAGGAGCACGATGCCCCAGCCCGCGCCCTGGGCGGCGCGATCGATGCCGGAGCGCAGGTTGGTCGCGAGGTCCTTGGCGGTGCGACCCATCCAGAACACCATCCAGGTCACAAAGCCCACGGCAACGATGGAGAGCCCGCCACCGAGGATTTCCTGCGCCTGGAAGCTCAGCCCATACGGGCCCCAGGTGAGGATGGCCCCCACACCGAGCGCTACGGCGATGGCGATGGCGACACCGGCCCAGACTCGGCCGAGGAGGTCGCGCCGATCAATCTTGACCAGGTAGGCGATGAGGATGCCCACGATGAGGGCGGCTTCGAGGCCCTCGCGAAGGCCGATGAGATAGTTAGCGAACACTGTACCGATTCACAGGATGGGGCGATCGGGCGCGCACGGGGCGAGCCGGAGGGCCGGAACGAGTAGGAAGAACGGTCGCTCGTGGCGTCAACGGGTGCCGTGAGATGTAGGCTAGCATGCCCTAAATAGACACGGAAGAGTGCGTGTCAAGATCGACCTCGGTCACGGCCCCGCACCGGCGTCGGAGTACACTGGACACGTGACCAACCCCGCCGATTTCCCCGCGACCCCTCGGACAACTCCGAGCGGAACCGCAGAGACGGCCTTCGGCGTCGGTTTTCCCGCGGCCGGATCCGCTGCGGAGAGCACCGAGAAGCCCCGCGTGGCAAGCCGCATTCCCAGCCTGATTCTGGCGTTTCTGGCCGGTGCCCTGATGGGAATGGTGGGAACGGTCGCGCATCCCAACACCGTGACGGTGGCGGGCATTGACGTGCCCTATGGTCTGCTCCTCGGGTTGGCCGCGAGCCTCGCGCTCATGCTCGGTGTGCGTCTCGTCTCGCCGGGTCGCGCCGCCGTCATCGCCACCGGCATCGGCCTGATCGGCGTGATCGCGCTGTTCACCGTGCCCGGCACGGGCGGCACCATCCTGATCGATAACTCCACAAACTCCCTGGTCTGGACGCTGGGTCCCGTGCTGATCGCGACCATCGTGATCGCCTGGCCGCGCTTTTCCAAACCCGTGCGCCCGGTATCGGGCGCCGCTCCCGGCCACCCTGGCCAACCCGGCTAGCCGGCCGTCGCGCACCATCGCGACCCCCACACTTCTCTATTCACCTGTTTTGAAGGGACCGTTTTTACCGTGACCTACGTCATTGCCCTGCCCTGCGTGGACGTCAAAGACCGCGCCTGCATCGATGAGTGCCCCGTGGACTGCATCTACGAGGGTGAACGGTCGCTGTACATTCACCCCGACGAGTGCGTGGACTGCGGTGCCTGCGAGCCCGTATGCCCGGTTGAGGCCATCTACTACGAGGATGACCTCCCCGACGAGTGGGCCGACTATTACAAGGCCAACGTCGAGTTCTTCTCGGAGATCGGCTCCCCGGGCGGTGCCGCCAAGCTCGGCACCCTGGACTTCGATCACCCGGTGATCTCCGTCCTGCCCCCGCAGGCCGGATAACACGATGGCGCTGCAGCCGCTCCCGGACTACCCATGGGACACCCTCGCCCCGTTTATCGCGACGGCGAAGGCACACCCCGAGGGGATGATCGATCTCTCGATCGGGTCCCCGGTTGATCCGACCCCGGACCTCATCCGGGCGGCGCTCGCCGAAGCCACCGACGCCCACGCGTACCCCACCACGGTGGGCACCCCCGAGCTGCGGGCCGCGATCGGCGACTGGTATGCGCGGCGCCGCGGAGCGAGTGGTCTGGGCGTGGACGCCGTGCTGCCCACCATCGGGTCCAAGGAGCTGGTGGCGCTGCTGCCGTTCCTGCTGGGTCTCGGCGAGGGCGACACCGTGGTGGGCCCGCGCGTGGCCTACCCGACCTATGCGATCGGTGCAGCCATCGCCGGGGCGGAGTTCCTCGCCGCCGACGATCCCGCCGAGTGGCCGGAATCTACCCGCCTGATCTGGCTGAACAGCCCCGGAAACCCGGATGGCCGAGTGTGGTCCCTCGAGGATCTGCGTCTCCGGGTGGAGCGTGCCCGCGAGCTGGGAGCCGTCATCGTCAATGACGAGTGCTATGCCGAGCTGGGCTGGGAAGCGCCCTGGGACGACATCCCGATCCCGAGCATCCTCGATGACCGCCTGGGAGAGCGTACCGATCGCCTCGCGATCTACTCGCTGTCGAAGCAGTCAAACCTCGCCGGTTACCGTGCGGGCATCGTCGCCGGAGACCCGGCACTGATCGCCCGACTCGTGACCGTTCGCAAGCACGCGGGCCTGATCGTCCCGGCACCTCTGCAGCACGCGATGACCGTGGCGCTCGGCGATGACGCGCACGTGGCCGCGCAGCGCGAAACCTATCGTGCCCGCCGCGCGGTGCTCCTGCCCGCGCTCCTCGATGCTGGCTTCACCCTCGAGGGCAGCGAGGCGGGGCTCTACCTCTGGGTGACCGAGGGAAAGCCCGCGCTGGAATCACTGGAGCGCCTGGCGGAGCTCGGCATCATGGCCGGCCCCGGCCACTTCTACGGTGACCACTCACCCCACAACGTTCGTCTCTCGCTGACCGCGAGTGACGCCGATATCGCCCGTGCCGCTACCCGGCTGCGCGAGCGTGTGCACGAGGGCGAGGGAACCCCGGCGGCGTAGCCGGAAATCCTTTCGATTTTCCTGCCCGATCATCGTGATGGTGTGAACTTCACCACCAGACACGATTAGGATGGGAGCGAACCTTCCCCAAATGAGGCCTCTATCCGAGTGCCGCACCCCGGGCCGCCAGCGCAGACGACTGTGCGTGCGGCCACGAGCGAAAATCAACCAAGGAGGCACCGTGGGCGACAACGGAGCGCACAACGATCTTTCCGGGCAGAAAGCTACCCTGACCTTCCCCGGCGGCACCGCCGAGTTCCCGATTCTGGGAGCCAGCCAGGGCGCATCGAGCCTGGACGTGTCATCGCTGACGCGGCAGAGCGGCTTCACCGCCCTGGACTACGGCTTTGTGAACACCGCCGCAACCAAGTCGAGGATCACCTATATCGACGGCGATCAGGGCATCCTGCGCTATCGCGGCTACCCCATCGAGCAGCTGGCCGCCGGCTCGACCTATCTCGAGGTCGCCTGGCTGCTGATCTACGGCGAGCTTCCCACCGCCGACCAGCTCGGCGAGTTTGACGAGCGGATCCGCCGCCACACGCTGCTGCACGAAGACCTCAAGCGCTTCTTCTCGGCCCTGCCGCACACCGCACACCCCATGTCGGTGATCTCCAGCGCCCTGTCGGCCCTGTCGACCTACTACGAGTCCGGCGCCGACCCGCACGACCCCGAGCACGTCGAACTGACCACCATCCGTCTGCTCGCCAAGCTTCCGGTAATTGCCGCCTACGCGCACAAGAAGGCGCTCGGCCAGGCATTCCTCTACCCGGACAACAAGCTCAGCTTCGTTGACAACTTCCTCAAGCTGAACTTCGGCAACATGGCCGAGAACTACGAGATCAACCCGGTGCTCTCCACCGCGCTCGACCGTCTCCTCATCCTGCACGCCGACCACGAGCAGAACGCCTCCACCTCCACCGTGCGCCTCGTGGGCTCCACCGGCGCAAACCTCTACGCATCGATCTCCGCGGGCATCAACGCCCTGTCCGGACCGCTGCACGGTGGTGCAAATGAGGCCGTGCTCGAGATGCTCGGCCGCATTCAGGACTCCGGCGAGGGCGTCAAGCGCTTCGTCGAGCGGGTCAAGAACAAGGAAGACGGCGTCAAGCTCATGGGCTTCGGACACCGCGTCTACAAGAACTACGACCCGCGCGCCAAGCTCGTCAAGGAGAGCGCCACCGAGGTGCTGCAGGCCCTCGGCGTCAAGGATCCGATGCTCGACCTCGCGATGGAACTCGAGCAGCTCGCCCTCGAAGACGACTACTTCAAGGAGCGTCGCCTGTACCCCAACGTCGACTTCTACACCGGCGTGATCTACAAGGCCATGGGCTTCCCCACCCGCATGTTCACCGTACTGTTCGCCATCGGCCGCCTCCCCGGCTGGATCGCCCACTGGCGCGAGATGAACCTCGACCCGCAGAACAAGATCGGGCGGCCGCAGCAGCTTTACATCGGCGAGCCGGAGCGCGATCTGCCGCAGCGCTAAGCCGTTGCAACGCTAGGCCGCAGCAGCACCTCATACAACGCCATCCTCTTCGGAGGGTGGCGTTGTGTATTGGGAAGACGCCTAAGCTGGGGCCATGACTTCCCTCCCTCTCGGCACCGGTAGTGAGCCTTCCGCCAAGCGGAAACCGCTCATTTCGGCGCAGGAAGCCGCCTGGCTCAACATGGTGGGTGGCCTCGCGGCGCTCATCATTCTGATCCTGCCCCTAATCTTCGTCCCGATTTCCGGGTCACCCTACTTCGACCCCCAGATCATCTACTTCGGGGCGCCGTGGGTTGTGCTCGGATCAATGCTGGTTACCCGCTTCATCGCTCGCATTCGCATTCTCTCGGGCGGAAACGCCACCCTCGTGGTCGCCGCCGCGCTGGGGCTCGGCGGCGCGTGGGGGATGCCGGCTCTCACCTTCGGTCTGATCCAGTCCCTGATCGAGGGCGTGGGCACGAGCGTGCGCTACCCCATCCTGATCCCGGTGCTGGGAGCGTGCCTCGTTCTCGTGTGGGTCGCGGTGGCCGTGGTCGTCCTGCGCTCCTCCCCGTGGGCTCCCGAGCGCAGCGCCGCCACGCTCCACCGAATCGTGAGCCGGGTGATCTTCGCGATCGGCTTGGCCATCCCGGTTTTCATGGGAATGAGCCTAGGCGGATGGGACATTGTCAGCGCGCTGGGTTCCGGGGTAGCCATCCCGATGCTGGCCCTGTGGTCCTACCTGCCCGGTTGTCTGCTCGGGATGCTCCTCGCGAGCGGGTTTATCGCTATTGCCCGCAGTGTCCGGTCGCGTGCGGAGACAGCCGTCGATGGCCCCGAAGAGGCGCGGTCTCGGCGAGTATTGACGGCCCTCATCACGGTGTCGCTGTCGACGGCGACGCTGGGCTGGCTGCTCGCCCTGGATCGCGTTTCCAACCTGATTTTCTCCACCCACCCGGGCGAAAGCATTGACTCGGCCACCCCGAGCGTCGCCATCACGATCCTCATGCTGCTGGCGCTGACCTCCGCCGTCGCTGCCTTCACCGTGCGCGCGATGTCGGCCACGGTCTGGCTCGTCTCGACCGCCGCGCTGCTGACGGCCATCGCGCTGATTTCCACGTGGATTTAATCGGTCCGTTTCAGTTCCGGTAGGGGTTTACACGTGCGGCTGCCCCCAGTTCGAGGACACTCGATGTCCGCCACGCTGCGTGAGCGTGGAGCATCCGGGGCCGAGACAGTAGCCTCTGGTCATGAGCATCCCCACCGCCACGGTCGACGACCCCTCAAGCGCAATGCGCGTCACCCCGTCCGCCGCGGTGACCCGGCTGTTTTCGGGCACGAGCGTTCGAGGTGCACTCGCCGGTGTCCTGATCGTCGCGATTGCCGCGTTCACCCCGCCGCTGATCGGCACCTACGAGAGCCTGCTGTTTGTGGTGATGGGCAATGCGCCGGCCGTGGTCATCGGCGCGATCATCGTGGCTCACGGGCTGGAACGAATCCGACTACTGAGCAACTCAACCGGCCCGCTGGTCATTGTGAGCGCCGTGGTGCTGGGATCCGCCATCGGGACGCCCATGATCACGCTGACGGTCATCCAGGAAATCGGGCGAGTGCGGCCGCCCTCCGAGATCGTCGCGAGTGCGGTGCTGCTGATCGCCGGGGGATTGTTCTGCCTCATCTGGGTGGCGCTCGGCCGGGCGATTCTGACCGCCCCCACCCGCGGTGCCGAGATCCTCACGCTCCGCGCTCGCCGCATCATCGTGGTGGCCGCGGTCGTCGCGGCATTCATCGCGATCCCGACCATCTACGTGATCATCAACGTCATCGAAGGCGGCACCGCCCCCATCTCCCACGCCTCCGTGTTCATCCCGATGCTGATGCTCGGCCCGTTTTACTGCATCCCCGGATACGTGATCGGTGCCCTCCTCCTCTGGGGGCTGATCGTCGTGGCCCGCATCGGAACCGGCCGCGATGAACCGGAGATCCGTTCCCGCCCGGAGTCCTCCACGCGCGCAGCGGGGGCGGGCCTGACCCTCGCCACGCTCGCCCTGATCACCACCGGCTGGATGCTGAGCCTCGACCGCATCGCCGAGGCCGCCTTCAACCAGTACCCGGGAAACACCGACTACCTCACCGCCGCAGGCATCCCGCGGGTGGGCATCACCGTGGTGTTCGCGCTGGGAATCCTTGCCGCCGTCGCCGCCTGGATGGTGCGCCGATCGAGGCGCGGGCTCGGACTCATTCTCGCGGCCGCGGTGCTCGCTACCTTCGCCCTGACCGCCGCCTGGACCACCTTTGACGCGGCATCGGCCGCGCCCACACTCATCCCGTACTCGGAACTCACCGACGTACTAGAAAGCACCGGCGCATGACTCGGATCCCCGTGATCGCTCAGGGCTCCGACCCTGTCGTGCCCCGGCAGCGTCCGCCACTGCGTCGCTGGCGGGCAACCCGGCTCAACCTCATCGCGGTATGCCATGCGCTCGTTATTCTCGCGCTGGGCACCATTATCCCGCTGCTCTTCGGCGGCGGATACTACGGTCAGCAGGTGGTGCTGACGGCCGCCCCGCTGATCATCGCCGGATCGATGCTCGTGGCCCACCACGTGGACCGCATCCGTCGCCTCAGCAACAACAGTCCGCTCCTGGTCGTGGTCAGCGGCATTCTGCTGGGTGCCTCGATCGGCACGCCATTTCTCACCCTGGCCACGATCGAAGCGATCGCGGGTGCCCCGGTGATCGGGGAGAACCCCGTGCAGGATCGTGCCTCCGTGGTGGTCCTCGGATTCGCGATCAGCGCGGTGTGGGCGGCTCAGGCGGTGTTCCTGATGCGGCCGGAAACCCCTCCCTCGGCCCAGGCGCAGCGGATCCGGCGCATCAGCGTGCCGGTGGCCGTGGTGCTCGGCATCGCCCTCGCCGCGCTGCTCTCCCAGTTCCTGCACGGGGTACACCCGGCGCAGGCCACGGCCAGCGTGGTGCAGTTCGGAATCTCGTATGTCCTGGTCATGGCCTGGTCGGGTGGTGCCGGCTACGTGCTCGGGGGCTACCTGATCGGTGCACTCACCCTGATCGCGCGCATCCACAGCAACCGCGACGGCGACAACCTGCGGCCCCTCCCCGGCCGCGGCCGGGGAGGCACCGCGCTGCGGCTCACCATCGCCGCCGCCGCGAGCCTCACCCTGGGCTGGATGCTCACCCTGGACCGCTTCGCCGCCGCGGGATTCGGCGTCCGGATTCCCGAAAACGCTGCGCTCGACTGGGCCGGCGTGCCACACATCGCCATCACCGTATTCATGGTGCTCGCGGTGGTGTTCGCGCTCCTCGCCCGCGGGGTGCGCCGCACCTCGACGGCGAGCTACTTCGCATTCTCCACGTGTGTGCTCGGAGCCATCGCGATCATCGCCGCCTGGCTCCCTATGCACCTCTAGCGGCGGAGCGTACGGCCGAGCTTCGACCCAAACGCCGCGGGTACAGCCCCCGCGGCGCGCAGGTGAATCTCGACCACGTTGAGGAGCGAGGTGGCCTCGGCCTCGGCGGCCGCACCGTTGCCATCGGTGCCGGGCAGTGGAAGAAACTCGGCCTCCCACTCCCGCCAGGTGCTCGTGATACCCGCCGCCACGTCGAGGGCGACCACGGTATCGTCGGCGATCTCGACCCGGTCACGGCCCTCGGCATCGCGCAGGATGACCGTGGTGCGGGTCGTGCGCAGCACCGCGATGGGAGCGAAGCTCGCATCGGCCAGGCCAAAGCGGGAGGCCAGCTCGGCACGCACCACATCGGGAATTTCAGCGTCCGAGGGGGCCACGGAGGTCGCGGAGGCAGAGACCGGTGAATCCAGGGGCCACTGCGTCTCGAAACGCCCCTCCTGCGTGCTCACCTTGATATGCCAGCCGGCATCGTGTCCGCCCTCGCGGCGACGCAGAGCCGTACGTGCGGTCGAGAGGGCGTGATCCGCGGTATCCAGATAGGTTGCGCTCATCTCGAAGGTGTGCGGCTCCCCGGCGGTAAAGCCCGGCAGCACGCCGGTGAGGCTCGGCAGGGCCGCGCCCTCGGGGACGTCATACTTACGTTCAATCTCGCGCGCACCGGTCATGACTCCAGTGTGCCGGGAAAACAGCCGCCGCACCAACCCACCGCTACACGCGGCTACGTAAAGCGCGCCAGGAAACACAAAGCGCGCCAGGAAACACAAACCGGCCGGGGCACATAGCCCCGGCCGGTCTGAAAGTCACCTACGCGTGCAGCGCGGCGTTCAGCACGATGCCCACGCCCGAGCGCGGCAGCACCTCGACGCCACCGGTCAGCGAGTTGCGGCGGAACAGCAGGTTGGCGACGCCCGAGAGCTCGGCGGCCTTGACCCGGCGGGGCTCTGCACGGTCGCCATCCAGCAGGGTGACCTTGGTACCCGCGGTCACGTACAGGCCTGCCTCGACCACGCAGTCATCTCCGATCGAGATGCCGATGCCCGAGTTGGCGCCGAGCAGCGAGCGCTCGCCGATGGTGATGCGCTGGGTGCCGCCGCCGGAGAGGGTGCCCATGATCGAGGCACCGCCGCCGATGTCCGACCCGTTGCCCACGATCACGCCCTGCGAGATACGGCCCTCGACCATCGAGGTACCCACAGTACCGGCGTTGAAGTTCACAAAACCCTCGTGCATCACGGTGGTGCCCGGGGCGAGGTGTGCGCCGAGACGCACGCGCGAGGCGTCGGCAATGCGCACGCCGGCGGGGCTCACATAGTCGAGCAGACGGGGGAACTTATCGAGACCCACCGGGCTGATCCCGGCGCGGGTCAGACGTGGGCGGTTGGCGTCGAAGAACTCCGGGTCAACGGGGCCCGCGGTGGTCCACATCACGTTCGGCAGGAAGGCGAAGATGCCATCCAGGTTGATGGTGTTCGGGGCAACCTTCAGGTGGCTCAGCAGGTGCAGGCGCAGGTAGGCATCCGAGGTGCTGGCGGGGGCCGCGGCAAGGGTGATCTCCACGGTCACCGACTCCAGGCGCACACCACGGCGCTCATCCGGACCGGTGAGGTCTTCGATCTCGGCCGGGGTGATCCACGGCTCGCGGCCCGCGGGCAGCGTGCCCAGCTCGGGTGCCGGATACCAGGTGTCCAGCACGGTGCCGGCATCGGTAATGGTTGCGAGGCCGTAGCCCCAGGCGTGGTCGGGGGTCGCGGCGGCGTCAGTAGCACTCATAGGGTAAGGCTAGCGAATTCGGGGCCTCCACGCGGAAACGTTGTGGTGCACACGCGTGCGAATACGGGGAATTCACGGCTGGGTGGGTGCTCGGCCGAGGTCGCCGGAGAGAAGGCGACACCCTAGAATCGGGGTATGTCCACCACTGCCGCGCTGCCCTTTGACCTCACCGCCGGATCCATCCAGCTCACCCAAGACCTCTGCGACGAGGCCTCGGTATCGGGTGGCGAGGCCCACCTCGTGGATCGTCTCGTCGCGACCCTGGAGGGCTTCGAACACCTCGAGCTCATCCGCCACGGCAACACCCTGACCGCGCGCACCAATCTGGGTCGCGCCCAGCGCGTCATCATCGCCGGGCACGTGGACACCGTCCCGATCAACAACAATCTTCCCGTTCAGCGCGTGGAAATCGACGGGATTGACCACCTCGTGGGCCGCGGCACCGTGGACATGAAGGCGGGCGTCGCGGTGCAGGTTCTGCTGGCCGCAGAGCTCATCGAACCCGCCGTGGACATCACCTGGATGTGGTACGACAACGAGGAGGTTTCGAGCGACCTCAACGGCCTCCGCCTGCTCGCCGAAGCCCGACCCGACCTGTTCGTTGGGGACTTTGCGATTCTCGGTGAACCGACCCGCTCCGAGGTCGAGGGCGGCTGTAACGGCACCGTCCGCATCGAGGTTCGCACCCGCGGGAAGCGGGCGCACTCGGCCCGCGCCTGGGTGGGGGAGAACGCCATTCACGCGGCCGCGCCCATCCTGGCGGCACTCGCCGCTTATGAGCCGCAGCAGATCGAGGTCGAGGGCCTGGTCTACCGCGAGGGACTGAATGCCGTGGGTATCACGGGTGGAATTGCGGGCAACGTCATCCCGGATGAGTGCATGGTGCACATCAACTATCGCTTCGCACCGAACAAGAGCGCCGATGAGGCCATCGCCCACCTGGAGGAGCTCTTCGGGCAGTGGGACATCACCGTGGTAGACCGCGCCGAGGGTGCCCGTCCGGGCCTCGATGCGCCCCTCGCGAAGCGCTTCCTGGAGGCGCTGAACGTGCCCGCGCTGCCCAAATACGGCTGGACGGACGTCGCCCGATTCTCGGCACTGGGGATCCCCGCGGTCAACTACGGGCCGGGAGATCCGCTGCGTGCCCACGCCGATGACGAGCGCGTGGACGTGGCCGAAATCACCGCCTGCGAGCGGGGTCTGCGTGCCTGGCTCGGTGGCAAAACACGCTAGACGGGAGGGGTATTGCGGCCAGACGCGGCCCAAATTACCCATCGTGTCGCGAGATCTCATACGCCCAGTTTTGGGTATTGCCTGACGCTTTCTGAATGCTCAATTGCCCACGCCGCTTCCCGGGTCAAAATAAATAACCCCAGATGTGGGCCTATTTATCTCCCGGGTCGCGCGAGGCTCATCTCGGTGTGGCCCGGTGGTTGCGGACGCATGCTGTCGGGTGAGTGGGGGCGTCATTGATCGCCATGGATTTCCACCGGCCCCACGAATGGCTGATAATGGGAACAGGAAACCACGGAAGGGGAACCGAATGGCAGCGATGAAGCCCAGGACTGGGGACGGACCAATGGAGGCCGTAAAGGAAGGGCGCCTGATCATCGTGCGTGTCCCGCTCGAGGGCGGCGGACGGCTCGTGGTCTCGGTGAACGACGAAGAGGCAAAGGAACTCCACAGGGTCCTCTCGGGAGTCGTGGAGCCCGCCTAAACGCACACTGGTTTGACCTTGCCCCGGAGTTTCCTCGGAAACTCCGGGGCAGTGTCGTCCTCGGGATCGAACCGATTCGACGTACTTCTGACAACTTTCTCCGAGTGTTCGATGACGTGTTGTATCGTGTGGAGAGTGGTTGCGAAGACGCAGATGCGTCGCGCATTCCGGGAAGGCCGCATCCTGCCTTGTGAGCACCGGGCCCCATCTCCGAGGGCGACATCGCAGTTGTCCCGTTCTGCTCTGAGGAGTGAAAGTGAACGCACGACCCATCGGTCGGGCACCCAATATTCGCGACGTCGCGGCCGCGGCGGGGGTGTCTCACCAAACCGTTTCGCGAGTACTCAATAACTCGCCAAAAATTCGGGATAAGACCCGGGAGGCCGTTCTCGCGGCCATCGAGGAGATCGGCTACCGGCCCAATCAGGCCGCGCGGGTGCTCGCCTCCCAGCGCACAAAAATGATCGGCGTGCTCTCGACGCACTCCACCGCGCTCTACGGCCCGCAGGCCATGATGATCGCGATGGAGCAGGAGGCCAACGCAAACGGCTACCGTCTCGCGCTGGTGACCGCAATGGGCATCGGAGACGGTGTCGACGCCGATATCGAACGCCTGCTCGCCCAGGGCGTGGAGGCCATCGTGGTGATCGCCCCGCAGGCCAAACTGGTGTCAACCGTCGCGGCAAACGCGCCGGGGGTGCCGCTGTTTGTGGCCGATTCACTCAGCCGGCCCGGGGCCTTCAATGTCGCCGTGAACCAGTATCAGGGCTCCTATCAGGCCGTTCAGCACCTCATCTCGCTGGGGCACACCGAGATCCTGCACGTCGGTGGCCCGCAGAACTGGATCGAGGCCGATGAGCGCATGCAGGGCTTCCTCGCGGCGATCGGGGAGGCCGAACTGCGCCTGCATCCGCCGATCCTCGGGGAGCACACCGCGAGCTTTGGATACCAGGCGGGCAAGGAGCTGCTGCGCGGCGATCCATTCACCGCGGTGTTTGCCCTCAATGACCAGGTGGCACTCGGGCTCATTCACGCATTCCGGGAGGCCGGCCTGCGCGTGCCCGAGGACATCAGCGTGGTCGGGTTCGACGATGTGCCCGATGCCGGGCACTTCTTCCCGCCGCTGACCACCGTGCGGCAGGACTTCGTGATGGTCGGTCGACGGATGATCCAGGAGGTCATCGCCCAGATCGAGGGTGAGGGTGCCCAGTCGGTGGTGCTGCACGCGCCGCTGCTCGTGCGGGAGTCCACCGCCCCGGTTTCGACACGCCCGAACTGGCCGGGTCGAACCCCCGCAATATCAGCCTAAAACGGCCCCTTGGCGAATCGTTACCTCTCCGAGATTGACATCGTCGCCAGGATGGGCCTACTTTATTGATACGAAATGTGAACGGTCACATTTTGGCCACAGCACCGCTTTCGAGCGGGAGTGACAACGTTGTCCAGCGAAAGGGAGCCCATGCTCACCCTGATCATCGCGCCGACCGCTCTGCGGGAGGTGTTCCCCGATGGCCGCTAAGCCCAACATCCTCGAGATGGTAAACATCACCAAGGAGTTCCCGGGCGTTCTCGCCCTCTCCGAGGTCAACCTGGCGGTTCGTGCCGGAGAGGTTCACGCCATCTGCGGCGAGAACGGTGCCGGCAAGTCGACCCTCATGAAGGTTCTCTCCGGGGTCTACCCGTTCGGAACCTACAGCGGAGACATCGTCTACCAGAACGAGGTGCAGCGCTTCCGCGACATTCGCGCCAGCGAGGCCGCGGGAATCGTCATCATCCACCAGGAGCTCGCCCTCATCCCCGAGCTCTCCATCGCCGAGAACATCTTCCTCGGCAACGAGGTCACCAAGCGCGGTGCGATCGACTGGGAGGCCACCCGCCTCGCCGCCGTTGAACTCCTCGCCCGGGTGGGTCTGAGCGAAGACCCGGACACCCAGATCAAGGACATCGGTGTGGGCAAGCAGCAGCTGGTCGAGATCGCCAAGGCGCTCGCCAAGCAGGTCAAGCTGCTCATCCTGGATGAGCCCACCGCGGCCCTCAACGAGACCGACTCGCAGCACCTGCTCGACCTGATCAAGGGCCTGCAGGGGCGCGGGATCTCCTCGATCATCATCTCCCACAAGCTCAACGAGATCGCCCAGATCGCCGACTCGATCACCATCATTCGTGACGGCCACGCCATCGAAACCCTCCGGGTGGACGAGGGTGCGGTGGACGAGGACCGCATCATCCGCGGCATGGTGGGACGCAGCCTGCAGTCCCGCTTTCCGGACCGCCTCGCCACCGTGGGGGAGTCCTTCTTCGAGGTGCACGACTGGACCGTTCAGCACCCCACCTCGAGTGAGCGCCTGGTGTGCAAGGGCGAAACCCTGCACGTGCGCCGCGGCGAGGTCGTGGGCCTCGCCGGGCTCGTCGGTGCCGGACGCACCGAACTGGCGATGAGTATCTTCGGCCGCTCCTACGGCAACTTCGTCAGCGGCACGCTGGTCAAGGACGGCCAGGAAATCCAGATCCGCAACGTGGCCGAGGCCATCAAACACGGCATCGCCTACGTGAGCGAGGACCGCAAGGCCCTCGGGCTCAACCTGCTCGACGACATCAAGCGCTCCGTCGTCTCGGCCAAGCTCACCAAGATCTCCTCCGCCGGTGTCGTCAACGAGCGCGCCGAACACGAGGTCGCCGAGGACTACCGCGGAAAGCTTCGCATCAAGACCTCGAGCGTCGAGAGCGGCGTGGACACCCTCTCCGGTGGAAACCAGCAGAAGGTGGTGCTCGCCAAGTGGATGTTCACCGACCCGGACATCCTGATCCTCGATGAGCCCACCCGCGGCATCGACGTCGGCGCGAAGTTTGAGATCTACACGATCATTCAGCAGCTCGCCGCCCAGGGTAAGGGAATCATCCTGATCTCCTCCGAACTCCCCGAACTCCTCGGCCTCTCGGATCGCATCTACACGATCTTCGAGGGTGCCATCACCAACGAGTTCACGGCCGAAACGGCCGACCCAGAACTGCTCATGAAGAGCATGACCGCCACCCAAAAGAAAGCGAATGCAGCATGAGCGGCATCAAAGACCTGAAGAAGATCTTCGGTAACGGCAACACCTCGAGCCTGCGTCAGCTGGGCATCCTGGTCAGCCTGGTAGTGATCATCCTGCTCTTCAACGGTCTCACCGACGGCGCGACCCTGCTGCCCACCAACCTGAGCAACGTCGTCTCGCAGAACTCCTACATCCTGATCCTCGCGATCGGTATGGTCATGGTGATCATCGCCGGCCACATCGACCTCTCGGTCGGTTCGGTCGCGGCCCTCACCGGCGTGATCGTGGCGAAGATGATGAACGACTTCAACGTGCCCTGGCCGCTGGCGATCATCGCCGGCCTGGTGGTTGGTCTGATCATCGGTGCCTGGCAGGGCTTCTGGGTGGCGTACGTGGGCATCCCCGCATTCATCGTGACCCTCGCCGGCATGATGCTCTTCCGCGGTCTGCAGCTCATGATCGGTAACTCCACCGCCGTGCCGGTTCCGAACGACTACCAGTCGCTCCTCGCCGGCGTGCTGCCCGAGGTGGGCCCCAACACCGGGTTCAACAACCTGACCCTGCTGCTCGGCCTGATCGCCGTGGTCGCCGTGATCTGGCGCGATATTCGTGCCCGTCGTGCCGCACAGCGCACCGGTGCCGACGCCGTTCCGACCTGGGTTGTGGTGGTGCGCCTCGCGCTGCTGACCGCGATCATCGCCTTCGCCACCTTCCTGTTCGCCGGGGCCGACGTGGGCAAGAGCTTCCCGAACTCGGGTATCGTGCTCATCATCCTGATCCTGCTCTACTCGTTCCTGACCCGCCGCACCATCATCGGCCGCCACATCTACGCCGTGGGTGGCAACAAGCGGGCCGCCGAGCTCTCCGGTGTGAACACCAAGCGCATCAACTTCCTCGTCATGATGAACATGTCGATGCTCGCCGCCCTCGCCGGAATGCTCTACATCGCCCGGGCCGGTGCCGCCGGCGCAATGGACGGTACCAACTGGGAGCTCGACGCGATCGCCGCCGTCTTCATCGGTGGTGCCGCGGTGGCCGGTGGTATCGGAACCGTTCCGGGTTCGATCATCGGTGGTCTGGTCATGGCCTTCCTGAACAACGGTCTGCAGCTGATCGGTGTGGGCTCTGACAAGGTGCTCATCATCAAGGGCCTCGTGCTCCTCGCCGCCGTTGCCATCGACGTGATCAACAAGAACAGCGGCCGATTCTCCGTGATCGGGGCCCTCACCGCCCGTCGCAACCGCAACGGCGACGAGCTGGGCGTTCCCGTCAACAAGTCCTAAATTTTTCCACTCGCAATACCTCAATCACAAAACAGAAAGAGAAAGCTATGTTCCGCAAGACTGCACTTGCCACCGTCGCCATCGCGGCTGCTGCGGCACTCACCCTCGCCGGCTGCTCCAGCCGTGACGCAGGCACCCCCTCCTCCTCCTCGAGCGGCGACGCTGCCGGATTCGCGAAGGACTCCCTGATCGGTGTGGCACTGCCCGCAAAGACCAGTGAGAACTGGGTTCTCGCCGGTGACCTGTTCACCGACGGCCTGAAGGAAGCCGGATTCAAGGGCGACGTTCAGTACGCCGGTGCCTCGTCGCCGGTTCAGGACCAGCAGAACCAGATCCAGTCGATGGTCACCAAGGGTGCGAAGGTCATCATCATCGGTGCCGCTGATGGTAGCCAGCTCGGCCCGCAGGTGAAGGCCGCGAAGGAGGCCGGTGCCACCGTTATCGCCTACGACCGCCTGATCCTCAACACCGAGGACGTGGACTACTACGTGGCCTACGACAACTTCAAGGTCGGCGAGCTGCAGGGTCAGGCCCTGCTCGACGGCATGAAGGCCAAGAAGGCCGACGGCCCGTACAACATCGAGCTGTTCTCGGGTTCCTCCGATGACGCCAACTCGGCCGTGTTCTTCGACGGCGCGATGAAGGTGCTGCAGCCGAAGATCGACGATGGCACCCTGAAGGTTGTGTCGGGTCAGACCGACATCAAGCAGACCGCCACCGCCGGTTGGAAGGCCGAGAACGCCCAGAACCGCATGGACACCCTGCTCGCCGCGAACTACTCCGGCACCGAGCTGGACGGCGTACTCTCCCCGAACGACACCCTGGCCCGCGCCATCATCGCGTCGGTCAAGTCGGCCGGTAAGACCCTCCCGATCATCACCGGTCAGGACTCCGAGGCGGAGTCGGTCAAGTCGATCATGGCCGGCGAGCAGTACTCCACCATCAACAAGGACACCCGCAACCTGGTGAAGCAGGCCATCGAGATGGCCAAGGAGCTGCAGGCCGGCAAGCCGGTGACCACCAACAACGACACCGACTACAACAACGGCAAGAAGATCGTTCCTGCCTACCTGCTGCCGCCGGTAATCGTGACCAAGGCCAACGCCGCCGAGGCGTACGCTAACGACCCGACCCTGGCGCCGCTCACCAAGTAGTAGCGTTCGGTTCACCCGGCGGGTGGGATCCTCGGATCCCGCCCGCCGTTCCGTTTACGGGCAGAACAAAAGGGCCGATATCCGGGTGGATATCGGCCCTTTTGGTGCGCGTGGGTTCTACGCGCGGATGGTCAGCTGAAGGAGGCCGTCACCCGCGGGGGACAGCGCACTCACCACGGCGCTGGAGGCGGCGATCTCCTCCACCAGCGTGCGGAACGCGGTGGTGATGTCATCGCGCTTGGCCGGGTCTGCCACGTGGCCCTGCCAGAGCGCGTGCGGCACCAGCACGGTGCCGCCCGGGCGCACCAGGCGCAGGGCGTGCTCAACGGTTTCGATGACCTGCGCGGGGTCGGCATCCACGAGCACGATGTCGTAGCTGTTCTCGTTCATGCGGGTGAGCACGTCGAGAGCCGGGCCGCCGATCAGGCGCAGCCGGGAAGACGGAATACCGGCATCGGCAAAGGCCTGCTTGGCGGCGGCCAGGTGCTCGGGTTCGTGATCGATCGTGGTCAGCACCGAGGAGGTCGACCCCTGCAGCAGCCACAGACCCGACACACCGGCACCGGTGCCGATTTCGATGATGTTCGCAGCTCGGCTCGCGGCGGCAAAAACGGCCAACTGGGCACCGAGCGCGGGGGAGACGGGGTCAAGGCCAAACTCAAGCGATTGCGAGCGGGCACGACGAATCGCCTCGGACTCGATGACGATGTCGTCGGCGTATTTCCAGTTTGAATCCTGCTCGGACATAGTGTGCCCTTCCGTCTGAACGATCCCCTCTACATTACAGGTGTCTCCGGGTACACCGAGCGCGACGCGGCGCGGTAGGCTGAAGGGGTGTTTGACCTCGGGTTCTCGTTCAACAAGCTGCTGATCATCGGCGTGCTTGCGGCGTTCCTGCTGGGCCCGGATCGGCTCCCGCAGCTGGCCTCTCAGCTCGCTCGCCTCGTCCGCTCGCTGCGGGAGATGGCCAGCGGTGCGAAGGACCGCCTCAAGGACGACATGGGCGAGGAGTACAACGAGGTCGACTGGAAAAAGCTCGACCCTCGGCAGTACGATCCGCGCCGAATTATTCGTGAGGCGCTCTCGGATGACGCCGAGGTGCCCGCCGCGAGCGCGGGCGCCGGGGCCGGCACGGGTATGGGCACCGCGGCCGCTGCCGCCGGTACAGCGGCCGGTGCGGCAGCTGCCACCGGTTCGGCCGGTTCCTGGCCGGGGGCCTCGGGCCCGGCAGCTTCAGGTCCGCGCATTGATGAGTCCGCGACCGTGCGACTGCGCGCCATCATGGCGGGCGAGCCGGTGGAGCACGCACCCTTCGACCCCGACGCAACCTAGGCAGGCACTGCACCTAGGGCGGGCACTGCCCACGCCAACGGGTGTGAATGTTAGCGCGGGCTGAGGCCCAGCTTTACCCCGGCGAGGCTGCGGCCACCCGCGAGCAGGGCGTCGGCAGCCGAGAGGATCGCGCGGCTCGCCGAGCTTTCGGGATCGGCGATCACTACGGGTACCCCGGCATCGCCGCCGGTGCGCAGCTCGACGCTCAGCGGTACGGATGCGAGTACCGGCACCGGACGCTTGGCGATGGTCGAGAGCCGTTCGGCCACGAGGGCACCGCCGCCGCTGCCGAACAGGTCGAGCACGCTGCCATCGGGCTGTACGAGCCCGGCCATGTTTTCGATGACCCCGGCGATGCGCTGCCCGGTCTGGACCGCGAGGGTACCCGAGCGCTCGGCCACCTCGGCGGCCGCGGGCTGCGGGGTCGTCACCACCACAACCTCGGCATTGGGCAGCAGCTGCCCGATCGAGATCGCGATGTCTCCGGTGCCGGGCGGCAGATCGAGAAGGAGAACGTCGAGGTCGCCGAAGTAGACGTCGGTGAGGAACTGGTTGATGGTACGGTGCAGCATCGGCCCGCGCCAGGCCACGGCCGCCCGCGGATCATCCAGGAACATGCCGATCGAGATGAGCTTGATGCCGTGGGCCACCGGGGGCAGGATCATGTTGTCCAGCCGGGTGGGCCGCACCGCCTCCGGGGCGTTTTCGCCGACCCCGAGCAGGCCCGGAATCGAGAACCCGTGAACATCCGCATCCACGATGCCCACGCGCAGTCCGCGCGCGGCAAAGGCCGCGGCGAGGTTCGCTGTGATGGTGGACTTGCCCACCCCTCCCTTACCGCTGGTCACGGCAAAGACCCGGGTCAGCGTGCCCGGCCCAAACGGCATCTCGCGGGTGCCGCGGTCGCCGCGCAGACGCTCGGTCAGGGCCTGCCGCTGCGCCGGGGTCATCACGCCCACGGTCAGCTCCACGGCACCAACCCCCTCGACGCCGGAAGCGGCAGCGCGCACGGCGGCCTCGATCGCGTTCGCCGCCGGGCAGCCCACGATGGTTAGCAGAATGCCAACGTGTGCGACGCCGGCGTCATCCACCCGGGCGGACTCGACCATGTCGAGCTCGGTGATCGGGCGCCGGATCTCGGGATCCTGCACGGTGCCGAGCGCGCGCCACAGGGCCTCGTGCTCGCGGGGGTCCGAAGGCACGGTGGCGGTGTCTGTCACGAGCGGTGCTCCTCCTCGGTGGCGGCCGGTTCGCGATCGCGTTCCAGCTCCTCCAGTAGAGCACGCAGTTCGTGACGGATGAAGTCCTTCGACGCGAGATCCTTCATCGCGAGTCGCAACGCCACGACCTCGCGGGCGAGGTACTCGGTGTCGGCGAGGTTGCGTTCGGCGCGCTGACGGTCCTGCTCGATCTGCACGCGGTCGCGGTCATCCTGACGGTTCTGCGCGAGCAGGATCAGCGGTGCCGCATAGGAGGCTTGCAGGGAGAGGATCAGGGTCAGCGCGGTGAAACCAAACGCGGCCGAGTCAAAGCGGATGTTTTCCGGGCCCCAGGAGTTGTAGACGATCCAGGCCACACAGAACAGCGTGAGCCCCACGAGAAACCCGGGGGTTCCCATGGCACGCGCTACCCACTCGGTGAATCGGCCAAACCGGTCGCGGTCGGTCTTGTCTCGGGAGGCGAGAACCGCGCCGCGCAGCCCCTTGGGGGCGTCGAGGCCCGCGTCAGTTCGTCGCTGCTTTGCCATTATCGTCCCTCCCGAGGCGTGCCGTTCGTGTTGCGTGGGGTGTGATGAAACCGCGACGTACTTCGGCGCACGGGGATATCGGATTCCTGGGTGCGCCAGTCATCGGGCAGCAGGAAGTCGAGCACGTCATCGATAGTGACCATGCCCACCAGGCGGTGATTATCGTCCACCACCGGGACGGACACCAGGTCGTAGCTCGCGAGCGTGCGGGCCACGCGGGCCGCCGAGGAATCGGTGGTCAGTGGTTCGAGGCTCTGATCCATGATGGTGCCGAGGCGCTCGTGCGGGGGATAGCGCAGCATCTTCTGGAAGTGCACGATGCCGAGGTATCGCCCCGTGGGCGGCTCATACGGCGGCAGGGTGATGCACACCGCGGCACCCAGCGCGGGGGCCAGCTCGGCCTTGCGCACCAGCGCCAGCGCTTCGGCGACGGTGGAGTCGGCCGAGAGGATGATGGGTTCGGTGGTCATCAGACCACCCGCGGTATCCGGGGCGAAGGACAGCAGCAGACGGACGTCCTCCGCCTCCTCGGGCTCCATCAGGTCGAGCAGCTGCTCACCGCGCTCCTCGGACATCTGGCCGATGAGGTCGGCCGCGTCATCCGGCTGCATGTGGTCGAGCACATCGGCCGCGCGCTTATCACTGAGGCTCGCCAGGATCTGAATCTGGCTGGTCTCGGGCATCTCCTCGAGGGCGTCCGCGAGGCGGTCATCGGAGAGCTCGCCGGCCACCTCGAGCAGTCGCTCGCCGGGCAGATCAAGCATGGTGTTGGCGAGGTCGGCGGGCTTGAGATCGGTGTAGGTCGCGATCAGTCGCTCGGCCGACTGAGCTTCGCCGTCGTCGTCCTTCTCGCGGATCTCGCGCCAGCTCGCAAACGTGGTGATGCCGCGCGCAAACGGCGATGCGGAGGTCTTCGGGCGGCGCACAAAGTACTGGTTGACCGACCAGTCACCGGGGCCCTGCGACTCGATCGCGACGTCCTCGATGGTGGCCTCGCCCGAGCCATCGTGGAAGATGACCTTGCGGCCGAGCATCTCGGCGATCACGCGCACCTCGCCGCCGCGCTGCTGGAAGCGGCGCACGTTGATCAGGCCGGTCGTGATGACCTGGCCCGCGGAGATCGAGGTGACCCGGCCGATCGACACAAAAACGCGTCGCTTACCGGGAATTTCAACAACGAGACCCACCACGCGGGGCGGATCGTTTTTTCGGTACACCACAAGGACGTCACGCACCTTGCCCACGCGGTCGCCCGCGGGGTCAAATACGGTGCACCCAGCAAGTCGGGCGACAAAAACTCGTGTAGTACTCACCTCTCTAATGTAGTCGTGGATCGGGGTGGAACCTACCCGGGCGCACGCCCCCGGTCGAAACCGAGGGGCGGGCGGTGCGCTGTGGGCGAAAACGGCGGCGTAATCGTTTCGAATTGCCGGGCAAGTGCGAGAATGGAACCGTGAGTATTCCGCAGAGCGGCCCCGGCCGAAACCCGTTTGACGCCCAGCTTCCCGCCGGGGAGACCGTGGCGGTTTTTGAGAGCTATCTGGACGCCCAGAAGGCCGTAGCGGTGCTCGGCCAGGGCGATTTCCCGGTTCGCGCCGTCTCCATCGTGGGCGATGACCTCCGCAGCGTCGAGCGCGTGACCGGCAAGATGACCTACGGCCGCGCCGCCGGATCCGGTGCGCTGAGCGGTGGCTGGATGGGTATCTTCCTCGGGCTCATCCTCGTGATCATGAACCCCACGCTCAACCTCGGCATCGTCGCGGCCGCCGTGCTGCTGGGTGCCGGGTTCGGCATGCTGTTCTCGATCTTCACCTACTCGGTGCGCCGCCGCCGCAAGGACTTCACCTCGGTCATGCAAATCGTCGCGGGCTCCTACTCGCTGATCGTGCCGGCCGAGCTAGTGGGTGGCGCTCGCCGTCTGCTCAGCGAGGCGCTCGAAAACCGCGAGGGCTAGGCCCTCTCACTACCGTGACGGCCGCCCGTTTGGCGGCCCGGTTTTGCGAGGTCTGTGTCGCCGGATGACCATACATAACGTGTGCGTTTCGTCGTGAGTGGCGGCGGGCGTAGGGTGACCCTATTCGCCCCCGAAGGAGAGAACGTGACCTCATCCACCGCCCCGCGGCAGCTCGGTTTTATTCACCTGGTGCCAATCGATCCCGAAGACCCCACGCGCGGTCTCGCCGACACGATCGAGCTGTTCCGCTTTGCCGAGGAACTCGGGCTCGATAGCGGATGGCTGCGTAGCCGCCACCTGCAGCGCGGGCTGGGTTCTCCCGCGGTGCTCTTTGGGGCGCTCGCCCAGCACACCACGCGCATCGGGCTCGGGACCGCGGTCATCCCCGTGGGCAACGAGAATCCGTTCCGACTGGCCGAGGATCTCGGCACCGCCGACCTCCTCTCGAACGGTCGCGTCCTGGCTGGAGTAAGCGTGCACGCGCCGGGTTTCAGCGACGAGGTCAACGACATCGTGTTTGATGCCGGCTGGCGCAGCGAGGACTACGGCTACGGCCGCATTGAGCGCCTGCGCGACCTGATCGCAGGCGAGACGGTTCGTGAGGTGGCCCCGTACAACGGCATCGGCGGCGACCTCGATACCGCCCGGGTCGAGCCGCACAGCCCCGGTCTGGCGCAGCGCATCTGGTACGGCGGCGGATCCCTGCGCTCGGCCGAGTGGGCGGGCCAGGCCGGCCTCGGCTGGCTCATGAGCAACATCAGCAGCACCGAAAATGGCGTGCTCGATTTTGGTCTCGTGCAGAAGGCACAGATCGACACCTACCGTGCAGCCCACCCGCACCCCGAAAACTCCCGTGCGATCGTCGCCCGCGTGCTGGTCCCGACCGAGGACACCACGCCCGCCCAGCGCGAGCTCTACACCGCACACGTTGCCGGGCGCACCCCGCGCACGCTGAAGGTGCACGGCGAGCGCACCATTATCGCCCCGGATCTCCTCGGCGCCACCGACGAGATCGTCGAGCGCATCGTGGCCGACCCCGGATACCTCGCCGCGGATGACTTCCTGGTTGAGCTGCCCTTTGAATTTGGCCTGGATGAGTGGAAGCACATCCTGCACCAGGTCGCCACGAAGATCGGCCCGGCACTCGGCTGGACCCCGGGCGGTGCCGCGTGAGCGTGCAGCAGGCCGTCACCGTTATCCGGCTGGCTCGTCCCGGCGAGTACGAGGCGATCGACGCGCTGATCCGCGCCGCCTACGCCCACGACTACGGTGAGAAGGGGCACGCCACCGACCCCATGCAGTTCGCGGCCACCCGCGCCGAAAACTACGACGTGTGGGTCGCCGAGGGGGCCGAGGGCGCGCTACTGGGCAGCATCACGACCCGCCGCGCGGGGGTGCCGCCCCTGCACGAGGACGTCCTCGATAGCGAGTTGGACCTGCGCATCCTGGGCGTCTCGCCGGACGCGCGCCGCCAGGGAATCGCCGCCGCGCTGATGACCCACGTCATCGGTCACGCCCGCGAGACGGGCTTTCAGGGTGTGTTTCTCAAGACCGGACCGAACATGACCGGGGCGCACGCACTCTACGAACACCTGGGGTTTGTGCGCGCGCCCAAACGCGACGGCCTCTGGATCGGCGGGAAGAAGATCCTCGACCTGTTCACGTTCGTCTATCCGCTGGGAACGCCCTAACGCGCAACTCCCAGCAGCGCCGGAACCTCGGTGACCGACGCCAGGATGTGCACGCGGGAATCACGGCCGGCGGCGTAGCCCGCGGCGTCAAAATCGGCGGCGCTCAGCTCGCCGGTCAGGACCCCAACCGTGTGCGCGACGCCGGCGTTGAGGCCCGCCTGCACGTCGACCACGGTGTCCCCGGCGGTGAGGACTCGTGAGACATCAACGATGCCCGTGTGCTCCATCGCCCGGTGAATCAGGTACGGTGCCGGGCGGCCCTGGGCCACCTCATCGCCGCAGACCAGGGCATCGATCGTGACGCCCTCATCGTCTCCGGGCACCCCGATTCGCCAGCCGAGCCCCGCGAGAATCCCGGTCGCGACCGGGCGCGTGAACCCGGTGGTCAGGGCGATGCGAATACCGGCCGCACGCAGCTCGCGCAGCGTCTCGGGGATGCCGGGTAGCGGGCGCGGAGGCGTGGTGGTGTAGTACTGGTCGAGCAGGGTGGCGAAGCGATCGTAGGCGCTCGCGATACTCGCGGCCGTCACGGTACCTCCGCCGAGTTCAAGCAGTGCCGCGAGGGCAGCGTGCTTTTCGGTGCCCATCCAGGCCTGGAGATCGTGCGGGTCCACCGTGGCACCGGTCTCTGTCACGGCGTCTTCCAGGGCGCGATACACCGCGCCGCCATCGTCGATGGTGGTGCCGGCCATGTCAAAAACTGCGAGCTGAATCATGATTCCTCCGGTGGGTATTTGGGGGTTGTGAGTGATGGAGTGGACTAGGGCAGCGCCGAGAGGCCCTCGGGGGCGGCCCCCACCACCGCACGGGTGAGCGGGGTGCGGTGCTCGGAGGAGTTCTCGACCACGAAGGTTGCCATGCTGGGCAGGTAGCGGTCATCCGAGGATTCCAGGACGTCGCCGTTCTGATCGAACGAGACGCGGCGCACCCGCAGCAGCGGACCGCCCACCGGCACCCGCAGCCACTCGGCATCCAGCTGGTGGGCGGCCACGGCGTCGATCACGTGCCGCGCGCGCACCGGCGAGATGTTGAGGGCGCGCATGTTTTGGTAGATGCTGCCGTTGTCGAGATCGGCGCTGATGAGGTGGCGGCCAATCCGGAATGGAAAGAGAGAGCGCTCCAGCATCGCCGGTTCGCCATCGAGCAGGCGCAGGCGAATGATCTCGACCACCTGCTCATCCATGTCGATCTCCAGCTCGCGAGCGACCTCCTCCGTGGCCGGGCGGCGGGCGGCCTCGATCACGCGCTGACCGGGGGTGTACCCCAGGTCGCGCGCCCACTCGGTGAAGGACATGAAGGTGTCAAACGACTGCAGCGGGACCGCTCGGTTGACCCGCGGTGGGGCCCCGCGTCCACCCACGATCATGCCCTCGGCGCGCAGCGCTGCGAGGGCCTGGCGTACCGGGCCGCGCGAGGTGCCGAACTCCTCGGCGAGCTCCTTTTCGCTGGGTACGCGTTCGCCCTGACGCCACTCACCGGAGCGAATGCGCTGGATCATCGTGTCGTAGAGCCGCGTGTGCAGCGGCGTTGATTCGGTCATGAGCACAAGCATACGAGTTGTCTGTACTAGGTGTGTACAACTCACTAGAGAAATACATGAACGACTCGTGACCGAATGTCTACGAGATGTGTTTTTCGGTTAACTCCCGCGGAATTGAGCTGAAAAAAGTTGTCATGATTAGTTTCAAAACAGCATGCTCGAAACATGACAACAACACCAACCCCGCCGCAGATCGTGATCGTCGGTGCCGGCATTATCGGGCTCTCCCACGCGGTAGCCGCGCTGGATGCCGGCTATCGGGTGACGGTGCTGGAGCAGGATGCCCGGGCCGTGAGTGCGAGCATCCGAAACTTTGGCCACCTGGGGTTCGGTGCCCACGGCGGCGAGCACGGCGTCCTCGCCGATGAGGCCCGCCCGCTGTGGCTGAGCATCGCCGAGCGTGCCGGGGTCGCGGCCCACCGCACCGGCACCCTGGTGCTGGCCCGAGACGCCGCCGAGCGCGAGGCGCTTGATGAGGCGCGCACCCAGGAGCGCTTTGCGAACGCCGCCGCGCTGGACGCGGACCGAACCGCCGCGCTGCTGGGCCGCGCCTCGGCATCGCCCGAACTGGCCGGCCTCCTCCTGCCGGGCGACCTGACGGTTGATCCTCGCACCGCGGTGGCCACGATCGCCGCCTGGGTCAACGCCCACGAACGCGGCCGGGTGCGCTTCGGCACCGCGGTCTTCGCGGCTGAGGACGGCCGGGTCGTGACCGCCCGCGGCGACGTCTTCGCCGATCACGTGATCGTCACCGCCGGACACCTGATCGGCCGCCTGTACCCCGAGATCGCCGAGGATCACGGGATCGGCGAGTGCGCACTGCAGATGCTGCGCGTCCGGGCCCGCGCAATCGATGGGCCGGGTGCCGCCGTCCTGACCGGCACCTCGATGCTGCGCTACTCGGCCTTCTCCGGCCCCGCGATCGAGCGACTGCGGGCGCACCTCACCGAAAC
This sequence comes from Mycetocola tolaasinivorans, assembly GCF_003667565.1. Taxonomy (GTDB): domain Bacteria; phylum Actinomycetota; class Actinomycetes; order Actinomycetales; family Microbacteriaceae; genus Mycetocola; species Mycetocola tolaasinivorans. The sequence continues at coordinate 136,364 of NZ_RCUX01000004.1, forward strand.
GCGCCCCGAGCTCCTCGCGATCCAGGCAAACATCATGCTCACCCGGCACACGGACGGCACGATTCTGATCGGTGACACCCATGCGGCGCACCGCAGCGCGCCGCCGTTCCTCTCCGAAACCTGGTCGCAGATTGTGCTCGCCGAGATCACCGACGTGCTCGGTGCCGGCCCGCTCGAGGTGCTCGAGCGCTGGCAGGGCGTCTACGCCCAGAGCGCCACCCACGGCATCGTGACCACGCACCCTCGCCCCGGCGTCACGGCCGTTACCGTGACCACCGGTATCGGCATGACCCTCGGTCCGGCACTCGGTGCCCGCACCGTGGGTGCCCTCACCCTTTCCCTCCCCGCAACACACAGCTAGCCCCACCCACCACCCAACCCTCCCCAAGGAGAATCGTGAAAAAGAACCCCGTCCTCATCGCCTCCGCCGCCGCGCTGATCGCCCTCGGGCTCTCGGCCTGCTCGAGCCCCGCCTCCGGTGGTGACGCCGCCGCCAAGCCCTCGGAGAAATCGACCGAGTGCCCCGGAGGCAAGATCCGCATGGGCATCCTGCCCTATGAGGACCCGGAGAAGCTTGAGCCCGCCTACAAGGTGCTGGCCGAGGCCCTCTCGAAGAAGCTGGACTGCCCGGTCGAGGTGAGCATCACCGAGGACTACGCCGCCGAGGTCCTCGCCATGGAGAATGACCAGCTGGAGATCGCCCAGTTCGGTCCGCTCGGTTTTGTGTTCGCCAGCCAGCGTGCCGACGCCATCCCGATGGTGTCCTTCGGCGACGCCCAGGGTAAGCCCACCACCTACACCGGTGGCATCTGGGTGCCCAACGACTCCCCGATCAAGAGCCTCGAAGACCTCAAGGGTCACACCCTGGCCCTCGGTAGCCCCGGCTCGACCTCGGGCGACGCCCTGCCGATGTCGGCCCTGACCGATGCCGGCATCGTGGACGAGGTCACCGCGGACTACGCCGGTGGACACCCGGAGGCCCTGCTCGCCCTGGTCAACGGTACCGTGGACGCCGCGCAGATCAACTCGCAGACCCTCGCTACCGCGACCGCCAAGGGCACCTTCGACCAGACCAAGTTCCGTCAGGTCTGGAAGTCGCGCGACATCCCGAACGACCCGGTAACCGTCCGCGGAAACCTGCCCAAGGAGTTCCAGAAGGCCGTGACCGACGCCCTGCTGAGCCTCGACACCGCAGACGTCGAGAAGGTCAGCGCGTTCCTCGGTGTGAAGGAGGCCGGACCCCTGATTCCGGTCACCAAGGAGACCTACCAGCCGCTGTTCGACCTGGCCAAGACCATGGGCCTCACCGAGAAGGACGTCTAGTCCAATGAACACCCTCACCGCGCGCGGCACCACCGCATCGGATACCACCGCCGAGGTTCTCCTGGATGTACACGCGCTGTCCAAACGTTTCGGCGACCGGACCGTGCTGCGAGAACTCAGCATGCGGGTCCATGCGGGGGAGGTGGTGGCCTTCCTCGGGGCAAACGGATCGGGGAAGTCCACCACGCTGCGCGCGGTGAACGGGCTGATCGAAGCGGATGCCGGCGACATTACGATCGCCGGGGTCAACCTCAATGAGGCCAGCCCGCAGCGCCGGGCCGAGGCCCGCCGCACCGCCGCCACCGTGTTTCAGAAGATCCACCTGGTGGGCCGCCGCACCGCGCTTCAAAACGTGTGTGCGGGCGGATTCTCGCGCCTGCCCACCTGGCGTTCGATCCCGCCGCTGTTTGGCCGGGAACTCCGTGAGGAGGCCATGGCCTGCCTCGATCGGGTGGGCCTGGCCGACCGCGCCCACGACCGCGCGGGTAGCCTCTCCGGCGGCCAGCAGCAGCGGGTCGCGATCGCCCGGGCGCTGTGCCAGCGCCCCCGCATCATCCTCGCCGATGAGCCGGTGTCGGCGCTTGACCCGCGAGCGGCCGATGACGTCATGGCGCTTCTTCACACCCTCGCGGTGGAGGAGGGCCTCGGGGTGGCGGCTGTGTTGCACCAGCCCGAGCTTGCCCAGCGCTACGCCCACCGCATCATCGGGCTCCGCGATGGTGCCCTGACCTTTGACGCGCCGACCGGCGAGGTCACCCCCGAACAGATCCAGGCGCTCTACCGATGAGCGCCCACGGAACCCAATCCCCGAGGACCCCCGTGACCGACACCCCCACCCGCCGCCGCACGTCCGTCCGCACGCTCCCGGTGCCACCCGATTCGCGGGCTCCCTGGCGGGCGGGCTCGTGGACGGCCATCATCGCGATCCTCGTGATCCTGCACCTGTTTGCGTTCGAGGCCACCGACTTCCGGCCCGATGCCCTGGTGACGGGGGCTCGTGGCATGGCGAACTTCCTGGCCGAGGCGATCCCGCCGGATTTCAGCCCGAAGGTCATTACCGCCGGTATTTCCGGGGCCCTGACCACACTCTGGATCGGGCTGCTCGGCACCACGATCTCGATTCCGTTCGCGCTGCTGCTCGCGGTGCTCGGCGCGCGCACCACCTCGCCGAACACCGTGGTCTACCAGATCGCTCGCGCGATCCTCTCGTTCTTCCGCGCCGTTCCGGACATCGTCTTTGCGCTGATCTTCGTGACCGCGGTGGGCCTCGGCCCCTTCGCCGGTGTGCTCGCGCTCATCTGCCACAACACCGGGGTGATGGGCAAGCTGTGGTCCGAGGCGATGGAGGACGTGGATCCCGGCCCTGAGCAGGCGCTGCGTACCGCCGGTGCCAACCGCTTCCAGATCGTGGCGAATGCCACCGTGCCCTCGGTCCTGCCTCAGCTCACCGGCCTGCTGCTCTACCGCTTCGACGTCAACGTGCGCTCCTCGCTGGTGCTCGGCCTCGTGGGGGCCGGTGGCATCGGGCTGCTCATCAACAAGTCGATCAAGACCTTCCAGTTCGACACCATGCTCACCTATCTGATCATCGTGCTGGTGCTCATCATCGTGGTGGACCTGGCCTCCGCCTGGATCAGAAAGAAGCTCGCATAATGGTGATGCTGAACGAAACGAGTGTCGGCGTGCGTGCCGACGACCTGGTCTTCGCCCTCGAACTGGCCGCGCTCGCCGATGCCGAGAGCCTGCCGCGCTATGCGGCGGCAAACCTGAAGCACGGGGTGAAGGCCGATGGCTCGGTCGTGACCGAGGCCGATACCGCGACCGAGCGGGTGTTGCGGGCCGCCATCGAGCACGGACGCCCGGAGGACGGCTTCTTTGGCGAGGAAACCGGCGAGCACGCGGGCCGTAGCACCCGACGCTGGATTATCGACCCGATCGACGGCACCGCAAACTTCCTGCGCGGGGTTCCCAACTGGGGCACGCTGATCGCGCTCGAGATCGATGGCGTGCCGGTGCTCGGCGTGGTCTCCGCCCCCGCGCTGGGCCTGCGCTGGTGGGCCCAGACCGGCCACGGTGCCTGGCGGCAGCAGGGTACTCGGGAGCCCACCCGACTGCGCGTTAGCGCGGTGGATCGCGTGGATCAGGCATCGCTGAGCTTCCAGTCCGTCGAGTCCTGGTCCGATGCCGGCCACCTCGACGCGCTGCTCGAGCTCTGCGCCGACGTGTGGCGGGATCGCGCCTACGGCGACCTCTGGGCATACATGCTGTTGGCCGAGGGCGCGCTGGATGCGGTGTGCGAGTTCAACGTGTTTGCCTACGACCTGGCCGCGGTGATCCCGATCGTGCGCGAGGCCGGCGGCACCTGCACCGATGTGAACGGCCGCTCCTCGCACACCTCCGGTAACCTCCTGGCCACGAACGGCCCGCTGCACGAGCAGATCCGCGCGCGGATCACCGGCTAGCCCCACAACTTTCTCCCTCCCCATACCCCACCCCTCTCTAGGAGAACACCCCATGAAATCGCATTCCTCAGGCGTGCGTCGAGACTCAGCGGAACCATCCCCGTTCCGCCCGGGTCAGAGCGCCCCGAATCGCACCACATCCCGCGGCCGTCGGCGTATTGCCGGTGCGGTTGCGTTCCTCGTCTTTCTCAGCGGGGCGGCCGCCGTTCCGGCGTTCGCCGCGAGCCCGGTGGCCGAGGGTTTCGAGAACGGTCAGGATGCCGTCACCCCGCCGGAGGGCTGGAGTATCGACAGCACCAACACCGTGGGAATGAAGGCGGGCTGGCAGGGCTGGACCTTCCACCCCGTTTCCGAGGTCACCGCGGCGTTCCCCGGGTCGGGAAAGCAGGGCGAGTTTGCGCGCGGTACCGGCCGGGTTGCGATCGTGCAATCGGATTCAAACCGGCCTACGAGCGGAACCTTCTCGTCAACCCTGTGGTCGAGCCCGCTGAGTATCGCCGAGAAGACGGGCGCGGTTCAGGTGTCGTTCGATAGCCACTATCGCCAGGGGCAGGCCCCGCAGAACGCGCAGCTCGTGGCACGCTTTGACGGCGGGGAACCCGTTGTGGTGGAGCGATTCACTGCCGACCGACTCAACCAGAGCGTTTCGCGCTCCGTGGACGCTCCCGCGAATGCCGCGCGCGTGCAGTTCGGGTGGCAGTACCTGCAGAGCACCAACAACTGGTACTGGATGATCGACAACGTGAGAATGCAGGAGGCTCCGCCGGCGGACACCCAGCCGGTACTGAAGGGAAACCAGAAGCCACTGATCGCTCCGGGAGAGCGTGGCACCGTCACGATCGGCGGCCTGCGACCGGGTCAGCAGCCGGTCGTGGCCCTGGGCGCCGGTGCCCCGATCGCGGGCATTCCCGCGGCGGATGGCGAGGGGGCCGTGACACTGGACGTCGCGATTCCCGCCGACGCTCCGAACGGAATACAGCAGCTGCGCATCTCGGGTGAGGACATCGTCACCACGTCGCTGCCGATCACCGTCTACCGGAGCACCGGATCGGCGTTGGCCACGACCGAAAAGAAGGTCTGGTTTGACGGGTTCGAATCGGCGCAGTCCTGGGCAATTCCCGCGGGTAGCCCGTGGAGCATATCCACCGTGGACGATGTTGTGGCGCAGCTGGGGACGGACCGCCGTCAGGCGTTTACCCTGGCCGACGGTCGAATCGCCGTCATCGATGCGTCGCGCGGTGCAGCGTCCGGATCGCTCGCCTCCGCGGAGATCGCCGTTCGCACCGGAGACACCCTCGAACTGCGCGTAGACAGCCACTTCCGCAAGCGCGGCACTGGTGCCCAAACGGGGTCGGTAACGGCCGTTTACTCCTCGGGGGAGCGAGAGACGCTGCGCACCCTCGGCGAAACGCAGGAATCCGCTCAGCTGAGGCTTCCGCTGACCGTGCCCGCTGCGGCAACCGGCGTGCGCTTCGAGTTCTCGTTCGCCGGAGACCTCGGAACGGGGTCCTGGATGCTGGATAACGCTCAGGTTGTGCGTGGTCTTGGCGATCTGCCCGAGGGCGAGCCTTCGAGCGCGCGGGTCGACGTGTTTAGCGACATTCAGGGCGCAAACGCCCGCATGCAGAACCAGGTACTGCCCGGGTTCCGTGCCCTAACCGAGCGTGCGAACACGGTTGTTGCAAACGGTGACCTGGTCTCAAACGGCACCCCCGACCTCTACACCGCGTTCTACAACGCGTACAACGCCGGTGGAGGAAATCAGTATCCGCTTCAGATCGCGACCATTGGAAACCACGAGTACTACGGCTCCGGCACCGTGGACGGATTCCGGAACCGATTCCTCGACACCACGGGCATGCGAAGCGTGGGTGACCAGGGCGGCCTCTGGGGCGAACAGCTCGTGGACGGGCAGCTTCCGCTCATCTGGCTCGGCAGTGAGGCTCACGACTACAGCCAGGCCAAGGGCTCGGGGCCGTTCGTGAAGATGTCCGACCGCCAGTACGAGTGGCTGCGTGACCGCCTGGCCTACTGGAAGTCGCAGAACAAGCCGGTGCTGCTGATGACCCACCACGTGTTTGCCGGGTCGGTCTCCGGTACCTACATCAACTTCTACCGCAACGACTACGACAGCGACACCGCACGACTGACCGCGCTCCTCGCGGACAACCCGAATGTGACGGTTCTGACGAGCCACACTCACTGGGCAGCCACCCTCAATGACTGGAGCGCCGAGAAGCGGTTCGATGCTACCCGGGCTCAGGCCCCGACCGTCGTGAACACGGTTGCGGTCACGACCCAGTACGGCCCGAGTGGCGACTGGGGTGAGGCCGGAAACAGCAATGCGGACCCGGTGGGCCTGCGTGTAGCGCTCTACAAGGACCGTCTGCGAGTGACGGCCTACTCGTTCAATGCACAGGCAACTCCGCGCGAGATCAAGCACATCGATATCGCCATTCCTGGAAACGAGCCCACCGGTCCGGCTCTCCCGACCCCCGGGGCCGAGATTGAAACCGACGCTCCGGTGGCGGGGCAGAGCATCACCGTGGCCGGGCAGGGATTCACCGCGGGGGAGAGTCTCTCGGTTGAGCTTCGCCAGGTGCAGGCAGCGAGCCTCTTCCGTGCAGCAGCCACTCCGATTTCCCTCGGTACCGTCACCGCCGATGAGCGCGGTTCGTTCCGCGTAGAGCTGGCAATTCCCGCCACCGTCCCCGCAGGTGCCTACACCCTGGCTCTCGTTCGTGCCGGAGGCGAGGCAATCGAGAAGCCGGTGACCATCAGGCCGGCGGTGGAGCCGACCGTGGAGCCGACCGTTGAGCCCACGAAGGAGCCGACGAAGGAGCCGACGAAGGAGCCGACTGTGGAGCCGACCGTTGTGCCCACGAAGGAGCCCACCGTGGAGCCGACCGTTGTGCCCACGAAGGAGCCGACGAAGGAGCCGACCGTGGAGCCGACCGTTGAGCCCACGAAGGAGCCGACGAAGGAGCCGACCGTGGAGCCCACCGTGGAGCCGACCGTTGAGCCCACCACCGGCCCGACGACGGTGCCCACCACCGGCCCGACCATCGCGCCGACGGATCCCTCCGCCGATCCGACGCACTCGCCCACTTCGCCAACGGGTAAGCCGAGTGCTACCTCGACGGTGCCCGGCGAGGATGGTTCGGGATCGCTCCCCGGAACCGGTGCCAACACGAACGGCCTCGCGCTGTTCGCCGGTGGCCTCGGCCTGATTGCGCTGCTGTTGTTTGGCCTGCGTCGCCGAGCGCGAGGCTAGTTACCCTCCGATTCGGCACCGACGCATAGCGCGTCGAGGAAGTGCTCGTGACCCACCCTGGGTCACGGGCACTTTTGCGTGGGGAAGGGCTCCGTTCCCAAAACCATCACATTCATGATGGTTTCTCTGGGCTGTCGTGAATTGCCTCGTCGAGACCTATTTACTCTGAGGATTTCATTCGTTATACTTCGACCCTCGCACGGGGGGTGCGGCGCGGATGCGTGGATTTCTCCTCCGGCGGCACATATTTTTCGCCCAGTCGATCGTGTTACCCCCTCAAAAGGAGCCAAATCTCAATGAATTCGCAGCCCAGCGACCTACGCACACCCGGTTCGGGTAGACCCGGCAGCGGGTCGCTCGTTCGCGCCCTAGTGCCCTCTTCCCGTCGCCGCGGGCGGAAGGTTTTGGCCGCTATCGTATCCCTCGCTGTCGCATTGACGGCCATTGGCATTGGTACCGCACCCGCATTTGCGGCCGGCCCCCTCAGCCAGTCTTTTGAGTCCGCACCGAATGCGCAGACGGCCCCCGAGGGGTGGTCTGTCGACAGCACTAACACCGATGGGATGAAGGCGGGGTGGCAGGGCTGGACGTTCCACACCGTCAAGCAGGTCACCGATGCGTTCCCGGGGTCGGGCAAGCAGAACGAGTTCAGTCGCGGGCAGGGTAAGGTCGCCGTTGTTCAGTCGGACGCCAACCGTCCGGCCCAGGACCGGTTTGACTCCACCCTGTGGTCCGACTCCATGGACATAACTAACTCGACCGGTGGCGTGCGGGTGAACTTTGACAGCCACTATCGTCAGGGCCTCGCACCACAGACCGCACAGCTCGTCGCACGGTTCGACGATGCCGAGCCGGTGGTTGTTGAGCGATTCTCTCAGGACCGTCTCAACCAGGAGGTGAGCTCGATCATTCAGGCACCGATCGGTGCGCAGAAGGTCCGCATCGGTTGGCAGTATCTCCAGAGCTCCAACAACTGGTACTGGATGATCGATAACGTCTCCATTTTTGAGGTGAACGCACCCGAGAACGTACCGTTCCTGGTGGGTTCGCAGAAGCCCCTGGTTGGTGCAGGGAAGAACACCATGCTGACCATCGCTGGGCTCCGTCCCGGTCAGCAGCTCATGGCTACTCTCGGCCAGGGCGGTTCGGTGCCCGACATTGCGCCGGCGGGTGTGGACGGTACCGTCTCCATTCGCGTCTTCGCACCGGAGGGGCTTGAGAACGGAATTCACTTCCTGAGCCTGGGCGGTCCCGGAATTGCACCCACGCGCATTCCGCTGACCGTTTATAACTCGACCGGTTCGGATCTGGCCAGCACCGAGAAGAAGGTGTGGTTTGACGGCTTCGAGAACGACGGAGTCTGGACGATCCCGGCCGAGAGCGACTGGAGCGTGTCCACCCTTCCCGAGATCGTCGCGAACTGGGGTGCCGACCGTCGTCAGGCCTTCACCATCGCCGATGGAAACATCGCCGTGATCGATGCTGCCCGCGGTGCCGTCTCGGGCACCCTGACTTCTCCGGCTATTGCGGTGGTTGAGGGCGATGCCCTGGAGCTTCGCGTTGACAGCCACTTCCGTGCACGCGCCAACGGTGGCCAGCGTGCCACGATCACCGCCGTTTACAACAACGGGGAGAGCCAGGTGCTGCGCGCCCTGGAGAATTCGAGTGAGGAGGCCCTGCAGAACCGTCTTCCGATGAGCATTCCCGTGGGCACGACCTCGGTTCACTTCGAGTTCGACTTTACCGGTGCCGATAAGGCCGGCTCCTGGATGGTTGATAATGCTCAGCTCGTGCGCGGTCTGGGTGAGCTCCCCGAGGGCGAGAAGGCCCTGGCACTCGTTGACGTCTATAGCGACGTCCAGAAGGCCAATGACCGCCTGCGCTACCAGGTGCTGCCGGGATTCCGGAACCTGAGCGAGCGTGCGGATACCCTGGTGGCCAACGGTGACCTCGTCAACAACGGTGTTTCCGCCGAATACTCCGCCTACAACGCCGCATATCGCGCCGGTGGCGGTACCGCATACCCCACGCAGATTGCCACGATCGGTAACCACGAGTACTACGGTCTCGGCTCGGATACCTCGGATCAGTATCGCGAGCGCTTCCTGGATGCCACCAACATGCGAAACGTTGGTGACCAGGGTGGTCTCTGGGGTGAGCAGCTTGTTGGCGGCGAGCTGCCGCTGATCTGGCTCGGTAGCGAGGGATACGACTTCATCAAGCAGACGGGCTCGGGTCCGTTCGTGAAGTTCTCGGATCTTCAGTACGAGTGGCTGCGTGATCGCCTCGCCCACTGGAAGTCGCAGAACAAGCCGGTGCTGCTGATGACTCACCACGTGTTTGCCGACTCCATTTCGGGTACCTACATTAACTTCAGCCGCAACGACTATGCCGATGACACCGCGCGTATCGCCGCTCTGCTCGAGGACAACCCGAACGTCACGGCGCTCACCAGCCACACCCACTGGGGTGCACAGCTGAACGACTGGAGTGCCGAGAAGCGGTTTGACCCGACCCGGGTCCAGGCACCCACCCTCGTGAACACCGTCGCGCTGACGACCCAGTATGGGCCGAGTGGCGACTGGAACGAGACCGGCGATCCGAAGGCTGACCCGGTGGGTCTGCAGGTTGGCCTCTATGAGGACCGTCTGCGCGTGACCGCGTACTCGTTCAATAGCCGGGCCGTGCCGAACAAGATTAAGCACATTGACATCGCGATTCCGGGCGCAGAGCCCACCGCGCCGATTATCTCCACCCCCGAGCTTGCGGTGGAGGACAGCGCGGTTGTTGCCGGTGAGGCCCTTGCCGCATCCGGTACCGGTTTTGCCGCGGATGAGGCCCTGCGGGCCGAGTTGCGTGCGGCCGAGGGTTCGGTGGAGCCGATCTCCCTGGGTGCCGTTACCGCGGATGCCGAGGGTGCCTTCACCCAGGCGCTGACGGTCCCCGAAGCGGTGCCGGCGGGGGAGTACCTCCTGACGATCGTTCGGGCGGATGGTTCGACGGTGGAAACCGCGGTGACCATTTCCGAACCCGTCGTGTTGGTCCCCGAGATGACGCTCGATGTTGAGAGCGTTGTTGCCGGCGAGAGCGTGACCGTGACCGGCCACGACTTTGCTGCGGGCGAGGTACTGACGGTCGAGCTGCGTGAGAGCGCCGTTGTCGAATTCCCGACGGCCCGCACGGGCCCGTCATTTGCGCGTGCCCCCGCGGCGGTATCGCTGGGATCCATCACGGCCGATGCTGATGGTGCGATTCTGGATACCCTGACCGTGCCGGAAACCGTGCCCGCTGGGCGCTATGGTTTCACCCTGGTGCGCCCCGATGGGGCGACCCTGGAGCAGCCGCTCGAGGTGGTCGCACCCGCGATTCCCGCCGAGATGTCCCTGGATTCCGAGACCGTTGTTGCCGGTGAGGCCGTGACGGTGTCTGGTCTGGGCTTCGCCGCGCACGAGGTTATTACCGCCGAGCTGCGCTCGCCGCAGGGCGGTGCCACGGTATCCCTTGGTACCGTAACCGCGGGTGTTGACGGTGCGTTCTCGCAGCTCGTCTCCGTGCCGGAGAACACTCCGGCCGGCAGCTTTGTCTTCACCCTGGTGCGCACCGATGGGGCTACCCTGGAGGCGTCCCTCGCCGTGACGGCACCGGTTATTCCGGCCGAGATTTCGGTGGATGTTGCCTCGGTTGTTGCGGGTGAGAGTGTGAGCGTTTCGGGTGCGCACTTCTCTGCGGAGGAGCGTGTGCGAGTTGAGCTGCGCTCGACGAACGGCGCCGATACTGTTTCGCTGGGTACCGCGACCGCTTCCGCTGATGGTTCGTTCGAGAAGGCATTTACCGTTCCGGCGGATGCCGCGGCTGGCGCGTATAGCCTCGCGGTGGTGCGTGAAGATGGCACCGTCCTGGATGCCGGTCTCACGGTTACCGCCCCGGTGGTTCCCGCTGAGATGTCCGTCGACGTGGACTCGGTTGTTGCCGGCGAGAGCGTGACCGTTTCGGGATCGCACTTCACCGAGGGTGAGAGCGTGACCGTTGAGCTGCGCTCCACCAGCGGTGGCGACACCGTTCCCCTCGGCTCGGCGAAGGCCGACGCTGACGGTTCGTTCGAGAAGAACTTCACGGTCCCGGCTGATGCCGCTGCCGGTGAGTATTCCCTTTCTGTTGTTCGTGCCGATGGTGCGGTGCTCGAGGCTGCGCTGACCGTGACCGCGCCCGCCGAAATCTCGGTGGACGTCACCTCGGTTGTTGCGGGTGAGAGCGTTTCGGTTTCGGGTGTTCGTTTCTCCTCGGAGGAGAGCCTGAAGATCGAGCTGCGTTCGAAGAACGGTGGCGACACCGTTTCTCTCGGCACCGCAAAGGCTGATAAGGACGGGTCGTTCGAGAAGACGTTCACCGTTCCGGCTTCTGCCGCTGCGGGGGAGTATGCACTTGCCGTGGTTCGCGCCAACGAGGCCGTTCTTGAATCAGCCCTGACCGTGACCGCGGTGGTAATCCCTGCCGAAATCTCGGTTGATGTGGCCACGGTTGTTGCGGGTGAGATCGTTTCGGTTTCGGGTGCACACTTCACCGCCGCTGAAGAGCTGGCCGTGGAGCTGCGTTCAAAGAACGGTGACGAGACCGTCTCGCTCGGTACCGTGACCGCAGCCGCTGATGGTTCATTTGTGAACAACTTCACCGTTCCGGCTGATGCCGCTGCCGGTGACTATGCACTCTCCGTGGTGCGTGCCAACGGTGCGGTGCTCGACGCTGCGCTGACCGTGACCGCGCCCGCCGAGATCTCGGTGGATGTGACCTCGGTTGTTGCCGGGGAGAGCGTGACCGTTTCGGGTGCGCGCTTCACCGATGGTGAGAGCGTGAGCGTTGAGCTGCGATCGAAGAGCGGTGGAGACACCGTTTCCCTGGGCACTGTGAAGGCCGATAAGAACGGTTCGTTTGAGAAGAAGTTCACCGTTCCGGCTTCTGCTACCGCTGGTGAGTATGCACTCTCGGTAGTTCGTTCCAACGGTGCGGTTCTGGATGCTGGCCTGACCGTGACCGCGCCTGCCGTGATTTCGGTGGATGTGACCTCGGTTGTTGCCGGGGAGAGCGTGGCCGTTTCGGGTGCGAACTTCTCTTCGGAGGAGAGCTTGAAGGTCGAGCTGCGTTCGAAGAACGGTGGCGACACCGTTTCGCTGGGTACCGTGACCGCATCCGCGGATGGTTCGTTCGAGAAGACCTTCACCGTTCCGACTGATGCCGCGGCTGGAGAGTACGCACTCTCCGTGGTTCGTTCCAACGGTGCGGTGCTCGATGCTGCCCTGACCGTGACCGCGCCGGCTGAGATTTCGGTGGATGTGGCCACAGTTGTTGCGGGTGAGAGCGTGAGCGTAACGGGATCGCACTTCACCGGTGGTGAGAGCGTGAGCGTTGAGCTGCGCTCCAAGAATGGCGGAGACACTATTTCTCTCGGCACTGTGAAGGCTGACAAGGACGGATCGTTCGAGAAGAAGTTCACCGTTCCGGCTTCTGCTATCGCTGGTGAGTATGCACTCTCGGTTGTTCGTTCTAACGGTGCTGTGCTCGACGCTGTACTGACCGTGACTGCACCAGCCGAAATCTCGGTTGACGTAACCTCGGTTGTTGCCGGTGAGAATGTGTCCGTTTCAGGATCGCACTTCACCGATGGCGAGAACCTCACCGTTGAGCTGCGTTCGAAGAATGGTGGAGACACCGTTTCGCTGGGTACCGTGAAGGCCGATAAGAACGGTTCGTTCGAGAAGACGTTCACCGTTCCGACTGATGCCGCCGCCGGTGAGTATGCACTCTCGGTTGTTCGTTCTAACGGTGCTGTGCTCGACGCTGTACTGACCGTGACTGCACCAGCCGAAATCTCGGTTGACGTAACCTCGGTTGTTGCCGGTGAGAACGTGTCCGTTTTGGGATCGCACTTCACCGATGGTGAAGAGCTGACCGTCGAGCTGCGCTCCAAGAATGGTGGCGACACCGTTTCGCTGGGTACCGTGAAGGCCGATAAGAACGGTTCGTTTGAGAACGCATTCACCGTTCCTGCTGATGCCGCTGCCGGTGAGTATGTCCTCTCCGTGGTGCGTGCCAACGGCGCGGTCCTTGATGCCGCGCTGACCGTGACCGCTCCGGTGATTCCGGCTGAGATCTCAGTGGATGTGACCACCGTCATTGCTGGCGAGAATGTATCTGTTGCGGGTGCGCACTTCACCGATGGCGAGAGCGTGGGCGTTGAGCTGCGTTCGAAGAACGGTGGAGACACTGTTTCGCTGGGCGATGTGAAGGCTGATAAGAACGGTTCGTTTGACAGGGCGTTCACGATTCCGGCTTCGGTGACGGCCGGTGAGTACACGCTCGCGGTTGTCCGTGCCGATGGCGCCGTGCTCGATGCTGCCCTGACCGTGACCGCGCCGGCTGAGATTTCGGTTGACGTAACTTCGGTTGTTGCCGGTGAGAGCGTGAGCGTAACGGGATCGCACTTTACCGATGGTGAAGAGCTGACCGTTGAGCTGCGCTCCAAGAACGGTGGCGACTCTGTTTCGCTGGGTACCGTGAAGGCCGATAAGTACGGTTCGTTTGACAAGGTGTTCGACGTTCCCGCTTCGGTGACGGCCGGTGAATATGCGCTCTCCGTGGTGCGTGCCAACGGCGCGGTTCTGGATGCTGCCCTGACCGTGACCGCTCCGGTGATTCCGGCTGAGGTCTCGGTTGATGTGACCACCGTCGTTGCCGGTGAGAAGGTATCTGTTACGGGATCGCACTTCACCGAGGGTGAAGAGGTCACGATTGAGCTGCGTTCGAAGAACGGTGGAGACACTGTTTCGCTGGGCGATGTGAAGGCTGACAAGAATGGTTCGTTTGACAAGGCGTTTACCGTTCCGGCTTCGGTGACGGCCGGTGAGTACACGCTCGCGGTTGTCCGTGTCGATGGTGCTGTGCTTGATGCTGCTCTGACTGTAACCGCACCTGCGGAAATCTCGGTAGATGCCAACTCGGTAATCGCCGGTGAAGACGTAACCGTTTCGGGTGCTCACTTCACCGAGGGTGAAGCGCTGACTGTTGAGCTGCGCTCGAAGAACGGTGCAGACACCGTTTCCCTGGGTACTGTGAAGGCCGATAAGAACGGTTCGTTCGAGAAGAACTTCACCGTTCCTGCTGATGCCGCTGCCGGTGAGTTTGCGCTCTCGGTGGTACGTGCCAACGGTGCGGTGCTCGATGCTGCACTGACCGTGACTGCGCCTGCTGAGATATTGGTTGACGTAACCTCGGTTGTTGCGGGTGAGAACGTTTCGGTTTCAGGTGTTCGTTTCTCCTCGGAGGAGAGCCTGAAGATCGAGCTGCGCTCGAAGAACGGTGCAGACACCGTTTCCCTGGGTACTGTGAAGGCCGATAAGAACGGTTCGTTCGAGAAGAACTTCACCGTTCCTGCTGATGCCGCTGCCGGTGAGTTTGCGCTCTCGGTGGTTCGTACCAACGGCGCGGTCCTTGATGCCGCGCTGACCGTGACCGCTCCGGTGATTCCGGCTGAGATCTCGGTTGATGTGGCTTCGGCTGTTGCTGGCGAGAAGGTATCCGTTACGGGTGCTCACTTCACCGATGGCGAGAATGTCACCGTTGAGCTCCGTTCGAAGACCGGTGGCGACACCGTTTCGCTGGGTACCGTGAAGGCCGATAAGAACGGTTCGTTTGACAAGGCGTTCACCGTTCCGGCTGATGCCGCTGCCGGTGACTACGCACTCTCCGTGGTGCGTGCCAACGGCGCGGTCCTCGACGCTGCTCTGACCGTAACCGCTCCGGTGATCCCGGCACAGATTTCGGTTGATTCGGGCTCCGTTGTGGCAGGCGAAAAGGTGACCGTTTCGGGTGCTCACTTCACCGATGGCGAGAGCGTCACCGTTGAGCTGCGTCCGAAGAACGGTGGCGACACCGTTTCGCTGGGTACCGTGAAGGCCGATAAGAACGGTTCGTTCGAGCAGGCGTTCAGCATTCCCGAGAACGTCACCGAGGGCGAGTACACGATCGTCGTGATGCGTGCCGACGGCACCGAGGTTGAGACCGGCGTTCAGATCACCGAACCCGAGAAGCCCGTGCTCCCGACCCCGGTGTTCAGCATCGATAACGACACCGTTGTGGCAGGAGAGGACGTGACCATCATCGGACACGACTTCGCCGCGAACGAGGCCCTGACCGTGGAACTGCGCGGAAACGCATACGTGCGGTTCCCGACCGAACCGCGAGGAATCTCGTTCCAGCGTTCGGCCGACTCGATCAGCCTCGGCACCGTAACCGCGAACGCCGACGGTGCGATCCGGAGCGTCCTGACGGTACCCGAAACCGCACCCGAGGGCACCTACGCGCTGACCCTCGTCCGCGCCGACGGTACCACACTGGACACCCCGCTCGCCGTGACCGCGGCCGAGCTCCCCGTTGAGCCCACCCCCGAGCCGACCCCGACGGTTGACCCGACTCCGACGGTCGATCCGACTCCGACGGTCGATCCGACCCCCACGGTTGACCCGACCCCCACGGTTGACCCGACCCCCACGGTTGACCCGACCCCCACGGTTGACCCGACCCCCACGGTCGATCCGACCCCCACGGTTGACCCGACCCCCACGGTTGACCCGACTCCGACGGTCGATCCGACTCCGACGGTTGACCCGACTCCGACGGTTGACCCGACTCCGACGGTTGACCCGACTCCGACGGTTGACCCGACCCCCACGGTTGACCCGACCGAGCCCACCAGCCCCACCGCAATCCCGACCGACGGGCCCATCTCACCCACCGGCACCGCAACCGCGGGCCCCGGTGCCGGTCAGATCGACGGTACTGACGGGGCCGCCGGCGCGGACAAGCTGCCGGCCTCCGGTAGCGATGGTGGTGGCCGAATGGCCGTCCTCGCCGGCGGATTCCTGCTGCTCGGGCTGCTGTTCCTCGGCCTGCGCCGCCGCCGGGTATCGCGTGAGGCATAACCCCCGCGCCCGAATCTCCGGGCACCGCGGATAACACGAACGCCCACGACCAATCGGTCGTGGGCGTTCGTGCGTGGCGGTGGCGAGGGGCTAGCCCTTCACCGCTCCGCCCATGCCGGCGGACTTCAGGAACAGGCCCTGGAAGATGATGAACAGCACGATCGGCACCAGCGTCGAGATCGCCAGGGCAGCCAGGTAGGTGCCCAGATCGATGGTCTGCTGCAGCTGCGGCAGACGCACCGACAGCGGCTGAACCTCGGGGAGCGCCAGCACGAGCTTGGGCCAGAGGAAGTCCTTCCAGGCGGCGATCACCGCGAAGACCGACACCACACCGATGATGGGCTTCGAGAGCGGCAGCACTATCTGCCAGAAGATGCGGAACGACCCGGCACCCTCGGTCCGTGCGGCCTCAAAGATCTCCGGCGGGAGGTTTTCGAAGAAGCGCTTGACCAGCAGGATGTTGAACGCGTTCGCCCCGGCCGGCAGCCACACCGCCCAGAACGTATTCTGCAGCGAGATCCCGAGGAAGGGCACGTCCAGAATGGTCAGGTACAGCGGCACGAGCAGCACCACCGAGGGAACAAACAGCGTGGCCAGCACGAGGGCGTTCAGCACCTTCGCGTAGGCGGGCTTCAGGATGGCCAGCACATAGCCGGCGGTCATCGTCACGATCAGCTGCATTACCAGCACACCGAGGGCCACCCAGACGGTGTTCATGAACTGCACATCGAGGCCGATGGTGGTCCAGGCCTTGCTGACGTTATCCCAGGCGAAACCGTTCGGGAACAGCGCCATCGGCGTGCGCAGGGTGTCCTGCGTGGGGGTGATCGCGGCCTTCGCAAGCCACAGGATCGGGCCGAGGCCGCCGATCGCGAGCAGCACGAGCAGGGTGATCTGGATACCGTTCGCCGAGCGACGGATACCGCGGCGGCTCCACTCGTTCGAGGAAATAATCCCGCGATCCAGGCCCTCCGAGGAGGCGGCCTTCTTCGCCTTTTTGCCGCGGCGGGGGCGCAGCGGGGAATTCGGTTCGGTGAGGATCGCAGCCTCAGCTTCGGCGGTGACAACGCCGCCCAGGGTCGGTGAGGTGGTCAATTCTTGCTCCAACCAGAGGTGAGACGGAAGTACACGAAGGACAGCAGGGCGAGGAAGAGCGCCAGCATCACGCTGAGGGCCGTCGCGGAGCCGTAGTTACCACCGAGGCTGTTCTGGAAGCCGTAGCGGTAGATGAGTTGGAGGAGGGTCACCGTGGAGTTGGCCGGGCCTCCATCCGTAAAGAGGAATGGTTCGAGGAAGACCTGGGCGGTACCGATGATCTGCAGAATCAGTGTGATCAGCAGCACACCGCGCAGCTGCGGCAGGGTCACGTGCCAAATCTTGCGCCAGATACCCGCGCCGTCGATCTCGGCGGCGTCATACAGCTCGGGGGCCACACCGGTGAGGGCTGCGAGGTAGATGATGATGGTTCCACCGGCGGCGGCCCAGGTGGCCTCCAGCACGATCGAGGGCATCGCCATGGTGGCATCCTGAATCCAGGGGAAGGGCCCAAGACCCACCCAGCCGAGGATGGTGTTGAACACACCGTTGGGGCCCGCATCGTAGAAGAACTTCCACAGCAGCACCGCGACAACCGGCGGGATGACCACGGGCAAATAGGCGAGGACCGAGTACAGGCCGCGAGCCCGACGCACCTCGCTCATGAGCACGGCCGCGATCAGCGGGATCGGGTAACCGAAAATCAGCGCGAGCAGCGCAAACCAACCGGTGTTCTGCAGGGCGGTCCAAAATACCGGGTCCTCCAGCACGCGCTGGAAGTTCAGCAGACCCACGAACTGCGGTTCGGTGATCAGGTTGGTCTTCTGGAAGCTCATCACGAACGCGCGGATGATCGGGTAGAACGAGAACAGCCCAAAGATGATGATCATCGGGGCGGCGAAGAGGAGATTGGAGAGCCCACCGCCACGCAACCAGGTGCGTGGATTCCGGGCGCGCCGACGCTTGGTCGGTGCGGGTTTGGTGAGGGTGGTCATGGTGGCGGTGGTGCCTTCCTGCACGGGGGAAAAACGTGGTGTGACCGCGGGGATGGGAGCCCCCATCCCCGCGGCCGGTGTGGTGTCGAAACACTCACGGATGATACTTACGCGGCGTGAACCGCGGACCGCTCGCCAACGCTGGCGGGCGAGTGATGCCTACTTCTGGTTCAGGATGGCCTGAGCGTCGGAGTTTGCCTGCTTCAGCAGGGCGTCGATGTCCGCGTTCTTATCCGTGAGTACTGCCTGGACCACCGGCGACAGGATGCCGTAGATGTCCTGGGTGCTCTTGGTGGGCTCGATCTCCAGCGGCTGGTCGAAGATCCGCGAGGTGAACGGTGCCACGGCCTCCTGGGGTACGTTGATGTACTCCTTGATCCACTCACGCGACTGATCCAGGGTGGCCTTGTCGAAGATCGGCAGGGCCGGGGTACCGACGGCCTGGTTGGCGGCGGCGAGGGTCTTCGCGTCGGTGACGGCGGCATCCTTGTCGAGGTACTTCTGCAGGTAGTAGAAGTTGATCCACTTGATCGCGGCCTTCTTCTGCTCCTCGGTAGCCTTACCGTTCACGACCGAGAGGGTACCTCCACCGAGTACGGCGGCGTTGCTGCCCTCGAGGGGCAGGGTGGTGATGCCGTAGTGCGAGGGGTCCATCTGGTTCTCGCGGATGAGGGCGGTGTAGAGGTCGCTACCACCGGTGAACATACCGATCTGGCCGGAGGCGAACGCCTTGTTGATGGTGCCCCAGTCATACAGGAAGTTCGACCCCATGGAGTTGTCTTCCCAGCGCAGCTCCTTGAGGAACTCCAGCGACTTCTTGGTCGCCGGGTTGTCGAGGGTTGCGGTGACCTTGTCGCCGTCGATGGTCTGCATGCGGCCGCCGTGGGCGTAGGTCGCCACGGTGGTCTGCCATCCACCGGTGGCACCCTGGGTCATCTGCATGTAGCCGGCCTGGCCGGTCTTCTCCGAGATGGTCTTGGCCGCGGCGCGGACCTCATCCCAGGTTGTCGGCGGCTTGTCCGGGTCGAGTCCGGCCTGCTTGAACAGGTCGCGGTTGTACTGCAGACCGTTTCCGTATGCCTCGCGGGGAACGGCGAAGATGTGGCCCTTATCGTCGGTACCGGCCTGGAACACGTTCTGGTTGAACTTGTCGTAGAACGGCAGCGCCTTGACCTCTTCGGTGATGTCGGCGAGCTGGCCGTTCTCGATCAGGGTCTGACCGTCGGTGAACGGGATGGTGTAGACGATCGGCAGGGTGCCACCGGCGAGCAGCGCGGGGAAGGTGTCGGCCTTCCACTCGTACTCGACCGGCTTGATCTTGATGTCCTTGTTCGCGGCCTCGAACTGCTTGACCTGTTCGTTGAACGCGTCAAATGCTGCCTGCTCGGTACCGGGAATGAGGCTGACAACCGAGAGCTCGACCTGTCCGCCTTCGGACCCGCCGTCTCCGGGCTTTGCTCCGTTAGAACAACCGGCCAGCAGGCCGAGTGTTGCAATGGCGGAGACCGTAACGATCAACGCCTTCTTGGGTGACTTCATTGTCATTACCTTTCGTTGTGATTAGTGGTTGGTGGTGCGGGAGTGGTGCTGTGCGAGCCGAAGCCACACGGTGGTGTCACTGGCCAGCAGGCCATCGACGAGGGGAGAACTGGCGAGCAGCAGCTGTGCTCCGGCCGGAAGCGCGAACGGGGTCGCGGAGAAGTTGGTGACGCTGATGAAGCCGTCGGCCCGGGCAAAGGCGATCACCTCGGGGCCGAAGCCCGGGTGGTCCTCCTCGGTGAGCCAGCGGAACGGGCCGTCACCCAGGGCGGCATCACGGCCGCGGAACTCGAGCATCCGTCGGTAGAGCGACAGCATGGACTCGGGATCCTTTAGCTGAGCTTCGACCGTGTAGGTGTTCCAGTCTGCGGGCTGCGAGAGCCAGGTAGGGGTGGCGGAACCCTCGGGCTCAAAGCCGAACGGGGCTTCCTGACCGGACCACGGCAGCGGCACGCGGCAGCCATCGCGGCCGGGGTCGATGCCGTTGGACCGGAAGAACATTGGGTCCTGACGCTCCTCATCGGGGAGGTCCTCCACCTCGGGCAGGCCGAGTTCGTCGCCCTGGTAGATGTAGAGCGATCCGGGCAGGGCCGCGGTGAGCAGGGCCGCCGCACGGGCCCGACGGGTGCCGAGAGCGAGGTCGGTGGGGGTGCCGCGGCGCTTCTTCAGGAACTCGAAGGAGGAGTCCTCGCGGCCGTAGCGGGTAACCACGCGGGTCACGTCGTGGTTCGAGAGCACCCAGGTGCACGGTGCACCCACGGGGGCGTGGGCGTCGCGCATCAGGTTGATCGAGGCTCGCAGCTCGCTGGCCTTCCACTGCCGAGCCATGAAGTCGAAGTTGAATGCGGTGTGCATCTCGTCCGGGCGCAGGTAGGCGGCGAAGCGTTCTGCATCGGGCAGCCAGATCTCACCGATCAGGGCGCGGCCGCCGAGGGGGGCGCGGTCGCGGAACTCCTCGGCCACGCGGCGCCAGCCGCGGTAGATGGTGTGCAGCTCATCGCGGTCGGTGTTGGGGTGCTCACCGGGGCCTGGGTTTTCCGGAACCTCGGGCAGCGCCGGGTCCTTCACCAGCAGTGCGGCGGAGTCGATGCGGATACCCGCGACGCCGCGTTCGAACCAGAAGCGCAGTATATCCTCGTGCTCCTGGACCACCTCGGGGTGGGACCAGTTGAGGTCGGGCTGGCGCGGGTCGAACAGGTGCAGGAACCATTCCCCGGGGGTGCCGTCATCATTGGTGAGGCGGGTCCAGGTGGGACCGGAGAAGTTGTTGGGCCAGTGCGTGGGCGGCTCATCGCCGTTTTCACCGAGGCCCGGGTGGAACCAGAAGCGAGCGCGCTCGGGGGAGCCGGGCTCGGCCGCGAGGGCCTGCTGGAACCAGCGGTGGGCCGCGGAAACGTGGTTCGGAACCACATCCACGATGGTGCGGATCCCGAGCTCGAGTGCCTCGCTGATCAGCGCCTCAGCCTCGGCGAGATCGCCGAACGCCGGGTCAATCGCGCGGTAGTCGGCCACGTCGTAGCCGCCATCGGCCAGCGGGGACTCGTACCACGGGGTGTACCAGATGGCGTTGATGCCGAGTTCCTTCAGGTACGGCAGGCGCTGGCGAACTCCACGGAGGTCGCCGGTGCCATCGCCGTTTCCGTCGGCAAAGGACCGGGGGTAAATCTGATAGATCGTGTCACCGCGCCACCACGAGTTGGGGGAGGGGGTGAGTACGGTGCCGAAGGCGTCCGAGGACGCGACGGAGGTGTCCGCGCCGACGGTGTCGGGGGAGTCGACCTGAGCGGTCGGAGAGTGTTCAACGGTTCTGGACAACCCAGCGCCTCTGTTTCCTGTGCGTATTCCGTGGCGTCACTCGTTTTCCGAAAGGGCAGGAACCCGACCAACGCCGTTGTTGAAACCTAAATGTAGGGGAACTGACAGATTCACGCAAGAACAACACAGAACGTAAGAAATTTACGTATTTTTACTCTCGCTTGCGTGCAATCCGCGCTCGGACGGGCGCCGTAGAGCCGCGAACCACGAGTTCCGGCTCAAACAGGAACTCATCCCGGGTCGCGGAATCCTCGCCAATCTGGCGTAGCAGGAGCTCCACCACCATGCGTCCCATGGTCTCGATGGGCTGGCGGATCGTGGTCAGCGGCGGTTCGACGGCGTTCATCAGTGCCGAGTCGTCGTAGCCCACGACCGAGACGTCGGCGGGCACGCTGAGCCCGGCCCGACGCACCGCCCGGATCGCCCCGAGTGCCAGCAGATCGCTCGCACACACAAACGCGGTGGCCTCGGTGTCCTGTAGCAGGCGCGTAGCCGCGACCTGGCCGGCCTCGAGAGAGTAGAGCGAGTGGATCACGCGGTTGCCGGTAAAGTCCACCCCGTTTGTTGCACCCCAGCGCAGCGCCGTCTGGTATTTACGCTGAGACGGGACGTGATCACGCGGGCCGAGAATCAGGCCGATCTTGGTGTGGCCAAGCTGGTGCAGGTGCACGAGCGCCTGCTCCATCGCGACCGAATCGTCGCAGGAAACCGTGGCCACGTCGAGGCCGTCGGCCAGGGCGTTCACAAAGACGAACGGCAACCCGAGCTCGGTGAGGCGGCCGTAGTGTTCGTGACTCGCCTCGGTTTCGGCATACGCGCCGCCCGAAAAAACGACGCCCGAGACCCGCTGTGAGAGGAGCAGATCCACGTAGTCGGCCTCGGAAATACCGCCGGTGGTCTGCGTGCAGAGCACCGGGGTGTAGCCGTTTTGGGCGAGTGCGCCGGAGACCACCTCGGCAAATGCGGGAAAGATCGGGTTCTGGAGTTCGGGAAGGACGAGCCCCACCAGCCGGGCGCGCTCACCACGCAGACTGGACGGTCGCTCGTAACCGAGCACGTCGAGGGCGGTCAGTACGGCATTGCGCGTGGCCTCCGACACCCCCGGCTTTCCATTGAGGACGCGACTGACCGTCGCCTCACTCACGCCAACCTTGCGGGCTACCTCTGCGAGTCTTCGTGACATGCCGCAACACTAGCAATTTCTTGCATAAAAAAGTAAGTGTTTTGCGTCGATTTCTGAGTTTTGGGTGAATCGGGTGCCGATAGCGCCCCGAACCGGGGTGGAAACCCGGTGAAAAGAGGGCCGTGGTGCTGCTCGGGATCGGCGTGGCGCGATGCCTACGCAATGCTCTTTGGCGCGCAGGTTGTCAGAAACTCGATCAGCTCGGTGGCGCTATCGGTGGTGAAGAGGGTGTCGAGGGCGACATTGAACTCCTCGCTGCGTGCGTAGGGAACACTCACCGGCTCGTAGCCCGCGTGTAGGAGCGCGCCCGTCATCATGATTCGCGCCGTGCGCTTATTGCCATCGAAGTAGAACTGCGACCGGGTGGCCGAGGCAAAGTAGACCAGTGCCGCCGCGCGAGGGTCCGGCAGGGCGCCGACCGCGGCGAGCAGGTTCTGGTGGTCGGTGATCAGTCGTTCGCCCGCGGCACCCGCGGGGTCGCCGCCGATGGTTCCGCCGCCGGCAAGGCGCACGGAACCCCCGCCCACAACCGTTCCCTCGCCGCGAAAAGCTCCCGCCTCGATGGCCTCGTGCCGCGCGATTGCGGCGTGCACCCGATCGGAGAGCTCCTTGGTCAGGGCAAAGGTGCCTGCTCGCACCTCGCCGACCATGATGTCCATCCCCTCGCTGAGGGCGAGAATCTGATCGGCCTCCGCCTGGCGCTTACCGCCGACGGTGACTCCCTCAAGGAGGGTGCGCACCTGGGGAAGCGTGAAGGTGTTGCCCTCGAGGGCCGCTGCGTTCCAGATCAGCGTCGGCAGTGACTTCTGTAGCCGGAAGAGCGCGCGCCCGGGGTCGGAGGCGGGAATGAGATCGAAGGAGATTGCGTCGGGTTCCCAGGTGATGCGCCCGGTGCTGATCGGTGCCGACGGATGAGGCGTTGGGTGCGGCGCCGGATGGGGCCTCCACAGCGCGCGCTCGGAACCACTCGGAGAGCTGCCCCCGTGGTGTGAGCCGTGAGCGCGACGGCGGAGAAACTCGCTCGAATCGTACCCCCAAGCGGGTGCAGAGAGCGCGGCGACGTATCGATCACCCGTGGCGTCCCCCGGGGGAAGCGGTGTGTCCACCGGGCTCACCACCCCTCCGTGATGAGTGCTGCACGCTCGGTAAAGCCGAGCCCATGGAGGTCCAGTGCCGCCTGGATCGGGGAGACGATTCGGAGCCCCGGGAGCTCTGCCGAAACCGAATCGATGAGGTAGTCGGGCGGTGTCGGGGCGATGATCACGCCGGCCGGTTGAAAGTGAGCGTCCTCGTGCAGGGTCTCTCCGATGCGCGCGGCGACGCCCTCGGCATCCGTCGTCCAGAGAACCGTGGGGCCGAGCGTGTGGCCGCCCAGGTAGAGGTCGGCTACCGGAACGCCGGACAGCGCGTAGTCGCCGTGGCCCGAGGACGCCGCCAACCCCAGCAGCTTGAGGAAGCGCTCATGGGTGAAACCGGGTCGCGGGCGAAAATAGCGCGCACCGGCTCGATGCTGGGGGGCAGAGGCCCGTCCCGCGACCGCCAGGATCTCATCGGGCGTGTGTGCATTCCAGCGGTCGAACCGCGCGATCCATGCGCGAACCTCCGGGTGGGCCAGAAGCAGCGTCGCGGTATCGGCTGATCGCGAGTCTGTTGCATGCGCAGAATCTGCCAAGCTTACCGAGCCTACGGCCACGTCCGGCGCGGCCGGCAGGTGCGCGCGAAATGCCGGATCGAGAAGCGCCCGGGCGGCCAGCGCAGCGAGGGGATCGCTCGTGGGCACGAGGCTCACACTGATGTCATAGCCGGCGGCGAGGGCAAACTCCCGCAGCGTCGCGATACCGGGGGAGGATGCGCCGTCTCGCACGCGCTGCACGGTCATACGCGAGAGCCCGGTGGCGCGCGCCGTTTCGCTCGGGGTTTTGCCGAGTTCGCGAATGAGCGCATCGATGTCCATGCCCTACGGTAACACCCCTGTGGCAGGTGTAACAAGAATGTTGCAGCGAGCGGTGTGGGCTCCGGAACGCACCGCGATTCGTCCCGATTAGGCGGGGTGCGGGCCGCCGGCGAGGATCGGGTCGCGGTCAAAGACCGGGAGGGCCTCGGTGCGCACGACGGACTCCGGTGCCTGAGCGTAGACGGCCGCGGCCGCGAGGGTGCGCAGCAGGGCGTCCTCATTTTCGGCAAGGGCGAGGCCAACGAGCACTCGAATCGCCGAGTCGGGCAGGTCGCAGCGGGAGAGGTCTCTCAGGGCCCACACGCGCACGTCGTCATCGGGGTCGCGATTGGCGATGCCGGCGAGGATCTCACCGATGAGGTTGCGGGCGGCGTCCAGCTCCTCATCAAAGAGACGGCCGGGTTCCTCGCCATCGATAGCGGCGATAAGGCCGAGCGAGCGAATGGCCTCGGCGCGCACCATGGGATCCTGAGCGGTGTCTTCGAGTACCTCAATCAGGAAGTCAACCCGCGCGCGGTCTGCCCCCGCCTCGCAGCCGCGCAGGAGCCTGGCACGGCGTTCGGGGTCGGCGTTGCGGAAGGCATCGATCAGATCCACGGTGGCGGTCATGCCTCCATTCTGCGCCCTTCACCACGGAGATGCCAGGGTTACGGACAAACCGGACCGATATGGTGTGCCGAGTCCGAGGGGCGTAAACGGCGATCGCCGCCCCCACCAACCGGTGGAAGCGGCGATACGGGCCGTGAGGCGTTTGGATTTAGCCATTCGGCTTCTTAGCCATTCAGCTTCTTAACCATTCAGGCGCGCGATCCAGGCCTCAACCTCATCCGCGGTGCGCGGGATGTGGGCCGAGAGGTTTTCGGCACCGTCGGCGGTGACCAGGATGTCATCCTCGATGCGGACACCGATTCCGCGGAACTCCTCGGGAACGGTGAGGTCATCCTTCTGGAAGTAGAGGCCGGGCTCGATGGTGAAGACCATGCCCTCCTCAACGATGCCCTCGTGGTAGAAGTCGCGGCGAGCCTGGGCGCAGTCGTGCACGTCGATGCCGAGGTGGTGGCTCGTGCCGTGCACCATGTAGCGGCGGTGGAACTGGTTCTCCGGCAGCAGGGATTCCGCGGCCGAGACCGGCAGGAAGCCCCACTCGGCGGTGCGGGCGGCGATGACCTCCATTGCGGCGGCGTGCAGCTCCTTGAAGACGATGCCCGGGCGGGCGATGGCGAGCGCGGCGTCGGCGGCCTCACGCACGGCCTCGTAGACCTTGCGCTGCACGTCGGTGAAGGTACCGTTGATCGGCAGCGTGCGGGTGATGTCGGCGGTGTAGAGGCTCTCGACCTCGACGCCGGCGTCTACCAGGATCAGGTCGCCCGGCACAACCGCACCGTCGTTGCGGGTCCAGTGCAGGATGCAGGCGTGCGAGCCGGAGGCCGCGATGGTGTCGTAACCGACGGTGTTGCCGTGCTCGCGTGCGTGGGCGTTGAACACGCCCTCCACCACGCGCTCGCCACGCGGGGAGGCGATGATGCGGGGCAGCTCGGCGAGGAAGGCGTCAAAACCACCGGCGGTGGCGTTCACGGCCTTGCGCATTTCCTCGATCTCGAAGGCGTCCTTGACCAGGCGCAGCTCGGAGACGAAGCGGGTGAGCTCCTCATCGTGGTCGATGCGGAGGTCGGAATCGGTGGCGACGAACTCGTCGAGGTGCGCGGTGTCGAGTGCGAGGTCGGCGGCGACCTGCACCAGCGAGGGGCGCGGGCCGATCCAGAACTCGCCGATGGCGTGGTTCGCGTAGAACTCATCGGAGTCGCGGCCGGCACGCTCGCGGAAGTAGAGGGTGGTTTCGTGGCCATCGCCTGCGGGTTCGAAAACGAGTACGGCACCGGGCTCGGAGTCGGCACCCCAGCCGGTGAGGTGGGCAAACGCCGAGTGGGCGCGGTACGGGTAGTCGGTGTCGTTCGAGCGCTGCTTCGGCTCGCCCGCCTCGATCACCACGCGGCGGCCCGGGAATGCGGCACTCACCGCGGCGCGACGCTCAAACGCGAACGCGGCCTGGGCGCGCGTTTCGGGGAGCTCATCCCGGCGATCGGCCCACTGGGTCCCGATGTAATCCTGGAAGCGGTCCGATGCGGGGGTGGTGGATCGGGCGTCCGTGGTCTCTTCGCTGCTCGTGTTCATGCCTACCATTCTGCCACCAGCCGGGCCCCTTCGGGACAGCCCGTCCCAGCCAAACGGGTGACACGCTGGCGGATGTCGCGTATACCGACTCGAATGGGGCCCGTGGAGCGTCGGTTGTTAGTCGGCGGTGGCGGGAACCATACGCACGGTAATGGGGCGGTGGTCACTGCCCGCCTCGTCAAACTCGGAGTGTACGGTCATCCCGGTGAAGTTCCACACCGGGGTCGCAAACACGTGGTCGATTGGGGCACCGAGGAACGCGGGAAGCTTGGTGGGCCAGGTGCCGAGGGCAGCGGAGCGTGTGGCGAGGCCGGCATCCAGGCAGCGGCCGAGGGTGGCACCGGGGCCGATGCCCATTCCGGCGATGCTGTCCAGCGTCGCATTGAAATCGCCGGCGATGATGACGTTTTCAGCGTCGCACTGGGCGGCAAGCCAGGCGAGGTCATCCCGCCAGTTGTGCATCTGCGGTTTCGAGGGGGAGACCGCGTGACTTGCGATGATGGTTGGGCCGGTACCGTTGGCGGGGTAGAGGACGACGCTGGGCACCACCAGGGTGTTCTGATCGCCCAGGCCATTGCTTGCGGCCTGGGTGTACTTCCCGAGGCGGGTCGAGACCAACACCGTCGTTGCGCTGATCGCTCCGCCAGAATTGAATGTTTGGGTGTACACGCCCATGGGCTTCCCGGCGGCCTTCATCGCACCCGCGACCGCGTCACCGTGGGTACGGGGTGCCTCCGGCAGAGCCACGATGTCCGCGTTGGAATCCAGCGCGAGCTTCGCGATGGTCTCGGGGTTTACCGCCGTGCCGAGGGTGTTCCAGCTCAGGACGGTGACCGACTGATCCGTCGGCTCTGGCAGCGAGGTCTGGTCGAATCCGCGGTACAGCAGAATGCCACCGTTTGCCAGGGCTGCCAGGAACATGACGATGGCCATTCCTCCGGCAAAACCGCGCAGCGGACGGATGATTCCAATGAACAGGAGCAACACCAGGGCCGCGATGCAGCATGCGGTGAGGAGCCCGCGCATGGCGGTGACCTGCGCCACCCACATCGTAGTCTGGAGCCCGAAGAGCGGGGGCCAGGTCACGATGAGAAGGACCAGTGCTACCGCGAGGGTGAGGAGTGCGCCGAGGAACTTGAACATGACCGAGTCAGGATATCTGTCGAAAACTGTGAGTTCCCGAGAGGAACCTGAGCGTGCGGCCTAGACTTGTGCGTATGCCCCTTGATTTGCCCCTTCGTGGCCCCGCCGATCTCCACACCCACTCTCGGGTTTCCGACGGCACCGAAAGCCCCGCGGAGCTGGTGAGGGCGGCGGCCGCCGCGGGTTTGGGTACGGTCGCACTGACCGATCACGACACCACCGCGGGCTGGCCCGAGGCAATGGTCGCGGCCCCTGAAGTGGGGGTGAACCTGATTCCGGGTATGGAGCTGAGCACCCGCCACCACGGCATGAGCGTGCACATGCTCG
Source organism: Mycetocola tolaasinivorans (assembly GCF_003667565.1). GTDB lineage: Bacteria > Actinomycetota > Actinomycetes > Actinomycetales > Microbacteriaceae > Mycetocola > Mycetocola tolaasinivorans. The sequence continues at coordinate 164,558 of NZ_RCUX01000004.1, forward strand.
CCTACCTGTTCGACCCGACCAATCCCGAGATCATGGCCGAGACCGAGCGCATCCGTGTGGCTCGCAAAACCCGTGCCGCCGAGATCGTGCAGAATATCGGGGTGGACTATGCGATTACCTGGGAGGACGTCCTCGAGCAGACCACTCCGGGTGCCTCGATCGGCCGCCCACACATCGCCGATGCGCTGGTTGCCCGGGGCTTCTCCACCGATCGCAGCGCGGCGTTCGCCACCATTCTGCACCCGCGCAGCGGCTACATCATTCCGCTGTACGCCCCGGATCCCCTCGTCGCGATCCGCATGATTCGTGCGGCCGGAGGCGTGCCGGTGATCGCACACCCCGCAACCGGCACCCGCGGTCGGCTGATGCCGGAGTCCGTGGTCGCGGAGATGGCCGAGGCCGGTCTGTTCGGGATGGAGATCGATCACCGCGAAAACACCCCCGAGGGCAAGGAGTGGCTGCGCGAGCTGGCGTCCCGCTATGATCTCGCGCTCACCGGATCGAGCGACTATCACGGGGCGGGCAAGCCCAACCGGCTGGGGGAGAACACCACCGCGCCCGACGTGGTCGAGGCCATCGTTGCCGAAGCGACCGGGTTCGCCCCGATTCGCGCCACCCGGTAGTGCAATAAAAACGCCCGCTCACCTCCGAGGAGGTGAGCGGGCGTTTTTCGTGAGCTATTCGGCTACGGGAGCGGCCTCGGCGGGTGCGCCCTCGCCGCGTCCACGGCCACCGCGCGAGCGGCGGCGACGACGCGGTGCGCCCTCACCATCCTGCGGGGCGGATGCCGAGACGGGTGCGCCCTCGACGGCGGTCACGCCGGCCGCGGGGCCTGCGGCGGCACCGCCACCGCGGGTGCGGCGACGCGGACGCGAGGAGCGCTCGCCCTCGTCTCCGCTGCGTGCGGCGCGATCGCCAGCCGGACGCTCGCCGGAGCGACCGCCGCCCTGACGCTCGCCACCGGCTCGGCCGTTGCCACGGGCGGCACCGCCCGAACGGGCAGATCCCTCACGGGGTGCGGCCGGTGCGGCGGGCTTCAAGCGGCCCTTGGTGCCCGCGGGAATGTTGAGGTCCTCAAACAGGTGCGGGGAGGACGAGTAGGTCTCGGTGGGCTCGGGCTGGCCGAACTCCAGCGCCCTGTTGATCAGGGCCCACTTGTGCAGGTCTTCCCAGTCCACGAAGGTGACGGCGATACCGGTCTTGCCGGCGCGGCCGGTGCGACCCACGCGGTGCAGGTAGGTCTTCTCGTCATCCGGGATGGTGTGGTTGATGACGTGGGTCACGTCGTCCACATCGATGCCGCGGGCGGCCACGTCGGTGGCGATCAGGACGTCCTTCTTACCGGCCTTGAACGAGGCCATGCCGCGCTCGCGCTGCTCCTGGCCGAGGTCGCCGTGGACGGCGGTGGCGTTGAAGCCGCGGTCGTTGAGCTCGTCCATCAGGCGGGCTGCGGCACGCTTCGTGCGGGTGAAGATCACGGTCTTGCCGCGACCCTCGGCCTGCAGGATGCGGGCGATGACCTCGTCCTTGTCGAGCGAGTGCGCGCGGTAGATGACGTGCTTGATGTTTGCCTGGGTCAGGCCCTCATCCGGGTCGCTCGCGCGAATGTGGATGGGCTTGGTCATGAAGCGGCGCGACAGCGCCACGATCGGTCCGGGCATGGTGGCCGAGAACAGCATGGTGTGGCGCTCGGCCGGGGTCTTGGAGAAGAGGCGCTCGATGTCGGCGAGGAAGCCGAGGTCAAGCATCTTGTCGGCCTCGTCGAGCACCATCTCCTGGATCTTGGAGAAGTCCAGCAGGCGCTGGTTGTTGAGGTCGATCAGGCGGCCGGGGGTTCCGACGATCACCTGGGCGCCGGCCTTGATCTCCTCGATCTGGCCCTCATAGGCCTTACCGCCGTAGATGGCGGCGATCTTGGTGGAGCGGTTGCTTGCGGCGAGCACGAGGTCTTCGTACACCTGAACCGCAAGCTCGCGGGTCGGGACGACGATCAGGGCCTTGACGCCCGGCTCGGGGTTGTCGCCGAGACGCTGCAGCACGGGCAGACCAAAACCGAAGGTCTTTCCGGTGCCGGTCTTTGCCTGGCCGATGATGTCCTGGCCGGCGATGGCCAGCGGGATGGTCTGTTCCTGGATGGGGAACGGCGCGGTAATTCCCTTACCGGCGAGGGCGTCCACCATGTCCTGGGCGACGCCGAGTTCAAGAAAAGTCACGATATTTATTGCCTGTCATGCAGTGATATTGGTCTACGCCGAGTGATTCTGCGTGCGGGCGTAGGGTCTCATTCCGATGATGAGACACACCCAGCTTACCGGGACGCGTAGACTGAGCACGTGATTTCCTGGTTTCGGCGGCGTGGCCCCTCCTCCAATGAGCCCACGGTGGTACTGCGCGCGAGCACCGTTCCCACCACTCGGGTGGACTTTGCCGAGCTTGCGTCGGACACCTCGGACTTCCTCGGGCAGGCCGCATACCTTCAGCTCGCGGTGTTCCAGCAGTACTCGGCGATCAGCCGAGATAGCGGCCGTTTGCTGACCACCGAGCTGATCGCGGGCCCGGCCGGGCTGGCGCTGCGGAAGCACCACGAACTCGTGCGCGAGATTCGACGCCGCGGGGAGGACCCGCAGGTTCTGATGTCGCCGTACGTTGTGGCTATTGATCGCCTGCTGGGCATCGCCCGCGGTGACTCGATCAACGAGGGTCTGCTCGGCCTGTACATTACCCAGGGTTTCCTGGATGACTTCTTCCGTGGTCTCGCGGCCCAGCTTCCCGCCGATCTCGCGGGCCGGATGGAGGCGCTGCTGAGCACCGACAACGGCTCGACCGTGGTTGTCGACATCCTGCGTGACGCCATCATCGAGGATCCCCGCCGCGCGCACCGCCTCGCGCTCAGCGGTCGCCGCCTCGTGGGGGACATCATCCTGGTGTGCCACGCGGCCCTGCGCCTCGAAACCGTGACCGCGGGAGCCGGTGCCGGCGACCATGCGGTCGCGAACACCGCCGAGCGGGTCGAGCCGGTCTTCACCGAGCTGATCGGCCGCCACACCCAGCGCATGGATGGGCTGGGTCTGACGGCCTAGCTCTGAGGTGTACGCTTCTAGAGTTTCACTGCCCCGATCTGCAACAGCATGCCGAGGATGTCCTCGCCAAACCAACCCTCGCTGATCTTTCCGTCTTTCACCGTATAGATTGCGATACCGAGCCACTCCGCGTGCACTCCGCTCGGTGCCGCTCCCATAAAGGTGCCGGTCTGGGTTCCGCTGTTGGTGAAGCGTACAACCACGCGGTTTCCCACGGTGAGGAGTTCACCGATTTCCAGGTGCATTCCGGTAAACGCATCGGAGGCGTTGGCCGCGGCAAACTCCTGGTACGCCGGGAGACCCTGAATGTCGCCCAGGCTTCCGCCGTGCCACTTCAGATCCTCTGCCCAGATTTCTGCGATGGCCGCGCTGTTACCGCCGTTGATCACCTCGGTGATGAACCGGCGAACGACGGACTCGGGGGAGGTGCTCAGTGAACCCAGGGGGTCTCGGTCGGCGTCGGTGGCGTCTTCGCGATCGGTCGATCGGCTGAGCTCCCGCCAGGATTCATCCCCCGCAGCAAGCTGTTCGGCGTAGCCGCGTGCGTTGGCGAGGGCATCAGAGCCGAGGAGAAGCCGCGTCGGAGGATTCTCGAGGTCTGCGACGCTCAAAACCGCGTCCGCGACCTTTCCGAGATCTGCCAGTGGGGTCAGCGCCCCGCTGGCGAGGACATCCCGGATGATGCCCACAGTGCCGGTATAGGGGGCTGAGACGCTGGGGACGCTCATTGAACTACCGGCCCAGTCGGTGGGCATGCCGCCGGGCTCAAGCGCGGTGACCGAGATTCCCAGCGGGGCCACTTCGGACGCGAGCACCTCCGTGAAGCCACTCACCGCCCACTTTGCCGTCTGGTAAGCGCCTAAGCCGGGAGTGGCAATACGCGACCCGACGGAGGAGACGTTGATGATTCGCCCCGTACCCTGGGCGCGCATGGCGGGCAGGACCGCCTGGGAGACCGAGACGGTGCCCATCAGGTTGGTGTCGATTTGGGCGCGGAAGGCACTCGGGGTTGTGTCTTCGATGGCCGCGAGATCCGCATAGCCGGCGTTGTTCACGACGACGTCCAGGTGCCCGAAACGGGCGAGTGCTCCCGCGACTGCGTCTGCAACCTGGGAGTCATTCGTCACATCCAGTGTGAGGGCGAGCGCTCGCTCGGGGTAGGCCGCAATAAGGTCCGCGAGGGTGTCCGTGTTGCGTGCAGTTGCAGCGACCGAGTCACCGCGGCTCAGCGCGGCCTCGGCGATCCGACGGCCAAGGCCGCGGGAGGTACCGGTGATGAACCAAACTTTTTCAGTCATGAGCTGTGTCCTTTGATGCGTAATTGATGGTTTCCACGCGTGGGGGCCTCAGATAGCGCGCGCGTAGGCTTTTTTGAGATGATCGCCAATCATCGTGATGGCTTCGCGGGCGACCTCGACGGGCTTCGCATGCGTGAAGGCGTGGTCCACCCCGGCAAATTCCCGGTGCGTCACCTCGGCTCCGAGGCGGGTGAGCTTCGCGGCGAGCGCATTTGACTCGTGTTTCAGGGTGTCAAGCTCCGCCGTTTCAATCAGCGTCGGTGGTAGCTCTGCGAGCCGGGGATGCAGGGCCGGTGAGGCGAGCGGCGTGGTCAGGTCGGCACCAACAAAGTAGGTCTTCCTGATGAGGGTCATGAGGCCATTACCTACGATCGGGTTCTTCTTCGCCGAGGTGCGTGCCTCATCCGGCATGCTCATGTCCGCAGCACCGTACTCGCTGGAGACCGCGAGCGGGACGTAATAGCCGTCATCGATTGCCATGAGCGCAACGTTGAGAGCAAGCTTTCCTCCGGCGCTGGCACCGCCCACCGTGACCCGGTCCTGATCCCATCCCTGTTCGTTGCCGTGTTCGTGAATCCAGCGAAATGCGTCGTAGCTCTCCTCCTCCTCAACCGGGAAACGTACCGCGGGTGCCGCGTCGTAGTCGGGAATGACGACGTAGCATCCAACCTCGGAGGCGAGATACTCGGCGACGTTGTCCTCCTGTTTTGGCGTCTTTAGGATGAAGCCTCCGCCGTGGGTAATGAGGTGTACGGGCGGGCGGTGCCCTGCCGCCAGCTGTGCCTGAATGTCGGCGGGGGTAGGTGAATACACCAGCGCGGAGATAGCGCCGTGACGAGTGGGGATCGTGATCGTTGTCGGTTTTGCGATTTTCTTCGTGGCAAACCGCAGGCGCGGAGAATTTACAAACAGCAGGCGCATGAGGGGGAACATGACCTGCATCCTGCGCGCCTGTCGGGCTGCCGACCGCTCAATCAGGGGATCGTACTTCACCATTTTTCACACGCTTTCTAACTAGTTGGTTGATTACAAAAACGATAACCCTGCGCATTGAATCTGTCAACTGGTTAGTTAGTTGGTATGCTGATGGCATGCAGAGAGACGCTGAAGCTACCCAGGCACGACTGCTCGCCGCTGCCCGAGCGGAGTTTGCTGAGCACGGCATTGCCGGGGCCAGAATTGACCGTATTGCGGCTCAGGCGAAAAGCAACAAGGCGCAGATCTACCACTACTTCGGAAGCAAGGATCAGCTGTTCGAGGCCGTGTTTGCTCAGATTGGGCGCGAGGTTGTCGAGGGCGTTCCGATCAACGTCGACGACCTCCCTGCGTATGCTGCGGCGCTCGCCCTGGGGAACGACGCGCACCCAGAAATCATGCGACTTGCTACCTGGCAGCGTCTCGAGCGAGGGGGGCAACCCCTACTGGGTGTTGCCTTGGAGAGTAATCGGGCAAAGATTGCCGCCATTGCGAAGGCTCAGGCCGACGGTCTCATCAGTACCCGCCACTCGGCGGAGGTTACGCTCGCGCTGGTTATTCACATGTCGGGTTTCTGGGCAACGATGCAGCCCGAGTTGAATTCAATTGTCGGTCCGCAGAGTCCTGAGGAGCGGGGAGAGGTCGTGCGCCAGGCGGTCGCGGATCTGCTCCGGCCCTAGCGTCATTCTCGCCCTTGACCTGGGTGTCAGTAATGCACCCTTTACTGACTCTTGATGCGTCTAGGTGTCAGTAAAATAACTATTACTGACATTTTTCTCCCTAAGCGTCGGTAATCGGGGATAGTGTGAGCCCATGAGTCGATACGCCCACACGCAGGTTTGGCCGCCACACGGGGTCGAGACGCTCCCATGGCGCCAGCAGTCGCGCGGCGGAACGCGGGCGGATCGAATGCTCAGCGAGGTTGACGCGAGCATTCCGCCGTTTATTCGCGAGTTGGACTATCTGCCGCCGTTGTCGGTGCTCATGGCGATGGAGCGCGCGCTCCTGGTCGTTGCACAGGCCGACACGGATGCCGAAGGGCATTCCGACGTGCTCAGCCACTTTATGGTGCGCTCGGAGTCGGTTGCATCATCAAAGATTGAACGCCTTGCGGCTTCGGCCGAGGACTACGCTCGAGCGCTCGGCGGGCAGAAGTCGAACTCCTCCGCGGTGAGCATGGTTGCGGCGTCAGCGGCGCTTCACGAACTCATTACCGATGTGGGTAATCGTGGTTCGTTTGTGGTCGATGATCTCCTTCGTGCTCACCACGCACTCATGGCACACGATTTGGCCGAGTCGGCAAATGCGGGCAGGTTTCGAGACATGCAGAACTGGATCGGCGGAAGCGATTTCGCCCCTCGGGATGCCCTCCACGTGCCCCCGGTGCCGGGGCGGGTGGAGGGTCTCATGGAAGACCTCATTCACTACCTGAACCGAGACGACATCCCCGTGATGGTGCAGGCCGCGATTGGCCACGCACAGTTCGAATCAATCCACGCGTTTACCGACGGAAATGGTCGAATTGGGCGCGCACTGGTCTCGGCGATTCTGCACCGCCGGGGTGTGACGCGCAACGCGGTGATTCCGCTCGCCAGTGGTTTGCTCGCCCGTCGAGATGACTACTTCACCGCACTCGGTGTCTATCGCCTCGGTGACCCCGCGCCACTGATCGATCTGTTTGCCCGCTCCGCTCAGGCCGCGGCCGAGTGTGCGCGAGAGACTATTTCGCGAATCACCTCGATGCCGCACGAATGGCAGGCGGAGCTGCGGCCCCGACTCGGATCGACGATGGAACTGCTGATTGACGCATTCTTCGACCACCCCGTGCTGAACACGGCCGAGATCGAGCACCTCACCGGCGCGTCCGAGAGGCAAGCATTTCGTGCGGTTGATCAGCTGGAGGCAGCCGGGTTCTTGCGGGAGGTCACCGGAAGAAAACGGAACCGAGTGTGGGTCGCATCCGAGGTGCTCGCCGAGCTCGACGATCTCGAACGGCGCATTCTGCGCCGAATGGCCGCGCTGGGTGCGGACGGCTGATCCGAGTTGTCTCGGTTGGGAGTTAGTCGCCCGAGACGCCCCTGAGGGCGCCGTTGATGGCCTCAATCTGGCGATGAAAGATCCGCTCCGAATTTCGCCAGTCGAGATGGTGGTTGACCTCCAGGGCAATGAGTCCGTGGAAGGAGCCCCACCACCCCAGGAACTCATCCAGTACATCGTCTCGCGAGAGGAGATCGGCGGGTTCGTATCCGTGAAGTTCGGCAAACGGCCGCGCGAGAACGTGCAGCATCTCGGACTGAGCGGAAACGGTCTCGCCGCTCTCGGGGGCGGAGTATCCGATGATCTGGTCGAAAAAAATGAGGTTGAACTCTCTCCGATGAGCGAGCGCCCACTGCCGGTAGGCCTGGGGGGCATCGCGCAATTGGCGTTCCACCGAGCTGTCGGGCGAATCGGGAAGGGCGTGCCGGAGGGCATCGGCGAGGGAGAGGGTGCAGCGCACGATGAGCTCGGTGATCAGATCGGTGAGGCTGGGGAAATAGGTGTAGATGGCGGGGGCGCTCATGCCGAGTGAGCGCCCAATGCCGCGCAGGCTGATTGCGGAAACCCCGCCCTCCCTAAGCTGGTGCAGCGCCTCGTCGACGATGCTGCCGTGCAGTTCGCGTCGATGCCTGATCCGTCGTGATTCCACTGCCTCTTCCATGGAAAAATCTTACACGTTAAAAATAATTAACGGTGTAAGGTTTATCTCATGACCGTGAAAACCATTGGTGTCACACTGGACTGCGTGGACGTAAAAACGGCCGCGGCTTTTTGGAAGGACGCCCTCGGCTATGACGAGCCAGCGCCCTATATAGAGGGCGCTCAGTTTCACGGGCTCCTGTCGCCGGGCGGGGGACTCCACCACCTCACTCTGCAGTTGGTGACGGAGCCCAAAGCGGGGAAGAACCGCGCCCACCTCGATGTTTTCACCGACGATCTCGATGCTGAAATTACTCGCCTTGTGAGCCTCGGAGCCTCGGTGTCTGCACGGCACGATGATGAGGGTGGATACCGCACCGCCGTGATGCTCGACCCCCTGGGCAATGAGTTCTGCATCGTGCAGGGGTGAGCCGGTGTGCGGGAGGAGTGAGTTCACTGCCGCGAGTACGAGAAGGCCGCTGTGAAGCCTGTGTGAAGTCGGAGCTGGTCCTTGCTGCCGAGTGGCGCTCGGCATATTCTTGAGACTATGTACGTGATGTACACACTGTACATATCGGAAGATTTGGAGTGCATCCCATGTCGATTGCTGCGGACTACCCCACCGTCTCCCAGGCACGCGCCCATCTCAAGGACGTGCTTGACTCTGTGGAAAACGGCCACACCGTCACGGTGAGCCGCGATGGCTTTATTTCCGCTGTCCTTCCCGCCGAGCGGCTGCGTGAGTATCTCTTCCGCATGGTGCAACCGAGGGTTCTCGTGACGAGCGAGGACGGCGTTGTCCTGGCATTGATGGAGGGTCGCCCATTTGTGTCAGATGGAGCGAGTGTTGACGAGGCTCTGAAAGACCTCATTCTCTCCCTTCGCGAATATGCCGAAGACTGGGAGGATCACCTCCAGGGGGCACCAAACCACGCCCAGAGTTGGGACCTTGTGCAGCTCACCAAGTTATCCACCGATGAGCAGCTTCGTGATTGGTTTGCACATGGCGGCGAATAGCGCGCACCCGCCTGCCGAGCGCCGCGACCACGCGCGATTTTGTGAGACCGAGGGGTGGGCGAAAACTCGCTCTGCCACGGGCAAACCCACTGGTCATCACGCCACCTTTGAGCTGGCGCTCTGGGACACCCGGATTCTGCGGACCCGGATATCGAGACCGGTCAATTCACAGCAGTACGCCCGCAGCATGTGGGCGCACATTCTGACCTCGCAACTTGACGTCACGGCGGCCGTGTTCTGGCGCTGTGTGCGAGAGGGGAAGCTCCCTGATCGCGGCGGTCCGTCGCCCGTGCTCGTGAAAAAAGCGGTCCCTCTCCACCTCGTTATCGCGCTGCGCGAGTTCGGTGTCGATGAAAACGACATCCTGGAACGTGACGCCGTGGGGGCCGCGGCACTCCTTGCCGCGAAATACCGCGAGCTGCACAACGAGTGAACTCCGTGCCCACGCCGAGCACCGTCGGGAGAGCCTCCCGCGCCGCGGCAATGTGTCCGCACACAAAGGCGGGGCGGGGATCACAACGTGATCCCCGCCCCTTCCTGTTGTGTATGAAACCTAGCCGACGAAACCGATGCGGCGGGTTTCCTCGGTGCCGAGCTCGACGTAGGCAACCGATGCGGTGGCGATGATGTAGCGCTTGCCCTTTTCGTCGGTCAGGGTGAAGTGCGGGGTGCCCGAGGCGATCGCGTCGCCGACGATCTTTTCGACGTCTGCGGCGGACTGGCCGGCCTCGAAGCCGAGCTCGCGGGGGCTGTTGATGATGCCGATACGGATATCCACGTTGGTGCCTTTCGGTTGCCGGGGAACGAATCCTGAAGTGATTCCAGCGTACGACACCGCCGGGCTCCGAATGCCTCATCCGCGCGTGCCCAGAGCGAACACGGTGCGGAAGCCCATGGGTGCACGGCCACGGGGTGAAACCGCGGGTGAGGATCGCGCGGGAGTACTCGTTCCGCGCGGTGTCTTCCCGGCACCATCGGTGGTTCGCGCTAGTTTGAGGGGGTGAGCGAAACCGAATCGGACCCCCGTGCCACCTCCGCCCGGCTGACCGCCGGGCTGGACGCCAGTCAGCGCGCAGTGCGCGACCTCGCCGATGGCGTGCACGGTGCCGTGCGCGGAGCCCCCGGCTCGGGTAAGACCCACACCCTCATCGAGGTGGTTGCCGATCGCATTCTCGAACGCGGCTACTCACCCGAAGACGTTGCCGTGCTGGCCTCCGATCGCCGCTCCGCGACCGCACTGCGCGACGTACTGGCACTGCGCATCGACCGCCCCACGCGGGGTCCGCTCGCCCGGACGCTCGGCTCGCTCGCATTCAGCATCGTGACCGAGGCGGCCGTGCTCGCCGGTGCCACCGTTCCGCGCCTGCTCACCGGTGCCGATCAGGACACCATCCTCGCCGACCTCCTTGCGGGCGAGATCGAAGACCCCGAATCCGCGGTCGGATGGCCCGAGAGCCTCACCCCCGATGTGCGGGCGCTCAGCGGCTTCCGCACCGAGCTACGCGAGCTGATGATGCGCCTTGTCGAGACCCGTACTCGGCCCGAGGAGCTCGCCCGGCTCGGTGAACAACACGGCCGCCCGGAGTGGGGCGCCGCGGCCACGTTCATCGCCCGATACGAGTACGTGATGGACCAGTACACCCAGCCCCGGCTGGATTCCGCCGAGGTTATCGCCGAGGCCACCACGCTGCTGCGTGAGGGGCGGGCGCGCGTACCTCGCCTCCTCATCGTTGATAACTTCCAGGAGCAGGGGCCCGGCACCCTCGGATTTCTTGCCGCCGCGGCCGCCGCAGGCAGCACCATCCTGGTGTTTGGCGACCCGGATGTCGCGAGCGCCACGTTCCGCGGATCGGATCCCGGCGCGATCTCCGCGCTGAGCACCGTGCTGGGTGCCCCGGTCGAGAGCTTCCGGCTCGACTACGTGCACCGGCACGGGCCCGAGCTGCGGGCGGTCATCGCCGAGCTGAGCGACCGCGTGGGAGCGGCCGGCCCCGTGGATCACCGTCGCGCGCGCTCCGTTCTCGCGGCGGCGAATGCGGCAAACGCCGACGGCGATACCGCTGACGCTGACGCCGGGCCCGCTGCCGATACCGGCTGGAGCATCCCGAGCACCGTGCCCGTGCTGCAGATCCGTGCCTCCTCGCCGGCGGCCGAACAGCAGGCGATCGCCCGGGTGCTGCGTGAGCGTCACGTGTATCACGGCGTCCCGTGGTCGCAGATGGCGATCGTGGTGCGCTCCTCCGCGTCGATTCCGGTGCTGGCGCGTGCCCTCGCGATGGCCGATGTTCCGACCTCCGCCGACACCGCGGGCGAGGCCCTGCGGGAGCGCTATGCGGCCCGCGCGATCATCCTGGCGCTGGCCGTGGCCCTCGGCCGGATCCCCATTACCGCCGCCCGCTACACCGAGCTTCTACTGGGCCCGCTCGGCGGATTCGACGGTATTGGCCTGCGCCGGCTGCGCCGCGCCCTGCGGCATGAAGAGCTCGTGGGTGGCGGCCACCGCGGCTCCGACGATCTGCTGATCGAGGCGCTCGCGGCACCGGGCCGCTTCGCGACCCTCGATACGCCGGGTGCACGTCGCGCCGATCGCTTCGCCGAAACCCTCGAACTGGTGCGGGTCGGCTACGCCGCCGGAAACAGCGCCGAGGAACTCGCCTGGATCGTCTGGGAACGCAGCCGCCTCGAGGCCATTTGGACCGAACAGCTCGGCAAGGGTGGCCTGCTCGCCGAGGAGGCCAACACCAACCTCGATGCCGCGGTCGCCCTCTTCACCGCCGCAAAGCGCGCCTCCGAGCGCGACCCCGACGCCGACGCGGGCGTCTTCATCGACACCCTGCTCGAGGCCGACCTCGGTGAAGACTCCCTCGCTCCGCGGGCCCGTGGAGAGGCCGTCTGGATCGGCACCCCCAGCGCCGTGGTGGGCCGCGAGTTCGACGTCGTGGTGGCCGCCCGGGTGCAGGGCGGTGCCTGGCCGAACCTCCAGCTGCGCGGCGCGCTGCTCTACCCACAGCTGTTCAGCCAGGTGGTTGCCGGGCTTCCCACCCAGCACCTGGACGCCCGGGCCGAGCTGCTCTCCGATGAGCTGCGCCTCTTTGTACTCGCCTGCTCACGGGCGCGCACCCAGCTGGTTATCTCGACCACCGACAGCGATGATGAGCAGCCCTCGCCGTTCCTGCGATTCCCCACCATCGATTCCGCCCCGCGTCGCTCCGGCACGGGCGAGTACCCGCTCACCCTGCGCGGCATGGTGGGGGACCTCCGCCGCCGCCTGGTGCGGGCGCACACGGCCGGCGATCCGACTGCCGCAGCCGAGGCCGCCGCCCTGCTCTCGCGGCTCTCCTCCGAGTGCATCTCGGGGGCAAACCCCGACACCTGGTACGGTCTTGCCGAGCCCTCGACCACCGCCCCGCTGGTAGACCTCTCCAACCCGGATGCTCGGGTTCGAGTCTCTCCCTCACGCATGGAGACCTTCGAAAAGTCGCCGCTGAACTGGTTCATTGAGGACGTCGCCCGGCCGCCGAGCACCGTCGCCGCGGGCATCGGCACGATCATTCACAAGGCGTTTGAACGTGCGGGAAAGATCCCGCACGACGATCTCACCGCGGCCGATATTACGCCGGAACGACTCTGGGAGCACGTGTCCGAACGCTGGGGAGAGCTGCGCTTTGAGGCACCCTGGCTCGGCGAACGTGAACGCGCCGGGGTAGACGAGGCGCTCACCGGTGTGGCCGCATACCTCGGCGATGCCCTCAGGTCGGGCAGCATCGTGCTTACCGCCGAGGGCGGCTTCAGCCTTGAAACCGGTCAGATCGTGATCGGCGGCTCGATCGACCGCATTGAACGCCGGCCGGCCCTCGGAGACGATCCCGAACCCTCGATCGTGATCATCGACCTCAAAACCGGGCGGACCATCCCCACCCAGAAGTCGATGCTCACCCACGCTCAGCTCTCCGCCTATCAGCTCGCGCTCTCCCGTGGCGCGGTGTTCACAAAGGTGTCGGATAGCGCGGAGTCGGGCACGGCGATTCCCGAGTCTGAACCGGCCACGGCCACGACCCCGACTGCCACAACCCCGGCCGAGCCCGCGGTGCGTCGGCACCCGATCACCGGGAAATCCGGCGGCGCGATGCTCCTCTACGTGCGCACCCCCACGGTGAAGGCCTACGTCGAACGCACCCAGGAGCCCGCGACCGAGGAGGAACTGGCGGCCTTCGAGGAGCGCGTCGAAACCGTGGGCACCGGCATGGCCGCGGCCACCTTCGTGGGCATCTTCGGTGAGGGCGACCACGACCCCCTCACCCGCCTGACCTACCGTATCCACCTCATCGCGGCAGTATCGGAGTAAGCGCAGATGACAGCATTCAGCACCCCTGCCACGTTCAGCGCGCTGGAGATCGCCGCGATCCTGGACCTGCCCACGCCCACCGCCGAGCAGATCGCCGTGATCGAGGCCCCGCTGGAGCCCGCGCTCGTGGTGGCCGGCGCCGGCAGTGGCAAGACCGAGACGATGGCGAACCGCATCGTCTGGTTGCTCGCCAATTCGCACGTGCGGGTCTCGGAGATTCTCGGCCTCACCTTCACCCGCAAGGCAGCCGGTGAGCTCGCCGAGCGCGTGCACGAGCGCATCACCGAGCTGCGTCAGGCCCTCGCCGAGCGCGGCGTGCAGGGCGTCGACATCGACGTCCTGGAGGCCCCCACCATCTCGACCTACAACGCCTTCGCGAGCGGCATCTTCCGCGAGTATGCGGCCCTGATCGGACGCGAGGCCGATGCCACCGTGATCGGTGAGGCTTCGGCCTGGGCGCTCGCCCGGCGGGTGCTGATCGAGAGCTCCGACCCCCGGCTGATCGAGTCCTCCCGCAGCCTGCCCGCCCTCGTCCAGGGTGTGCTGCGCATCTCGCGCGGCATGAGCGACAACGATGCCCGCGAGCATGCCGATCGCATCGTGAACCTCGCCCGCGACTTCGAAAAGCTCACCGAGCTGCCCATCAACGATGCGGCGATGGGCACCCGCAAGCGAGGCCCGAACAAGGACCTGGTGGCCGCGGCCACCGATATCGGCGAGCTGCCGATGCTGGTCGAGCTCGCCGAGGAGTATGCGGCGCGTAAGCGCAGCCGCGGCTTCATCGAGTTTTCCGATCAGGTGGCCCTCGCCCTCGAAATCGTGCGCACGCTGGAGCGCGTTCCCACCGAGTACTGCGCCCGCTACCGGGTCGTGATCCTCGATGAGTATCAGGACACCTCGGTGGTCCAGACCGAGCTGCTGTCGCGCCTGTTTGGTGGCCACGGGGTCATGGCGGTCGGCGATCCCAACCAGTCGATCTACGGTTGGCGCGGGGCCTCCGCGGCCAACCTCGCACGCTTCTCCCGAGACTTCTCGGTGGCGCGCACCGCGGGGTACAGGCCGGCCGATACTGCGGCCCGATACACGCTGTCTACCAGCTGGCGAAACCCGGGCCTGGTGCTCAAAGCCGCAAACACCCTGGTTGGCAAGCTGCCGGCTGCCGAGGGCGTCCCGGTGAAGACCCTCGTCCCGGCCTCCTTCGCCGGTGATGGTGCGGTCTCGATTGCGTTCGAGCAGACGGTGGAGGATGAGGCCGAACGGGTCGCCGAGTGGTTCGTCGCCGAGCTCGAGCGTCCGCGCGGCGATAAGCAGCGCTCGGCCGCGCTGCTCTGCCGCTCGCTTAAGAAGGTCGATCCGTTCCTGCGGGCCCTCGAGGCACGCGGGGTGCCGTACCACGTGCTGGGTCTCGCTGGCCTGCTGGATCAGCCCGTCATCGTGGACCTCGTGTGCGCCCTGCGGGTGCTGCACGATCCGAGCGCCGGATCCGAGCTGATCCGTCTCCTCGCCGGCGGGAGGTTCCGGATCGGGCCGCGCGACCTGCGCGCCCTCGGAAACCTCGCGAGCTGGCTGGGGGAGCGCGATCACCGCCTGAAGCGGGTCTCCAAGGAGGTACGCGAAAAGCGTTTCGGATCGGCCGATGCCGAGGACAACCCCTCGCTGGTCGACGCCCTCGACTTCCTCGACATCGCGGCGGATGATCACCCCGCCCTCGCGGACATCACCCCCGAGGGCCGTGCGCGAATGCGCAAGGCCGCACGCCTGTTCACGAGTCTGCGCCGCCGTGCGGGGCTCGGGCTGCACGAGTATGTGGGGCTCGTCTCGCGCGAGCTGGATCTCGATCTTGAGTCCGCCGCCAATGAGCATCAGGTGCTCGCCGGCCCGAGCCTCGAGGCTTTCGCCGAGCAGATCACCTCGTTCCTGCAGGTGGACGAAACCGGCACGATCGGCGCGTTCCTCGAGTGGCTCGAACAGGCCGAGCAGCACGAAAACCTCAGCCCCCGCGGTGAGGAGCCCGAACCGGGCACCGTGCAGGTCCTCACCATTCACGGTGCCAAGGGCCTCGAGTGGGACAGCGTGGCCGTGCCGCGCATGGTAGCCGGTGAGATGCCCGGCACCCCGCGGAGCCGGCGCGGCTGGACGGCCTTCGGCGAGCTGCCCTATGAGTTCCGTGGAGACTACGCCGAGCTGCCCGATCTTGCCTGGCGCGGGCTCGAAAGCCAGCCCGAGTTCGAAACCGCCTATGCGGCGTTCGGCGAGCAGATTGATACCCAGCACTCCGAGGAGCAGCGCCGCCTCGCCTACGTCGCCGTGACCCGTTCGAAAGACGCCCTGCTGCTCTCGGGCTCATTCTGGGCGGCCGCGGTCAAACCGCGCGAACCCGGGGTGTACCTGCGGGAGATCGCCGGCAAAGTAGACACCGCGTGGAGCGGCGACGACCGCTACTCGGAACCCGACCTCCCGACCGAACCACTCGAGAAAGAGAATCCGCGTACCGACCAGATCCGCAGCCTGGTCTGGCCACGAGACCCGCTGGGTACCCGGCGTACCGCGGTGACCGCCGCGGCCGCCGCCGTGCGCGCGGCCAGCCCCGTGCGGATCTCCCGCGCGAGCGAAAACGGTTCCGAACCCCTCAGCGAGGATGCCCGCAACGTCGATCTCCTCCTCGCCGAACGTGAACGTCTCCTGCGCGGCGAGGACTCCCGGGTGGAGCTGCCCGCGCGCATCCCCGCATCCCGGTTTAAGGACTTCGTGATCGACCCCATCGCGGTGGCCGGACGCATTGCCCGCCCCGTGCCTGAACGCCCCTACCGCCAGACCCGGCTGGGCACGCTGTTCCACGACTGGGTTGAACATCGCGCGGGTATCGTCGGATCGCAGGAGACGATCGACGCCGCCGCCTGGGAGCGCGATGATGAGGAGCTCGGCGGAACCCTCGCCCCGGTGGCCGAGGCCGAGCGCGAGCACCTGGAGCGCCTGCAGGAGACCTTCCTGCGCTCGGAGTGGGCAGACCTGGCACCGATCGCGGTCGAAATCGAGATCAACTATCGGCTCCGCGACAAACTCATCATCTGTAAGCTGGACGCCGTGTATGAGCGCGAGGGCCGCATTCAGATCGTCGACTGGAAAACCGGCAAGGCACCGCGATCGAACGACGAGCTGCGCGAGCGGCAGTATCAGCTCGCGCTCTACCGCGAGGGATACGCTCGTTTCACCGGTACCGACCCCCGACTGATCGACGCCGTGTTCTACTACGTGGCCGACGACCGTGTGATCCGGCCGGAATCCCTCTCGGACGCCATCGAACTGGAGTCCGCCTGGGAGAACGCGGTGGCCATCCACGAGGCAGCCGGACGCCCCTGATCCGCGGCGCGAGAGGGGCGACCCCTGCGTGGGTGACGTAGGTATGGCGACGATTCGTGACGGCTGGCCCCCGAATGGGGCTCTATCACCGGGCAGAGCGCGACCCTACCCTGATACCAGATGACCGGCGTGTCAGACGCTGGTCGCTAGGCAGTCCGGGGGGACACCGATGAATGAACAGCGTCGAGAAACAATAATAATATCCGCCAGTAAGATGATCGCAGCGTCGGGGCTTGCGGGAGTGAGTATCGCCGGGGTTGCCCGGGAAGCGGGGTTCGGGCCCGCTACCGTGTATGCCCTGTTCCCGGCCAAGAACAACCTGATCGCGGCCGTGGTCGAGCACGCATACGCGGGGCTCGCCCGGCGATTGCGGGAGGCCGTGGACGATGGCGATCCGCAGCGTCTGTCACGCTCCGCCGCCGAACGGTTGGACACCCTCGTACGGGTGTTCGCCGAGACGGTGCTGCGAAAGCGTGCGCTGGCCACCGCACTGCTGCAGGAGCTCGCCGGGCCCGAGGTGGTGATGCAGCGCGTGCAGTGCCGGCGTGACGCGGTGGGAATCGTGGAGCGCATCCTGTGGGACGGCATGGACTCGGGAGAGCTCCCCGAACAGCCAGCCTCCCTCGTGGCCGGGGCCATCGTGGGTGCCCTCATCGAGGGGCTGGTGGGGGCGAGCTCGCCCACCGCCGCGGAACTCGCGATCGATCCGGACGGGCACTACCCGTGCGTGGAGGCGCTGTCTCGCTTCGTATGCGGGGCGAGCGGGCTTCCCACCGAGCAGCTGGTGGCGCACTAGACAGACGGCGAACGGTACCGGCCCCGAGTGGGGCGGTACCGTTCGCCGGTGTGTGCCGCGCGATTCGAGCCGCTCAGGCGCTAGCGCTGGGTATCCGGGTTCGAGTCGACCGGCGTGATCTCGCGGGTCTCCTCGTCCTCGGGGCGAACCGGGGCATCCGTTTCGGCACCCGCGTCACCGTCGGTCTCGGATGCGGACTCGGGGTCGCTGAGCGTCGGGACCGGTCCGGTCTCCTCGCGCACGGGCTCCTCCTCGTCGAAGTCGTAGGTGTCGGTCTCCATCCCAATCTGGGCGTCCGACGGTACGGTCTTCGGGGTGCGCGTCAGCAGGGTTTCGACGTCCGCCACCGCGAGCACCGGGTCCGTGGCCGGGTTGATCGGCTCCGACAGGTTGCCCAGCACGCTGTCCACCAGGCCATCGAGGAGTCCCACGGCATCCTCGACGATCTCCTGATTTCGGGTGTCCAGGCCGTGCAGCAACCAGCGGGCCAGCTCGAGCTCGGCGTGCAGCAGGGCGCGCTGACGGATGAAGCGGTCGGGCGTGCGCGTGCAGGCCAGGCGATACGCGGCAAACACGTCATCCGCGGCCTCGGGGGCTGCGCTCAACCAGTGCAGATCGCGTGCGGGATCGCTCACGCGCAGCCCGCTCCAGCCGATCAGGCCACTCACCACGGGCCCCACCTCGTGGTCGGTGATGAGGAACGACTCGGCGCTCAGCGTGCCGTTGACCACCACGGGCTGGAACTGCCACAGCATGTCGTCATTGGCGGCGTCGCTCCAGCGCTGCCGGATGGCCGCGGGCAGACGCCGGGTCGATGCGGCACGCTCGATCACGTTCAGCGCCTCGTTTCGGCACTGCGCGGCGGTGAGCGCGGGCAGACCGATCTCGGTCACGAACGAGGCGGGCAGGGTGTGGATCGCGGCGATCGCCCCACCGATCGAGGTTGCGACGCCGTCTCCCGGCGGAATATAGGCGGCGGGCACCTGAAAGCCGGGCAGGTAGCGGGACACCACGATGCGTCCCGGGGCGTTGGCCGCCTGGCCCACCACGGTGGGTACCTCGAATGGCAGACGGCTGCGAATACCGGCGGTCATGGCCTGCAGCGCGATCAGCTCGATGGCCTGTTCGCCGGCGGCGCGCTCGGTGTTGGGGATGCGGATCACGAGGTCCTCATCGGTGGCGGTTCGCAGCAATGCGGAGTCAAAATCCCCGGTTCCATCAAGCTGCAGCGGTCCGCTTGCTCGCACCGCGAGTCCGGGCACGGCGGCGGTCGCCAACGCGGCTAGAGTTAAATGCGATCTGACCATGTTCTCTAGGGTAGATCGCGAAGGCCCACACCCGGTGCCGCCACGCCCGTTCCGAGAGGGAGCCCATGCCCAATAACACCCAGGCTGCAGCCGATCGTCCCGACTCCTTCGGGCTCCTCGCCGACCTTCCCCTCTCGCGCAGCGGCGTGGATCGGGACTATACGACCCGCGAGATCGAAACCCTGGCCGACGACCTGCGGGCCGATCCCGATGCGCGCTACCTGCTGATGCGCGGCGGCACCACCGCGGTTGAGCACGGCCGTCTGCGACTGTTTCGAGCGAGCGAGCTGCCCGCCGATGTTGCGGCGCTGGCCCCCACCTTCCTCGGGCGGGTGCAGGATGCCGAGGCCGGTATTCCGCCGCGGGCACGCGTGTCGAGCCTCGACCTGGACGCCCTGAACCCCGAGGGTCCGGCCGCCGATCCCGCGGTGCCGACCCCCGCCGACGACGCCGCCTCAGCGGCCCATGCCGAAGGGGAGTGGGGCAGCCTGCGCGACTACGGTGCCGTGTTTGGGGCGTTGGATGCGGGCCTGTTGACCGAGGCCCTCGCGCTCGCAAACTGGCACCGCTCCAGCACCTTCTGCTCGCGCTGCGGCCACCGCACCGCGCTGCGTCAGGCCGGATGGTCGCGCCACTGCCCGAACTGTGGTGCCGAGCACTTCCCGCGGACAGACCCGGCCATCATCGTGCTCGTGACCGATGCCGAGGATCGCGTCCTGCTGGGCTCCAACGCCCTCTGGCGTGCGGGCCAGTACTCGCTACTCGCCGGATTTGTGGAGGCCGGGGAGTCCCTCGAACAGGCCGTCGTTCGCGAAATCTTCGAGGAGGCCGGCGTGCGCGTGGTAAACCCCGTGTATCGCGGATCCCAGCCGTGGCCGCTGCCGCGCTCGCTGATGCTCGGCTACACCGCACGCGTGGCCCCGGATGCCGACCCGGCATCCGCCATTCCGGACGGTGAGGAGATCCTCGACCTGCGCTGGTTCTCCCGCGAGAGCCTGCGTGCCGAGGCGACGACCCTCACCCTGCCCGGAAAGACCTCCATTGCGCGCGCCCTGCTCGATGACTGGCTGATCGCGGATGGTGGCCCGGACATTCAGCGCGTCCAGGAGGGCGGGACCGGGGCCCCCTGGGCATGAGCGTGACGCCCTCCTCCACCGATCCCGAGGCGCTCCTCGCCGGTCTGGACCCCGAGCAGCGCGTGGTCGCCGAGGCCCTCGGTGGCCCCGTGTGTGTGCTCGCCGGTGCCGGCACCGGAAAGACCCGTGCCATCACCCATCGCATCGCCTACGGTGTGGCTACCGGCGCGTTCGCGGCCAACCGCGTGCTGGCGCTGACCTTCACGACCCGTGCGGCGGCCGAGCTGCGCTCGCGCCTCCGGGTGCTCGGCGCGCACGGGGTGTCCGCGCGAACGTTCCACTCCGCGGCGCTCAGCCAGCTCAACTACTTCTGGCCGCACACCGTGGGTGGCGCGTTCCCGACGCTGATCAGCGGTAAGGGTAAGCTCCTCGGGCAGCTGGCCGAGGCTCGACGGCTGCGCCTGGATACGGCGGCGCTGCGCGATCTGGCCGCCGAGATCGAGTGGCGAAAGGTCAGCGGGCTGAGCATCGAGCAGTATGCGGCCTCGGACCGCCCGGGAATCGGATCGATCTCTCTCGAGCAGGTCGCGGTCCTCCAGCAGGGATACGAAGACCTCAAGGACGAGCGACGGCAGCTCGACTTTGAAGACGTGCTGCTCGCCTGCGTGGGCATGATCCACTCCGAGGCCTCCGTCGCGATGCAGGTGCGCGAGCAGTTCCGACACTTCGTGGTGGATGAGTACCAGGACGTTTCCCCGCTCCAGCAGCAGCTCCTCGACGCCTGGCTCGGGCCGCGCAACGACCTGTGCGTCGTGGGCGATGCCAGCCAGACGATCTACACGTTCGCCGGGGCCCGCTCCTCCTATCTGCTCGATTTTGAACGCACCCACCACAACGCCACCATGGTGCGGTTGGAGCGCAACTATCGATCCACCGCCCCGATCATTCGCGATGCGAACGCGCTGATGCGCGGACGCCCGGGCGCACTGGAGCTGCGTGCCGCCGAGCCCGATGCGGCCGGTAGCGACCCGGTCGCCACCTCCGCGGGGCGGGGTGGAGCCTCGGCTTCTCCGGCTCGACTGGCGGCTCCCGCCCCCACGGCAGCGCGCTTCCGCGACGATATTTCCGAGGCTCGCGCCATTGTTACGCGCATTTTGGAGCTGCGCGAGGGAGGCATGGATCTCGCGGATATCGCGATCCTGTTCCGCGTGAACGTGCAGTCCTCGGCGTTTGAGCAGGCACTGACCGAGGCGGAGATTCCGTTCCGCATGCACGGAGCGACCCGCTTCTTCGAGCGCCCCGAGATTCGCCAGGCACTCATGGAGCTGCGCGGGGCCTCGGTGTCGATCATCGGTGAACCGCTGTTCAAATCGGTGAGTGACGTGCTGCGTGCTCACGGCTGGACCGTGGACGCCCCCGAGCAGCCGGGTGCCATGCGGGATCGCTGGGAGGCCCTCAACACGCTGATGAACCTCGTTGATCGCGCCGCGCCGGGCACCACGCTGCGCGCCTTCACCGACGAGCTCCTGGAGCGCCAGGCTGCCGGTGCGGAACCCACCCAGCAGGCGGTGACACTCGCGACCATCCACTCGGCGAAGGGTCTGGAATGGGAGACGGTGTTCCTCGTGGGCCTCAGTGAGGGGCTGATGCCCATCACCTATGCGACCACCGACGAGATGGTCGAGGAGGAACGCCGGCTGATGTACGTGGGAATCACGCGTGCACGCACCCGCCTCATGCTCTCCTGGGCCGAGGCGGCACCGCGGGGCGGCGGGCTGCGGGCACCCTCGCGCTTCCTTACCGAGATGGGGCACCCGCCCCGGTAGGAACCCCCAGGTTCTCGGCCGATCCGAGTGCCCCGCACCCGCACTCGGGGTGGGCAAGAACGGGCTCGCGCCTCCCGCTCACCGAGCTGCCATCAACGAGCAGCGTGGCCGCGCGCAGCTCGCGGGTGTGCGCCCGCAGCCGGCTGTGGATCGCGGCCAGGATGGGGCCGATCGCGAGTGTTGCGAGTATCGAGGTGGCGCTGGCCGCCGTGCGCCGATGGGCCTGGACCGCGAGCGCCGGCCATGCGGGGTCGGCACCGGCCGCATAGCGTTGCGCGCAGCCGATGCAGGGCCCGGTGCCGGGTTCAACCAGCGGACCGATGCGGATGTGGCGATCGTGGCAGACCACGGCGAGGTGCGGGATATCCCGCGCGAGCCAGGGCGCGTAGCGGTGCGGCGGGATCACATAATTATCAACCAGCAGCACGAGTGCCGGCGCGGCTGCGCGGGTGCCGCGCGACGAGGCGTCCGTTCCAGCGCCGGTGTCCGTGCCCACGCGGGTGCGTGGCGGATCGAGCCGTGCGGCATCGGCGATGCGGGCGATACTCAGGGCGAGCGGATGGGAGCCCGCAATGGCCCAGCTTCCCTGACCGACGGTGGGGTCTGCGCCCCCGAGGCCCGCGTCATCCGCTTCTGCGGACGCACCGGATGCGCCGATGGGCTCTCCGGCGGCAAGAGCATCCGTGGCCGGCATGCCCTCGAGTGCCGGGCGCAGCGAGTGCAGGAGCGCGTGCACCCCCGCCCGGCTCAGCCCGGCCTCGCTGCCGAGGCGTTCGAGTAGCGTGAGCGAGGCACCCGCCCGGAGCGCCCCCAACAGGTGCTCGCTTGCGGGCGTCACCAAATCGAGGCGCACCACGGGTGGGTCAAACCCCAGCTGAAGCGATGTCGGGGTGCGCCAGAGGAGCGGGAGGTGTGGATTGAGTCGAAGCGTCATGACCCTAGTGTGCGCGCAGAGACTCCGCACACCCGGGGAGACCCCTGAGCTTTCAGATAAAGCTCAGGGCCTATGCGGCGCCGGGGTTGGTGTCGGTCTCGGTATCGGGCTGATCCGGGGACGTTCCGCCCGTCTCCCCGCGCAGCAGGGCGTCGAGTGCCTCATCCATCTCATCGCGCTCGGGGACCTCACCGCGGGCGAGGGCACTCAGACGGTTGATGAACGCGGCGGGGTCGTCGATATCGGCGGCGGTGGGAACCAGGTCGGGGTGTGCCCAGAGGGCGTCGCGCGCCTCGGTACCGACGGCATCCGTGACGGCCTGCCACAGTGCGGCGGCCTCACGGAGACGACGCGGACGCAGTTCGAGTCCAACCAGGGCGGCGAATGCCGATTCGGCGGGGCCACCGGTTGCGCGGCGGCGACGCACGGTTTCGGCGATCGCCTGGGCGCGCGGCAGTCGCACGGTGGCCTGGGCGGTCACGATGTCCACCCAGCCTTCGATCAGCGCAAGCGTTGTCTCGAGTGACGCGAGGGAGGCGAGCTGAGCCTCGGTCTTCGGCGGAATCAGCGAACCGTTACTGAGGGCCGAGCGCAGCTGCTCGGGGTTGCCCGGATCGAAGTCCTCGGCGAGGGATTCCATCGCCTCGATGTCGATGCTGATACCGCGGGCGAACGAGGTGATCGCGGAGATCAGGTGCAGGCGCAGCCAGCGGGCATTACGGAACAGGCGCGCGTGGGCCAGTTCGCGTACCGCGAGGTAGAGCTGTACCTGATCGGCCGGGATGTCGAGGCCCTCGCCAAAGGCCGCGATGTTCTGCGGCACGAGCACGGCGTGGTTGTCTTCCATCAGCGGGATGCCGATGTCGCCACCGGAGACCACCTCGCTGGAGAGCTGCCCCACGACCTGGCCGAGCTGCATCGCAAAGAGGGCACCGCCCACGCTGCGCAGCATCTGGCTGGCGCCGGCGATCATTCCCTGAAGCTCCTCGGGAGCCTGCTCCTGCAGAACGCGGGCAAGGGCATCGGAGATGCTGGAGGCGACCGGCTCGGCAACCTCCGTCCAGACGGGCATGCTCAGGCGGGCCCATTCGGCACGGCTGACGAGTGAGGGTGCGGCGCTCAGCTCGGAAAACGTGGTGGCGTCGGCGAGCCAGAGTGAGGCGATGTTGAGCGCCTGCTCGAGTGCGTGACGCTGTTCGGGGGTGGTCTCTACTCCCTGAGCATTGGCGATCTGGCGCGCCTGATCTCCGGCGACCGACCAGTTGATACCGCCATCGCTGGCCCCGCGCATGGCATTCTGGAGTTGACCGAGCATCGCCGCGAGGGCGGCCGGATCAGAGGGCAGTCCGGCGGCACCGGCGAGCTGCGAGGGGTCAATTCCACCCTGGCCCGAAATGAATCGGTTAAGCATCTCGCGGAACTCGTCCTCGGGGTTGCCTGCGTTTTCGTCTGGCACGTGTGCCACCTTTCCGAATGCTCCAAGTAGCCCTTTCTACGCTACAGGGCGAGCCCGAGGCCGCGGCCGGTTTCGGGCGATTTATCGTCCGCCCGCCGCGAACACTCGCACGGCACGAGCGGTCGGATGCGCGGCCCAGCGAGCAGAATCATGGTTGGATGGAGGAAACGCTTGGCCGCAGCACCGATTGGATTCTCACCATTACCCCGCAAAACTCGGACACCCCGGACACTCACGAGCCCCGCTCGTCGCGCCCGTCCGAGGAATCGAGCGAGCACCGAGACGCCGGGACGGAAGCATCGGCGGGCACCGCGGCTGCTGTGCCCGATCCCGCCCTGGCGCTGCCCAGCTTTCCCGCCCCACCTGACTGGCAGGATCCAGACCCGGAACGCGCACTCCAGCAGCTGGTCGGCGAGCCCGAGCCACAGATCGCTCGGGCAAACATCGGTCTTGCGATCACGGGCGCGGTGCTGTTCCTCCCGGTCGGTGCGTTCGGCCTGTGGCAGAGCCTCGCCGCCTCCGGCAGCATCTCACGGGGGCAAACCGAGCGTGCTTTCACCCAGGTTGGGCGCGGGAGAACGCTCTCCATCGTCGCGGTGTGCGTCGGCGCGGTGGGATGGCTCCTGCTGTTCCCGCTCGTGCTGATCCTCGCGCTGGGCGCGGGAATCAACGGTAGCGGGATCATGGCAACGCACGTGGTCTCCGTCTCTCCGGCGCCGGGTGCCTCCCACGTGAGTGTCGAGATCACTGGGACTACCGCCACCCAGGCGACCTACTCGCTCCTGCTCGCAAACGGTGAGACCCGGGTGGTGGAGTTCCAGGATGAGTTTTCGACCACGATGGAGCTTCAGCCGGGGGAGTACGCGGAGATCCAGCTGTCGAGTGATGATCCCGATGCGAGCGTGGCCTGCAGCATCCGCACCCACGAGGGCCGCGTGGTGTCCGAGCAGGGCAGCACTTTTGCACTGTGCGGTGTCAACGCGGCGGAGTGATCGCGCCGTACCGGGTAAACACAGCATTCTTGGGGTTTGTAGACTCTAGGCTGGACGTCTATGCGGCCGCGATTGCGGGACGCATGGTTTTCGTGTTGAAGAAAGGCCACCGTGTCGCTATTTGAGCAGCCCCACATCGAGCAGACCTCCGCGGATCCGCAGTCGCGCCGTCGGCGGACCGGCTGGGTGTTTCTCCTCGTCGCGATGGTGCTGCTCCTCGTACTCGCGTTTGCTCCGAGCACCTACCTGGTGCAGCAGCCCGGACCGGTAGAGAACACCCTCGGCACGACCATGGTCAATAAGAAGGAACTGCCGATCATCGAGATCAACGGTGCCGAGACGCACCCCACGACCGGTAATCTCGACCTCCTGACCGTGCAGCTCCTTGGCGACCGCGAACGCCCGGCAAACTGGCTGAACGTCATCTCCGCCTGGTTTGATCGCACCCGCACGGTGGTGCCGGTGGATGCCGTCTACCCCGCCGGCGTGACCACCGATGAGCGCAACCAGCAGAACCAGCAGCTCATGGTCGGTTCCCAGCAGGACGCCATCGCCGCCGCGCTGAAGCACCAGGGGATTCCGGTGCAGTCGCACCTTCGGGTCACGCTGATTCAGGGCGGTTCCCCTGCCGACGGCCAGCTGAAGGTGGGCGATGAGGTCGTTTCGGTCAACGGCGTTGCGATGAGCACCCTGGACAGCGTGCAGAAGGCAGTCCAGGACAACGGGGTGGACAAAGCGCTCACAATCGACGTCCTTCGCGATGGCAAGCCGATCAGCGTGAGCGTCACCCCGGCGCTCGCCACGGCGCAGGACGGCTCTACCCACGCCCGCATCGGTATCGGCACCGGTGAGGTCTTCCAGTTCCCGTTCGAGGTGAAGATTAACCTCGAGGACATCGGTGGCCCCAGCGCGGGCATGATGTTTGCCCTCGGCATCATCGACAAGCTCTCGGGTGACGATCTCACCGGTGGCGCGCACGTCGCGGGTACCGGAACGATCGACGCCAACGGGACGGTGGGGCCGATCGGCGGAATCCGGCAGAAGCTCTTCGGGGCGAAGGGTGCCGGTGCCACCTACTTCCTGGCACCCGCCGAGAACTGCAACGAGGTCGTGGGGCACGTGCCCTCGGGCCTTCGGGTATTCAAGGTGTCGAAGCTGGATGATTCGCTCACGGTGCTCAAGACCATCCGCGAAAAGGCCAACCTCGACGCGCTGCCCACCTGTTCGTAGGTCACGGGGAAGCCCATCCGCGAACGCGAGACTCGCGAGAAGAGCGCTCTTCTCGCGGGTCTCGCGTTGTGAGGGGATGCCGCGCCTAGGCGGCCGGCAGCGGTCGACGCGAGACGTGGTAGTGGTTGATCAGCCACTCATCGTCGATACGCAGAATCTGAACCGTGAGGTGGGTTTCTACGAGGGGGCGGCCCGGCGCCGCAAAGTCCACCGCGAGGAAACCGAGGATCGAGTTTTCGCTCGTCTGGCGCACATCGATCGGCGTCACCGTCGGGGTGAGCCCGGCGGGCTGGTGCCCGTAGTAGTCCGCGACACCGGCGCGATCGCGTTCGGGGGTGGGCCGTAGGCCCTGGAAGAGCGGGTCTTCCGTGTAAAGTGCGGCGATCCGGGCGGTGTCGCCCGAGGCGACGGCGTCGCTCCAGCGCGTCATGACCGCGGAGAGGGTATCGCCGGCGGGGGAGGTGTGGGTGGTCAAAACTCGTGCCTGTCTCGAGGGAATGGGGGTTAGTGTCCGGCGCTCTGTCCGCCATCGACGTGCAGGATCTCGCCGGTGGCAAAAGTCGCATCCTCGAGGTACAGCACACCGCGCACGATGTCCTCGATGTCTCCCATGCGTCCCAGCGGGTGCATGGATGCATAGGTTGCGTGATACTCCTCGGGGTGCATCGGCGTGCGAATGATGCCGGGGGACACCACGTTGACGCGGACCCCGCGGTCGGCGTACTCAATTGCCAAACCTCGGCTGGCGGCGGTAATGCCGCCCTTGGTGAGGGTCGCAAGCGCCGCGGGAACCCGGGCATCCGCATGCTCAACCAGGGTGGTCGTGATGCTCACCACGTGCCCGGAACCACCGGCGATGAGTGCGGGCATCGCGGCCTGGGTGAGGTGGAAGAATCCGCCGAGGTTGGTCCCAACGGTGGTGGCGTAGTCCTCCGCGGTGAAATCGGTGAACGGCTTGGATGCGAAGACCCCGGCATTGTTGATGACGGTGTCGATGCGACCGAAGTGCTCGAGTGCGGCGGACACCGCTCGGGCCGCGGTCTGCGGGTCGGCGATATCGCCGGCGATGGTCACGATCTCGGGGTCGGTGCTCGGCGTGATGGAGCGTGAGATAGCCACGACTCCGAAACCGCGAGCGCGGTAAGCGGCGACGAGGGCCGAGCCCATTCCCTGTGATGCGCCCGAAATGATGACGACGCGGTGCTGATTTACCATGAATTTGTCTCCTGTAGACGAACGGTCAACTATTACATTTCCATTTATAGATGACCGGTCATAAAATGGCAACATGGGAAGAACATCGGATGGCCGCGAACGGCTTCTCGCCGGGGCGGCGAGACTCTTGGGGCAGCGGCCCTATAACGCAATCGGCGTGGCCGAGATCTGCGCCGCAGCCGGCGTGCACAAGGGCAGCTTTTACTACTACTTCGACTCCAAGCAGGCCCTCGCCCTGGCGGTCATAGATGCCCACTGGGAGGTGCAGGGTGCGCAGTGGACGGAGATCCTGAACGCTCCCGTGGGGGTGCGTGAGCGCCTGCACAACCTGTTTACGCTGACCGCGGAAGTGCAGACGGATTCACTGCGCGAAACCGGTGCCATCACCGGGTGCCTGTTCGGAAATCTGGCACTCGAAATGCGTGGGCAGGACGATGAGATTCGCGACCGGTTGCAGGAGATTTTTGAGCAGCAACTCGACCTCGTCGAGGCGGCACTGCTCGAAGCAACCGCGGCGGGCGAGCTCCCCGTAACCCTGGTCCCGGCCCGGGATTCCGCGCGCGCACTCGTTGCGCAGCTCGAGGGTCTGGTGCTCTTTGCCAAGGTGTTTAACGATCCCGCTCAGCTGGATCGGCTCTGGATGACCAGTATGAACATCCTGGGAACCATCGATGCATCCTCGATGACATCCGCGCCGACTGACGGAGTGTCGGCTTCCCACTAGGCGCGTCGGTCGAGGCAACTTTGCCCGCCTCGACCCGACCCGCCGGGCGTTTCCCGCGTAGACTGGGGGGACGACCCCGAATTCCAACGAAGGCCTACTGTGACGTCAGCATCAAATACTGCATCAACTTCAGCCCCCAAAAAGAGGTCTCCCCTTGCCCTGACCGTGATCATCGTCGGCGTGCTTGTCGTCGCGTTCTTCTCGTTCTCGGGCTTCTACACAGACTTCCTCTGGTACAACCAGCTCGGTTTCACCGAGGTGCTCACCACCCAGTGGATCGGCACCATCGCGATGTTCCTGGTTGGCTTCATCGCCATGGCCGTGCCGGTCTGGCTCAGCATTCACCTGGCATACCGACTTCGCCCCGTTTACGCGAAGCTTTCGAGCCAGCTGGATCGCTATCAGGAACTGATCGAGCCGCTGCGCCGCCTCGCGACCTATGGAATCCCCGTGGTTCTGGGGCTGTTCGCCGGTCTCAGCATCGCCGGCCGCTGGCGCGAGGTTCTGCTCTGGTTCAACTCGAGCCCGACCGGAACCCTTGACCCCCAGTTCGGTCTCGACGCCTCGTTCTACATGTTCGACCTCCCGTTCTACCGCGGCGTGGTCGCGTTTGCCTCGGCCGTGATCCTGCTGAGCCTGCTGCTCACCGCCGCCGTGTGCTACCTGTACGGTTCGATCCACCTGAGCGGCCGCGAGCTGCGCATCTCCAAGCACGCGCGCATCCAGATCGCCGTGCTCGCCGGGGTGTACCTCCTGCTGCAGGCCGTGTCGATCTGGTTCGACCAGTACGCGACCCTGACGTCATCGTCCCCGCTGTTTACCGGTGTGAACTTCACCGACGCCAACGCGACGATCCCCGGCAAGATGATCCTCGCCGGCATCGCCGCCCTGGTGGCCATCCTGTTCTTCGTGACCGCATTCGTCGGGCGCTGGCGCCTGCCGATCGTCGGTACCGCGCTGCTGCTGGTATCCGCGCTCGTCGTAGGCCTCGCCTACCCGGCGCTCGTGCAGCGCTTCCAGGTTGACCCGAACGCGAAGACCCTGGAGGCCCCGTACCTCCAGCACAACATCGACCTCACCCGTGAGGCGTTTGGCCTGAGCGACGTGCGGGAGATCCCGTACGCTGCCACCACCGACGCCGAGCCGGGCGCACTGCGCAGCGACGCCGAAACCACCGCCAACATCCGGATCATTGACCCGGCCGTGGTGACGAAGTCGTTCCAGCAGCTCGAGCAGTTCAAGCAGTACTACAGCTTCCCGAAGGTCATGGACGTCGACCGCTACGAGATCGATGGCCGCAGCCAGGACGCCGTGGTCGCCGTGCGTGAGCTCAACCAGAGCGGAATTGACGCCAGCAAGTGGGTCAACACCGCCCTGGTCTACACCCACGGTTACGGCCTGGTTGCCGCCTACGGTAACAAGCGCTCCTCGGATGGCCAGCCGGTCTTCATGCAGTCCGGTATTCCCTCCACGGGAAAGCTCGGCGACTTTGAGCCGCGCATCTACTTCGGCGAGACCTCGCCGTCGTACTCGATCGTTGGCGCGAAGAAGGGTGCCGACCCCATCGAGCTCGACTACCCGGCCAGCCGCGAGGGTGATCAGCAGACCTACTACACCTTCACCGGTGATGGTGGCCCGAAGCTCGACAACGTCTTCAACAAGCTCGTTTACGCGCTGAAGTTCCAGTCCGAGCAGATCTTCCTCTCCTCGGATGTGACGAACAACTCGCAGATCCTCTACGATCGCAGCCCGCTGCAGCGCGTCAAGAAGGCCGCACCGTACCTCGACCTCGACTCCGACCCCTACCCCTCGGTGGTAGACGGCCGTATCGTCTGGATCGTTGACGGATACACCACCTCGGCGGACTTCCCGTACTCGAAGACCGTGAGCCTCTCGAACTCCATCCGTGACCAGGAGGGCCGCCCGAGCTACGCACTCGATGACATCAACTACATGCGTAACTCGGTCAAGGCCACCGTGGACGCCTATGACGGTTCGGTCAAGCTCTACGCCTGGGACACCGATGACGCGATTCTGAAGACCTGGCAGAAGGTCTACCCGAACACGCTCCACCCGATCTCCGAGATGAGCGCCGACCTCATGAGCCACGTGCGCTACCCGAACGACATGTTCAAGGTTCAGCGCAAGATCCTGGGTGACTACCACGTGACCAACGCGGGCCAGTTCTTCTCCGACTCCGACAAGTGGATCACCCCGAACGACCCGCAGTCGAAGAAGGACGATCCCCGCCTGCAGCCGCCGTACTACCTGACCATGCAGATGCCGGGTCAGGAAAAGCCGAGCTTCTCGCTGTACTCCTCCTTCATCCCGCCGGGCAAGGGTGAGGACAGCCGAAACGTGCTCACCGGCTATCTGGCGGCCGACGCGAATGCGGGCAACGAGAAGGGCAAGAAGGCCGAGGACTACGGCAAGCTTCGCCTGCTCACCCTGACCTCCGGGGACGCAATCCCCGGCCCGGGTCAGGTGCAGAACACGTTCAACGCGAACCAGGAGGTCTCGAAGGAGATCAACCTGCTGAAGCAGGGCCAGACGGAGGTTATTAACGGTAACCTGCTGACCCTGCCGGTGGGTGGCGGTCTGCTGTACGTGCAGCCGGTCTACGTGCAGTCCAGCGGAACGACCAAGTTCCCGCTGCTGCAGCGCGTGCTGGTGGCGTTCGGTGACAAGATCGCGTTCAAGTCCACGCTGGACGAGGCTCTCGATGACCTCTTCGGTGGAGACTCGGGTGCGAGTGCGGGTGATGGCGGAATCGTTCCGGATCCGGGCACCACTCCGGACCCGGGTACCACCCCGGATCCCGGTACCGAGAATCCGGGCACCGAAAACCCCGGCACCGGCACCCCGGTTGATCCCGCCCAGGCCGAGGCCCTGCGTACCGCCCTGAATGATGCCGCTCAGGCAATGAAGGACAAGCAGAAGGCTCTCGAGTCCGGTGACTGGACCGCATACGGTGCCGCCGATAAGGCACTGAGTGACGCGGTTGACCGCGCGAACGCGGCGCTCAAGTAGCCAGCCGGGTTCGCACTCGCGACGAATGGCGTCGCCCCTCGGGGCGGCGTCATTCGCCGTTTTCACGGCGGTACACCGTCCGTTCCGCCGCGCCGAGAATGGGCCCGATTCGCAGTTTGGGCAGGGGCTGGGTAAGCTAATAAACGTAACGCGGGATGGAGCAGCTCGGTAGCTCGCTGGGCTCATAACCCAGAGGTCGTAGGTTCAAATCCTGCTCCCGCAACCATGGTGCCAGGCACCAAAAACTCCCCGGATCTCAGATCTGGGGAGTTTTTTGTTTTGGTCTACCCCTTCGGGAACCCTACTTTGGTGAGCACCCTACTTCTGTGAGCGCCCTACTTTTGTGAACACAGGGTGCCGAGCGAACCCACCTCGGTTGCCAGATTGCCGGTGCCCACCGCGATGCGCTTCGATATCTCCGCGGCCTCCGCGAGAAGCGCGGGAATATCGGCCGGGTTCTTTGCGACGCCGGAATCCGGGTTAGCGAGTTCTGCGGCGCGGGCCGAATCCGTCACGAGTTCCTGACTGATGCCCTGGATCTTACCGAGCTTCTCGGTGAGTTCGGGGTTGGAGATTCGCGAGATGAGACCGGTGACCGTGGACTGCACTCGCTCGATGTAGTCCGGAGCGGACGCGCTTCCGGTGGGGGAGAGCTGCGCAAGCTCGTCGCCAATGCTGGCGCAGGCTTCGCTGAGGCTCTGCGTGTTGCCGGAGCTCGCGCCGTTCTGACCGGACGGTGGCTGAACCGCCTGCGGCTTCGAGCCACCGGGCGCAGCCGACTCGTTCCCGCCGAGGCCGGGGAGGTCGGGCAGCGCCGAACAGCCCGAGAGCGCGAGGAGAAGCGCGCCCGCGGCCACCGTGGGCCAGAGTAGGCGGCGCAGGGGTCTGGTGGGGGTCATTGTGCTCCCTGGTGTTGATCCGTCACGCCGCGAGTGCGGCCGATTCCTCAACGCTAGCAGCACCCCATGAGCGTGCCCTGGGGCGAGAGGAGGGTATACCGACGCGCCGGTCACGGTGGCCGGTTGGCACCCTTCCGGGGAGCGTGGTAAGCTAATAAACGTAACGCGGGATGGAGCAGCTCGGTAGCTCGCTGGGCTCATAACCCAGAGGTCGTAGGTTCAAATCCTGCTCCCGCAACCATCGCGACACGGTCGCAAGAAAAGGCCCTCAGATCCTGAGGGCCTTTTGCTTTTGCGGGGCAGGGGTCTGGGCGGCGTGCACTTTGCGACAGTGCAGCGCACGGTTTGCGACAGTGGAGCCGGTGCCGCCGAGTGCGCGCAATAGTGTTTACGTAGTGGTTCAGCCGGTACGAAGATTCGGGTTCGACGTAACGGCATCACCCTCGGGTGGTGGGGTGGCTACGGTCGGGGGACCGCAGCCACCGTGAATCATCTGGGCCGGTCATTGCCTGGGGGGTAAATGATCGGCCCCATACAACATCATGATCCACACCAGCATCGCTTGCACGCTCAGATCCTGGTGTGGATCTTGTGATTTCCGGCCCGGTTTTCCTGCGGGCGACTGCACATTTGCCGCCACATCGCGCGCCAACGGGTGAACGTCTGTGCACCACGCCGAACTCCCCGCTCACGGGCCTCGAGTCCCGCTAGGGTTGACTCATGACCGTCGAGACCAAGAGCTCAAGCATTGTCCGGGTGGCCGTAGGGCAGTTCGCGCCCGATCAGCAGCCAGACCGCAACCACGGCGAAATTAGCAGGCTCGCGCGAGCCGCTCGCGACCGCGGTGCCGAGCTCATCGTATTCCCCGAATACTCCGCGTGGTTTGAAACCCCGTTTAGCCCCGCCACCCACGAAAACGCCGAATCGCTCGAGGGTCCCTTCGTGCAGCGCGTTGCCGCTACTGCCCGCGAGATCGGTATCTGGATCGTCTTCGGCCTGCTTGAGACCGTCGGCACCGACCACGTCTCCAACACCCTCGTTGCGCTCGACCCCAGCGGCCGCATTCAGGCTCGCTATCGCAAGCGCCACCTGTATGACGCCTTCGGTACCCGGGAAAGCGACTGGATCGCCCCGGGTGATACCGCTGTGCCCGATGAGCTCTTCCGCATTGGCGGGCTGACCTTCGGAATGCAGACCTGCTATGACCTGCGCTTCCCCGAGTCTTCGCGCGTCCTGGTGGACGCCGGAGCGGACGTTATCCTCGTTCCCTCACAGTGGGTACCCGGAAGCAATAAGGATCACCACTGGGCCACGCTGAGCGCCGCCCGTGCGATCGAAAACACCGCCTACCTCGTTGCGGCCGATCAGAGTGCCCCCGGCGGCATCGGAGCGAGCGTCATTTACGATCCCGCGGGCCTCGTGCTGGCCTCGCTCGGAGCCGAAACCGGTCTCGCGCTCGCCGATGTCGACCCCGCGCGGATCGAATCCGTGCGCGAAACCAACCCCGCCCTCTCGCTGCGTCGGTATCGGGTCATTCCCCGCGCTACATCGCGCTAATTCGGGGTAGTTGCTCGGTATTTTGTGTGCGTGGTGTGCCTCCCTACGCCCGGATTTACGCGGGAGTGCCCCCTAACTGGGGCCTCATTATCACGCCTAATCTGGATAAAAAACCGCTCAAGCAACGCAATATACGGTAGCGTCGTGGGCACATGAGCAGCAGAAAACACTGCCTTGGGGAGGGCAACGTGCGAGTATACGGAGCAACCGTGGATGAGGAAACCCGGTGCGTTCACTTTTTAAGTGAGCGTGACGCGGTAGCCATCCTCCTCCCGTGTTGTGATCGTTTTTACCCGTGCTTTCGCTGCCATGATGAAGACGCTGATCACCGCCTCGAGCGTTGGCCTCGCTCGGCCTGGGGCGAATCAGCGATTCTGTGTGGGGCGTGCTCCGTCACGCTGACGATCGCGACGTACCTGGAGGTGGACCGCTGCCCCGCTTGTGCGGCAGGGTTCAACCCGGCGTTCGCGATGCACGCCCCACACTACTTCGAACTCGACGTACCCACCTCGGCTGTCGCTTCGGCCGGAGAGCGCGCTGACGGCCGGAACGCGCTCGCTCGTTTCGCCGCGTAGATCTCGACCGGCCGGCAGAACCGTGCCCGGCCGCTAGCCGCGGAGCGTACCCAGTCGGGCGAGCGCCTCGGTCAGGACATCATCACGCTTGCAGAATGCGAATCTGAGCAGACTTGCGGTGCGCTCGCGATGCTCGGGCAGCATGAACGCACCCACCGGGATCGCCGCGATCCCGATGCGCTCGGGAAGCTCGCGCGCGAGAGTCTCGGCATCGCCGAGTCCGAGCGGTGCGGCATCGGCCACGATGAAGTACCCCGCCGCCGGCAGCGAAACCCCAAACCCCGCTGCGCGCAGGCCGTCGGCGAGCCGGCCACGTCGTCCCCGGAGCGTCGCCGCGATCCCGCGGAAATACTCATCCGTAAGGCGCAGGCCCACGGCGATCGCGGGCTGGAACGGAGCACCGTTCACGTACGAGAGAAACTGCTTGACGGTGGTGACGCGGGTGATGAGATCCGCGGGGCCCGTGACCCAGCCAATCTTCCATCCCGTCGTCGCGAACGTCTTGCCACCCGAGGAGACCGTGAGGGTGCGCTCGGCGGCTCCCGGACGCGTGGTGACCGAAACGTGCGGGCGATCATAGGTGAGGTGCTCGTAGACCTCATCGGTCAGGATGATCGCATCGTGGCGGTTGGCGAGGTCAACAATGAGATCAAGAATCTCGGTCGAGAGCATCGAACCGGTGGGATTGTGCGGCGTATTCACCAGGATGATGCGGGTGTTGTCGGTGATGGCTCGGCGGATCTCGTCGGGATCCGGCTCAAACAGGGGCGCGTGCAGGGGAACCGTGACGTGCCGGGCACCCGCGAGCGCGATGAGGCCGCCATAGGCGTCGTAGAACGGCTCGAAGGTCACGACCTCATCTCCGGGTTCGGTCAGCCCCAGAATGGCCGCGGCCAGGGCCTCGGTGGCACCCGCGGTGACCAGCACCTCGGTATCCGGATCACGGTGATCGCCCCAGAAGCGCGCGCGATGCTCGGCGATCGCGAGTCGGAGATCCGCGGTGCCTCGCCCCGGCGGGTACTGGTTGGCCCCGGCGGAGATCGCGGATCGGGCCGCCTCGAGCACCTCGGCGGGACCATCCTCATCGGGGAAGCCCTGGCCGAGGTTGATCGCCCCGGTTCTGGTAGCCAGTGCACTCATCTCGGTGAAGATCGAGGGCGCGGGGGCTCCGGCGGGGGAAAGCAGCCCCGCACCCTGTGCGGCGCGATACCAGCCAGCCGATGAAGTCATCTTGAGTCCTATCAACCTAAAAGTTTCATAAAGATCCGCGTCATAACGGGTCCGTGCCAGCCTAATGGCGGCTACGATGAGGGAACGAACCGAGGCAAAACCCGCGGAAACTCAAGGTAATACTGGGCGCTGGATTCTCCACAGCTGGCGCTTAACAAACGTTCAGGTTCACACGCCAAGCTGGCTGTGCTTGGAAGGAGCAATCATGACTCACAACCCCCACGAGGCTGACCCCACCGTCGGAGCCACTCCCGAGGTGAATGCCGCCGCTACCGGAGCCACTCCCGAGGTGAATCCCGAGACCGCCGAGACCGCGGCCGCACACGCCGCTGAGACCGCGGCCACAACCAGCGCCGATGCCACGGAAACCGCCGTCATCGCGCCGGCCGAAACCGCAGTGCCGGCCGAAACCGCAGTGCCAGCCGAAACCGCAGTGCCGGCCGAAACCGCAGTGTCGGCAGCAGCGGCACCGGCTGCGGACGCAGCGACCCGGGTCACCGAGGTGATCACCGAGGCACCCGCCGCCCCGGCAGCACCCGTCTCGCACTACACCTCGGCACCCGCAGCTCCGGCGGCACCCACCGCCGCTGCACCCACCGAGGTGCCGGCGGCCACTGTCGCCACCGAGCGACTCGCTCAGCACGCCGAGCCCCGCCCGGCACCCCCGCTGCCCACGCACAGCGGTTACACCGCCGCCGGGCCGGCACCGACCGCGGCCGCACCGACCACCGGCGCTCACGGCGCACAGCCCGCCGCACCGCAGCACACCACCCAGGCTTACCCGGCCGCCGCGGCACACGCCGCCGCCCCCGGCACCGCCGCACAGCCCACCCAGGCCTACCCGGCCGCCCACGCGGCACAGGCACAGACCCAGGCACACGCTGGACAGCCTCAGACCGCGCAGACGCAGGCTCAGGTGCACGCCGGACAGCCGCAGGCCGGTCAGCCCGCCGTGGGCGCGCAGAGCGGCCCCTACGCCTCCGCCTACCCCGGCGCCGCGGCCTATGCCGCCGACGGGAGCCACACGGGCGCACACGCCGGTGGCGCAGGCTTCGGCGGTACCCCGCCGAACTCCGGCAACGCCTTTGCTGCCCCGGGCCCGAAGAAGCGTCGTGCCCCGCTGCTCGTCATCGGTGGTTTCGCCGTGGGTGCGCTCCTTGGTGGTGGCGTGGGTGCCGCAACCTACGCGCTCATCTCGCCCAACCAGACCCAGATCTCATCCTCGGGGAACGTCGGCGCCGGCACCGTTTCGGTCAACGACGTGACCAAGGTCGACGAGATCGCGGCGGCCGCACACCGCGCCCTGCAGAGCACCGTGACCATCACCGCGCAGTCCGCGGACGGGACCGCAACCGGCTCCGGTGCCGTGCTGACAAAGGACGGCTACATCGTCACCAACAACCACGTTGTGACCCTCGATGGTGCCACCAACAAGGTGACGCTCAAGGTTCAGGACAGCAACGGCCGTCGCTATGACGCCAAGGTTGTGGGTGGAGACCCGCTGAACGACCTCGCGGTCATCAAGGTGGACGGCGTGAGTGACTTCACCCCGATCGACTTCGCCGACTCCGACAAGCTCAACGTTGGCCAGGCCGCCATCGCCGTGGGCGCACCGCTGGATCTGCCAAACTCCGTCACGAACGGTATCGTCAGCGCGCTGAACCGCTCGCTGAGCCTGCCCTCCACCGCCGTACCGGACGGGGACAACCCCAACGACGGTAGCAACTCCGACGGCAAGAACTGGGGCTTTGACCTGCGCGGCCAGACCAACCAGAACCAGCAGAACAAGGCCCAGGTTGCGATCGGTGTGCTGCAGACCGACGCCCCGATCAACCCGGGTAACTCGGGTGGTCCGCTGGTGAACTCCTCGGGTGCCCTGATCGGCATCAACGTCGCGATCGTCGATCCGAGCAAGAGCGACAACAGCTCTCAGGGCGCGAGCGCGGGCCTCGGCTTCGCGATCCCGTCGAACACCGTGAAGCGCGTCACCGACGAGATCATCAAGACCGGTACGGCAACCCACGGCCTGCTGGGTGCCTCGGTGCAGGATGCCTCGACCCAGGCCGACGCCACCACCGCCGGTGCCCTGATCAAGGACGTCTCGGCGGGCGGACCGGCCGAGGCCGGCGGGCTGCGTGCCGGTGACATCGTGACCGCGGTCAACGGCAAGCCCGTGACCAGCGCAAACGACCTGACCGCTCAGGTGCGCTCCTACGCCCCGGACACCAAGGTGGAACTCACCTACCTCCGTGGCACCGCCCAGGGCACCGTCAACGTGACCCTCGCAACCCTCGTGGTCAAGTAGGCCATTCCCCGGCTTCCTTCCACGGCCGATCAATGCCCGTCGTGTTTTTGAACACGGCGGGCATTGCCGTGTCCACAGCCAAACACGGCGGAGTCGGCGCTCCCGGAGGGTGTTTGCAGCGCGGGCTGGTACTCTCTAATTCGGACAACACCGCGAGCGGAGACCATGTCGGAGCACACTTCTGCCCCTTCCGAGACCACGTTACCTGGCGTCTCATATGTAATGCCGGTCCTCAACGACGTCACACACGTCCGCGCGGCCGTCGACTCCCTACTCGCGCAAGACTATGCCGGCCCCTT
Source organism: Mycetocola tolaasinivorans (assembly GCF_003667565.1). GTDB lineage: Bacteria > Actinomycetota > Actinomycetes > Actinomycetales > Microbacteriaceae > Mycetocola > Mycetocola tolaasinivorans. The sequence goes on from NZ_RCUX01000004.1 coordinate 202,760, forward strand.
CGAGGTCGCGATTGCGGTGGGCCCCAGCATCGATGGCACCAATGAACTCGTGGCCGCACTCTCGGCCGAGGATTCCCGGATCCGCGTCATCGACAACCCCGTCGGATCAACCCCGGCCGGCCTGAACATCGCGATTCGCGCCACCACCCTGCCCATCGTCGTACGCGTGGACGCCCACTCGGTTCTCCCGCCGAACTACACCTCGGTCGCGGTCGAAACCATCCTGCGCACCGGTGCCGCCAACGTCGGCGGCATCATGGATGCCCGCGGCACCACTCCGTTTGAACAGGCGGTGGCCCGCGCCTACGGCAGCCGCGTGGGTCTCGGCGGTAGCCCGCACCACGTGGGTGGCACCCAGGGGCCCGCCGAAACCGTGTACCTCGGCGTCTTCCGCCGCGACGCGCTCGAGACAGCCGGGCTCTTCGACGAACGGATCAAGCGTGGTCAGGACTGGGAACTCAACCACCGCCTCGCCCGCGGGGGCGAGACCGTCTGGTTTACCCCGGAGCTGCGCGTGGTGTATCGCCCGCGGCCCAGCCTGAACCGCCTCACCCGCCAGTTCTTCTCGACCGGCCTGTGGCGCGGCGAGCTCAGCCGGACGTTCCCGAGCCGCGGCATCCTGCGCTACTTTGCGCCGCCGCTGATGGTGCTGGCCGTGAGCATCGGCATCATCCTGGGCCTGATCGGCACCATCGAAGCCCTCGCCGGGATGCCCAACCCACTCGTCTGGGGCTGGATCCTCCCCGCCGGATACCTCGCACTCGTCCTCCTGGCCACGCTCACCGTGGGCAGCAAGGATTCCCCGCGCGCGATGGGCTGGTTCCTGATCGTGATTCCCTGCATTCACTTCTGCTGGGGCATCGGGTTTATTCTGGGATATCTCTCCCTCGCCGGTTCCACCTCGGCGCTCAAGAACGAAGGTAAGAACCGCCGATGACCCACGATGCACAGCCTCGCTACACCCGCCCGGCCTCGCTGGCCGAGCTGCGTGCCGTCGCCCAGCCGCCCGAGGTGCGCTCGCGTCGCAACGCCGAACACTGGGTCGCATCGCTGTACCTGCGGGATGTCTCGCCGTACCTGACCATGGCGCTGCTGCGCACCCGAATCAGCGCCAACGGCGTGACCGGCATCATGATCCTCACCGGCTGGTGTGTGGCCGGCGTGCTCCTCATTCCGGGGATCTGGGGTGCCGTTCTCGGCCTCATCTTCGGCCAGCTGCAGATGCTCGTGGACTGCTCCGATGGCGAGGTGGCGCGCTGGCGCAAGACGTCCTCGCCCGCGGGCACATTCCTCGACTCGGTGGGGCACTACAGCACCGAGACGCTGATCCCGATCGCCCTGGCCATCCGTGCCGCCGGCTATCCGTTCGAGGCTCCGGACGACTACCTGTGGACCACCCTCGGGGCGGGGCTTGCGATCCTCATCATCCTGAACAAGGCGCTGAACGACATGGTGCGCAATGCCCGTGCCGCCTATGGCGCGCCCAAGCTGACCTACAGCGAGAGCGAATCGGCGCCGCGCCCCGGTCTGCTGCAGGCCGCCCGTCGCATCGCCCGGTTCCTGCCGTTCCACCGCCTGTTCCACTCGGTTGAGCTCACCATGGTGATCTTCGTGGGAGCCGTGCTCGGCCTCTTTATCGGCTCCGAGCTGGCGATGCGCGGCACCCTGGTGTTCCTCTGCGTCTTCGGCGTGATCACCCTCTTCGGTCACTTCGTTGCGATCATGACCTCGAGTAGGCTGCGTGCCTAGCGTGAGCACCCCCACCATCGGGGTGGTTGTCCTGACCCAGGGCCGCCGTCCCGAGGAGCTGCGCCGTGCACTGGAAAGCGTGCTCGCGCAGGAGGGCGTGACCCTGGACGCCGTGGTGGTGGGCAACGGCTATCAGCCGGTAGACCTCCCCGCGGGGTTCCGCGCACACGCGCTGCCCACCAACGAGGGCATTCCCGCGGGGAGAAACCGCGGTGCCGCCGAGGTGAGCGGGGAGTACATTTACTTCCTCGACGATGACGCCTGGCTGCCGGACACCACCTACCTGGCCGAGGCCGTCGCGCTGCTGCGCGCCGATCCAAGCCTGGGACTGATTCAGCCGCGAATGAGCGACCCCGACACGGGTACGACCCTGCGCCACTGGGTGCCGCGGGCGGGCAGCCCGGATCCGGGGGAGCCCGGCCCCGCGTTCTCCTGTATGGAGGCGTCGATCCTGCTCCCGCGCGCGGTGTTTGACCGCACGGGCGGCTGGGCCGAATCGTTTTTCTACGCCCACGAGGGTATCGAGCTTGCCTGGCGCGTCTGGGATCAGGACCTCCGCGCCTGGTACGCGGGAAACCTCCGTGCGTTCCACCCCGTGGTGCAACAAACGCGACACAGCCAGTACTACCGCCTAAACGCACGCAATAGAGTGTGGATTGCGCGCCGAAACCTCCCCCTGCCGCTGGGAATCGTCTATGTGGGCGTCTGGACGCTCGCGACGATTGCCCGCTGGTGGCGAAAGCCCGAGGCCCTGCGCCCCTGGTTCGCCGGCTGGTGGGAGGGCCTTACCCACGCCCCGGGCGGACGCAAACGTCTGCGCTGGCGCACGATCTGGCGAATGACGCGGGCCGGCCGGCCGCCGCTCTACTAGCCACTGCTTTGAACACAACGGAACGACTGGATACGAAACTCAATGGGTGTGATCTCCGACGGGCGTAAGGCCCTCCGACTCCTGGGCGAGGCGATGGCCAATCGCCGTGCCCGGGCCGACCTCGCGCACCGCCTCGCGGCGCTGACCCCGCTCACCCCGGGGCACTTCAAGATCGCCGTGTACTTTGCGGACAGCAAGGTGAACATGTACCAGCTGCGGCAGTGGTATCAGCCGCTCGCGGGCCTCGCCGAGCGCTGGCCCGTCGTGGTACTCGCCCGCACGCCCACCGCGGCCGCGCAGCTGTTCGAGGAATCTCCGCTGGATGTCGCCTACGTGCGCACGGTCAAGCAGCTCGAGGACACCCTGGAATCCCAGGACATCCGCATCGTTTTCTACGTCAACCAGAACACCAAGAACTTCCAGATGTTCCGGTATGGCCGCCGCTGGCACGTGTTTATCAATCACGGTGAGAGCGACAAGATGTACATGACCACCAACCAGTTCAAGGCCTACGACTACGCCTTCATTGCCGGTGACGCGGCGCGCGAGCGGCTGACCCACGCCCTCTGGGACTACAACCTCGACGAGCGGACGTTCGCGATCGGGCGGCCCCAGGCCGACCACTATGCCGGACGCCTGCCCTATCTGCCCGATGAGCGCACCGTGGTGCTCTATGCGCCCACCTGGGAGGGCGATCGAGCCTCGGCCTCCTACGGCTCGATTGCGACCCACGGCGTGACCCTGGTTCGCCAGCTCCTCGCGACCGGAACGCACCGGGTGATCTACCGCCCGCACCCGCGATCCGGCGTCATGGATCACGCATACGCGCAGGCAAACCGCGAGATTATCTCGATGATCAACGCGGCCAATCACGCCGACTCCTCGGCCGGGCACGTCTACGATCACGGGATCGAGCTGGGCTGGCAGCTCGCGGCGGCCGACGTCGCGATCGTCGACATCTCGGCGATGGTGTACGACCGCCTCGCGGTGGGAAAGCCGCTCATGGTGACCCGGCCGAAGAACCCCGATGCCGAAATCGATGCCGGCGGCTACCTGCAGGTGTGTGAGTGGCTCACCGCGGATGCCGCGGCAAACATCGTGAGCGAAGTCGACCGAGTGAGTGCCGACTCCGAGGCCACCGCGCGGCTCGAACACTGGTCGCGGCACTACTTTGGCGACACGACTCCGGGTGCCACCACGCGGCGCTTCCACGCCGCGGTAGAGACCCTGATGCAGCGCTGGGAAGAAAACGCCGCGCAGGAACGGCAGAGCGCCGCCGAGTAGCGCCCTAGGCGAGCGAGTCGGGCTTCGGCTCCTCGGGGGCGTCGCGCGGTCCCGGGGCTTCGGGAGCGCCCAGCCGGGGCCGTTTTTTCGGCAGTGGGATCTTCGAGCCCAGTTCGCGCAGACCGGAGCGGACACGACCACCGAGCTCGAGGGTGGCACCAACGGTAGCGCCCACCGCGCCCGCGGCCGCTTCCTGCACCGTGCCCTGCCGGGTGCGCTCGATCGGCTCGAGCTCGCGGGGGAGCCGAATCGGCGCCGGGCCGAAGGCCGTGCGCGCGCTGGTGACCACACCGCGGCCGGCCACGTGGTTGCCCACGCCACCGATTGCGGCTCCGATCCCAAACGGCACCGCCTTGCCCACGAGGGTGGTGCCCTGGGTGGTAACGAGGTGCTTCATGAAGCGTGAGCGCACCTGATCGGCGAATGGGCCCATCACCATCTGCGGCATCGAGGAGGCGATGGTGCGGCCCCAGTGGGCGCGGCGGCTGTTGCCCTGGCCGAGGACGTCCCCGGTGAAGTTTTTGACGAGATCGCTGCCGGTATTGCCCAGCATGAGCGTCATCACGAGCGCGCGGGCGCGCAGCGGATCGGTCACGGCGATACCGTGTACCTCGGCCACCGACTGCGCAAAGAGCGCCGTGGTCTCGAGAAAACCGGCGGTTTCGAGGCCGGAGAGGGCGATAGTGATGCCGGTACCGATGGCGGGCACCATCGCGGTGGCACCCACGGCCGCGCCACCCGAGGTGACGGCGGTGAGGTAGCGGCGCTCAAGAATGCGCACCATCTGATCGCCGGTGGCGTGCGGATGACGCTTCCGGATCGAGCGGATGTGGGCGAGCACCAGAGGGCGCTGTACCGAGAGGACGCGATCGATACCGCGCACCCACGCGGGATCATCCGCGCCGCTGACCGGCCGAGAACCCGGCTGGGTGGGCAGCACGCGGGCGTCCGCACCCTCGCTCGGCAGTGATCCATCCACGGCCCCCGAAACCTCGGTGACCACGTAGACCGGTGGCTTTTTCGCCATACGTCCCCCTTCCGTCTGGCCGGGGAAACCCCGGACTAGGGCGTGGGATTATTATAATCCGCGTTATAGCGGTCAAGCACGTCTGCGATGGGGCCATCGAGCACGAGCTTCCCCTTATCGAGGTAGATTCCGCGGCTGCAGAATCGGCGCAGATCGCGCTCGTTGTGCGACACGAAAAAGAGGGTGCGACCTGCGGAAAGAAGCTCATCGATGCGGCCGTAGCACTTCTCTCGGAAGGCCTTATCACCCACCGCTAACACCTCGTCAACGAGGATCACCGGTTCGTCAAGCTGTGCAATCACCGAGAATGCGATTCGCACCTTCATTCCGCTGGAGAGGTGCTTATACGGGGTGTCTACAAAATCTTCGATTTCGGCAAACGCGATGATCTCGTCGAAGCGCGCCGCCACCTCGGCCTTGGTCATCCCGTGCAGACCGGCGGTGAGGTACACGTTGTCACGCACCGAGAGATCGCTCACGAAGCCGCCGGTGATCTCGATCAGCGGGGCCACCCCGGCGTTGACGCGCACCCGGCCCTCATCGGGCAGGATCACGCCGGCCACGAGCTTCAGCAGGGTTGACTTGCCCTGGCCGTTGCGGCCCACAACACCGATGGCCTCACCCGGAGCCACATCGAAGCTGAGGTTCCGAAACGCCCAGAACTCACCCGGCCGTGAGCGCCGCGCGCTGCCCGCGAAGAGGTCCTTGAAGCTGCGACGGCGGGCCTTGTTGCGGCGAAAGTGGATGCCCAGGTCGGTCACGGAGATGATCGGTTCGGTCATTAGATTTCCTTGAGTACCGCGCGCTCGTAGCGGCGGAAGACGAGCAGGCCGATGCCCAGAACGAGCACGGAGATCACGGCCGACATGACGATCGGGAACACCATCAGCTGCTCGGGGTAGAGGCCCGAGCGGTAGAGCGCAAAGATGCCGGTGAGCGGGTTGAGTGCCGCCCAGGGCTGGATCGCCGCCGGAATGTCGAGGGTCGAGTAGACGATCGGGGACGCGTAGAAGAGGAAGCGCAGAATGAGCTTCACCGCGCGCTCCAGGTCGCGGAAGAACACCACGAGCGGTGCCACGATGAGACCGAGGCCGAGTACCAGGATCGCCTGCAGGATGATGGCCAGCGGGTAGGTCCAGACCAGGTTCCAGTTTGCCTGTGCCCCGAAGATTACCGCGAAGATGATGAGTACGGGGATCGAGGCGAGAAACTCTAGACCCTTGGAAAGCACCAGCCGGGCCACCCAGATGGTGCGGGGAATCGAGGTAGAGCGCACGAGTTTTGCCTCGCGCAGGAAGGCGCGAGTGCTGTCCGAAATGGTGCCGGTGAACCACATCCAGGGCAGCAGGGCCGCGATGAGGAAGACGATGTAGGGCTTTTCGCCGATGTCTCCGCCCTTATCGAGCACCACCACGAAGACGAACCAGTAGATGCCGGACATCACCAGTGGGTCGAGGATCGACCAGAAATAGCCGAGCGCACTCGTGGAATAACGCACCCGCAGATCGCGCTTCGTCAGCAGCCAGAGGGCGCTGCGGTAGCGTTCTGCCCGGGAACGGCGCGGCCGGGGAGGGGTGGTCGTACTCATCACAGCATCAATCTACCCGGAAATGGCAAACACCCCGTGACGACGACCCGCCAAGGGTCGAAGACACGGGGTGTTTTCGGTTATCGCGTAAGCCGGATGGTGGCTACACGAAAAGGTTTGCGCGCTCGAGATCCTCGGCGAAGTCGACCTCTACGGCGTAGAAATCGGAGATGTTCAGCGGCTCGATGAGCATGCCGTCCTGTTCGATGGCGAGCTCAATGCCGCGCTCGAAGTAGTCCTGGTCGTCGACGCGGCCGAGCTGACGCAGCAGTGCTGCCTTGTCGGCGGAGGAGACGTAGTTGATGCCCACGGCCTCACCCAGGCCGCCGGTGACGGTCTTGGAGAGGTGCTTGATGTAGCCCTCGGCACCCACGGTGTACTTGACCTCTTCGTCGGAGACCTTGTCGGTGTTGACGGTGACAAACGAGGAGTCTGCGGCCACAACCTTGGCGGCGCGGACGAGAACGGCGGGGTCGAACACGACGTCACCGTTCATCCACAACACGCCACCGTTGGAGGAGGCGGCCAGGGCGCGCATGAGCGACTTGGAGGTGTTGGTCTGGTCGTACTGCTCGTTGAAGACGAAATCGGCATCCGGGAATGCCTCGATGATGTGCTCAAGCTTGTAGCCGACAACCACGGTGATCTTGACGTTCTTGCCAAATGCGTGGTGGATGTTGTCGAACTGCTGCTGCATGATGGTGCGGCCGTCGTTCAGCTCGGTGAGCGACTTGGGCAGCGAGCGCCCGAGACGCGTGCCCATGCCCGCGGCGAGGATTACTACCTGAGTGGTCAATTTAACTCCTTATCAGAGCGGTGTTGCATCCGGAGTGGGCGGGTTTGCCAGTTGTTCACCGGAAAGATGTTGAAAGCGCACTCCGTCATGCACACGGTTACTACGTTAGCCGGGTCATTCCCCGAGTGGGGCGCGGGGCGGAAGGTCGTTGCCGTTTTGTAACACGACGCTCGGAATTCTCTCAGGTTTGCGTCGAGCCACGCGGTAACACGTCCGACATAGTTGGATAACGGTTGATAGCTTTTAAGGGCCGGGCCGCGTGCAGACTACCCGTGGCGCTCGCGAAAGCGAGTTTGCGGGGAGCAACGGTGGCGAACACAAACGGGGGAGTGCGCGGTGGGAACTGCACAATCAGGTAAACGGCCGGAATCGGACGGGGCGACCGAGGTGACCCCGGACGAGACCGCGGATAACGGCGCGTCGTCGGCCTCGCGTGCCGCCGCGGTGAAGGCACCGGCGATCAAGACCGCGGCCCCGCGCCGCCCGGCCGCGCGAAAGCCCGCGGCGAAGACTCCCGCGGCGAAGTCTGCTGCAGCGACGGCTGCTGCGACGGACGCACCCGGAGACGAAACCCCGGCCGACAGGGCTCCGACCGGCAAGACGTCTGCGGCCAAGGCTTCGGCCGCGAAGACTCCTGCCGCGAAGACTCCTGCCGCGAAGACTCCTGCCGCGAAGACTCCTGCGGCTAAGGTTCCCGCGGCCAAGGAACCGGCCGCCAAAAACACCGCGGCAAAAACATCGGTCACGGCGTCCGCAACAAAGGCACCGGCAGCCAAGGCACCGGCAGCCAAAACCCCCGCATCTAAGACTCCGGCGGCCAAGACCCCGGTCAGGAAGGCACCGGTCCGAAAGGCTCCGGCGGCGAGGAAGCCCGCGGCGAAGAAGCCCGCGGCGAAGAAGCCCGTCGACAAGCCGGCTGCGGAAAACCCGACCGTAGAAACTCCGGTTGTCGTACCGCCCGCGTCGGATGCGCCCGGAGACGTGGAGCGGAGCGCTGAGCGGTCCCGCGCCGAAAAGCTTGCGTCGGCCACCTCGATCACGGTTATTTCCGCGGCACCAACCGAAGCCGACGCTCCCGATCTCCAGCCCACCGAGCCCGAGACCGACGCGGCGATCACCGAGCGTGCGGCCTCGGACGCCGAGCGCGCGCTGCGGACCCCGGTCGGGAAGGCCGCGGCCACCGCCAAGAAAAAGGCGGCACGGACCACATCCGCGCCGGCGCCGGCGGCCGCAGAATCGCTCAGCACCGCCGCCGAAGACTCCGCCGACGACGACGTGCTCGTGGTGCGCGGGCTTACCCGCCACTTCGGTGGAACACTCGCGGTGGACGGTCTCGACCTGCGCGTGCCCACCGGCACGTTCTCGGCGATCGTGGGTCCCAACGGTGCCGGTAAAACCACCGCGCTCTCGATGATCTCGGGCCTGTTGCGTCCGGATGCCGGGGAGATCCTGGTGAACGGCATCGACGTCTGGCAGGATCCGGCGCGGGCAAAACGCAAGATCGGCGCGCTGCCCGATCGCCTGCGCCTGTTTGACCGCCTCACCGGTGCGCAGCTCCTGCACTACTCGGGCACCCTGCGCGGGCTGCCCGCGGCCACCGTGCGCGGCCGCATCACGGACCTCGCCGCGGCGATGGACCTCGGGGATTCCCTCGGTCGGCTCGTGGCCGACTACTCGGTGGGCATGCGAAAGAAGATTGCGCTCGCGTCCGCACTGATTCACTCTCCGCGCCTGCTGGTGCTTGACGAACCCTTCGAGTCCGTCGATCCGGTGTCGGTCGAGCGGCTGCTCGCCCTGCTCCGAAACTACGTGGAGCACGGCGGTACCGTGGTGCTGTCGAGCCACGGTATGGACCTCATTGAGCGGGTGTGCGACCACGTCTCCATCATCGTGAGTGGCACGGTTCTCGCCCAGGGCACCGTGGACGAGGTGCGCGGAGACGGCACCCTGGCCGAACGCTTTGCCGAGCTCGCGACCCCGACCGATCCTGCGGAGGGCCTCGAATGGCTGCACAGCTTCTCCGACTGAGGCTCCACACGATCCTGAACGCCCTGCGCGGTGATCCGCGCGCGGTCGCCCGCCGAGTACTGCTCGTGTGTGTGCTCGCGGTGGCCTGTGCGCTCGTCGCCTGGGCGGCGTTTGGGAACGGTACCGCGGATCCGCTGCTGGTGCGCGGCGTGGTGGGTGCCGGCGGCGCGCTGATCCTGCTCGGCTGCTTCCTCGTTCCGCTGGTTTCCACCCCCGAATCCACGCTCGATCCGCGTACCTACGCCGGGTTTGGAATCGCGCCCTGGCCCCTCGCCGGCGCGCTTGCACTCGCGAGTCTGCTCGGTCTGCCCGCGCTGGCGCTGCTGATCCTCGGCGGCATCGTCTCCTTCGGCCTGGCCGGCGAGACGGGCGGCGGAACGGCGGCGGCGGTGCTCGGCACGGTGCTGGTTCCGATCACCGGCGTCCTGCAGGTTCGGCTTGGCCGCGCCCTCGGTGCCGGGCTGGGGGATTCGTCTCGGCGCGCACTGCGGACGCTGACCGGTGCGATTCTCGGTGCCGGGACGCTCGCTATTGTCTGCCTCGAACTGCTCGCGCCCGCGCGCCTCGAAACAATCGCCGACGTGGCGGCCTGGACCCCGCTCGGCGCGGCCTGGCTGCTGGCAGATCCGGCCCCCGCCGTGCCGTTCGGTGCCCGCCTCGCGATCACGCTGGCCTCGATCGTGATTCTGGCCGCGGCATGGGGTGTGGCCTGCGTCCGGTTGACGTCCTCGATCGGGCGGCCCGAGCACGCCGGCGGGCTGAGGCTCGGCTGGTTCGCCCGCGTTCCCGCCGGGGCCACCGCCGCGGTGGCTGCGCGTTCGCTGACCTACTGGATTCGCGATCCGCGCTACCTCACCTCCCTGCTGATCGTGCCCGTCGTGCCGATCGTGGCGGTGAGCGCCCTCAGCATCGCCGGGGTGAGCTGGTCGGTGCTGAGCCTGCTTCCACTGCCCATCATCCTGCTGTTTGTAGCCTGGGCACCGCATAACGACCTGGCGCTTGACTCGTCGGCGCTGTGGCTGCACATCACCTCCGGGGTCTCCGGTCTGGCCGATCGCGTCGGCCGGATTCTGCCGGTGCTCGCACTCGGCGTGATCCTGATCGCGATCGGGGCACCGCTGAGCGTCTCGCTGGGCGGGGTGCCCGAGATGCTTCCTGCCCTGATCGGCGTGGCCGGTGGACTCCTGCTCACCGGCCTCGGCCTCGCGAGCTACTTCTCGGCCCGTACCCCGTATCCCGCGGTGCAGCCGGGGGACAGCCCGTTCCTGCAGCCCCAGGCCGGCGGTGGCTACTCAGCCCGGGTGCAGTCGGTCAGCCTGATCGGAACCCTCGTACTGAGTGCACCGGCGATCACCCTCGGCGTGCTGGCCGCGCTGGGCTCCAGCCAGGCGGCCCTCTGGGCGCTCGCCGCGGGACTCGGTGTGGGTGTCATCGTGCTGATCCTTGGGATCCTCGCGGGTGCACGCTACTACGACCGCCATACGGCCGAGCTCATGGAGTTTGCCACCACTCACTAGGCCACTCGTGTCCGAGTTCGGCGGCGATTGAGGTTCACCGCGCATCCGCAGCTCTCACGCAGTAAACTGGCGGTATGACCGACGTGAATCTCAGCATCGCCGACCCCACCGGAACGCCGGATGGCGGGGGCACCGCCCTGCTCGACCGCGAACTTGAAAAGCTCCTCAACGAGGAGGCCATCGAACCCGGTGATCACGAGCGGTTCTCGCACTACGTGAAGAAGGAAAAGATCCTCGAGTCGGCCATGACCGGCAAGCCCGTGCGCGCACTGTGCGGCAAGAAGTGGACCCCGGGCCGCGACCCGGAAAAGTTCCCGGTGTGCCCCTCCTGCAAGGAAGTGTACGAGCGCCTGCGCGATAAGTAAGTGCTGCGCGCTCGAGGAGCGCTGACACTCGAAGGCCCCGATCCCGCCTCAGCGGAATCGGGGCCTTCGTGTGTGCGGCGAACCCTAGTTACCGATAAACACGGTGGGTACCGCGGCATCGCCACGCGCCAGACGGAACGCGGCGGCCGGCAGTTCGCTCACCGCGGCGACGCGGTGCTCGCGGGCCAGGGCGGTGCCCGCGGCACCGAGGTAGAGCTCCTCGATCTCGCCGTTCACCACGAGCGGCACGTTGAGGGCGCGCTCGGTAACGTCTTGCGCCGGGGTGGTTTCGCCCAGGTAGATGCGCTCCTGGTTAGCCCGGCCGGAGGCGCTGAGGCGACGCATCGGCGTCTTCTTGCCGCCGATGGAGGCCTTACCCTCGGAGTTCTTGGCCAGCGGCACCCAGGCACCGTCGGCACCACGGCGAGCCACGAGCTTATAAACCATGCTCGCGGCGGGGGAGCCCGAGCCGGTCACGACCGAGGTACCCACGCCATAGCTGTCGACCGGGGAGTTTGCGAGGCCCGCGATGGCGTGCTCATCGAGGTCGTTCGTGACGGTGATCTTGGTGCCGGTCGCGCCGAGCGCGTCCAGCTGCTCGCGCACCTCGGTCACGAGGGTTGGGAGATCGCCCGAGTCGAGGCGAATGGCGCCCAGCTCGGTGCCGGCCACGCGGATCGCGGTCTCGACGCCGGCACGCACGTCATAGGTATCAACCAGCAGGGTGGTGTTGGTGCCGAGCTTTTCAATCTGTGCGCGGAAGGCCTCCTCCTCGCTCGCGTGCAGGAGGGTGAAGGCGTGGGCGGCGGTGCCCATCGTGGGGATACCCCAGCGGCGACCAGCCTCGAGGTTACTGGTGGCGCCGAACCCGGCGATGTACGCGGCGCGGGCGGCGGCCACGGCGGCCTCCTCGTTGGCGCGGCGCGAGCCCATCTCGGCGAGCGGGCGGCCAATGGCCGCGGTGACCATGCGGGTCGCGGCGTTGGCGACGGCGCTGTCATAGTTGAGCACGCTCAGCACCAGGGTCTCCAGGATGACACCCTCGGCAAAGCTCGACTCGACCGTGAGGATGGGGGAGTTCGGGAAGTACACCTCTCCCTCGCGGTAGCCCCAGATGTTTCCACGGAAGCGGTAGTTTGCGAGCCAGTCCAGGGTGTCCTGCCCCACGACATCGTGGGTGCGCAGCCACTCAAGCTCGGCATCACCGAAGCGGAAGTCACGAATCAGCTCCAGCAGGCGGCCCGTTCCGGCGACGACACCGTAGCGGCGAGCCCCGGGGAGGCGGCGGGCGAAAACCTCGAACAGGCAGTGCTCCTCGGCGGTGCCGCGCGCCATGGCGGCATCGATCATGGTGAGCTCGTAGCGGTCCGTGTGAAGTGCGGTTGAAGTGTTCACCCCGCCAGCCTAGCCACTTCGCGGGGCGTTTCGCAGCACGGAGGAGGCGTAATTGGTCCGCGACCGCGTGGACCCGGGCGCGGATGTGCAACAAATGTTGAATATCGGGCGTTTGCGACACCAGCCTCATACTGGGGGCGCCATATCCCGGACACACAGGACATTACCTGGTTAACATGCAAGTACTCGCACCGTGAGCATCGCCCACCCGTGCAGTTATACGGGGGCGAATGTTGGCCGTCAGGTCAAGGTCAGGATCACGTCACGAGCGCGATCAACCAAAAAATGAGGAGCAGTTATGTCCGAAAGCACCGCACCCGTCACCCTGAGCATCACCCCCGGCAAGGCCACCGCGCTGCGCTGGGCGGGCATCATCGCCCTACTCGCCGGTGTCCTGATGATCGTTGCCGGCGGCACGGTCTGGGGCGTCGTGACCACCCAGCTGAAGGCCGAAAACATCACCGTAAGCGAGGATGCGGCATTCCTCGGTGGGGCCGATGTCGCCGGTCCCTTCTCCGCGCTCGCCCAGGCGGACATCATCAGCACCCACGCGAAGGCCATGTCCGATGGCAAGACCTACGCAGAGCTTGAAAAGGACGACCCTCGTCGCGCCACCGTGATGAACGCCTCCTTCCTGCGCACCTCCCTCTTCACCTCCGTCGTGTCCTACGGCGTCTCTGCCTTCGCCATCGGCGCCGGCATCCTGTTTGGCATCGTGGGCTGGGTCGTTCTGACCATCGCTCCGCGTCGGCGCCCCGCGGTTGCCGCGGTCCAGGCCCCGCGCGCCGAATAGCGACGTAGTCGCGACGCCCGCGCCCACGAGGCCCGCCGGCATCGCCATCACGAGGCAACAGCCCAGGCACCCCCGCCCGCCCACCCGGCGGGTGGGGGTCTCTTGTTTAGCCCGCGGTAGTAGGCTGTCAGTCGTGAATGATGCACCAATTGGGATCTTTGACTCCGGGGTTGGGGGACTCACCGTCGCCCGCGCCATCCAGGACCAGCTGCCGCGGGAGGAGATCCTCTACGTCGGGGACACCGCGCACTCGCCCTACGGACCGAAGCCGATCGCCGATGTGCGTCGATACTCCCTCGAGGTGATGGACGACCTGGTTGCAAAGGGCGTCAAGATGCTCGTTATCGCCTGCAATACGGCCTCCTCTGCGGTGCTGCGCGATGCCCGCGAACGCTACTCGGTGCCGGTTATCGAGGTGATCCAGCCCGCGGTGCGCAGCGCCGTCCGGGTGACCCGCAATAACCGGGTGGGTGTGATCGGCACCGCCGGCACCATCCGCTCCCGCGCCTATCAGGACGCCTTCGCCGCGGCTCCCGAACTCAGCCTGTTCACCCAGGCCTGCCCGAAGTTTGTCGAGTTCGTCGAGAGCGGCATCACGACCGGACCCGAGGTTCTCGCGGTGGCCGAGGAATATCTGGGGCCGCTTCGTGACGCCGGGGTCGACACCCTGGTGCTCGGCTGCACGCACTATCCCTTCCTCAAGGGTGCGATCAGCTATGTGATGGGCCCCGATGTCACGCTCGTCTCGAGCGACTCCGAAACTGCCAACGATGTCTACCGTCAGCTGGTTTCGATGGGGCAGGAGCGCACCGCGATCACCCCGCCCCAGCACCACTACGAGGCCACCGGGCAGAGCGAGAGCGAGTTTCTTGAGCTCGCCACCCGTCTGGTGGGCCGCGAAATCAACCACGTGGATCTCGTCCAGACCGGCGTGATCGACCTCAGTGAACTGCGCGCCCTGAAGGGCGAAGCCTCGAACCCCGCCTAGTTTCTCGGCGCACCCGCGCCCACCCGAACACCCCACCGTTTGATCCGGCAAATTCCTTGCCCCAACCCAAAGGAGCTCCGCGTGAGCAACACCACCCGCGCCGATGGCCGCACCCCCGATCAGCTGCGCACCATCACCATTGAGCCCGGCTGGAGCCCCCAGGCCGAGGGATCCGCGCTGATCAGCTACGGCAACACGCGGGTGCTGTGCACCGCCTCCTTCACCCCCGGTGTGCCGCGCTGGCTCACCGGTAAGGGCAAGGGCTGGGTGACCGCCGAGTACGCGATGCTGCCGCGCGCCACGAACTCCCGCAACGACCGCGAGGCCGTCCGCGGCAAGGTGGGTGGCCGCACCCACGAGATCTCCCGCCTGATCGGCCGCAGCCTGCGCGCCGTGATCGACACCAAGGCGCTCGGCGAAAACACCATCGTGATCGACTGCGATGTGCTGCAGGCCGACGGTGGCACCCGTACCGCCGCGATCACCGGTGCCTATGTGGCACTGGCGCAGGCCATCGAGTGGGCGCGCGAGCGCAAGCACATCGCCGCCAAGGCGCAGCCGCTGACCGACTCGGTCGCCGCCGTCTCGGTGGGTATCATCGATGGTGTTCCGATGCTCGATCTCGCCTACGTCGAGGACGTGCGTGCCGAGACCGACATGAATGTCGTGCTGACCGGCGACGGCCGCTTCGTCGAGGTGCAGGGCACCGCCGAGGGCGCACCGTTTGACCGCGACGAGCTGAACGCGCTGCTGGATCTCGCGGTTGGTGCCTCCGCCGATCTCAAGGAGTTCCAGTTCACCGCGCTCGAAGGCGGCACTCGATGAGCCTCGAGGTTGTTCTTGCGACCCACAACCAGCACAAGGTAGACGAGTTTCAGAAGGTCATCGGCGGAGCCCTGCCCGGGCTCAACATCGTCGCCTATGACGGCCCGGATCCGGTCGAGGACGGCACGAGCTTCGCCGCCAACGCGCTGATCAAGGCCCGCGCGGCCGCCGCCCACACCGGCAAGATCGCGCTCGCCGATGACAGTGGCATCGCCGTTGACCTCCTGGGTGGCTCGCCTGGTATCTTCTCGGCCCGCTGGGCGGGGCCGGGCAAAAACGACCGCGCAAACCTCGAGCTCCTGCTGGCCCAGCTCTCGGACATCGCGCCCGAGCACCGAGCCGCACAGTTCGTCTGTAACATCGCGATCGTGAACCCGGGGGTGGACGGCTCCGAGCCCAGCGAGGACGTGGTGGTGGGCATCTGGACCGGAGCCCTCGCGACCGAGCCCCGCGGCGAGCACGGCTTCGGATACGACCCGATCTTCCTGCCCGCCGAGTTTGAGGTTTCCGCCGCCGAGCTCACCCCGGAACAGAAGAACCAGGCGAGCCACCGTGCGCGCGCCTTCGAGCGTGCAATTCCGGTCCTGATGGCGCTCACCGGACCCTAGAAAGTCCCGGTCAGGGGGATATTGATAACTGCTATCATTCCTATCTAGGGTGTCCCCCTGGCCCTTTCTTGCGGGGCTTTGTACCGTGGAGTTATGGCACACGATCACGCTCCCGCACACACGTCCAGGAAACGCCTCCTGGCGGCCATCACGATCATCGGCACGGTGTTCATCGCCGAGGTGATCGGTGGCATTATTAGCGGCTCGCTCGCGCTGCTGGCGGACGCCGGCCACATGCTGAGCGACCTCATCGGCCTCATCATCGCCCTGAGCGCGATGATCCTCGCGACGCGTCCGGCCACGGCCAAGGCGACCTACGGGTACCGGCGCACCGAGGTATTTGGTGCGCTGATCAATGGCCTCATCCTCTGCGGCGTTTCGGTGTTCATTACAATCGAGGCGATCAAGCGGCTGACCGACCCCGGCGAGGCAGAGATCCTGCCGATCCCGATGCTGATCGTCGCGATCGTGGGCCTCGGCGCCAATGTCGCGGCGATGCTGCTGCTGCGCTCGGGCGCGAAGACGTCGATCAACATGCGCGGCGCGTACCTCGAGGTGTTTGGGGACATGCTGGGCTCGGTCGCGGTCATCGTGGCCGCCATCATCATCCTGTTTACCCAGTGGGCACCGGCCGATGCCATCGTCTCGCTCGCTATTGCCGCGTTCATCATCCCGCGCGCATTCCTGCTGCTGCGCGACGTGTGGCGGGTGCTCAACGAGTCCACCCCCACCGAAATGTCGGTCGAGGAGGTGCGCGTACACATCGCCAAGACCGAGGGGGTTGTGGAGGTGCACGACGTGCACCTGTGGTCGATCACCTCGGGGGAGCACGTCTTTACCGCCCACGTGGTGGTGGAGGACGCCGTGTTCGATCGCGGAGACGCCGGAAAGATGCTCGATCACCTCTCCGACTGCCTGCACGATCACTTCGATGTCGAGCACTCCACCTTCCAGCTCGAACCCGTGCGTCACGCCGAGCACGAGCGCGAGGTGCACGTGTAGCGGGGCGTGCGCCCCGCCTACTGGGGCCACATACGTACGGAGGTCACCGCGATTACTGCACCCTTTGGGGGCACGTAATCAGTAGACTGGGAATGAGCAGAGAATCTTCTTAGCGCTCACCCATGACACTCCCCAGGTTCTGGGTGTACCCCGAAAGTACCTCCCCCAATGCCCAAGCATGCCGCGCGCCCGCGTCCGTCCCGTACCCGACCCCGACGCGTTCTCGGACGACTCGTCCTGGGGCTCGGGCTCCTCTCGTTTGCCGCTCTCGCGATCGGCCTCTCTGCCCTCGCACCGGACGGTGCTTCCGCCGAACAGCGGCCGGCAGAGGTTTTGGCCGCAGACGTTTCGGGCGCAGAGTCTCGGAGCGCGGGGATTCAGAGCGCAGCGGCCGAGGCGGCGACCCCGCAGGTTCGCGCGCTCCAGACGATGATGCTCGCAACCATGGCGCTGCCGGGGGACTGGGATCTCGGGGTCGGGATCACCACCGCGAAGACGCCCAACCCGGCCGGCCCGCTGCGCCCGGGCGACACCATCACCTATACGGTGACGGTGAGCAACCCGGGCAAGAACGCCTGGACAAAGACCAGCCCCGCGCGCGTGAGCGTGGACCTCGGCGACCTCCTCGATGACGCCCGCCTGGTATCAAAGGGTGCCTTCTCCCAGCAGGGCTCCGAGCCGACCCTCACCTGGTCTGGGGAGCTCGCCGTGGGAAAATCCCAGGTGCTGACCTTCACCGCGCAGGCCGACGACTTTCACCGCGGAAACGATCGTCTGCGCCTCTCGGCCTGCGCGAGCGCCGTGCCGGGGGATCCGAGCGCCGAGGCCGTGTCTCGCTGCACCACCAACGGCCTCGAACTGACCCGCGGCACCGCCGACCTCAGCGTTACCCACCGCTGGGCGAAGGTGAGCGGGAGCAGCGGCACGCAGATCATGCCCGGAGACGTGCTGCAGCTGCACGTGGCCGTCAAGAACACCGGTGACTTCGCCTACGTGGGTGCGAGTACCTGGTCGCCCGATCGTCGGGTGAACCTCGGCCTCGATCTGGCCGGGGTGCTGGACGATGCGGAGTTCACCGCGGCCCAGTCCGGTGCCAGCGTGTACTGTTCGGCCCCCACCTCCTGGGACTCCTTCTACTGCCCGCCCGTGCCGAAGCCCGCCGCGGGCAGCACGGTGAGCGTTTCGCTTGCCCTCGCCCCGGGGGCCACCCAGTACCTCAGCGTGCGGGTTACCGCCTCGAACCGCTTCACCGGGGATCAGCGTCTCGACTCCCTCGCACGCGCGAGCGTGAATACCGGCGTCTCGAATGATTCCGGCGACGCGGATGATTCCACGATCACCCGGGAGCAGGGCCTGTCGCTCACCCTCGAGCGGGTGTTCCCCGAGGCCGAGCTCTCGCAGACGATCACGAAGGTGGGCGGTGCCTCCGGCTCCGACCTGCGGCCCGGCGACACCGTGCAGATGGCGGTGCGGGTCAAGAACACCGGAAAAACCGCGTGGACGGCCCCGAGCGCCTGGTCAGCCGATAAGCGGCTGACCATCTCCCAGGACATTACCGGCTTCCTCGATGACGTCGTGTGGGGTGGCGCGCAGCATGGCACCAGCATTTACTGCCAGGCGGCCAACGCCTGGGACAGCTTCTACTGCCCGATGGTGAGCCAGCCCACCTCCGGAGTGATGAGCGCCACGGTCTCGCTGGAGCCCGGGGCGACGTATGCGTTCAATGTGCGCGGCACGATTCGCAACGATTTTCCCGGCGATCAGAAGCTCGTATCGGCGGCCCGGGTAACGGGGGATCCCGGCAACGCCGACCTGCCTGATAGCGGCCGCATCCTGCGCGAGGATACCCGTTCGGTGAGTATTGAGCGAGTGTATCCGGAGGCGAAGCTGACCCAGGCCATCACCAAGGTGGCCGGTGCGTCCGGTACCGCCCTGCGACCCGGCGACACGGTTCAGATCGCCGTTCGGGTCACGAACACCGGTAAGACGGGCTGGACGGCGGCTAATGCCTGGTACGTCGATAAGCGCCTGACCCTCACTCAGGATCTCTCCGGGTTCCTCGACGACGTGGTCTGGAGCGGTGGGCAGCAGGGTGTCAGCATCTACTGCCAGGCACCGAACGCCTGGGACAGCTTCTACTGCCCCGCCCTCTCCGTCCCCGCCGCGGGCCAGGGGCTGTCGACCACCTTCGCGCTGGATGCCGGAGCCACCCAGGCGTTCAACGTGCGCGGAAAGATTCGCAACGATTACACGGGAGATCAGGACCTCACCTCGGTCGTGAGCCTCACCGGCAACCCGCTCGATCCCAGCCGCGAAAACGGCGGGGCAATCTCGATGCCCGATCGCACCTCCGTGTCGTTTGAGCGGGTATATCCCGAGGCGGAGCTCACTCAGGTGATCACCAAGATCGCGGGTTCCCCCGGTACGGATATGCGCCCCGGCGACACCGTGCAGCTCGCGGTGCGGGTCAAGAACACCGGCAAGACCGGGTGGACGGCCGGATCCGACTGGGCGGTGGATCGCCGGCTCACCTGGAAGCAGGACGTCTCGGGGTTCCTCGACGATCTCGTCTGGAGCGGTGCCCAGCAGGGCGTGAGCGTCTACTGCCAGCCCACCAACGGCTGGGACACCACGTATTGCCCCGCCCTCGCGATGCCCGGGCCGGACGGTGCGCTCACCGCAACGTTCCCACTGGAGGCCGGGGCGACTCAGGCGTTCAACGTGCGCGGTGTGATCCGCAATAGCTACCCCGGTGATCAGAAGCTGACCGCGCTGGCCAGCGTGAGCGGCGAATCGGCCAACCCCGCGCTGCCCGACGGCGGGCGGATCACCCTCAGCCGCGACACGACCGTGCCGTTCGAGCGGATCTACCCTCGCCTCGAGGTCACCCAGACCATCAGTAAGGATCCCCAGGGGGGATCGCCCGGTGCCGAGATTCGCCCGGGTGATGCGGTGCAGATCGCCGTGCGCGTCAAAAACCCGGGCTCGACCCCGTGGACCGCGCCGCAACCCTGGGCGGAGGATCGCCAGCTCACCCTGACCCAGGACATCTCCGACTTCCTCGATGACGTGTCCTACTCCGGTTCCCAGTCGGGATCCTCGCAGTACTGCCTCTCGACCACCTCCTTCGGCGATGGCAACTACTGTCGCGACCTCGGCCCCGTCTCCGCACAGGGCACACTCACCACCCGGTTTGCCCTCGATCCGGGGGCAACCCAGTCGATCAACCTGCGCGGCACCGTCAAAAACACCTATCCGGGAAACCGGAACCTGCTGAGCACGGTGACGGTGAGCGGAAATTCCGGCGAGCGGGACGCCCCCGAGAACGGGATCATCACCCGCAAAGTCACGACCGAGCGCCCGATCACCCCCGTGTATCCGACCCTCTCGATGACGCAGGCCATCAACAAGGCCGGTGGATCCACCGGCACCCAGCTACGCTCGGGCGACACCGTGCAGATCGCGGTGCGGGTCACCAACACGAGCGCGACGCCGTGGACCGACCCGTCGGCCTGGGCCGAGGATCGACGGCTGACCCTCAGCCAGGACCTCTCCGGATTCCTCGATGACGTCGCCTACCTGGGATCCCAGGGTGGGACCGGCAACATGTGTCAATCGACCACCGCCTTTGGCGACCAGAACTACTGCCGGGACTACGGTCCGCTCACCGATGCGGGCACCCTCGGCGCGACGTTCTCGCTCCCGCCGGGCGCCACCTACGCGTTCAACGTGCGTGGCACCATCCGCAACGATGTGCCGGGCGACCAGATCCTCCGCAGCATCGTGCGGATCACCGGTGCCTCCGGAGACCCCGCTCTGCCCGGTGGCGGCCGCATCGACCAGAGCATCACCACCGAGGTGCCCTTCATCGCGGTGTATCCGGAGATGACGGTCGCCAAGCAGTGGAGCAAGGTGTCCGGCAGCACCGGGAGCGAGATTCGCCCGGGAGATGTGCTGCAGTACGGCCTGACCATCACGAATCCCTCGACCGCGGCCTGGACGGCCCCGAGTAACTGGGCGGCCGATCGCCGCCTCACCCTGCGCGAGGATCTCGGCGGGGTGCTCGACGATGCGAACCTGCTGGGCATGCGCGGCGGTGCCACCACCGTGTGTGCGGAACTCAGCCAGAGGGGTTCCACCTGGGAGAACAGCCCCTGCCCGCAGATCGGTGGGCCCGGAACCGACGGAAAGTTTGAGCACACGTTTACCCTCGCCGCGAAGGCCACGATGTACGTCGTGGCGCGCGTGCAGGTGACCGACCACTTCACCGGGGATCAGAAGCTTACCGCCGACGCCTGCGTCAGCGGCGACTCGGGAAACATCGCGCTGCCCGCGGGGTCGATCATCCGCGGATGCGTGGACTGGTCGCACGATCTGTCGAAGGTATATCCCGAGGTCACCATCAAGCAGGGCTTCACCAAGACCCCGAATCCCACCCGTCCGCTGCGTGCGGGGGAAACCGGGGAGTTCACCATCACGGTGAAGAACCCGGGCGGCGGCGGCTGGAACGCCCCCTCCTCCTGGGCGGCCGGAAACCCGCTCACCGTCAGCGAGGATCTCCGCGACATCCTCGACGACGCGGTGCTCGTGGGCGTTCCCTCGGGCGGCGCAACGATCAGCGGCTCGACCCTGAACTGGACCGGTGCGCTCCCGGCCGGTGGCACCCAGACCATCACCCTACGGGTGCGCGCAGGTCAGGGCACCGACGCGGCCGGAACAACCCCGCGGATGCTCATCGGCGAGGCCTGTGCGAGCGGCGACAGCCGAAACCCCGCGCTCGCCGAGTCGACCCTCCGGGCCTGCGACGCGGTGCGCATCGGCATCGGCGAAAACTGGCGGATGAGCCTCAGCGTGACCGACCAGCACGGCACCGAGCTGGAAAGTGGCACCGCCGTCCATCCGGGCGATGAGCTCACCTACGCGGTGCGCGCCGAGGCGATCGGTGGCTGGCCGGTGGAGGGCGTTCAGATCGCCGCCGACCCCTCGAAAACCCTCGGTATCGCCGAGCTCGAGGGCACACCGGAGCTGCGCATCGGCACGGACCCCGCCACCGAGCTCGACCTCACCGACGGCCGCGTCGTCACGCCCCGGTTTGAGCTGCCCGGCAACCGCCCGGCCGTGCTCAGCTACTCCGTCGTGGTGCCCCGAGACCTGCGTCACGGGACCCTGCGCGACCTCGCCGTGGGTACCGCTCAGGTGCCCGGCATCGGCGATATCGCGCCGATCACCTGCGGCCCGAGCACGCATCCGTGCGCGGTTGAGCTGAACCTTGCCCCGGCCGGCCCGCGGGTCACCACCACGGTGAGCCGGGGCGGCGTCCCGGTTACCGGCAGCGCCGTACGGGGAGAAACCCTGGACTACCGGGTGGTTGTCGAAAACCCGGGCCCCGGTTCGTGGTCCGACCGCGCGCCGATCGCCGTGACGAACGATCTGCGCGGCATCCTCGATGACGCCGCCGACATCACCTCCGCCCAGCTGCGGGTGGGCGATGCCGCCGCGGTGACCGTGCCGGTGGAGGGCGGCCAGATCCGCTGGACGGGAGCGCTGCCCGCGGGGGAGCACGTCACCATCGAATACTCGGCCGTGGTCGCGCACACCGCGGGTGCCGGCGATCTCACGCTGCACGGAACCGCCTGCGCGGGGGAGCCCGCCGAAAACGGCGACCTCGGTGAGGGCCGCGCGTGCGCCGACGTGTCCACGCCGATCCTGAGCTCCTGGACCCTCAGCAAGACCGCCCTCGATGCCGACGGTGAACCCCTCGCCGCAAACGCCGAGGTAACCGGCGGCGACACCATTCACTACCGGATTACCGCGCGCTGGCTCGCCGACAACACCGCCGAGCGGATTGTGCTTTCGGATCGCCTCGCCGGTATTCAGGGCGCGACCGAGCTGAGTGGAACGCCCGAGCTGCGCGTCGCCGGAGGTGCCGCCCAGGCCGTACCCGTGCGGGACGGCGTGATCATGGCGCCGGTGTTTGATCTGGCGCGGGACCAGAGCGCGACCCTCGACTACGCGGTCATCGTGCGCGAGGGCCAGCACGGGGCCACGATCCGAAACGAAATCCGCGGCACGGGCATTCACCCGCCCGCCCGCTGCGACGTTCATACATCCCCGTGGAACCTCGAATCCGAGTGCGTCACCGTGCAGCACGTGGTGGACGAGCGAATCACGCTCGCACACCCCGAGGTAACCGCCGCGGTCTGCCTGCCCGAGGGCGGGTTCTCCGTTCCCGAGGTGCGTCTGCCGGCCACCACCGGAGTGAGCTACGAGATGACCGGTGAACCGGTGGCGGGCGGCAGCGTCACCATCACCGCCACCTCGCTCGAGGGGCATCCGTTCCGTCCGGCAACGGGCTGGACGCTCAGCGCCGACCGCCTGAGCGCGACCCTCAGCATCGCCCTCGCCGAACCACACTGCGGTGAGGAACCCGGAACCCCGGGCACCGATACCCCGGTTACCCCGGAATTCCCCGACTGGTCGCACGACCCCGTCTGCACCGACGGCGTCCCCGCGCCACCCTGGATCAACCTGCCGGTCACCCCCGGCGCGTACTACACGATCACCGGTCAGGTGGCGGCGGGTAAAACCATCACGATCACCGTGCGGATGATCCCCGGATACTCCCTGGTGACCGTACCCGGATGGACGATGGCCGCCGACGGCCAGAGCGCCAGCTACTCGCTGACGTTCCCCGAGGCCCCCGACTGCTCGGGAGGGCCCACCACCCCGACCACCCCCGGAGGCGATGGCGGCGCGGGCCTGCCTACGAGCAACTGGAACATCACCAAGACCGCGCTGGATGCCGATCGGGTGCCGCTGCCGGGCAAGACCGCGGTGACGGAGGGCGACCTCGTCACCTATGAGGTGTGGGCCCGTGTCGCGGAGTCCTCCGCACCGATCACCGGAATCGTGCTCAGCGACGATCTGCGCCGCGTGCTGGGATCCGCGCGCCTCGAGGGCAACATCACCCTGCAGATCGGCACGGCCGCCCCGATTCGGGTGGATCCGCCCGCCGCAGGCTCCACCATTCTCGCCACCCCCGCGTTCACCCTGCAGCCGGGCGAGAGCGCCGTGCTGCGCTATCGGGTGCGGATCACCGCGGTGGATCAGCAGGCGCAGCGCGACGGCCTGATCAACCACGTGTGGGGCTCCGGCTCCGCCGCCCCGAACGCATGCACCACCGCCGACGATGCTGCGCCGGGCTGCGGCACCAGCACCCCGGTAACCCCGCGGAACCCGGGCGGTCCCGGTACCCCCGGCGACGGCGGTACCGGCCCGGGCGATGGCGGCACGGGCGGCCCCGGGGACGGCGGCACGGACCCCGGAACCGGCCCGGGGACGGGGATCCCCGTGACACCGCGTGACCCGATTATCACCGAGCCGGGCTGTGTCGCCGGAGTCTACGTCAAGCCCACCCTCACGGTGCTCCTGACCCCCGGGGTTTGGTACGACGTGACCGGTGAGTTTGCGCCCGGAAAATCTATCGTCATCACGGCCCACGCGGAGGCGGGATACCTCATCTCTCCGCAGTTCGGATGGGTCACCGCGGCCGATCGGAAGATCGCCACGAAGACCGTATCGTTCCCCGCGAGCGACTGCCCGATCATTCCGGGGGAACCCGGCGAGCCGGGTAAGCCGACCGAACCGACTACGCCGACTGAGCCGGGTAAGCCGACCGAGCCGGGTAAGCCGACCGAACCGACTACGCCGACCGAGCCGACTACGCCGACTGAGCCGGGTAAGCCGACTGAGCCGACTACGCCGACTGAGCCGACTACGCCGACTGAGCCGACTACGCCGGGCACTCCCGGAAAGCCGGGTCTTCCCGGCATCCCGGTCAGCCCCGGCACCCCGGGCGCACCCGGTGCTGGGCCCCAGACTCCCGGGCTGAGCGCGACCGGCGTCGTCCCCGGCACGGATACCGCGGCGGTCCTCGCGATGGTCCTGTTCGCCGCCGGGTTCATCCTGCTGCGGGCGAACCGCCGAGGCCGTCGCGACGAAAGCCGGTAGGGCGGGCACTGCGTCGCGGACTCCCGCCCGGAGCGGGCAGCAACACAAAAGGGTGTGGCCCCGGATCCGAAGATCCGGGGCCACACCCGTGGGACCAGCCTAGGCGGCGGGGGTGTCGTTCTCGGGTGCCTGTGCGGCTTCCGGGGCCTGCGCGGCCTCGGCAGCCAGACGCTTGCTCTTGCGGAAAGCCATGAAGTAGTGGATGGCGGCCGGGCCGACCGACAGCGCCACGGCGCAGAGCAGGATGATGTCGATGTACGAGCTCACAAAGTTTGCCACCGGCGGGATATACCCGATCAGGTAGCCGAAGTAGGTGAGACCGGTACCCCAGATGAGAGCACCGATGAGGTTATACAGCGAGTACTTGCGGTAGTTCATGTGTGAGACACCCGCGGCTACCGGCGCGAACGTACGCACGACCGGCACAAAGCGCGCAATGATGATCGCGAGGGCGCCCCAGCGCTCGAAGAACTTGTTGGTGCGCTTCACGTTTTCGACGCTGAACAGCCCGGATTCCTTGCGCTCAAAGATCTTTGGCCCGAACCGATGGCCGATGAGATAACCCACCTCACCACCGACAAAGGCGGCGACTCCAATCAGGAGGGCAACCCACCAGATGTGCATGCCGAGACCATTGCTGGTGCCGTTGTTGCTGAAGAGTCCGGTGATCACGAGCAGGGTGTCGCCGGGGAGCATGAAGCCCACCAGCAGTCCGGTCTCGGCAAACACGATCAGGCAGACAACGAGCACGGCCCAGGGGCCGGCGGCTTCGAGGATCGAGTTGGCGTCAAGCCAGGGAATAAGGGCGGTATGCATGAATGAATCGCTCCGATAATTGATGGCACACCCGCAGACGCACCGAGAGGGGACACGACAGAGTCTAACGCGAGGTGGTACCCCTCCGGGTCGGTGTGCCGCAAGATCATTCCAGCGGATGACTGACGATAACGATTGAATTGCGATGCCATTGCGGACAGAAAGTGGACCCGCGACACGCCCTCCGGTGTGTCCCCAGCGGCGGGGCTTAGGATACTGATCGGAAGGGAACTCTGCCGAAATGAAGCACAGGTTTGGTATTGCCGCGATTGTGGTCGCCGTCGTCGCCCTCAGCGGGTGCGCCTCCGGGCCCACCGCGATTAACAACGGCGAGTTTTCCGCCCGCGCCCAGGCGCTCAAGAGCTATTCCACCATTCCCACTGGCCGCCTCATCGAGTTCGCCCGTGACTTCTGCTCCCGGCTGGAGGCCGGCGGCGACAGCGAGGCCAAGCTTCGCGAGATTTCGGATGAGTATCGCCGGGTATCCATCGCCGACGGTCGCACCGCCGATGACGCCGACTCCTTCATGAGCACGGCCACCGCGCGCTACTGCCCGGACCTCGGCGAAAAGCTGAAGTAGCCAAACACCTCAGATTAATCACCCGTGTTCGGGTGACACCCCCTGATTGCCGCGCGGCCGTGCGGTTTTTGACCGTTGGTCATATGAATCATGACTCCTATGATTATGAGCATCGCACGGTCATCACCACGACGACAGGGGAGTTTTGTGGCGTTAGCACGGGGTTGGAAGCGTAATCGTCGACGAGGGGTTGCACTGGGGCTAGGGGCGCTGTTAGCGCTCGGCTTCGTCTGGGCACCACAGGCATCGTTTGCGGCGGACCCAACGGCGGTACTCGGCATCGAAAAGAAGGCCTCCGCGGCCGAGGTGAAGCCGGGAGAAACCCTCACCTACACCGTCGAGGTGTCGTGTTCCACGATCAGCGATGTGGGCTGTGTGGGAGCATCGTTTACCGATGCCGTTCCGCCGGAGTTCATCATCGAATCGGTGAATGTCACTAACGCCCCGCACCTGGACCCTCAGGTAAACGGGCAAAACGTCACGGTTATCTTCAACGAGGAGCTCGACGAGGAGCGGATCGGCCTGGTCGCCAACGCCATCGGAACCGTCACGATCACCGTGCGCCTTCGCGACGATGTCGCATATGAGAAGAACGGCGTGAAGCTCCCGAACACCGCAAAGGTCACCGCGGATAACGCCGAGCCGAAGTCGTCCACGGCCTCCGTCACGCCGATCGTTGAGAAGAAGCTCAGCACCGAGGCCACCAAGTCCTTCAGCCCGAAGATCGGGCAGGCAAAGCCCGGTGCCCCCACCCAGCTGACCATCGGCGGGGCCAACAAGAGCAATGGCGGGGTCGATTCGATTCAGCTGACCGACCCCACCGACCCGAACGCCCCCGGTAACCCGTTTGAGCACCTCGCCATCACGGGCGTCTCCTCGGTGAACTGGCCGGAGGGGGCCAACACGGTGCTGGTTGAGTACTGGAACGGATCGGCCTGGGTATCCACCGGTTCGGCCGCGACCAAGCCCGGTGCGCCGAACGCGCCGCCGGAGAGCGCCACCGGCATCCGCGTGACCTTCACCGACTCCGCGGGTAAGCCCCTGCCCGCGGGCGCGACCGGCGGGCTCGTTCTGGATCTCGAGCAGCGCGATTCGGTCGCGGATCTCGAGGAGTCCCTCGTCGTGCGAAACACCGTCGAATCGGTGGTGACCAGCGGTACTGAGTCCTCGAAGCCGAGCACCGCTACCGATGACTATAAGATCGTGACCGAACCGATCACGGTGAAGGCCAGCAAGTCCTTCTCCCCGGACGTTGTCCTGCCCGGGGGAGCATCCACCGTGAAGCTCGGTGCTTCAAACGCAGGCGAGACCCCGTTGGGCACCCTGGTGATCCGCGAGCCCGCCGAAGGACCGTTTGATTCAAACCTGACGTTCACCGGCTTCACCGGTGACGTTGAGTTCCCGCAGGGCGCCGATAAGGGTGCCATCGTGATCGAGTACATTGACACCAACGGTGACCCGCAGAGCTTCTCCGCAGACCTCACCCCCGGGGGCGGATACCCGCCGCTTCCGGCAGACTTCGGCTCCCTGATCTCGTTTGAGATCACGTACACGAACACCGATTCCTCGCCGATCATCGCCGGGGCCGAGACCTCGATCGAGTTTGGCGTGACCGCCGCCGAGGGGCTGGCGAAGGACACCAAGATCGACAACGTCGTGGGTGTGACCGGAACCAGCGTCGACGGCACGGACGAGGCCAACGATAAGGCCAAGGACACCCTGACCATTGACGAGCGTCGGGTCGAGCTGAATACCGAGAAGACCATCAGCCCCGGCAAGATCTGGGGCTATAAGGGCGAGGTTGCCACCGTTAAGCTCCCCACCACCGTGGGGTTGAACTCCACGACCAACGCCCAGCAGATCGTCGTGAACGAGCCCGAGCTGGGTGCTAATGGCAACCCGGCCGCCTCTGACTGGTGGGACCACTTCACCCCCACGGCAATTACCAAGACCGATGTCCCCGAGGACACCACCCTGGTGGTGCGGTACTTCGATAAGGTGTCCGGCACCTGGCAGACCCTGCGCGGCGGCACCCTGGAGGGTGCTGACTCGCTGACGGTGATCATCCCCGAGAACCTGCGCGACATCATCGGTGGCCTGCAGTTTGAGTTCACCAACACCGCGGACGGTTTTGCTCCGGAGACCAAGGTGCAGCCGAACATCACGACAGAGCTGAAGGAGAGCCTGCCCGGCACCGATCAGGGCGGGAAGGACATCAGAGTAGAGAACTGCTCGAGCGCGTCCGCCACGGGCGGCCCGGGTGTTACGCCCGCCGAGGCCACGGTGGGAAACCCGTGCCCCGCGATCGACATTCTGGCGCCGACCCCCGGCGAGCACGACCTCCTGGATAAGCACTGGACCTCCCCGGCCGACGGCCTGGTGGTTGCCCGCTCGGGTGATCACGCGATTTCCCGGCTGAACTGGTCTACCGATGGCCGCAGCGGATTCGACCGCGTGGTGATCGCCGATACCCGCGTGAGCCAAGACCTGAGCGCTGGGCCGATTGATCCGGTAGAGAAGACCACCTATCAGGCGTTCAACCTGGTGAAGATCCGGGCGATCACCGCCGAGATGGATCCCCACCTTCGGTTCGACCGCATCGCCGCGGTTCAGCTGTGGAACGGGAGCAGCTGGGCGAACGTCAAGAGCTCTGCCGTCGACGGATACGATCAGGGCTTCCTGCCGGAGCTCGCACTGGATGCGCAGGAGCAGGCGACCACCCTCGCGGTGCGCCTGATCGTGGAGGAGAACGCGGCCGCAAGAGAGGCCTCGAACGAGCCCGATGCCCCTCCGGTGGGCAGCGGTGTCGCCCGCTCAAACGGCAACGACCGGGCGTTGGATCTCGAGTGGGAGGTTCGCGACACCAAGCGGGTACCCGCCGATGGCTCGCAGCCGGTGCTCGGCAGCGAGCTGTACAACACGGACACCAAGGGCGACGTCAACAACATCGCCGGCGCTACCGCCTATGTGGATGGTGCTCCGGTGGCTCACGATCAGGACTCGGACATCATCTCGATCCTCGATCGGCCCCTGAACGTCAGCATCACCAAGGGCTGGAGCGGCGGCCCGCTCGGCATCCCGCCGACCGGCACCGCCACCGAGCTCTACCCGAGCGGGCGGGTAACCATCACCGCCACCAACGCGACGGTGGCCAAGGTGGATACCCTGAGCATCGTAGACCCGTCGCCGGGCGCGCTGACATCCAGCCCGTTCGACACGTTTGACCTTGCCAAGATCGTCAACATCACGGTGCCAAGCGGAACCACCAGCACAGCGGTGCGCTTCATTCGTGTTGGCGGTGCCGACCTGCGGCAGTACACGGTGGCCGAGGCGAAGGCGCTGACCGCGGCCGAGCTGGCCGACGTGGTCGGAATCCAGGTTGCGCACGACGGCCGCATCGTCTCGGCGGGGAAGTCGACGCTGACGATGGATCTGCGTCTGCGTGCCACTCACCGCAGCGATAACACTCCGGTGACCGTGGTGAACTCCCCGGTTGCGAATGAGGCTTCCGCTCGGGTCACCGATCCGGGCGGCGTCGGCGGGGTCCACGAGGTGACGGCGAAGGGCAGCGCTCAGATTGCCCTGGCCGAGCTGCGCATCGGCGTGCTGACCACGAAGTCGTTCGACCCGGCCGTGCAGTACGCGGAGCTTCTTCCCAGCGAGCCCGGTTACGACGAAGCTCCCTGGGATGCCATCACGATGACGCTTTCGGCGCGGCCGAGCGGTTCCGCGCGCCCCGCACAGATGGTGGTCACGGATGACACGCCGACCTTCTGGAACGCCTACCGTTTCGAGGGTTTCAAGACGGACTTCACGCCGGCAAAACCGATCGATCGGGTGAAGGTGGATGCCCTTGTGGGCGGCACGTTTGTGGAGGGCCCGGGTAACACCCTGACCCTCAGCGGAGGGCAGTGGATCGAGGGTGAGGCGGGTACCTCGTTCACCCTGCCGGACAGTGTGAACAACGCCGACGTACAGGGCCTGCGCTTCACGTTTGACCGTCAGGACGGCCAGCAGTGGGAGAACCCCTCCAACCCGAAGCAGGAGATCCAGCTGAGCGTCAAGCGACGCCCCTACCTGGCGAGCAGCACGACCGAACCGCGCATACCGGTGCCGTCGGACGCCCAACCCGCGGCCCCGGGTGAGGGGCTCCGTGAAAACGGTGGACACTTCACCAACACGGTTAACTCCGTGGTGACCGGGGCCGCGGTGTCGGAGGGGCAGCCCGCCCTGACCGCCGAACACTCGACGACCGCACAGGCGTTCTATGAGGCCGGTGGTACCGAGGTGTCGGTCAAGAAGACCCCGATTGGTGCGCAGATTCCCGGCCAGACGATTCCGTTTGTGCTGACCGTGTCAAACCCCGCCCCGGAGTCTGCGGGTATCGCCAAGGCGATCCTCAACCCCGTGATCACCGATGTGCTGCCCCTCGACGATGCGCCGGTGGAGGCGGACCGCAAACCGTGGCTGGTCTTCGACCCGGAGAGCACCGATCCTCGCTACGCGTATGCGTATCAGTCCGGTGCCACCCCCGGGGCTCCCAACCTCCCGATGCCGACGGACCCCGCGCAGATCACCGTGACGGAGTCGCGAAACTCTCAGGGAGAACCGACCGTTCTCGCATTTACGTTCCCAGAGGGAACCGTGCTGATGCCGGGCGAGAGTTACTCCATCACCATCAACATGATGTTCAGGCCCGGAATCAGGGCCGAGCAGCACGTGACGAATACGTTCGAGGTGATGGCGGATGAGCCCTTCAAGTTCTGTAACGGACGGGAGGACGTGGTGTTTGGTTGCGCGGCCGATACCGAGGTGTACCCGTCGGCGATCGGTGCCCTGCGCGGTCAGAAGTTCGTGAAGGCCGATGACACCGAGCTGGGTGTGACCAACGTCACCAACCCGGCCGCGACCTGCGCGCCGACCCTGGGTGACTTCTACTCGGGCGACTGCGTTCCGATCACGAAGCCCCTGGGCACCGAGACCTGGCGCGAGCGGGTGCAGAACACCGGCACGCTCGAGATGGATCGGGTGGTCACGATTGACCGCCTGCCCACCCCGGGCGACCAGGGCGCGCTCGTGCTCCTGCCGCGTGGCAGCCAGTGGCAGCCGCTCTGGACCGGCCCGGTGACCCCGGTGACGGAGGCCGGATACCGGGTGCCCGATGGCGTGGAGTACTACTACTCCACGGCCGACAACCCGTGCGTGGCTGATCTCAGCCCCGCGCATCCGGCCTGCCCGCCGGGAGCATGGATGCCGCTGGCCGAGGGCGTGGACGCGACCACGGTCAAGCACATCAAGACCGTATTCCGCTTCGATGAGAATCACTTCCTGCCCGGTGATCAACTGGGCTACACCTTCCAGACCCGGACCCCGGCGGTCTCGCCGGTGGCCACGGCCGACACCGTGGCGTGGAACTCCATCGCGATCGGTGCCGGTACCGTCCAGACCGATGGCGCCCCGATCGGCGATGTGCTGCCGACCGAGGGCCGCCGAGTGGGTGTGGCGCTCGCCACCGGGCCGCTCGCGGTGGAAAAGACCGTGACCGGGGTCGGGGCCGCACTGGCCCCGGCAGAGTTCCAGCTCACCGTGCTGTGCACCGTGGGGAAGGGCACCGCGTTTGAAACGGAGCTCGACCCGCGCACGATCACGGTGAAGGCGGGGGAGCGCTACCTCCTGCCGGAGCAGCTGCCCTGGGGCGCCGAGTGTGAGGTGCAGGATGTTCCGGGAGCAAACGGTGAGTCTGGATCCTGGTCGCCGAGCGGCCCCGTGACCATCGCGCGCTCGACCGAGGCGGTCCAGGTTGCAACCCTGGCCAACCGTTATGACCACACCGCCCTCGTGGTGGACAAGAAGGTCACGGGTGCCCTGCACGAGAACGGTGAGCCGGTGGACTACGGCTCGTTCGAGTTCTCGGTGGCCTGTACCTTCCTGGGCAACCCGGTACTCGCCGCGGGCTATGAGTCCTCGCCGATGGTGTTCACACTCGAGGCCGGGGATAAGCACCGCCTGGATGGGTTCCCGGTGGGTGCCGGCTGTGCCGTGACCGAGGAGACTCCGAGTGGTGCGGCGGTGTCGATCGAGGTGGCACCGGAGGGCGCGGCCGAGTCCGTCGAGGGCGGTACGGCGAACGTGATCCTGGCGCACGAGTCGGAGTTCACCCCGGCCGTGCAGGTGTCGGTGACCAACTCCTTCCCGCTGGGTGGAATCGACCTGCTCAAGAACGTCGTCGGTGATGGCGTGGCGGCGATTTCGGACGACACCACGTTCGAATTTGATCTCACCTGCCGGACCGAGCAGGAGGAGGTCTATCACGGCCTGCTGACGATGACCAAGGCCGAGGCCGTGGCGCAGAAGCGCGTACACGTCGGGGATCTTCCGCTCGGTGCGCTGTGTAGTCTCGAGGAGACCGATTCCGGTGGTGCCACCGAGAGCGTGGTGAACGTGGAGCGCGGCGTCCGAGTGACCCTGCCCGATAACGATCGCGTCTGGTACGTCGTGGGTGATTCCCGTGCACCCCTGGTCTTCCACGCGGTCAACCGCTTCGCCGCGGGTGAGCTGAGCGTGACCAAGGAGATCGTGGGTGCCGGTGCCGAGCGCTGGGGAACCGGACCGTTCGAGGTCTCCCTCGCCTGCACCCTGGAGGGTGCCGCGGTGAGTGTGCCCGACGGGGCGACCCGCGAGCTGACCGCCGCGAACGGTTTTGCCGCCGGATACTCGGGGCTGCCCGCGGGTGCCGCGTGTGTGCTGAGCGAAACCCGCACCGGTGGCGCGACCTCGAGCGCGATTGTGACCGCCGGCGGCGAGCCCGTCAGTGGCCCGATCACGATCGAGAGCGGTGCGGAGGTCGCACTGCGCGTGATCAACACGTTCGATACCGGTGACCTCGCGGTGATCAAGAAGATCGAGGGCGACGACGCTGAGCGTGCTCAGGATGCCCAGTTCGAGGTGGCCCTTGCCTGCACCGTCGACCGTGACGGCACGATCACCCCGATCGAGATTCCGAACGGTGCCACCCGCACGCTCTCGATCACGGATGGCCTGCGCGCAACCTACACCGAGCTGCCCGTGGGGGCCGCGTGTGAGCTGCGCGAGACCGAGACCGGCGACGCGACGAGCACCGAGATCACCCCGAACGCGGGCGACTCCGCGGTGGGCGTGGCCACGGTGGCCGCCGGCAGCACGATCGAGTTGAGCGTGGTCAACACCTTCAGCAAGACACCGCCGACGATCACCCCGACCCCGAGCCCGACCCCGTCGGTGCCGGGCGGAACCGGAACGCCGAGTGTTCCGCCGACCGTGCCGCCGACGGATGGACCGGGAGGCACCCCGAGTGTTTCGCCGACTACCCCGGGTGGCGAGCTCGGTAACACCGGTGCGCAGCTGCCCTGGCTGTGGCTGATCGGTGCCCTCGGCCTGCTGATCGGTGGCGCGGCACTGCGCATCCGCACCACGAAGCGCCCGGGAACGAGCGCCTAGCGGAAACGAACGAGCGGGGCGGTGGAGAAATCCACCGCCCCGCTCGTTGTTTTCAGTTGTGCGCAAGGCGGGACTTGAACCCGCACGCCCGAAGGCACAGGAACCTAAATCCTGCGTGTCTGCCATTTCACCACTCGCGCTGACGGACACCAGTCTAGCGTGCACGCTGCGCCGATGTCGCGTGCCCGGTAGGATGGATGGATATGTTAGATCTTGATCTGGGCGAGGAAATCGCCGCGCTGCGCAGCACGTTCGCCACCATCAGTGACGTGCTGGACCTCGAGCGGCTCCGCGCGGAAATTGCCGACCTCAGTGAACAGGCGGGCGCGCCGGACCTCTGGGACAACCCCGAGGCCGCGCAGAAGGTGACGAGCGCCCTGAGCCACAAGCAGGCCTCGCTCGGCCGAGTGACCCGGGTGGCCAACGGCCTCGATGACCTCGAGGTCCTCATTGAGCTTGCCAACGAGGAGGGCGACGAAGCCTCCGCGGCCGAGGCCCGCGCCGAGCTCGAGAAGCTGCGCACCGCCATCGGCGACCTCGAGGTTCAGACCCTGCTGAACGGCGAGTTCGATCCGCGCCCCGCCGTGATCACCATTCGTGCGGGCGCCGGTGGCGTCGACGCCGCCGACTTCGCCGAGATGCTGCTGCGCATGTATCTGCGCTGGGCCGAACAGCACAGGTACCCCACCCAGGTGCTCGACACCAGCTACGCCGAAGAGGCGGGCATCAAGTCCGCCACCATCGAGATCGATGCCCCCTACGCCTTCGGCACGCTGAGCGTCGAGGCCGGCACGCACCGCCTGGTGCGGATGAGCCCGTTCAACTCGGCCGGCAAGCGCCAGACCAGCTTCGCGGCGGTCGAGGTGGTGCCTCTGATGGAGGTTACCGAGTCCA
Organism: Mycetocola tolaasinivorans; assembly: GCF_003667565.1. Lineage (GTDB taxonomy): Bacteria > Actinomycetota > Actinomycetes > Actinomycetales > Microbacteriaceae > Mycetocola > Mycetocola tolaasinivorans. The sequence continues at coordinate 237,372 of NZ_RCUX01000004.1, forward strand.
TCGATATCCCGGATAACGACATCCGGGTCGACGTCTTCCGCTCCTCCGGCCCCGGCGGCCAGTCGGTCAACACCACCGACTCCGCGGTGCGCATCACCCACCTGCCCACGGGCATCGTGGTGAGCTGCCAGAACGAAAAGTCGCAGATCCAGAACCGCGCCGCCGCAATGCGCGTGCTGCAGTCGCGTCTGCTGCTGGTGCAGCGCGAGCAGGAAAACGCCAAGAAGAAGGAGCTCGCCGGTAACATCACCGCGAGCTGGGGCGACCAGATGCGTTCCTACGTGCTGGCGCCGTACCAGATGGTGAAGGACCTCCGTACCGAGTACGAGGTCAACAACCCGAGTAACGTCTTTGATGGCGACCTTGACGGCTTCATCACCGCCGGTATTCGCTGGCGCAAGAGCACCCCGCGCGACTAACCCTCGCGGGGTAATCCCGAGAGTGTGTCCCCCCTTGGCGTGTCAACACGCAAAAAAGGCGGGGCATGCTTAGGCTCGAAACGTCATGATTCGCTATGAGAACGTCACCAAAAAGTATCCCGGGACCAAGCGTCCCGCGGTAGACGGGATCGACCTTGAGGTTGAGCGCGGGGAGTTTGTGTTCCTCGTTGGCGCCTCCGGGTCGGGAAAGTCCACCTGTCTGCAGCTGATCCTCAAGGAGGAGCGGCCCACGACCGGCACGATTCACGTGCTCGGAAACGACCTCGGTTCGATTTCGAACCGCAAGGTGCCCTACTTCCGTCGGCAGTTGGGCGTGGTGTTCCAGGACTTCCGTCTGCTCCCCAACAAGACCGTGTACCAGAACGTGGCGTTTACGCTGCAGGTCATCGGGAAGTCGCGCGGCTTCATCCAGGAGGCCGTCCCCGACGTGCTCAAGATGGTGGGCCTTGACGGCAAGGCCGAGCGCTACCCGCACGAACTCTCCGGTGGTGAGCAGCAGCGCGTGGCCATCGCCCGCGCCGTCGTCAACAAGCCCCCGGTACTGCTCGCCGATGAGCCCACCGGTAACCTCGACCCCGCCACCAGCGCCGGCATCATGCAGCTCCTCGAGCGCATCAACGCCGGTGGCACCACCGTCGTGATGGCCACCCACGAGGCCGGCATCGTCGACAAGATGCAGCGTCGCGTGATCCAGCTGCACGAGGGCCGCATCGTTCGTGATGAGCGCTCCGGCGGATACGGCAACACCGGTATCGTGCCCGAGCTGCGTCCGCAGGAGGTCAAGGGTGAGTCGGCTCTGGCCGCCCAGGCCGCCGTCGTGTCCGCCGCCGAAACCGCCGAGCGCGAAACCCAGGCCCTGCCGGTCGTGCCGGTTGCCCCGGCCCCGGCCGCCCAGAACCCGCACACCGCCGCGATCATCCTGCCTCAGGTAGAGACCCCGGACGCCGCCGACCACCTCGGTATCGCCGAGAGCCTCGGCCTGCGCCGCGCGGAAACCGAGCGTGGCGATGACGAGCAGAACGTAGGACCGGTCAAATGAGAATGTCGCTGATTTGGGGCGAGGTTTTCACCGGCCTGCGTCGCAACCTGTCCATGGTGGTATCGATCATCCTGGTGACCTTCATCTCACTCACCTTCGTGGGTGCCGCCGCGCTCATGCAGATGCAGATCGGGCAGATGAAGGGCTACTGGTATGACCGTGCCCAGGTGGCCATCTACCTCTGCCCCGAGGGCTCGCTGAGCGAGTCCTGCGCGGGCGGTGCCGTCACCGATGATCAGCGGGCGGCGGTGGAGGCTCAGCTCAAGGGGGCCGCACTGACCCCGATCATCGAGAAGTACTACTTCGAGTCCAAGGACGAGGCGTATAAGCGCTTCCAGGAGAAGTTCTCCGGCAACGAGATCACCAAGTATGTGACTCCGGATCAGCTGCAGGAGACCTTCTGGGTCAACCTGAAGGACCCGGCGCAGTCGAACGTGATCACCGAGGCGTTCTCGAGCGTCCCGGGCGTGGAGGAGGTCACCGACCAGCGGAAGTACCTCGACACCATCTTCAGCGTGCTGAACGTCGCCTCGTACACCGCAATCGGTATCGCCGGCCTTATGCTCATGGCTGCCGTGCTGCTGATCGCGACCACCATCCGCCTGTCGGCGTACTCGCGTCGCCGCGAGATCACGATCATGCGTCTGGTGGGTGCGTCCAACAGGTTCATCCAAACGCCCTTTATTCTCGAGGGTGTGATCTCCGCATTCATCGGATCGGTGCTCGCGGGTGGTGCCATCTTCGCGATCGTGCACTTCTTCGTTCAGGGCTATCTGAAGGAGGCCGTGCCGCCCTCGATGTCGAGCCTCGTGGGGCTCGGAGACGCGGCCCTCGTGGTGCCCGCACTCATCCTCGTGGGTATGATCCTGGCGGCGCTGTCGGCGAACTTCGCGATCAAGCGCTACCTAAAGGCGTAATCTCCGGCTCCAACCGGATATACTGATGGGCTGCCTGGGTTTCCCAGGCAGCCCGAGTCATTTATCGGGCCAGCCGTGCCCAAAGAAGGAGGACCCCGTGCCCAAGGAACGTGGGGAAAAGGTTGTTGCCACCAATCGGAAGGCGCGCCACGACTACCTCATCGAGGACACCTTCGAGGCGGGGATGGTCCTCAGCGGAACCGAGGTGAAGTCGCTGCGGATGGGCCGCGCCTCGCTCGTGGATGGCTACGCCTTCGTCGAGGGTGGAGAAATCTGGCTCGACGCCGTACACATTCCCGAGTACTTCCAGGGCAGCTGGAACAACCACAGCGCCCGCCGCAAGCGCAAGCTGCTGCTGCACCGCCAGGAGATCAACAAGATCGCCCACAAGGTTGCCCCGGGCGGATACACGATCATCCCGCTGAAGATCTACTTCAACAACGGCAATGCCAAGGTGGAGATCGCGATCGCCAAGGGTAAGAAGGAATACGACAAGCGTCACGCGCTGCGCGAGCGGCAGGACACTCGTGAGGCCGCGCGGGCCATGGCCACGCGCAACCGTCTCGGCGAGTAGCGTCCGCAACCACGAACGGCGATCCCGATCCGGGGTCGCCGTTCGTGGTTGCTGCCGAACCAGATCGGACTTTTTCCTTGCGCCGCGGGGTGGGGCCCCGCAAAGATACTCTTATGACCGCATCCACCGCATTGCCCGTGCCCGGTACCTACAACTTTCGCGACCTGGGAGGCTATCCGGTTCCCGGCGGCCATACCCGCACCGGCGTGATCTATCGGTCGGACGGCCTGCACTCACTCGGCGACGCCGGTAAGGAGGCGCTGCGCGAGCGGGGCATCCACTCCGTGATCGATCTGCGCGACGATCCCGAGCGCGAAATCATGCCGGATGACCTCGATGGCCTCGACGTTCGCGAGCTGCACCACCCCGTCTTTGAGGGCTCGGTTGATGCCGCCGCCACTCCGGGCCTCGGCCTCGGTGACCTCTACCGTGCCATCGTCTTCCGCCACACCGACGTCGTGAGTGCCGTGCTCACCGAGCTCTCCGATGCCGCCGTCACGCCGTCGATCATCCACTGCACCGCCGGTAAGGACCGCACCGGCGTGCTGAGCGCCCTCGTGCTCCTCACCGTTGGTGTCGACCGCGAGGACGTTCTCGACGACTATGAGGCCACCCAGGACAACCTGGCCGGCGAGTGGGTGGAGGGCATGGCCGCGATGGCCCGTAGCCAGGGTATCGAGGTGACCCCCGAGCTGCAGGACATCATGTCGCTGAGCCCGCGCTCGGTGCTCGCGGGTGTCCTCGATGACCTCGATGCGTCCCCGGGTGGTCTGGAAGGCTACCTCGACTCGATCGGCGTGACCGCCGAGATCCGCGATCGTCTGCGCGATCACCTGGTGGTTCGCGACGCAGCCTAGGGCGTTTTCCATACCGCTGATCGCCTCGCGCGAACGCATTTCCCCGAGCGGGGTTCCTCCGCGTATACTGGAGGCATCCCCTCGGGGATCGTCGGCCTCGGCCGTTGAAAACTCAAGAGCGTGTGACATGACCCATTCTTCACGAATGCGCATGGGGATGATCGGTTTCGACATTGCCTGTAAAACTGCGAGAAGCGGGTCGAGGATTCAGGGTTATCTCGTTAACGATCTCTGAAAAACCAATAAGTGCCAACTCTAAGCGCACTGACTTCGCCCTCGCTGCCTAAGCGAGCCCGAATAGTCCGTCAGTCCGGGTTTGTTTCCGCCCCGGATCCTGGCGTCATTTAGGAAACTTGCTGTGTGCTGACGCCTGAGCGGTACGCGGGACTTAAACTCTGGCTGGGCCTGTCGATCTAACCGCCTTCGGTAAAGATCGGGGCCGAGAAAACGCCTTCGAAGGATACACCCGTAGAAGACGCAGAATTGCAGCAGTGGACCGGGGTTCAATTCCCCGCATCTCCACCATCGGTCATGTCGCATGCTCTTGAGAAGAGTGCTCTTGAGAAGAGTGCTCTTGAGAAGAGTGCTCTTGAGAAGAGTGCTCTTGAGCAGCTCGCTTGCGAGTACAGAAGCCCGGTTCCCGTTGTGGGACCGGGCTTTTGTCGTTTACGCGCCGTGCACCTCGGGGATCACGGGATCGCGGGTCAGAACGATCTCGCGGCCGCTCCAGCGAGTGAGCATGACCTCGAGGTTACTGGTCACCGTCTCGAAGAGGTCCATCTCGGGTTCCAGCCGCCACTGAAGCTCCACTCCGTCGAGCAGCGCAATGAACCCGCGCGCCTCAAACTCGAACCGTTCGGGCGGCACACCGGGGAGATCGCCCGCGGCATGCGCGATCTCCAGCTGGGCCACACACTTGGCGACAAACAGGCGGTAGCGCTCGACCATAAACTCGCGCGCCGGATGGGTGGGGCTGGAAGCCTCGGCGGCGAGGGTGAGGAGGAGGTCGATGAATCCGGGGCGCTGAAGGTGGAACTTCATCAGTGGCGAGTACCAGGTGAAGAATTCGATACCAACACCGTCGTTGGGCATCGCCTCATCACCCTCGTCAGCAAGGTGCTTGAGGATCGCGATCAGCAAGCCCTCCTTGCTCCCAAAATGGGCGATGAGGAGGGCCGCGGTCACGCCCACCTCATCGGCGATCTGACGCAGCGACGCTCCGGCGTATCCGTACTCGCCAAAGACTCGGCCGGCGGTGCGGAGAATTTCTGCGCGGCGTTCGATGCCCTTGCGGTACGGGCCACGTTTGGTGGTCGTCATCCGTGTCCTTTCGTCGTTTCAAAAAAAGTCTTGCACAAAATTGAATATTCGTTCAATATATATGAATATTGAACAAACCTAAAACTTTCGTGTAATGGTGCACAGAGTATCGACGCGAAACAGGGTCCATCGCTATCGAAGGACACATCCCCGTGCAGGACCAACTCACGCCGTCTCATCATTCCGACGCCCCCGCACGCGCCCCCTGGGGCGTGGGCATTCTCGGTGCCGGACCGGTGACCCAGGCAATTCATCTCCCCACCCTCTCCCGTCTCCAGGAGCACTTCACCGTGCGCGCCATCATGGACGTCGACCCGGCCGTGGCCGTCTCGGTGGCCGCCCGTGTGGGGGCGCGCGTCGCCCCCACGATGGCCGATCTGCTGGAGGATCCCGCGGTCGAGGTCGTGGTGATCTGCAGCCCCCATCGCTTCCACGCCGAGCAGGTGATCGCCGCCTGCCGCGCCGGTAAGCGTGCGATTCTCTGCGAGAAGCCCTTCGCGATGACGCCCGAAGAGGCCCGCGAAATCGCCGAGGTCTCGGCCGAAACCGGTGTTCCGATTCTGGTGGGCGCGATGCACACCTATGATCCCGCCTGGCTTGCCGCCCGCGCTGCCTGGGGCGAATTCCCGGCCGGGGTACACACCGTGCGCTCCTCGATCGTGCTCCCGCCCAACGCCTATTTCGAAGACTCGGCCACGGAGGTTTTGGGGCGCCCCGCCTCGGTCCCGGCCGACTTCACCGACCCCGAGCAGGTCGCCGAACGCGTGCTCGGCGGGGTCATGGGCCTGGCAATTCATGATCTTCCGCTGGTGCGCACGTTCGTCCCCGAGGGAACCGAGCTCGAGGTGGTTCGCGCCGCCGCCCTCGCCCCCGGCGGGTATCACATCCTGCTGCGGGCCGGGGCGCTGGACATCGAACTTCACGCCGCACTCACCGACAACTGGGAACCCTCCTGGTTCTTCGAGGCCATCGGTGAGGACTCCTCCATCGCGGTTGATTTTGGTCCGTCGTACATCCACGCTGGATCGGCCGTGGTCACCCTGGCCGAGCGGGGCCGTCGCACCATTTTTGGGCGGGATATCCACAACGGCTACGCGGGGGAGTGGCTACACCTGGCCGAGGTCGCCGCGGGAGCCACCCCCACCCAACCGGCCGAAACCCTGATCGAGGATCTTCGATTCGCCCTGAACATCGCCGAAACGGCGTCACGCCTCGCCCGCAACACAGTGAAGGCAGCCCACGCATGAGCACTCAACTCTCCCTCATTACCGAACCCTCCGCCAGAATTCCGGGCATGATCGACCAGAGCATCGCCGCACTGCCGATTTCTCTGCGACCCGGGGACATCGACTCTGCCGGAACCCACGCCGCATCCCCGGCCTCCTCAAACCCGGCACTCGACGGAACGGATCTGCTGGCCATCGCCGGGGACCCCGGGTGGACCGGCCGTGCCGGCGAGGCGATCGCCGCGGGCTATCGTGGCCTGCTGATCGTGCGCCCCCGTCCCGAGGACGCCGGTGAGCTGATCGCGCTAGCCGCGTCCACTCCGGTGGTAATCCTCACCGACTGGGCGAGCAATGCCGCCGTCGGTGCCCACCATGCGGCGGCCACGGAGCTCATTGCGGCCCGAGCATTCGTGGAGGTGAGCGCCGATCTTCCGCCCGAGGAAGACCTCGAGCTCGCGCTCGCCGCCCAGCTGGCACTGCTTCACGCGCTGGGCGGAGAAATCGCCTCGATCACGCTGCACGAGCACGGTGCGGGTGGATTCCGCGTGGTTGGTGCGCTGGAACAGGGCGGAGAGTTTCAACTCTCGGGCCGCCTCACGACCTCCCGCCCGCGCGGAGCACGGGTGCGTTTGATCGGCGCCGACACCACCGTCGTATTGGAACTTCCCGACCCGGCGATTGCGCTGCGGGCGCGGGTAGACATCTGGTCGCCGGGCCACCACGATGACCGGGCGACGCTGTGGGAAAATGCGCCGCGCACCGCCCTTCGTCGCCTGGTATCCGCCGTTCATACCGGGACGGCAACCGTCGACCTCACCCGCTACGAGCACGAACGTCGCATCCAGATGGGCCTGTTCCCAACCTCGTAGTCACAGACTTTCTCTCCCCTCCCCTCAATGCCGAGATAGTGGGGTGCCCCGCGGGCGCACCCCCGGAAAAGGAAAAATCATGAACAGTATCGAATCGGTCTCCCGGTTCCAGATGTCGCGACGCGGATTCCTCGGAGCACTGGGTGCTGCCGCAGTCATCCCCCTGCTCGCCGCATGCAGCCCCGGCGGTGTCGCCGGGGGCGGAGGCGGTGCTGGCGGCGGCGGTGGTGCCGGCACCATCAAGTTCTGGGACATGCCCTGGGGTCAGGCGAACTACTCGCGTGCCGGGAAGGACCTGATTGCCAGCTACAAGCCCGCCGCGGGTCTGGGCGCAGCGAGCTATCAGAGCATCCAGTGGAACAACTACTATCAGACCTTCAGCTCGGCGATCGCCTCGAACACCGGTCCGGCGGTGAGCTCGGGTTCCGGGTTCCAGGCCTTCCAGTTCGCCGAAGCGGGCAAGATTGCCTATGCGGACAGGGTGGTGGACGCGCTGAAAAAGAGCGGCTCCTATGACGACTTCCTCCCCGGGGTTTTTGACGCGCTGCGCACCAGTCAGGGGCAGGTGGCCATTCCCTGGCAGATGGATCTGCGGGTGCTCTGGTACCGCAAGTCACTGCTGGAAAAAGCGGGTGTGGACGTCCCCACCGACTGGGCCTCCTTCCTGAGCGCGGGTAAGGCGCTGAAAAAGATCGGGGTGGTGGGTTTTGCCACCGGCGCCGGATCGGGCTTCAATCTCGGCGGTCACGCGATTGTGTCGATGATGATCAACAACGGTGGCGGAATGTTTGACACCGAGGGAAACCCCGATCTGGTGACCGACCGCAACATCGAAACCCTCGAGTTTTTCAATGAGATGGTGTCCGAGGGGATCATCGACCCGGCGGCGGTGAGCTACACCTCGGAGAACCTGCTGACCCAGTGGAAGGACCGCAAGGCCGGCATGGGCATCAATACGCCGGGATGGAATGCCTCGGTGGGGGATACCGAGAACGATGTGTTGGTGGGGGAGCCGCTGGTTTCGCCCAACGGCACCAAGGGGTCGCTCTACTACGTCAACAACCTGATGATGTACACGGCAAGCCCCAACCAGGAGGCCTCGGAGGCATTCCTTGAGTGGTATGTGGACAACATGAAGACCTACTGGCAGCAGAAGGTCATCACCGCGATTCCCGTACGCCGCTCGATCGCGGATCTGCCCGAGTTCCAGGAGAACGCGCAGAACGTCAAGATCGTTGATGTCTGGCAGCCGATCTCGCAGACCTACAGCGCGCGCTCAACCAGCTCGTTTGGTGCCCTCGCCGCGGTGGATGGTGGGCAGGGCATGCAGACGTTCTCGCAGACGGTGCTGGCGGGGAAGAGTAACCCCAAGCAGACACTGACAACCTTCCAGGCGGCGATCGAGTCGCTGATGAAGAAGAAGTCATAATGGCGACCTCGACGCTTCCTCCGCGCACGCGGGCGAGAACCAAACCCACCGGCAGGGCTCCGGGGCCCGCCGGGGATCTGCGCCGCCCGCGTCGACGCATCACGCCGATGAACCTCACGCTGGTGCTGTTTGTGGTGCCCTCGGTACTCCTCCTGCTCCTGCTCAACGCGTATCCGCTGGGGTTCGGTCTCAACCAGTCGGTGCGGGATGGCTCGCTGCTGGACGATGGCCAGTTTGTTGGTCTCGCCAACTACACGGATGCGCTGACCAGCACCGCGTTCTGGGAGGCCGCCCGCTTCACCCTGATCTTCACCGTGGTGGGGGTGTTCGGCAGCTGGATCGTGGGTCTCGGTCTCGCCCTGTTGCTGCGGACCCGGACGCCGGCCCGGGGCCTGTTCAAGGTGCTCCTCCTCCTGCCCTGGGTTGTGCCGATCGTGGTCTCCTCGACCGCCTGGAACTGGCTGGTGGCCACCCCGTCGAGCCCGGTACCGCAGCTCTTTGACGCGTTGGGCTGGGGAACCCCGCTCTTCCTCGCGGATCCCACCCTCGCGGCGATTACCGTGTGCATCTTCAAGGTGTGGGTCAGCTTCCCGTTCATGATGATGATGAGTGCGTCGGCACTTGCCAGCGTTGATCCGGTGGTTTACGAGGCCGCGCGGATGGATGGTGCGAGCCCGCGTCAGCAGTTCACCCAGATCACGCTGCCCCTGGTGGCGCGCTCCACCTACATCAGCTGGATCCTGATGACGATCTTCTGCGTCAATGACTTCCCGACCATCTACCTGCTGACCGGTGGTGGGCCGGTTAACGCCACCACGTCGCTGGTGGTCCTGGCCTACCGTTCGGTATTCCAGAACTTTGAGACCGGATCGGGTGTGGCGATCGCCTTCCTGATGACCGCGGTTCTCGTTGCCGTTTCGGTTGTGCTTTACCGTCAGATTCGAAAGGTGGATACCGCATGAGTGCGTCCGTAACCCTGCCCGCGCGGTCGGGAGCTCAGCCGGCCCTCGCCCGGCCCTCCCGTGCTCCCGAGGAAAAGGGAAAGTGGTGGCGGTTTGCGCTGCTGATCGTGCTGACGGCGCTGACCCTGATCCCCATCGCGGTGGTGATCGGTCTCTCGCTGCAACCGAGCGCGGCCAGCACCACCACCGATCCGATCACCCTCGAAAACTTCGCCACCGTCCTGACCGAGACCTCGGTGCTGGTGTGGCTGCGCAACTCACTGGTGGTGACCCTGGCGACCGTTCTGGTTTCGGTGCTGGTGGCGGCACCGGCGGGCTACGTCCTCTCTCGGGGCCGCGGCCGGGTGGTATCCGGGTACTCCCTGCTGCTGTTTGTGATTCAGTCGCTGCCGGTGATTGTGTCGGTGGTTCCGCTGTTCATTCTGTTTGCGGGCTTCGGTCTCTCGGACAGCCTGTTTGGCATCACCCTGGTGTACGTGGGCAGCACCATCGCGGTGGCCACGTGGATGATGGCGGCCTATATTGATTCGATCCCGATCGCCCTGGAGGAGGCGGCCTGGATCGACGGTGCCTCGGTGTTTGGCGGGTTTGTTCGAATCATTCTGCGCAACTCGCTGCCGGGTATTCTCTCCACCGCGATCTTTGCGTTCCTGCTCGCCTGGAACGACTACCTCGTGGCGCTGGTGTTCCTCCGGTCGGAGCTCAGCTTCACCCTGCCGGTCGGTGTGCAGTCGTTTGTGCAGCAGAACATGACCGATTGGGGGTCGATCATGGCGGTCTCGGTCATCATGATGATTCCGCCCATCCTGCTCTTTGCCACCCTTAACCGCTACTTCAGCGTGGGTGGGATCGGCGGATCGCTCGCCGGTCGCTAACCGTCACCCACCAGATCGAAGGAGATCACCATGCTTGCAAACCTTTCAGGATGGCACATGATCGCGCTGGTTGCGATAGTGCTGCTCCTTTTTGGCGCACCCCGGCTTCCCGCGCTGGCGCGCAGCCTGGGGCAGTCTGCTCGGATTCTCAAGAGCGAGATTCGAGAGGCGCCCGCTACACCGGGAGCCGCCGACGCCGCCGCTGAATCGATGACGCCCACGGATTCCGCCGGGACTGGGACTGGGACCGGTCCCGCATCGTCGCATCCCGCGAGCGTGACGCGTCACGAATAGCGTCAACTCACGCCGAACGCCTCGACCCGCAGGGTCGAGGTGTTCGTGTGAGTCGCGGTGGATCTAGCGGCCGACGATGCTGAGCACCTGCTCGTGCAGCAGGCCGTTGGTGGCCAGGGCGCTGCGGCCGGCGATGGTCTCGGTGCCGTCAATCGCGGTGAAGCGTCCGCCGGCTTCGGTGATGATCGCGACGAACGGGGCGATGTCGTACTCCTTGACGTCAAACTCGGAGACGATGTCGATGAGCCCCTCGGCCAGTAGCCCGTAGGACCACATGTCACCGTAGGCGCGGTCGCGCCACACGGTCTCGGCGAGGGTCAGCAGCTGGGGGAGGTAGCCCGCATCGCGCCACTGCCCGATGGACTGGAAGCTCAGCGAGGCATCCTCGATGCTGCGTACCCCCGACACGTGCAACCGGCGCGGGGCGGCATCGCCCTCGACGAGCCAGGCTCCGGCACCCGGTGCCGCATACCAGCGTTTGCCAAAGGCGGGGGCGCTCGCGACGCCCACCTTCGGAACGCCGTTTTCGGCGAGGGAAATGAGGGTGGCCCAGTTGGGTACGCCGCGCAGGAAGTTGGCGGTGCCGTCGATCGGGTCGAGGATCCACTGCCGGGCGGTGCTTCCCTCGGTGCCGTACTCCTCACCCAGGATGCCGTCCTCCGGACGCTCCGTCGCGAGGATCTCGCGCAGCGCGCGCTCTACCGCGAGATCGGCGTCGGTGACGTGGGTGCGGTCGGGCTTGGTGTCCACCCGCAGGTCTCCCGCGCGGAAGCGCTCGAGGGAAATGGCGTCGGCCGCATCGGCGAGACGCTGCGCCAGGGCGAGGTCTTCTTCCGGGGTCCAGGTGGCGTCAAGAGTCATGCAAATCAGCCTAGCGTTTTCCCCCGGGGAACCGCGCAATGCGGCGCGACACGGCGACACACCGGCCGATTGGAAAAGTGCTCGCGGCACTGGTAATGTCTTCTCTTGTCCGGTTCTCCGGGCAACGCACCTCTAGCTCAATCGGCAGAGCAACTGACTCTTAATCAGTGGGTTCTCGGTTCAAGTCCGAGGGGGTGCACCACCAGCCCCGGTCAGAAATGACCGGGGCTTTTGCGTTGCCGGAAAACGGCCACGAGAAACCCGCTGACGCGCTGACGTGGCCGCGTCAGTGTCGCGTCAGCGCCCCCGGGCATTCTGTTCACAGAGTCGTTGAAAGGACACCTGTGAACACACACTCCGAGTGGGCCGTAGAGGCCAATGGGCTCGTAAAAACTTTCGGAAGCAACCGTGCCGTGGATGGCGTTGACCTGCGCGTCGCCACCGGCACCGTCTATGGCGTGCTCGGCCCGAACGGCGCCGGCAAGACCACCACCATCTCGATGCTCGCGACGCTGCTGCGTCCCGACGCCGGATCCGCCCGCATCTTTGGGCACGACGTGCAGCGTGAGGCGCAGGTTGTGCGCCAGCTGATCGGCGTCACCGGGCAGTATGCCTCGGTGGATGAGGGCCTGTCGGCCACCGAGAACCTCGTGCTGTTCTCGCGCCTGCTGGGCCTCGGTCGCCGCGAGGCGCGGATCAAGGCGCAGGACCTACTCGAGGAGTTCGGCCTGACCGAGGCGGCCTCCCGCCCGCTCAAGAACTTCTCCGGTGGCATGCGCCGCCGGCTGGACCTCGCCGCGAGCCTGATCTCGCAGCCCCCGCTGATCTTCCTCGACGAGCCCACCACCGGGCTCGACCCGCGCACCCGCGCACAGATGTGGGAGACCATTCGCCGGCTCGTGGCCGGGGGATCCACCGTGCTGCTCACCACCCAGTACCTGGATGAGGCCGATCAACTGGCCGACCGCATCGCGGTGATCGATCGCGGGCGCGTGGTGGCCGAGGGTACCGGCGATGAGCTGAAGGCCCAGGTGGGCTCGTCCTCCCTGGAGCTGCGCCTCGGCGACCCACTGCTCGCCGATCGTGCCCTGAATATCGCCGAGCGCGTGCTCGGCGTGGCCGGCACCCGCTCGGCCGAGGCCGCCCGCATCACCGTGCCGCTGAGCGACCCCGAGCGCGTCACCGACCTGCTGATCGAGCTGCGCGGAGATGACATCCGCCTGGAGGAGTTCAGCGTGCACAAGCCGAGCCTCGACGATGTGTTCCTCAGCATCACCGGCAAGCCCACCGAGGACACCGCGGAAGACGCCGCGGACTCCACCACTTCGACCCGCGAGGGAGCACACGCATGAGCACCACCACCGCACCGCAGAAGCGCGCGCGCACCAGCGCGGGCACTACCATCGTCCCCGCCCACGAGCGCGCCCTGAAAAACCGGGTGAGCCTCACCGAGACCGTCCGGCACTCGCTGACCATGGCGTATCGCGGGCTCCTCAAGATCCGCCGCACACCCGAGCAGCTGTTCGATGTGACGCTGCAGCCGATCATCTTCACCGTGATGTTCACCTACATCTTCGGCGGCGCGATCTCCGGAGACGTCGCGAGCTACCTCCCGGTGATCATCCCGGGCATTCTCGTGCAGACCGTGATCACCACCTCGATCGTGACCGGAACGCAGCTGCGGGAGGACATGGACAAGGGTGTGTTCGACCGCTTCCGCTCGCTTCCCATTGCGCGCATTGCGCCGCTGTCTGGGGCGCTGCTCGCCGACACCATTCGCTACGCGATCGCCACCACCCTGACCTTCGTGATGGGCTTCATCATGGGGTACCGTCCGCACGGCGGCATCTGGGCGGTCATCGGGGCCGCGCTGCTCGTGATCGTCTGTGCCTGGGCGATCAGCTGGATCTTCGCGTTCTTCGGCGTCATTGCCCGCTCGGCCTCGAGCGTGCAGGGCATCTCGATGATCATCCTGTTCCCGCTGACCTTCCTCTCCAACGCGTTCGTGCCGGTGGACACCATGCCCTCCTGGCTGCAGTGGTTTGTGAACATCAACCCGGTCTCGCACCTGGTGACCTCGGTGCGTGACGTGCTGAACACCGGCGCGTTTACCAGCGAGGCGTTCCTGCCGCTGATCGGCGCCGCGGTGATCGTCGCGATCTTCGCCCCGCTGACCGTGCGGGCGTACATGCGCCGCGCCTAGCGCCGGCCATATCCGGAAATACCGCGCACCCGCACAGCGCACACCGCGCACACCCCGTTTCTCCCGTACCGGGAGGGCGGGGTGTGTGGCGTTTTCCGGCTAGGCGCCGGCCGCGCGCCAGCGGGGGTCGTTCAGGATCGCGACGGCGCGCTCCACCCGTTCCCGCGCGCTCAGGGCATCGGCGGCAGCCATCGCCCGGGATACCGTCTCGGTGCCGGACACCTCCGCGTGGGCGGCCTCGTGAATGGCGTAGCGCAGCGCGGGGAGTTCCTGCCGGGCGGAGAATGCTCGGCAGACCGCGAAGAGTTCGAGTGAGAGATCCGTGACCGCGGGGGTGCTGAGCCCGAGGGTTGAGACCGCGAGCAGTGCCGAGCCCCACACGGGCATGTCGGTGTGGATTCCGCCGATGCGCTGGAGCGCGATGGCGCGGGTGCGCAGGCAGCGGAACATCGTGAGGTCCGGTTCGTGGGCGAGGCCGTGGGCGGCGAGCGAGCCCGCGGCGACCATCGTGTACCAGGCGTAGGCGCGGGCGATCGGGGTGGCGAAGTTCTTTTCCGCGAGCCGGTACTGTTCGAGGCCGCGGGAGCGCTCGCCGTTTTTGAGCGAGAGCTCGGCCCGGCCGGCCCAGGCGACCGAGCGGAAGTCCTCCTCGGCGCTGTTCATGTGCGGGCTGGGCTCCTCGGTGAGGAGGGGTTCGAGCTCGGCCGGTGACTCGGTGTAGATCGCGAGGAGCCAGAGGATGTGGCGCCGGTTCTCGACCAGCCCCAGGGTGGTGAGCCCGGGAAGCGCGAGCTTTGCCCAGGCGATGGAGTCCTCGATGTCGGCAACCTCGCTGGTGAGCTGCGCGAGGACGACCCGGGTCATCGTGAGCGTCCACAGATCGCCGAGGGCGCGGGCTAGCGTTTCGGCCCGCATCGCGAAGTCGATGGCCTCCTGGGCTCGTCCGGCGTTCTCGGCCAGTTGGGCGGCGAGGAGCAGGCCGTAGACGGCAACCTGGGGTTCGGGATCGTTTGCCATTGTGCTCAGCACGGTCATCACGCGATCGGGGGCCGCGGAGTTGCGGAGCATGCGGTAGAACGCCTCGATCCGGCGATCGGTGACCGCATTGGCGTCGATGAGTGTGCGGATGCGGGTGAGCGCGGTGACGCCGGTGCGCAGGTTGTCGAAGAGCCCGAACACTCCGAGGACCACGAATCCGAGCCCCGCGGCGTTTGCGCGCACCCCGGTGTAGCCGCGTTCCACGCGGGGGAGGGCGAGGATGGCGGCGGCGAGTCCGTCGGCGTCGGTGTAGATGCTGAGCCGGGCCTGGTAGAACGACACCAGGCCGAAGATCGCGAGTGCGGCGTCGGCGTTTCCGCGGGCGAGGGCCGCGCGAAGCGCCCACATGAGGGTGTCGAGTTCGAGGCCGACGTGGGCGAATCCCGCGACCTGATCCGGACCGTCGGTGCGGGGGAGCAGTTCAAGGGCGTACGCCTCGGCCCAGTCGATGATGCGGTCGCGCAGCGCCTCCTCGCCGCCGCGTCTTGCCAGCTCGCCGGCACCAAACTCGCGGATGGTTTCGAGCATGCGGAAGCGCAGGGTGCCGGTTTGGGCGTCTTCGGTGACGCGGACGAGCGACTGCAGGACGAGCCCCTCGAGGTCTTCGGTTGCGTCGCGGCCGAGGGCGGCGGAGGCGGCGCGGATACCGAAGCCGTCCGGGAAGACGCTGCAGGCGAGGTACGTTTCGCGCTCGCCGTCGCTCAGGAGGTTCCAGCTCCATCCGATGACCGCGGTGAGGGTGCGGTGGCGCTCCGGCGCCGCGCGGTTTCCGCCGGCGCGCGGTGGATCGAGCACGCCGAGGTTGTGGTCGAGCCCGGTGAGGATCTGCGGCAGCGTGAGCACGCGCGTGCGGGCGGCCGCGAGTTCGATCGCGAGCGGAAGCCCGTCGAGGCGTTCGCACAGCTGGGCGACGAGTTCGGGATCGAAGCTCGCTCCCGGCCGGGCCGCGGCGGCGCGCTCGGCGAAGAGCAGCAGGGCGGGGCCGGGCTGGTCGGCGTCACCGATCGCGAGGCGACCGGGTTCGTAGACGATTTCGCCGGGCAGCAGCAGCGGGGAGCGGGAGGTGGTGAGCACCCGCAGGCTGGGGCAGAGTGAGAGGGCTTCGGCGCTCCAGCGGGCCACGGCCTCGATCAGGTGTTCGCAGTTGTCGAGCACCAGGAAGGTGGGGGTTTGGGCGAGCCTGGTGAGGAGGCGTTCGGCGAGGTCCAGGCGCGGGGCGTCACCGATGCGGGCATCCGAGACGTTGTCGCGCACGCCCACCACGGCGGCGAGGGCGCGGGTGACGTCCTCGGGGGTGCGCACGCCGGCGAGTTCGGCAACCAGGACGCGGGGGATGTGGCCGCGTACGGAGTCGGCGATGGCGTGGGCGAGGCGGGTTTTCCCGAGTCCGCCGGGGCCGAGGATCGTGACCAGGCGGTGCTGGCCGACCGCGGTCTGGAGCGCGCGGATGTCGCGATCGCGGCCGATGAGGGGGTCGACGAAGCCGCGGACGCCCACGCTGAGGAGGGCCTGCTCGGCAGGGGCGGAAGGCTCGGGGTCGGCGATTTCCTCGGGCGGGAGGGTTTGGGTTTCGCCGTCCCGTTGCAGGATACGCGCGTGGGCGGCGCGCAGTTCGGGGCCGGGATCCACGCCGAGGGATTCGGCCAGGCGCTCGCGCAGCCCCGCGTACACGGCGAGGGCGGAGGCCGGTTCCCGTAGGGCATCGAGCACGCGAATGAGGGCGAGGTGATCCTCCTGGTTGAGGGGATCGGCGCGGCACAGCTCGGCGAGGTGGCCGCGGGCCGCGGCGGGGTTGGTGCCGGTCTGTGTGCGGCTCAGCGCCCGCAGCAGGTCGATCCTGGCACGCCGGGCGCGGGCGGCGAGATCCGCGGCCACGGGGAAGGGTTCCAGATCGCCGCCGGGGGTGCCGTCCCACAGGGCGAGGGCGGTCTCGAGGGCGAGGGTGTCTTCGGGGGAACGCAGCGCGGCGCAGACGAGGTCGAGGTCGCTCGTGATGGTCAGCCGGTAGCCCGCGGGCTCGAGTACCAGTGCGCCCGCGGGCAGCAGCCGTCGGGTGCGCGAGACGAGCGCCTGGAGCGCGCCGCGGGAATCCTGTGGCGGCTCCTCCGGCCACAGCTCCTCGGAGAGGTAACCGGGGGAGCGTGCCTCGCCCTCGGCCAGCGCGAGGACCGCCAGGAGCACCCGCGCGCGCTCGCCGGAGACCGGGGTCTCACTCGCCCGAATGGGGCCGAGAACACGCAGAATGGGGGCGGCGAAGGTCACGTGCCGATTATACGTTTGCGCGTGCCCTCACCCGCGGCACCCGGCCGAGGGCGTGCGGGGATGGTGCGGGGTGTGCGGGGTTAGAGCGCGCCGCGGATCTCGTCGCCCACGGGGATCGGCGTCAGGCGCGTGACCACAACCGGCCCGGCGAGCAGGGTTTCGAGCGCGCGGTTCAGCGCGGCAACCGGAAGACCCTCCCCGTGGGCGTCGAGCAGTTCGGTGCTGGTCCACTTTTCGATCATCACGATGTCGCCGTTCGGGTGGTCGTGAATCGCGTAGAGCTCGCACCCGGGTTCGTGGTGGACGGCCTGGATCGCGGGACGCAGGGCGTCGAGAACGGCCGCTCGCTTTCCCTCGGCGGGGGTGAAAACGGCGGTGACAACAACGGCGGACATGGGTTTCCTCACGCGTATAAGACGGTATGTGTGCCTCGATGCTACGCGCTGGGAGCCTGGACGCGCCTGGACGCGCCCGGACGCGCCCGGCGAATAGGAGGTGTCTGGGATTTTGTGTATAGTAAACACGTTGCCAAAACACGTGAGTGTTCAGCGCGCACCTCTAGCTCAATCGGCAGAGCAACTGACTCTTAATCAGTGGGTTCTCGGTTCAAGTCCGAGGGGGTGCACCACCTCAAATCGCCTCGTTTCCTCGCGGAATCGGGGCGTTTTTGTTTCCCTCTGCGCTCGATGGCACACCCTGCGTGTGTCGATTTTTGGCCGTCGGTATTGGGCGCTACTCTGGAGGTATCACGTCGCGTGCGGCGTAGGCACCTCTAGCTCAATCGGCAGAGCAACTGACTCTTAATCAGTGGGTTCTCGGTTCAAGTCCGAGGGGGTGCACAAAGTAGGTCTCATGTTTATTGCGGTCTCCTTACTTTTCTCCGTGGGGTGGAGTTTCCTATGGTGGCTGGCAGTGTGAAAATAGCTGTGTCCTAGGTTTCCAATGTCCGTAGGTAGCGCTAGATTGCTGTTATGACCTGGACACCGCTTGGAGCCGACCCTGCTAAGCATGCTGCGCTTGTCGATGGTGTACCCGTCTGGATGAGCTCTTCTTTACGAGCGTGGTTCGAGGCCGCTTTTCCGATTTTTGACTCTTACGGAATGCGAATAGACGTTGGCGTGAACAAGCTCCGGCGCTTCGATCTTGCTGCCCGCCAAAAGCCAATTTCGGACATTCTCAAGTTGAAGGGACCTGCGAATACGTTCGATAGCCTGGACCCCGGACTCATCCTCGCGCTGATTGATTGGTCGATTATGGACATCAGCGCGAAGCAGCCGTATGAGAAGCACGAGAAACTCAGTGCTATCCTCCGTGATGGTGGCTCCAAATGGAAGGTTGGAATCCGCAACGGCATGCCGGGGCTTGAGGTTCGCGTGCCGCAAGGAGTCCAAGACGCTGCGGACGCAATCATGTCGTCGACGGGGTCCGCGGGAACAATCTTGTCTGAAGCCTGGCACGCCGCATACGGAATCAACCCCGACACGGAGGAGGCCTACGAGAAGGCGATCAAGGCCGTGGAGGAAGCGGGGGCGCACGTCGTTACGCCGAATAACACGAGGGCGACTCTCGGCACGATGGTCCGAGATATGAAGGCGCAGAAAGACTGGAAGCTTGATCTCCCAACTCCCGACGCGGACGTCGCCGTGAAGATGGCGGAGGCGCTTTGGGGCGGACAGGAGAGCCGTCATGGTGGCAATGGCTATCGCAAGCCGAGCCAGGCGGAAGCCGAAGCCGCCGTCATGCTCGCAGTTCCGCTAGTCCAGTGGCTCTCGTCAGGTGTACTTGCGCGCCGATAGCGGGGTCAGTAGGCGCTGAACTGCTCAACAGTGAAATGTGTGCTAGTTCTGCGCGGAAAGCTTGAGCCCCGCCGCTAGTTAGATTTGCACAAGACTTTTTGAAGCTCGGCACGGTTGTCGTTCGCCTGTTCCTCGGCGAAAAGGTCGATCAAGACTTGCCGAAGTTCCTCGTTCTCGTAGCTTTCCTCCGGGAGTAGAACTAAACAAACGAGTTTGAAATACATGGAGACGTCAGAGTCCATCAACTGGCGGGGAATCATCAAGTTGTCGTTGACATCACGTTCAAACGTATCTTGGCTGTAACGTCCAATCTCCAGTTGCTCTTACCCAGGCCCTGGATGGTTGGTGAGAGGTCGCAGCCGTCCAGACTCCCGTCGTCGCAGAACCGTCGACGTTTGACTAGGCACTTGCGTACGGGTAGACGGTCACGCGAGGACGGATGGATCGCATCAGGGATTCCATATAGAAGTGCGTTCTCGACGTCGAGAGCAGGCACGCGAATACTCAAGGCATCTCGCCCGATTTCGTGTCAGGGTAATGTCCGGGCGTTGATCATCGAGTCCTCTTCGAAGTCCTACTTAGAGAAGGGTCTAAACCGGCACATCTCGCACAATCTTCACCTGCCACATTTGCAAATCGCTTACGCAGGTTGGGCCACGTCGGCAACTCCTTTTAGTGCTGAAGTAAGGCATTCCCGATGAAGACGTATGGGGTCCAGATTATGTTTCGAAATCGCGTCGCGCTGTGGCCGCATGCTGCGGCAGAATATGACATATGTCAATGGAAGAAGCGTCAGGAACAGCTGAGGCGGTCTCGCTCGCGGGGGTGTGGATTCAAGCCATAATCGCGCTGGTCACCCTCTGCGGTATCATCGCGTCCATCTGGATCGCGCGGAAGGGGCAGAAGAATGATCTAAAGCTCGCGAAAGGCGAAGCAGACAGGGCCGAGCGGGCTGACGTCGCTAGTCAAGCTGCTTCCGAGCGCTCTGAGGCAGCGAGCCGACTCAGCATCGATACGATGACAAGGATCGCAGATGCACTCGACAAGTTGGCTGCGGAGGGAATCAACCTTAACAATCTACAAGTTTTGGGTGCAGGGATTGCCTCTGCCAAGGTCTCCTGGAGGCTCAGCCATTTTCAAGGTGATATGTATTTGCTCGAGAACACTGGCAAAGCTACTGCTTATGACGTACGTCTCGACGCGGACCCGACCTTGACACGGTTCGGGAAGGAATGGGTGCCGAGTCCAGAACTCAAGTCAGGTGATGTAATGCAGTTCGGAGCCTTACGCACAATGGGCACCCGGGACTCGACGATCACTGTCCAGTGGCGCAACTCTCTTGACGGCGATGAGCAGACTTGGCGCTATCCACTTCCGCCACGCCCGCCGCGGCGCTAGCCAAATCGTCTGATTGGCGGAGGGAAATTGAGATCTTGTCCTTTCATTTCCCGAAATCATCAAGGAGGTTGAGCTTGCGGCGTGCGTTGAGCAGATGCCCAATTGCGTCAATAACGTCTGATAGTTTGCAGGGGTCATCCATCGGATGACCCCATTGAGCGGCTACAATGCACCCTTACCAATAAAAAGATCAGACCGTGATGATGCGACAAACCGCCGCCTATTTCACGCCATCCCCGCGTTGGAAATCTCCGGGAACTTAGAGTGAATCGATAGCCAGATTCATGAGATCAAAGGGAACCAGTGGGGAATTTCATCATCTCCAACGCCATTCTCACCGCCAGTTCCGTCAACGGTCCAGCTCGTGGGTGATAAACGGCAGGAGCGGCTTCGGTTCGACCCAGAGGTAGATGCTGCTTACCTTGCGGTGGGGCGAAGACTATTGACGGGCGAAGCGCACGAGCAGATGGTTGATCTACTCGATCCCAAGCACCCGGGCGACATTGTCCTCGACTTCGATGCCGGAGGGCACCTCATCGGGGTTGAGATTCTGGAAGCGCGCACGCTTTTGCGTACCATGACCCTGAGCGAAGCGCGATGGATCGGGGCCAAAACCGATCCGTCGGTAACGCAAGAGTCTTCGATCGGGGTCAATCAGGTCGACGCAGATCCGTTTGGACTGGCCGACGATGTTCGGCAAAGACGGCTGGTTTACGACCCGGAAGCGGACGCAGCCTACCTCGCCGTGGGGCGTGACGCGCAGAGTGGTGAATCAGACACACAAATCTACGGGATCAGTGATCCGCGCAAGCTGGGGGAAATCATTCTGGGCTTCGACACTGAGGGGCACCTCATTGGGATCGAGGTGTTGGGTGCCTGCGCGCTGCTGCGGGCCCATACCCTGGAGGAGTCGCGCCGATACGCTCCGATGGAAATCTCGGACCTCCCTGATTTCTCGGACCTTTAGTCCACGCCCCTCCCTGCGAGGGTTCGGCTCGGCCGCCGCTATTCTGCCCCGTCGATCTCCGCGAACCGGTGGACCACCGCGAGGTCCTGCTCCCCGAGCCCGGCGTCCACGAGGTCCTCGAAGATTCCGAGGGTGGTGCGGAGTTGGCGGGCGGTGGTGCCGGTGGCGTCGGCCTCGGCCACGGCGGCGGTGAGGTCCTTGACCATGAAGGCGGCGATGCCGGTGGGGGAGTAGTCCTTCGCGATCAGGCGGTCGGCCTTGGTTTCGAGCACGCGGGAGCCCGCGTATCCGCCCTGCAGGAGGGGGAGGAGCGCGGCCACGTCGAGGCCCGCGCGTTCGGCGACCACGGCGGCCTCGGCCACCGCGGTCATGGTGGCGGCCACGATCATCTGGTTGCAGGCCTTCGCGACCTGGCCCGAGCCCAGCGGGCCCAGGTGCAGCGGGGTGCCCATGGTTTCCAGCACGGGCAGGACGCGCGCCACATCGGCGTTATCGCCGCCAACCATGATCGACAGCGTGCCGGCCTCGGCACCCTCGGTGCCGCCAGAGACCGGGGCGTCCACCACGCGCAGCAGGCCGCTGGTTGCGGCATCCAGGCGGGCGGCGAGTTCGCGCAGCCCGGTGGGGGAGATCGAGGAGCAGACCACCAGCGTGTGCGTGGTGTCGATGCCGGCGAGGAGGCCGTCCGGTCCGGTCAGGACCTGCTCGATCTGGGCGAGGTCCGGCAGCATCACCACCACAATCTCGGCCGCGAGGGCCAGCTCGCGCGGGGTGGCCTGGGCGATAGCGCCGGACTCCACAAACGGGGTCAGAGACTCGGGGCGGCGGCTCTGAACGTGCACCGCGGTACCCGCGGGGCGGCGGGCCAGCAGATTGCGCGCCATCGGGGCCCCCATCGAGCCCAGACCGATCACGCCAACGGTTAAATTGCGAACATCATTGATCACCATCATGCGGCCACTATATCGAACTCCGTTCAGAGAGCTGTCCATTATGGCTAGTATGGGAGTGACCCCGCTCACCGTCGAAAGGAAGGTCCGCGTTCCATGAACGAAAACCCCACCCGCCTCCGCGTCGTAGTTGCCACCCCGCTGCCCGAAGAGCTTGCGGCCCTGATTACCGAGCGCGAGCCCCGCATCGATCTGGTGCGCGAGGCCGACCTCCTGCCGCCCATGCGCTTCGCCGCCGACTTCGCCGGTGACCCCGCCTTCACCCGCACCCCCGAGCAGCAGGCCCGCTTCGAGGAGCTGCTGGATTCCGCGGACGTCCTCTACGGCATTCCCGACGTCAGCCCTGCCGCACTCGCGCGCACCGTTGCCGCAAACCCGAAGCTGCGCTGGGTACAGATCATGGCCGCCGGCGGTGGCGGCCAGGTCAAGGCCGCCGATCTCAGCGCGAGCGACCTCGAGCGCGTGACGTTCACCACCTCCGCCGGCGTGCACGGCGGACCGCTGGCCGAGTTTGCCGTGTTCGGCGTCTTCGCCGGTGCCAAGACCCTGCCCCGCCTGCAGAAGCAGCAGGCCGAGCACGCCTGGACCGATCGCTGGGAGATGGGCCAGGTATCCGAACAGACCGTACTGGTCCTCGGCCTCGGCGGCATCGGCGCCGAGGTTGCGCGCAAGCTCGACGCCCTCGGTGCCCACGTCATCGGTACCAGCCGTCGTCCGGTTGATGTCCCCGGCGTCGCGGAGATCGTGCACCCGGACAACATTGGCGAGGTCATCAGCCGCGCCGACTCCATCGTTGTCACCCTGCCCGGCACCGCCGCCACCGAGAAGATGCTGAGCGCCGAGCTGCTCGCGCTCGTGAAGCCCGGCGTGACCGTGGTCAACGTGGGTCGCGGCACCGTGATCGACGAGGACGCCCTCACCGCCGCACTGCAGGACGGCCGGGTGGGCTTCGCCGCCCTCGACGTTTTCGCCGCCGAACCACTCGACACCGCAAGCCCGCTGTGGGATCTCCCCAACGTGCTGGTCAGCCCGCACACGGCCGCGCTGAACGCCGCCGAGGAGCGCCGCATCGCCGAGCTGTTCGTCGCCAACGCCACCGCGATTCTGGACGGTCAGACGCCGCGCAACGTTGTTGATACGGTTCAGTTCTACTAGAAACACCCCCGAAGAAAGCGAATCCAGCGCGCATGTCAGACGCACCCCGCACCGAAAAGACCGCCGCCCCCGCGGTGACTCGAGCCATCGCCATCCTCGATGTGCTGGCGGCCGCCCATGGGCAGCCGCTCGGGATCAGTGAGCTGGCACGCGCGCTGGGTATCGCCAAGTCCTCCACCGCCAACCTCTGTGTGGCGCTCGAAGAGGGCGGGCTGATCCAGCGCGGCGACCTCGGCTACCGGCTCGGCCGGCGCACGGTCGAGCTCGGCGGGGCCTACCTCGCGAGCTTCGACCAGGTGCGCGAGTTCTACCGCGTGTGCTCCACTCTGCCGGATCTCAGCGGCGAGCTGGTCCAGATCGCGGTGCTCGACGGCACCGACGTGCTCTACCTCGCCCGCCACGAGGGGCGCGCCCCGCTGCGCCTGACCGCCGGCATCGGCGACCGCTATCCGGCGGCGCTCACCGCGGTGGGCAACGCGCTGCTCGCCCGCCTGGATGACGACGAGATCCGCGCCCGCTTCGCCGATCCCGAAACGCGCCCCCGGGTCACCGAGGCCTCCACCACCGATCTGGACGCGCTGGTCGCGAAGATTCAGCGCGCCCGCGAGACCGGCTACGGCCTCGACGAGGGCGAGATGTTTGCCACCGTGACCGGCGTTGCCGTGGTCATTCCGCCGCGCAACGCGGGGGATCAGCCGCTGGCTCTCGGTGCCTCCATGCTCGGACTCGGTGCCGACGACGGGCGTCGCGAGCGCGTGATTCGCGCCCTCGGGCAGGCCGCGGGCGCACTCTCCAACCCGCTCCTCGTGGGCGACGTCGCCTAAAGCGTTCAATATGTTGAACTTCGTTCAGCATGCTGTTATGGTGGGGGATGTGGGCACTGCCGCCCACATCGAGGTAACCCTCGCGTCAAGGTAGACGACCCCCACCCCACGGTGAACCCGGGACTCCGCCAGACGCGAGCCGTCCCGAAAGGTACAGACCGTGTCCACATCCCCCGCCGCTGAGGTTCGCGGATCCGACGATCCGGAATACGCCAACAACCTGCGCCGTGCAACGCTCGCCTCCAGTGTCGGAAGCGCCCTGGAGTACTACGACTTCGCCCTCTACGGGCTCGCCTCCGCCCTGATCTTCGGTCAGCTCTTCTTCCCCGCCCTCGGCACCGGTGCCGGCATCGCCGCCGGATTCGCGACCTACGCCGTCGGCTTCTTCGCCCGCCCCTTCGGCGGCATCTTCTTCGGTGTCTTGGGCGATAAGCTCGGCCGCAAGTGGGTCCTGATGGCCACCATCGGTCTCATGGGTGGTGCCTCCACCCTGATCGGCGTCCTCCCCACCGGTGAGCAGATCGGCATCTGGGCCCCCATCCTCCTCGTCTTCCTGCGCGTTCTGCAGGGCCTCGGTGCCGGAGCTGAACAGGCCGGTGCCACCACGCTCATGGCCGAGTACGCCCCCGTGCGCCGCCGCGGCTTCTTCTCCGCCCTGCCGTTCGTCGGCATCATGGTCGGCACCGTGCTGGCCTCGGTCGTCTTCTACCTCCTCGGCCTCGTCGACCAGCAGATCGTGCACGACTGGCTGTGGCGCGTGCCCTTCCTCGCCTCGATCCTGCTGATCGCCGTGTCCGTCTTCATCCGCTACCGCCTGGCCGAGTCGCCCACCTTCGTGCAGCTCGAAAAGCAGGAGCAGGAGCAGCACTCGCCGCTCAAGGAGGTCTTCACCAACTCCTTCGGCAGCGTGCTGCGCGGCATCGGCCTGCGCATGGCCGAGAACGGCGGATCCGCCCTCTACCAGACCCTCGCCATCTCCTTCATTACCGTGTACGTCGGTGTCGAGAGCTGGGTGGGCCCGCTCGCCATCGCCATCGGTGCAACCCTCGGTGTGATTATCCTGCCGCTCGCCGGCGCCCTGAGCGACCGCTTCGGCCGCATGCCCGTCTACCGCGCCGGCGTCATCATCCAGCTGGTTCTCGCCATCCCCGCCTGGTGGCTGATGTCCCAGGGCAACGTGAGCGTCATCATCCCCGTGCTCGCCCTCACCTACACCCTCTCCATCAACGTGATGCTGGGCGCCCAGTGCGCCACCCTGCCCGAGCTCTTCGGAAACCGCCACCGCTACGTCGGCGTCGCCGTCTCCCGCGAGTTCTCCGCCGTACTCGCCGGCGGTATCGCCCCGCTGATCGGTGCCTCGCTGCTGACCGCCACCACCGGATCCTGGATCCCGCTGGCCGGCTACGTCCTGCTGCTCGGCGCCATCACCCTCTGGGCGACCTTCATCACCCCGGAAACCCGCGGCCGCGACCTCACCCTGCACGGCGACGCCCTCTCGGACACCGCCGCGCAGATCGCCGAGCGCCCGCTCGCCACCGCCGGACGCGCATAGTGCGCCGCGCACGACTGCGGGTCGACGGCAGCATCGTCCCCGTCCGCGAGATCGACGGCGCCTGGCACGAGGTGGCCGACGAGTGGGCCCTCAGCCCGGCCCTCACCGGCCGCAGCTGGCCCCTCGAGGGTGCGCACCTCGCCTCACCGAGCGACCCAAGAATCATCCTCGGCATGGCGCACAACGGCTCGGCCGCCGATCGCGCCATTCCCCGGCAGGCATTCATGAAGTCTGCCCGAACCGCGATCGGCTCGGGGGAGCCCATCCGGATCGTCCCGGGACACGGCAACGTCGTGGCCGAGGCTGAACTCGCCGTGGTCATCGGCGTGCACTGCCGCAACGTCAGTGCCGCCGAGGCCGCCACCGTCATCGCCGGATACACCATCGGCAACGACGTCACCGCGACCGACCAGATCGGCCTCGACGAAAAGATGATCCAGTCCAAGAGTGGAGACGGCTTCACCCCGCTCGGCCCCTGGCTCGTCACCGACCTCGACCCCGACGCGGTGCCGCTCGAGCTCTTCGTCAACGGAGAACTCCGCTGCCAGAGCGACACCGACCGGCTTGCCTGGAACATCGCCGAACAGATCGAATACCTCAGCGAATACGTGACGCTGGGGCCCGGAGACGTGATCCTCACCGGCTCGCCGGACACCGCGTCGCCAATCAGACCCGGGGAGACGGTGCGGGCCGCGCTGGACGGCATCGGCATCCTCGAAAACCCGGTGCTTGCTCTCTAAGCTTAGGTGCCGGTACAACAAAACCCCCACTGGAAACAGTGGGGGTTTTGTGATGAAAACTATCCCGAGGTCGGGTTACCGTTCCAGGTCGCGGGCACCATGACCCACAGTAGTTCCGCGCTCTCGTCTCCCAGCACCTTCCAGGAGTGCGGCTCGCGGCCATCGATCGTGAGCGAGTCACCCGCCCCGAGTTCCCACACGGCATCGGCAAAGCTCATCTCGATGCGGCCGCGCACCAGGTACACCATGTCGAGCTCGGCGCTCACCGAGTACGGTGCCTCACCGCTGTGCCCGCCGGGCTCCACGATGGTGCGCACCACCTGCACACGCTTCTCGGTGCGCGGAGACACCAGGAGCTCCAGCATGCCCTCGCCGCCGAGGGTGATCCGCGGGGCATCCGCGCCGCGTACCACCAGCTGTTCGGAGCGCTTAAACAGGTCTCCGACGGCAACGTTGAGTACGTCGCAGAGCGCCACCAGGGTGCTCACGCTCGGCGAGGTCTGGTTGCGCTCCACCCGGGAGATGAAACCCTTGGAAAGACCGGTGGTCTCCGCAAGCTGCTCGATCGTGAGCAGCTGGGCCTGCCGCGCGGCACGAAGTCGGTGCCCGATCGCGGTGCGGGTAGGGTCTGGCGAAACCGGAAGGGCGCGCATAAAACTCCCGAGACGAGGTAGAAAAGTGGGCGTGCGGATATTCCCCGGTCAGTCTAGGTGAGATCGGGGAGGAGCGCAGGAAAACCTAGTCGCGTTCGATCTTCGGGTTGTCTTCGGCAACCGTGCCGATCGCGAGGGCGAGAGACACAACCCAGCCCAGCCAGAGCAGGACGAGACGCCAGTTTCGGGGGCCTGCGGCGGTCACGCGGATCAGGCCCACGGCACCGAATGCGGCGCTGAGGACCCCGAGGTTCAGTAGATACTTACGCATGTGCCCTCATTTCGAACTGGAACGCCACAAGCCTAGCGTGAAACCCCGGCGTGGCATCCCACACCGCCGAGAAACCGAAACATTGGTGGGGTGTGGAGCTAGCGGGTGTGCAGGCCCAGGTGGGTGCGCGCAAAGCGCACGGTCTTGCGCAGGGCCTTCAGCCGCTCCGCATCGCTCTTGGCCCGGCGGGTGTTGATCTCGGCCACCACGGCACCGCTCCAGGACTTTGCCGCCAGATACTCCAGGGTTTCGGACACCGGCTGCGTGCCGGTCCCCGGGATCAGGTGCTCGTCGAAGATCTGACCGTCGTCCTGCGATCCCGAGCCGTCACACAGGTGAATGTGACGAAGTCTGTCACCGAAGTGCTGGGCGAGTTCGAGCCCGCTCTGGCCCGCCAGCGCGGCGTGCGAAAAGTCGAGGGTGACGTTGTCACAGTCCCAGTCGCTGGGATCCCAGCCCGGGGCATAGGCGGCCACGGAGCGGCCCTTTGCCTTCCACGGGAACATGTTTTCCACCCCGATGTTCACGCCCGATTCGGTTTCGATTCGGCGCACGATTTCGAGGAAGTTTTCGGAGTACCCCTTTTGCCAGCGGAAGGGAGGATGCACCACCACGGTGTCCGCACCGACGGCTGAGGCCAGCTCTGCCGAGCGTTCCAGCTTCACCTGGGGGTCCCTACCCCAGACAAAGGTGGTCAGGAGAAGCACCGGGGCATGGATCGACAGGATGGGGAGGTGGTACTTCTTGCTCAGCGCGCGCAGTGCCTCGGCATCGCGGGTTGTGGCCGCGTTTGTCACCATGACCTCGACACCGTCAAACCCGGCCTCCCGGGCGAGCTGAAACGCCCGCTCGGTTTCGAGAGGGTAAACGCAGGACGTGCTCATACCAATCTGGATCATCGAGGTCAGCATAGTCTCCCGAGATGAAAATCAGATGATATTCGCACGGTTATGCCTGATAGCCTGGCTGGCAACCACGGGAGTGAATGATGACATCAGGCAACAACCAGAACGAATCTCGAGACAACTTTGTGGTCGTGGCCAACCGGCTCCCGGTCGATCGCTACACCGACGCAGATGGGCAGCCTGCCTGGCGCACATCGCCAGGCGGCCTCGTCACCGCGCTGACCCCGGTCATGGAGCGCCTCGGTGGCGCGTGGATCGGCTGGGGCGGCGCCGACAGCGAGGACATCGCCCCCTTCGTGCACAACGGCACCCATATCGTGCCCGTCGCGCTCAGCGCCGAGGAGATCGAGAGCTACTACGAGGGCTTCTCGAACGACACCCTCTGGCCGCTGTACCACGACGTCATCGCGCCGCCCACCTACCACCGCGAGTGGTGGGACTCCTACGTCAAGGTCAATCGCCGTTTCGCCGAGGCCGCCGCAGAAACCGCCGCAAACGGGGCCACCGTGTGGGTGCACGACTACCAGCTCCAGCTGGTACCCGGCATGCTGCGCGAACTGCGGCCCGACCTCACGATTGGCTTCTTCAACCACATTCCGTTCCCCGCATACGGTCTGTACTCGCAGCTGCCCTGGCGCACCCAGATCGTCGAGGGGCTGCTCGGGGCCGATGTGATCGGCTTCCAGCGCGTGGCCGACGCCTCCAACTTCACCCGGTCGGTGCGTCGCCTGGTCGGGTACGAAACCAAGGGAACGAGCGTCTACGTACCGCTCGAATCGGACTCCGCCCCGGGTCAAACCGGCGGATACCGACGCGGCGGCCCCACCCGGCACGTGCTCGCCAAGCACTTCCCGATCTCGATCGATTCGGCAAGCTTCGAGGAGCTCGCCCGCACCCCTGAGGTGCAGGCGCGCGCCGCCGAGATCCGGGCGGATCTCGGTGGGTCGGGCAAGATTCTCTTCGGAGTGGACCGCCTCGACTACACCAAGGGCATCCGGCACCGGCTGAAGGCCTACGGCGAGCTCCTGGCCGATGGCCGCATCAACCCGGAGGACGTCACCCTGATCCAGGTGGCGAGCCCGAGCCGCGAGCGCGTCGAGACCTATCGTCAGCTGCGCGACGAGATCGAACTGACCGTCGGCCGCATCAACGGAGACTACGGTCAGATCGGGCACGCGGCCGTGCACTACCTGCACCATGGTTATCCGCGCGAGGAGATGGTTGCGCTCTATCTCGCCGCCGACGTCATGCTCGTCACCGCGCTGCGCGACGGCATGAACCTCGTGGCCAAGGAGTACGTGGCCACCCGGTTTGACCTCGATGGCGTGCTGGTGCTGAGCGAGTTCGCCGGTGCCTCGGATGACCTCACCCAGGCGCTCCTGATCAACCCGCACGACATCGAGGGGCTGAAGGCCTCCATCATGACGGCGATCAACATGCCCAAGCCCGAGCGGGCCAAGCGCATGCGCTCGATGCGGAAAAAGGTGCGTGAAAACGACGTGGAGCGGTGGTCAACCGCATTCCTTACCGAGCTGGAACGCTCGGCCGCCGCCCGCCTCGAGGAGGCGCAGGGCCACCGGGTCGGCGCGGAGCAGCAGTGACTACGCGGCGGCCGGCTGGCCTGGGCGAATCTGCGGGGGCATCGGGAGACACCGGGCTCCCCGCCGCTCTCGGCGACCACCTAGAGCGCCTCGCGGCCGAGCCGCGGCTCCTCGTCGCGCTCGACTTCGACGGCACGCTCGCCCCCATCGTGGACGACCCGATGAGCGCCCGCGCGCTGCCCGAATCCGTCGCTGCGATCGACGAGCTGCGCGCGATTCCCGACACCTTCGTGGCGCTGGTGTCGGGCCGTGATCTGGCCTCCCTCGATCAGCTGTATCCGGGGTCCACGAGCCTTCTCGCGGTGGCCTCGCACGGCGGCGAGTACCGTTTGGGGGAGCACTCCGCCTCCGAGCCCACCGAGGGGGAGCGGGCCCGCGTGGCCGCGCTCATCGCGGCGCTGGAGCGCGCCGCGGCCTCGGTCGAGGGTGCCTGGATCGAGCCCAAACCACTCGGTGCCGCCATCCACACCAGGCTGGCCGATCCGAACACCGTCCCGGCGCTGCACGGTGCCGCGCGCGCCTGGATCCGCCACTCGGACCCAGACCTCAGCGAACGTACGGGAAAAGACATCCTCGAGTTTTCGATTTTGGCGGCCACAAAGGGCGATGGAATTGCACGTTTGCGCGCACATACGGCCGCCGGATCGGTGTTCTACGCGGGCGATGACGTCACCGACGAGGACGCCTTCGCGGCCCTAGAATCCGGCGATCTCGGGCTCAAGTGTGGCCCGGGGGAGACCCGGGCCGAGCATCGCGTGGCGGGCCCCGAGGAGGTCGCCGCGGTCCTTCGTGCACTCGCCCGGGCGCGTGCACGGTGGGCATATGCCAAAACGGTCACGAAATAGGTCCTAGACTCTCTTTATGTCCGAGATTGACCTGAAGCCGCGAAGTCGCGCAGTAACCGATGGAATCGAAGCCACGACGTCACGAGGCATGCTCCGTGCCGTCGGTATGGGAGACGCTGACTGGGAGAAACCCCAGATCGGTATCGCCTCCTCCTGGAACGAAATTACCCCGTGTAACCTCTCGCTCGACCGCCTCGCGCAGGGCGCCAAGGAAGGCGTCCACTCCGGTGGCGGTTACCCGCTCCAGTTCGGCACCATCTCCGTCTCCGACGGAATCTCGATGGGCCACGAGGGTATGCACTTCTCCCTCGTCTCCCGCGAGGTCATCGCCGACTCCGTCGAGACCGTTGTCATGGCCGAGCGCCTCGACGGCACCGTGCTGCTCGCCGGCTGCGATAAGTCGCTGCCCGGCATGCTGATGGCCGCCGCCCGCCTCGACCTCGCCAGCGTGTTCCTCTACGCCGGTTCGATCGCTCCGGGCTGGGTTAAGCTCTCCGACGGCACCGAGAAGGACGTCACCATCATCGACGCCTTCGAGGCCGTGGGCGCCTGCAAGGCCGGCACCATGAGCGAGGAAGACCTCAAGCGCATCGAGTGCGCCATCGCCCCGGGTGAGGGTGCCTGTGGCGGTATGTACACCGCCAACACCATGGCCTCCGTGGCCGAGGCGCTGGGCATGAGCCTCCCCGGCTCGGCCGCTCCGCCCTCGGCAGACCGCCGTCGCGACTACTTCGCCCACCGCTCGGGCGAGGCCGTGGTCAACATGCTGCGCCTGGGCATCACCGCCCGCGACATCCTGACCAAGAAGGCCTTCGAGAACGCAATCGCCGTGGCGATGGCGTTCGGTGGTTCGACCAACGTCGTGCTGCACCTCCTCGCGATTGCCCGCGAGGCCGAGGTGGACCTGACCCTGGACGACTTCAACCGCATCGGCGACAAGGTTCCCCACATCGGTGACCTCAAGCCCTTCGGTAAGTACGTCATGAACGACGTTGACCGCCACGGTGGTATCCCCGTCGTCATGAAGGCGCTGCTCGACGCCGGCCTGCTGCACGGTGACGCGCTCACCGTGACCGGCAAGACCGTGGCCGAGAACCTCGCCGAGCTGAACCCCGACCCGCTGGACGGCGAGGTCATCCGTACCCTGGACAACCCCATCCACGCCACCGGTGGCCTCACGATCCTGCACGGTTCGTTCGCCCCCGAGGGTGCGGTCGTGAAGACCGCCGGCTTCGACGCCGAAATCTTCGAGGGACCCGCCCGGGTGTTCGAGCGTGAACGCGCCGCAATGGATGCGCTCACCGAGGGCAAGATTAGTGCCGGAGACGTGGTGGTTATCCGCTACGAGGGCCCCAAGGGTGGCCCCGGTATGCGAGAGATGCTGGCCATCACCGCGGCCATCAAGGGTGCGGGACTCGGAAAAGATGTACTACTATTAACGGACGGTCGATTCTCAGGCGGCACAACCGGACTGTGCATCGGCCACATAGCACCCGAAGCAGTGGACGCAGGTCCCATTGCATTCGTGCGCGATGGTGATCTCATTCGGGTCAATATCGCAGCTCGCTCTCTTGACCTACTTGTCGAGGAGTCTGAGCTGGCAGCTCGCCGTGAAGGCTGGGCACCGCTTCCTCCGCGCTATACCCGTGGCGTACTCGCAAAGTATTCTAAGCTCGTTCGATCCGCCGCTGAAGGCGCGATCACCGGCTAGGTTTTGCGTCCATAGTCAGATCATCATCGATGAGGAATCATTAGCTATATGTCCACTGACATCCCCTCCGCACGTCCCCAATCCGATTCACCACTGCCCGGCCCCGCCCGCACCGAAGCTCCGGTGCTGACCGGTGCCCAGGCCGTGGTTCGCACCCTTGAGCTGCTGGGGGTGACCGATGTATTCGGTCTCCCCGGCGGCGCCATCCTGCCGGTCTATGACCCGCTGATGGACTCCACCGAGCTGCGCCACATCCTCGTTCGTCACGAACAGGGTGCGGGCCACGCCGCTCAGGGATACGCCGCAGCCACCGGCAAGCTCGGTGTCTGCATCGCCACCAGTGGCCCCGGTGCCACCAACCTCGTGACCGCCATCGCCGACGCCCACATGGACTCGGTCCCGATGCTCGCGATCACCGGTCAGGTGTTCTCCAACCTGATGGGTACCGACGCCTTCCAGGAGGCCGACATCGTGGGTATCACGATGCCGATCACCAAGCACTCCTTCCTGGTGAAGGACGCCAAGGACATCCCGGCAACCCTGGCCGCGGCGGCTCACATCGCCACGACCGGTCGTCCCGGCCCCGTCCTGGTGGACATCACCAAGGATGCCCAGCAGGCGCTGGCACCGTTCAACTGGCCGGTCACCATCGACCTGCCCGGCTACCGTCCGGTCACCAAGGCTCACGGCAAGCAGATCAACGCGGCAGCGCAGCTGATCCTCGAAGCCAAGCGTCCGGTGTTCTACGTGGGCGGTGGCGTGATCCGCGGCCGCGCCTCGGAGGAGCTCCTGGAGCTGGCCGAGCGCACCGGTGTCCCGATCGTCACCACGCTGATGGCGCGCGGTGCCTTCCCGGACTCCCACCCGCAGAACCTCGGCATGCCCGGCATGCACGGTACCGTTCCCGCGGTGCTCGCGCTGCAGGAATCCGACCTCATCGTGGCCCTCGGAGCGCGCTTCGACGACCGCGTGACCGGTAAGGCCGACCTCTTCGCCCCCGAGGCGAAGGTTGTCCACGTGGACATCGACCCGGCCGAGATCTCCAAGATCCGGATCGCGGACGTGCCGATCGTGGGCGATGTGAAGGACGTCATCGGCGACCTCTCCGCCGCCTACGCTCAGGCCCTGCCCGAGACCACCCCGGACATCGCCGAGTGGTGGACCCGCCTCAACGGTCTGCTCGCCGAGTTCCCCCTGGGATACGCGCCGACCACCGACGGTCTGCTCGCCCCGCAGCACGTGATCTCCCGGATCGGTGAACTCACCGGCCCCGAGGGCACGTTCGTGTCGGGCGTGGGTCAGCACCAGATGTGGGCCGCGCAGTTCATCAAGTATGAGCGCCCCAACGGCTGGATCAACTCCGGTGGTGCGGGCACCATGGGCTACGCGGTTCCCGCCGCGATGGGCGCCAAGGTGGCCGAACCCGAGCGCGTGGTCTGGGCCATTGACGGTGACGGCTGCTTCCAGATGACCAATCAGGAGCTCGCTACCTGCCGCCTCAACAACATCCCGATCAAGGTCGCGGTGATCAACAACTCCTCGCTGGGCATGGTGCGCCAGTGGCAGACGCTGTTCTACGACGGACGCCACTCCAACACCGACCTCAACACCGGCCACGACACCGTGCGCATCCCCGACTTCCTGAAGCTCGCGGACGCCTACGACTGCCTCGGCATTCGGGTGGAGCGCGAAGACCAGATCGACGCAGCCATCAAGCTCGCCCTCGAAACCAACGACCGCCCCGTGGTCATTGACTTCGTCGTTTCAGCGGACTCCATGGTGTGGCCGATGGTCCCGCAGGGAGTTTCCAACAGCTTTGTCCAGTACGCCCGGGAGCACGCTCCCGCATTCGATGAGGAGGCCTAGGCCATGTCGCGTCACGTTCTCAGCCTCCTCGTGGAGGACAAGCCGGGTCTGCTGACCCGCGTCGCCGGTCTGTTTGCCCGTCGTGGATTCAACATCGAGTCGCTCGCGGTGGGTGCCAGCGAGGTCGAAGGCCTCTCGCGCATCACCGTGGTCGCCGAGGTCGAGGGTCTGCCGCTCGAGCAGGTCACCAAGCAGCTGAACAAGCTCGTCAACGTGATCAAGATCGTGGAGCTCGACCCGACCCAGTCGGTCGAGCGCGAACACCTCCTGATCAAGGTGCGGGTGGACAACACCACCCGCTCGCAGGTTCTCGAAGCCGTGAACCTGTTCCGTGCCCGCGTTGTTGACGTGGCCACCGACGCCCTCGTGATCGAGGTCACCGGTGACACCGGCAAGACCCAGGCGTTCCTGCGGGTTCTCGAGCCCTTCGGAATCAAGGAGCTCGCACAGTCGGGCCTGCTCGCCATTGGACGCGGTTCGAAGTCCATCACCGAGCGCGTTTTCAAACACTAAATTTCCGTGCCCCATCGGGGAACACGGTCCAACACTTGCGGGTCCGCACCGGCGGCCGCGGGATCAAACAAGGAGAATAACCAGTGACTGAGATTGTCTACGACCAGGATGCCGACCTGACGCTCATTCAGGGCAAGAAGGTAGCCATCATCGGCTACGGCTCGCAGGGCCACGCGCACGCGCTCAACCTTCGGGACTCGGGTGTAGAGGTCGTTATCGGCCTCAAGGACGGCTCCAAGTCCATCGCCAAGGCCGAAGAGGCCGGCTTCACCGTCAAGAACGTGGCTGACGCCGCCGAGTGGGCCGACTTCATCATGATCCTCGCGCCGGACCAGCACCAGCGCTCGATCTACACCGACAGCGTCAAGGACAAGCTGACCGAGGGCAAGACCCTCGCCTTCGCTCACGGCTTCAACATCCGTTTCGGTTACATCGAGGCTCCCGCCGGCGTTGACGTCGTGCTGATCGCCCCGAAGGCTCCGGGCCACACCGTGCGTCGCGAGTTCGTCGCCGGCCGCGGTATCCCGGACATCGTTGCCGTTGAGGTTGACGCCACCGGCACCGCCTGGGACATCGCCCTGTCCTACGCCAAGGCCATCGGTGGAACCCGCGCCGGCGTTATCAAGACCACCTTCACCGAGGAGACTGAGACCGACCTGTTCGGTGAGCAGGCCGTTCTCTGCGGTGGCGTTTCGCAGCTCGTGCAGTACGGCTTCGAGACCCTGACCGAGGCTGGCTACCAGCCGCAGATCGCCTACTTCGAGGTTCTGCACGAGCTCAAGCTCATCGTGGACCTGATGTGGGAGGGTGGCATCGCCAAGCAGCGCTGGTCGGTCTCCGACACCGCTGAGTACGGCGACTACGTCTCCGGCCCGCGCGTCATCACCCCGGAGGTCAAGGAGAACATGAAGGCCGTTCTCTCCGACATCCAGACCGGTGCATTCGCCAAGCGCTTCATCGACGACCAGGACAACGGCGGCAAGGAGTTCCTGGAGCTCCGTGCCAAGGCCGAGTCGCACCCCATCGAGACCACCGGTCGCGAGCTGCGTGCACTGTTCGCCTGGAAGCAGCAGGACGAAGACTACATCGACGGCTCCGCTGCACGCTAGTCTCTAGCTTCTAGCTTCTAGCTTCTAGCTTCTAGCTTCTAGCTTCTCGCTCAAACCCGCCCCGGAAGTTTTCTTCCGGGGCGGGTTTTGCGTGTCCGGATGTCCGCCAGGGGTCGGATCCGTCGCATCACGGGGGAGAGGGTCCGGTAATCTGGACTCATGAGTACCCCCTCCGATGATGACGCGCTGAGCTGGGCCGGCGACGCAACCGATGCCACCCTGGTGGGGCAGACGCCGGTAGCCGCCCCCAAAAAGAAGGCCGCCCCGGCCGCGGAGGTTCCCGCCGC
Source organism: Mycetocola tolaasinivorans (assembly GCF_003667565.1). Classification (GTDB taxonomy): domain Bacteria; phylum Actinomycetota; class Actinomycetes; order Actinomycetales; family Microbacteriaceae; genus Mycetocola; species Mycetocola tolaasinivorans. The sequence goes on from NZ_RCUX01000004.1 coordinate 273,681, forward strand.
GGGCACCGAGGTGGCACCGGGCTGGCGCGTGGTGGGCGGGCCGAAGGCCGAGGCCGTCGCGGTCTCCACCGGTTCCACCCAGATGAGTTCGGTGCTCCTCCTGGTACACGGCATCCTCGCCGGCGTCTACCTGCTGTACATGATCGGTTGGCTGTTCTCGATGGGTACTCTCCTCTTCGATGGCGCCGACCCGCTGACGACGAGCATGACCTCAATCGGCAAGATTTTCGCCGTACTCGCACCGGCTCTCTGGTTCGGCACGACCCTGTGGAACACCCGTCACTCGGGGTCCCTGCGCTGGCGCATCATCGCCCTCATCGCGGGTGCGATCGTCCTGGCCCCGATTCCCTTCCTGCTTGGAGTGCGCTAATGACCGAATCCACCTCCGGTAAGACTCCTGCCGACACCGATATCGATGCGGATGCCAAAACCCTGCTCCCCGCAGAAGCGGACATTCAGGACAGCTCGGATTCCGAGGGGACGACCGATCCCGACCTCGACGCCGTAGCTCCGAGCCCCGCACCCCCGATGGGAAAGCTGCGCCGCGGCATCCAGATCGCCATCACGGTGGTCTTTGGCCTGCTCTTTGCCTACCAGGTGTGGGGCGGTGTGGGCAGCGCAATCACCCTGCCGCGCCAGGTGGCCGCAATCGGCGGCTCAATTTCGGCCCTCGGCTGGACGATGATCATCCTCAGCATCGTCGCACCGCTGGTGGCGTTCTACGTCTCCTACCGGGTAGGGCGCCGCCGCGGGTGGATCTCGATGATCCTGACCTACCTGGTGGGTGTGGCCGCCTCGTTCGCGATCGCACTGAGTATCGCGGCTGCCTTTTTCCTCACCTAATAGCAGCCGCACGTGAACGATCGTTCACGTGCGGCAAAACGGGCATGAATCACCTAGTAGAGTGTACGTACCTGGCGTCCCGATGATGCGGCGCGAGTCTTCCCAACCCTCGTTCCAGAAGGATTTGTTTTCGTGTCGAAACCCGTCGTCCTGATTGCTGAAGAACTCTCGCCCGCCACTGTCGATGCCCTCGGGCCCGACTTCGAAATCCGTAACGTAGACGGCACCGACCGTCCGGCCCTGCTCTCGGCCCTGGCAGACGCCAACGCCATCCTGGTGCGCTCGGCCACCCAGGTTGACGCCGAGGCCATCGCCGCGGCCCCGCACCTGCAGGTCATCGCCCGCGCCGGCGTGGGCCTCGACAACGTCGACATCAAGGCCGCCACCTCGGCCGGCGTGATGGTTGTCAACGCCCCCACCTCCAACATCATCTCGGCCGCCGAGCTGACCGTCGGTCACATCCTCTCGCTTGCCCGCCACATCCCCGCCGCGCACAACGCGCTGGCTCAGGGCCAGTGGAAGCGTTCGAAGTACACCGGTACCGAGCTGTTCGAGAAGACCGTGGGTATCATCGGTCTCGGCCGCATCGGCGCGCTCATCACCGAGCGCCTGAAGGCCTTCGGCGTCAAGGTTGTGGCCTATGACCCCTACGTCACCTCGGCCCGCGCCCAGCAGCTCGGCGTGACCCTGCTGAGCCTGGACGAACTCCTCGCCACCTCTGACTTCATCACCATCCACATGCCCCGCACCCCCGAGACCATCGGCATGATCGGTGCCGAGCAGCTCAGGGCCATGAAGAAGACCGCCTACGTGGTCAACGTGGCCCGCGGTGGCCTGATCGATGAGGACGCCCTGCACGACGCCCTCGTCGCCGGTGAGATCGCCGGTGCCGGACTCGACGTCTTCGTGAGCGAGCCCCCCACCGACCAGAAGCTCCTGGGCCTGGAAAACATCATCGTGACCCCGCACCTCGGTGCCTCCACCGAGGAGGCTCAGGAGAAGGCCGGAGTTTCGGTGGCAAAGTCCGTGCGTCTCGCTCTCGGCGGCGACCTCGTGCCGGATGCCGTGAACGTTGCCGGTGGCGTCATCGACCCCTACGTTCGTCCGGGCATCTCGCTGGTCGAGAAGCTGGGCCAGATCTTCTCCGCTCTGACCGTCTCGCCGCTGTCCAGCGTTGAGGTCGACATTCGCGGTGAGATCACCAACTTCGACGTTTCCGTCCTCAAGCTGGCCGCGCTGAAGGGTATCTTCAGCCAGGTCGTGAGCGAGTCGGTGTCCTACGTCAACGCCCCGCTGCTGGCCGAGGCCCGCGGTGTTGAGGTGCGCCTGGTCACCGACCCGGTGAGCGAGGACTTCCGCGACGTCATCACCCTGCGCGGCGCGCTGGCCGATGGTTCGCAGATCTCGGTGTCCGGTACCCTCACCGGCCCGAAGCAGATCGAGAAGCTCGTGGCCATCAACGGCTACGACATCGAGGTCCCGATCGCCGAGCACCACGTCGTGATGCTCTACACCGACCGTCCCGGAATCGTCGCCCAGTACGGTGCGCGCTTCGGCGAGGCCAACATCAACATCGCCGGTATGCAGATTGCCCGCACCGAGGCCGGCGGCCAGGCGCTCACCGTGCTGACCGTTGACTCCCCGGTGTCGGAGGAGCTGCTGGAGCAGGTCCGCACCGACATCGACGCCGCGATCGTGCGCGCCGTGGGTATCACCGCGTAACACACGCACAGAAAACGGCGGGGCCGGAGGATTTTTCCTCCGGCCCCGCCGTCGTTGTTCCGTGACGAACTACTTTTCGATTTCCACGACGGGAGACTCCGGGGCGTTGCGGCGCACCGAGTCGATGCCGTTCAGCGCGCCAGACTTCGAGGAATACCCCTCGGACACCGCGATGATCTCGCCGTTACCGGCCTTCAGTCGGAAGCGGTACTGGCCCGCCTTGTCCGTGTAGAGCTCAAACTTTCCCGCCATGATGCCCCTTTCTCCGGTCCGGCGCGGCGCGCCCGAATCCTGATGTCAGAGTAGCGGCGCCTCGCCTGGAAAATTGGCCCCAGTGAGGGGGATGAGTGGGCGAAAGAACTCGGCTCGTTCCCCCACTTCCACGCTCACCGCCGTGTGTAGAGCCTCCCCGCGATTGATTTCCACCGTCCGTCTCGTGAATGGGTCGGGGGATTCCCGCGGCTCGGGATGCTCGAGGGGGGCGTGACCCGGGCGATGCAGAATTGCTCCTCGGCGGTCACGACTCGAAGGCGCAGCTTGGGATACTGAACCTCGCCGAGGCGGCGATGGGAGTCGGGGTCCGTGATCGCGATCTCGCGAAACAGCACAACCCGATCATCCACGGCCACCCCGGCGTCCGTGCCAACGTTGAGGGCGATCTCGTCGCCGCGCAGTATCTCGGCGACCCTCCCGATCGTGATCCGCTGGGCGTCGGGCATCGTGTCCTCCTCAGGCCGGGTTCGCGCGAAGTGCGGATGTACTACTCCACGGGCTGGCTCCCATCTTGGCGTGAACACCGTTGCAATTGCGCACACCCGTGTGAAATCTGCCGCAAAAGTGACGCAGGTCTGACGTTTCTCGTCGCCGCCGCTCAGCGGCTCAGCGCGAGGGAGCGGCGAACCTCGGCCGCGAGATCATACGTGCCGTTACCGCTGAGATACGCCGGCAGCACGTCGTGAGCGCCCAGGAAGCCGAGCTCCTGGCGTTCGCCCGACGCATCGTGCACGGCGAGCACGATGCCGGCTCGCCGCACCATCCCCGCGGTCACCCGGACCGTGCGGATCTCCGCCACGGCGTCGCCCGGGAGTTCGAGAACGAGCCGGGTGTCGGCACGCTCGGTCTGAAAAAAGCGCAGTCGGTTGGGCTCGACCACCAGTGCGAGACCCTCGGCGAGCTCGCGTCGCTCACACTCCGGGCCGCCCAGGCGATGCAGTGCCGGGCCGAAGGAATCGGCCGGGGTGATCCACCACACCAGAGCGTCCGGATAGCGTGTGCGCAGGCCGCCGATCTTGCGTCGGGCGCGAATACTCAGCAGGGCGAGGACGCCGATGCCCGCGGCGAGAACCACGAGGATACCGAGCGCGAGCACGAGGATGCGGGGGAGCGGAAGGACCTGATCGAGCACATCGAGCAGGATAAATACCACCACGATCGCGACCGCTACGGCGAGCACGAGATAGGCGGCAAATTCGATTTGGTTCGAGCGGCGTAGGCGCGCTCGCGGGTGCGGGCGGGTCATTGCTTTTCTCCTCTTCGAGATGGTTGCTGGTTAGTCGGACGGAATCAAACGGTGAACCACAGCCAGGATAGCCTCGGCCGGGACGGAATTGGGCGTGGGAGCGGCACTGTCTTCCGGGGTGCGCAGCACGGAGTCGTAGTACATGCCGTCGCTGATCAGCATGACAGTCTCGGCCAGGACGGGATCGCCGAGCTCGGCTTCGAGCAGCGCGATCGTGTCGTGACGGAATCTCAGGAGGCAGGCGATGGCCCGGTGATCCTCCTGAGCCAGCCGGTTCAGTGCGATGGTGGCGTGGTCAAACATGTCGTCGCTGAACAGCGAGGTGCGGATGAGGCTGTCCACCACGCCGCCCGGGGCCGCCTGCATCTCGGCGAGATAGGTGGCGGAGAGGGCGTCGGCGCGATCGATGAGCCCGAGAATCAGGGCGTCTCGTGAGCCGAAGTGATAGAGCAGACCGCCCTTGGAAACCCCCGCCTGCGCCGCGCAGGCCTCGAGGGTGGCGGCACGCTCGCCCTGGGTGATGAGTAGCTTTTGAAACGCGTCGAGAATGCGGTCTCGGGTCGAGTTTTCGGCGGCCATGCGTCTCCCTTCGGATTAACCAGTTCGTGTTATTGATTCTATACCGTCCAGACGGTACAGTAAATGAGTTCGTAATTGAAGAGGTGAACATGCTTTCCGTAAACCGCACCGCCGCAGACTCTCTCAGCCGCACCCGCCGCTGGACCGCACTCGTTGTGCTGATGCTGCCGGTGCTGCTCGTCTCGGTGGATAACACCGTCCTAAACTTCGCCCTCCCGGCCATCTCGGAGGCGCTGACCCCGTCGGCCACCGAGCTGCTCTGGGTTGTCGACATCTATCCGCTGATCCTCGCGGGCCTCCTGGTCCCGATGGGCAGCCTCGGCGACCGTCTGGGCCGCCGAAAACTCCTGCTGATCGGTTCGATCGGCTTCGGTATCGTCTCGGTCTTTGCCGCGTTTGCCGGATCGGCCGGCCAGCTGATCCTCGCCCGCGCCCTGCTGGGCTTCTTCGGTGCGATGCTGATGCCCTCGACCCTGTCGCTGCTGCGCAATATCTTCACCGACCGCAACGAGCGTCGCCTGGCGATCGCCGTGTGGGCGAGTGCCTTCTCCGCTGGGAGCGCCCTCGGGCCCATCGTTGGTGGCCTGCTGCTCGGTAGCTTCCCGTGGGGCTCGGTCTTCCTGCTGGCCGTGCCGATGCTGCTGCCGCTGGTGATCCTGCTGCCGATCCTGATTCCCGAGTCGAAGGATCCCAACCCGGGCAAGATCGACTACCTGTCGATTCCGCTCGCGCTCGGCACCATGGCGCCGTTCGTGTTCTCGATCAAGACTTTCGCCGAGGGGGCCAACCTGCCCCTGGCGATCATCACCCTGCTGATCGGTATCGCCTGCGGTGTGACGTTCGTGCGTCGCCAGCTGCGCATCGAGAGCCCGATGCTCGACATGACCCTGTTCCGTCGCGGCCAGTTCTCCGGCGCGGTGCTGATCAACCTGCTCAGCGTCGTGGCGCTCGTGGGCGGTCTGTTCTTCGTCTCCCAGCACCTGCAGCTCGTGCTGGGCCTCAAGCCGTTTGACGCCGCTCTCGTGCTCGTCCCGGGTCTCGTGGTGATGATCATTGCGGGTCTCGGTGTTGTGCCGATCGCCAAGCGGATCCGCCCCTCGGTCGTGATCCCGGTCGCGCTGACCACCAGCATCGCCGGCTACATTCTGGTGGCACTCACCGGTGGCGACATCGGTGCCACCGAGATGATGATCGCGTTCTCGCTGCTGGGGCTCGGAATCGGTGCCGCCGAAACCGTCTCGAACGAGCTGATCATCTCGGGTGCTCCGCCCGAGAAGGCCGGTGCGGCTTCCGCGGTGTCCGAAACCGCGTATGAGCTGGGTGCGGTGCTCGGTACCGCCACGCTCGGCACCGTGCTGTCGGCGTACTACCGTGCCGGGGTGGTGCTGCCCGAGGGCCTCACCCCCGAGCAGGTGCACGCCGCGGGGGAGACCCTGGGTGGCGCGGCCAACGTGGCCGAGAACCTTCCGGCGGAGATCGCCGAGGCCCTGCTGGAGTCGGCGCGTCACGCGTTCGACAGCGGTGCCGGTGTGGTGGCCTGGATCGGTGCCGGCCTCGTTGCCGTGGCCGCGATCGTCGGTATCTTCACGCTGAAAAACGCCCGCTAGGCCCCTGCGGCTCGCGAGGAGAGCGCCCCCGGATGCACGCGCATCCGGGGGCGCTTTCCTGTGTGCCCGAACGTGAACACGCGGGGAGTGAGTCCGGGGTGTTTCGCGAGGCCGCGTGCTCGCCGTGAATCCTCACCCGTACGGGAAAAACTCGGGAAACATGCAGGAATGTGGCGTTAGTGTGACATCCGTTCCACGCGTGATCGCGAGAGAGGTACCGCCCGTGTCCACCCCCATCACCACCCAAACCACCGCGCAGCCCGCGGTGGTTTCGCCTCTGCCGATCGCACCCCCGGTGACCAGACGCAGCGTCAGCCTCGCCGTCCTGTTGGGCGCCGTGGGCGCGGGCATCTCTTGGACGGCGAGTGCCATCCCCTCCTACTGGTTTGACGAGATTGCCACCGTGGAGGCCGCGCACCTGGCGCCGGCGCAGCTCTGGGAGCTCGTGCAGCACAAGGACATCGTGCACGGCATCTACTACCTGATCATCCACGGGTGGATCGCCCTGTTCGGCGACTCTCCGATGGCGGTGCGCGGGTTTTCGGCCCTCGCCGTCGGGGCGGGCGTCGCCGGTATGGTCGCCCTGGGGGCCCGGCTCGGGAACCTGCGACTCGGGGTGATCGCGGCGCTGATCTTTGCGATCATTCCGCGCACCACATTCATGGGGGTGGAAGCGCGTTCCTATGCGCTCACCACCGCTATCGCCGTGTGGGCGGTCGTGATGCTCGTGGTTGCCGCTCGGCGGAACCGCTGGTGGCTCTGGGGAATCTACGCGATCATCATGATCGTCTCGATCTACCTGTTTATGTACGGTGCCCTCGTTCTGGTTGCACACGCCGCCTACCTCCTGAGCCGGCATCGGGAGCGCCGTGTCCTGGTGCCCTGGGCACTCTCGACCCTGTTGATTCTGATCTCGGTCATCCCCCTCGTCGTGGCGGGGTATGGTCAACGCGGCCAGATCGCCTGGATTCAGGGCCGCCCGAGCCTCACCTTCGAAACCATCGTGATGGAACCCTGGCTGGATAAGTCCTGGCTCCTTGGAATCTGTGCGGTGGTCGTTCTTGGGCTCGCCGCGATCCGAATCCGGTGGATCCTCACCGGTCAGGGTGCGCCCGTTGTTGTGCTTGCGGCGGTCTGGGCCTTCGGGCCCCTGCTGTTGATCGTGATCGCCAGCCTCGTGTTTGGCCCGCTCTTCACCCCGCGCTACGTGAGCTTCACCACCCCGGGTTTCGCGCTGCTTCTCGCGCTCGCGGTCACCGTGTACTCCCGGCGCTGGATCACCTGGATCCTGGTGGCCAGCCTCGCACTCGCTGCGCTACCCACCTTTGTGGCGCAGCGCGGACCGGAGGGGAAGGGCTATGGAACCGACTTTCAGAGGATCGCCGCGATCATGTCCCGTGATGCTCACCCGGGTGATGCGTTCTACCTGCAGCGCGGGGACGGCGGCTCGCTCTCCACGCGCCTCACCATTGGCGGCTACCCCGAAGCCTTCCAGGGGCTGCGCGACATCGCGTTTCTCCGCAGCGACCTCGTTGATGGATACTTCGACGACCAGACGGTGCCGCCGCGGGATCTGGGGCACCGTCTGGACGGGGTAAATACCATCTGGGTGGCCGAGAAACGCACCCCGACCGCGGAGATCACGAGCCTTATTGGGATTCTCCACCAGCGTGGATTTGTGGCCCGCGAGCGATTCTGGCTCAGCGCTAACGTGGTGGTCGAGTATGTGCGGATGCCGCACCGGCACAGCTCCTCCGTGGCGCACGACCACGCCGCGCCACCGATACATCGCCACACCGCCGCGCTGAGCGAACACCCGGTGACGCACGGTATCCTTGGGCTCTGATGTGCTCACCGAACCGGTGACGTAGCGTCGTGATTCCGGCAGAGAGGACCCGGTTGGCCTCGACCGTTCACACCCCGCTGTTCCGCCGGATTCCGGTCCTGGCTCTCGCACTGGGTCTCATCGCCACGGGCGTCTCCTGGATCGGCAGCGCGGCACCATCATTCTGGTTTGACGAGATCGCGACGCTCATGGCGGGTCGTCTGGATGCGCCGGGGCTCTGGCAGTTCCTTCAGCACAAGGATGCCGTGCACGGGCTGTACTACGCGATCGTGCACTACTGGGTGGCGGCGTTTGGCGACGGTGCGATGGCCCTGCGCGGATTCTCGGCGCTCGCAGTGGGTCTCGGCACCGCCGGCATGGTTGTCCTCGGCGGAAAGCTCGCGTCCACCCGGTTCGGCGTGGTCGCCGGCATCATCTACCTGGTGCTTCCGCGCACCACCTTCATGGGAATCGAGGGGCGCTCCTACGCGCTCAGCGCGGCACTGGCCGTCTGGGGCGTGATCGCCCTGGTTGTGGCCGTGAAGCGCGGCACCTGGTGGGCGTGGACGCTGTATGCCGTGGTGAGCATTTTCACGATCTACCTGTTTATGTACGCGGCGCTGATCCTCGCGGCGCACCTGACGTACCTGCTGTTGACACGGCGGGATCGGCCCACCCTGCTGAGATGGGGGATCTCGGTGCTGGTGATCCTGGCCGCGGTGATTCCGCTCATGCGTGCCGGTTATGGCCAACGCGGGCAGATTGCCTGGCTGGCCGGACAACCCATCGTGAACGCCTGGACCACGCTGGTGGAACCCTGGCTCGACGGCTCCTGGCTGCTCGCCATCCTCGTGATCCTGCTGTTTGTGATCGCCGGGCGCCGCCTCCCCGAAATTCTCGCCCGGTATGGCGCACCCCTGGTGGCGCTCGCCGCGGCCTGGGCGTTTGCCCCGCTGATCCTGATGCTGATCGCGAACTCGCTGGTGGGGCCGCTCTATACCTCGCGCTACGTGTCATTCACGACCCCGGGATTCGCGCTGCTACTCGCGCTCGCCGTCTCGGTGTTCTCGCGGCGCTGGATCGCCGGGGTGCTCGTGGCCGTGCTCGCCCTGGCGAGCCTGCCCACGTTTGTGGCGCAGCGCGCTCCCTATGCCAAGCAGAGCGGTGTCGACTTTCTGCAGACCGCCCAGACCATCGCCGAGCACGCCTCCCCGGGGGACGCCTTCTTCCTGCAGAACGACAAGACCAGAACCATCCGGCCGCGGCTTACGATCGCCGGATATCCCGCGGCCTTCGCCGGGCTCGACGACATCGCGTTCGTGCGGAGCGACCTGGAACGCGGCGAGTTCAACGACGTGACCCTGCCTCCGCGCCACCTGGGGGAGCGGCTGCGGGGTGTGGACACCGTCTGGGTAGCCGGCGCCAAGCGCACCACCCCGGAGATCCGGGACATGCGGCGGGTGCTGGCCGAGGGCGGGTTTATCGAGCGGGCAACGTACCCGCTGAACCGCACCGAGGTCACCGAGTATGTCCGGGAGGGCACCCGTTGAGCGCACAGCAGAAATTACAGCAGAAGGCTCAGCTGCCCGTGCCGGTGCCGCCCCGCACCACCTCGGTGTCCGTCTGGATCGCCTTCGTCTTTCTGAGCACCCTCGCCTCGATCCCGCGCTATCTGGTGCTGGTAGACCAGGTACGCGCGTCGACGCGTAAGGAACTGCTCGCGCTGCTGCGCGATGAGGCCCGGGCGGATCAGGTTGCGGTGCTCAGCGTCGTGGGTGTGGCGGTGTTCTTTGTGGTGGTGCTGATCGTGGTCGCGTGCACGGGCAACGCGCTCGAGCGCCGGTATGCCCGTCGTTCGTGGAGCCTCGGCCCAGTGGATTTTGGTACCGGTGTGGTGACGGCCGCGCTGATGACGCTGCCGGTGCAGCTGCTGTCCGGGTTCCTCGGTTTTGGCACCGTGCCGCCGCTGGCGATGGTCTACGTCCTGATCGTGGCGGCAATCCTGCCGCCCCTGTTGCTGCGCCCCGAACGCCTCGCGCAGGGGTATGCGGTCACGCTGCCGCTCGGCGTCCTCCTGCTCCTGCAGTAACCGCGTACGCGCGGGCTGTTCGGCACGAGTAAGGTGGATTCAACAACACCCACCACAGGCTGAGCAGGAGCAAAATGTCGCGCAGTGTCAAACTCGCCGTGATTCGCGGCGATGGAATCGGACCCGAGGTTGTGGCCGAGGCGGTGAAGGTCCTGGACGCGGTTGTCGCAGGCTCTGAGCTGAGCATCGAAAAGACCGAGTTTTCGCTCGGAGCGGCCCGCTACCTCGAGACCGGCGATGTCCTTACCGACACCGACCTGGAATCCATTGCGAGCCACGACGCCATTCTGCTGGGTGCCATCGGTGGCGTCCCCGGAGACCCCCGCCTGCGCGACGCCAACATCGAGCGGGGCCTGCTGCTCAAGCTGCGCTTCAGCCTCGATCACTACGTGAACCTGCGCCCGACCAAGGTGTACCCGGGTGTTCCGAGCCCGCTGGCCAACGCCGGCAATGTCGACTTCGTGGTTGTCCGCGAGGGCACCGAGGGGCCGTACGTGGGTAACGGCGGCGCGATCCGCGTCGGCACCCGCGCCGAGGTCGCCAACGAGGTCTCGGTCAACACCGCCTACGGTGTCGAGCGCGTTGTGCGTCACGCCTTTGAGATTGCCACCCAGCGTCGCAACAAGTTGACCCTGGTGCACAAGATCAACGTGCTCACCTTCGCCGGTAAGCTCTGGCAGCGCATCGTCACCGAGGTTGCCGCTGAGTACCCGCAGGTAGCCGTGGATTACCTCCACGTCGACGCCGCAACTATCTTCCTGGTCACCGACCCTGCTAGATTTGACGTCATCGTCACGGACAACCTCTTTGGCGACATTCTCACCGATCTGGCCGGCGCAATCAGCGGCGGCATCGGCCTGGCTGCCTCGGCCAACATCAACCCCGACGGCACCTTCCCCAGCATGTTCGAGCCGGTACACGGGTCCGCTCCCGACATCGCTGGGAAGCAGATCGCCGATCCTACCGCGGCGATCCTGTCCACCGCACTGCTGCTGGAACACCTCGGTGCCCCCGAGCTCGCTCACCGCGTGGTCCGCGCGGTAGACGCCGACATTGCCGGCCGAAGCGGGTCCGCCCGCACCACCGCCGAGGTTGGCGACGCCATCGCCGCCCTGGTTACCGCAGCACAGTAACGTCCGAAGGAATTCTCACATGGCTCACGACACCACCACCGCCCCGCTCGCTTTCTCGTTCGAGGCCAACCCGTCACCGCGCAGCACGGAAGAGGTCGCCGAGATCCTCGCGAACCCGGGCTTCGGCAACCACTTCACCGACCACATGGTCCAGATCGACTGGACGGTTGAGAACGGCTGGGCCGACGCCCGCGTCATTCCCTATGGCCCGCTGATCCTCGACCCCGCCTCCTCGGTGCTGCACTACGGCCAGGAGATCTTTGAGGGTCTGAAGGTCTACCGTCACGCCGACGGCTCCATCTGGACCTTCCGTCCCGACCAGAACGCCGAGCGCCTGCAGCGCTCCGCCGCGCGCCTGGCCCTGCCGCAGCTCGCCGTGGCCGACTTCGTGGAGTCGGTCCGTCAGATCGTCAAGGCCGATGAGCGCTGGGTGCCGAGCGCCCCCGACACCAGCCTGTACCTGCGTCCGTTCACCATCGCCAACGAGACCTTCCTCGGCGTGCGTTCGGCTCACAAGGCCAGCTACCTCGTGATCGCGAGCCCCGCCGGTGCCTACTTCACCGGCGGCATCAAGCCGATCTCGATCTGGCTCTCGACCGAGTACTCCCGCGCCGGCCGCGGCGGGACCGGTGCGGCCAAGTGTGGTGGCAACTACGCCGCCTCGCTGCTCCCGCAGGAGGAGGCGTACCGCAACGGTTGCGCCCAGGTCATGTTCCTGGATGGCGAGACCGGCACCCGGATCGACGAGCTCGGCGGCATGAACGTGTTCTTCGTCCGGAACGACAAGACCGTCGTCACCCCGGAACTCACCGGCAGCATCCTCGAGGGTATCACCCGCGCGAGCATCATCCAGCTGCTGCAGGACCGCGGCTACACGGTTGAGGAGCGCGCCATCGGCATCGATGAGTGGCGTGCGGGCGAGGCCGACGGCACCATCACCGAGGTGTTTGCCTGCGGTACCGCCGCGGTCATCACCCCCATCGGCCAGCTGAAGTCGCACGACTTCACCATCGGTTCGGAGAACAGCGAGCCCGGTGAGGTCACCATGAGCATCCGTGAGGAACTCACCGACATTCAGTACGGTCGTCGCGAAGACCGCCACGGCTGGATGGTTCGCGTAGACGGCTAGTCCACGCACCAGCAGACACCGCCCCGGCTCGGAGATTCGAGCCGGGGCGGTGCCGTAGAGGTTTAGGATGGACGCATGAAGATCGCACGCTTTAGTCACGACAATCGCATCGCCTACGGCATCATCGACGAGCACGAGATCGTGGTTCTCGATGGTGACCCGATGTACGCGGGGTTTGAAACCATCGAGGAGCGCGTGCCGCTGAGCGAGGTCACCCTGCTGGCCCCGGTGATTCCCCGCTCGAAGATCGTCGCGGTGGGCAAGAACTACCGCGATCACGTGACCGAGATGGGTGGTGCCGACGCCGTGGCCCCGGCCGAGCCGCTGCTGTTCTTCAAGCCGAACACCTCGGTCATCGGCCCGGAAAACCCGATCGTGATCCCGCCGATCACCAAGCGCGTGTCCTATGAGGCCGAGCTCGCCATCATCATCGGTTCGGTCGCGAAGAACGTGCCCGCCGCCGATGCCGACAAGGTCATCTTCGGTTACACCATCGCCAACGATGTGACCGCGCGCGACCTCCAGGAGAGCGACGGCCAGTGGGCTCGCGCCAAGGGCCTCGACTCCTTCTGCCCGATCGGCCCGATCGTCGAGACCGAGTTTGACCCGACCGGCAAGCGCATCATCTCGCGCCTGAACGGCGAGGTGCGTCAGGATGGCGTGCTGGATGACATGATCCACGACATCCCGAAGATCATCGAGTTCGTGAGTGCGGCCTTCACCCTGCTGCCCGGCGACATCATCCTTACCGGCACCCCCGCGGGTGTGGGCGAGATGGTGCCCGGCGACCGCGTGGAGTGCGAGATCGAGGGTCTCGGTATCCTGAGCAACCCGGTGCGCTAACGCACGCATAAAACATCCCGCACGCCCCGTCTCACACACGACGGGGCGTGCGTTGTTTTGTGGGGCTGCCGACGACAGTGTGTCGCTATCTTCCGGCGATCGAGGCGGGGATACGGGGGTCGGTTCGCGGTAGACTGAATCCGATGTCTACCTCTCTCTCACACCTCGTAACCACGGCCACCGGCACGGACGTTCGCGTCCGCTTTTGCCCGTCGCCCACCGGCACGCCGCACGTCGGCCTGATCCGCACCGCGCTGTTCAACTGGGCCTACGCTCGACACACCGGCGGTAAGCTCATTTTCCGTATCGAAGACACCGATGCGGCTCGCGACAGCGAGGAAAGCTACCAGCAGATTCTGGACGGCCTGCGCTGGCTCAAGATCGATTGGGACGAGGGTGAGGGTGTCGGCGGAGAGCACGGCCCGTACCGCCAGTCGCAGCGCTCGGAGATCTACGCCGATGTGATCGAGAAGCTCAAGGCTTCCGGGCACCTCTACGAGTCGTTCTCGAACGCCGAGGAGATCGACGCCCGCAACGAGGCCGCCGGCCGTGCCAAGCAGCTCGGTTACGACAACTTCGACCGCGACCTCACCGACGAGCAGAAGGCCGCGTTCCGTGCCGAGGGTCGCGAGCCCGCGCTGCGCCTGCGCGTGCCGGACACCGACCTCAGCTTCGACGACCTCGTGCGCGGGGAGATCACCTTCCCGGCCGGTTCGTTCAGCGACTTCGTGCTGGTGCGTCCGAACGGCCAGCCGCTCTACACCCTGGTGAACCCGGTGGATGACGCCCTGATGGGGATCACCCACGTGCTTCGCGGCGAAGACATTCTGCCCTCGACCCCGCGTCAGATCGCGCTGTATGCGGCGCTGATCGAGATCGGTGTGGCCACCGCGATTCCGCGTTTCGGTCACCTGCCCTACGTAATGGGGGAGGGCAACAAGAAGCTCTCCAAGCGCGACCCCGAGTCGAACCTCTTCCTGCACCGCGACCGCGGCTTCATCCCCGAGGGTCTGGTCAACTACCTGGCACTGCTGGGTTGGGGCCTCTCGGCCGACCGCGATGTCTTCAGCATCGAGGAGTTCGTGGCGGCGTTTGACGTGACCGACGTCAACCCGTCGCCCGCGCGCTTCGACCTCAAGAAGGCCGAGTCCATCAACGGTGACCACATCCGCCTGCTGGATGTCGCCGACTTCGCCGAGCGGACGATCCCGTACCTGCAGACCGCGGGTGTGCTGGGTGCCGACGTGACCGACGCCGAGCGCGCGATCCTCGCCGAGGCGGCACCGCTGGTGCAGGAGCGCATCGGCCTGCTGGGTGAGGCTCCGGCCATGCTCGGCTTCCTGTTTACCGACGCCGCGGCGCTCGAGTTCCAGGAGGACGCCCTGAAGAGCCTGCCCGCCAACACCGTTGAGGTGCTGAGCGCGGCGATCACCGCACTCGAGGGTGTGGAGGATTTCACGACCGAACCGATCCAGGAGACGCTGAAGTCGGCCCTGATCGATGGTCTCGAACTCAAGCCGCGGATCGCCTACGGTCCGCTGCGGGTGGGTATCTCCGGTCGCCGGATTTCCCCGCCGCTGTTTGAGTCGATGGAAATCCTGGGCAAGGCCGAGACGCTTGCGCGTCTCGAGCGCCTGTCCGCACTGCGAGGGGAATAACAAAACCATGGATATTGACGTTGTGGTTGTGGGCGGGGGCCCCGCCGGACTGTCCTGTGCGCTGAACCTGGTGCGCGCGCGTCAGCGGGTGCTGGTGCTGGATGGTAACCGTCCGCGGCACGCCGCGACGTTGATGTCTCACGGCTTCCTCACCCGGGACGGGGTGCCGCCGCTCGAGCTGCGGCGCCTCGCCCGGGAGGATGTGGAGGCCTACGATAACGGCACGGTGGCGTTCGCCCAGGTCGACAGCATCACCCCGGAGGGTGACGGCTTCGTCGTGAAGGCCACCGGCGTGCGCGGGGCTCCGGACCACGAGGTGCGTGCGCGTCGCGTGGTGCTCGCCACCGGCCTGACCGAGCGTCTGCCGCAGATTCAGGGTGTGCGCTCGTTCTACGGCACCTCGATTCACTCCTGCTTTGAGTGTGACGGCTTTGAGAAGAGCGATCAGCCCCTGGTGATGCTCGGCGAAACCGAGGATCTCGTACGCCGTGCCCTGCACACCACCCTGTGGTCGGATGACGTGGTGGCGCTGAGTAACGGGAGTGACCGCGTGCCGGCCTCGGCGGATGCCGAGCTCGCCGCCGCGGGGATCCGCCTGGATCGCCGCCCCATCGCCGAGCTCGTTGGCGACCGCTCCGGCCTCACCGGCGTGCGCTTCGAGGACGGCGACGTCCTGGAGCGGAGCGCGGGCTTTGTGCGTCCCGAGTGGACGGTGCCCGACGGCTACCTGACCGAGCTGAACCTGGATCGCACACCCAGCGCCCACGTGGGCTCCGCAGATGATTCGGCGGATCCCGAGCTGGGCGCGCTGATCAGCGTCGACGACGAGGGTCGCACCAGCGTCCCCGGCGTATACGCGGTGGGGGATATCACCCCACCCGGCCCGCAGCAGCTCATCGTCGCCGCCGGTGCCGGTGCGCGGGCCGCAGCCGCAGTGCTGCGCGACACGCTCGACACGCGCATTCACGCCGTCGATTTGGCGTCCAGCTAACGCTCCGGCTATTCTAGAAACATCAGCACGGCACTGAGAAAAAGGTTCCGAACTGATGGGGTATGGTGTAATTGGCAACACGACTGATTCTGGTTCAGTTATTCTTGGTTCGAGTCCAGGTACCCCAGCAAAATAAACTCCTCGCTTTTCGAAGCGGGGAGTTTTTGTTTGTGTCGGTCTGTACGGAACGTCTCCTCCAGGGATGGGGCAATGGTGTCCCTCGCCCAGAAACGGGTGCCGACGGGCGGCGACGTGGGGCGGTCGCGCGCGGTTCCGGGGGCGAGAATTACCGTTAGTGTGGAGGGATGCCCGTACCGAAGAAACCCAGCGCCACCCCGCGTCTCCTGCTGCGCGACCAGGTGTATGACCGCATTCTCGCGGCGATCGTCTCCGGGGATCTTGAGCCCGGGCGCACCCTCTCGGACCGCGAGCTCGAGGTGTGGCTGGGGGCCTCGCGCACCCCGATTCGTGAGGCGCTGGGTCGCCTCGCCAACATCGGACTGGTCGAGGTGCTGCCGCAGAAGGCCACCAGGGTGGCCGAGATCGACCCGGTCGAGTTCGGCGAAATGATGGAGGTGCTGGGTGCGCTCTATGCCGCCGCGATCCGCGAGGTCGTGCCGCTCCTCACCGACGCGGACCGGAAGACCCTCACCGCGCTGCTGAAAAAGCTGGTGGGCCCGGCCGGCCGAAAGGCCGCGCAGGCCCCGGAGATCCTCACCTCGATCTTCGAGGTGTACATTCAGCGCTACGACAACCGGGTGCTGCTGCGGCTGCCGGCTCGGTTTGACCCGCACGTGCAGCGGATCCTGCGCGCACACAGCGATCAGATCAGCCGCACCTCAACGTATGACGCGATCCGCGAGATGGTCGACGCGACCCTCGCCGGCGACGCCCGGGAGGCCTCGCGGGCGTGCACCCGATACTTCGAGTCCGAGGTGGGCGACTTCCACGATCAGATCCTCGCGGCCAGCGCCGCCCCGACCGAAAAGGCCTCCTAATGCCCCGCACCGGACGCGCCCCGATTCGCCGCCGCCTGCTGCGCGACGAGATCTACGACACCATCCTCAACGCGATTCTTGACGGCACCCTCGAGGCCGGCGAGCAGCTGCACGATGAGGAGCTGCTGACCTGGCTCGGTACCTCGCGCACCCCAATCCGGGAGGCGCTGAACCGCCTGGCCGAGAACGGCATCGTCGAGCTGGTCCCGCACAAGTACACGCGCGTGGCACCGCTGGACTTCCGCAACATCAATGAGGCGATCTTCACCACCGGTGTGCTGCACGAACACGCGGCCCGCAAGACCGTGGGACACCTGAGTGACGATCAGCTGGCCGAGCTGCGGGGCTTCACCGAGGATGCCCGCGCCTGCCTGGAGAACGACGATCTGGCGGGGCTTGGCCCGGCGATCCGCGATTTCTTTCTGGTCTTCGAAAGGGCCACCGGCAACCGGATATTGGTCGAAACCGTGGAGGGCCTTTCACTCCAACTGCTGCGTGTCCTCACCCCGCGTGAGGGCCTGACCGGCGTCACTGAGATCGTCGCCCAGCTGGAGGCCATCAACGCGGCCGCGCACACCGGCGATGCCGAAGCCACCGGCGACCTCATCTTTGCGATGTACGAACCCACCCGCCGCAACTTCATCGAAACCTTCCGCGGCCAAGACTAGCCACACAAACACGTATCGCCCGCCCTTGGAAGGGCGGGCGATACGTGTTTGTGCGCTACGCGGTGGGCTGCGGCAGCTGGAAGACGGTTTCGATTGCGAGCTCGGCGGCGATGGCGTCGCCCGCTTCGAGGGCCGCGATGAGTGCCGGGTAGCCGGCCTCGAGGGCCGCCCAGTCGGTGCTTTCGACGTTGCGGGTGATGGTGAGCTGGTAGCCCAAGCCGTCGATGCGATCCTGGGTGGCGGCGACGAGGATGTGGTTGGGGCAGGACTTCAGGAACAGGTCAACCATGTCCCAGCCGAGGACTCCGTGGGCCCGGTAGTCGCGGCTCGGCAGGGTCGCGGCGGCGGTGCGAATCGAGGCGATGAGTTCGGAGCGCTGGGCCTCGGTGAGCTCGGGCACTGTGATGCGTACCACACCGCCGACCAGGGCACCGAGGGTCTGCATGATGAGAGTGCGATCCTCGGGGCGAGGCTTTGCCACCCGGGTGTAGCGCTGCGGGGCCATCTCGATCAGGCCGTAGCGGGCGAGGTCGTTCAGGGCGTCGCGCACCGGGGTGCGGGAAATGCCCAGCCACTCCTGCAGCTCGCCATCGTTGAGGGTTTCGCCGGGCTGGAGCGTGCCGTCAAGAATGGCCGCGCGGATCTGTTCCGCGGCGGATTCACGCAGCGATTTGCGGGCGACGGGTGCGCCGCCGGAAGCGATAGGCATGAAGCCTCCTCTGGGATGGGGATCACTCGGTGCAGTACCACGATCCTATCGGAGCGACCCCGGGGATCCTTTTCATCCCGTTTTACCCGGGGATCCGGGGAAAGCGGGGGTCTGGGAGGCGCTCAGCGCGAGACGGGCCCCTCGCCCGTGTGGCGGTAAACGCGGGTCGGGACAACGCTTTCGGGGACGCCGCCGGGGGTGTGTGCGGCCAGTACTCCCGGCGGAAGCGGCACGGACACCACGGAGGTGACCCCCGTGGAGACCTCGAGGGACCACGCAAATACATCGGATACGGCGGCGGTGGGAAGAACGGACATTGTGACCTCCTGTGGTTGTTCCTCCAGTCAACGCCCCCACCCGTTAAATGAGCGTAAAGGCGGTGAAATACTTCCCGCCAGGTTCCGAGCTCCCCGAAAACCGCAGGCTTTTCTCGCTACCGTGTCTTATTCACGCCACCGCAATATGAAGGAACTGCGCCCCGGGTCTTCGGGGCGCAGCGAGCTTCGCATCCTGTTTGCGTTCGATCCGGCCCGCCACGCGATCATGCTGATCGCCGGTGACAAGTCCGGCAATTGGACAAAGCAGTACAGGAAAAACATCCTTCGTGCCGACGACCTTTTCGATCGGCACCGACGAAGTCTGGGGAAGAACGAGTGAACATGAGCCTGGAAGCCCTGCTGCGGGAACGACCCGTAGATCGCGAAAACGTGAACGCGCACAAGCGCCGCATGTCCGCGGCCATCCGCGCGTATCGGCTGCGTGAGCTGAGGGAGGCATCCTCGCTCACCCAGGTCGAGTTGGCGGCCCGCCTGGATGTCAGCCAGAACCGCATCTCCCGGCTGGAAAACGGGGATATTGAGCGTGCACAGGTAGACACCCTGCGGCGATATGTTGAGGCCGTCGGTGGTGAACTGCGCATCGAGGTTTAGCTCGGAGATCAGCGCGTACGCATCGCATAGCGGGGTGATACCTCGGGGGTGCGCCATCCGGGATGCCCGTGCCCGCGAACGCTGGTAAATTTGGCCGTGGAGGTATCACCATGGCCGACGGCGAGCAGGACCACGAGGACGCAGCAGCGGAACACACCCCGGAAACCGGGCGCACCCCGCGGCGCGGCCGCGAGGGCGGGCATCGCCGCCCCGGTGGTCCCGGCGGGCTGGGGAACGCCAGCGGGCTGGGCGGTACCGGGCATCCGGACGGCCCCACACCCGAAGACATTCGTCGCGAGCTGCGCCGCATGATGCAGCAGGCCGACGCACACGAGCCTGGAGATCGCCGCCGTGGACGCCGCGAGGGCGGCCACTGGCAGCCGGGCGGAGAGCGCCGCGGCTTCGCCGACCTGCGCTTTACCCGCGGGGTGTTTGCGCTGAACGATCAGGGCAACTCCGCCGAGGAAATCGCCGAGCAGCTGGATGTCCCGGTGGAGGAGATCACCCGTCGCCTCGCCCGGCGCGAGCTGTATCGCGGGGCCGCGGATCTCCGCGACATCGTGATCGAACGGCAGTCTGGCACCATCACCACCGACGAAATGATCAGCAAGCTCAGCGCGCTCAGCCTCACCGCGCACACCCCCGGAAAATGGGGCGCATACGACGGCGCCGCGAGCGCCACCGGTGCCGCCCGCCAGCTCATGGCCGCACTGCGCGATGGGCTCATCACCGAGGCCGAGTATGAGGCCGTGCGCCAGGCAGCTGCGCGCCGCAGGTCACGGTGAACGCCCCGCGCGAACGCGTCGCCGCGCAGCTTGAGCAGGTGCTGCGCCGAGACGGCCTCGACAACCCGTGGGGTGACCGCGAGGACGCCTCTACCCGCTGGATCTTCGGCGACGGTTCGCTGTACGACGCCTCCCGGCTGCGCCTGCACGGCGAACTCATCGATACCGCCCGTCGGAAGAACCCGGGCGCGTTTGGGGGAGCGCTCGCCGCGGTAGTGACCGCGGGGCCGCCCGGTGCCGGCAAGTCCACCGCGCTTGCGCTCGATCCGCGACTGGAGGGCTTTCGCGACATCGACGCTGACGATTTCAAGGATGCCCTGCTGATCGATGCCCGCGAGCGCGGTCTGCTGGATCGCTGGCTTCACGACACCCTGGAAGACGGCCGCCCCATCATGCCGCGCGAACTCGCGGGGTTTGTGCACGCCGAATCCACCGCCCTCGCGGACGCCATGCGGGAGGACTGCCTCGTGGACGGCGAAAACATCGTGATCCACGGCACGCTCTCAAGCATCGAATACGTGGGTGAACTACTCGCGGAACTCGACGGCTTCGGGTACGAGCAGCTCATCATCTACGACGTTGAGGTGCCCGCCGAGATCGCCGTCGAACGCGCACTCGACCGCTGGTGGAGCACGCGCGAGGCGGGTGTTGACCCGCTCGGTGGCCGATTCGTGCCGCCCGCGGGGATCCGTGCGTACTACCCGGAAGACATCTCTCGTGCGGTGACCGCGGCCAATGCCCAGATGCTTCACGACCGCGCCGCCCGGCTCGGCTGGGATGTGGAACTCGCCGTGGTGGACGCCCGGTAGTCACAAAAACACGCTCGGCCGGTGGGCCGCGAGAGAAGGGAAGAAGAGGTCCATGTACGCGGAGACACGCCTGAGCGACGCGCGCACCCTGTGGCGCTCCCTCGGCGGTGCCGGCGGAGTGATCCCCGCCGACGGCAGCGTGGACCTCATCCTGCGCGGCGGCGATCTCTTCCTTGCCGGGCCCTCGACCCGGGCGATCACCACGCTGCCGGATGCCGACGGCGTGAGCATCGGCCTGCGGTTTGCTCCCGGCCAGGCGGCCGCCACGCTGGGAATCGACCTCGCGGAGCTTCGCGATACCGGAGCGCCCCTCGGCGATGTCCTCGACCCCGCGCGCACCCGAGAACTCGCCACGCGCGTGCGCGCCCAGGCGCGAAACCCCGGGCACGATCTCCTCGGAGGCCAACCGGAAGACCCCTGGGCGCGGGAAACCCACCGTGCCGCGCGGCGGGCGGAGAGCGCATCCGCCCTCGCCCGCAGGCTGGGATGGTCAGAGCGTCAGTTGCGCCGCCGAATGCTCGCACGATTCGGATACGGCTATGCCGCCCTCATTCGTATCGAGCGAGCCAAACGCGCGCACGCGCTCATCCGCTCGGGGACGGCGCTCGCCGAGGCGGCCGCCCGCGCCGGATACTCCGATCAGCCGCACCTCACCCGGGAATTCCGTCGCGTCGTCGGCCACACCCCGGGCGAGGTGAGCGCGGCCGGCGACTAGCCCTCGCCGAGCGGCGCAAACAGGTCGATCGAGTTGCCATCAGGATCGAGGACGGTCGCGTAGCGTTGACCCCAGGGGGCATCCCACGGTGCCACATGGCCCGGGTAGCCCGCCGCCTCCAACCGCGAGAAAGTTGCATCCACCTCCGCGGGGGTGCCGTGCGCAAACGCCAGCGCGATCCGGTGCCCGCCCGCGGCGATCGCATAGCCGGGATCGAAGGAACGAATCACCTCGACAGTATCCCACGCGAGCGTGGTGCCATCCGGGAGCACGGCGTCCACGTGCGGCGCGGTTTCTGCACCGGCTGGGATGTCGACACCGAGGGTGCGATAGAAGGTGAGGGCCGCCGACATGTCCGTGGTCACGAGCCCGATGAATCCAAGAGTGAGTGTCATGCGCCCAGAATAGCCCGAGGCCCGTGCCCACCGATTGAATAAAACGGTCACCCCGTCCGGCCCGGAATAAGGGGGTGGATATACTCGGAGAAGGTTCGCGCGCACCAGCCGGTAGCGCCGCGGTGTGAAGTGGAGCGGGTCGTGGTTGTAGCGGTAGTGGGCGAGGCCCTGATTGATCTGATTCAAGAGGCAGACGGTCGGTACCGCCCCACGCCCGGAGGGGCCCCCGCGAACGTCGCGATCGCCCTCACCCGGCTCGGCATCGACACCCGATTCTTCGGCCGCCTCGGCAACGATCGCTTCGGCGCCCTCGTGGGAGAAAACCTGCGCCGCAACGGTGTCGCGCTCGACCACTGCGTCCAGGCCACCGAACCCACCTCCGTTGCCGTGGCCAACCGCGGCCAGGGCGGCGCGGCCGAGTATTCGTTCTATATCAATGGCACCGCCGACTGGCAGTGGACCGCGGATGAACTCGGCCACCTCGGCAAAAACGCCCGCGCGCTGCACCTCGGTTCGCTGGCCGCCATCATGGAACCCGGTGCCTCGGTCATTGCCGAGCAGGTTGAGCGCATCTTCGCCGCCGGCAAGACGCTGATCTCGTTTGACCTCAACCTGCAGCCGAGCCTCGGCGTTTCTCGCGAACGCGAACACGAGCGGGTGTCCCGCCTCGTCGCCTCCGCCCACATCGTCAAAACCAGCGTGGGCGACCTCCGCTGGCTCTACCCCGACCGCCTCCCCGGCGAGGTGGCCGAAATCTGGTCACGCTCCCGAGCGGTGGTCCTCACCCGCGGGGGAGACGGCGTGAGCCTCTTCCGCCCGGGCGTGCGCCCCGTGGACGTCCCCGCCCGCCCCACCACCGTGGTTGATACCGTAGCCGCCGGAGACACCTTCGTCGCCGCCCTGCTGTATCGCCTGCTCAGCGGTGTCGGTAAGGACCCCGCGGCGCTCCTGCGCCAGGGCCCCACCGAGTGGATCGAACACCTGCGCTTCGCGAACGCCGCGGCATCGCTGGCCTGCGAGTGGCCCGGGGCGAACCCGCCCATGCTCAGCGAGGTCAACAGAGCTTTCGACGGCAACTAGGAAGCACGCAGCGTCTTTCGGCGACACGCCCACGGGTGTGTCGCCGAAAACTGTTTTGGCTGGTTTTCGGGCATATTCAACCGCGTGAATCCGCGGTTAAATGCCCCAAAACACGCCTACTGACGGGGCGTGTTGCGGCTCGATTTGTGCCGACCCGGAATCCCGTGCCATACTTTTACACGTTGCTTCGGTCCCATCGTTTAGCGGCCTAGGACACCGCCCTCTCACGGCGGCGGCACGGGTTCAAATCCCGTTGGGATCACCATTGCACACGATTTGAGAAATCGAAGAGTGTGGAAGGGTAAACGTTTCAACACAGCAGTGATGTGTACATTACTGTGTTCGGTCCCATCGTTTAGCGGCCTAGGACACCGCCCTCTCACGGCGGCGGCACGGGTTCAAATCCCGTTGGGATCACCACTATGGCGGGTTTTCATCTCCGGATGAAAACCCGCCTTGTGTTTTGCCCGGGGGAGCGTCCGCCCCGGCCGACACGCCGGATTTCAGTCCGGTGGTGGTTGTGTGTCATACTTAACAGGTAGTTCGGTCCCATCGTTTAGCGGCCTAGGACACCGCCCTCTCACGGCGGCGGCACGGGTTCAAATCCCGTTGGGATCACCACAGAGAAACTCCCTCGGTTCAACCGGGGGAGTTTTGCTTTGCGCCGATGCTCACCAGATGGTCACGGCTAGCCAGTCCCGATCAACCCGAGTGAGGATCCTGAATGAGCGCTGCCGGTTCGCCCAAGGCAAGACTGACCGGTGTGGCACTGGTGCTGGCCGGGATGGCCTGTCAGGACGTCGGTGCGGCCTTCGCGATCCTCGTATTCCCCCAGACCGGGGCGCTCGGCATGGTGGCGCTGCGCATGGGCTTCTCGGCAATCCTGCTGTTCCTCATCGCACGCCCGAGGCTGCGCGGTCACTCGCGTTCGCAGTGGCTCACGGTCGTGGGCTTTGCGTTCGCGCTCATGCTGATGAACACCCTGTTCTACCTCGCGATCGATCGCATCCCGCTGGGACCGGCCGTCGCGATCGAGGTGCTCGGCCCGCTCACCCTCTCGGTGATCACCGGCCGCGGCCGCGCGCGCTGGGCCTGGGCGGGCCTCGCCCTCGCCGGAGTCGCCCTGCTGGGCCACGGCGGCTGGGGCACACTCGACCCCATCGGCGTCCTGCTGGCGCTGCTCGCCGGCGTCATGTGGGCGCTCTACATCGTGACCTCGGCCCGTACCGGTGCGAGCTTCCCCGGGCTCAGCGGCCTCGCCATTGCCATGAGCATTGGTGCCGTGATGATCCTGCCCTTCGGCCTCATCGCCTCGGGTGGTGCCGTGCTGGCCCCGAACATCCTGGCCCTCGGCCTCCTCATCGCGATCATGTCCTCGGCGATTCCCTACGCCGCGGAGCTCAACGCGCTGCGCCGCCTGCCCACCGCGGTGTTCTCCATCCTGATGTCGCTCGGCCCGGTCGTGGCCGCGCTCGCCGGGCTGTTTGTGCTGCATCAGAAGCTCGGGCTGTTTGAGGTCCTCGCGATCGTGCTGATCGTGGCGGCCAGCGCCGGTGCCGTGCACTCCTCGCGGCCGCGCAACAACCCGCCCGCACTGGATATCTAGATCCGGAGGTTCCGGGCGTGGAGAGGATCCACACACTCCCAGGATACGTTCGGCGTGATGGGTCAGCTCTGCCCCATCGGATGGAGGGTTTCGGGGGAAACCCCACCATTCAGAGGCCTCGTAGCGCTCGCCTGGGGGGGCGGCGCTCGAGGCCTCACCCGGGTTGCGGCGCGGCGCGGCTCGACATGCGCTAAGCTAATCCACGCGAAGGGGAGTATCCCACATCGCCGCGATCGTCATCACGATCCACCAGGACGGTGGGTCCGGGCGCGGCGGCAGTTTTCAGAACTGCGGGAGAGACTTTCACGGCTTCGCCCTACCCTGGGCACGTTCGTGAAGGATAAAATGCATCCCCAGCTTCCCCTCCTCTTCGAGATCATCACCTGTGTGGTGCTCGTTCTGGTACTGGTGGCCGATCTACTGATCGTTACCCGCCGCCCCCACATTCCCTCGATGAAGGAAGCCTCCCTCTGGGTGAGCTTCTATGTGGCACTCGCGCTGATCTTCGCCGTGCTGATGTACTTCCTCGCCGGCCATGAGTTTGCCGGGCAGTTCGTGGCCGGTTGGCTCACCGAGTATTCGCTCTCCATCGATAATCTCTTCGTGTTTGTGATCATCATGGCTCGCTTCGCGGTGCCGCGAAAGTTCCAGCAGGAGGTGCTGATGGTGGGTATCATCATCGCCCTGGTGCTGCGCGGTATCTTCATCCTCGCCGGTGCCGCCCTGATCGAGAACTTCTCCTTCATCTTCTACCTGTTCGGTGCCTGGCTGCTCTACACCGCCTGGCAGCAGGCCTTTGGCCACGATGGTGAGCAGACCGACAGCCGCTTCACCCTGTGGCTGAAGAAGCGCATGAACGTCGCCGACGACTACGACGAGAACAAGCTGCGCACCACCATTGGCGGGAAGCGCTACTGGACCCCGATGATCATCGTGTTCATCTCGATCGGTACCACCGACCTGCTCTTCGCCCTGGATTCCATCCCCGCGATCTTCGGGATCACACAGAGCCCGTTCATCGTGTTTACCGCCAACGTGTTTGCCCTGATGGGCCTGCGCCAGCTGTACTTCCTGCTGGGCGGCCTGCTCGAGCGCCTGGAGTACCTCAAGTACGGTATCGCCTTCATCCTTGCGTTCATCGGTGTGAAGCTGGTGCTGCACGCGATGCACACCAACGAGCTACCCTTCATCAACGGCGGTCAGAGCTTCGAGTGGGCCCCGGAGATCAGCACGTGGACCTCGCTCGGCGTGATTCTCGCCTCGATGGCTATCGCCACCGTCGCGAGCCTGGTGAAGTCGCGTAACAAGCCGCCGGCGGAAAAGATCACCGCGGGCGACCCCGACGAGCGCTAGGCAGCGACACCGCGGCACGGCACCACCGTAATAAACGGTAACCTGGAGAAACCGTCTGTTTTCTGATTAAGGGGTGCCGTGCCGCATCGTCCCACCGTTCCACGCGAAGTGTGGGTGCTCGTTGCAGCCTCGTTTGTGATTGCCCTGGGGTACGGAATCGTCGCCCCCGTTCTGCCGCTGTATGCCCAGCGCTTCGGTGTGGGCAATACCGAGATCTCTGCGGTGGTGAGCGTTTTTGCGGCCATGCGGCTGCTCTTCGCCCCCGCCTCGGGCTGGCTCGTGCAGCGCTTCGGCGAGAAGCACATTTACATTTCGGGCCTCATGATCGTGGCCGTCAGTACCGGTGCCTGCGCGCTCGCGGTAGAGTACTGGCAGCTCGTGGCGCTGCGTGCGGTGGCGGGTATCGGATCGACGATGTTCACCGTTTCGGCGATGGGCCTGCTGATCCGCATCAGCCCGGCCAGCATGCGCGCCCGCATTTCGAGCCTCTACTCGGGAAGCTTCCTGATCGGCGGCGTGGCCGGGCCGATCCTCGGTGCTCTCGTGGCACCGTTTGGGCTACAGGCACCGTTTGTGATTTACGCGATCACGCTGTTCGCCGCGTGCGCGGTGGTGGCAATTGCCCTCGGCCGAGTGCGGGTCGAGCCCGGTGATGAGCCGGGTGTCATGGGCACCGGTATCGACGTGCGACCGGTCCTGACCCTTGCGGCGGCCTGGGCGCGCAAGCCCTACCGTGCGGCGGTGGCGGCCAACTTTGCGAACGGCTGGACGGCCTTCGGCGTGCGGGTCGCACTCGTCCCCGTGGTGATGGCCACGCTGTTCCCCGGCACCGCCGAGGCCGCGGCCCTCGCCCTCACGACCTTCGCGCTCGGAAACGCGGCGATCATTCTCCCGGCCGGGCGGTGGTCCGACCGCTACGGCCGCCGCCCCTTCATCATCGGCGGCATGGCGCTCGCGGGTGTCTCGACCGCCCTGTTCGGCTTCGCCGATAACCTCGTGATCTCGCTCGTGCTGTGTGCGATCGCGGGCGTGGGAACGGGGCTCTGCGCGCCGTCGCAGCAGGCGGTCGTGGCGGACGTCGTGGGCCGGCACCACCGCGGTGGCCCGGTGCTCGCCACCTTCCAGATGATGTCGGACCTCGGCGCCGTGATCGGCCCGCTGGCGATCGGCATGCTCGCGGATCTGGCCGGCTTCGGCCCGGCGTTCGCCGTGACCGGCGCGATCCTGGTGCTGGCCGCGATCGTCTGGATGTTCACGCCGAACGAGCCCGAGCGTACCGAAACGGGCGCGATCGACGTCATTCCGCGCTAGCGAGACTCGGGGTTTTCGTCCCGCTCCGCCATCTCGCTGAACTGCGAGAACATGTCGATCAGGCCGCGCGGGGAGTCCTCGCGGAACATGATCTCGAGGCTCTCGGCGGAGTCTGAGGCGGCCTCGGTGGCGCGGGGAAACAGCTCGGCCTCGTAGGCGGTGAGTGCGGCCTCGACATCGCCCGGGTGCTCAATGATCGCCCGTGCGAGCTCCGAGGCGTCGAACATTGCGATATTTGCACCCTCGCCGGCAAACGGGCTCATGACGTGGGCAGCATCACCGAGCAGGGTCACACCGGCGACGCGTTCCCAGCGAATTCCCACGGGAAGCGCGCTGATCCGCCGCGGGGTCAGTGCGCTGTCGGCGTGGGCAATGAGGCCACGCAGCGCATCATCCCAACCGTCGAGGCGAGCGAGTACCGCCGCGGCGGCCGCGGAGTTGTCCGTCCAGTCGATGGTGTCGATCCAGTCCTCCGGCACGCGGAAACCGATGTAGGAGTGGAGTGAGCCGTCGGTCTCGCGATGGCCGAGGACGCCGGTGTTTCCCCGGAACGCCATCAGCATGCCAGCGCCCATGACCGCGGCCTCGCGCGGATGCCGCGCATCCGCATCGTGGAGATCCGCCTCGATGAACGAGATGCCCGTATAGCTCGGCACGAGATCGGTGAGCAGGGTGCGTACCTTGGACCAGGCGCCGTCCGCACCGATCAGGAGGTCGGTTGTGATGGTCTCGCCGTCGGCAAATTCGACCTCGTGGCGGCCGGGGTATCCGGCAACCGGGCGAACGGCTGTGGCTTTACGCCCCCAGTGGATGGTCCCCTCGGGGAGGGCATCGATCAGGAGGTCGCGCAGGGCACCGCGATCAACCTCGGGACGGTTGAGCTGCCCGTCATCCTCCTGCTCAAAGAGCACGGCGGCGGTGTGGTCGAGCATGCGCATCGACTCCCCGCCCCGGTGAATCAGCTCCGTGAAGGGCTCCCAGAGGTCAGCGGCGCGTACGGCGAGCTGACCGTTGTACGTGTGAATGTCGAGCATTCCGCCCTGGACGCGGGCGTGGCGGCTCGCCTCGAGGTCGAAGACCGCGGATTCGATGCCGTTAATGTGCAGAACCCGGGCAAGGGTGAGCCCGCCGAGGCCTCCGCCGAGAATGACGATGGGGTAGTGGGTGGTCATGGGGCAATCCTTTCGATAGCGGGGGATCCCGCGGGGTGTTACTGGGGGATGGGGGTGGCCGAGATGCCGGCGATCAGGGCGCGAGTGGCCCAGGAGGATCGCTGCTCGGGGGAGCCGGAAAGCAGGAGGTCAGCGTGCCGGGCGATGTGGGGAACATCGCGTGCATCCGCCCCGCGAATGGTGGCGTTGATCGCCTCGACGGCCTCCGGGGCAAACGGTGCAGGGTAGGCGTCATCCACGGCCGGGGCGCTGTGCTCGGCCGCGTTGGCCGTGGCGTGCTGAACCAGGAGGTCCGCGCCCCAGGCGGCGCGATCAGCGGCCACCTCACCCTCCAGAAGGAGGCCGAGGATGCGGTCGAAGAGCCGGACGGTGTTCGGCCCCATCGGGCGCATTTGCAGCGCCGAACGGGCGAGCCCGGGATAGCTGACGAGCAGGTGGCTGTAGGCGCTGAGGAGGCGTTCGAGACGCTCCGCCCAGGTGCCCTCGGCGTCTGCCGGAAGCGTTCCGGTCAGTTCATCGGTGACCGCCGCGTGGAGCTCGGCGGTGTTTGCCACGTACACGTACAGCGACGCCGGGCCGGTGTCGAGGGCGGTCGCGACGCGACGCATGGTGGCCTTGGCGAGGCCCTCCTCCTGCGCAATCTTGATCGTCTCGGCGATGATCCATTCGCGGGAGAGCGGCGGTTTTGCGGGCCGCTCGCGGCGGCTGCCAACTGATGATGTCATGTCACTCACAGTAAGCGAACGTGTTCGTTCCCGCAACCGAACTCGGCAAATTCTCAGAAACGAACGCGTTCGTTGCGAATGCGTTCGTTCGTGTGTATGGTTCCTAAACGAACGTGTTCGTTATGGGTTGAGTGCCGCAGTGGTGCGCCCGGAGCACCGGCCGAACGGAGAACCCGAGATGACTACCCTGAAAACCACCACGCCACCGAATGAGACGAGGTACGTCGCCCTCGCGATCCTCGGGGTGATGTTTGGACTCCTGCTCTCGATGCTCGACGGCTTTATCGTGGGCACGGCGATGCCGACGATCGTGGGGGAGCTCGGCCGGGCCGACCTCCTCGCCTGGGTCGTGACCGCCTACGCCCTGATGACGGCCGTGAGCACACCCATCTGGGGCAAGTTGGGCGACCTCTTCGGCCGCAAGCGCATGTACCAGCTCGCGATCACGCTGTTTATCATCGCGAGCATTCTCGCGGCCCTCGCGCCCACCATGGAGCTCCTGATCGCGACCCGCGCGCTGCAGGGCATCGGCGCCGGTGGCCTCGCGGTGAGCGCCTTCGCCGTAATCGGAGACCTCGTTCCGCCGCGAGAACGCGGCAAGTATCAGGGCATGACCGCGATCATCGTGGCCGTTGGTACCATCGGCGGGCCGCTCGCGGGTGGGCTCATCACCGACGGGCTGGGCTGGCGCTGGGCGTTCCTGATCAACCTGCCCCTCGGCATTATCGCGATCGTCTGGACGGCGATTTTCCTGCGCATCCCGGCCACCCGCCAGCGTGACGCGCGAATCGACTGGGTGGGCGCGCTGCTCCTCGGTGGATCCGTCGCCGGCATGGTGTTACTCACCACCTGGGCCGGCACCGAGTTTGCCTGGGTTTCCTGGCAGTCGGCGGCATTTGTGCTGGCCATCGCCGCGGCCATGACGGCGTTCATCCGCTGGGAGCTGCGCACCCCGGAACCACTGGTTCCGCTGCAGGTATTCCGCTCGCGAAGCTTCACGATGGCGTCGATTCTCGGGTTTATCTCCGGTGCCGTCATGTTTGCGGCCGTGCTCTACCTGCCGCTGTTCCAGCAGACGGTGCAGGGGGCCTCGGCGAGTGAGTCCGGCCTGCAGCTGCTTCCGATGATGGTGCCCGTCGTGATCGTCTCCCTCGTCGCGGGCATCGTGATGACGCGTACCGGCCGGTATCGCCTCTTTCCGATCATCGGTTCGGCGTCGATGATCGTCGGCGGCGCGCTGCTGTCCACGATGACCGCGGACACCAGATGGGTGGTAACCGGTGCCTTCATGGTCTTCATTGGTATCGGGTCCGGCCTGACCCAGCAGATGACCACGACCATCGCGCAGAACAGCGTGGAGCAGCGCGATATCGGGGCCGCCTCCGGTGTGGTAACACTGCTGCGTACACTCGGCGGATCGATCGCCGTGGCCGTTTTTGGTTCGATCTTCACCACCCACACCGCGGGGCTCACCGGGCACGCGCTCAGCGTCGGCGTCGCGGACAGCACGCGGGTCATCTTCCTGATCGTGGCCGGCCTCTCGGTGATCAGCCTCGCCGCCGCGATTGCGATCCGGGAGACTCCGCTGCGCGGACGCCAGCCGGCATCCACCGACTAGTCGGCGGCGCGGTGGCCCTGCCGCGGCAGAGAAAAACCGTCACGCTCCGTGTGGGGCGTGACGGTTTTACCGTGCGGGCGGGGTTCCGCGGAACTATCCGCCGCTCTTGCGGCGGAACTGACGCTGGCTGGGGGCCTTACCCTGTGCCTGGCGTACGCTACCGGTGGAGTCGAGGTGATCCTCGCCGCCCTGGGCTCGCTGCTTCTTGCGCTCGAGAGCCTCGCGGAACTTCCGCTTGGTTTCCTCGGCGCTGGCCGTGGCCGCATCATCGGTGGAACTCATGATGTCCTCCTTCGTCGGTGACGCTCTAGTCTACCCGGACTATTCCTCGGCGCGGGGAAGCCGGGGGATAGCGGCGAGGAGGGTGCGCGTGTACGGGTGCTGCGGATCGGCGAGAACCCGGGCGGTGGGGCCCTGCTCAACGATGCGGCCGTCCTGCAGCACGGCGACCCGATCGCACAGCGCGGCCACGATACTCAGGTCGTGGGAAACGAGTAGGAGCCCGGTCTGGTTATCGTCCGGCACGGCGGCATCCGCGCGTCCGAGGCCGCGCAGCAGCTCGATGATCTGAGTGCGCACCGACATGTCGAGGGCCGATACGGGCTCATCGGCGAGGATCAGCTGCGGGCCCGGAGCCAGGGCGCGCGCAATGGCGATGCGCTGACGCTGGCCGCCGGAGAATGCGTGCGGGTAGCGATCCGCGGCGTCCGCCGGGAGATCGACGGCCCGAAGTAGCTCGCTCACGCGGGCATCGAGGGCAGCCCGATCGCGTTCGATGCCGAGGGAACGGAGCGGCTCGCTGATGCTGCGCCCCACGCTCGCCCGGGGATCCAGCGCGCCGTACGGGTCCTGAAACACGTTCTGCACCGCGCTACGGAAGCCGCGCAGGCCGGCGCGATCGCGCAGGTTGAGGGGCGCGCCACGGAAGCGTACGGCACCTGCGGTGGGGGAGTCCAGACCGAGCAGGAGCTTGAGAATAGTGGATTTTCCGGCTCCGGATTCGCCCACGAGGCCGACGCGTTCGCCGCGGCGCAGCGCGAGTGTGATGCCGTGCAGGGTGTCGGCACCTCGGCCGGGGTATCGGAAGCTCACATCGTCCGCGGCCAGGAGGTATTCGCTCACGAGTGGTTCTCCGTCCGGGGTGCCGGGGCGGTGACCTCGGGCAGGTAAGCTTCGAGGCTGCGCGCGGTGTCCACCAGCAGGCGCGTGTAGTCGGCTGCCGGGGTGGTCAGCAGGGTGCGTGTCGCGCCCTGTTCGATCGTCTCGCCGCCGCGCAGCACCAGCAGGTGTTCGGTCATCCGGGAGACCACGGCGAGGTCGTGGCTGATGAGCAGCAGCGACATCCCGCGCTCGCGCACGGCGGTGTCGAGGAGTTCGAGGATTTCGGCCTGCACGCTGATGTCGAGGGCGGTGGTGGGTTCGTCGGCGATGAGGATGTCGGGGTTGCAGGCGAGCGCGAGCGCGATCGCGACGCGCTGACGCTGACCGCCGGACACCTCGTGAATGTAGGAGCGGGCGATCTTTTCGGGGTCGGGTAATGCCACGGCGGCCAGTGCCTCGATGATCCCGCGCTTCAGCGCGTCACCGCGCAGGCCCCGGTGGTGCGAGAGCGGCCAGGCGAGCTGCTTGCCGATCCGCATCAGCGGGTCGAGGGCGGTCAGGGGCTCCTGGAAGACCGCGGCGATGCCGGATCCGCGCACACCGTTGAGCGTGCGCGGGGAAGCCCCGACGAGCTCGGTGTCGCCGAGACGAATGCTGCCGGTCGCGCGCAGCCCCGTGGGCAGCAGTCCGAGCACGGAGAGCGCGGTGAGGCTCTTGCCCGAGCCGGATTCGCCGATGATGCCGAGGCGCTCGCCCGCGGGCAGGGTGAACGAAACGTCGGAGACCAGCGCGCGCTCCTCCTCGGTGCGCACGGAGAGGCCGTTGACGGTGAGTGTGCTCACTGTGCCCTCCTCAGGGTCGGGTCGAGCTTTTCGCGCAGCCCGTCGGCCAGCAGGTTGGCACCGATCACGGTGACCACGAGCAGGATGCCGGGCAGGATTGCGCTGAGCGGGGCGACGCTCACGGTGGCCTGGGCTTCCTGCAGCAGGCGACCCCACGACGCGTTTGGCGGCGGGGAGCCGAGCCCCAGATACGACAGCGAGGCCTCGGCCAGGACCGCCCCGCCAAACTGCAGCGCGGCGGGCACCACGAGAGTGGGCCAGAGGTTCGGGAGCACGTGCTGCCAGGCGATGCCGAGCGTGCCGGTACCGGAGATGCGCGCGGCGGTCACAAAGTCCTGCGCGAGGATGCGCTGGGTGACCACGCGGGTGAGGCGGGCGATGACCGCCGAGCCGGCCAGACCGATCGCGATGATCGCGGAGTCGAGTGAGGCACCGCGCCAGGCCACGATGAGCATCGCGAGCAGCAGGGTCGGAAACGCGATGGCGATGTCGAGGAGGCTGGTGAGGGCGTCGTCCACCCAGCGGCGGGAGAAGCCGGCGAGCAGGCCGATGACGATGCCGAGGATCGCGGCGATCAGGACCGAACCGATCCCCACGGTGATCGCGAGACGCGCACCGATGATGAGCTGGGTGAAGACGTCGCGACCGAGCTTATCGGTGCCCGCCCAGTGCGTGCCATCGGGCCCCTGGAGCCGGCCGCCGGTGGTGTCGGCCGGGTCAAACGGGGTCCAGAAGATCGAGACGATTCCCGCGAGGACGATGATGCCCAGCAGGATCGCGCCCACGATCAGGTTGAGTGAGCCGAGGGCGCGGCGGCGTGGGCCGCGCGGTGTCGCGGTGGCCGAGACGGCGATGGCGCTCATGCGGACACCTTCCCGCGTCGGTTGCCCGAGAGCGAGGAGCGCAGGCGCGGGTCGAGCACGCGCTGCAGCACGTCGCCGAGGAAGCCGATCACGAGCACGAGGATGGTCGAGAACAGGAGTACTCCCTGAACGTTGGGAAAGTCCTGCTGGCGGATACCGGCGATCAGCATGTCACCGAGGCCGGGCAGGGCGAACACGTTTTCCACCACGACCGCCCCCACAAACGTGGTGGCGAGCTGGATCGCGAGGATTGAGATGACCGGCACGATGCCGTTTCGCAGCGCATGTCGACGCAGCGCGGTGGAGAACGGCTGGCCGAGCGCGCGGGCGGTGCGGAGGTAGTCGCGGTCGAGAATGTCGAGCGTCGCGCTGCGCACATAGCGGGCCAATTCGGAGCCGGACACGATCGCGATGGTCAGCACCGGGAGCGTCAGGGCGGTGAGCGCGGCACCGGGGTCTTCCCAGTCGCGGCGCGGGAATCCACCGGCCGGCAGCACGCCGAGGTTCAACGCGAACAGGGTCACGAGCAGGATGCCCACCCAGAACACCGGGATCGCGCCACCAAGCTGGCTGAGCGCGGAGAACGCGGTGCCGTACCAGGTGCGGGACTTCCAGGCGGCGATGAAGCCCACCGGGATCGCGATGATCACCGAGAGGGCGAAGGAAATCAGGGTCAGCGGCACGGTCACGTTGAGGCGACGCAGGATCTCGTCGGACACGGAGAGGTGCGAGCTGAAGGAGGTGCCGAGGTCACCGCGGAACAGGCCGCCGATGTAGTCGGCGAACTGCACAAAAATGGGTCGGTCAACGCCGAGGGCCGCGGAGGCCGCGCGGATGTCCTCGGGGGTGGCCTCGAGGTTGATCAGCGCGTAGACGGGGTTGCCGAGCAGTCGGAGCACGACGAACAGGACCGTCACCGCGAGCGCAAGGCTCAGCAGCAACAGTCCCGTTCGTCGCAGCAGATAGGATCCGATGAGAGAATCCTAGCCGCGGGCGATCTTGCTCACGTAGAACAGCGAGTTCATACCGTTGACCGGTACGCCCGTGATGTCCTTCGCGGCGACCCGCAGCTGCGGGTTGAGGTACAGCCAGACGCTCGCGGCGTCATCCGAGATCTGCTTGTTTGCCTTGGCGATGAGGTCCGACTGCTCCTGCGGGGTAGCGGCGGCCTCGGCCTCGTCCAGCCACTTCTGGACGTCGGCGTTGTTGTAGCCCCAGTAGAAGTCGGGGTTCTGGTAGAAGTAGATGTCGCGGTCGTTCACGTGGTCCTGCATGGTGGCCTGGAAGTCGTGAGCGCCGTAGACCTTCTCGGCCCACTTATCGTCGGTGATCAGGTTGATCTTCACGTCGATGTTGATCTTCGCGAGCTCGCCCTTGATGAACTCGGCGACGGTGGGGTGCACGCCGGAGTCCGGGGTGTCCAGGGTGAAGGAGAACCCGTCGGCGTGGCCGGACTCGGCCAGCAGCTTCTTGGCGAGGTCAACGTCGTAGGGGTTGTTGTCCTTGAGGTCCAGGTAGCCGGGCTCGGACGGGGGAACCATCGCGCCGATCAGCTGGCCGCGGCCGTCCCAGATGCTCTCGAGGAGCTTCTTGCGGTCGATGGCCGAGTAGACGGCCTTACGAACCTGCACGTTGTCGAACGGTGCGACGCGGTCGTTGAAGGCCAGCAGCTCCTTGGTGGTGGAGGTACCCTCGATGATCTTGTAGTCGCCCGACTTCTCGAACTGCGGGATGGCGTCCGGGCTGGTGAGCGCGGTGATGACGTCTACCTGGCCGGTCAGCAGCGCGTTGTTCAGCGCGGTGGGGTCGGTGTAGTAGTGGAACTCGATACCGGAGTTCTTGGGCTTGTCGCCCCAGTACTTGGCGTAGGGTGCCAGCGAGATCGAGGAGCCCTTGCGGTAGTCCGCGAGGGTGTAGGGGCCGGAGCCATCCTCGGAGCTGGTGAGGTCCTTTGCCTTGTGGTTGATGACCCACACGTAACCGAGGTTGTAGACGAAGCTCGATGACTTCTTCGACAGCGTCACGGTGACGGTCTTGGGGTCGGTGGCTACGACGTTTTCGATGACCGAGAGCTGCTTCTTACGGGCACCGAGCGACTCGGGGCTGAGCACGCGGTTCAGGCTGAATACGACGTCTTCGGCGGTGACGGGGTCACCGGAGTGGAAGGTCGCGTCGCGCAGCGGGAAAGTGTAGGTGAGGCCGTCGTCGGAGACCTTGTAGCCGGTGGCGAGCAGGGGCTCAACCTTGGCGTCGTCGGTGATCCGGAACAGGCCCTCGTACACGTTGCCGGTGAAGGCCTCGGTGATGCCGGAGGAGCCGCCCTTGATGGGGTCGAGGCTCGTGGGCTCGTAGATGGAGCCGACGTTGATCGGGTCCTTGTCGGATCCGGCGGATGCGCCGTTACCGGAGCCGGCGTTGCTGGTGCAGCCGGTCAGCGCAATCGCGGAGATCGCGAGGGCTGCCAGGCCGACCAGCAGTCGGGGGCGTCGGGTTGATGACATGTGTGATTGCTCCTTGTGGAGGATGGGGAGGGGATATTAAAGCGGGGGCGCACGGTTTCGCCCGGCCGAGGCACACGGCTATCCGGGTCGCGGCATCTGCCGCTCGGATGGGCCGGGCAACGAGCGGGGGCTCGCGCGAATGGGCTACAGCGAGAAGCCGTCTGCCCAGATAACCTTCTTCTCACCGGCGTTGATGGCCTCGGTGAAGCGGTTGCTGGCCGGGGGCAGCGGACAGTTCATCTGGTTGGAGAAACCACAGGGCGGAACCACCGCGTGGTTGAAGTCCAGGGTGAGGGGGAACCGGGTGCCGGGGGTCTGATCGGCGGACACAGCCGGACGCGGCACAAACAGGAATCGGCCGGAGGCGTAGCTCTCGCTGCCGCTGGTGGCGTCGGCAAAGACCAGCTGCAGTTGCTCGCCGGCATCGAATGCGGCGAGGCGGTGCTCGACACCGTTCAGGGTGAAGACGATGTCTCCCGAGACGGGCAGGCCGCGGGTGGCACCGGCATCGCGCAGGTGCTCAAACGGCATGAAGCGGGACTCGTCCACGTACTCGAACTCGGCGTCGATGACCCACTCGGGGTTGTAGCCGTAGGAGCCGATGCCCTGGAAGGCCTGCTGAGCGGGGGACCGGGTGTCCCAGATGCGGTAGCCGTGCTCGAGCTCACCGGTGTCGATGTTGTCGCGCTGCAGGCGGCTGAAGATCACGTGCTCGGGCCAGTCGGCGCGGGCGGTCTCCTCTGCCACGGCGTCTTCTCCGGCAACTCCCCAGTGGGTGAAAACCAGCGAGAGCGGGCCGTGGGTGCCGGTCACGTAGGCGGTGCGAGCGCGGTGCCAGCCCTCGAGGGCGGCTGCGGCATCAACGGTGGAGATATCTGCGGAGGTCATTTTTCCCATTTTCCCGGCCTGGGCGAGGCTCGCCCAACCGATGACAAATTATGTCGAAAAGTCGGTCTTACGAGCTGAAATAACCGCGATACGGCCGATTTCATTCCATCTGAGCGGGAAATGTTACGAAGCCCGAAACACTGCGTAAAGCGATTGCCGTACAACACGCCGGTCTGTGGGAGTGCGCGGGGCGGGTGCCCGCATGGTCCGCACCTGGTGTGGGATGCGTGACTGCAGAAACACTGCTCGTGCGAGCGCGCACCGAGTAATCACCCGGATACTCGCGTGTACACGAGAAAACCCCTTACCGGGGTAAGGGGTTTTCCGAACTCAGCGTACGGGTCCGGGCCCCGCACATGTGCCCTCAAATTCACGCTGGAACGTATGGATAAACAAGAGATTGGGGAGCTTCTCGGTGAACCGCGGTTTGCCGTGTATCTGCGCGCAAATCAGGGATACGTGCATGTCGCAGAGATGTCCGCCTAGTCCGTGAATGAGGCCGTTCTCAGAATGAGTGGAACTCGTTTATGGCGACGCATTCAGCGTGTCTCCTGGCAGACTTCCCTAACTTCACGCCGAACTCGACATGGGAAAAGGTGAAGCCGCCGTGATCGGTGATCTACGACGGCTTCCAAACCCACTGCGGCCTCTGCCGGGGGACTATGTCTCCAGCTTAGGCTCGAATGCATGATTCCACAACTCTCGCAGGCCGAACAGAAGGCCATGATTCGTCGCCTGGCCAAACAGAGGTTACGTCGATTCCGTGCAGCTTCGTCGGGAGAACGAGCGGCGATGTCCCTGTACATGTTTGATTTCGAATTGGCGGCTCACCTGCACGCGTCGGTGCGTCTCGCGGAGGTTGTGCTTCGCGAGGGCATCCATCGAGCACTTTCCGCGCATTACGGTGACGACTGGTTTGAGGTCCGCCATGATCTGCTTGACGCCTCCGGTCGACGCGCGTTTGAGCGAGCCGCAACGGCATCAGGGGTCCGGGCACCACCGGGGAAGGTCGTTGCCAACGTCATGCTGGGTACCTGGGTCAACCTCCTTGGGGCGGGTGAGAACCGCGAGGATGGATCGTCGGTGAGCTATTCGAGTGTCCTGTGGGAGCCGGCGCTGAGGTCGGCATTTCCGCTGCCGAGACGAGAGATCGCGCGTATTGCCCAGAGAGTGAATTGGGCACGAAATCGAATAAGTCACTGCGAGCCGGTTGTCTTCGGGTTCCCGATGCCAGGCCTCGGCGATGGAACGGCCCAGGTGAGACGATCGCCCGGGCTAATTCTCAATGATGTAAGAGTCTTAGTCTCAACTGTGGCTCCAGGCCTTGGGCTGTGGATGGATCGCTGGGATGAGACCGAAGAATTGCTCACAAGTCCGCTACTGAAAGATGCACTCGACTTTATCGCTCGCGATCCGGGTGTCACGCTCGAGCGTTAGGTGGTTTTCGACTGATGCGTCAGTGGTGCTTACCGCAGCACCCGATAGCTCGAGGTGACGAATCCATTTTCCGCCACGGCGGTGCCGCGGTGTTCGAGGCGGGCCTCGGGAATGCCGGCGGCGAACAGGGGCAGCCCCGAGCCGAGGATGACCGGGATGCGGGTGATGGTGATCTCATCGATGAGGTCGCGGTCGAGGAACGAGCGGATGACGCCGCCGCCGTCCACGTAGACGCCGCGCGATTCTGCTGCGGCAAGGAGCGACAGCGCCGCGTCAAGGTCACGCACAACGGTGACATTGGGGTCATCCGTCGACAGCGTCGAGCTCAGCACGATCACGCGGTGATCGGGGTACGGCCAAAAACCGAACGTGAGCACCTTTTCATAGGTGGCGCGGCCCATCACGAGGGAGTCCACCGAGGTCATGAAGGCGTCATAGTCGGTGATGGCACCCTCAGCGGAGTGCGCGGGGCCGTGCTCGGCCGCGGGTGTGACCTCCTCGAGCCAGGAGATGTCGCCGTCTGGTCGGGCGATAAAGCCGTCGATGCTGGCCGCGATGAATACGCGGCCGGTGAAGGTTCGGGCAGAGGTTTCGGTCTGAACGGTCATGGCTCCACGCTATCGCGAGCCACCGACGGTGGGCGGGTAAGGCTCGCCTTGCTCGACACTCCGTCAAAATCGAGTTACATTAGACAGGTCAACAGACAACTTTGATGACGTGACCCGAGAGACCCGGCGAGAGGAGACGCGATGCCGACCACCCTGCAGCCCGCACCGCGTGCCTCCCTGGCCGACGGCGTGGCCACCCAGTTGCGCGAAGCTCTGGCCGCCGGCACGTTTGAGGTGGGCACCAAGCTGCCCACCGAGCGTGAGCTGACCGAGTCGTTCCGCGTGGGTCGCACCACCATTCGCGAGGCCGTGCGCGCGCTCGCCGCCGAGGGTCTGCTGGTGAGCCGCCAGGGTTCCGGCGTATTTGTGGCCGCGCGTACCCCGCTGGCCTCGCTCGAGCGTCGGCTATCCGCGGCGTCGCTGCTGGACGTGCTGAACACCCGCTACGCCCTGGAAACCCACGCCGCCCGACTAGCCGCCGAGAACCGCGACGATGCCGAGGTTGCGGCACTGGATGCCCTGCTGCGCGAGCGCGACACGCATCCGTCCGGCTCGCCCGCGTTCGTCGCGATCGACTTCGACTTCCACCGCGCCATCCTGGTCGCCAGTAAGAACGGTGTGCTGGTTGACGTGTTTGATGCCCTGGCCTCCCGCCTGGCCGACGCCTTCGCCGACGTGGTCGAGTTTGAGCTGAGCGATGACATCCTGGCCGAACACACCGAGGGGCACCACGGCAT
Organism: Mycetocola tolaasinivorans; assembly: GCF_003667565.1. Taxonomy (GTDB): domain Bacteria; phylum Actinomycetota; class Actinomycetes; order Actinomycetales; family Microbacteriaceae; genus Mycetocola; species Mycetocola tolaasinivorans. The sequence goes on from NZ_RCUX01000004.1 coordinate 313,469, forward strand.
CGTCCGAGCCATCGAGCGTCGGGATGCCGACGCGGCCGGACGCATCTCGGGGGAGATCCTCGCCGACACGATTCGGCTGGTGTCCCGTGGTTAGAACTCGCACCACCGTCGCCTTCCGGTCGGTTCTCCTCCTTCGTCGCCGCGACGAGGTTTAGCAGAATCGGAACCCTCGTCGCGGAGTCGCATCGTCGCCCTCCGGTCACCCCACAGTAGTTACCAAGCGAAAGCACCCACCATGAGCACCTCAACAAAACCCCGCACCCTGGCCGAGAAGGTCTGGGATGACCACCTCGTTGCCAAGGGTGAGGACGGCACCCCCGACCTGATCTACATCGACCTGCACCTGGTGCACGAGGTCACGAGCCCCCAGGCCTTCGACGGCCTGCGCGTGGCCGGTCGTCAGCTGCGTCGCCCCGACCTCACCATCGCCACCGAGGATCACAACACCCCGACCTGGGCCATCGACAAGCCCATCGCCGATCTCACCAGCCGCACCCAGATCGAAACCCTGCGCAAGAACTGCGCCGAGTTCGGTGTGCGCCTGCACTCGCTGGGTGACATCGAGCAGGGCATCGTGCACGTCGTGGGCCCGCAGCTGGGCCTGACCATGCCCGGGATCACCGTGGTGTGTGGCGACTCGCACACCTCGACCCACGGCGCCTTTGGTGCCATGGCATTCGGTATCGGTACCAGCGAGGTGGAGCACGTCATGGCCACCCAGACGCTGCCGCTGAAGCCGTTCAAGACCATGGCGATCAACGTCGAGGGCACCCTGCGCCCGGGCGTGACCGCCAAGGATATCGTGCTGGCGATCATCACCAAGATCGGTACCGGCGGCGGCCAGGGCTACGTCCTGGAGTTCCGCGGCAGCGCGATTCGTGCGCTGTCGATGGAGGGTCGCATGACCATCTGCAACATGTCGATCGAGGCCGGCGCGCGCGCCGGTATGGTCGCCCCCGACCAGACCACCTTCGACTATCTGGAGGGCCGCGTTCACGCGCCCAAGGGTGCCGACTGGGACGAGGCCGTGGCCTACTGGAAGACCCTGCCGAGCGATGAGGGTGCGGTCTATGACGCCGAGGTCTTCCTCGACGCCGACACCCTGGAGCCCTTCGTCACCTGGGGCACCAACCCCGGTCAGGGCGCCTCGCTGAGTGACCCGGTTCCGAACCCCGCCGACTTCGCCGACCCGAACGAGCGCGCCGCCGCCGAGCGCGCGCTGGAGTACATGGACCTCACCGCGGGCACCCCGCTGAAGGAGGTACCGGTGGACGCCGTGTTCATGGGCTCCTGCACCAACTCGCGGATCGAAGACCTGCGCGCCTTCGCCTCGATCATCAAGGGCCAGAAGAAGGCCGACGGCGTGCGCGTCATGGTGGTTCCCGGATCCGCCCGCGTCCGCATCGAGGCCGAGGCCGAGGGCCTGGACAAGGTCATCAAGGAGTTTGGTGCCGAGTGGCGCTTCGCCGGCTGCTCGATGTGCCTCGGCATGAACCCGGACCAGCTGGCCCCGGGCGAGCGCTGTGCCTCGACCTCCAACCGCAACTTCGAGGGCCGTCAGGGTAAGGGTGGCCGCACCCACCTGGTGTCCCCGCTGGTGGCTGCCGCCACCGCGATTCGTGGCACCCTGTCCAGCCCCTCCGACCTGGCCGATCTGGCCGTCGCTAAGTAAGGAGTATCCCCATGGATAAGTTTGAAACCGTCACCGGGATCGCCGCTCCGCTGAAGCGCTCCAACGTCGACACCGACCAGATCATCCCCGCCGTCTACCTCAAGCGCGTCACCAAGACCGGCTTCGAGGACGCCCTGTTCGCCGGCTGGCGCACCGACCCCGAGTTCGTGCTGAACCAGGAGCCCTACCTGGGTGCACAAATCCTCGTTGCCGGTGCCGATTTCGGCACCGGATCGAGCCGTGAGCACGCCGTCTGGGCCCTCCGCGACTTCGGCTTCAAGGTGGTGCTGAGCCCCCGTTTCGCCGATATTTTCCGCGGAAACTCGGGTAAGCAGGGTCTGCTGGCCGCCGTGATCAGCGAGGAAGACCTCGAGGCAATCTGGGCGATCCTGGAGGAGACTCCCGGCATTAACATGACGGTTGATCTGGAAGCGAAAACCGCGACCGTCGGCGCGCTGACCGTACCCTTCGAGGTTGACGATTACACTAGGTGGAGACTGCGCGAGGGCCTGGACGACATCGGCCTGACCCTGCGCAACGAAACTCAGATTTCGACGTTTGAGGAAACCAGGGCTTCCTGGCGCCCGAAAACGCTGCCGATCCCCGCTCCCTCGGGAGCGCCCACAGAATAGACGGATACACCGGGTGAACTCTCTCCTTCAGGATGCCGCACGAGCTGGCGCAAGCGTTGGCATGGCCGCCGACACCATCACGATCACCGGCGGTACGCCGCTGAACGGTAGTGTGCGGGTGCGCGGCGCGAAAAACCTCGTCACCAAGGCGATGGTTGCGGCCCTGCTGGGGGAGACCCCGTCCACGCTGCGCGACGTTCCGAAGATCTCCGATGTTCGGGTTGTTCGTGGCCTGCTGGGCGCACACGGTGTGAAGATCACCGACGGGGAAGAGGATGGCGAGCTCATCCTCGACCCGTCGGCGGTCGAGTCCGCTCACTTTGCGGAGATCAACGCGCACGCGGGTTCTAGCCGCATCCCGATCCTGTTCTGCGGGCCGCTGCTGCACCGCCTGGGTGAGGCCTTCATTCCCGACCTCGGTGGCTGCCGTATCGGCGACCGCCCGATCGACTTCCACCTCGACGTGCTGCGCCAGTTCGGTGCGATCGTTGAGAAGCTGCCCAGCGGCATCCGCCTGTCGGCACCGCAGCGTCTGCGCGGCACCAAGGTTGAGCTGCCCTACCCCAGCGTTGGCGCGACCGAGCAGGTGCTGCTGACCGCGGTGCGTGCCCAGGGCACCACCGAGCTGCGCGGCGCGGCCATTGAGCCCGAGATCATGGATCTCATCAACATCCTGCAGAAGATGGGTGCGGTCATCTCGGTGGACACCGACCGCGTGATCCGCATCGAGGGTGTGGACCACCTCGAGGGCTACACCCACCGCGCACTGTTTGACCGCAATGAGGCCGCCAGCTGGGCCGCCGCGGCCCTGGCCACCGAGGGTGACATCTTTGTTGCCGGTGCGAAGCAGGCCGAGATGGGCACCTTCCTCAACGTCTTCCGCAAGGTCGGTGGTGTGTTCGAGATCAAGGACGACGGTATTCGCTTCCGTCACCCCGGTACCCCGCTGAACCCCGTCATCATCGAGACCGACGTGCACCCCGGCTTCATGACCGACTGGCAGCAGCCGCTCGTCGTGGCCCTCACCAAGGCCACCGGCGTCTCGATCGTGCACGAGACCGTGTACGAGCAGCGCTTCGGCTTCGTCGACGCCCTGATCGAGATGGGTGCCACCATTCAGGTGCACCGCGAGTGCCTCGGTTCGCAGGCCTGCCGTTTCGGTCAGCGTAACTTCCAGCACTCCGCCGTGATCTCGGGACCGTCGTCGCTGCGTGCGGCCGACATCGCCGTGCCGGACCTGCGCGGTGGCTTCTCGCACGTGGTGGCCGCGCTGAGCGCCGAGGGTGCCTCGCGGGTGTCCAACGTGGGCATTATCAGCCGCGGATACGAGAACTTCTTCGAAAAGCTGACCGCTCTGGGCGCAAACTTCACCCTCGAGGCGTAGGTTAGAAACGTGACCAGCGTGACGCGCGTGCATCGCGACCCCGAGGGCCGAAAGCTCGCCAGATCTCCCGAGAAGAGCCGGCCCTCGTTCCTGTGGCCGCTCGCCGGCTTGGTGAAGCCGCTGACGGTTCCGCTGTTCCGTCTCGACATTCGCGATGCCTATAAGCTGCCGCGTTCGGGTCCGTTCATTCTCGCGCCCAACCACTATTCGGAGATTGACCCGATCGTGGTGGCGCTGGCCGTCTGGAAGATCGGTCGTGCGCCGCGTTTTATGGCCAAGGCCGGGCTCTTTAAGAACCCGGTGCTGGGCTGGATCCTGCGTTCGGCCGGCCAGATTCCGGTCGAGCGGATGGGTTCCACCCGCGGCAACGACCCGATTTCGGCCGCCGGCCGGCTGGTTGAGACCGGGCAGGGCGTGATCATTTATCCCGAGGGCACGCTGACCCGCGAACCGAACCTCTGGCCGATGCGCGGCAAGACCGGCGTGGCTCGGATGGCGCTGACGCACAACCTGCCGGTGTATCCGATGGCGCACTGGGGTACCCAGGAGGTTATGCCGCGCTACGGCAAGAAGATCTCGCTGTTCCCGCGGAAGAACATCAAAATTGTGATCGGTGATCCGGTCAACCTCGACGAGTTCCTGGGCAAGCACCAGGACTCGACCGTGCTGCACGGTGCAACCGAACAGGTGATGGTGGCGATAACCTCGCTGCTGGAAACCCTTCGAGAGGAAGAGGCCCCGGCCGAACGCTGGGACCCGAGCAAACACAATCAGACGGAGACCGGTCGTTTTGACGAAGCGTAGTACCACCGCCCCCACCCGAGTAGCCGTGCTGGGCACGGGAAGCTGGGGTACCACGTTTGCGAAGATCCTCGCCGACGGCGGGGCGGATGTGTACATGTGGGCCAGGCGGCCCGAGGCCGCCGCGGCCATCGATCGCGAACACCGAAATGCCGAGTACCTTCCGGGCGTGACCCTGCCGGCAAACCTGCACGCCACCTCCGATTTGAAGGCCGCCATCACCGGTGCCGCCGTGGTGTTCATTGCCGTGCCGTCGCAGGCGCTGCGCGATAACCTCACGGCGATCAAGCCGCTGCTCGGCCGGGACACCATCGTGGTGTCGCTGATGAAGGGCGTCGAGAAGCAGACCGGTCTGCGGATGAGCCAGGTCATCGAGCAGTGCCTTGAGATCGAGCCCGAGCGCGTCGCCGTGGCGAGCGGGCCGAACCTCGCGATGGAGATCGCGAAGGAGCAGCCCACCGCCGCCGTGGTGTCTTCGATTTCCCTCGAGACCGCGCAGGAGGTGGCGCTGCTCGCCCGCAACCGCTACTTCCGCACCTTCGTGAACACCGACGTGATCGGTACCGAGTTTGGTGGCGTGCTGAAGAACCTCATCGCGGTGGCCATCGGCATCGTGGACGGTGTGGGGTATGGCGAGAACACGAAGGCCTCGATCATCACCCGCGGCCTGGTCGAGATGACCGACTTCGCGGTGGCCCAGGGTGCCCAGGCCGAGACGCTGTCCGGGTTGGCCGGGTTGGGCGACCTCATCGCGACCTGCCAGAGCCCGCTCTCGCGCAACAACACCGCCGGAAAACTCCTCGGTCAGGGCTACTCGCTGGCCGCCGTGGTCAAGCAGATGCAGCAGACCGCCGAGGGCCTCGCCTCGGTGGCACCCGTGCTGGAGATCGCCGCCGCCAGTGGCGTCGAGATGCCGATCGTACAGCAGGTGAAGCGCGTGATTGAGGGCACCATGGATCCGCGAGACATCGCCCCGCACCTGACCACCGCCTCGGATGAGCCGCAGAGCGAGCACGGCCTCGGCGAAACCGGAGAGATCACCCCGCTGGGTGGCGGATCGGTCAAGCCCGGTTCGGGCCTGTGGCGCCGCCTGTTCGGTTCGCGCTAGCGAACCTCGCTGACGTTCAGGCACTTCGATACCTGGGGGAGTCGCCCCACCGAGGAGCCGAGGTCGGAGAGCACCGCTGTGCCCGAGACGCCGCCCTTTTCGGGGTCGGAGCTGATGAAGACCTCCACGGCAGGGTTGCGGCCGTAGGTGGTGAAGCGGAAGAGCTGTTCCTTCTCGCGGGAGTCATCGAACACCCAGTCGACGCCGTCCACGGTGACGCAGCGATCGGTGGTGGGGCCGGGCGGGGTGACGCCGCAGTGCAGCAGCACGGCGGCGGGATCGCCCCAGGCACCGGTGGCCTGGGCGTTGGTGCGACGCTTGTCGAGGCCGGCGAGGGTGTCCGGCAGTGTCAGGGTGACCTCGGCGCAGCGCGGATTGTTTGAATCCTCCGCGGGCTTCATCGGCACCTCCTGTGCGCACCCCGTGAGGGTGAGGGCGGCAACGCCCACGGCGATCAGGGTGAGGATGGAGCGAGAGGGCGCAGACATGGTCCCTCCAGGTTACCGTGGAACCCCCGCCGCGCCGTCCACTACACCCCGGCAGCACCCGATAGCGTGGGGGTATGTCCGAAACCCCCGCCGCCGAAACGCCCCGTCTCGTTCGAGACGCGAGCGAGTCTGAGATTCTCGACCGAATCCTGCCGCGCTATGCCGCCGCGGCCACGGCCGAGGTGGGCCCGGGGGACGACGCCGCCGTCATGCGCCAGCAGGGCGAGCGATACGTGGTGACTACCGACATGATGATTCACGGCCCCGACTTCCGCTGGGCCTGGCACACGCCGTTCGAACTGGGGTGGAAGGCCGCGGTCACGAACCTTGCCGATGTCTACGCCATGGGTGCACGCCCGACCGGCCTCGTGGTGGCCATCGCGGCCACCGCGGACCTCCCGCTCACCGCGCTCGAAGAGCTCGCCGACGGTCTGAGCGCCGCCTGCGCCGAACTCGCGCCGGGCTGCGCGGTGGTGGGCGGAGACCTCTCGGTGTCGGATACCTTCACCCTCGCGATCACCGCGTTTGGCGATCTCGAGGATCGCGCGGCCGTGCTGCGCTCGGGGGCGCGCCCCGGCGACGTCATCGCCCTGGCCGGGGACGCGGGCCGGGCGGCCCACGGGCTCGACTTGCTCTTTGCCGAGGGCGTCGACGCCCAGGGCACACCGGATGCCGCGGCCACCGCCGCCCTGCGCGCCCGCGAGCCCGAACTCATCGCCGCTCAGCTGGCCCCGCGGCCGCCCCTGCCGGCTGGAATCGACGCGGCGCGCGCCGGTGCCACCGCGATGATGGATGTCTCCGACGGCCTCGCCCTCGACGCATCGCGTATTGCGCGCGCTAGTGGGGTTTCCCTGAACCTGTTCTCCGGTGCGTTTACCGCGGAACCCAACCTCGAACGGGCCATTCGCGGCGGAGAGGATCACGCGCTGCTGGCGACGTTCCCCGCGGGGGCCGCGCTCCCCGCACCGTTCCGTGCAATCGGTGTGGTGGGAGAGGGCTCCGGGGTGCTGTGCGACGGGGTGCCCCTCGACGGAAAGCTCGGCTGGGATCCGTACACCGCCTGGGACGGTCAGCGCGGATAGGTGCCCGTTACCCTCCCGCCCAAAAGATCACGTGAGGTATCTTTGTAGGGATGAACGCGCACGCCGGGTGGCGGCGCACGGTCAACCCGGGGGAAGACATGTCACTCACACGACTCATTGCCGCAACGCTGATCTCGGCGGTATTCGGCGCCGCTATTGGTGCGGCTGTGTTCGGCGCGGCTATCGGCGTCGACCTTATGGCCAGCCCCGGTGTGGGAGGCTTCCTTGCCTGGGCCCTGTTTGGCGGGGTCCTGGTGGGCTCGGTCACCGGTTTCTGCGCGTTTCTCTCCGGATACATCGCGTGGACCATGCTGCGGAACGTGAAGCGAAGCCTGCGCATCGCCCTCACCGCCGGAATCTCTGCCCTCGTGGGCACCTCCGTGGTGGCAATCGCTGAGCTTCAGCTGAGCCCGGTAAACCCGATGACGCTGCCCGCTCTGGCCGGCGCACTGATCCTCTGCGTCGCGAGTGTGGGTGCCGTGACCCAGGGCGAGCGCTGCGATCGCATGGTGGCGCAAAACATGACAGGGCGGGCCGCCCTGGGCCTTAGCCGCGTGTAACGCTCGTGTGCCGTGCCGTGCCGCGGCGAGCGTTCTAGGCGCTAGCCTCGGCCCACCACACGGTGGTTTCGCCATACTTCTTCTGCACGAAGCGCTCCAGGCCCGCGGGCCAGGTGGGCTCGGGGGAGCGCGTGCTGCGCTCCACCACGACCAGGCCGTCCTTTCGGAGGCGGCGCGGCAGCGCGGCCAGCAGAGCCGTCAGCTCATCCTCGGTGTAGTCATAGGGCGGGTCGATGAAGACCAGATCGTAGTCCTCTGAACCCTCGTCGAGGTAGGGCTGCGCGCCGCGCACGACCACCCGGATGTCGGCGCGACCGATGGCCTGGGTGAGGGTCTTCGCGTTCTGCGTGCACACCTTCGCGGCCGAGGCGGCCTTTTCCACCAGCACGGCGCTCGCAGCTCCGCGGCTGATGGCCTCGAGGGCCAGGGCACCGGAACCGGCAAAGAGGTCGAGGACGTGCGCATCGTCGAGGTAGCCGCGGGACTCGAGCGCGGAGAACAGTGCCTCGCGCACGCGGTCGCTGGTGGGACGGGTGCCCGCGGAGGGAACCTTGAGGGCCAGGGAGCCGGCGCGGCCGGAAACGATACGAGTCACCCGGCAAGTTTAGCGGGCGGTCGCGCGCGGTAGGTGCCGACGGGAACGCGGTGTCGGCGGCGACCCATAGACTGGACGCATGAGTGTCTCCGCCGTTGACGCCCGCCTCGACGGGGTTCTGGGTGGCCGCACGGCCGCCGCGTTTGAGCGTGCCTTTGACGTGCACACCGTCTCCGACCTCCTCACGCACTATCCGCGCCGCTATGCGAAGCGTGGCGAGCTCACCGCGCTCGACAGCCTGCCGCTCGGGGAGTCGATCACCATCGTGGCGGACGTCATCGAGGTGCGCGAGCGCACCATGCGCGCGCGTCGCGGTTCCATCCTCGAGGTGAAGATCACCGATGGCCGCGGTGTCCTGGTGCTCACGTTCTTCAATCAGGCGTGGCGCGCAAAAGACCTCGTGCCCGGTGCCCGCGGCATCTTCGCCGGCAAGGTGGGAGACTATCGCGGCACGCGGCAGCTCGCCCATCCCGACTACGAGCTGTTCGATCCGGCCGAGCGCGAGCTCGATTCCGGCGATGCGAGCGCCAACCGCTGGGCAAATCAGCCCATCCCCATCTACCCCGCCACCGCGACCGTGGCGAGCTGGCAGGTCGCGAAGGCCATCGGCGTGGTGCTCGATGCCCTGCCCCCGCTCGAGGACGCGGTGCCGGCCTCGGTACGCGAGCGCGAGAAGCTGCTGTCCTATCGCAAGGCGGTCGAGCTGATCCATCGCCCCGAGCAGGACGCCGACTGGAAGCAGGCCCGGCACACCCTGCGCTATCGCGAAGCCTTCCTGCTCCAGGCCGCGCTGTTGCAGCAGCGTGCCCGTGCTCGCGTACACCCCACGACGGTGCGTCAGGCGAGCCCCGGCGGCTACCGGGATCGCCTCGACGCCGCGCTTCCGTTCTCCCTGACCGACGATCAGCGCACGGTCTCGGCCGAGATCGAGCACGATCTCGCGCAGGATGCCCCGATGAACCGCCTGGTGCAGGGCGAGGTGGGCTCGGGTAAAACGCTCGTGGCGCTGCGCGCAATGCTCGCGGTAGCCGATTCCGGTGGCCAAGCGGCACTGCTCGCACCCACCGAGGTGCTCGCGAGCCAGCACCTGCGCTCGATCGTGAACTCCCTCGGGCCGGATCTGGCCGCCGAGCTCATGCCCACCCTCCTGACCGGCGCGATGCCCCAGGCCGAGCGTAAGCGTGCGCTGCTGCGCGTGGTGTCCGGTGCGGCGAAGATCGTGATCGGAACGCACGCCCTGCTGTCCGATAACGTGCACTTCTACGATCTGGGCCTCGTGGTGGTGGATGAACAGCACCGCTTCGGCGTGGACCAGCGCGAAACCCTGCGCGAGAAGGGCCACCGGCCGCCGCATACGCTCGTGCTCACCGCGACGCCGATTCCGCGCACGGTTGCGATGACGGTGTTTGGCGACCTCGATGTGTCCACGATTGCGCAGCTGCCCGCGGGCCGGCAGCCGATCGAGTCGTTCGTGGTGCCGCTGGCCGATCGCCCCGGCTGGATGGGGCGCGTCTGGGAGCGCATGGGGGAGGAGATCGCGCGCGGGCGGCAGGCGTTTGTGGTGTGCCCGGCGATCGATCCGGACCCCTCGACCGAACCGGTTCCCGAACCGGAACCGATCGCCGCCCCCGAACCCACAACCACGGGCCGCCGCGCGCCGCTGAAGGTCGCCGCCGACGTGCACGCCGCCCCGACCACCGGCGGCCGCGGCTCGCGGCAGAGCCCGGATGAGCAGGCCGGCCCCGGCCCCGCCGATCCCGCGCTGGCCGAGGGGGATGCTCCGGTGCGTCCCCGTGCCGCGGTCGAAACCGTGCTCGCCGAGCTGCGGCAGACCCCCGCCCTGGCGGGGCTGCGCATCGAACCCCTGCACGGCCGCATGAGTGGTGAGGAGAAGGACGCCACGATGAGGGCGTTCCAGGCGGGCGAGATTCATGTGCTCGTCGCCACCACCGTGATCGAGGTGGGTGTGGACGTCGCGAACGCCTCCACGATGGTGGTGCTCGACGCCGACCGCTTCGGAGTCTCCCAGCTGCACCAGCTGCGCGGCCGCGTGGGCCGAGGAGGGCTTCCCGGCCTGTGCCTCCTGGTAACCGCCGCCCCGCAGGAAACCACCGCCCGAGAACGGGTTGACGCCGTGGCCTCGACCCTCGACGGCTTCGAGCTTGCCCGCATTGACCTCGAGTTGCGCCGCGAGGGCGACGTGCTCGGCAGCGTGCAGTCCGGTGGACGCTCCTCACTTCGGCTGCTGCGGGTGGTGGATGACGCCGAGATCATTCAGCGCGCCCGAGAGGATGCCGGATTGCTGGTGGGCACGGATCCCGAACTCACCGATCAGCCGCTGCTGCGCGAGGCGCTCGACCGTCAGGTGGATGCCGCCGCGCGGGCCGCGCTGGCGAAGAACTAGCCGACGCGATTCGCAACCCGGGGAAACTTTCCGGTTTCTTCTGGGAGTTCCCTGATGGTTACTGGTGCTTGGGGGAGGGGTGACCGATAGGGTGAAGGCATGAAGCGGATTGCCGTTGTCCCCGGATCCTTTGACCCCGTTACGCTCGGGCACCTGGATGTCATTATTCGCGCGGCGGGCCTCTACGACGAGGTTCACGTGCTGGTTGTTCACAACCCCGGCAAGTCGGCGCTGTTGCCGATCGCCCAGCGGGTGTCCCTGATCGAAACCGCCCTCGCCGATGCCGGTGCCCCCACCAATATCGTGGTGGCGTCCTGGAGCATGGGCCTGCTCGTCGACTACGTCACCGATGTGGGCGCGCAGGTGCTCGTGAAGGGCATCCGGTCGCAGATCGACGTGGCCTATGAGACGCCGATGGCGATCGTCAACCGCAACCTCGCGGGCGTTGAGACGGTGTTCATGCTGCCGAACCCGGCACACGCGCACGTATCGAGTTCCCTGGTGCGTCAGGTGTCCGCCCTCGGCGGCGATATTGCGCCGTATGTGCCCCCGGCTGTGGCGCGCTTCCTGACGGCACCGCACGCCGTAGACGTCCGGTAACGCGGAGACCTCGATGTCCGCCGCGCTGGCCCAGCTGGGGTTCTCGGTTCCGATCATTGCCGCGCCGATGGCCGGTGGCCCGAGCACTCCGGCGCTGGTGTCCGCGGTCGCCGATGCCGGTGGGCTGGGCTTCGTGGCCGCGGGCTATCTGAGCCCGGATGCACTGAGTGCTCAGCTGGAACAGCTGAGTGGACGCCGCTTCGGCATCAATATTTTCGCCCCAAACGACGCCGACCCGGGCATCGACCCGGCCGTCTATGCCGCCTACCGCGAGCAGCTGTTGGCCGGGGGTGGGATCGATCCGGCCCTGCTGCCGGCGACCCCACAGGAGTCCGACGATCACTTCGCCGAGAAGGTGCGTATCGCCCGGGCCAGTGAGGCGGCGTTTGTGTCGTTTACGTTTGGATACCCGGATCCGGCGATCATCGAACGCCTGCAGGCGGCGGGTAAGCGCGTGGTGCTGGGCGCAACCTCACGTGAGGGCATCGATGCCGTGCGCGATACCGGGGCCGATGTGCTGAGTATTCAGGGCCCGCGCGCGGGTGGGCATCGCGCCACCGTGCTCGGGATCGATGGGGAGGATGCCGACGATCAGGACCTTCTCGAGCTGATCCGCTACGCCCGATCCCGCTCCGACCGGCCGATTTTTGCCGGCGGCGGGGTGGCCGACGCCGCGGATGTTCGAGACATCCTGTCCGCCGGTGCGACCGCCGCGCAGGTGGGCACCCTGTTTCTCGGGGCGACCGAGGCGGGCACCAAGCCTGCCCATCTGGCGGCCCTGCACGATCTGCGTCATCGTGCCACGGTCCTTACCCGCGCCTTCACGGGGCGAACTGCCCGCGCCGTGAGCAATCAGTTCACCGAGGCGTTTTCCGATCACGCACCCACGATGTATCCGGCGCTGCACTTCCTCACCGCGGCGGTGCGCGCTCAGGCCGCGGCGCAGGCCGATCCCGAGCAGCTGCACCTGTGGGCGGGCGCCGGTTTCGAGGGTGTGCGGGTGGCCCCGGCGGCGGAGATCATGACCTCGCTGGTGCGGGACATCCCTGCGGCGCGCTAGCGGCCTTCGGCTTCCACGACACGCCGAACGGATGGGTGGGAGCGAAAATCTCTCCCCCTCGTTCTGAGGGATATCGCTTCCCGCGGTCGACCCGCTACGCTGAACCCCACCGCATGGTGCGTTAATCCCGCCCCGCGGTTCCCGAGGAAAGGTGATGTTCATGGCGGTAGTGCCCGACACGTTTCATGCACCGTCCGGAAACGACTTTGCGGGCATGGCGGGGTGGATCACCGGGGAGAGCGCCTCGATGATGCTGTGCGTCGGGGCAGTTTTGCTGCTGGGAATGAGCCTGAGCGTCATTTTCGGGCGTCGACCGTCCCGCAAGGTCAACTCGGGCGTCGTAGCGCCGCAGAACCGCGCCTAGCGCCGCATCCGTTATGCGTCTGGCGAACCGGGAGCCCACCTGGGGATTCAGCCTGTAGACTTCCACACGTGAGATACGTGAAAAAAGGCCCGCTTGCGGTCAATGTTCGAGACCTTCACGGTCGTCCCGGCGAAATGCGGGAGCAGGAAATCACCCTCACTCTGACCGAGCAGTTTGGTGAGGGTTTGATGGTGGTTCCGGCCGGGAAAGACCTGAGTGTTCAGGTTCGACTCGAGTCCGTTCACGAGGGTATTTATGTGACGGCGCAGGTCGAAACCGAGGCCGTCGGAGAGTGCGGACGATGCCTGGATCAGTTCACTGAGCCTGTCGAAGTCGAATTTGCCGAGCTTTTCGCGTACTCTAGTGATGAAGCCTCCGAGCATGAGGTTCACGATGACCACGTGGATCTTGAACCTCTGATCAGAGATGCAGTGGTTTTGTCACTGCCGTTTCAGCCGGTTTGCCGGCCAGACTGCCCCGGTCTCGATCCCGAGACTGGCGAGCGTCTGGCAGATATTCCGGACTATGAACCCCGTGTAATCGTTGACCCTCGCTGGGCCGCGCTCGCGGAGTTTTCCCCAGACCAGGGCGCCGGCACTCCGGACGCCGGAAACACAGAAGAGAGATAAGTCATGGCTGTTCCCAAGCG
>NZ_RCUX01000005.1 GCF_003667565.1 Mycetocola tolaasinivorans
GTGTTTCGGTGGTTATAGCAAGAGGGAAACGCCCGGTTACATTCCGAACCCGGAAGCTAAGGCTCTTTGCGCTGATGGTACTGCAGGGGGGACCCTGTGGGAGAGTAAGTCACCGCCGGACTTCTTTACAACACTTTGTGTGTTGCAGGTTTAAGCCCTGGCCTTTCGAGGTCGGGGTTTTTCTTGTTTAACCCGCACCTGTGTGTGGCGGGTGGGGTGTTGCGTGGGTGTGTGTGGTGGGTTGGCGCGGCTGTGCCTTGCCCAGAGAGCGTGTGTGTGGGGTGTGTGTGGTGTGTATTGTGGTCTTGCCTGGAGGGTGAGGCTTTTACTGTTTAACCGGGCTCACACGTCCAACCCAGAACGCGCTGCCGGTCCCGTGGCGGTGAGTCACCGGTTCCCGCGGACGAGTGCATGCCCCTGCTACAGCGTCTGGGATACCGCGCGCAGAAGCGCGCCTGGACGCCCGCTCATAAGGACGTGTGGGCGAGACACAGATATGCCCACGGTGGGGAACCAATCGGGCCCGGAGAGCGATGCTCTCCGGGCCCGACTGGTTTAACCGTGTATTGGTTACTGCGCTAGCGTAAGCGCAGCCCGGCCTATTCTCGCGGCCACCGCAGCGAGCGCGGGAAGAACAGGGCGCGCAGGCGCGCAGACAGCGGGACGGACGCCCGAAGCTCGCGCACGATGTGTTCGGCGTCACGCCACGAGTGCTGCGTGCCACCCGAGGAAGCGGCATCCGCGGGGGTGGCCGTGTCGCGGCCCCGTTCGGAAGAGATATCGCCCGTTCCGGGGCGTGCATAGCTTTCGGCCTCGACGGCGGCTGCGAGGGCGTCGAGCTGGCCGGCGGCCTGGCCGGAGATACCCGTCAGGTGGGCCGCTATGGCTCGTGGAGAGGCACCAGGCCCTGCCGGTACCCCCAGGTCCACCGCGGTTGCGAGAACCTCCGCCCAGGCCGCTCCCGCGTTCCTCCCGGTGCGGGCCCCTCTTCGTCGTCGCTGCGCGCGCTGGAGAGCACGTGCGGCCAACGGAAGAAGGAGCACAAGGATCAGGATCATCACGACGCCGAGCACCGTCCAGAACTCCGCCCGCGGAGACACAACGATACCGCCAGCACTACTCGGGGGAGCACTCGCCGTTGCCGATGCGCTCGGGGTTGCAGACGGGGTTGGGTCGCTGGTGGAGGCCTGCGTCGGAGCCGTCGTCGGGGCAACGGTCGGTGTTGCCGGGTCAGTCGGGGAGGTTGTGGACACCTCTCGGAAGGCGCTCGGGGCTCCGCGGCTCGCGGTGGGCTCGAAGGCGGTCCATCCGATGCCCTCGAAATAGAGCTCGGGCCAGGCGTGGAGATCGGTCGAAGCTACCCGGTACACTCGGTCGCCGTCATCGGTCAGGTGATCGATCGTGCCGGGGAGGTAGCCGACGGCAATGCGGGCCGGGATGTACAGCATCCGTGCCATGACCGTCATCGCCGAGGCAAAGTGAACGCAGTAGCCGGTGCGACGATCCAGGAAACTCCCGATGACCTCACCGGCGGTTCCGTTAAAGCCGTTCTGAACCGGGGCCGACTCGGAGTACGTGAACGACGATCGGAAGAAGCGCTCGAGTGCCACCGCGCGGTCATAGTCCGTTTCGGCGTTTGCATCGGCAAGAACCTTGAGCATGACCGTGGTGATGTTGTCGGGGAGATCATCCGGTAGCGAGCGATACCGCGGATCAACATCGGCATCGGCACCCGCGGGGGCGTCGCGCAACTGCTGCGCGGTGGGCTCTACGAGCAGGCTCTGCACGGTGTACCGCTGCGCGCGGGTGGTCGACTGGGCACTGTAGGCGCTGAGTCCGGGCTCCTCCCAGAGCCACTGCCCGTTCAGACCGGACACGGAGGTGGCGGGGTAGGTCAGCGGAAGCCAACTCGTCGAGAGACTCTCCATGCTGAAGGTTGTTGCGTAGGGTGTGACCGCGATGTCTGGGCCCAACCCGGGTGGGGCGGGAAACGAATTGACGGAGTTTCGCGGGTCCGCTCGGAATGCGCGGGGCTGCCACAGCGTGCGGTCCAGGTCATCGATCGTAAAGACGCGCACATAGGGCGGCGAATCCGCCGTGGTGATGTAGTTCATCGCGACCGTGGAAACCCCGCGACGCAGATCCTCACCGAGCGAGATGAGCGGATTGATCCCCGTCTGAAATGGGCCTGCGCGCCCGGCAATGCTCACCGGGTTTGGGGCAATCGCCGCGGTCAGCGGAGGGGTCACCACGAGGGTGAGCGCCACGGTAGCGGCCCCCAGCGGAAGCGCGATGGGCGGGATGCGCCGCGCGCTTGAGCCCTCACGCGGCAGCGGGCGCGTCACCAGCAGGAGCAGAAGCACCGCCACCGCGAGGGCGGCAAAGGTCAGCGGATTGAACCCCACCGGGAGCGCCAGTAGCGGCGCCGCGTAGGTCACGAGCGCGAGGAGTACCGCGAGCATCGGGAGCCCCGCCGCGAGAACGAGCGCAGCCATCACGAGTGCGATGAGCGAGCCCGTGACCACGATGAGAAACAGGAAGTCGGTCTGTGGCTCGAGCGGCGCGCTGCCCGTGGTCATCTGCTGAGACCCGGTCTCGATGAGATCGCCAAACGCGGTGAACGTCAGCGGAGTGGGCACCACACCCAGCAGTGCGGTCCCCGGGGCAAACATAAGAATCAGGGTTGCCCCGGCGAGCAGAATCCCAGCCAGGCCCGAAAGGAGCCCCGAGACGAAGACGGGAAGACGGCGGGTGAGCGCCCGCGTCACAAATATGGCCACGTACAGGACGACCACGCACCCGAGAACACTCAGTATCCAGCGGCTGCCGGTGAAGATACTGGTGAACCCGCCGAGTGATGTGGCAAACAGCGCGAGCGTTGCCGTCCAGCGCAGCGCATCGGATCTGTGCCAGGGGGTGGGCGCGGGTGTACTCATTGGGGAAACTCCAACCCGGGAAAGACGGTGGGGACGCTATCGGGCAGGGGGACAGGCCGACACGTCCAGCCGGCGTTTTCAAGAATGGCGAGAACGTCGGCCGCGGGCTCATCGACGCACAGGGCGGTCGCCGAATCGATCCGGGTGGCCAGCGCGGCGAGCTCGGCTGCGGCGCTCGGTGTGATCGTGCCCAGGACGGCAATGACCGAATCGCGGGATCCCAGCCGGGTGAAGAGCGCGGACAGGGGAGCAGCGCCCGCCTGGGGCTGCACGCGGGCGAGCGCGAGGAGTGCGGGTTCGGTGAGGGCGCGCCCGGCCTCGGTCACGCGGGAGGTGAGCGCGGTACCCGACTCACACAGCACCGGTTGCCATCCGCGCTCTGCGGCATCCAGCACGGCGGTGGCGGCGAGTGACACGGCCCATTCGAAGTGGGGCTCTGCCTGGCCGAGAACCGGTCCCGGCCAGTGCGCGGCTTCGGTGTCCAAAATCACGAACACGGCGGGTGACGGGCTGGCCTCCTCCTGGCGCACCATTAGCTCCCCATGGCGTGCGCTGGCGCGCCAGTTTACCCGGCGGATCGAATCGCCCGGGCGATATGCGCGCGGAATGGGATCCTCCAGCCCCGACTCACCACGGCGGGAGGAACGGCCGGCCTCGCCCTCGAGGCTCTGCCCGGTCACGCCCCCCAGCGGGACGTGTGCGGCCGGACGGGGCAGAACGGTGAGTGAGTCCGCCTCCCCAACGAGGTGGCGCCGACGCACCACGCCGAGTGGGTCCGTGAGCGTAACCTCGAGTGGCCCGAGCGCGTGCACGCCGCGAGCGAGCGCGCGTACCGTTACGCCGCCGTGCAGCTCGCGCCGACCATCGGGGAGCCGAACGATGGTCGCGGGCAGATAGGCGGAGTCCTCAATCGGAGAGACACCCTCTCCGGTCACGTCCTTCCAGGAGCCGGAGGCAACCCGAAGGGCCGCGGGGCCGGTGATGCGTGTACGTATGCGAACGATGTCCTCGAGTGAGACGATGCGCGTGGGGAGGATTCGCTCCACGACGATCGTGCCCAGCGGCCAGGCGGCCACCACGGTGGCGATGATCAGCACGAGGACGAGGAGAACCGCCCCGGCGATGAGCTGCACGGTGCCGAGAGCTATCCCCCCACCGAGCAACACAGCCGCTGTGACCAGAACACCCCAGCCTCGACCGGTCACACCCACGGCGGGACGCCGGGCGAGCGCGCTAACTCGGCCCAGGGCGCGTCGCACGCTATCCGCCCTGCCCCGAGTGCGGAACCGGGGTTTCCCGCAGAATGGAACCGAGAATCTCACCGATGCCCGAACCCGAGTGCACATCGTGGTCGCCCGCGCTGCGTCGTGCGGGGATTACCCGGTGCGCCAGTACGGGAAGGACGAGCTCGGAGATGTCATCCGGCAGCACGAAGTCTCGGCCATCGAGGGCCGCTCGTGCCTTGGCCGCGCGGATCAGCTGCAGCGTTGCTCGGGGGCTCGCGCCCAGGCGCAGGTCGGGATGCGTGCGGGTGGCACCGATCAGCGCCACGGTGTACTGCTCAACCAGGGGTGAGACGTAAACGCGCTGCGCCCAGCGAATCAGCTCGACCAGCTCGGCCCGGGTCACGGCGTGAACCATCCCATCGAGTGGGTTGCCGGTGTCGCGCTGGCGCAGCATCTTGATCTCGGCCTCGGCATCCGGATAGCCCATCGAAATGCGCAGCATAAAGCGGTCTCGCTGGGCCTCGGGGAGCACATAGGTGCCCTCCATATCGAGCGGGTTCTGGGTCGCGATGACGGTGAACGGGTGCGGCAGGGGATGGGTCTCACCATCGCTCGTGACCTGGCGTTCGGCCATGGCCTCGAGCAGGGCCGACTGGGTCTTCGGCGAGGCCCGGTTGATCTCATCGGCGATCAGGATGTGGGCAAACACCGCGCCCGGCTTGAACTCGAACTCGCCGTGGGCGGCGTCGTAAATCGAGACGCCGGTGATATCGGCGGGGAGGAGATCCGGCGTGAACTGGATCCGGCCCACCGTGCAGTCCACGCTCGCAGCCAGGGCGCGAGCCAGGGCGGTCTTTCCCACCCCGGGAACGTCCTCGATGAGGACGTGGCCCTCGGCGAGCAGCGCGATCAGCGCGAGGCGGGCTGCCTCGGGCTTGCCATCGATCACGGTTTCGACGCTGGCGAGGATGCGCTCGGCGACCTCACGGAAACCGCGGGAGTCACGTTCGGTGAGCGCGGGTGCGGGTGCGGGTGCGGCAGACTGTGCGGGCTGAGCGGCGGGCTGCTCGGCGGCGTGCGGAATACTCATGCGGCGATCTCTCGGTTCGGGGTGGCGGAGGCGGAGCGGGCGGCGGAGGCCACGCGGACATCGCGGCGGACGGCGAGGCGGACGAGGAGTCCGATGAGCCCGAGGATGCCGCTCGTGAGGAGGGCGGGGGTGACGACCGACAGCACCTGGTAGTAGGCGATCTGGTTCTGATAGTCGCTCTCCTCGAACGACTGGCTAGAGTACCTCCCGAGGGCCACATCCATCACAAACGTCAGTCCGAGGATTCCGCCACCGAGCAGCGCCACGGTCAGGCACCAGAGCAGGATGATCCACGGGTTCGGACCCGAGCGGGGGGTCGGGGCCACGGGGGCAGCCACGGGCTCGACCCCCCAACTCTGGGGGGAGCTCGCGTGGCCGAGGGGCGGCGGAGGTGGTACCGGCAGCGCCGTACCCGGCACCGAGCCGGTGCCCACAGATAGGGCGGCAGGCACGAGCGGCGGGCCGGCCACCCCGGGGGTGGCACCCTGCGGGCGTGATGCGGACGGGCGGATGCGCTCGCGCACGGGTGCCGCGCTCGGGGCCACCGGATCCGCGGAATCACGCGGTTCGACGGTGCGAGACGGCACCGATGCGGTGGCATCCTGCTGATTCGTGGGCACCGCCGCGGCGGGTGTTCCGGTGAACCCGCGCTGGAATGCGGGGTCGTAACGTCTATCCACCAAGTGGGGTCTCGCTTCCCGCCGCGACTCCGCGACATTGGTTGGGGTTGCCCCGATCCTAGCGAACGCACCCGAACGAAGAAACCGTTTGGGCACCTCCCGCACGCGGGCCGTCACATGCCTCGCGGGTGCAACGCCGCGTAGCGGAGCGGCCCGTGGTGCCGTGCGGCGATAGGATCGTAACGCCTCCCCTGCGTGAACACACAGTGTTTTCGCCCCCAAAATCAAAGGACACCCACCACAGTGACTCAGCGCCCCTGGACTCGACGCGCCCTGACCGCCCTCGCCGGTGCCGGTCTCGTACTCACCCTTGCGGCCTGCGGGGCCCCCGCGGGCGTGGGCGGTGCCGATGCCCCGACCACCGAGTCTGGGCCCACCCTGAAGATCGCCATGATTACCCACTCGGGTGCCGGCGACACCTTCTGGGACATCGTGCGTTCGGGGGCCGAGGCCGCCGCGAAGAAGGATCACGCGGCGCTGCTGTACTCCGCCGACCCCGATGGTGCCCGCCAGGCGCAGCTCGTCGACCAGGCCGTGGATCAGAAGGTCGACGGTATCATCGTGACCCTGGCCAAGCCCGACGCCCTGGCCGCCTCGGTGAAGGCCGCCGTGGCCGCGGGCATCCCGGTGGTCTCCATTAACTCCGGCGAGGACGCCTGGCAGCCGCTCGGCGTGCTCGCCCACTTCGGCCAGAACGAAACCGTGGCCGGCGAAGCAGCCGGTGCCAAGCTCACCGAGCTCGGTGCCAAGAAGATCGTGTGCGTGATCCATGAGCAGGGCAACGTGGGCCACGAGGCTCGCTGCGACGGCATCGCAAAGACCTTCACCGGCAGCATGGAGCGCCTCTACGTCAACGGCGTGGACATGAGTAACGTCGCCTCGACGATCACCTCCAAATTGCAGACAACCCCGGACATCGACTACGTCGTGACCCTCGGTGCCCCGTTCGCGATGACCGCGATCGACGCCATCGCCGATGCCGGCAGCTCGGCAAAGCTCGCCACCTTTGACCTCAACGCCGACGCCGTGGACGCCATGAAGGCGGGCAAGATCCAGTTCATCGTGGATCAGCAGCCCTACCTCCAGGGCTATTCGGCGCTCGACAACCTGTGGCTGTACAAGACCAACGGCAACATGCTGGGTGGCGGCAAGACCGTATACACCGGGCCGCAGATCCTGACCCAGTCAGACGCCGAGAGCATCGCCAAGTTTGCAAAGAACGGTACCCGCTGATTTGAGTACCGCCACCCCCACCGACGAACGGATCCACTCCCGCGGGCTCTTTGAGCGCCTGTTTGTGCGACCCGAGATCGGTGCGCTCGCCGCCGCGGCCGTGCTCTTTGCCGTGTTCGCGTCGGTATCGCCGGTGTTTACCCAGCCGGCATCGCTCGCGACGATTCTCTACGGTGCCTCCACCGTGGGGATCATGGCGGTGGGGGTATCGCTGCTGATGATCGGCGGCGAGGTGGACCTCTCGGCCGGCGTGGCCGTCACCACCAGCGCGCTGACCGCGGCGCTGATCGCCTACTGGTTCGGCGGAAACATCTGGTGGGGCGTGGGCCTGTCCCTGGTGAGCGCGCTCGCCGTGGGGGCGCTCAACGGGTGGCTGCTCACCCGCACCCGGCTCTCGAGCTTTATCGTGACGCTCGCGTCGTTTTTCATGCTGACCGGGTTGAACCTCGGCGTCACACGCATGATTACCGGCGGCGTCGCGACGCCCTCGATCGAACGGGCACCGGGATATGAGCTCGGCCGCGCGATCTTCGCCAGTGACGTGCCCGTATTCGGGGTGAACATCAAGATCACGGTGTTCTACTGGATCGCGCTCGTGATTATCGCGACCTGGATCCTGCGTCGCACCCGCGTAGGTAACTGGATCTTCGCATCCGGCGGTGCCCCGCAGGCCGCGCGGGCGGTGGGTGTGCCCGTGCGCGCCACCAAGATCGGACTGTACATCGGCGTGGGCTTCTGCGCCTGGCTGCTCGCGATGCACCAGCTGTTCGCGTTCAAGACCGTGCAGTCGGGCGAGGGCATCGGCAACGAGTTTCTCTACATCATCGCCGCGGTGGTGGGCGGCTGCCTGATGACCGGCGGCTACGGCTCGGCGATCGGCGCGGCGATCGGCGCGCTCATCTACGGCATGGCGCTCAAGGGCGTCGTCTACGCCGAGTGGAGCCCGGACTGGCTCAAGTTCTTCCTCGGCGCGATGCTGCTCGCCGCGACCGTGTTCAACGTCTATCTGCAGCGCCGCGCGGCGCGGGGGAGGGCCCGATGAGCGCCCCGATTCTGAGCCTCACCGGCGTGGGCAAGACCCACGGCAACGTGATCTCCCTCGCGGGCGTGGACCTCGCGGTGCGCGCGGGAGAGGTAACCTGCGTGCTCGGCGATAACGGCGCCGGGAAGTCGACGCTGATCGGCATCATCTCCGGCAACCACGCGCCGACCTCGGGCGAGCTGGCGATCGACGGCGAAACCGTACGGCTGACCTCTCCCCGGCATGCCCTGGAACGCGGCATCGCGACCGTCTATCAGGACCTCGCGGTGGTGCCGCTCATGCCGATCTGGCGCAACTTCTTCCTCGGCCAGGAGCTCACCCGTGGCCGGGGTCCGCTGCGCCGGCTGGACATCGCCCGCATGCGCGAGATTACCCGGCGTGAGCTCGCCGGAATGGGTATCGATCTGCGCGACGTGGATCAGCCCATCGGGACGCTCTCCGGCGGCGAACGGCAGAGCGTCGCGATCGCCCGAGCGGTGTACTTCGGGGCGCGCATCCTGATGCTGGATGAGCCCACCGCGGCCCTCGGCGTGAAGCAGTCGGCGATCGTGCTGCGCCACATTCGGCGCGCACGCGAGCGCGGCCTCGGCGTGATCTTCATCACCCACAACCCGCGGCACGCGATGCCCGTGGCCGACCGCTTCCTCGTGCTGGGGCGCGGCCGCACCATTGGCAGCTTCCCCCGGGCGGAGGCCTCGATCGAGCGCATCACCGCCCTGATGGCCGGCGGCGATGAGCTGGATGAACTGCTCGAGGAGCTGGACCGAGACTAGCGCCGGGGCGAGCCGGGCCGTGGGGTCGAGCCGGGCCAGTGGTGACCGAGCCGGGGCTAGCGCTGCCGCGTCAGGAACGCCACCGCGGCGTCCTTGAACGCGCGGGCCCCCACGGCGTTGAGGTGACCGCGGCCGGGGATCTCGACGAACTCCGCGCCGGCGTCCGCCGCGAGGGCTCGGCTGCCCGGGGCCACCGCGTCGCGCTCGCCGGTGGCGAGCAGCATCGGCGGTGTGGGGGCGGCACCGAGCGCCGCGTGTTCCCCGCCGCGCACCCCCTCGACCACGGCGATCAGGGCGTCCAGCCGGTTTCCCGGCACGCCCTCGGCCATTCGTACGTAGCCGGCGGTCAGCGGGTCAGCGATCGGGGTGCCGTGGTCGCGATAGGCGTGGGCGGCGGCCGCGTCGAAGGTGTCGAGCGGATCGCCCTCGGGCATCCCGCCGAGCACGAGATCGATCAGGAGTTCCGGGCTTTCGCGGCCGAGCCGCCAGCCCGTGCGGGCACCCATCGAGTATCCGAGATAGTGGGCGCGGGAGACACCGTGGTGGGCGAGGACCGCGCGGGCATCCTCGGCAAAGAGCGCGAGCGAGTAGCGCGCCGGATCGGTCGGGGCGTCGGAGGCGCCGTGCCCACGGAGGTCGAATGCGAGCACGGCGAATCCGGCCCGGGTGAGCTCTCGCGTCCAGCCGCTGAGCTCCCAGTTGAGGAACGCGTGCG
Source organism: Mycetocola tolaasinivorans (assembly GCF_003667565.1). GTDB lineage: Bacteria > Actinomycetota > Actinomycetes > Actinomycetales > Microbacteriaceae > Mycetocola > Mycetocola tolaasinivorans. Next base: position 9,696 of record NZ_RCUX01000005.1, read on the forward strand.
AGGCAAAGCCGTGCACGGCGAGCACCGTGGGAGCGGAGGGCTCGCCATAGCGGTAGCTGGCGAGCCGCAGCCCATCCGGGGCGGTGACAAACTCGGTGGGAACGGTCGGTTCGGCGGGGATGATCATACCGTGCCTAGCCCGAGTGCCGCTCGAGGAACTCGTACACCTCGGTATCGTCCACCCCGGGGAACGTGCCGCTCGGCAGCGGCGAGAGGATGTGGGCGTGCAGGCGCGCGCTCGGCCAGGACTTCTCCTGCCAGCGGCTCACCAGCGCCTTGGCCGGGCGGCGGCAGCACGCGGCATCCGGGCAGGTGCTCGTGGCTCGGATCGCGGTTTCGCGCCCGCGGAAGTACTTCGACTGGTTGAATGGCACGCCCACCGAGATCGAGAACTCGCCGGCATCGGTCGAACCGGTCTGGGTGGCGCACCAGAACGTGCCGGCGGGGGTGTCGGTGTACTGGTAGAACTCGGTGGTGCGGTTGTTGCGTTCGAAGGCGGCGCGGGCGGCGAAGTGGCGGCAGACGATCTGCCCCTCCACTGCACCGGTGATGTCCGAGGGCAGCGGGAGGCCGTCGTTTGCAAACACCTTTGCCACCGCACCCTGCTCATCCACCCGGAGGAAGTGCAGCGGCATTTCCAGCTGGGAGGTCATCAGGTTGGTGAGGCGGATCCCGGCGGCCTCGTGGGTCACGCCGAAGGCGTCCCGGAAGTCCTCCACGGCGAGGTTGCGATCCCGCTTCGCCGCCTGAAGGAACGACACCGCCGCGGTCTGCGGCATGAGGCAGGCCGCCGCGAAGTAGTTGATCTCCATCCGCTGTAGCAGGAACTGCGCGTAGCTCGTGGGGCGGGTGTGGCCGAGGAGGCGGTGGGCCATGGCTTGCAGCGCCATCGAGCGCAGGCCGTGGCCACCGGGGATCGAGGCCGGGGGCAGGTAGATGCGGCCGTTTTCGAGGTCGGTGACCGAGCGGGCCGAGTGCGGCAGGTCGTTGACGTAGATGAGCTTGAGGCCCAGCTGCTCGGCCATGATCGACACCGTGCGGTGGGTGATGGCCCCGGTGGTGTGGCCGCTCGCGCGCACGCGCTCCTCCGCGATCTTCTCGATTTCCGGAAGGAAGTTATCCACCCCGCGCATTTTCTCGCGCAGCTCTGTGTTTGCCCGCCGCGCCTCCTCCGGGGTGGCCACCGCCTCGGTCGCGCGGCGCTGCAGCTCGTGGTGCAGCCCCACGATCGAGGCGAGGGCATCATCGCCCATGCCGCGCGTGACACGAATCGGCGGTAGCCCCAGCTCGGTAAAGACGCCGAGCTTCTGCGAGCGTTCGAGCTCGATTTCGAGCGCCGCCCGCGGCGAGGGGGCCTCGGAGGTGAGGAGATCGGCGAGATTGACGTCGAGGGTCGTCGCGATCTGTTGCAGGGCTGAGAGCTTGGGTTCGCGCTTGCCATTCTCGATCAGCGAGAGCTGGCTGCCCGCGAGACCGACGCTCTCGCCGAGCTGGTCGAGGGTGAGCCCGCGTGCGGTGCGGAAGTGACGGATGCGGCGGCCGAGGGTCGCGAGGTCAGCGGAGATACCGGTCATCGTTTTATCATACGGAAACTTTCGAGGTTCTTAACCAGATGTTGCAGGAGATATCTTCTATTTTCGGTCTCAGGATGGGTGTAGCGGCGAAATTTCACGCCGTGGCACACGGACGAAGGGGCCCGAAGATGACGATGCTCGACCAGCGACACGAGGAGAAACTGTCCGCCGCAGCAGGCGTACCGGACGCGCTCGCCGAGTGGGTGGCCGCGATCGCCGCACACACCCGCCCCGACCGCGTGGTCTGGTGGACCGGCACTCCCGCCGAGGTGAGCACCCTCCAGGATGAGCTCGTGGCCGAGGGGAAGCTGATCCGACTGAACCCGGAGCTGCGTCCCGAATCGTTTCTCGCGCGCAGCACCCCGGACGACGTCGCCCGGGTGGAGTCGCGTACGTTCATCTGCAGCGAGAGCCCCGCGGATGCCGGACCGACCAACAACTGGCGTGAACCGGCCGGGATGCGCGCGGAGCTGAGCGCGCGGTTTGCCGGCTGCATGCGCGGACGCACCCTCTACGTGGTGCCGTTCAGCATGGGACCGGTGGGTGGGCCGCTGTCACGGGTGGGGGTGCAGCTGACCGATTCGGGCTACGCGGTGCTGTCCATGGAGATCATGACCCGCACCGGTGCCGCGGTGATCGCCGAGATCGCCGGGGGTGCCGACTGGGTGCGCGCGATTCACTCGGTGGGGGCACCGCTGCTGCCCGGAGACGAGGATGTTGCGTGGCCCTGCAACCCGGATAAGTACATCGTGCAGTTTCCCGAGACCCGCGAGATCTGGTCGTTTGGTTCCGGCTACGGCGGCAATGCGCTGCTCGCGAAGAAGTGCTTTGCGCTGCGGATTGCGAGCGTGCAGGGGCGCGATGAGGGGTGGCTCGCCGAACACATGCTGCTGATGCGGCTGATCTCCCCGGAGGGTCGCGCATTCCACATCGCGGGGGCCTTCCCCTCGGCGTGCGGCAAGACCAATCTCGCGATGCTGCGCCCGGACCTCCCCGGCTGGCGCGTCGAAACCCTCGGCGACGATATCGCCTGGCTGCGGCCGGGGGCCGACGGCCGCCTGTGGGCGATCAACCCCGAGGCCGGGTTCTTCGGGGTGGCCCCGGGCACGAGCGCGAAGACCAACCGGGCCGCGATCGAGATGCTCGCCTCGCACACCATCTTCACCAACGTGGCCCTCACCGCCGAGGGAGACGTGTGGTGGGAGGGGCTGACCGATACCCCGCCCGCGGGGCTGACCGACTGGCGTGGTAACGCCTGGGATGCCGACGCGGGCACACCGGCCGCACACCCCAACGCGCGCTTCACCGTGGCGGCTGAACGCTGCCCTACCGCGGCCGAGGACATCGGCGAGGCGGTGCCGGTGGACGCCATCCTGTTCGGTGGGCGACGCGCGGATACCGTGCCGCTCGTGACGGAGGCGCGCGGCTGGGAACACGGCGTCTACCTCGGGGCCACGATCGCGAGCGAGACCACGGCCGCCGCCGAGGGGGCCACCGGTGTGGTGCGCCGGGATCCCTTCGCGATGCTGCCCTTCTGTGGCTACCACGTGGCCGATCACTGGGCACACTGGCTGAGCATTGGGCGAGGGCTCGACGCCGAACTCGCCCCGCGGATGTACCGGGTGAACTGGTTCCGCCGCGATACCGAGCGCGGTTTCCTCTGGCCCGGATTCACCGAGAACGCCCGGGTGCTCGCCTGGATCGCCGGGCGCATCGCGGGGGAGGCCGAGGCGAATGAGACCGCGATCGGTGCCGTCCCGCTCGCGTCTGATATTGCCGCCGAGGGTGTCTCTGCCGAACGGCTCAGCCAGCTGCTCACGGTTGATCCGGTCGAGTGGCGCTACGAGGTGGAGCGCGAGGCTGAGTTCTTTGGCGGCGTGGGCGGGCGGCTCCCGGTCGAGCTGTCAGCTCAGCTTGCCGAGGCACGCATCAGGATCGCGCGGGCGTTCGGATGATCGTGGTCATCTTGCGGGTGGTAGCCCGCGGGGTACGCCCCCGCGGGTGGGCCGTACCCGGAAGTGGGGCGGCTGGTCGTACCGTGCGTTATGCCATATCGAGCGCTAGGCCGCCAGCGCGTTGTAGCGCAGCCGCGGCGGGGCTGAGACGTGCACGGTGCAGAGCTCGCCGGCCGAGCCCGCATACGGGAACGCGGTGATCAGGCGGAGCCCGTGGGCATCCTCGAGTGCGTAGGCGAGTGCCGCCGGGGTCGCGGATCCTGGCCGGGCACGGTACAGCAGGGTGTGGGCCGCGAGCGTGGGGGTGATCTGTTCGCGCAGACGTAGCAGATCCCCGCGCCGCGGCCCACCGGAAAACAGCGGCAGCAGGATCTCGGTGAGGCGGGCGAGCGGGGTGCTCGCGCCGTCTGCCGGCCGGAAGTGGGTGGGCGGAACGCCGAGGGCGTCGGCGAGCTCGGCGTCGATCCAGCGCTCGCGCTTGGTGCCGTACGGGGTCATTACCGGCGCGTAGAGGTAGCCGTACACGTGGAGGAGGCCCGCGTTTGAGGCGGGGGCGCTGGCGGGCAGGCCCGCACGCAGCGCGAGGGCGTTGAGCACCGGGCTTGCCAGCACGGCCAGGCCCACGTTTTCGTCCACCGCGGTCGAGTGGCCCCAGTGGGCAAAGACGCCCGCATCGCGGTCGCTGTCGAGGGCGTCGGCGAGCCAGGGTTCCATCCGGAAGAGCTCAGCGGCGAGGCTCAGCGGGGTGGACTCGGCGAGGGCGGTGAGGTGCAGCGAGAGATCCTGCAGGTGAGCGTGCAGGGCGGCCGACTCCACGGGGTGGGTGTGCGGGGCCGTCGCGGATGCGGGCGAACCGGATCCGTCGATCGGGGACGGCGCGAGTGCCCAGGTGCGAGACGCCGCGGTGCCGAAGAAGTGCTTCATGAACTCATGCTAGGTGGAGCATGTGGCGTGTCCGCACGCTCACGCCGATCGGCCGTCACACGTTCACGACCCGTTCACCCGCTCGTGGTCATTTCGTCCATATTGACTTCTTAGTCTGGACGCATCGTCCACGAGGAGAACTGTGACCCCCACCCCCACACTGATTTTTGACTTTGACGGCACCGTTGCCCTCGGAGCCGGCCCGGTACGAGCCTACGCGCTCGCCGCGGTTGCCGGTATTCCGGCCGAGCAGCGCACCGACTTTTTGACCCGGGTTCTGGATGAGCACTCCGACGCCGAGGCGCTGGACGGCTACGACCGGGTTGCCCGCGCCGCCCGCCTGCTCGGTGTCACCGAGCAGGAGCTCTCGGCCGCCTACCTGCACTCGCGCAGCGTTCTCGGCGGTGCCGAGGCCCCCATCCTCGCTCCCCGCGGCCTGCGCGAGTTCCTCGAGCAGGCTCGCGCGCACGCCGAGATTGTGCTGGTCACCAACGCTCCCGCCGCGGGTATCGACCGCGTGCTGCGGGTGCTCGGCCTGGCCCCGCTGTTTGACCGTGTGATCACGCAGGCCGGTAAGCCCGCCGGGTTCCCCGCGATCCTCGACGACCTGCGTGCGGCGCCGCTGCCCGAGCGTTTCGCGGCCGACGCCACCCGCGGCCCGGTGCTCTCGATCGGCGACATCTGGGAGAACGACCTCGCCCCGATCCGCGAGCGCGGCCACCACACGGCCCTGGTGGGCACCCGAATTCCCGCCGGTGCCACCCCGGATCTCGCGGCCGAGCGCCTCGAAACGCTGTATCCCGAGCTGCTGGCCTGGGCTCGCGGCCAGGTCGTCCCGGCCCCCTAAACCTCACCCCACTCCGCACCACCCACCCCTCACCACCCCACCTGGAAGGCATAACCATGCTGAAGAAGTCCCTGAGCGCCCTGGCACTGATCGGTGCCGCGGCAATCGTCCTGACCGGTTGTTCGGCCACCGCCGGCACCGGCTCCTCCGCCTCGCCCGAGGCCATCAAAGACCCCACCGAGCTGACCCTCGCCCTGGTGCCCTCGCAGGACCAGTCCGGCCTCGTCGACACCGCGGCCCCGCTAACCGACTTCCTCACCAAGGAGCTCGGCATCACCGTGCACGGCGTTGTGTCGAAGGACTACCAGGCCGCCGTTGAGGCCATGGGCGCCGGCCAGGCACAGATCGGTTTCCTGCCCTCGCTGCAGCTGTGGCAGGCCAGCGACAAGTACGGTGCCCGCACCGTGCTGCAGACCGAGCGCAACGGCAACATCAGCTACCCCGCGCAGTTCATGACCAACAACCCGGACAAGTACTGCGACGACAAGCCCGTTGAGCGCGACGGCAAGCTGTTCTGCAACGGTGCCGACGCACTGAAGGGCCCGGCCGGTCTTGACTCGATCAAGAAGATCAAGGGTGCCAAGGTTTCGGTGCTCGGCCCGGGCTCCCCGGCCGGGTACATCTACCCGATGCTCGCGCTGAAGGAGGCGGGCCTGAACATCGACACCGACATCGACAAGCTCCCCGTCACCGCCAACGACGCCTCCGTGCTCGCCGTCTACAACGGTGACGCCGAGGTGGGCTTCTCGTTCTGGGACGCCCGTGACATCGTGAAGAAGGACACCCCGGACGTCGGCCAGAAGGTTGTGGTCTTCGCCCTGAGCACCGAGATCCCCAACGACGGTGTGACCCTGAGCAAGGACCTCTCGCCGAAGCTGCAGGACAAGATTGCCAAGGCCCTCGAGGACTACTCGAACACCGAGGCCGGTTCGAAGGTGCTGCAGAGCATCTACTCGATCACCAAGCTCGCCCCGGCAGACCCCAAGTCCCTCGATGTTGTGGCCCGCGCCGCAAAGAGCCTCGGACTCCAGTAGTGACCCGGATTTCCCCGGAAACCCCGGCGGGGGCCGCTGCTGCGGCCCCCGCCCCCTGGTCCATCCGGTTGCGCGATGCCACGGTTCGCTACCCCAACGGAGTGGTGGGCCTCAACAAGATTTCCCTCGACATCGAGGCCGGCGAGATGGTCTCCATCGTTGGTCTCTCCGGATCCGGCAAGTCCAGCCTGATCCGCACCATCAACGGCCTGGTGTCGCTCAGCTCGGGCACGCTGGAGGTGGGCGACCACCGCATGGACCTCGCCCGCGGACGCGAACTGCGCCGCCTGCGCGGACAGATCGGCATGATCTTCCAGGGGTTCAACCTCGCCGGACGCACCACGGTGCTCAACAACGTGCTGGTGGGTCGTCTCGCCCACACCTCGGTGGCGCGCACCCTCGTGGGTGCCTACCGGCCGCGCGACCGTCAGTTGGCCTATGAGGCTCTGGATCGCGTGGGTATGCTCGAACGGGTATATCACCGAGCGGCGCATCTCTCCGGTGGCCAGCAGCAGCGCGTGGCCATCGCCCGCGCCCTGGCCCAGGAGCCCGGTATCGTGCTGGCCGATGAGCCCGTCGCGAGCCTCGACCCGCCCACCGCGCACGCGGTGATGGGCGACCTGCGCCGCATCAATCGCGAGCTGGGCATCACCGTGCTGGTCAACCTGCACCTGCTCGACCTTGCCCGGGGATACGGTAACCGCCTGATCGGGCTGCGCGCCGGAGAGATCGTCTATGACGGCCCGGCCGCGAGCGCCACCGATGCCGACTTTGAGCGCATCTATGGCCGTCCGATCGGCGATCAGGACCTCCTGGGTGGCGCAGCGTCCTCTGCATCGACTGCATCGCCCGTCTCGCTCCCCGGGGAGCCGGTGTGAGTGCAGCGGAGTATCCTGGTCTCCCGGCGAAGCCCGGCGGGCGCTGGAAGATCTGGCTCGCCATCGGGATCATCGCGGCCATTACCGCGGTGACCCTGGCGCCGGGTATCGGCGTGGACTTCTCCCTCGATGCGATTCTGCGCAACTGGCGCAACGGCACTGAGAAGATCGGTCAGCTGCTGGTGCCGGACTGGTCGTTCTTCCCGCGGACCATCGCGCCGCTCTGGGAGACCATCCAGATGGCGATCATCGCCTCGGTGATCGGGGCAATCGTGTCGGTGCCGCTCAGCATGTGGGCGGCCCGGCTGACCAACCCCAACCCGGTGACCCGCGGCATCGTGCGCACGCTGCTCAACATCGTGCGCGCCGTGCCGGACCTCCTCTATGCGGCGGTTCTGGTGGCCATGGTCGGGGTGGGTGCCCTGCCGGGTATCATCGCGCTGGTGCTGTTCAACGTGGGCATCGTGGTCAAGCTGGTGTCCGAGGCAATCGAGTCCGGGGATCCGGGCCCGGGGGAGGCCGCGCGTGCGGCCGGTGCCACCCAGACCCAGATCAACCGGGCGGCGCTGCTGCCGGATATCTGGCCGCCGTTCATCAACCAGGCGCTCTACGCGTTTGAGCTCAACGTGCGGGCCTCCACCGTCCTCGGCCTCGTGGGTGCGGGCGGCCTCGGCCTCCTTATCGACGCCGTGCGTACCTTCTATCGTTACGACCAGCTGTCGCTGATCATCCTCGAGATTCTCGTGGTTGTGGTGCTGATCGACTGGGCGAGCGCCGTGATTCGAAAGCGTGTGAAATGACAGCCCTGAACACCGCCCCGCGGACATCCCGGACAGCGCCCGCGCGCCCGGTCACGCCCCCGGCGAAGCCGCGCAACCCCTGGCGGGTGGTGATTACGGTGGCGATCACGGTGGCGGTGATCCTGGTGTTCTGGTCGGTGAAGGTCGACTGGGCACGCACCGTCAACCTGCCCGCAGACATCGCCCGCTATCTGTGGCTGATGTTCTCCAACCCGGCCTGGGATAAGGTTCCCGAGGCGCTGTGGCAGACCTGGCGCAGCGTTGAGATGGCGTGGGTGGGCTGCCTGCTCGGCATCGTGATCTCGTTCCCGCTGAGCTTCCTCGCCGCCCGCGGCATCGGCCCAGCCCCGGTGCGGTTTGTGCTGCGCGGCCTGTTCTCGCTGATCCGCGCCGTGCCCGAGATCGTGATCGCGATCGTGATCCTCTCGGTGACGGGGCTGACCCCGCTGACCGGCGCCCTGGCGCTCGCGGTCAACGGCATCGGCACCCTGGGCAAGTGGGGCTATGAGGCCATCGAGGGTGTGCACCCGGGCCCGATCGAGGCCGTGCATGCCGCCGGCGGAAGTCGCTGGCAGACGGTGCGCTGGGGTATTTGGCCGCAGGCCTCGCCGGAGTTTGTGTCCTTCTGGCTGTACCGGTTTGAGATCAACGTGCGCGCGAGTGCCGTGTTGGGTCTGATCGGTGTGGGCGGAATTGGCGATATGCTCACCTCGTACACCCAGTACCGGGAGTGGCCCACCGTGGGTGCGCTGCTGATCGTGGTCATTATCGTGACCGTTGCCATTGACCTGACCTCCGGCGCGATTCGTCGCCGGATTACCGAGGGGAGCCGGGTCCGTGACCTCGCCTAGCATCGATATTGTGGCCACCGGGGAGACCCTCACGGCGATCCCCACCGCGATGCCCACCGTACGTATCGCCACCGCCCTGCCGGGGATGCAGCGCAGTGAACGCCGGGCCGCCGAGATCATCGCGGCCGACCCGGAGAGCGTCGTGGAACTGACCGCTCAGGAGCTCGCCGACCGCGCCGGTGTGGCCCGCTCGACGGTGGTGCGGATGTGCCAGAGCCTCGGGTATCGCGGCTATCCGCAGCTGCGCGTGGCTCTGGCGGGGGAACTCGCCCTGGCTGGGGAACTCGCCCAGCGCGCGGAGGATGCGGATCCGGGCGCGGGCGCGCTCGGCCGTATTCGTGCGGAGATCGTGGCGCTGGCCCAGGTGCTGCCGCAGATCGCGAGCGTGCTGAGCGAACCCGAAGTGGATTCGGCGGTAGACTCCATCGTCGCGGCCGGCCGCGTGCTCGTGGTGGCGAGCGGCCTGTCTGGCCCGCTGGCGATGGACCTGGCGATGCGTCTGACCGCCGCCGGCCGCCCGGCCGAAACCCTCGCCGATCCGATCGGCCAGCAGATCGCCGCGCGTGGCCTGCGGGCGGAGGATGTCTGCCTGGTGATCTCGGGCAGCGGCGCGAACGAGGCGAGCCTCCGCGCGGCCGCTCAGGCCAATGAGGCGGGTGCGCGGGTGATCGCGGTCACCTCCTTCCGCAACACCCCGCTGACCCGCCTGGCGGCGATCACCCTGCTGCTGGCACCCGCGGCGAGTTTCCGGCAGGAGCTGGAGCACACCTCGAGGGTGCCGCACGTGGTGTTCCTCGAGGCGCTGGTGGAGACCATCGGCACGCGCCTCGGCGTGGCCGGTGAGCGGGCACGTTCGCGCGTGCTCGACGTTCTCGCCGAAAACCTCGGCGATGAGGCGGGCCGCTAGGCTCGCCCACTCACCCCCGGCTCGCATCGGAAACGAGCCGACCGGGTGCTCGATGCCCCGTACCGTCCTCCAGCGGTGCGGGGCGTCGTTCGTTCCCGGACAGCACTGTGCCCCGGCTGGAGGACCCGGCCGGGGCACAGTGCGGGAGCGTTACACCAGGAACTGGTGCTTTGCGAGGTCGCGGTAGAGCGGTACGGAGGCTACCAGTTCGGAGTGGGTGCCGGTGCCCAGCACGGTGCCGTGCTCGAGCACCACGATCTTGTCGCTGTCCACCACGGTGGAGAGGCGGTGGGCGATGATGATGAGGGTGCGGTCCTTGGCCACGGCGTCGAGGGCGACGCGCATCAGCTGCTCGTTCTGGCCGTCGAGCGAGGAGGTGGACTCATCCAGCAGCAGCACCGGGTGGGCGGCGAGCAGCGCGCGGGCAATGGCCAGGCGCTGACGCTCACCACCGGAGAGCATGATGCCGTCCTCGCCCACCGCGGCGTCGAGACCGGCGCTGTTACGCTCCAGGACCTCACCGAGGTTGACGTCGCGCAGCACGCGCTCGCAGTCGGCGTCGGTGGCGTCCGGCGCCCCCAGCAGAAGGTTGTCGCGCAGCGAGCCGGCGAGCACCGGGGCATCCTGCTCGACGTAGCCGATCTGGCCGCGGAGGTCCGCCCGGTCAAGCGCGCGGATGTCGCGGCCGCCGAAGAGGATCGCGCCGTCCTGCGGGTCGTAGAAGCGCTCGACCAGCGCGAGGATCGTCGACTTACCGGCACCCGAGGGGCCGACCAGCGCGGTGCGGGTACCGCGATCGGCGGAGAAGGACACCCCGCGCAGCACCTCGGTACGCTCGCCCGTGGCCACCACGGTGCGGATCTCATCGGCCTCGGCCGGGCCCGCGGTGGCGGGTGCCGTGGCGTAGCCAAACACCACGTCGCGGAACTCGATGGCCGGAGCCTCGGCCGACACCGTACCCGGGTCGGTCAGAGCCGCGGCGATCTCGGCGTCGCGGGCATCCTCGGCCGGCAGATCGATGATCTCCTGAATACGGCCGAGCGCACCGAGCGCCTGGTTGGTTGCGGTGAGCGCGCCAAAGGCCTGCCCCAGCGGCATGATCATCATGAACAGGAACATCACAAACGCGACCAGGCTCGAAATCTCGATCGCACCCGAGGCCACGCGGAAACCGCCGACTCCCAGCACCACCAGGAGCGAAGCCTGCATCGCGATACCGGCCACCGGCACGACGAGCGCGGAGGCCTTGGCCACCCGAATGCCCATCTTCCAGGCGGCGGTGGCGTGCTGCTCCACCCCGGCGATCTCGCGCTCCGTGGCACCCGCGGCCCGGACGGTGCGCACCGAGCTGATGGCCCGCTCAACGGCCGAAGTGAGGTCACCCACGCGGGCCTGCGCGGCGGCGCTGGCCTGACGAATGCGCGCGGACAGCGCGACGACCACGAGCACCGAGACGGCCACCACGAGCACGGTGAGTCCGAGCAGCACCGGGTCAAGAATCAGCATCGCGATGAGCGCACCCACAAACGTGACCGCGCCACCAATGGCCTCGATCAGGCCCTGGGTCAGCACCGCGCGCAGCAGCGTGGTGTCGCTGCCCACACGAGACACCAGGTCGCCCGTGCGGCGGGCATCAAACTCGGAAACCGGCAGGCGCAGCATGCGCGAAATCAGGCGCTTGCGGCTCGACAGCACCACGCCCTCACCGGTGCGCTGCAGCAGGTAGTGCTGGTAGCCCATGAGCAGCGCGGAAATAACCACGAGGGCCACGAGTGCCCACACCAGCGAACCCAGCATCTCGTTCTTCTGCACCCGGCCGATGACCTGACTCACCAGCAGCGGCTGAGCCAGCGAGGCCAGGGCCCCGAGGACCGAGAGTAGGATGATGAACCACAGCATCCGCTTGTGTTCAAACAGGAACGGCAGCAGCTGCCGGAACGAGGCGCGGGGGCCCTCCTGCGGCTTACGCCGGGCAAACGGTGAACGGGACGAGGGCGAAGACATGAGGCCTTTCCTGGCGCCACGCACCCGTGGGGCGCGGCAAATACGGCGGGGGAGCGCACACACGGTGCTTCCCCTAAGGTAGAACACCCGCGGGGCCTGGTCAAACGCGCGGGTAACGCGCGTGACCTGGGATTTTGCCGACCCCGCGTCGATGGGGGACCGACGCGGTGTCGCCAACACGGGCGTGTCCCGCGGACACCGCGGACAACCCGGCACAACGGCGGCGGCCCCGCCTCTCGAACCGGCCGGTGAGGCGCGGAAACGGGAGACGGGGCCGCCGAAGAAAACGACCTAGTTGTCGATGTTGATGTCCTTGGTCTCGCGCGAGAGCAGCAGCGCGATCAGGGTGAGGACACCCATCGCGACCAGGTACATGCCCACCAGGAACGGGCTGCCGTCGCCGGCCTGCCACAGCTGCAGCGCGATCAGCGGGGCCACCGCGGCACCGAGGATCGAGCTCACATTGTAGGAGATAGCCGAACCGGAGTAGCGCACGTTGGTCGGGAACAGCTCGGGCAGCAGCGCGCCCATCGGGCCAAACGTGGCACCCATCAGGGTGAAACCGATGATGAGGAACGCCTGGGTCAGGCCCTTATCCGCACCGAGCATCGGCTCAAACAGGAAGCCGAAACCGATGATCAGGATGGTGATGACGATCAGGGTCTTGCGGCGACCGAAGCGGTCGGCCAGCGGGCCCGAAACCAGGGTGAAGATACCGAAGAACACCACACCGATGATGAGCATCAGCACGAAGTCGACGTAGCCGAAGCCGCCACCCGGGAAGAACGTGCTCGGGTCAAACGGCTTACCCGCGGCCTCGGCGGCCTTCTGCGCGGCCTCAACCGAGGAGGCGCGGGTGCCGAAGGTCAGGGTGAAGTTGGTCATCAGGTAGAACAGCACGTAGGTCGCCAGCATGATGAAGGTACCCAGGATGAGGTTCTTCCAGTGGAAACGGAAGACCTCGGCCAGCGGCGACTTCTTGAGCTTGCCGCTCTCGGCGTTCTTCTGGAAGCTCGTGGACTCCACCAGGCGCAGACGCACCCAGAGGCCCACGATCACCATGACCGCGGAGAACAGGAACGGAATACGCCAGCCCCAGGCGATGAACGCCTCGGACTGCAGTGCCGGGTTGTCGGCGTGCGGGAGCAGCGCGTTGATGATGAGGAACAGGCCGTTGGCGATGATGAAGCCGAGCGGTGCACCCAGCTGCGGGAACGTGCCGTACCAGGCGCGCTTGCCCGCGGGGGCGTTCTCGGTCGCGACCAGCGCGGCACCGGACCACTCACCACCGAGGGCGAAGCCCTGACCCAGGCGCAGGATCAGCAGGAGCAGCGCGGCCCACCAACCGATGGACTCAAACGTCGGCAGCACACCGATCAGGAACGTGGCGATACCCATCGTGAGCAGTGAGGCGACGAGGGTTGCCTTGCGGCCATAGCGGTCACCAAAGTGGCCGAAGACCATCGCGCCGACCGGGCGCGCGACCATCGCCGCACCAAAGGTGGCAAACGAGGCGAGAAGCGAGGTGGTCGGGTTGGCACTGGGGAAGAAGAGCGTCGGGAACACGAGAACCGCCGCGGTGGCGTAGACGTAGAAGTCGTAGAACTCGATCGTGGTGCCGATGAGGCTCGCGGTAATAACGCGCGAGCGCGGGTTGGCCGGGGTTGCGGAGGCCTTCGAATCCCCCGTGGTTGCTGCTGACATGCTGTCGTCCAAAAACGTTGAGTATCAAGAAAGAGGGGCAGTCATCACGGGGGTGGAGTGAACACTGAGCCTGAAAAACGTGGGTTCCGGTTGTGGCGGAGATAGCCAATATACGCCTATTCCGAGGGGAACCCGAAACTCCCTGGCGTGGGGTAAACAATCAGTGTCGGAATGAAAGGACCGGGTTAGGGTGGGGAAATGAGTGAAGAGTCCGCGCCGACCCCCGCCCGTGCAGTTCCCGGAGAGGGGATCCCCGATGGCCGCGGTCGCAGCGGACTGGACCGCGTGGGTCGAGACCTCACCGGTAACCCGGACGTACGCATCCTCGACGTCGAGGTGACCTCCGATGGCTGGCACGTGCTGCGCCGGACCACCCTGGAATACCGGGACCGGCACGGTAACTGGGGTCGACAAACGCGGGAAACCTACGATCGCGGAAACGGTGCCACGATCCTGCTGTACCGCACCGATACTCGCACGGTCTTGCTGACCAGACAGTTTCGCTTTCCCGCCTACGTCAACGGGCACCCCGACGGCGTGTTGATTGAGGCCGCCGCGGGCCTCCTCGACGGAGATGCCCCCGAGGACGCGATCGCCCGGGAGACCCACGAGGAGCTGGGGGTCGCGGTCCGCGCGCCACGCTACCTCTTTGACCTCTACATGAGTCCGGGATCGGTCACCGAGCGCGTGCACTTCTTCGCCGCCGAGTACGCTCCCGAGGATGAAACCGGTGCCGGGGGCGGCGTGGCCGATGAGGGCGAGGAGATCGAGCGAGTGGAGCTGGGATTCGACGACGCCTACGCCGCCATCGCAGACGGCCGAATTCGCGATGGCAAGACCGTGATCCTGCTGCAGTGGGCCGCGCTGAATCTCTTCGGCGCGGCCCACTAGGCGGGAGGCCTCGACTCGGAACCTAGAGCGAGCGCAGCAGCACCGCGGTGTGCAGTGCGGCCTCGGCGGCCTCGCGGCCCTTGTCCTCGCGCGAACCGGGGAGGCCCGCACGATCGATGCCCTGTGCCTCATCGTCCAGGGTGAGGACGCCGAAGCCCACCGGCTTCCCGGTCAGGACGGACACCTGGGTCAGGCCCGAGGTTGCCGCATCCGAGACAAACTCAAAGTGCGGGGTGCCGCCGCGGATGATGACGCCGAGCGCCACCACCGCATCCGCACCGCCCTCGAGCGCCGCGCGTGCGGCCACCGGCAGCTCGAAGCTGCCCGCGACGCGCACGGTCTTGAACGTTGCGCCAGACTCGGTCAGGGCCTTCTCGGCACCGGCGATGAGGCCGTTGCTGATCTCCTCGTGCCAGGATCCGGCGATCACGGTGACGTTGAGGCCGGTGCCGTCAACCTGAAGGGAGGGAATTCCGTTGCTGCTCATAGTGTGTGTTCCGTTCGGTTGGGATTAGTCGGACAGCGGGATGAACGAGCCGGGCTCGCCCTCGAAGCGGTGGCCCATGCGGTCGCGCTTAGTCTGCAGGTAGTTCTCGTTGACCGCGCCAACACCCACCACGAGGGGCAGACGCTCAACCACGCTGATGCCGGCCTCTTCGAGCTGGCGGATCTTCTCCGGGTTGTTGGTCAGCAGGCGTACGGCGCTCACGCCGAGATCCTCGAGGATTGCGCTCGCCGGCAGGTAGCTGCGGGCATCCGCGGGCAGACCGAGGGCGAGGTTGGCGTCGAGGGTGTCATAGCCCTGCTCCTGCAGCGCGTAGGCACGCAGCTTGTTGATCAGGCCGATGCCGCGACCCTCCTGGCCGCGCATGTAGATGACCACGCCATCCTTCTCGGCGATCTCCTTGAGCGCGGCATCCAGCTGCGGGCCACACTCGCACTTGAGCGAGCCCAGTGCCTCACCGGTCAGGCACTCCGAGTGCACGCGCAGAATCGCGGTGTCGGTGAGCTCGCCGTGGATCAGGGCCAGGTGCTCGGCACCGGTCTGGCGATCGCGGTAGGCACGAACCTTGAAGTCACCGTGGGTGGTGGGCAGGTTGGTTTCGATCTCGAAGTGCACGGCCGAGTCGTTTGCCACGGCGGCGAGCTGTTCGGTGGTGCCGGCATCGGCGGCGTTGAGGTACTCGATCAGATCGGCGATGGTGATCACCGGGATGTCGTATTCGACGCCGAGCTCGAGCAGGCCGGGCAGGCGCATCATGTCGCCATCATCGGTCACGACCTCACCGATCACGCCGACCGGCTGCAGACCCGCGAGACGCAGCAGGTCAACGGCTGCCTCGGTGTGACCCGCGCGCTCGCGCACTCCACCGGCCACCGCGCGCAGTGGCACGATGTGTCCCGGGCGGATCAGGTCGGTCGCGACGCTGTTGGGGTTGCCGAGTACGCGCAGGGTGCGGGCGCGGTCGGAGGCGCTGATGCCGGTGGTGACGCCCGAGGCGGCATCCACGGTCACGGTGTAGGCGGTCTTGCGCGGGTCCTGGCTGTTGGCCACCATCGGCGGCAGCTCCAGGCGGTCCGCAATGTCCGCGGGCATCGGGGCGCAGAGGTATCCGCTGGTGTGGCGTACGGCCCACGCCACGGTGTCATGGGTCGCGAGTTCGGCGGCGAAAATCACGTCGCCCTCGTTCTCGCGGCCCTCATCGTCGGCCACGAGGATTGCCTTGCCCGCGCGCAGGGCGGCGAGGGCGGCAGGAATGGTGGAGAGACTCATGATTATCGGCTTTCGTTGGTGGGAGCTGCGGCGGTCACGGCGAGCAGGCGCTCCACGTGACGTGCCAAAATATCGGTTTCAAGATTGACGGTGTCGCCGAGCGTGCGCTCGCCGAGGGTGGTGGCGACGAGGGTTTCGGGGATCAGCGACACCTCGAACCAGGGCGCGGTTTCGGCGGGATCGGAGATCGCGCTCACGGTGAGGGAGACCCCGTCCACGGTGATCGAGCCCTTGTCGGTGACGAGCGAGGCGAGCTCACTCGGCAGCGAGAATCGCAGCACGCGCCAGGCGTCACCCGGGGTGATCGACAGCAGTGCGCCGGTGCCATCCACGTGGCCCTGGACGATGTGGCCGCCGAGGCGGTCGCCCACCTGCGCGGCCCGCTCGAGGTTGACCTTCGTACCCACGGTGGCGCCGTCGAGGGCCGACATGGTGAGGGTCTGCGCCATGACGTCCGCGGTGAAGGATGTCTCGGTCTGCTCGATCACGGTGAGGCAGACGCCGCTGACCGCGATCGAGTCGCCGTGGGCGGCGTCGGAGACCACGAGCGGCCCCTCGACGGTGATGCGCAGGGCGTCGGGGCTGGGTACGAGCGCGGTGATGGTGCCGAGCTCCTCAATGATTCCGGTAAACACTAGTTGGCTCCTGGAGTGGGCTGGGTGGACGGGGTGGGGTCTTGGGGCTGCGGGGGCGCGGGTTCCGCGGTGAGGCGCAGATCCGAACCCAGGTGTCGCACATCGGTGATGCTGAGGCGATGCTGATCGGTGATCGTGCCGACCCCGAGGTCGGTCAGCGCGAGTTTCGGGCCGCCGATCAGGGTGGGGGCGATGTACACGAGGATGCGGTCGGCAAATCCGGCGCGAATGAACGAGCTGGCGAGGCTCGGCCCGCCCTCCACAAACACCGAGCGGATGCCGAGCTTCCACAGTTTTTCGAGATCTGCGGCGAGATCGTCTCCGCTGAGGGTAATGAGTTCGCGCGGGTGTCGGCGCAGGGCAGCATCGGCGGGCACCTCGCGGTGGCCAAAGACCACCGGTACGGGCTGGCTGAGCGGGGCACCGTTTTCCTCGCCGCGGGCGGTGAGGGCCGGGTCATCGGCGAGCACGGTGCCGGTACCGACGGCGATCGCGTCGTGCCGGGAGCGTTCAAGATGAACGTCGGCGCGGGCATCGGGGCCGGTGATCCACTGGCTGGTGCCGTCGGCCGCGGCCGCGCGGCCGTCGAGGCTGGTGGCCCACTTCACTGTGACCGTGGGACGGCCTCGTCGAGCCTCGCGCAGCCAGTCGGCTAGGAGCTCCTCGGCCTCCTCGCGGCGCGGGCCGAGCTGGGCGGGGATCCCCGCATCGATCAGGGTCTGGGCACCGTGGCTCGACACCGCTCCGGGATCGGGCACGGCGAAATACACCTCGGCGACGCCGGCCGCGATGAGCGCCTGCGCGCAGGGACCGGTGCGTCCGGTGTGGTTGCACGGTTCGAGGGTGACCACGGCGGTGGCCCCGCGGGCCTCACCCGGCGCGAGGTGGGAGAGGGCGTCCACCTCGGCGTGGGCGGTGCCGGCACCGCGATGCCATCCCTCGGCGAGGGTGTGGCCGTCGGGGCTGAGGATGACGCAACCAACCCGCGGATTAGGGCCGCCTTCGGGCCCGCGGGTGGCGATGTCCAGGGCACGGGCCATGGCCGCGTCGAGGATGTCTGGGGTGATCATCGGAGTGTGTGCCTTCGGTCGAGCGCACTCCGGGGAGGTCGGGACGCGAGCGTCGCCGAGCCGCGCAAAAGCGACGACGGGTCGTCAAATCTGCGTGTGCTACCTCTCATCCGGACTCGAATCCCGTAGGACCCATAACCGTCGGTGCCGGAATTTCACCGGCTCAACCCCTCCCCTCCGAAGAGAAGAGCGGCTCGCGGACTCTCACCGCCGGTTTGGACTCTCACCAACCCCGGAGCACTTATTTGTTATCTATCGTAGGTCAACCGCACGACCGGGTGGAAGTATTCCGACACGCAGAGACTTTTTTCCGGCGTGCAGCGTGCATCCAGGTTTCGGCTTCCGAACAGAAAAGTGCTCCCCTCGAAGGCGAGGGGAGCACTTTCGGTGTGGCCGGTCGGCTAGGCTTCGAGCGGGCCCTGGTCGACCAGGCGGCGGGCGGTGCCCGCATCCACGATCAGGTCGGTGATGAGTCCCGCGGCAAGTGCACCGCGGAGTGTGCGCAGCTTGCCGGAGCCGGAGACAACACCGACACGGCGAGAGATGCCGCGGAGCACGTCGAGGCTGGGGCCGGAGGACCGGTCATTGAGTGCGATGTTGTCGCTGCTGCCATCTTCGCGGTAGAAAACGGTGGCGATGTCACCGACGACACCGTCCTCACGCATCACGCCGAGGTCCGCATCGTCGATGTAGCCGGCGACGTAGAGGTGGCTGGGCACATCGGAGTAGGTGGAGCCGAGACCGAAGACGGCGATGTCGAGCGCCTTCTGGCGTTCAACCACGCGGCTGACGCTGCGCTCGCGCCACATGGCGGTCTTGGTGTTGGGGTCGTCAAAGACGGCCGGCACGGGGAACTGCTGAATTGCCGCACCGAAGGCCGCACCGAAGCGCTGCAGGATCTCGCTCGCGTAGGCGATACCCGTGGTGCGTGGGTTGGCGGCACCGTTAAGCTGCACGATAAGGGAGTTGTGGGTGGGCTTCGACGAGAGGTTGCGGGATACCGCGCTCATCGTGGAACCCCAGGCCACACCCATCGACATGTTGGAGTCGAAGAAGCCACCGAGGATGCGGGCCGCGTAGAGAGCTACGCGGTCGAGGCGGTCGACGTCGCTGATCTGGTCCGGCACGGAGACGACGTGAGCGACCACACCAAACTGCTGGCGGATGTCATTCTCCAGCTGGCGCGGGGCATCCAGCGGTGAGCGCACCTGGATTTCGACGAGCCCGGTTTCGCGGGCGTGGCCGAGGAGGCGGGACACGCTGGAGCGCGAGGTGTGCAGCTCTGCGGCGATCGCATCCATGGTGAGGTCCTGCAGATAGTAAAGCTGCGCGGCCGTGAGGGCGTCGCGAGTTTTCCCACTGAGGGAGAACGATTCGGGAACCGACATTGGTAAAACTCCTTGCGCCGTGCGGCCGCGTGAGGGGCCGGTCAGGTGGCGGATGTATTGCGGGTGTGATGTGCGGGCCCGCGTGGTGGTGCGGGATCACCGCGGTCACCGTCGCAAGACTTCCCTCCGAGCTTAACCATTTTTTTTGCCCACGTGTGCGCGGCGGTCGGTCTGGGGGTCAAGAATGCATCGCGTCAACACGGTGGGTATGTCGGCGCTGGATGATGTTTTCCGATGAAACCAAGGATATTGCACGTTGGGTGGCGGCGTTGACGCGCAGGCGCGGCCGATGCGGCGCAGGGTCTGAGGGACGCCCGCTCCGGTCCGCTCTGGGAGGTCGAACATACGCGGCGGGCGAGCGTACCGCTTTCTGGGGGCAGAGGGTGCGCGACAACCCCTATCGCGTCCTGGATGCTTGTGTCGGCATATCTTCGTGCTCGCGACGGGGTTTAGTCGCGAAAATCACCGAATTTTGCCCCGTTGTGGCACGAAGGGAGCCCCGCGCCCGATGGGGCAATCGATGCGCAATCGGCAACTATTCCGCGTGATTCCGGGCGTTTACCCGCCGTTCATCAGGATAACGATCGTTGAGAAATTGTGCACCAACATTGGGTGCATGTGTGTTTTTATAACGGTCGAATGGCGGGTGTGGGCACCGATTTTGAGGGGCGGGGGAGTGCTTCCGTGCGGGTGAATGGAAGTCGGTCGGTGTGTGACGTCCCGCGTAACGATGCGGAAAAACCCTTTGCAAAGTGCCAATCGGCTACTAGGTTGTGATCCAAGAACATGTGTTATCGGCTCGCTGCACATTCGTGCATTGGCTTTGCGCCTTTCGTGCAGGTGGGTCACAATCGGAAAGAACCGACGACGGGGTTGCCGCCGCCGGGGGAAATCGAGAGTTTCGAAAAGGGGTAACACCATGCAGGATCAGGTAGGGAACCCGGGCACCGCTCGCGCCACGGTGGATGCTGTCCGCGCTACGCCGCGCGCAGACGTCCTCATCATCGGCGCCGGTATCAACGGGATTGCCACCTTCCGCGACCTCGCTCTCCAGGGTGTCAACGTGACCCTGATCGAGCGAAACGACTTTTGCTCGGGCGCCTCGGCTGCCTCGAGCCACATGATCCACGGTGGCATTCGCTACCTGGAGAATGGCGAGTTCCGACTCGTACAGGAATCCGTTCAGGAGCGTAACTCCCTGATCAAGATCGCCCCCCACTACGTCAAGCCGCTGCCGACCACCGTGCCGATCTTCTCGACCTTCTCGGGTATGGTCTCCGCGCCGATGCGCTTCCTGACCCACAAGCAGGGCAAGCCGAAGGAGCGCGGTGCCGCGCTCATCAAGATGGGGCTCATCATGTATGACTCCTTCTCCCGTGACGGCGGCTCGGTTCCGCGCCACCGCTTCCTGGGGAAGAAGAAGACCCTCGCCGAGCTGCCGCAGCTCAACCCGGGCCTGAAGTACACCGCCACCTACTTTGACGCCTCGATGCACGACCCGGAGCGCCTCGCGCTCGACGTCATGCACGACGGTCTCGCAGCCGGCCCGCACGCTCGCGTCGCCAACTACGTTGAGGCCGTAGGCTCCACCGAGTCCGGTGCGATCACCCTGCGCGACCGCGTCACCGGCGAGGAGTTTGACTTCACCGCCGACGTCGTGGTCAACACCTCCGGCCCCTGGACCGACCTCACCAACGGCGCCTTCGGTACCCCGACCACCTACATGGGCGGAACCAAGGGTTCGCACATCGTGCTGGAAAACGACGAGCTGCTCGCCGCAACCGGTGGCCGCGAGATCTTCTTCGAGCACAACGACGGCCGTATCGTGCTGATCTACCCGCTCAAGGGCAAGGTCATGGTTGGTACCACCGATATCAACGCCGACCCGCGTGAGGCCGCCGTCTGCACCGAGGAGGAGGTGGACTACTTCTTCGACCTGGTGAAGCACGTCTTCCCGAAGATCTCGGTCGACCGCTCGCAGATCATCTACCGCTTCAGCGGCATCCGCCCGCTGCCCGGCCACGGTGACACCCAGCCCGGATTCGTTTCGCGTGACTACCGCATCGTCGAAACCGCGGTCGGCAAGACCCCGCTGCTGAGCCTCGTCGGCGGAAAGTGGACCACCTTCCGCGCCCTCGCCGAGCACCTCGCCGGCGACGTGCTGAAGGTCCTCGGTCGCGAGCGCACCGTGTCGACCGCCGGAATGGCGATCGGCGGCGGTAAGGACTACCCGCGCGATGACGCTGCCCGCGCCCGCTGGGTATCCGCCAACCGCGGCCTGGTTACCGACAAGCGTGCCGACGCACTGCTTGAGCGTTACGGTACCCGTGCCGCCGCCCTCATCGCCCAGCTCCCGGCCGACGAGCACGTGCTCGCCAGCGCCCCGGACTACAGCGTCGAGGAGCTCGCAATCCTGGCCACCGAAGAGCGCGTGGTCACCCTGCTTGATGTTCTCCAGCGCCGCACGAGCCTCGCCTTTACCGGGCGTAGCTCTCACGCGGTTCTCGTCGACGTGGCCGAGGCCATCGCGCCGGCACTGGGCTGGGACACCGAGGCGACCGAGCGTGAAGTCGCTCGGGCCGCAGAATACCTGAGCTGGGCTCACGGCATCACCGATTCCCGCGCAGGCGGAAAGAAGTCGGTGAGCGCCTAGGGCTCGCTCGTTCGGGGCCCGGGCTGCGGCCCGGGCCCCGAACATCACACACCAACGTGGCGACCAGGGGTCGTCATGAAAACAGAAAAGGAAGGTCAACGTGGACGTATCTTTAGGAACGGTCTTTCTCTCCGAAGCTTTCGGTACGGGAATGCTCACCCTGCTTGGTGGGGGTGTAGTTGCAAACGTGTTGCTGGCCAAGTCCAAGGGACTGGGCGGCGGCACCCTGATGATCAACTTCGGTTGGGGCCTCGCGGTCTTCGCCGGTGTGATCGTCGCGTTCAACTCGGGTGCACACCTGAACCCCGCGGTTACCCTGGGTATTCTTACCTCCGGTGCTGACCACTACGCGGCAAACGTGCCGGTGAGTGTCGGAGCGACATTCACCTACTTCGCCGGTCAGTTGATCGGTGCCATCATCGGTTCAATCTTCATGTACCTGGCGTACAAGAAGCACTTCGACGCCACCGAGGACAAGGGCGTAAAGCTCGGCGTCTTCTCGACCGGCCCGGAGATTCGCTCCTACACCTGGAACCTGGTCACCGAGATCATCGCGACCTTCGTGCTGGTCATCGTGATCCTCGGCTTCAACCACCAGGGTGAAACCGGGGGTCTGGCCGCAGTGGGCGCGCTGCCCGTTGCATTCCTGGTTGTGGGTATTGGTGCCTCGCTCGGTGGACCCACCGGTTACGCGATCAACCCCGCACGTGACCTCGGCCCGCGTATCGCGCACGCCATCCTGCCGATCAAGGGCAAGGGTTCCAGCGACTGGGGCTACGCCTGGGTTCCCGTTGTGGGCCCGATCATCGGTGGTGTACTCGCCGGTGTGCTCTCGCCCGTGCTGCTCCCCGTCATCGGAGCCTAGTAACACACTTGGCGCGGGCGGATGCTAAGCAAACGTGCATCCGCCCGTGCCACCCTTATATTTAGTTCCCCTCATAGACACTGCAGTTTCTGAACTTAGGAGTTAAGAACATGGCCGACTACGTCATCGCTATTGATCAGGGCACCACCTCCTCACGTGCGATCGTTTTTGATCACTCCGGGAGCATCGTCTCCACCGGACAGCTCGAGCACGAGCAGATTTTCCCGAAGGCCGGTTGGGTTGAGCACGACCCGA
Organism: Mycetocola tolaasinivorans; assembly: GCF_003667565.1. Classification (GTDB taxonomy): domain Bacteria; phylum Actinomycetota; class Actinomycetes; order Actinomycetales; family Microbacteriaceae; genus Mycetocola; species Mycetocola tolaasinivorans. Next base: position 32,705 of record NZ_RCUX01000005.1, read on the forward strand.
ACGAGATTTGGAACAACACCCGCGAGGCCATCGGACAGGCACTGTCCAAGGCCAACCTCACCCGTCACGACATCGCCGCTATCGGTATCACCAACCAGCGCGAGACCGCCGTCATCTGGGACAAGAACACCGGCGAGCCCGTCTACAACGCCATCGTCTGGCAGGACACCCGCACCCAGGATATCGTTGACCGCCTCGCTGCCGACGGCGGCGTAGAGCGCTTCAAGAAGACCGTGGGTCTGCCCCTGGCCACCTACTTCTCCGGCACCAAGATCGTCTGGATCCTGGAAAACGTCGAGGGTGTTCGTGAGCGTGCCGAGGCCGGCGACCTCCTGTTCGGCACCACCGACACCTGGGTTCTGTGGAACCTGACCGGCGGCACCGAGGGCGGCATCCACGTCACCGACGTGACCAACGCCTCGCGTACCCTGTTCCTGAACCTCGAGACCCTCGAGTGGGATGACGAGATTCTCGCCGCGTTCAACGTGCCGAAGTCGCTGCTCCCGACCGTGAAGTCCTCCTCCGAGGTCTACGGCCACGCCGACAGCCACTCGCTGCTGCGCGAGACCCCCATCGCCGGTATCCTGGGCGACCAGCAGGCCGCCACCTTCGGTCAGGCCGCGTTCGACAAGGGTGAGGCCAAGAACACCTACGGCACCGGTAACTTCCTCATCTTCAACACCGGTGAGGACATCATCCACTCGGATAACGGTCTGCTGACCACCATCGGTTACAAGATCGGTGACCAGCCCACCCACTACGCACTCGAGGGCTCGATCGCCGTCACCGGATCGCTGATCCAGTGGCTGCGCGACAACCTGGGCCTGATCTCCTCCGCCGCCGAGGTTGAGGAACTGGCCCGTGGCGTGGAAGACAACGGTGGCGCCTACTTCGTGCCCGCCTTCTCGGGTCTGTTCGCTCCGTACTGGCGCTCGGACGCCCGTGGTGCACTGGTGGGCCTGACCCGCTACGTGAACAAGGGACACATCGCCCGTGCCGCGCTTGAGGCCATCGCCTACCAGACCGCCGAGGTGCTGGACGCCGTGAACGCCGACGCCGGGGTGGACCTCACCGAGCTGCGCGTTGACGGTGGCGCCACCGCCAACGACCTGCTGCTGCAGTTCCAGGCCGACATCCTCGGCGTGCCGGTTGTGCGCCCGGTGGTCGCCGAGACCACCGCACTGGGTGCCGCCTACGCCGCGGGCCTCGCCGTTGGTTTCTGGAAGGACACCGACGACCTCGCCAAGAACTGGCAGGAGGACAAGCGCTGGGAGCCGAGCATGGACAAGGACGAGCGTGACCGCCTGTACCGCAACTGGAAGAAGGCCGTCACCAAGACCTTCGACTGGGTGGATGAGGACGTCAACTAGTCCGTCAGCACTTCATGCCGCCGCCGCCACTCTTCAGTGGCGGCGGCGGTTTTTTACTAGGGTGAGGCTGTTGAGACGTACCGACGGTCGAGGGGGATTTTCATGGGCAACACCATGGTGTCGGGCTGGCATATCTTCATCTTTCTGGGTGTTCTCGCGCTGTTTGCCTCCTGGATCTACGCCATCGTCGTGACCGCGCGGGATTCCCACCTCTCGACTGCCGAACGCGCCATCTGGATTGTGTTGCTCATTGTTTTCCAGGTGTTCGCCCTCGCTGCCTGGACCCTGGATCGCTTCCTGCGTCGCCTTCGCCGAGGTGGCCGGGGCGCGACCGCTACGCCGACCCCGTAACGGTCAGATAGATCAGCGCGATGTTGAGCAGGACGATCGCCGCCACCACGATCGCGGTGATGATGCGCATCGGCGCGCGGTTGACGAACTCGCCCATGAGCGAGCGCTGTGCCGTGAGATACGCGAGTGGAATGAGCGCGAACGGGATGCCCACCGAGAGCAGAACCTGGCTGAGAACCAGCGCGAGGGTGGGATCAAAGCCCACGCCCAGGACGATCAGCGCGGGAATGATGGTGATCACGCGGCGAACGAGCAGCGGGATGCGCACGCGCAGCAGGCCGTCCATGATGGTGGCACCCGCGTAGCAGCCCACCGAGGTGGAGGCGAGCCCGGAGGCGAGGAGCCCGATCGCGAACACCACGCCCACGACCGGGCCGAGTGCCGCGGTGATCGCCGCGTGTGCGCCCTCGATCGTGTCGGTACCCTCGACGCCGGGCAGCGCGGAGGCCGCGAGCAGGAGCATCGCGATGTTCACGCCCCCGGCGAGTACCAGTGCGAGCCCGACGTCCCAGCGGGTGGCGCGCAGCAGGCGGTGGATCCGGCCAGGCTCGGTGGTGACCCCGTGACGATCTCGCGCGAGCGCCGAGTGTACGTAGATCGCGTGCGGCATGACCGTGGCGCCGAGCATGCTCGCGGCGAGCAGCACGGTCTCGGTGCCCTCGAAGCGGGGCACGAGACCGCCGGCGACCCCGCCCCAGTCGAGCGGGGAGAAGAAGAGGCCGCCCACAAAGCCGATGGTGATGATCACGAGCATGCCCACAATCACGAACTCAAACGGGCGCTGCCCGCGGCGCGACTGTACCGCGAGCAGGATCATCGAGACCACCCCGACGATGATGCCGCCGAGCAGCAGGGGAGTACTGAACAGCAGGTTGAGCGCGATCGCGCCGCCGATGACCTCGGCCAAGTCTGTTGCGGCCGCGATGACCTCGGCCTGCACCCAGTACGCCAGCCGCCCGGCGCGCGGCAGGCGCTCGCCCAGGAGCTCGGGAAGGCTCTTGCCGGTCACCAGGCCGAGCTTCGCCGAGAGGTACTGCACCAGCACGGCCATCACGTTGGCGATGACGAGCACCCACACCAGCAGGTATCCGTAGCCGGCACCGGCCGAGAGGTTGGCTGCCACGTTCCCGGGGTCCACATAGGCGATGGCTGCCACGAAGGCCGGGCCCAGCAGGGCAAACAGGCGTCGTTCGGGGGCGCGTACCGGGCGCGTAGGGGCGGGTGCTGCGGAGCTCATGCGCTCACACTAGCACCAAAATTTCGGCGCACCGAAAAATGTCGCAGTGGGGGTGAAGGTGGGAATGAAGGTTGGAACGAAAACGGGCACCCGAGGAAGCTCGGGTGCCCGCTTTATTGGCGATATTGCGCCGCAGGGGATTAGGCGACGACGGTCTCGATCTCGACCTTGATGTTGCCGCGGGTGGCGTTGGAGTACGGGCACACCTGGTGGGCGAGGCTCACGAGACGCTCGGCCTCGGCCAGCTCGATGTCGGCGATCTCGACGTGCAGGGCTGCGGCGAGGCCATAACCGCCCTGGCCGTTGGGGAAGATCGAGATGTCGGCCACGACGGCCGAGTCGGTCAGGGTGATCTTCTCGGCGGCGGCCACGGCCTTGAGTGCAGAGTGGAAGCAGGCCGACCAGCCGGCGGCGAAGAGCTGCTCGGGGTTGGTACCGCCGCCACGGCCGCCCATCTCGGTGGGCACGGCGAGGGTGAGGTCGAGGTTTCCGTCGCTGGAGACGACACGGCCCCCGGCGCGGCCGTCGCCGGTCGAGGTGGCTACGGCGGTGTACAGGGTTTCAGACATAATCGCGGTTCCTTTTGACGGGGATTCTCGGACAATTCCTAGGTAGACGAACTAGTCACTCTACCTATGAGTTCTATACTGGAACACGAAGCGGAAACACGCAAGCCCACATTCACATTCTCGGTTTCAATTCAGGAACCGATCGGCCGAGGAGAGCAGCATGACGGAGACCCAGGTTTCGGATACGACCGACTTCTCTGCGGCACCGGTGCGCGTCGGTGCGCGCGAGCGCATCCTCGATGCCGCGCGTGAGCTGTTTCCCGCACTCGGCTACCGCGCGGTGAGCGCCGACCGCATCATCGCCACGGCCGGCATCACCAAGGTCACCTTCTACCGGCACTTTCCCACCAAGGACGACCTGATCGTCGCCTACCTCGACTCCGAGTCGGCACGCGCCCGGGACTCCGTGGCGCGACTGTTTCTTGCCGCTGAACCGGGGGAGGGGCCGGTGCGTATCCTCACCGCCGAGCAGGCCGAACTGTTCCTGTGTGGTTTCGCCCGGGTCATTGGCATCGAGAGCTGCCGACCGGGTTTCCGCGGCTGCGTGTTCCTCAACGCCGCCGCCGAGTACGCCGAGCCCGAACATCCGATCCGGCGGGCAGTGCTGACCCACCGCGACTGGCTCCTCGGCACGCTCGCCGATGCCGTCAGCGCCCTCGGTATTGCGCCCGCCGAACCGATCGCCCGCCAGCTCTTGATGCTGCGCGACGGTGCCATGTTTGCCGGCTACCTCGACACCCCCGAGGCCATCGAACAGCAGCTGCACACCGCTGGTCGCGCGATACTGCGCGCCGCCGCCTAATCTCCGCCGCCCACACGCAAAACACCCGGACCTTCCAGGCCCGGGTGTTTTGCGTGTGTACCGACGGTTAGCGCGCGCGGCGCAGCAAACCGATGCGGTCGTAGACGGTGTCGAGGGTGGCCTCGGCCACCTCGTTGGCGCGCTGTGCGTTGCGGGCGAGCAGGCGGTCGAGTTCAGCCGGGTCGGCCATGAGCTCATTGGCGTGCTCGCGCACCGGGCCCAGGGTGTCGGCGACGAGCTCGGCGAGGTCCTTCTTGAAGGCACCGTAGCCCTGGCCGTCGTAGGCCGCGGTAATGTCCTCTACCGTGCGACCGGAGAGGCCCGAGAAGATGCTCAGCAGGTTGGAGACGCCGGGCTTGTTTTCGCGATCGAATGCAACGACGCCGTCGGCGTCGGTCACGGCACGCATGATCTTCTTGGCGTTGACCTTCGGGTCATCCAGCACCCAGATGATGCCCGCGGGAGACTCCCCGGACTTCGACATCTTCGAGGTCGGGTTCTGGAGGTCGTAAATGCGCGCCTCGTTCCCGCCGATGCGGGCCTCCGGGATGGTGAAGGTCTCACCAAAACGAGAGTTGAAGCGGTCGGCGAGATCACGCGTCAGCTCGATGTGCTGGCGCTGGTCATCGCCCACCGGTACGACCTCGGTCTGATACAGCAGGATGTCGGCGGCCATCAGGACCGGATAGGCAAACAGGCCCACGCTCGCGGCATCGGTCCCGTAGCGGCTCGACTTATCTTTGAACTGGGTCATTCGCCCGGCCTCGCCGAAACCGGTGATGGTGTTGAGGATCCACGCGAGCTCGGTGTGAGCGGGCACGTGCGACTGCACGTACAGCGTGGACTTATCCGGCGAGATGCCGCCGGCAATGTACTGTGCGGCGGTGCGACGGATCTTCTCACGCAGGGTGCTCGGGTCCTGCGGCACGGTGATCGCGTGCAGGTCGACCACCGAGAAGAAGGCGTCGTGATCCTCCTGCAGACGCTTCCAGGGGGAGAGCGCCCCGAGGTAGTTACCGAGCTGGAGGGAATCGGCCGAGGGCTGCATGCCCGAGTAAAGACGGGGGTTGGTCATGATGAATCCTTAAAAATTGAGCGAAATTAGACCGCGTACGCGTTTTGACTGCGTACTCGTTTAGAGTGCGTAGACGACGGTGACGGGCGCGTGGTCGGACCATCGCTCGTCGTACGCAGCGGCCCGCTCGACCGCATAGGAGGTAACGGTGGCAGCCAGTGCGGGCGTTGCCATGTGGTAGTCGATGCGCCAGCCGGCGTCGTTATCAAAGGCCTGCCCGCGGTACGACCACCAGGTGTAGGGCCCGGGAACCTCGCCGGCGAAGGCGCGGCCGACATCCACCAGGCCGATGCCCGGCCCGGTGACGCCATCAACTCCGGTGATCTCGGTGCCGGCGGCACCGAAGAAGCGGTCGAAGTAGGAGCGCTCCTGAGGCAGGAAGCCTGCGTTCTTCTGGTTGCCCTTCCAGTTCTTGATGTCGAGCTCGCGGTGACCCACATTGAGGTCACCCACCACGACGGCGTGCGAGGTCTGGGCCGAAAGCTCGGCCAGACGCACCAGCATCGCCTCGAGGAAGGCGTACTTCGAGACCTGACGCGGGGTATCAACCTCGCCCGAGTGCACGTAGGTGGACACCACGGTTACCGGGGTGCCGTGCCAGTCGTAATCACCCTCGAGCCAGCGACCGGTGCTGTCGGTCTCCTCGCCGCCGAGACCCGCGCGAGACGCGACCGGGGCGATGCGGCTGAGCAGCGCAACACCCGCGCGACCCTTCGCGGCAGCCTCATCGTGCAGGATGTGCCAGCCCTCGCCCACGAGCTTGTGGACGTCGGCGTCGCCGGCACGAACCTCCTGCAGCGCGACGATATCGGCGCCAGAGCTCTCCAGCCACTCGCCCATACCCTTGCGATAGGCGGCGCGGATGCCGTTGACGTTGACCGAAATAACGCGAATAGGGGTGGCAGACATGCGCTCAGTTTACCGGGTGCCACCGACCATGTGACGCGCGTGGGCACGATTACCCACATCGGATTTCGCGTGAGTGAAGCGGTCGGATGCGATCTATGCAAAACCCGCATCGCACATGATTCGGCTCTGTCCCTCTCAGGACTGCATGCTGCATCACTCAAAACCGGACACTTCATCACTCATTTTGGGCAAGATATCGCACAGCCGATCAGGTCTGCTCTAGCGTCTAGCCCATGCGATATTCACTGTTGAAATCACTCACCGTGTGTGCCACGTCCTGGGCTTTGGTGCTGTCCAGTATGAGCGCTGCGCGTGCGGCTGACGGTGCGGCGGAGGAAGAAGCGTCGAACCTCACTCTCATTGAGAGCGTTACGGGCACGGATGATCTGCTGAACGTCATGCCTGGAGACAATTCCGAGCAGGTCTACTTGCCCGAGGATGGACAAGACCTTGCCTCCGTGTCCGGTGATGATTCGTCCATTTCATTCCGACAGCCTGTAGCTGCGGGCGCTCTAACGCAGGTCAGTGGAGAGGGAACTGCGTCGTACATCAGCGAAGACGCTGAGTACGATGTGCACCTACAGGCGGTGGAGTCTCCTGACCCACGTGTACTGAGCGATGGGCTTCGATCACTAATCGAAATTCAGAGCGCCTCTGCCCCGACGGAATACGCCTACCCCGTGCGTCTTGATGACGGCGCAGTGCTAAGCGTGCAACCGGATGGTTCCGTGCTCGGAACAAAAGATGGGGACATCGTCCTGATCGTCCCTGCTCCCTGGGCCATAGACGAGGCCGGAACCGCTGTGCCCACCTCGTATGAGGTGCGAGGCAGTGATCTCATTCAGCATGTCAATTTCGATTCAACGCATCGGTTCCCGATCATCGCAGACCCCGTATGGTTCGTGCCGCTGATCATCGCGGGCGGTCGAATCATCGGGCAGGTAGCTATCAACGCAGCGACTCGTGCCGCTGCGCAGCGTGCTGCCGCCGCGATAGCTGCGCGCACGATTATCAAGTCGGTGTCGGGAAGGGTCTCCCGAAAGGCTCTCCGCGATTGTGGCCTGGGAGCAGCCGTGACGGGCGGGGCAACCGCGATCGCAACTCACCTGCGGCAACGAGGCGACGGCAGATGGCTAGTGCGTCTGAACGGGTGGCATGGCACGGTTGCGGCAAGCGTTGGCGGCTGCCTTGCGACGAGAATTGGAAAGTAGGGGCAATGACGAGGAAGAGGGTATTTTGGACGGCTTACGCCCTCGCAGCATGCCTGATTTCGCTGAGTCTTCGACTATTGTTCCCGCAGCTTGAACCGGGGTATTTTGCGGGCGGAAGCGTTATTCTTGTCTTGCTGGCACCCGCCGTTGGCCGTCTTTTCAAGATCGCCAATGTGTGGTCCACGGGCGAACATGCCCGCTCCCGGGACGACTGAGCAGGGGTCGTGTGGCACCGTGTAAAAGCTCGCCGGGGGACGGGGTTAGTGCCCGCGCTGCTCGGCGCGGATGTCACGCAGCTCGCGCCGTGCGCGCTCGGCCCGGGCCCGGGCCACGATCTTTGCCGGTCCACGCGCTCGTTTTGCCGCCGCCACCGCATCGTCAAACGCGTTCCAGGCAACCAGCTCGCGCGCCTCGGCGAGCTCCGCGAGGCGCTCCTCCTCGCTCTGTTCAAGCAGCACGACACCCTTGCGTTCGAGGCCCTCGGCGATCCAGGCACCGGCGATCAGGATCACCCGACACACAAAGTTGAACCAGATCAGCAGCGCCACAAACACCGCGAACGTCGCCAGCAGCGGGTTGCGTGAGGCTCCGCCCAGCACCGCACCACCGGCCACGCTCAGCGCCGTGAGCGCGCTCGCGCCAAAGAACGACCCCATAAAGAGGTCGGGGAGGGGAATCGGGATCTTCGCAAGCACGCGATACATCGCCGCGAGCGTGATGAAGTTCAGCAGCAGACCCGCGACCAGACCAACCGCGGAGGCCGAGGCCGTACCCCAGAAGGAGTTTGCGGTGACGCCGATCAGCGAGAGCAGCCAGGACACCGCCTGGGTCGAGACCATGTTGGCCGCCGCCGAGAGTACCAGCAGCACACCGAACGCGAGCGCGAGGCCCAGATCGGTGACCTTCTGCAGCACGAAGTTACCCTTGGTGCGCGGCAGGTGGAAGATCGCACGCACCGCCTGCCGGGTAGACGCGAGCCAGGCGATCGCGGTGAAGAGCAAACCGAAGAGGGCGATCGCACCGGTCAACCCGAACAGGTTCGTGCCGGCGATCGCGAGAATGTCCTTCTGCGCGATGATGCCCTTGGCGGAGTCCGTTCCGATCAGGCCGGGCACGGAGTTGTTGATGATGTGGACCAGGTTGTCGAAGAGCTGCTCGTTCGCGACCAGCCAGATCCCCGCTACCGCAAAGCCCACGTAGAGCCCGGCAAACACCGCGAAGACCGCCTGGAAGCTCATCCCCGAGGAGAGCAGGTTGCCGTCGGCATCGGTGAAGCGCATCACCGAGCGTACAACCCGGGTGCGGGTTACGGTGTCCACGGCCGATCCCGCGCGCTCGAGCGGCTTTTCAAAGCGCTGGACCAGCGCATTGTCGCTATTGCGCACGGACTCGGCGAGGGAATCCTCGGGAGTCCGGGGTGCGGTTTTCGCGCGGGGGGCACGGCGGGGGCGTCGGCTCATGCCCCTACTGTAACCGGGAAACCGGGCCGAAGTGGGCACTCCCGCGCCACCTGGCCTAGGCTGAAACAAAAGCGAGAGCGGAGAAGAGTGCCCGGAGTACGCGTGCAGGGGGTGGGAGTCGGTCGAGGAGTCGTGACCGGACCGGTGCTTCGCATGCCCGAGCCGTTGCCCGAACCCTCCGAACGCCCGCGCAGCAATACCGCCGCCTGGGAGTTCGCGCGTGCCGAGGAAGCCCTCCTCGCCACCGCCGCCGATCTGACCCGGCACGCCGAACACTCCACCGGGGAGGCTCGCGCGGTGCTCGAGGCGCAGGCGCAGATGGCCCAGGATCCCTCTCTCCTCACCGATGTGCGCTCCCGTATTGCCGCCCAGAAAACCGCCGAGCGGGCAATCTTCGAGGCCTTCCACACCTTCCAGCAGATGCTGCTCTCCATGGGCGGCTACATGGCCGAACGCGCGAGCGACCTCGGCGATCTCTCGCAGCGCACCATCGCCCACCTGCGCGGTGTTGCGATGCCCGGGGTGCCCGAATCGGATACCCCCTTCATCCTCGTCGCGCACGACCTTGCCCCCGCCGACACCGTGGGCCTCAACCTTGGCAAGGTCCTCGGCCTGATCACCAGCGGGGGAAGCCCCACCTCGCACACCGCGATTCTCGCGCGGGCGAAGTCCATCGTCGCCGTGGTCGGAGTGGGGAGTCTGGATGCCCTCAGTGATGGCACCGAGGTACTGCTGGACGCCGCCGAGGGCACCGTTACCATCGAGCCCGAGGATTCCGAGATTCAGGCCGCCCGAAGGCGGCTCGGGCGGCGCCGATCCAAGGTTCCGATCGGCCCCGGTACCCTCGCCGATGACACCCCCATCCCGCTGATGGCAAACCTCACCGCCGCCGCCGAGGCCCCGCGTGCCCGCGAGCTCGGGGCCGAGGGGGTGGGTCTCCTGCGTACCGAACTCCTCTTCCTCGATGCCGAAACCGCGCCGAGTATCGCCGAGCAGGTCGAGCACTATCGCGGAATCTTTGAGGAATTTCCGGGTCGCCGCGTCATCGTGCGCACGCTGGATGCCGGTGCCGATAAGCCACTGGCCTTTCTGCCGGCACGAAGTGACGAACCCAATCCCGCACTGGGTGCGCGCGGGCTGCGCGCCTTCCGAGAAGACAATACGATCCTGCGTAACCAGCTGCGTGCCCTCGCAATCGCAGCAGACGCGACCAGCGCCGAGGTGCGGGTGATGGCACCGATGGTGGCCGATGCCGCCGAAACCGCGGGGTTTGTCCTGTTGGCGCGCGAACTCGGGCTGCGCACCGCCGGGGTTATGGCGGAGGTTCCGTCGGCCGCGCTGCTGGCCGCCCAGATCCTCGGCATCGCCGACTTCATCTCGATCGGTACGAACGATCTCACCCAGTACACCCTCGCCGCGGATCGCCAGCTGGGTGCGCTTGCCGATTATCAGGACCCCTGGCACCCCGCCGTGCTGCGCCTCATTCGCATGATCGGCGACGCCGGTGGGCAGTCCGGAAAACCCGTGGGCGTCTGTGGCGAGGCGGCCGCCGATCCGCTTCTCGCGGTGGTTCTCGTCGGGCTCGGCGTGACCTCACTCTCGATGACGCCGGAAGCGCTCGCCGATGTCCGGACCGAGCTGCGGCAGCACACCCTCGAACACGCACGACTACTCGCGACACGGGCACTCGCGGCATCCACCCCGGCCGAGGCAAGACAGGTAATGCTCGACGGTTAGACACCCAGCGGGTACCATCGTGCCTAAGATGAGTAACTTTGATGCACCACCCCCGCCCGAACAGCCGCCCTACTCGCAGCCGCAGTACGCGCAGAGCCCGCAGTACCCGCAGAATGGCCAGTACCCGCCCTCTCAGAATGCACCGGCACCGGTCGCCAAGGGCATCGCGATCACGGCACTGATTATCGGTATCGTGGCGCTGCTGCTGTCCTTCCTCCCCGTGGTTGGGATCATGGTTGGTGCCATCGCGGTGATCGTCGGAATCGTCGCCCTCGTGATGCGTCAGCCCAAGCGTTTCGGCCTGACCGGTCTCATCCTCGGTGCCGTGGCTGTGATCATCAACGTGCTCGTCACCGTTTTATTCTCGCTCTTGGCCGGGTCGTTTGTGAAGGAGTACGACCGTCTCCAGAGCCCGGCAACCGCGCTTCCCGCTCCCGATGCGACCTCCGAGAACGGAACCGAAAACCGGGTCGAGGCCACCGGTGCACCGGTGGCTCTCGGCACCTCGATCGTGGGTACCGACTACACCGTCGTGATCAATTCGTTCACGCCCAACCAAACCGCCGAGGTACTCGCCGCCGACGAGGAGAACTTCGAGCCGGAGGCGGGGAACGCCTACGCCGTCGTGAACTATACGGTCACCTACACCGGAAGTGCCCAGGGCACCCCGCTGCAGGTGGGCGTGCGCTATGTCACCGCCGCCGGCGAGATCCTTGAGATGGAAGATACCTTCGCGATCGCCCCCGAACCGATGCTTCCGCTGATCGACGTGATGGAGCCCGGAGCTTCGGTGAGTGGAAACATTGCACTCGAGATCCCCGCGGCCGCGGATGGCACGCTGCTGGTGAACGCCGGTGGCAACCATGAGGGAAGCCTCGTCGCAATCCGCTAGCGCACGTTGCCAGAACGGCCCCGTCCTTGATGAGGACGGGGCCGTTCTGCGTTTCACGTGTGCCAGCGCGCTTGCGGCCGGCGTAGCGGGCCTCGCGCGAGAAACCGCGACTAGGACGCGGTGATGTTCACCAGCCAGCCGATCCCGAAGGAGTCGACTAGCATGCCGAAGGTGTCACCCCAGGGAGCGGTTTCGAGCGGGGCCTGCACGGTGGCACCGGGCAGCAGTCCCTCCCAGTAGCCGCGCAGCTCATCGGCGTCCGGGCCGGAGAGCGACACCGAGACGTTGTCACCCACGGTGAGCTCCATGTATGCGGGGGTATCGGAGACCATCAGGGTGAGGCCACCCGGGGTCACGATCATGCCGTGCATGATCTTGTCGGCATCCGAGGGGTCAACCGGCATGCCGGCTTCGCCAAAGGTGGTGAGGGTCAGCTCGCCGCCGAAGATGCCGTGGTAAAACTCAAGCGCCGCACGCGCCTGGCCGCGGAAGTTGATGTAGGGGTTCAGGGAGACGGTCATTGTCGGTCCTCTCGGTCAGGAGCGTGCTGCTCACTGATTCGATTATGAACCCGTCTCCTCCGACACGGAAGGGGCAGTATCGGGATTGGTATCCACGATGCGATGGGTCACGAAGTACCCGATGGTTGCGGCCACGATGGCGGCGGCCAGCGGAAGCCAGGACACCGGCAGATCGAGCGCGGGGCTGCCGCCCACCAGCACCAGGGCAAAGCCGAAGAGGTTTTGCGCGATCAGTAGGGCAGCGAGGTCGCCGCGGCGCTGATCGGGGGTGCGGGTTGCGTGGCCGGTGCGGAACGCCCAGATGGTCACGAGCATGATCAGCCCGATCGCGATCGCCACGTACCAGGTGGGCACGCCGCCGGCCGCCGGTGCGTCATTCCCGCCGAACTGGATCGGGACGGGGCCAGGGACACCCGCGCAGACGAGGGCCCAGAACAGGGCGACGGTCAGAATGATGCGGGGCACCAGCTTCTTGCGGTGGGCGCTGGCGGCGGTGGCGGTCATGGTGTCCCTTTCGACGGTCCCAGCCTACAGGGAACGCAGAACGCCCCGATCCGGGTGGATCGGGGCGTGCTGACCTGGGTTACGGTTGCGGCTACGGCTTCCCGCGCATGATCGCCGACTTGACCTCGGCGATGGCCTGGGTGACCTGGATGCCGCGGGGGCAGGCCTCGGAGCAGTTGAAGGTGGTGCGGCAGCGCCACACACCCTCCTTGTCGTTGAGGATGTCGAGGCGTACCTTGGCCTGGTCGTCGCGGGAGTCGAAGATGAAGCGGTGGGCGTTCACGATCGCGGCGGGGCCGAAGTACTGGCCGTCGGTCCAGAACACGGGGCAGGACGAGGTGCACGCGGCGCACAGGATGCACTTGGTGGTGTCGTCGAAGCGGGCACGGTCGGCTACCGACTGCACGCGCTCCTTACCATTGCCCGGAGTCGAGTTGGCCTGCAGGAACGGCTGCACCTCGCGGAAGGACTCGAAGAAGGGCTCCATGTCGACCACGAGGTCCTTCTCCAGCGGCAGGCCCTTGATGGCCTCCACGTAGATGGGCTTCGTGATGTCGAGGTCCTTGATCAGGGTCTTGCAGGCGAGGCGGTTGCGGCCGTTGATGCGCATGGCATCCGAGCCGCAGATGCCGTGGGCGCAGGAGCGGCGGAAGGTCAGCGAGCCGTCCTGTTCCCACTTGATCTTGTGCAGGGCGTCGAGCACGCGGTCGGTGCCGTAGAGCTCAACGTCGAAGTCCTGCCAGCGCGGCTCCTCGTCTACCTCCGGGTCAAACCGGCGGATGATGAGGGTGACGGTGAAGGACGGAACGGCGTCGGCTGCTGCCGGCGGCTTCTCTGCGGTAGCGGTAGCCACGATTAGTACTTCCTCTCCATCGGCTGGTAGCGGGTAATGACCACGGGCTTCCAGTCGAGCGTGATGTGGTCACCGGCGTCGGCGGAGTGCGGGTCGCCGCTCAGGTACGCCATGGTGTGCTGCATGTAGTTTTCGTCGTCGCGCTTGGGGTAGTCGTCGCGCATGTGGCCGCCGCGGCTCTCCTTGCGGTTGCGGGCGGAGAACACCACGACCTCGGCGAGGTCGAGCAGGAAGCCCAGCTCGATGGCTTCGAGCAGGTCGGTGTTGAAACGCTTGCCCTTGTCCTGCACGCTGATGTTCTTATAGCGTTCGCGCAGCTGGTGGATGGTCTCGGTGACCTCGGCGAGCGACTCATCGGTGCGGAACACCTGGGCACCGCGGTCCATGTGGTCCTGCAGCTCCTTGCGGAGAACGGCCACGCGCTCGGTGCCGGTGCCGGTGCGCACGTGCTCGAGGAGCTCGCGCACCTCCTTGGCGGGGTCTTCGGGCAGCGGCACGAACTCGGCGGTCTTGACGTACTCGACGGCGTTGTTACCGGCGCGCTTACCAAACACGTTGATGTCGAGCAGCGAGTTGGTGCCCAGACGGTTCGAGCCGTGCACGGACACGCAGGCGCACTCGCCGGCGGCGTACAGGCCGGGCACGACGGTGGTGTTGTCGCGCAGCACCTCGGCCTTGACGTTGGTGGGGATACCACCCATGGCGTAGTGCGCGGTGGGCATCACGGGCACGGGTTCCACCACCGGGTCGACACCGAGGTAGGTGCGGGCGAACTCGGTGATGTCGGGCAGCTTGGTCTCGAGGACCTCGGCCCCGAGGTGGGTGCAGTCGAGGTACACGTAGTCCTTGTGCGGGCCGGCACCGCGGCCCTCGGCCACCTCCTGAACCATGCAGCGGGCGACGATGTCACGCGGGGCGAGGTCCTTGATGGTGGGGGCGTAGCGCTCCATGAAGCGCTCACCCGAGGCGTTACGCAGGATCGCGCCCTCACCGCGGGCACCCTCGGTGAGGAGGATGCCGAGGCCGGCGAGGCCGGTCGGGTGGAACTGGAAGAACTCCATGTCCTCCAGCGGGAGGCCCTTGCGCCAGATGATGCCGACACCGTCACCGGTGAGGGTGTGCGCGTTGGAGGTGGTCTTGTAGATCTTGCCGAAGCCACCGGTGGCGAAGATCATGGCCTTTGCCTGGAAGACGTGCAGCTCACCGGTGGAGAGGTCGTAGGCGACCACACCGGAGGGCTGCTTGACGCCGTCTACCTCGGTCATGATGAGGTCGAGTACGTAGAACTCGTTGAAGAAGTTGATGCCGTGCTTGACGCAGTTTTGGTACAGCGTCTGCAGGATCATGTGGCCGGTGCGGTCGGCCGCGTAGCAGGCACGGCGAACCGGGGCCTTACCGTGGTCGCGGGTGTGACCGCCGAAGCGGCGCTGGTCGATCTTGCCCTCGGGGGTGCGGTTGAAGGGCAGGCCCATGTTCTCAAGGTCGATGACCGCGTCGATGGCCTCCTTCGCGAGGATCTCGGCGGCGTCCTGGTCTACCAGGTAATCGCCACCCTTGATCGTGTCGAAGGTGTGCCACTCCCAGGAGTCTTCCTCGACGTTGGCGAGGGCGGCGGCCATGCCGCCCTGGGCCGCACCGGTGTGCGAGCGGGTCGGGTAGAGCTTGGAGATGACGGCGGTCTTGGCGTTCGGGCCGGCCTCGATGGCGGCACGCATGCCGGCACCGCCGGCACCGATGATCACGATGTCGAACTGGTGGTAGTGGACCCCGTCTACGACGGTGGAGCCCTGGGTGTTGTTCGTCACAGAATTATCCAATGTGTGTGATTTTGTGAGGGTGCGCCGCTACTTGGCGGCACACATCTGAATCAGGGCGTCGGAGGACGGGTTTCCGAGGCACGGGTCGAAGGTGAAGACCACGAGCGTGCCGAGGATGATCAGCAGCGCGACGGCGGCGAGGATCGCGATCTTGAGGATGCCACGGGTGGTGCGGCCGCGAGCGTAGTCGTTCACGATGGTGCGCATGCCGTTGCCGCCGTGGATGAGTGCGAGCCACAGCATCGTGACGTCCCACCACTTCCAGAACGGATCGGCCCACTTGCCGGCCACGAAGGCGAAGTTGATGGCGGAGACGCCGGTGCCCTGCCAGAGGTTCACGAAGAGGTGACCGAAGATCAGCACGACCAGCACAACGCCGGAGACGCGCATGTAGAGCCAGCCCCACTTTTCCCAGTTGGTGCCGTTTCCACGGGTGCGCGGGGAGCGGGGTGCCGCGATTTCAGTAGTAGTCATGGCGGGCCTCCTAGTGGCTGAACACGTTGGTCAGGTGCCGCGGCACGAAGGCGAGCATGGTGATGACCCACAGGCCGATCACGATCCAGAACATCAGCTTCTGATAGCGGGTGCCCTTGGACCAGAAGTCCACCAGGATGATCCGCAAACCGTTGAAGGCGTGGAACACGATCGCACCAACGAGGCCGACCTCACCGAGGCCCATGATCGGGGTCTGGTAGGTGCCAATCACGGCGTCATACGCCTCGGGGGATACCCGCACCAGCGCGGTATCGAGTACGTGTACCAATAGGAAAAAGAAGATCGCGACGCCGGTAATGCGGTGGAATACCCAGGACCACATTCCCTCATTGCCGCGGTACAGCGTGCCCGCGGGGCGCGGTTTCTTTTTTGATGCCTTCGGTGGAGTCCCTGCAGTCTGCACTGACACGAACAGCCCTCCCATAATCGTCGAAGCCTCGGTCGACAGCCACACGAGCCGTCGTGCGTCTTTTAGGCGCTATGGACATCCTATGTCGACAATGAGTCGGTTACCGCTTAGGAGACCCTTAGCCCGGGTGAACAGTTCTGGGCTGGTCCCGGTACACGCGCGGAAAATGGCCGTAAATAAGTGTCTGGGTGTCGCGACAGAACCCCGGGATGCGGCACGGTTTCGCCTCGCCGGGGCTAACTGCCAGCACCCGGGGCGCGCTCCGGCTACCCTGGAACCATGAAACCCGCACTCGATCGCTTCTTTAGCGTGATTCCGGCCGGGGGTGTGGGGTCTCGTCTGTGGCCGCTCTCCCGCGCCGATGCGCCGAAGTTCCTGCACGACCTGACCGGTTCCGGCTCGACCCTGCTCCGCGCCACCTGGGACCGCCTCGCACCCATCGGCGGCGACCAGCGCATCATGGTCGTCACCGGTCGTGCTCACCGTGCCGCCGTAGAATCTCAGCTGCCGGGCCTCGCCGATGAGAACATCGTGCTCGAGGCCGATCCCCGTGAATCCACCGTGGCCATTGCCCTCGCCGCCGCCATCCTGGTGCGCCGCGACCCCGACGTCATCATCGGATCCTTTGCCGCCGACCACGTGATCAGCGGCGACCGCCTCTTCCGATCCGCGGTCTCCGAGGCCGTGCACGCGGCCGATGCGGGCTATATTGCCGCGATCGGCATCACCCCCACCGAACCCGCGGTGGGCTTTGGCTACATCAAGGTGGCCGAGGAGCTCAACATCACCGATGCTCCGAGCGCCCACGCGGTGGAGTGCTTCGTCGAGAAGCCCGACCTCGCCCGCGCCCAGGAGTACCTCGCCGATGGTGGATACCTGTGGAACGCCGCAATGTTCATCACCCGTGCCGACGTGCTACTTGAGGAACTGGGTCGTACCGAACCGGAGCTTCGCGCCGCAATCGTGGAGCTCGCGGCAGCCTGGGATGACCCCGCAACGCGTGGCCCCGCGGTGGACCGCATCTGGCCCACGCTCAAGAAGATCGCGATCGACTACTCGGTGGCCGAGCCCGCCGCTGCCGCCGGTCGCCTCGCGGTGATTCCCGGCGCATTCAAGTGGGACGATGTGGGCGACTTCGCCTCGCTCGCCAAGCTCAACACCGGCGGTGCCGGCGGAGACCTCGCCATCCTGGGTGAAAATGCACGCGTCCTGGCGGATGCCTCGAGCGGCATTGTGGTGAGCGAAACCGATCGCGTCATCAGCCTCATCGGTGTGAAGAACATCGTCGTGGTGGATACCCCGGACGCCCTGCTGGTCACCACCAGCGAGCACGCCCAGCGCGTGAAGTCCGTCGTGGATGCGCTGAAGATCTCCGGTCGGAACGACCTGCTGTAGGACTAACCAGGACAGCTTAGAAGCCCGCGCACGCCCACCCGCCTGCGCGGGCTTTTTGCACCCCGAGATCAGCGGGCGTTCAGGCTCGCCGTGGGGGAGCGACGCCTCGATGAACGGTGCTCGATTTGCCCTGTCGTTTCGGGGATGTCGCGGGTAGACTTTGCCGGGTGAGTACCTCGGATAACTACACCCTGCCCGGCGGCATCAACCTGCGGGCGCTGCCCAAGGTGTCGCTGCACGATCACCTGGACGGCGGCGTACGCCCGCAGACCATTCTGGATCTCGCCGCGGCCGCCGGTGTGGAACCCCCGGTGGACACGGCCGAGGAGCTCGCCGAGTGGTTCATCGACCAGGCCAGCGCCGGAAATCTTCCCGCCTACCTCGAAACCTTTGACCTCACGATCTCCGTGCTGCAGACGGCCGATGCCCTCGCCCGGGTCGCGCGTGAGTTCGTGCACGACCTCGCCGAGGACGGTGTGATCTATGCCGAGATCCGCTGGGCACCCGAGCAGCACCTGCGCGGTGGCCTGACCCTGGATCGTGCCGTGGAGGCCGTCGAGCAGGGTCTCGAACGCGGCGTGGATGATGTGCGCCGCGGTGGCCGTGAGATCGAGGTGGGGCAGCTCATCACCGCGATGCGTCACGCCGATCGAGCCCTGGAAATCGCCGAACTCGCGGTGCGCCACCGCGAGCGGGGCGTGGTTGGTTTCGACATCGCCGGTGCGGAGGATGGCTTCCCGCCCGCACGGCACCGTCTCGCCTTCGACTACCTGGCGCAGAACCACTTCCCGGTCACGGTGCACGCCGGCGAGGCCGCGGGCCTCGACTCCATTCGCGGCGCGCTCTTTGACGGCCGCGCGCTGCGCATCGGCCACGGTGTGCGCCTGGCCGAGGACATCGAGATCCGTCGTACCGAGGGTGACAACACGTACGTGACCATGGGGGAGCTTGCCCACTGGATCAACGACCGCGAGATCGCGCTCGAGCTGAGCCCATCCTCCAACCTCCAGACCGGCGCGATCGACGCCTGGGGAGATGAGCTCGAGGACCACCCGTTCGACCTCCTGTATCAGCTGGGTTTCAGCGTGACGGTCAATGTGGATAACCGCACGGTCACCGGTACCTCGCTTACCCGTGAGCTCGCGCTGCTCGCCGACGCATTCGAATACGACCTCGAAGACCTCGAGATTTTCCAGCTGAACGCGGCCGCCGCGGCGTTCATGCCCACCGAGGACCGCGAATATCTGACCGAGCGCATTCGTGCAGGTTTCGACGCCGCCGCGGATGCTTAGCGTGAGTTCTCCCAATTCCGGCGGCGAGAACCGATAGCCTGGAGTTATCAGACCGCCGCTCCATCGTGATTCAGTGAGGATCCCATGCCGCTACCCCCGCTCCCCGACGCCGCGATCAACCTGCACGCGGGCGCAGGTGACTGGCGTGGCGCGGTCCGGCTGGCCGGCGACGCCCTGACCGAGGGCGGCTTCACGACCGAGGCCTACGCCGATCGCATGATCGAGGTCATCGAGGAGTTTGGCGCCTACGTGGTGATCGCTCCGGGCCTCGCCCTCGCCCACGCCCGGCCAGGCCCCGACGTGCTGCGCTCCGGCATCGCCGTCGTGACCCTTGCTGAGCCCGTGGTCTTCGGCCACCCGCACAACGATCCGGTGAACGTCCTGATTGGTCTTGCCGTGACCGGCACCGAGGAGCACGTCACCACCGTGGCCGAGCTCGCCAACGTCTTCAACAATGCCGACTCGATCCCCGCCCTCGCGGCAGCCCCCACTGCGGAGCGTGTTCGCGAGATTCTCGGGGCGCGCGCCGCCGAATAGAGGGGGTCAACCATGATGCACATCGTTGCAATCTGTGGTGCCGGGGTGGGAACATCCGGCATCCTCAAGGTGAACGCCGAGCGTGCGCTGGCACGCCTGGGCCGCGAGGCCACGGTGACCGCGAGCGACGCCGCCTCGGTCCAGACCGCCGCCGCGGACGCTCAGATCATCCTCACCTCACCCGAGCTCGTGCACGCGATCGGCAAGACCTACGCGGAAATCATCGTGGTGAACAACTACTTTGATCTCGACGAGCTGGCCGAAAAGCTCGAGGAAGCCCTGAGCTAGCGGCCCGTCCGCTGAGCGAAACCATCTGCTGGGGCGTAGAGAACGTCCCGCACGCGCAGTGTCTGGGCAAAGGTCGCATACGGATAGAGCCGTACCGCCGGGATCTGCTTCAGCGGCTCGGGCAGGGTCTCGATGGCCTCTGCGACCGCCGGTTGCAGACGCGCCGCGATTCCCAGCGCGAAATCGTCGAGGTAGCCGTTAGGCAGCGCGGAATCCCGTTCGAGGAGGCGGAGGCTCTCCGTACCGAACTCGCCGATTGTCGCTGCACCACCCACACCGAACGCGAGCTGCACCCCGTCATAGGCCCTGTAGTCCTTGGCCAGTACCAGATTTGGCAGCTCGAAGGGGAGTGCCGTGTTGAGGTCATAGAGCGGCGAGAGAAATGACTGATCGGGCAGGTGGGTGAGTGAGTAGTTCTTCGAGTGGCCGTCATTGTGGCCGATGATCCAGGAGAAAACGAGGCTTTCCGCAAAGTGTCGCTTTGCAGTCTTCGCCTGTTCCGGCGCGAGATCGCGATCGAGGCTCGCAAAGATGTCGGGATAGGTGGGCCCCGCATCTCGCTCGAACTTGTTGATAAATGAGGTGCCCGTGGCCTGGGCGAGGTCTTCCTGGTGGATCCGCACGGAGGAGCCCGGGGTAGGAAGGCGGTCGAAGCGCTCAACGATCAGCACGTGCTCATCGTTGAAGATGCCAATTTCGGTATTCGCCACGTTCAGGCCCAGCGTTCGCGCCACCCGCATGGTGATGTGCTCGGTGACATCAGACCCCGTGAGGGCGTGTACGCCGGGTTTGAAAATATGGGTGGAGGGGTGGCGACCAGTGGGGTCGAACCAGCGGCCGTCGTGCCGGGCCAGGGCGAACTTCCCCTGGGTACCACCGAGAGAGAATCCGTTGCCAACTTCCCGGTGTTCACGCCAGTCGGAGTCATCGTTTCTGATCTGGCGGATGCGCACCGCAATCGTTTCGTCGGTGGCCGGCGAGAGCTCGGCCTCGGTGCGTGCGGGAATGTTGTGGGGGGAGAACTCGAGGGCACCGGCGACGTCGGCTCCGTAGACGGAGAGTAGATCGAACGCGCTATCGCTGGTGAGTTTTGCCTCGCGTGCCCACCTGGTTTTGACATCGGGGCGGTCCGGGAGGAGGTTCTCGAGGAACCTCCGTGTCGTTTCGCTCGGCGCGACGCCCGCGATCACGGGGAGTTGCACCGAGATCGGAACGGGGGACTCGCTGTCAACGTAGTCCGGCAGATAGCGCAACTGCAGATTCGCGCCCCGTCTTGTGACGGTGGCGACACGGCGTTCGTAGAGGTAGATATCGAGGGTATCGGCCACTATTTCCCCCGCCCGCGATCCGGGTCTCCGGCGTGAATGGCCGCGTTGAGTTGGGCTCTGCGGGCGGCCTGATCCTCGAGCGCGGGTGCAGCATTGTCGGGATTCCGATCGGCCGCGCCCCCGTAGGTTTGAAACCACAGGGCGGTGAGGGGGGAGGCCTTCGGCTCGCTGTGCTGCGTCTAATCGGCCGGGGCCGCGTCGAGTCGAATGCTGAGCTTCTCGAAGATGCGAAGAATGGTGTCGAATGCTACGCCGCTGTGGCCGCGCTCGATTCGCGCCAGCGACTGCCGGGTGATCCCGGCGGCGTCGGCGACGTCCTGCTGGGTGAGGCGCTGAGTCTGGCGCTGCGTTTTGATGAGCCGAGCCAGGTCGGCGGGCTTCTGAATGAACACGGTACCTCCCACGCTCAACCATGAGATAAAAACAACACGGCGTAGATGTTCGTTAGATCTAACATGAGGGTGATGTTAGGTAAAGCGAACATCGGACCCATGTTTGAAATAGCGAACAAGAGAGGAGGCCGAGCGCTTGCCCGGACGGGCAAAAGGGGCCGGGTGGAGTGATCCACCCGGCCCCTCGGCGTTGCTCGCGCTACTCCGAGACGAGCTCGGTGAGGTCGGCGCGGATCTCGACCAGGCTGTCGAGGACGCTCGCATCCTCGCCGCGAACGTCGAGGTAGAACTTCACCTTGGGTTCGGTGCCGCTCGGGCGGATCATGATGCGGGCACCGTCGGAGAGCTCCCAGCGCAGGGCGTTGGTGCCCGGGCGGGTGGCCGTTGCGATCGAGAGGTCTTCGATCTTCACGATCTCCCGGCTGCCCAGGAGGACGGGCGGGGTCTCGCGCAGGCGTGCCATGAGGGCGGGGATCTGCGCGAGGTTCGTGAATCGGATCGAGAGCTGGTCGCTGCCGAAGTGGCCAAAGCGGGCGGCGAACTCGTCGAGCATGTCGCCCAGGGTGCGCCCCTCCTCGGCCGCGGCACCGGCGAGCTCAAGCACGGCGAGGCCGGCGGAGATTCCGTCCTTGTCGTGCACGGTGTCCGGGTTGACGAGGTATCCGATGGCCTCCTCGTAGCCGAACAGCAGGTGAGGAACGCGGGAGACCCACTTGAACCCGGTGAGGGTTTCGGAGAAGTCGAGCTGATACTGGCGGGCGACTTCGGCCAGCGCCGGAGAGGACACGATCGTGCAGGCCAGTGCGCCGTGGCGGCCGGCGGCACGGGCGCGCTCGGCGGCACGCCAGCCGAGCAACCAGCCAATCTGATTACCGGTCAGCTGGCGGTAGCCGCCGGGGGCCGAGGTGTCTGGAATCGCGACCGAGCAGCGGTCGGCGTCCGGGTCGTTGGCGATGATGAGGTCGGCACCGTGCTCGCGGGCGGTCTCGATCGCGAGGTCAAGGGCACCGGGCTCCTCGGGGTTCGGGAAGGCGACCGTGGGGAACGCGGCATCCGGGTCGCGCTGGGCGACAACGGCGATGGGCTCGGGCAGGCCGGCCTCGGCCACCACGGCGGCGAAGGTTTCCCAACCCACGCCGTGCATCGCGGTGTACACCACGCGCAGGGGCTGCGGGGTCTGGTCTACCAGTGTGGCGGTGGCGCGCACATAGGCGTCAATGACGGCCTCGTCGGCGATCGCATACTCGGTGGAGCGGGGGAGGTCGGGCACGCGCTCCTCGGTCGCCACGCGCAGGATCTGGGTGGCGATCTCGGCGTCAACCGGGGCGACGATCTGCGAGCCGGCGTCCTCATCGCCGAGGTACACCTTGTATCCGTTGTCCGCGGGCGGGTTGTGGCTCGCGGTGACCATGATGCCGGCGCTGGTGTCGAGCTGGCGCACGGCGAAGGCGAGCACCGGGGTGGGCAGCGGGCGCGGCAGCACGGTGACGCGAATGCCGAGGCCGGCGAGCAGCTCGGCGCTATCACGCGCGAAGACGTCCGAGTTTTTGCGGCCGTCGTAGCCGATGACCACGCTGGGGGTGGTGTCTCCGCCACGGGCGTTCAGGAACGCCCCGATGCCGGCCGCGGCCTGGGAGACCAGGACGCGGTTCATTCGGTTGGAGCCGGCCTCCACGCGGCCACGCAGGCCAGCGGTGCCAAACTCGAGCCGGCCGGCGAAGCGGTCGGCGAGATCGGCTCGGGCGGCGGAGTCTCCGCCGCGGACGGCCTCCAGGATGCTGGAGAGCTCATCGCGGGTTTCGGCATCCGGGTCCTGGGCGAGCCACGCCTCGGCGCGCTCAAGGAGATCGGTGCACACCGGAATCGAACCGGTCGTCTCGGCGCTCATCGGCGTCCGCCGGTCAGGCTCGGGGTAATCGTCGCAGTTTGCATGGTCCCCATGCTAACCGGCACGAGCGCAAAACACCCCGTGACGCGGGGTGTTAACGTGGACGGCGGCGGTGTGGATAACCCACACCGCCGCCGATTGTCGCATCGCGTGCGCTAGATTACAGCCCGAGTCCGAGCCGTTTCCCGTAACGCGTGCGTTAGATAGCGGCCACGATCTGCGCCAGCAGTGCGCTGATCTTGGCCTCGGCGGCCTGTCCGGCCTCGATGACCTCGGCGTGGCTCAGCGGGGTCGCGGAGATGCCCGCGGCCAGGTTGGTGATGAGCGACATTCCGAGAATTTCCATGCCGGCCTCGCGGGCGGCGATGGCCTCCAGCGCGGTGGACATACCGACGATGTGGCCACCGATGGTCTTGGCCATCTGGACCTCGGCGGGGGTCTCGTAGTGCGGGCCGCGGAACTGGCAGTACACGCCCTCGTCCAGCTCGGGGGCGATGGTGTGTGCGAGGTCGCGCAGGCGCTTCGAGTAGAGGTCGGTGAGGTCAACGAAGGTGGCACCCTCGAGCGGGGAGTCCGCGGTGAGGTTGATGTGGTCGCTGATCAGGACCGGGGTGCCCGGGGTCCAGTGGTCCTTGATGCCTCCGGCACCGTTGGTGAGGATCATGGTCTTCGCCCCGGCGGCCGCGGCGGTGCGGACGGAGTGGACGGTGCGGCGGACGCCGTGGCCCTCGTAGTAGTGGGTGCGTGCGCCGATGACCAGCGCGTGCTTGCCGTTAGCCAGACGGATCGAACGCAGGGTTCCGCCGTGTCCGGGAAGGGCCGGCTTGGAGAAGCCGATGATCTCCTCGGCGGGAATCTCGGCGACGGTCTCGCCGAGGAGGTCGGCGGCCTTGCCCCAGCCAGAGCCCAGGGTCAGGGCGATGTCGTGGGAGGCGATGCCGGTCTTTTCGGCGATCTGGGCGGCCGCCTGGGCTGCGATCTCCCGCGGGGATACGGCGGGGTCGTGAAGCGGGTTTGTGGTGGTGTCAGACATGTACCCACTCTAACCGGAGCGCCGATTTCGTGCCGGGTTTTTGGGCGCGCCGAATTCACTTTGAACCGGTCGGTACACCTGCAAGAATGGAGGTCATGGTCTACGACTTTGAACGCACCCAAAAGATTGCGGTAATCGGTGGCGGCCCGGGCGGCTACGAGGCTGCCCTGGCTGGCGCACAGCTTGGCGCGGAGGTGACCCTGATCGAACGGATCGGGGTGGGCGGATCCGCCGTCATCTCCGACGTTGTCCCCTCGAAATCCCTGATTGCCACCGCCGAGGCAACCACTGCCATCCGGACCGCGAGTGATCTCGGGGTCCGTTTTTATGCGCAGGATGAGAGCACCGGTAAGCCCATTCAGCCCGAGGTGGCGGTGAACCTGGGCGCGGTGAACAAGCGCCTGCTGAGCATGGCGCACGCGCAGTCTGAAGACATGCGCCAGGCGCTCGTGGAGGCCGGGGTGACCATCATCGATGGCCATGGCCGCCTCGATGGTCGCGACGCCGTGATCGCCTCGACCGAGTCCGGCGGCACCGGTGCTGACTTCGACCGCATTGAGGCCGACACCATCGTCGTCTCGGTGGGTGCGAGCCCCCGTATTCTGGACACCGCGAAGCCCGATGGCGAGCGAATCCTCACCTGGACCCAGCTGTACAACCTCAAGACCGTTCCCGAGCACCTCATCGTGGTGGGTTCCGGCGTGACCGGCGCCGAGTTTGCCTCGGCCTACCGGGCCCTGGGCTCCACCGTCACCCTCATCTCTAGCCGTGACCAGGTGCTCCCGGGCGAGGACGCCGATGCGGCCGCCGTGATCGAGAAGGTCTTCAAGCGCGGCGGCATGACCGTGCTCAACAAGTCGCGCGCCGATTCCGTGGTGCGCGATGGCGATGGCGTGCTGGCCACGCTCTCCGATGGACGTACCGTCTCGGGCTCGCACGCGCTGATCGCCGTGGGTTCGATCCCGAACACCGCGGGTATCGGCCTCGAGGAGGCCGGGGTGCTGATGAGCGAAACCGGTCACATCCGTGTGAACCGCGTGGCCCGCACCTCCGTGCCGAACATCTACGCCGCCGGCGACTGCACCACCTTCCTGCCGCTGGCCTCGGTGGCTTCGATGCAGGGCCGCACCGCGATCTATCACTCCCAGGGTGACGCGGTGAACCCGATCGAGCTGCGCAACGTGGCGGCCAACGTCTTCACCCAGCCGGAGATCGCGACCGTCGGCTGGAGCCAGAAGGAGATCGAGGACGGCAAGGTGCGGGGCGAGATCTATAAGCTGCCCCTCGCGCACAACCCCCGTGCCAAGATGATGGGTCTGAAGGACGGCTTCGTGAAGCTGTTCGCGAGCGTGGGATCCGGCGCCGTGCTCGGCGGCGTGATCGTCGCCCCGAAGGCCTCCGAGCTGGTCTTCCCGCTTGCGCTCGCCGTGGAGCACCGCCTGACGGTGGACCAGGTGGCCGCCGCCTTCGCGGTGTACCCGTCTCTCGTGGGCTCGATCACCGATGCCGCGAAGGCGATGCACCGGGTCGGTTAGGTCGAACAGGAGCTCGTCCGGAACCCCGCCCACCCGTAGTGGTGGCGGGGTTTCGTGCTGTCACCGGGGTGTGTTGTCCGTATTGTCCGCGTTATCTCGCCCATGTTTCGGCGGCTCCGTCTAGCCATACGGGTATTACAAATCTTTCGTCCTCAGGCTGATCGAAACGATCACATCGAGGAGGGAACACCGTGGTTCAGAAGTTCGAAATTAGCTATTCAACGGCCTGCCAGCGCGAGATGGATAATCTGCGTGAATCCCCGCAGATGCGGAAGAAACATCGGCGCGTGACGCTCGCGCTGGAAAAGCTCGCAAACGACCCCTGGTACCCCTCGCTGCGCAGCCATAAGCACGTCGCGGTGAATGACGAGGAGGGGGCGGGAGTATTCGGCTCGTATGTGGAGCACCACACCCCGGGGGCCTGGCGGTTGCTCTGGCGGTATGGCCCGGGCCCACGGGAAATCACCGTGCTGGGTGTTGGGCCACACCCCTAGGCCTCGCAATGTGACCCGCTCCCGAGGTATGGTATCGAAACAAACCTCGGGTCGCCGATGTGCGAGCCGAGGCCTCAGAACGGCGAGAGGAGTGACATGAGCGCACAGACCGAGGGCACCAACGGCGGAAACGCGGAGCACGACCACGTGTCGGATCCGGCACACAGCGATGAGGTCGGGAGCGACTGGACCGATGAGGGCGGGGCCACCAAATACGGGGCAGCCACCCACGTGGACGATCCAGACGCCCACGAGCTGCCCGCTGACTCGGAAGTATAGACAAAACGAAGGCCCGGATCCTCTGGATCCGGGCCTTCGTGGTGTGGGGAGCGGTGCACCCGTGGGTGTTCCGCACTGACGCGTTATGCGATGCAGGGTGCTCCGGGTTTGAGGGGCACGGAGTCGTCCGCGGATTCCATCGGGGAATCGGTTTCGCGGAGTGCGCGGCGCAGATAGGCCGAGTCGCGCATGTCATTCCAGAGGCCGCGAACGGCCTCGCCGAGGCGGAGGGCTGTGGTGATCATCGTGTGTTGATGCTCCCTTCGGAATTGCTGGTGTGGATGGTCTCGGGCCGAGGCGCCGAGGCCGGGTTACCGGACGGCGACGCCGTCGCGGTGGTCGGGGGCCGCATCGAGATCGCGGGCGATTTCGATGCCGGGGATTTCGGTCGCGGGCAGTGCGGCACCGGCGGCGGCGATAACCACCGCGGCTTCAGCCTCGAGGGCCTCGTCCCGCAGTTCCTCTCGGGTTTCGGTGGGTGCCGGGCGGCGGCGCGGGATGAGCGCTGCCGCGGCGGTGGCGGCGATGCCGGTGATGGTGATGAACACGAATCCGGCGGTGTAGCCCGCGGCGGTGGGGATGCCCTCACCGTTTGCGGTGGAGGTGACGATTGCGCCGAAGACCGCGGTACCGACGGCCCCGCCGACGGTACGAATGTTTGTGTTCATGCCGGTGGCCACGCCGGTCTGGTGGGCGGGTACGGCACCGACGATCACGTTGGTGAGGGCCGCGTAGGCGATGCCGAGGCCGAGGCCATAGATACCGCAGGCGAGGGCGATCTGCCAGAGCGCGAAGTGCTCAATCACGATCAGTGCGGAACCGATGGCGCCCATCGCGCTGGCGAGCATGAGCGGCAGGCGGTATCCGAATGAGCGGGTCAGCGGGGCGCTGAAGACGCCACCCACGGCCATGCCCACGGTCATTGGCAGGATGACGAGGCCGGCCAGGGTGAGGGTCGCACCGAATCCGTAGCCCTCGGCGGGGTTTGTCTGCACGTACTGGGGCACAAACGCGATCATCGCGAACATGCCGGCACCGAAGAGGAAGGCCACCAGGTTGGTGGTCCAGACCGCGGGGAGCCGCATCATCTTCATGTCGACGATCGGGGTGGGGGAGCTGGCCTCGATGCGGATCCAGGCGAAGATCAGGACGGCCGCGAGCACAAACAGGCCGATGGTGAGCGGTGACGCCCAGCCCCAGCGCGAGCCATTGGACAGCGGGAGAAGGAGCGCAACGAGCCAACCGGCGAGGAGCACTGCACCGAGTGGGCGCAGGCGACCGCCGGGTCGATCCTCGGATTCGGGGAGCACAAACGCGGCACCGATTGCAACGACCGCGACCACGGTGGCGGGCAGCCAGAACAGCGCGCGCCAGCCGAGGGCGTCCACGATCGGGCCGGCGAGCACGCTGCCGAGTCCGCCACCCACGGCGATCACCGAGGACATGATGCCCACGGCGCCGGCGACCCGGGCGGTTGGGAAGTTTTCGCGGATGAGGCCGAAGGCCAGCGGGAAGACCGCCCCGCCGAGGCCCTGGAGCACGCGGCCGGCGAGGAGCAGGCCGATGCTCGGGGCGAAGGTGGCCAGGATGCTGCCGGCCACGATCGCGCCGAGGGCGAATAGGATGGTGCGCTTCTTGCCGAAGAGGTCTCCCATTCGGCCCACCAGCGGGGTGCTGGCGGCGGCGGAGAGCGCCCAGGCCGTCAGGATCCAGGTGGTGGCGGTCTGAGTGGTGTTCAGCTCGTGCTGGATCAGCGGAAGTGCGGGGTTCAGCAGCGACTGCAGCATCGACATCGCCGCGGAGGCGATGGCGAGGATGATGAAGATGAGGGTGAGTGGACGACGAATCGTGGTCGACACGGTGGGGACCTTTCAGAAACGACTCGAACGCTCGGGCTGCTGGTGGCGAGTCGGAGTGTCGTGCCGAAGGGTAGATTATGGCCTGCACGAGGAGTAAAGTGGAGGCGTCCTCCTGGATTACCGGAGGCATGCTCTTAGATTACCGGAGGGTTCCTCCGGTTCGCAAGTGTTGGAGAAAAAATTGGTGGAACTCGAGGCGTTGGTTGAAACCAGCAGACCCCACCGCGCCGATGCGGCCCGCAACTATGACGCGCTGATTGACACCGCGAAGGTGGTCTTCCGTGAGGAGGGCATTACCGCCTCCCTGGAAGAGGTCGCGCGCCGCGCGGGCGTGGGCATCGGCACGCTTTATCGCAACTTCCCCACCCGGGAAGATCTCATCGAGCGCGTTTACGCCTCCGAGGTGCTCGTGCTGTGCCGTAAGGCCGATGACCACCTGGAGGATGGCGGCAGCGAGTGGGCCGCGTTTGAGGCGTGGCTGCGCGAGTTCATTCCGTTCCTCGCAACCAAGCGCGCACTGCTGGATGGCCTGAACCGCGGCTCGGAAACCATGCTGTGCTGCCGTACCGCGATGTACGCGGCGGGGGAGCCCCTGCTGGAGAACGCCCAGAAGGCGGGACTCGTGCGCCCGGACGTCGAGATCGCCGACGTGATCCGCCTCGTGGTGGGCGTCGCCGGCGTCGCCTACGAAACCGAGGAACAGGGCGAGCGCGTGCTCGGCTTCGCCTTCGACGGCATCCGTACCGCCCACGCGTAGGCGTTTCCCTGCTGCTAGGCTGTGGGCATGCCCAGCACCCGTGATTGATTGGTCGCTCCCGTTTCTTCGGTAGCTTGACCCATCATTCATCGCGCCCGTGTGCGCCCCTGCCTGGAGTTTTTCGATGCATTCATCGCGGAATGCACGCTATTTTGACGTGCTCGCATTACCCGCTGTCCCCCTGACGTTTTTGAGCGCAACGGTCGGTCGCTCGGCCTACGCACTCGTTTTTCTTCCCCTGCTCTTTGCCGTTCAGTCCACCACCGGTTCGGTCGCCGTGGCGGGCCTCGCGGTGGCCGTCTGCGGAGCCACCGCAGCGTGCCTCGCCCCGTTTCGTGCGCGCCTCATCGATCGTTTCGACCGGCGGTGGGTGCTCCTGTGCCTCGCCCTGGCCTACGGTGGCACGCTGATCCTGTTGGCCCTCGGAGCGTTTGGCACCTGGCCCGGCACCGTGATGACGGTGCTCGCGGGTCTCGCCGGAGCGGTCGCGCCACCGATCGGCCCGGCGATGCGGGTTGCCTGGTCCGAGATGGCGGCGGATCCGGATCTCCGTCGCCGTGCCCTCAGCCTCGACGCGGTGGTGGAGGAGATGCTCTACCTGGTGGGCCCGGCCGTGTCCGGCCTGCTCCTGGCGGTGTGGGTGCCCGGTGCCGTGATGCTGGTACCCGCCGGTCTCGTCATGGTGGGCGCGGCGCTGTTTGCCTTTTCGCCCGGATATCGGCCGCGGGCCGCTGCGGCGGTGGAAACACCCGATGCCACGGAAACACCCGATGCGGAGGCATTGGCCGCGCCGGTTCCCTCGCAACAGCGTGCCCCCTCACCCTTTCGTGATCCGCGCTTTCTCGGGCTGCTCCTGCCGGTGGCCGTTGCCGGCCTGATCTCGGGCAACCTGACCATCGCGCTCCCCGCGGCCTTCCCCGGTGCGGAGGGTGCCGCCACCGCGGGCATCGCGCTGGGCCTGTTTGCCGGGGCGAGCGCCCTCGGCGGTCTCATCTTTGGGGCGCTGCGCCTGACGGCGTCCTCGCGGGCACAGCTCCTGGGCTGTAGCGGTGCCCTGGTGTTGCTGTCCTCGCTCGCGATGGTGTCCGGTCATCCCGCCTGGCTGATTACCACGGTGATCGCCGCCGGGCTCTTCTTTTCACCGGTGATGATCGTTGCGTATCTGGCGTCTCAGGACTTTGGCGGCGAACTGCGCCGCACCGAGTCCACCACCTGGGTAAACACCGCGCACAATGTCGGCGGTACGGCGGGCACGGCGCTCGCGGGCTTCGTCATTCAGGGGGTCGGGCCTGGCTCATCGTTCCTGGCCATCGGCGCGGTGTCGCTGGTGCTCCTCCTGGTCGCGGCACCGCTGTCGCGAACGTCTCACCCACGGTGGGCTTCGGCTCGCATCTAGGGGAACGCACAGCGCCCCGGCCGAGTACTCTCGGCCGGGGCGCTGTGCGTTACCGGAGTGGTTACGCGTCGACGATGTTCAGCAGGACGTGACCGGCCGAGACGGTCGAGCCAACCGTGGCGTTGATGGCACTGATCAGGCCGTCCTTGTGGGCGGTGATCGGCTGCTCCATCTTCATGGCCTCGAGGACGAGCACGAGGTCGCCCTTGACGACCTTCTGGCCCTCCTCCACGGCCACCTTCACGATGGTCGCCTGCATGGGCGAGGCCACCGAGTCGCCGGTGGCGCGGGCACCCGAGCTCGCGCCAGCACCGCGGCGGGCGGGCGGGGTTGCGAGCTTACGGGCACCGGAGTTCTGCACGGGCAGCACCGAGTCGGGGAGGCTGACCTCGAGGCGCTTGCCCGAAACCTCAACCACCACGGTGTTGCGGCCGGCCGGGGCACCGAGCGCCTGCGGCTCGCCATCCCACGGCTCGATGTCGTTCACGAACTCGGTCTCGATCCAGCGGGTGTACACGCCGAAGGTGCCATCGGCACCCACGAATGCGGGGTCGCGCACGATCTTGCGGTGGAAGGGCAGCACGGTCGGCAGACCGGCAACCTCGAACTCGTCGAGGGCACGGCGCGAACGCTCGAGCGCCTCCTGACGGGTCTTACCGGTCACGATGATCTTGCCGATCAGCGAGTCGAAGGCACCGGAGATCTCATCGCCGGCGGTCACGCCGGAGTCGAGACGGATGCCGGGGCCACCGAAGGTCTTGAAGACGCTGATGGGGCCGGGCTGCGGCAGGAAGTTACGGCCCGGGTCCTCACCGTTGATGCGGAACTCGAACGAGTGCCCCTCGGGCTTGGGGTCGTCATAGTCGAGCAGGCCACCCTCGGCGATGCGGAACTGCTCGCGCACCAGGTCGATCCCGGTGACCTCTTCGGACACGGGGTGCTCCACCTGCAGGCGGGTGTTGACCTCGAGGAACGAAACGGTGCCGTCCTTACCAATGAGGAACTCGCAGGTACCGGCACCCTGGTAGCCAACCTCCTTGAGGATGGCCTTGGACGCGGCATACAGCAGGGCGTTCTGCTCGTCGGTGAGGAACGGTGCCGGAGCCTCCTCCACGAGCTTCTGGTGGCGACGCTGCAGCGAGCAGTCGCGGGTCGACACCACAACAACGTTGCCCTCGGCGTCGGCGAGACACTGGGTCTCGACGTGACGGGGCTGATCGAGGTACTTCTCCACGAAGCACTCGCCACGGCCGAACGCGGCCACGGCCTCGCGGGTGGCGGAGTCAAACATCTCCGGCACCTCCTCGCGGGTGCGGGCCACCTTCAGGCCGCGTCCACCGCCACCGAAGGCGGCCTTGATCGCGACCGGCAGGCCAAACTCATCCACGAACGCCAGCACCTCTTCGGCACCGGAAACCGGGTTCAGCGTGCCCGGGGCGAGCGGAGCGCCCACCTTCTCGGCTACGTGACGCGCGGACACCTTGTCGCCGAGGAGCTCGATGGCATCCGGGCTCGGACCGATCCAGGTGAGACCGGCACCGATTACGGCGCGGGCAAAATCGGCGTTCTCGGCGAGGAAGCCGTAACCCGGGTGCACGGCGTCGGCACCGGAGCGACGGGCTACCGAGAGCAGCTTGTCGATAACGAGGTAGGTCTCGGCGCTGGTGCTGCCGCCGAGCGCGTAGGCCTCATCAGCGAGGCGAACGTGGAGGGCGTCACGATCCTGGTCTGCATAGACCGCGACGGAACCGATTCCGGAGTCGCGAGCAGCACGAATGACACGGACGGCAATTTCGCCACGGTTGGCGATGAGAACTTTAGAAATACGGGGCACAGTCCCCTAGCCTACGACGCCTTTGGCCCCTGGCTTTGGTTGACTCTCACAAAAAAGTGAATTGGATTGCGTGAAACCCTACAGTTCCATCTCGCCGAGGGCACCCGAACGGTTCCAGAGGTCCGTCCATTCCACCCCTAATTCGGCGAAGGATTCGCGTAATAGTGGGAGGGAAAGTCCAATAACGGTTGATGGGTGACCGGAGATCTCGGAGATGAACGCCCCGGCCAGACTGTCGAGGGTGAACGCCCCCGCCACCCACAGCGGCTCGCCCGACGCGACATAGGCGTCGATCTCGGCATCGGTGATGTTCTCGGCAAAGGTTACGGTGGCCTGCGCCACCGCACCGGTTGCGGCACCCGCCACGCCATCGCGATACTCGATCAGCCAGTGACCCGAATACAGGGTGCCGGTGCGTCCTCGCTGGGCGTGCCAGCGCGCGGTCGCCCTCTCTGCGGTGTGCGGCTTGCCCTGGGACACACCGTCGAGTTCAAACGAGCTGTCGCCACCGAGCACATACCCATTCAGGGGGGCACCCTCGGCATCCGTGGTCACCGCCTCCGCCTTCGCCCGGCCGAGCAGCGCCACCATTTCCGGGGTGGTCAGTGGCCCGGAAATGGCCTCCGCCGCCGCGACCGCCGCGGGCTCATCCACGTGGGAGGGCATCACGACCGGTTCGATTCCCGCGGAGCGCAGGAGCATGAGCCGGGCGGGGGAGGTCGAGGCGAGGTAGAGAGTCATGACGTTCCTTGGCACAAAAGTAGGTTGCGGCGGGCAAAACGTGGGAAGCTCAGAGGGTGAGTGTGCAACCTGATTCCCAGTTTCTTGAGCTTGATGTAACCAACGTAGCCCACGGCGGGGTGTTTATTGCCCGGCACGAGGGGCGCGTGGTGTTCGTCTCCGACGCCATCCCCGGTGAGCGCGTGCGTGCGCGCGTGCGTCGGCAGAAGTCGAGCTTCTGGGAGGCCGACACCGTCGAGGTGCTCAGCGCCTCCGAGCACCGCCGCGACCACGTGTGGGCGTCGGCGAGTGTGGATCGCGACCCGGCCGAGCGTGCCGGCGGTGCCGAGTTTGGCCACATCGCCCTCGCGCATCAGCGCAGCCTCAAGGAGACCGTGGTCACCGAGGCGCTGTCCCGGTTCGCCGGCATCGACCTGCCCGTTACCGTGTCCGCCGTGCCCGGTGATGACGCGGCAAACGGCCTCGGCTGGCGCACCCGGGTGAGCCTGCAGGTGGATGACGCGGGCCGGGTCGGCCCCTACGCCGCCGGCAGCCACACCGTCATCGAGGTGCCCGATCTGCCCCTCGCTCACGCAGACATTGCCGCGCAGATCCCGCGCTCCGGTGTGCCCGCCGGCACCGCCTCGATCGACATCCTGCGCACCTCCGGCGGCGAAACCCGCGTGAGCCTGCGCGCGCAGCAGCGTCGCCGTGGCCGTGCGCCGGTCGCCGCCGCGGACGCCCCCACCATCGTGGAGACCGTGGGCGGGCGCGAGTTCCGCCTGGCCGAAAACGGCTTCTGGCAGGTGCACCACGGTGCCGCCCAGGTGCTGACCGAGGCCGTGCAGAACGCCGTCAACCGCGGCCTCTTCGACCCCGCCGCGGGCAACCTCGACCTCTACGGTGGCGTGGGCCTCCTCGCCGCCGCGCTCGGTGACCGCTTCGGTGCGGGCACCCGCATCACGAGCGTCGAAGCGAGCGAGCGCGCCACCACCCACGCCGGCGAAAACCTCGCCGAGTGGGTCGGTGCCCGGGCTCAGACCGGCCGGGTCGACCAGTTCCTGGACGAACTGCTCGCCACCGCCGGAGGCGCTGCTCGCGACCGCATCGCGGCCGGTACCGTGGTGCTGGATCCTCCGCGCGCGGGTGCCGGCAAGCGCGTCGTGGAGCAGCTGGTGGAGCTCGCCCCCGCTCAGCTCATCTACGTCGCCTGCGACCCGGTGGCCCTGGCCCGCGACCTCGGCCAGCTCACCGCCGCCGGATACACCCTCACCGGCGTAACCGGCCACGACCTCTTCCCGCACACCCACCACGTCGAGGCCGTCGCCTCGCTCGTCAGAACGGATCTTGCATAATGGCTGCTATTCGCATTGCCGTCATCGATGACCACGAGTCGGTACGCCTCGGCCTGCAGGCCGTGTGTGCGGCCGCGGGGCACCGCATCGTGTCCAGCACCGCGGGCGTTGCCGAGTTCCTCGAGATCCACATTCCCGTGGACGTCGTGGTGCTCGATCTCTCCCTCGGAGACGGATCAAGCGTCTCCGACAACGTGCGCGCCGTCTCTCAGGACGGTGCTGCCGTGCTGATCCACAGCATCGCCGACCGGGTAAACCTCGTGCGTGAGGCCCTTGCCGCCGGTGCCGCGGGCGTGATTCCAAAATCCTCGCCCGCGCACGACGTGGTCGCGGCGATCGAAACCGTCGCCGGTGGCGGCCCGCTCACCAACGTTGAGTGGGCGAGCGCGATCGAGGCCGACCGCCAGTTCGCCGTCGCCCAGCTCGGGCCGCGCGAGCGCGACGTGCTCAACCTCTACGCATCCGGCCTGCCGCTGAAGGACGTGGCCGTGGAGCTCGGCATCGCGCCCTCCACGGTCAAGGAATACCTGAACCGTATTCGCGCAAAGTACGTGGAGGTCGGGCGCCCCGCCCGCACCAAGCTTGAGCTGCTGCGTCGCGCGGTGGAGGACGGCATTCTCGAAGACCTGCCCGGTGCCACCGGTGACGCCACCCCGGGCGCGTAGCTCCGTCGCGGGCCCCGGGCCCGCGGGAGCCGCGTCCGTGGACACCGCGTTCGCCGCGGTGGTCGCCGACACCCTGGTGAGCCGCGCATGGTGACGTTCCCGGGCGTGAGTGTCACGCGCGCCGAGGAATCGACCCGGCTCGGCCGCGAGCTCAACTCGATCGCCGCGGTCAGTTCGCTCGGTGCCCACCGGGTCGAGCGCTGGATCGCGATCTGTATCGGCCTGATCGGGTTGCTGTACGGAATCCTGGCGCTCACCGGGATCCTCGCCGACGGCGTGCAGCGCTTCGACCTGCCGATCATCGGCTGGGCGGTGGCCCTTCTCGAGCTCGTCCCGCTGGCGTTTGTGGTGCTCACCACACCCTGGCCGCGGATCCAGCGCTGGGCAAGCCTGATGTTTGTGGTCGGCTATCTCATCGCGGTGCTGCTGTGGGTGCGTTTTGTGCCCAACCCGCTCGATCAGCCCTCCTGGATCTGGTACCTCTGCACCGTCGCGAGCGCCTGCGTTGCGCAGCCGTTTGGCCGCACCATCGCGCTCTGGTACACGGTGCTGATCGCGCTGCTCGTCGGTGCCAGCGGCGTGGTGCACGAGGGCTTCACCGCGGCCGCCCGCGAGCCGATGATGGACGCCGTGTTCTCGCTCACCCTGGGTGCGCTCGTGGTGATCCTGGTCGATCTCTTCCGCTCCTCCGTGCGCAAGATCGACACCACCGCGCGCCTGGCGCTCGAACAGTATCGCGGCACCGTGGAGCGGGCCGCGCAGGAGCTCGAGCGTGCCGAGGTGGACGCCCTGGTGCACGACACGGTACTGGCCAGCCTGAGCGCCGCCGTGCAGGCGCACTCGCCCCAGCAGCAGCATGTGGCGCGCGATATGGCCGATGACGCCATCGTGCGCCTCACCACGGCCGTGGCGCTCGCCGCCCCGCTCGAAGAAAAAATCCCGCTCGAGGACGTCCATAAGCGCCTCGCCGAGACCATTGCGCTGCTTGAGGCCCCGGTGCTCATTCAGCGGTACGGCCTGCTCACCGGTGCCCTCCCGGCCGAGGTGGCACACGCGCTCATCCAGGCGGCCACCCAGGCACTGACGAACAGCGTGCAGCACGCGGGAGACGCCGCGGTGCCGCGGCAGCTGACGCTGCGCCCGACGGAAAACGGGGGCCTCGTGATCGAGGTGATCGACCGCGGGCGCGGATTTAAGCCCGATCAGATCGCACCGGGACGCCTCGGCGTACGGGTATCGATTCGTGGCCGAGTGGAATCCGTGGGAGGAGAGGTGCGGGTGCTCTCCGCCCCGGATCGAGGCACCCGGGTTGTGCTCTCCTGGAACCCCGTGGAGACCGCCTCATGATGCGCCGCGCCCCCCTGCTCGTGCTCGCCGGGGTATTCTCCCTGCTGCACGGAATCCTCGCGCTCACCCACCTCGATCGCAACCCCTCGACCCCGCCGGTCCTGATCGCGATTGCCCTGTACCTCGGGATATCGGTGCTGAGCCTGGCGCTGCCCGGAGGCAAGCGCCTGCCCCTGGTGGTGGCGGTGCTCAACGTCCTGGTTTCCGGGGTGGTACTGCTGCTCGTGCTCCCGCCGCTCGATCCCCACGCCGTCAATGGCTACGCGACCTGGCCGATCGCCGCCATCGGCACGATCATGGTGATCACGCTGGTGCGCGGGCGCGAACTGACCGCGTGGGTGGGCACCGGGGTACTGATCGCGATTGCGATGGCCTGGGCCGGCCCCGCGGGCGCCATGGGGATCGGTCTGCCGGGTTCGGTGGTGTGGATGGTTGGTGCGAGCCTCCTGAGCCGCGCCATGCGCCGCCTGGAGCGCGACAACGCCCGCCTCATGCAGGCCAGCCGGGAAACCACCCTGCTGCGCGCCGGGCAGGACGCCTACCGCGGCGTCCGCCTGCACCGACTGCGCCAAACCCAGCTGCGTGCGGCCCCGATGCTGCGCGAGATCGTGCGCAGCGCGGGAAACCTTGATGATGAGGGCCGTGCCGAGGCGGTGCTGCTGGAGGCCGGCCTGCGCGACGAGATCCGCGGCGGCGGACTCCTGAGCGATCGGGTACGTGCCGCCGCCCTCGACGCGCGTCGCCGCGGCGTACGCGTTGACCTCTTCGACGAGGACGGCCTGGCCGGGGTGCCCGCCGAGCGTCGGGAACAGATCGCCGACGTGATCGCCGATGCGCTGGGCAAACTTCACAACGGCCGGATGGTCATCCGCACCGGTACCGGTGAGATCGCCGTCACCATCGTCGGTATCGCACCGGATGAACACGGCGAGGACGAGCTCAAGTTCCGCACCCAGGTGCCGCGGGTCGCGTAGCGGCCACACGAGCCCGTTAACTACTCTCACGACGATCTAGAGCCCGGTGCCTCTAGGTGGTGTAGTTTTTTGCCGAGTTGTACCACGAGGAGGGATTGCTCACACCGTGCTGCCCACCATAGACGATGACGCCCGAGCCCGGATGAGGCGCGTGTGCGACGCTCGTGCTGTACGCCCACGGGCCGTAAAAGCGTTGAGGTTCACCCCGTGCTCCATATACGAGACGCACACCAGCCGTTCCACAGACTACCCCGTCGGTTGTGAAACCCCCGTTCGTCCTACTACTCGAACCGGTTGTCTGGGCGTCACGGGTGCAATCCATGGTCTTGTTTCCCACCGCATTCGCGGGTGTCGCCGTTCCGAGGAGAAACGTGGCGACCGCCGTCATTGTCAGTACCGAACCTGCAATAGTTCTTTTCATGGTTAATCATCCTTGATCCCGTATCAGAAAGCCTGCTGTTGCGAATGATCGTATGCGGGTCTGCGCAGTCTGCGGGTCATACCCGCACCAACTCCGATCACAATTCGGCTAATCACATCGCATATGTCACCGCTCTTTAGCCTGGGTAATCGGATCTCTTGCGATCTGACCGAGGGCAAAGGGGGCGCCTGCCACACACCACGCAGCGCTCGCAGCTACCGCCGTGAGGAGCATGGCCACAGGGGAGACGAAGGTCGAGTAAAGCACCGACAGCGACAGTGCCGTTGACATGAAGAAGATGCCTGAGACGATTAACTGTTCGCAAGAGATGATGCTGAAGAGCACTGCCCGAGAGGTCCCGCTGAGCCGATAAGTGGAAAACTCGCTGGTGCGTGCTCGCAGTACAACGCCGGAGAGCAACGCGCCGATTGTGCCGAGGGCCACGGGCAAGAAACGCTCCGTGCGCGTGAGATAGTCCATGACGGGGTTCGTTACGGCCTCAAGACTCGTATTCGCGCCAAGCGAAGACTCAGAGACGCTGAGGCTGAGCGCAGCATCCTTGGTTTGCCCAGTGATATCGGCATTCTCCGAGAACTGAACGATGCACGCCTCTCCTTCGCGCACGTTCGGGGAGAGGGGAAGGACTATTCCGGTGTTCACGTCTAGCCCACGGGGCTGCTTCGGCAACACCGCCGCAGAGCGCGCCCCACCGGCTATTCCAATCAGGGCGGGGCGATTATCAGCGCCGAGCACCGAACCAATCAGCGCGTCATAGCGCTCAAGGCCGGGAAAGAGTGTGACGCTCGCCCGGTAGATGTGCACGCGGGGGTCGATTCCTGAGACATTCTCGATTCGATCCGGTTGGAGGAGCCCTGATCGTTGGACATCGGGCCGAACGGAGAGAGCCTCACAGGACGTTCGGTCGATTTTGGCAGCCGCATCAGGTGAGGAAGACAGAAACGTGACGACGTTTCTACCCAGCTGATTCTGCCGTAACATCTCCTGCGTAAAGCTCTGGTCCCGATACGACGAGAATGAGCTAACGAACACACCCGCAAGCACGGCATAAGCGAGTAGCAGCCCCATTCTTCGATCATCGCTGAATAGGTTCCGTCGTGCTTCCGTAAGGATGTCCCGCTTATTCCAGCTACGTTTCACGATGTTCAGACGCATCGCGGATATCGATGGTGGCATCGCCTGAAGCGACGAGCACGGGATCATGGGTGGCGATGATGATGGTAGCCGTGGTCGAGAGGGCTCTGAGAATCTCTGCGAGAGCGAGCGTGTTCGCGAGATCCAGGCTTGAGGACGGTTCATCCGCAAGAAGTAGAGGCCTATTCGTGGCAAGGGCCCGCGCGAGCGCGAGTCGTTGCAATTCACCACCGGAAAGCAGCTTGGCCCGGAACGTGGCTAGGTGCGCAATTCGGACGGTAGCAAGGAGATCGTGCGCTCGTTCGCGCGCACGTTGCCGGGGCTCACCGGCCGACAACGATCCCATCATGACATTGTCCAGCACACTCCGGTGGGGGAGAGCGTTTGTCCCCTGGGTCACCCATGCCGTTATCGAGGTGTGCTCGGGGACCGTTCGCCCCAGCGAGTCAGTAATCGTTATGTGGCCGCTAGTGAGTGGGAGGTACCCTCCGATAGCCGCGAGAAGGCTTGATTTACCAGAGCCGGAGGGGCCGGTAATCGTGGTTATTTGAGACGGCTCAATGGTCGCGCTCAGGTGGGAGAAAACATCCCTCCTTCCGAACGAGATGGCGGCGTGAGAAATAGCTACTCGCACTCGGCCCTCACCTCGGTCGGGAGGTGAGAGGGGGCCCGCAGGATTTCACGGCCCTCCAGCGAATCTGGCACGATCACATATCCGATCTCGGGGATGACCGCCGCCGACCGTGGCACTGCAATGGGGCGTGGCGATTTTTCATCTTCTTCCGGGACGAGGAAGACGCACTGCCTCCCGGTGGATGAGACATGAACGGTGGTGGCAGGGGCGACCGCAACGCGGCGAGGATCAGCTACCCGAAGAATAATTCCAGTGGCAACAAGGCTGCGGCCGAGCTGATCAGGATCCGAAAGATCCACTCCCGCACGGAGCAGCGCATCGTAGAAGGCTTGGACCTCCGACTCGGGCACGAGAGGAGACGCGAGTACGAAACTCTGGCCTGAGAACTCGGCGGTGACGGGCGCATCCTCAAAGTCGTTCAGGGAGCCGGCTGCGTCGACGGGCTTGAACTCAACCCGCGCGGTGCGTGCCGTTGAACGGGCAATCTCCGAACCGGCCTCAACCGGATCTCCCAAACCAACCGAGACGCTCTCCAGCGCATTTACCGACCGGGGGAGGAAAAGCAGGGAGCGATGATCCATGCTGCCGGTTGGTGGCAGAAAGTGGCGTCCCTGCCACTTTTTCACCGCTCGCTCTACGGCCGGGGTAAACCTCTCTCCGACCAGGCCCGGAGCAAGGAGACCCGTGTCGGCCAGGAAAAGGGTGAGTTCACCAACATCTTTACCGGCATCGCCGCGGGCAAGATCCCGGTAGAGAGGTCGATCGGCAAGAAAGAGGAATGCGGGCTCTCCATCCAGATCAAACAGGCGCTGCCCCTGAGTCAGCGATGCGTGTTCGACAAGCTGAATGTCGGTCACCATCCCGCTCCTCTTTGACCGCAGCAGAGGTTGCTCATCAATTTCGAAATGGGCCGTCACCGCGAGGGGAAACGAAAGATCACGCGAGCCCACGCGCACGCTCTCCGGGAGATCCGCGCGCACCTGCAGACTTTCAACCGTGGGTATTACAAAACTCGCAAGTGCAAACACCAGGAGTGGGACGAACCACAGCAGGGTGAGCGGCCAGACGGAGAACAGAGCTCCGTCTGAGATGGCACGGTTCTTGCCCATTATTGGGAGGCACCGGAGAGACAGGTTGCCGGATCGATGCCGGCCGCAATCACCTGCTGATAGAGCTCGTCCTCTGTCGTTTGAGGCTCAACCTGATTCGCGACTAGGCACCCAATAAGAAGCTGGATGACCGCCGAACTGTCACGATTCGCAAGCTGCCACGAACGGTCCACAAGCTCGAACTCTCGTTCGTAGCACTCGCGGTCCTGCCCGGAGTCTACGGCACCTTCGGGCACGCCATAGTCGATGATTTGACCCGTTTCTCCTCGATCATCGAGTGAGTAGCCGGCCACGCGCAGACACTCGGAGTACCGCGCAAATGACTGACGGTAATCGTCCACACTCACCGTTTCAGCAGCCATGGCGTCTAGCTGAAACTTCGAGCGCGCGACGGGTGCGGTGCCTTCTCCCTCCTGAGGTGGCGATGCGATCGGTGTGACACCACATCCGCTCAGGAGAAGCACACTCAGGATCGCGATTGAGACGAGTGTTCGGCGGGTCATGTCGAATAGTTCCGATTTTGAGTAAATAGTCCTGCCGGTTTACTCACCGAATTGTGACCCCCATAGACCAGCAAGCCCTGCCCGGGGTGGCCGATCGTGGCAACGGAGGGGTCGTAACTCCAACCCGTATAGAATCGCTGAGGTTCCCCACGCGCCCCATAGACCAGCCGAACGCTGGCTGTGCCGCAATTGCCATTCGAGCTGGTCGTAAATCCACCCATTTGCGCGGTGCTAGACCCGGTAGTTTGGTCGTACCATGCGCAGTTGAGGGTTTTGTTTCCCAGCGCTGACGCGGGAGTAGCCCCGACCAGAACCAGGGCGGAGGCAATGAGGGTGACGACTCCAGACCTCAGCGAAATGGATGTGCGCATGGCATTTTCCTCTCGATTCGTGTGTCTGAAACCTATGCACAACAAATCGAAGCGGCAACACCCAAAGCGATTTCCCCGGGAATACTAGGTGTTTGGTGCATGGCAGTGTTCACGCGCCACCGGTTAAAGAAAGCGGTCGGAGTCATTCCGAAGAACAACCCCGACCGTTCCGGTTGAAGAGTCTAACCCGAATAGACTCTCCATCCTCCCCCCAAGACGTTGTTCTTACCCTAGAACGAGTGTCTTGGTAGACGAGTGGTGTATCCACCACACATCTGTTGTCTATTTTGCTGGAAACCGCGCGGAACGCCAAGCGAAACGGTGTTTTTGTCAAAAGTGGAAACGTTTGCGCTGATCCGGGGCGCGATTTCACCGGGGGTTCCGGGCGTGTCATACGACAGCACGGCGCCCCCACACGCGAGGTGCGGGGGCGCCGTGGACGCAAAAAGCGGCGGACTATCCGGTGAAGCCACGCCAGCGGCCGGCACCGGGGTGCAGCGGTGCACGCACGGCACGCTGCGAGCGGGTCCAGGCCGACACCGAGGTGTTCTCCTGACGCTCGGCGCGGGCACCCTCCTCCGCCAGGGCGAGGGTCAGCACGGCCGAAACCGCGGCGATCTCCTCTTCGGTGGGGGTGCCGCGGGTGAACCGCAGATCCGGGGCGGGCAGGCCTGCGTCACTCACAGCGGGATGTTTCCGTGCTTCTTGGGCGGCAGGCTCGCACGCTTGGTCTTGAGTGAGCGCAGGGCCTTGATCACCGCGACGCGGGTGGCCGCCGGCTCGATCACGCCGTCCAGCTCGCCACGCTCGGCGGCGAGGAACGGGCTGGCCACGTTGTACGTGTACTCGTTGGCCAGCTTGGTGCGAACGGCGGCGACGTCCTCGCCAGCCTCCTCGGCCCGCTTGATCTCACCGCGGTAGAGGATGTTAACCGCGCCCTGACCACCCATCACGGCGATCTCAGCGGTGGGCCAGGCCAGGTTGATGTCGGCACCGAGCTGCTTGGAACCCATCACGATGTACGCGCCGCCATATGCCTTGCGCAGGATCACGGTGACCAGCGGCACGGTGGCCTCGGCGTAGGCGTA
Organism: Mycetocola tolaasinivorans; assembly: GCF_003667565.1. Classification (GTDB taxonomy): domain Bacteria; phylum Actinomycetota; class Actinomycetes; order Actinomycetales; family Microbacteriaceae; genus Mycetocola; species Mycetocola tolaasinivorans. Next base: position 75,563 of record NZ_RCUX01000005.1, read on the forward strand.
GAGCAGCTTGGCGCCGCGGCGGATTACGCCGGTCCATTCCTGGTCGGTGCCGGGCAGGTAGCCGGGCACGTCAACCAGGGTGAGGATCGGGATCGAGAACGCGTCACAGAAGCGCACGAATCGGCTGGCCTTCTCGCCGGCCTCGATGTTCAGGGTGCCGGCCATGGCCTGCGGCTGGTTCGCCACGATACCCACCGGGCGGCCCTCGACACGGGCGAAACCGATCACGATGTTCGGGGCGAACAGCGGCTGCACCTCGAGGAACTCGCCGCCATCCACCACGTGCTCAATGACGGTCTTGACGTCATAGGGCTGGTTGGGGGAGTCCGGGATCAGGACGTTGAGCTTGCGGTCCGAATCGCTGGTTTCGAGGTCCACCTCGGTGGGGTACTCGGGCAGCTCGGCCAGGTTGTTGTCCGGCAGGTAGGAGACCAGCGAGCGCGCGTAGTCGAGCGCGTCGGACTCATCCTCGGCCAGGTAGTGGGCCACACCCGAGCGGGTGTTGTGGGTGAGCGCGCCGCCGAGCTCCTCCATGCCGACGTCCTCGCCGGTGACGGTCTTGATGACGTCGGGGCCGGTCACAAACATCTGGCTGGTCTTGTCGACCATGATGACGAAGTCGGTCAGGGCGGGGGAGTACACGGCACCACCGGCGGCCGGGCCCATGATGATCGAAATCTGCGGGATGACACCCGAGGCGGCGGTGTTACGGCGGAAGATCTCGCCGTACTTACCGAGGGCAACCACGCCCTCCTGGATGCGGGCGCCGCCGGAGTCGAGGATGCCGAGGATCGGGACACCGGTCTTCAGGGCGAGATCCATCACCTTGATGATCTTCTCGCCGGCCACCTCGCCGAGCGAGCCACCAAACACGGTGAAGTCCTGCGAGTACACGGCCACCTGGCGGCCGTGGATCGTGCCGGTTCCGGTGACAACCGCGTCACCGTAGGGGCGCGAGCGGTCCATGCCGAAGGCGGTGGTGCGGTGGCGCACAAACTCGTCGAGCTCGACGAAGCTGCCCGGGTCGAGCAGCTGTTCGATGCGCTCGCGCGCGGTCTGCTTACCCTTGGCGTGCTGCTTGGCTTCGGCGGCCGCGCTCGGCGCGGTTACGGCCTCGTCGTAGCGACGCTTAAGGTCGGCGATACGGCCGGCGGTGGTCGAGAGGTCCGCCGCGCTGGCGGCGTTCGGCTGGGCTAAAGATTCAGTCACACGAATTACTCTATCTCGCCCACCCCCGGCTTGCGGGTGCATTGGTTCCTACAGTGTGATTCGTGTTTCGTTGTGGGAATCACTCAGCGCCGGGGGAGGGGCACGCGTATTCTGGGGGAATGACCGCCGATGCACCCCTCCTGCCCCGCTCGACCGCGATCGCCCAGCGCCTGCGCTGGGTCAGCGAGTCCGGGTCAACAAACGCCGATCTGCTGGCCGCGGCCACCGCGGATTCGGCCCAGTGGCCGCACTTCAGCGTGCTCCTGACCGACACCCAGGTGGCGGGGCGCGGGCGGTTGGATCGCGCCTGGTCTTCCCCATCTGGCAGCGGTCTGGCCATCTCACTCCTCATCCGCCCGGCGGGAAAACTGCCGATGGGAAGCTACGGCTGGCTCTCGCTCCTCGCCGGCACCGCGATGGCAGAGGCCGTGAACTCCCGGCTGAGCGCCGCCGGAGTGGCCCCGGATGCGCGGGTCAAGTGGCCCAACGATGTGCTGGTCGCGGGCAAGAAGATCTGCGGGGTACTCGCCGAAATCACCGCCGACGCCTCGGTGGTGATCGGCACCGGCATCAACACCGCGATGACGGCCGAGCAGCTGCCGGTCGACACCGCAACCTCCCTGGCGGTACTCGGAGCCGATCCGGATGCCGACGCCCTGCTGCACGCCTACCTCACCACCTTTGCCGAGCTCTATGACGCCCTGGTTGCCAGTGGCGGCGACGCCGAGGCCTCGGGGCTGCGCCGCCGGGTCGAGGCACGCTGCGACACCCTCGGCCGCAGCGTGCGGGTGGAACTCCCCGGCGGACGCTTCCGATTCGGCCGGGCAGAGCGCCTGGACCGAGACGGCCGGATCGTCATCCTCGATACCGAAACCGGTGAGCGAGACACCGTCTCGGCGGGGGATATCACCCACCTGCGCACCCAAGACTAATCCCGGGAATCCGCGCCCAATCCGCGGAATATGGCCGAGCCATGCCGCTTTGCGCCTCGGTAACTGATAGGAATGGGTCATGGTCGATTACACCCGTGGTCCCGAGACCGGGGACGCCACCCAGATCCTCGGATCCGCGGCTGGCTCCTCCGCCTATCCCACGCCCAGCAGCGTCCCCACCGAGCGCGTGGTTGCCCGGCTGCGGCGGCACGGAAGCTTTCTGATCCTCCCCTCGCTGCTCTTCATCGCCCTGCCCGCCGCGGTCACCTACGGAGTGAGCCGGTTTCCCACCGGCCCCGAGTTCTGGATGGTCACCGGCGGCGCTGCCGCGGTGTTCCTGTTCCTCGTGCTGTGGCCCTACCTGGTGTGGCTCAACCGGCGCACCACGATCACCACCCGCCGCGTGGTCATGCACCGCGGCTTCCTCGTGCGTGAGCGTCGTGAGGTCTTCCACAGCCGCGGCTACGAGATCGCCACGCGCCGTGGTCCGCTGCAGCTGGCCTCGGGATCGGCCACGATCCTGCTGACCCCGGGCACCGATCGCCCGCTCGTGCTGGTCGCGATCCCCGGTGCCCGCCAGGTCGTCGAAACCCTGCACCACCTCATCGAGGTCAACCAGGTGGTGCCCTCGCTGCCGTCGCGGGACTCCGGCACCCTCTAGCCCCACGGAACACAAAACGCGCACCACCCGAGGGTGATGCGCGTTCTTGCGTGCGCAGGGTGTCGAGACTAGAGCAGCGCCACCAGCTCGGGCGTTGCCGCGGCGCGCACGGCCTCGCGGGCACCGGCGGGGGACTCCGCGGCCAGGGCGGCCGCCGCGAGACGCTCGCAGTGCTCCATCGTGTGGGTCTTGAGGGCCAGTCGTACCCCGCGGATTTTGCTCGTGGCCATCGAGAGGCTGCTGACGCCGAGGCCCACCAGCACCAGCGCGAGCAGGGGATCTCCGGCGGACTCGCCACAGACCCCGAGCGGCTTACCCGCCTGCTTTGCCCCGTTGGCCGCGGCCGCGATCACGTCGAGCACCCCGGGCTGCCAGGGATCCAGCAGCTCGGAGAGCTCCCCCTCCATACGGTCGGCCGCCATCGTGTACTGGGCCAGGTCGTTGGTGCCGAGGCTGCCAAACTCGACCTCGGCGAGCACCTGGGAGGCCCGCAGCGCCGCCGCGGGCACCTCGATCATCACACCCGGCTTGGGCAGCCCGTTGGCGCGGACCCGCTCGGCAAACCAGCGCGCCTCGGCCACGGTTGCGACCATCGGGGCCATCACCCGGACGTCCGCCCCGGTGAGCCTGGCCGCCGCGGCGAGTGCCTGCAGCTGGGTTTCCAGCAGCTCGGGCAGGGCCTGGGAGAGGCGCAGACCGCGGCGGCCGAGCGCCGGGTTCTCCTCCTCGCCGAGATCGGCAAAGGCGAGCGGCTTATCGGCACCGGCGTCGAGGGTTCGCACAACCACCCGGCGACCATCGAAGGGGGTGAAGACCCGGCGGTACACCTCGGTCTGCTCCTCGAGGGTGGGCGCGTGCGCGGCGGAGAGAAACACAAATTCGGTGCGGAACAGCCCCACGCCCTCGAGATCCTCGGCCCCGGCGAGCTCGGCATCCTCGGCCCCGCCGATGTTGGCGAGTAGCGCTATCGGGTGGCCGTCCTGGGTGCGTCCGGGGCCGGACACCTCGGCGAGGGCCGCGGCCCGGCGCTCGCGACGCAGCCGCTGACTGGCCACGGCCTCGGGATCGGGACTAACCACGACCTCGCCGGTGTCCCCATCCAGGGAGATCGGCGTGCCAGCGGGAATCTCGGTGGCCCCGGCGAGCTGCACCACGGCCGGGATACCCATCTGGGCGGCAAGAATTGCGGTGTGGCTCGTGCGCCCACCGGCGCGCGTCACGATACCGAGCACCAGTGAACGGTCGAGCGTCGCGGTTTCGGCGGGTGCCAGATCCTCGGCCACGATGATGCTCGGCACGCTAAAGGACGGTACCCCGGGAGCGGGCAGCCCCAGCACCCGGGCGATCGCCCGCGAACCGATATCACGCAGGTCGGTGACCCGCTCGGCAAAGTAGCCGCCGAGCGCCTCAAACTTTGCCGCGAACTCGTCGATCGCGAGGTTGATCGAGGTGGCCGGGCCGTTGCCCTCGCCCAGGTGCTTCGTGACCGCACGGTGCAGCGCACGATCGCGGGCGATCATCGCGGTGGCCTTGAGTACGTCACGGGCGGTGGCATCTGCCTGGGCGGAGCGCGCCTCGAGATCCTCGGCCACAAACATAAAGCTCGCGATTGCGGCCTCCGAGGCTGCCGCAGTGTCCTCCGCCACGGCCTCATTCTGCGGGGGTTGCACCGGTGCCGCTACCCGCACCACGGGGCCATAGGCGGAGCCGGGGCTCACCCCGACCCCCTGGCGGACCCCCGCCGTCGGAGCGCTCGCCGAGGTGGCCGCCACGGCACCGATGCCCGTCACTCTGCGTCCAGGTCCGAGTTCAGCAGCTCGACGAGGCGGTCGAGCACGGCCTCAGTCTCGGGGCCCTCGGCCGTCAGCTCGACGGTCTCGCCGTTGCGCGCACCGAGCGCCATGACGCCCAGGATGCTGCCGGCGTCCACGGTGGGCTCGCCCGGTCGGCCAATCTCAACCTCGAGGCCCGAGTCTTCGACGGCCTCCACGAAGATCGCGGCGGGCCGCGAGTGCAGGCCGATGGACGAGGCGATGATTGCGGTACGAGTTGCCATGATGTGCTCCTTTGGTAGGTGTGTTTACGGTAGCCCGCCGCGCGGCGAACGTACAGGGGTAGGGGTTAGACGGTGACCTGTGCGGTCGCCTGCTGGGCCAGCTTGTTCCGGGCGGCGATCGTCTTGAGCGTGATCACCAGCAGCGCGGTGATCGCGACACCGATGGCCAGCGCCAGCACAAACAGCAGCGGCTGGCCGATCAGCGGCAGCACCCAGATGCCGCCGTGCGGGGCACGCAGGGTCGCGCCGAAGAGCATCACCAGGCCGCCGGTGATCGCGGAGCCGATCGTCGAGGACACCATCACGCGGATGGGGTCGGCCGCGGCAAAGGGGATCGCACCCTCGGAGATGAACGAGGCACCCAGCAGCCAGGCGGCCTTACCGTTCTCGCGCTCAGGGGCGGAGAACAGCTTCGGACGCAGCGCCGTGGCCAGGGCCATCGCGAGCGGAGCGACCATACCGGCGGCCATGACCGCGGCCATAATCTTGAGCTGCGGGGCATCCAGGGAGGCACCGGCGGCGGCGAGGCCGGCGGTAGCGAACCCGTAGGCCACCTTGTTGACCGGGCCACCGAGGTCAAAGCCCATCATTGCGCCGAGGATCAGGCCGAGCACCAGCACGCCGGCGCCGGTCAGGCCGTTCAGTCCGTCGTTCATCGAGGTCATCAGCCAGACGATGGGGCGGCCGAGGACCGCGATGAACAGACCCGCGGTAATGAGGGTGGACAGCAGCGGGATGACCACGACCGGCATCACACCGCGAACGCCCTTGTGGACCTTCCAGCTCGAAATCCAGTGCGCCACAGCACCGGCCAGTAGACCGGTCACGATACCGCCCAGGAAGCCGGCATTCATCGAGGCCGCCAGCGCACCGCCGACGATACCGGGCACCAGGCCCGGACGGTCGGCGATACCGAACGCGATGTAGCCGGAGAGAATCGGCACCAGGAATCCGAACGAGGCCGAACCGATCACAAACAGCAGCCCAGCCCACGAGGTGAGGCTCGCGATGTTGAAGCTCTGGGTGATATCGAACGCGGCGTCCTCGGTGTGAATACCGTACTTGACGATCTCGATCGCCCCGCTCTGGCCCAGCGCGATCTGCGCGAGCATGAACGAGAGCGCGATCAGGATGCCGCCGGCGGCCACGAACGGAATCATGTAGGAGACACCGGTCATCAGCCACTGCTGCAGGCGGGTTCCAAATCCCTTCCGCTCCGAAGACTCGCTCGGCACCGGGGTGGCGCTCGCCGCGGACGTGGCCCGGGCCGGATCGGCGGCCCAGGCATCGGCGAGGCGTTCGGCGTCGATCAGGAGCTGGGGCCCGGCGGAGATCGCCTTCTTCACGCCCACATCGATCGTGGGCTTCCCGGCGAAGCGTGCGCGATCCTTGACCTCGACGTCGTGGGCAAAGATGACGGCGTCTGCGGCCGCGATATCCGCAGGCTTGAGCGGGGTGGACCCGGCCGACCCCTGAGTCTCCACCAGGATCTGGTGACCGGCCTCGCGGGCGGCGTTCTCCAGCGCCTCGGCGGCCATATAGGTGTGGGCGATGCCGGTGGGGCAGGAGGTGACCGCGACGAAGCGCAGCACCCGTGCCGGGGCGGGTGCGGGTGCCTCCTCGGCGGGAGCAGCGGGGGCGCTGGCCGGAGCGACGGATGCAGCCGGGGCGGCCGGTGCCGCGGCCTTCAGCTGCACGTGCTCCTCAACGATCGCCACGACCTCCTCCTCGCTCGCGGCGTTCAGCAGTGCCTGCCGGAAGTCATCGTGCATGAGGGCACGCGCGAGCTGGGGGAGCACCTGCATGTGGGCGTCTCCGCCGTCGGCGGGGGCGGCGATCAGGAAGACCAGGCGCGCCGGGCCATCCTTCGCACCCCAGTCGATACCGTCGGCGATCCGGCCGAACACCAGCGAGGGTTCGGTGATGGCCGCACTGCGTGCGTGGGGGATTCCGATACCCCCGGGCAGGCCGGTGGCCATCTTGCTCTCGCGCTCCTGAACATCGGCAATGAAGAGATCGATGTCGGTACAGCGACCGCTGGCCACGAGGCGCTGAGCCAGCGTGCGCGTGGCCTCGTGCCGATCGGTGCCGGTGAGATCGAGCACCACCTGTTCAACGTTGATGAGTGGCATTTCGAGTCCTTTCGGGGTTCCTACGTGGTGTGACGTGCGTGGGGGTCAGTCGGTGACCGGAAGGTCACGCTGCGGGGTATGGATCACATCGGTCCGGATGTGGTCAAGATCGGTGGGGGAGGGTACCTCGGTGCCGGGTAGCCGCACGGCGGCGGCCCCCCAGCTCACGCCGCGAATGAGGGCGTTGGCGGGGTTTACCTGCTGGCTGAGCCCGTGCAGGAGCCCTGCGAGCATGCAGTCGCCGGCACCCACCGTCGAGACCGGATCGGTCACGACCGAGCGTGCGTGCACGACGCTCTCGGCGCTGACCAGCACGGCGCCGTCGCGGCCGAGGCTCACCGCGACGTAGCGGATTCCGGCGTCGACCAGCTCCTGAGCGGTGTCGATGACCTCGCCCAGGGTGGTCAGCGACCGGCCGCTCAGCTCCTCGAGCTCCTCACGGTTGGGCTTGATCAGGGTGGGGATCGCCGCCACGGCGGCGGCAAATGCCGGGCCGGAGGAGTCGATCGCCACGTGGGCACCCAGGCGCTTCGCCTCGGTCACGAGCTGCGCGTAGAGGTCGGTCGGGGCACCGGGTGGCAGGCTGCCGCAGCCCGCTATCCAGGTGCCCGCGCTGACCGGTGCGAGCGTTGCCGCGAAGAGCGCGTGGGTATCGGCGGTGCCGAGCTGCGGGCCGGCCTCGTTGAGCTTGGTGGTGGTCCCGTCGGGCTCGAGCACGCTGATGTTCATGCGCACGCTGCCGGCGATGGGTACGATCCGGGTCTGCACCGCGGTCTCGCGCAGCAGCGCCTCGAACAGCGTACCCTCGGGTCCGCCGGAGGGGACCACGACGAGGGGATCCCCGCCCATGCTCGCGAGTGCGCGGCCGACGTTGACACCCTTGCCGCCGGGATCGATGCGGGAGGAGGATGCGCGGAGCACCTGGCCGCGATACAGGGCTTCCACCGTGACGGCGCGGTCGATGCTGGGGTTGGGGGTGAGCGTGACGATCATGAGTGAATTACCTTCGGTCCGGCCGCGCGGATCGCCTCGGCGAGATCCTCGTCCACATCCCCGTCGGTGATGATCACATCCATCTCCTCAAGGGTTGCAAAGCGGTGCAGGTGCACGCTCGCGGCCTTGCTGGAATCCGCCACGAGGACGGTGGTGCGGCTCGCGATGACCATCGCGCGCTTGGTGGCGGCCTCGATCTGATCGGGGGTCGTGAGCCCCCGGGCAAGGTCGAAACCGTTGGTGCCGATGAATCCCACGTCCACGGTGAGTTCGGCGAGGGCGTCGGTGGTCCAGCGGCCGACGGCGGCGCCGGTCATGGAGCGTACCTGGCCGCCGAGTTGCAGCAGCGTAATACCGGGCTTGGTCGACAGGGCGGCGCAGATCATCGGGCTGTTGGCGACGACCGTGAGTTCGGCATCCGCGGGCAGTGCCTGCGCGATCGCGAGCGTGGTGGTGCCGGCATCGAGCAGGATGGTGCCGGTTTGAGGCAGCTGTTCGAGGGCGAGCTGGGCGATACTGCGCTTATCGGCGAGGTGGCGCCCGATGCGCTCGGTGACGTTGATCTCGGAGTTCAGCGCGTCGGTGGGGATGGCACCGCCGTGTGCACGCTTGACCAGGCCGCGCCGCTCGAGGGCGGTGAGGTCGCGTCGAATGGTCTCGGCGGTCACCTCAAGCTGGTCGGCCAGTGCGCTGCCCTCGACTCGCCCCTGGGCACGCGCCAGGGTGAGGATGAGCTGCTGTCGTTCCGCGGCGTACACGGTGTCTCCCGTCGTTGGTCGATCAATTTGACCCATAGTCCCACAGAAACAGAAGAAAACAAATGCTAAACAACACATTGACGCCGGGTTTGGCGCAAAATGCCCGCCCATATTTCTGTGTTTATGTGGATTTTGCCCCGTGGGCGGGGGTCGCGGTGCTCGAAAAATCCCGGATGTGCGCGGGGTGCGGGCGCAGCAAAACACCCTCCCCGGCCGAGATCCTGGGCGGATCAGTGGCGGGAGAGGGCGTCTGCGGTGGCCGGGGAGACCGGCGAAAACTAGCGGATTTCGTCCGAAGTGGTGGTCGAGGCCGCGGCCTCGGGGGCCTTCGAAATCTCAACCTCGGGCTCGGTAAACTCGGCGGCGCTGGCCTCGAGGTCCGCGATTTCCTCGTTCTCGTTTCCGCGGTTGGGCGAGAAGACCCAGTAGCGATAGAGCACGAAGCGGAAGATCGAGCCGAGGATCAGGCCCACGCCGTTCAGCGCGATGTTGTCGGCGGCGGCCGAGGTGAACCCCAAAACATCGTGGGAGACCCAGACACAGAGGGTGCTGATTCCCATGCCGGCAAAGCTCACGGCGAAGAACTCGATGCCCTCACGCACGGTGCTGTTGGTGCGGTGGGTCGCAAAGGTCCAGAAGCGGTTTCCGAGCCAGTTGGTGATGATCGCGAGGGTCGTGGCGATGACGGTGGCGATGACCACGCCGTTCTTCACGTGCTCGGGATTCAGTGGGCCCATGCGCAGCAGGTTGAACGAAACCGCGGTGACGACAAAACCGGCACCGCCGACCACGGCGAACTTGAAGAGCTGCATAAACAGCGGATACCAGGAAGCGGACTTCACTCTGCTCAGGTTCATTAACCCCCCTCGGGCGGAAAACTCCCCGGCGGGTGTTCTCGGCTACTAACGGTATTCACATGCGGAAAGATGTGCACCGGACGGATAGTCTACCCGGTGTTCTATAACATTAGCTTTGAGAGTGCTGAAGAACACGCCTCGGAGACGGAGACCCACGTGCTGAAAATCGGAGTTATCGGTGGCGGTCAGCTGGCGCGGATGATGATCCCCGCCGCGATCAACCTCGCCCTGGACGTGCGGGTGCTCGCCGAAGCACCGGGTTCACCGGCCGAGATCGCCGCGACATCGGTGGGTGACTATCGCGACGCCGCGACCGTCCTCGCCTTTGCCGCCGAGGTCGATGTGATCACCTTCGACCACGAGCACGTGCCGCAGTCGGTGCTGGCCGCCCTCGTGGCCACCGGGGTACGGGTACACCCGGGCCCGGACGCGCTGCTCTACGCGCAGGACAAGCTGCTGATGCGTGCGAAGCTCTCCGAACTGGGCCTGCCCACCCCGGACTGGGCCGAGGTGCGCTCGGCCGCCGAACTGCAGACCTTCCTCGACGCTCACGGCGGTGCCGGCGTTCTGAAGACCCCGCGTGGCGGATACGACGGTAAGGGCGTGCGCGTGGTGCGCTCGGCCGCCGAGGCCACCGACTGGTTTACCGCGGTTGCCGAATCCGGAGACACCGGCAGCCTCCTGGTTGAGGAGCTCGTCGACTTCACCCGGGAGCTCGCACTGCTCGGTGCGCGTCGTCCCGGTGGGCAGAGCGCCTACTGGCCGGTCGTTGAGACCATCCAGCGTGACGGCGTCTGCGCCGAGGTGCTGGCACCCGCGCCCACGAGCGACACCGCGGTGGCAGCGGAGGCCGAGCGGATCGCCCGGGCCCTGGCCGATGGTCTGGGAATCACCGGTGTGTTTGCCGTGGAACTGTTTGAAACCCGGGACGGCCGCGTGCTCGTCAACGAGATGGCGATGCGACCGCACAACTCCGGTCACTGGACCCAGGACGGCTCCTTCACCAGCCAGTTCGAGCAGCACCTGCGCGCGATCGCGGACCTCCCCCTGGGCGACCCCGCGCCGCGCGCCCCGATCACCGTGATGGCCAACATCCTCGGCGGTCCCGTCGAGGGTACCCTGGCGGATCGCTACCCCCTGGTGATGGCCCAGTTCCCCGAGGCCAAGATCCACAACTACAACAAGGAGCCGCGGCCGGGTCGCAAGGTCGGCCACGTCAACGTGACCGGAACCGACCTCGGTGAGGTGCGCACCCGAGCACGGGAGATCGAATCACTCTTCCAGGGTTGAGCCGTTAGCATGGACCCATGTCACATCACGCCAGCGAACATCCCCGGGTCGGCATCGTCATGGGAAGCGACTCCGACTGGAGCGTCATGGCCGCCGCCTCCGCCCAGCTCTCCGAGTTTGGGATCGACCACGAGGTCGAGGTAGTCAGCGCCCACCGCACCCCGCACAAGCTCGTCACCTACGGTGAGCAGGCGCGTGAGCGTGGGCTGAGCGTGATCATCGCCGGTGCCGGTGGTGCGGCGCACCTCCCGGGAATGCTGGCCTCGGTCACCACCCTTCCCGTGGTGGGCGTGCCCGTGCCGCTCGCCACGCTGGATGGCATGGACTCCCTGCTGTCGATCGTGCAGATGCCTGGCGGTATCCCGGTCGCAACGGTCTCGATCGGCGGGGCTAAGAACGCCGCGATTCTCGCCGCCCGCATCCTGGCTACCTCTGATGCGGCGCTCGCCGACACCCTGGCCACCTACCAGCGCGAGCTTGCCGAGCTGGTCGAGGAAAAGAACGCGGCGCTCAAAGCACGCCTATGATCGACCAAGCTGAGCGGCCCATCCGCCACCCGAACACCGCCTCCCCGGCGGTGATGACCCGTCGCGGGTGGTGGCTGGTGCTGCTGAACTTTTTGCTGCCCGGTTCCGCCCAGGTCCTGGCGGGTAACCGCCGCCTCGGCCGGCTGGGTCTGATCAGCACGTTTACGCTGTGGCTGCTGGCCATCGCGGCCGGTGTGCTCGCGCTGGTGCGCCCCGAGCAGCTGTTCGCGTTTGCAACAAACTCGTGGTTCCTGGTGCTCGCGCAGATCGTCCTGATCGCCTACGCGGTGCTGTGGTTTGTGCTGGCCGTGGATACCCTGCGCCTGACCCGCATCATTCGGGCCACACCGCTGGGCCGGGTCGCGATCCTCGGGCTGGGCCTCGCCTTCCTCGTGGCGTCCACCGGTATTGCGGGGGCCGGGGCCTACTACGCAAACGTGGCGGGAGACACCCTGGGCAAGCTGTTCGGGGCGAGTGCCCCGCCCGAGGACCCCACCGACGGCTACTACAACATTCTCCTGCTCGGCGGCGATGCGGGGCCGGACCGCTCGGGCATGCGCCCGGACAGCCTCTCGGTCGTCTCGATCAACGCCGACAGCGGCCAGGCGACCATGATCGGCCTGCCGCGTGACATGCTCAACGTGCCCTTCAACGACACCTCGCCGATGCACAAGCGCTACCCGAACGGCTATAACAAGTGTGATGTGAGCGCGTGCAAGCTCAACTCGATCTACACCGAGGCCGAGGTGCGCCACCCCGACTTCTACCCGAATGCGAAGGCCGAGGGTTCCTCCCCGGGCATCGAGGCCACCAAGGACGCCGCCGAGGCCCTGACCGGCCTGCGCATTCCGTACTACGTGCTGGTGGATATGCAGGGCTTCGCCGATCTGATCGACGCCCTGGGCGGCGTGGAGGTCACCGTGGATAAGCGTCTGCCGATCGGCGGCGACGAAAACCTCAACGGCGTGATCGAGTGGATCGAACCGGGGACCCAGCACATGGACGGCTATCACGCTCAGTGGTTCGCGCGCTCCCGTCACGGCACGAGCGACTTCGACCGGATGGAGCGGCAGCGTCAGCTGCAGGAGGCCGTGCTGAAGCAGTTCACACCGGCCAACGTCTTCTCGAAGTTCCAGGGCATCGCCGATGCCGGCACCCAGGTGGTCAAGACCGATATTCCGCGCGACCTCATCGGATACTTCGTCAACCTCGCGACGAAGACGCGGGCGCTCCCGGTGCAAAAGCTCGAGCTCACCCCGGCCAACGGTATCAACCAGGATCACCCGGATATCGATCAGATTCACGGCAAGATCCGTGATCTCCTGTATCCGAAATCCACACCCGCCAAGTAGGCGAACAAAAACGGCCCCGTCGTCGACGGGGCCGTTTTCGTATCGAAAGATTCTCCGACTAGAGCTCGGCGTGCAGCGCCCAGACGCGCTCGGCCGAGTCGCGCCAGTCGAACACCTGCGCCCGGTCGGCACCCGCGATGCCGAGTTTTGACCGGCGCTCGGCGTCTTCTACCAGCTCGGTGATTGCGGCGGCCAGCCGTTCGGGGAATCCGGCACCGCGGGCTTCGACGACCTCGCCGGCACCGCCGGAGACCTCCAGCAGCGCGGGATCATCGGTGTGCAGCACGGGGGTGCCGTGGCTGAACGCCTCGAGGATCGGCATTCCGGTGCTCTCGCGCACGCTGGGGTAGATAAAGAGCTCGGCGCGCTCGTAGACCGTCGCGAGGTCCGGGCCGCCGAGATCGCCGAGGGCACGCACGCGGCCCTCCTCGAGGCCCGCCTCATCGGCGGCGGCGGTCAGTGAGGAGGAGCCCCACTGATCCGGGCCGATCACGAGCAGCGGAAGGTCGGGGACGCCGGGCTGGGCGAGGGCGTGCAGGAGGGCATCCAGTCCGCGCCGGGGATCCAGGCTCCCGAGGGTCAGCAGATAGCGCTCGGGTAGATCGAGGTTACTCGCGCGCCAGGCCGCGTCCGCGGGCAGAAGCAGGGTGGATGCCGGGGCCTCGGGGATCACCCGGATGCGGTCACCGAAGTCGGCGATCTCGGCCAGCTGGGTCGCGACCGCATGGGTCGGCACCACGATCGCATCGGCGTGCCGCCGTGCGCGCTTCAGCATTTGCTTCTGCCAGGCGACCGAGGTGGGGGTGAGGCTTTTGGGGTCGGTCCAGGCCAGGGTGTTGCGCAGCGTCACCACGATCTGCGAGGACTCCCGCGAGTGCCGGCGCAGCGGAGCCAACAGGCTGGGGGAGTGCAGCATGCCCTCACCGATACCGCTGGCGATACCGAGCTGCCAGGCGGTGGTGAGCTCGCGCCGGGCGAGCGTCGAGCGGTGAATCTCGGCGATCCCGGGCAGCCGGGCGGCGAGTCGTTCGACCCGCTCCGGGCTCTGCGCCGACACGATGCCGTGTACCGTGCATCCGCGCGGTGCCGTGCGGATGAGCGCGCGGGTGAGTTCCTCGGTGTAGTGGCCGGTTCCGGTGGCACCGGGGCTCAGCGCGGCATCGAGTACAACGCGAAGAATCGCTGCCATCAGGGGTCCCTTCTGCGGGGTGTGTGGTGGGCCGCCTCGGAGCGGCCCACCTTGGCTACTGCGTGGGTTCGGGGGCGGTGATGGCCCCGGTCTGAATGGCCTCATGCAGGGCCTCGCGCCAGTCGCGCATGGCGGGCAGGCCGGCGGCGGCCCAGCCCGCGTGGCCGAGCACCGAGAATGCGGGGCGCGGGGCGGGGCGGACGAAGCTGGCGCTGTCCGTGGGCAGAACGCGCTCCGGGTCGAGGCCCGCCTCGGTGAAGATCGCCCGGGTGAAGTCAAACCAGCTGCCGCTGCCGGCGTTGGTGCCGTGGTACACGCCGGCGGGGGCGTCGGACTCGGCCAGGAGCACGAGCTGCGCGGCGAGGTCACGGGTCCAGGTGGGCTGACCGATCTGATCGGTGACGACGCTCACCGTGGGGTGGCTGCCGGAGAGGCGCAGCATGGTGGCCGCGAAGTTGTTGCCGTACTCGCCGTAGATCCAGGCGGTGCGCACGATGAAGCCGCCGCGGGGGTGCTCACCGAGCACGAACTCCTCGCCCGCGGCCTTGGTACGGCCATAGGCGTTCAGCGGTGCGCGGGCGGTGTCCTCGGCATAGGGCTCGGTCGCGTTTCCAGCGAACACGTAGTCGGTCGAGATGTGGATCAGTTTGGCCCCGTGCGCGGCCGCGGCGATCGCGAGATTACGCGGTCCCAGCGCATTCACGGCATAGGCGGCGTCCTCATCGGTTTCGGCGGCGTCCACGGCGGTGTACGCGGCACAGTTGATGACCACGTCGTGGCCGGCCACGGCGGCGTGAACGGCGTCCTGATCGGTGATATCGAGATCCTCGCGCCCGAGAGCGGTGACGTCGTGGTGGGCGAGGACGATGCTCAGGTCACGTCCCAGCATTCCGGCGGCACCGGTGATCAGATAGCGCATGTTTCCCTTTTCTGTCGTTTCCCTGATTCTACGCGCACAACAAGAGCACAGCTATCGGTCAGGATCCGGGAATACCGTGAACTCCCGCGCCCGTTAGGGGTGATTCCCCCGCCCCATCCTGCAGAAAGCAGTCCCCGTGAAACTCAACCTGCTGGATGTGAACATCGTCAGCGGCCCGGTGGTCATCACCATCTATGTGATCGCTGCGGCGTTCCTGCTGTACCTGTTGATTCGGCCGTGGTCGCGCTGGTGGTTGCGCACCGCGCTCCTGACGATCGCGATCAGCGCGGCCCTCGCCATCGCGACGCTGCTCGTGGTGGAACGCGGCCTCAAGCTCATTGATGCCCCGCTGGGCGCGGATTCTCACGCCTGGGTGGTGGCGACGTTTGTGGGTGTCGGGTTGGCCGTGGTCAACCTGTTCCGGAGCCGCTGGTGGCGAAAGGTCCTCGCGGTGCTCGGTATCGTCTCGTTTGCCCTGGCCGCCACGGTCGGTATTAACGCGGCCTTTGGGATCAACCCGACGGTCGGGGCGTTCCTGCACATTGTCGAGTCAAAACCGATCAGCGTGGCCAAGCCCACCGCGACCCCCTCCGATGCTCCCACCGGCCCGCTCTATCAGTCGTGGAAGCCGCCGGCGGATATGCCCGCGCTCGGACGCACCGGTACCCAGGTGATTCCCGGCCTACTCTCGGGATTCAAGGCGCGCACCGCGGGCATCTATTTGCCCCCGGCCGCGCTGGTCAAGAATCCACCCGCCCTGCCGCTGATGATCATGATGATGGGGCAGCCCGGCGATCCGAACCCCGCGTTTATGCAGCAGGCCCTGGATGCCACCGCCGTCGCCCACAACGGCCTCGCCCCCATCGTGATCGTGGCCGATCAGCTCGGCAACCCCAACACCGATACCCTCTGCATCAACTCGAAGAAGTTTGGAAACGTCGAGACCTACATCACGCAGGACGTGCCGAACTGGGCAAAGGCAAACCTCAACATCAGCCACAACCCCGCGGAGTGGACCATCGCCGGCTACTCCAACGGCGGTGGATGCGCCATCTACTACGGTGCCGTTCACCCAGACATCTTCAAGAACGTGGTCGATATTTCCGGTGAGGACTACCCTGGTGCCTCGGAGGCAAGCGCCTCGTTGAAGAGCATGTTCGATGGCAACATGGCCGCCTATGATGCGATCAAGCCGCTCAGGATCATGAAGGATCGGCAGTATCCCGGAACCACGGCTATCTTTACCGGTGGTTCGAAGGACCCCGACTACTCGGCCGCCGCCGCCCGGGTCGCGGCCGGTGCCCGCGCCGCGGGAATGGCCACGACGCTCTTCTCCGTGCCCGGTGCCGGGCACGGTGCCGACGCGCTGGTGGGCGGTATGCGCATGGCCGCGGGGGTGCTCTTCCCCGTCCTGGGGCTGGAGGCGAAATCCTAGTGCCCCTGAGCCGCCACGGGGTGGCAGTGTGGCACCCGATGGGCCGTATGCGTCCCCTTACCCTGCTCCGCGAGGGAAGATTGGTAGACTGACCGAGTGAACATCCGTGAACTAAAAATCCGTGACAGCTATGAGATCACGCCGAAGCAGTTCGGCGACGACCGTGGCGTCTTTCTCGAGGCGTACCGATTTGACCGCCTGACCGACGCCACCGGCCGTGCCGTGAACCTCGCCCAGGTCAACACCTCGGTATCCAAGCGCGGCACCGTGCGCGGCATCCACTTCGCCGATGTTCCGCCGAGCCAGGCTAAGTACGTCATGTGCCAGCGCGGCGCGGTACTCGACTTCGTGATCGACATCCGGGTTGGTTCGCCGACGTTCGGTCAGTGGGACGCCGTGCGTCTTGACGATGTCGAGCGCAAGGCCATCTTCATCTCCGAGGGCCTCGGCCACTGCTTCGTGGCTCTCACCGATGACGCCACCGTGACCTACCTCGTCAACGATGTCTTCCGCCCCGAGCGCGAGCACGGCATCAACCCGCTCGACCCGGAGATCGGTCTCGAGTTCCCGGCCGAGGCCGGAGAGCTCCTGCTCTCCCCGAAGGACACCGAGGCCCCGAGCCTCTCCGAAGCGGCGGCCACCGGCCTGCTGCCCACCTGGGACGCTGCGCGTGCCTACTACGACTCGCTGAAGGGCAACTAGTTTTATGAAGGGCATTATCCTCGCCGGTGGTTCCGGCACGCGGCTGTGGCCGATCACCAAGGGCATCTCGAAGCAGCTCATGCCGATCTACGACAAGCCGATGGTGTACTACCCCCTCTCGACCCTGATGATGGCTGGGATCAACGAGATCCTGATCATCACCACCCCCGAGTACAACGAGCAGTTCCGGGCCCTGCTGGGTGACGGCTCCGATCTCGGTATCCGCCTCGAGTATGCCGTGCAGCCCTCGCCGGACGGCCTGGCTCAGGCGTTCATCATCGGCGAGGAGTTCATCGGTGATGACTCCGTTGCGCTCGTACTCGGTGACAACATCTTCCACGGCACCGGCCTCGGCTCGGCGCTGCGCAACCACAGCGAGATCGACGGTGCCGTCATCTTCGCCTACCCGGTTGCCGACCCGCGCAGCTACGGCGTGGTCGAGTTTGACGAGAACTTCACCGCGATTTCGATCGAGGAAAAGCCCGAGAAGCCCAAGAGCAAGTACGCCGTTCCCGGCCTCTACTTCTACGACAACTCGGTCATCGAGATCGCCAAGTCGATCGAGCCGAGTGCCCGCGGCGAGCTGGAGATCTCCACCGTCAACGAGCGCTACCTCGAGCAGGGCAACCTGCACGTGCAGGTGCTCGACCGTGGTACCGCCTGGCTCGACACCGGCACGTTCGAGTCGATGATGCAGGCCTCCGAGTACGTGCGCGTGATCGAGGACCGTCAGGGCTTCAAGGTTGGCTGCATCGAGGAGATCTCGTGGCGTGCGGGCTGGATCGACACCGCCCAGCTCACCGCGCTCGCCCAGCCGCTGATCAAGAGCGGTTACGGCAAGTACCTGGCACACCTCGCCGACAGCGAGGGCTAGGCTCAGCCACGGCAACCATCGTGTGGGGCGGGATCCGATTTCGGGTCCCGCCCCACACGCGTTTCTCAGCGACCGTGCCGAGACCGAGCGACACACGCATCGCTCGTTACCGCGGAATAGATCCGGGGGCCACCATGGTTGCACCTGACGTGTTTACCCTCATCAATCAGGAGCCCCGACAGATGGGCGCGCTCGATCGTGCACTCGCCTCGATCGACTGGCCGCTGCGTGAGGCCCAGCGAGATCTCGTGGCCGCGGGGCAGAGCCTACAGCGCACGCATAACGCCGCGGGCTTCCTCCTGCTGTCCTCCGGTTCCGCCACGATTCGCAGTGGCACCGAGTCGCTCGAGGCCCCGGCCGGCAGCTTTCTCGTGTTTCCCCACGGGCACTGCTTCGACCTCCGAGCCCACGAGGATGCCACGCTCATCTACGGCTGGTTTCTCCCCTCGGATCCCTCCGCTCAGACCCTCGGCACGTTTCCGCACACGCTGATGATTCGCGAGTTCTCGGTGCTCGAACCCACCATGGTCGCACTGGTTGAGGGACTCCTGAAGGGCGGATCGCGAGCGAGCGGCCACCGTCGGGCCGGCGATATGGTGGTGTGCGGCCTGATCGCCGCAACCGTGCTTTCCTCGGCGATCCGGCTGTGGGCCGAACTCGGCTGCGCCCCCGATCGCTGGTTGCACCGGGTGTCGGATCCCTTCATCTCCCGGGCGCTCGACGCGATGCACGAGAGCCCCGGCCGTGCCTGGAGCGTGAGCGAGTTGGCCCAGGTGGCGACGATGTCGCGGTCGAGCTTTGCCGAGCGCTTTGCGACCCTGGTGGGCCAAACGCCGGCCTCCTACCTGACCGATGTCCGGATGGAGTCGGGAAAGCAGGTGCTCCTGCGCGAACACGTAACCATCGCCGATGCCGCCCTGCAGCTCGGATATGAGTCCGAGGCGGGCTTCCGCCGCGCCTTCCAGCGTCACACCGGGGTCAGTCCCGCAGCCTGGCGCACGCGGCAGCGGGCACAGAGCGTGCCCGCTGCCGAGGCGCTGCCCGCCGCCTAGGGGCGGCGCCTGCCACCCGCGAGGCGGAAGACAATACCGCCCACCAGCGAGGCGATTGCCGCCGAGCTGAGCGTCACCACGACCCCCAGCGAGTCGGCCACGATGCCGCCGATACCCGCGCCGAGGGTGATGGCCAGCTGGAAACCGGCGACCACGAGCCCGCCCGCGGCCTCCATCCGCTCGCCGACCAGACGGCCGACCCAGGTGTTGACTAGCAGGATCCAGGAACCGAAGCCGATGCCCCAGATGAGGGTACCGGCCGCTACCGCCCAGAACGCACCCGGGAAGAGCACGGTGATGGCGATGCCGACGGAGATCATCAGCGGAACGACGAGGCGCATCAGGTCGAGCAGTCGGTCGACCACGAGGCCCACCACGAAGTTTCCAATCAGTCCGCCGATGCCGAACACCGCGAGCAGGAGCGAAATCTGGCCCGCGGTAACGTCCGGAATGCGCTCGAGGCCGAGGCGAATGTAGGTGAATGCGGCGAAGTGGCCGAGCACCGTGAGCACGTGACCGACGAGTCCAACCGAGACGCCGGGAATGCGCAGGGTCGCGGCGATCTCGCCGAATCCGCTGCTCTTCGCCGGGGGAACCTGCGGCAGCAGGATGCGCAGCAGCGCGGCCACGATCAGCGAGATCACGGCGACGCCCACGAAGACCTCGCGCCAGTCAAACACCGAGCCCAGGTAGGCGCCGATGGGCACACCGGCGACGGTGGCCAGCGTGGTTCCACCGTTGACCAGCATGAAGCCGCGCCCCAGGCGCTCGCGCGGAACGAGCTGCGCGACGATGGCGAGGGACATCGCCCAGAACCCGCTGATCGCGACGCCGAGGATCAGCCGGGCGATCAGCAGCAGCACAAAGTTCGGCGTGAGCGCGACCATGATGTTTGACAGCGCCGCGGCGAGGGCGAGGGCGCTCAGCAGCGTGCGGCGATCCAGGCGGGGGAAGATCATGCCGATCAGCGGTGCGGCAAGGAACCCCATGAAGGCGGTGGCCGTGACGGTCTGCCCGGCCTGACCCTCGGTGATGTTGAGCGCCTCGGCCATCGGGGTCAGCAGGCTGGGCGGAAGAAACTCGGCGAGAACCAGGGTAAAACTGGTGGCCGCGAGGGCGAGCACAGCGACCCACCCGGCCCGCGGGGAGCGGAGGGGCGCGGCGGCCTCGGTTACAGCGTTTTGTGTCATTATCCAATTCTGTTCCGCCCGGCCCTGCCCCACGGGACCCTGCGTCCACCGAACCGCGCACAGCGTCCGTCACGCACGGGCCGGGCGCTCGCACCGTGACCGGTGTACCGTGGGCGGAGGCTAGCGGGAGGGACGCAGCAGGTGGAAGCGAGCCCAGAGGCCCACGCGCAGCCCGAGGCGCAGCGGGGCGTAGTACCAGGCGGGATACCGCTTCGACATAAAGCGGGAGGCGCTCTGGTGGTGCACCCGCAGCATGCGGTCAGACTCGGAACGGGTGGATGCCCCGCCGGTGTGCACGGCGCTCACCTCGGGAAGATAGGTGTTTGTCCAGCCGGCCTTGCCGATCCGGTACCCCAGATCAACATCCTCGAAGTACATGAAGAAGCCCTCGTCGAACCCGCCGAGCTGCGCAAACATATCGCGCCGCACGAGGAGGCAGGCACCGGAGAGCCAGCCCGCGGGCCGCGGCTGATCACCGTAGCTGTCATCGGCCCGATAGTGCCTGGACCACGGATTGTTCGGCCAAAAACGGGCAAACAGCGCGTGGCCAATGCCGTTTCCGAGCGAGGGGACCGCGCGTGCGGACGGATAGACCGTGCCGTCCTCATTGAGGAGCTTGGGACCCACCGCGGCGCACTCGGGGTGTTCATCCAGCCAGCGCACGAGTGCGGGCAGGGTGCCCGGGTGGAGCTGCACGTCGGGGTTGGAGAGGAGCACGTGCTCACTCTCGGGGGCGAGGGTGTCGACACCGCGATTCATCGCGGCACCGTAGCCCACGTTTTCGGGCAGCCACAGGAAGTTCGCTCCGAAGTCGGACACGATCTGACCGGTGGGCTCGGCCTCGGGGGAGTTGTTCTCGACCACCGTGACCGTGGCGGCGGGAATTGCCGCCGCGGCCACCGAATCCAGGAAATCGGACACCTGGGCGCACGAGTTGTAAGTCACCGTAACTACGGCGGCTCGTTCCGGATTTTGGGAGGACATTGTTCCCAGTGTAGCCATCCCGGGACGCCCCCGCCGCGCGGGTGCGCGCGAAGAGGGCCGAAATGCCGGTAATTCTCGGGCAGCTCACATGCTCCAGCTTGATAGACTGACTGTTCGCTGGCCTTCAGGCCGCTTGTCAACCCGCGGGGAACCCGTGGGTTGTGCACGATTGACGAGGGGAATTTCCTAAACCGTGGCAAAAATCTTCAACGCCGTAGGGCGCTCGGCCAGACTCATTGCCGACGAGGGATTCAAGACCTACCTCGGGCGCGTGTTCGCCAAGGCCTCGACGGTGCTGATCCCGCAGAGCCCCGCCAGCCAGATGCTGGTTGATCTCGGTGACGCCGCGGAACTCGACTGGACGCTGCCCGCGCCTCAGCTCGAAAACCCGATCGTGGTGGCAGACGGCCCGATCAACATCGCCTGGATCATGTCGCCTCCCGGGCGCGAATCTGGCGGACACCAGAACCTCTTCCGCTTCATCGACTTCGCCGAGAAGGCGGGCCACAAGTGCACGGTGTACCTCTACACCACCTCGGATTTCGGCCCGAACCTGCGCGACACCAAGGCGATGCTGAACCAGAGCGACGCCTACCCGAACGTCAAGGCCGACATCAAGCTGTACGACCGCAAGGTGGGCGTAGACGCCGACACCCAGGCCCTCTTTGCGACCGGCTGGGAGACCGCCTACCCGGCCTACCTGGATAAGACGCACGCGCGTCGGTTCTACTTCGTGCAGGACTTCGAGCCGAGCTTCTATGAGCTGGGTTCGCAGGCGATCCTTGCCGAAAACACCTACCGCTTCGGTTTCCACGGAATTACCGCCGGTGGCTGGCTCTCGCACAAGCTGAGCACCGAGTTTGGCATGACCTGCGACTCCTTCGACTTCGCCGTCAACAAGGACAACTACTCGCTCACCAACACCGAGCGTCGTAACGAGGTCTTCTTCTACGCCCGCCCGGTCACCGCGCGCCGTGCCTTCGAGCTGGGCATCATGGCCCTGGCCGACTTCCACAAGCTCAACCCGGATGTCACCATCAACCTCGCCGGCTGGGACGTCTCAAACTGGGACATTCCGTTCCCGCACAAGAACCTCTCGAGCCTCAAGCTCTCCGAGCTCAACACCGTGTACAACCGCTGTGCCGCGGGTCTGGTGCTCTCGCTCACGAACATGTCCCTGCTGCCGCTCGAGCTCCTGAGCTCGGGAGTGGTTCCCGTGGTGAACGACGGCCCGAACAACCGCATGGTCTCGGACAACCCCTACCTCGACTACTGCGAGCCGGTACCCGGTGCGCTGGCACGTCGCCTGAGCGATGCCGTCAACCGTCCCGACGCGCCCGAGTATGCAAAGATCATCTCCGCCTCGGTGGCGGATGTGAACTGGGAGGACTCCGGCGTGCAGTTCAACACCGCCCTCGAAAAGGCGATGCGTGGCTAGGGCACTCGTGGTGGGTGCGAACGGTTTTATCGGTTCGCACCTGGTGGATGCCCTCGCGCTGGCCGGTCACGACGTCACCGCGTTTGACCGCTTTAGCTCGCAGGCACCCACGTTCACCCAGCCGGGCGTGCGGGTGTTCCGTGGGGAGTTCCTCAGCCGATCGGACCTCGAGGAGGCCGCGGCAGGGCAGGACCTGGTGTTCCACTTCCTCTCGACCACCACACCGGCCACCGCCGAATCCGACCCCACCCTTGATATTCGCACGAACATTGCGCAGACCGTCGAGCTGCTCGAATCCTGCGTGAGCGCGGGCGTCGGCCACTTCTACTTCGCCTCCACCGGCGGCGCCATCTATGGTGCCCAGGGGAAGGCCCTGTACGGGGAATCCGATCGCGCACTGCCGATCTCGCCCTACGGCATCGGCAAGCTCGCGATCGAGAACTACCTCAACTACTTCCAGACGCGCCACGGCCTGGACTCCACCGCCCTGCGTATCTCGAACCCCTATGGCACCCGCCAGCACCCGAACCGCCGACAGGGCCTGATCCCGATCGCGCTGCGCAACATCGCGCGTGGGGAGTCGGTTGTGCAGCTGGGTGACGGTTCGATGGTGCGCGACTACGTCTACGTGAGCGACCTGGTCGCAATGATCGTGGCGTTTATCGGCCGCGAAACCGAACACTCCCTCTATAACCTGGGCAGTGGACAGGGATATAGTGTGTCCGAGATCCTGGCCGCCCTGGCCCGGGTCACCGGTGAAGACTTCTCCATTGAGGAACGACCCAAGCCCGCAACCTTCGTCGACAGCGTGGTGCTCGACACCTCGCGTTTGCGCGCCGAGTTTGGTGAGCCCGCGCTCACCAGCCTCGACGTCGGGGTTGCCGCGACCTGGGCCGAGATTAAGGAACAAACACATGGCCTCCGATAAGACCGCCCCGCTGTTGACGGTGGCGATCCTCACCTACAACGGAGAGGACTACCTGGAGCGCATTCTGACGCAGGTGCGAAATCAGGAGCTCGACGGCGAGATCGAGGTTTTGGTCATCGACTCCGGCTCGACCGACTCGACGCTTGAGATCATCGGGCGCTTCCCCGAGGTTGTGCTGCACCAGATTCCGAACCACGAGTTTGGCCATGGACGCACCCGCAACCTCGCGGCACAGCTCGCACACGGTGAGTTCATCGCCTACCTGACGCACGACGCGATTCCGCAGACCCCGTCGTGGGCGGCCGAGCTGCTTGCGCCGTTCGCGCTGTCCGAGCGCATCGTGGCCGTGATGGGCAAGCAGGTACCGCGGCCCGGGTGCTTCCCGCTGCTCAAGTACGAGATCCAGGGCATGTTTGCCGGGTTCGGCCCCGACTTTGGCACCGGCGTCTTCTATAAGGACAAGTTTGTGCAGTCGGAGGGTGTGCTGGGGGCAATCGCGTTCTATTCGGACGTCAACTCCGCCGCTCGTCGGGCGTTCCTCACCGACGTGATTCCGTATCAGGACGTGCCCTACGCCGAGGACCAGCTCTTCGGCCGGGACCTGGTGGAGGCGGGCTACGTGAAGGCCTACGCGCCGCGCGGAGCCGTGGAGCACTCCAACGATCTGACGCTGAGCGAGTATCGCAAGCGCATCTTTGACGAGACCGTGGGGCTGCGCCGGATCGGTCACGACATCCCCGTCCTGACCAAGAAGGCTCAGGCGAAGCTCACCGTACGCGGCATCCTGGGCGACACCCTGCGCATCCTCCGGGATCGGGAGTTCTCGTGGAAGCGCCGCCTGTTCTGGCTCGCGAACAACCCGCGCTACCAGGTCGCGAAGTGGAAGAGCTACCGCCGCTCGACCCTCGTTGATCTCGGCGATGAGGCCGCGCTGCGTAGCGGATCGCTCGAGCACTCGCGCAAGCGCTAGCGGCACGCAGAGGGCCCCGGAATACCAACCTGGTACTCCGGGGCCCTCTGCGCGCGCCTGTGGCGCGAAAGGGGCCGCCCCGGGCTAGACGCCGGAGCCGCGCAGCAGACCGAGCTTACGCGCGGCGCGAATCGGCAGTACCGACTCGAGCCGCTCAATGCGTGCCTGCTGTTCGGCGATGACTGCCTCAAGCTGCAGGTGGCTCGCGTAGATGTCACGCATTTCGCCGAGCGTGGCGAGCCGCCGGGCCTCCACCGAACCGAGCGCGAGGTCGTGATCCGCGATGACGCGTTCGGCCTGCTCGAGATAGAGGGCGTTCCGCCGTGCCTGCTCCTGCTCCGTAGGCTCCACCTGGGCGGGGAACCCGCCGCCGAGGAGACCCACATAGCGGTCGTAGGCGTCGTTGATGAGGGTAGCATCCGCATCGATCCGTGCGGTGAAATCCATCTCGCCCGAGCCCGCGCGTTCGAGGGCGGAGGTAAACTCGGCGTTATCGCGCACGAGCTGGCCCTCAAGGCCGCGGTCACGGAAGTAGTACTCGGCCTTGCGCTGGTGGATCGACACAAACGGCACGTTTTGGCCGTAGGAGAAGATCGAGGCGTGCAGGGAGGAGACCACGGTGAAGCGCATCTGTCCGAGTACCGAGTGCAGCTGCAGCGGCTCAAGCTTAGGCAGCATGATCGCGTCGGTCATATCGAACAGCGAGCGCATGAACGACTCGTCGCCGTTGTAGTGCGTGAAGGGGATGAAGACCTTGCGATAGGGGATCGCGTTGATCAGGGTCAGCAGATCATCCACGAGGCGCAGCGAGTGCGGCACGAGGTGAATACCCACCACGGGTTCCCCCGCCTCGAGCCCCGGGATCTCGTAGTGCTCGGAGCGCATGATCGTCGTGGAGCACGGAAGCACCTCGACGTTATCCGCGTGCGGCGCGAGCGTCTCGGCCTCACGGCTGGAACGCGCGGACACGTACGCGTAGTCGCGCAGGTAGTCGAGGTCGTCGGCGCGATCCCAGATGCCGGCCGCGTTCAGGATGTGTGCGCCGCGGGGGCGGAACCGGTCGTAGAAGTCGTCCCCGGCGGTGCGGATCAGCTCCCCGCCACCGATGATCATGGGGGAGTCGGAGTTCGCGAGGGGGCCAAACGGGTCCACGATAACGTTGCCCACACCGCGGGCAGTCAACAGCTGCTCCGCGGCGATACCCATGGCGATGTCGCCGGTGTTGCGACTCACCGAGTCGTAGAGCAGTCCGGCGTCGATCTTGTCGTTCATGTTTAGGAGGTTACCGTTATTTCGGGGTTGATTCGGATCAGGCCGTATCCAAAGTCGTTCTCCTCGACGGCAAACGAGGCGGCACCGGCGACACGGTGGAACGTCTGGCCCGCCTGATTGCCGAGCCCGATGTTGATCAGATAGGTGCCCGCGCCCACCCGAACCTGGGGCAGCACGATCTCGAGGCTGTGCAGCCCGCGGGTGTTGGGCAGCACCAGTTCGGGGCGATCGAACGTGGTCATACCGTACATGTGGGTGCCGAGGGAGTTCTCGATCGAGAGCCCGATGCCCCAGCTTTCGCGCGGCTGCAGGATCTCGACGTCGAGGCGCACCCGGATGTTATCGGGCTGACCGGCATCGGGGGTCGCGACGGCGCTGGCAATGCGGTAGCTGTCGACCGCGGGAGCCCCGGCCTTCTCCTTGTTCTCGGCCTCGTGCGCGACGCGGTCGGCCTCGTAGCCGGCACGCAGGATCGCGAGGCCCTTGGCCGGGTCGCCATCGTGCATGACCTTGCCGCCATCGAGCACGATGACGCGGTCGCACAGCGAACCAACCTGGGCTGCGGAGTGGCTGACCAGCACGATGGTGCGGCCCTGGCTCTGGAACTCGGCGATCTTGTCCATGCACTTGCGCTGGAAGGGCTCGTCACCCACCGCGAGCACCTCGTCCACGAGCAGGAGGTCGGGTTCCACGTGGATGGCCACGGCGAAGGCCAGGCGCACGTACATGCCCGAGCTGTAGAACTTCACCTGGGTTTCGATGAACGACTCGATGCCGGAGAACTCGACCACGTCGTCAAAGATCGCGTCGGTTTCCTCTCGGCTGAGCCCGAGGATTGCGGCGTTCAGGTAGACGTTTTCGCGGCCGGTGAGGTCCGGGTGGAAACCCGCGCCGAGCTCGAGGAGCGCGGCGAGGCGCCCGCGGCGCTCAACCCGGCCGGTGGTGGGCTGCAGGATGCCGCCGATGACCTTGAGCAGGGTCGACTTGCCCGAGCCGTTGTGGCCCACGAGGCCCACGGTTGTGCCGGCCTGGATGGTGAGGTCGATGTTCGAGAGCGCCCAGAAGTCGTTGCGGTGCTCACGGGACTTCCGCACGTTGAGGATGCGCTCCTTGACGGACTTGTCCTGGTGCAGCACGAAGCGCTTGGAGACGTCGTGGATGCGGATGATGTCGGTTGTGGTCATGGTTTAGAGCTCCTGTGCAAAGCTGCCCTGAAGGCGGGCGAAGAGGCGCTGGGCGAGCCACAGCAGCACGAGGGAAATACCGAGGGTGATCAGCAGGCGAATCTCGAGGTTCGGCGGCCAGTACTGAACCAGGTCCTCGTGGGTTGCGGTCGATCCGGCGCTCCACAGGGCACGCTGCATCGAGACGATACACAGCGTGATCGGGTTGTTCAGGTAGATCTGCTCGAGCCAGTTACCGTGCAGGTGCTGGTGCACAAAGCGGAGCGGATACACGATCGGCGAGGCCCAGAACAGGATGGTGATCGCGAGCTCGACAAAGTGCTGAATATCACGCAGGTAGACATTCAGCGCGGCAAGGGCCAGGCCGATCGCCGTGGCGAACACCACCAGGGTGATCAGCGCGAGCGGGGCAAGCAAGAGGTAGTCCGGCAGCGGCGGGGCCTTGAGCGCGACGAAGGCAATGACCAGGATGACCAGCTGCACGCCAAAGTTGAACAGGGCCGAACCCACCCCGGCCAGCGGGAAGATCTCGCGCGGCAGGTACACCTTCTTCACCAGACCGGAGTTCGACACGATCGAGCCCACGCCGGTATTGAGGATGTCGGTGAACAGCGCCCACATGGTGAGGCCGATGAACACGAAGATCGCAAAATCCGGGGTGTTTCGGGCGGCGCCGAGTACCTGACCAATGGCGAAGTAGTAGATCAGGAGCTGCGCGAGCGGGCGCGCGAGGCTCCAGACGATGCCGAGGCGGCTGTCCTTATACTTTGCGCGCAGCTCGCGGCGCACCAGTAGGCCGAGGAGCTCGCGGTGCTTCCAGATGTCGACGATCGACGCGCGGGTGCCCGAGAAGAAGCCGGGGTTGTGCCCGACCGAGACAAAGGGTTCGGTCGACAGCCGGGCGATGCGGCTCTCCGCCGATTCGGCCGGGGTGTTGTTCACGGACAGGGGTTCCTCCAGGACTCTGCGCACCCGCCCGCCGGAGCGGCGGACAAAGCGGGTGCACGTGGGTGCGGGCATATTTTGGCCAGCGTGTACAAGCATACTAATCTACGGATAATAGAGGTCGATGTGTGCCGTCTGGGCGCCGGGATTTCCCGGGTGCGAGCCCGCAACCGAGGAGTGGCCATGAGTGACGCACGGCGATGGGGCATCCGAGTACTCGCGGCGTTTCTTTTGCTGGCCGCGAGCGTCGCGTTTGTCGGGGTCAACGCCGCCAAGCATCAGGCCCTCTCGCCGATTGACGAGTACGTCTATATCGACTATCTGGCAAAGGTGTCCTCCCAGCCCGCGGTTGCCGCGGGGGAGGCCACGGGGGCGTTTGCCCGCGAGTATCTTGACTGCCACGGCGTGCAGTTTGCGCTGGAACCACGCCCCGAGTTTTGCGGCACGGGTCTGGCCGGATCCGACACGGACTACCCGTTCGGCGGGGCGAACACCGCGGACCTCTATACGCCGATCTACTTTGCGGTAACCCGGGTTCTGGCTCAGCCGATCATGATGATCGGCGGGCTGGACCTGGTGGCCGCGGGGCGCCTGGTGGGGAGCCTCTGGCTGGGGGCCGCGGCCATCCTGCTGGCGGCGACCCTTCGCCGAATGGGAGCGTCGCGTCTGCTCAGCGTGTGCGCTCCGCTGCTGCTGGTGGGATCCCTGCCGCTGTGGTGGGCCACCACCTTTGTGACGACCGATGCCACCGCGCCCCTGGCCGGGGCGGCGATGGCCTATGCCACCGTGAGGTGGCTACAGACCGGCCGGGCCGGATGGCTGCTTCCGGCCATCGCGACAGTCGTCACACTTGCCAAACTTCAGAATCTGATGGCGGTGGCGGCGTGTGCGCTGGCCATTATCGTGTTGGCCCTTCGCCGGGAGGGCGGCCCGACGCTGAAACGGGCGGTGCCGATCGTGGCGACGATGCTCGTCCTCCCCGTTGTGGGCCAGGGGCTGTGGAGCGTGCTGCGGCCGCGCGCCACGGAGCCGCTGTCCGGCGCGCAGGGCATTACCCAGCCCTTCACCCCCGACGCCCTGGTTCGCGAAGTCCTGCGCTTTTTCGGCTCCTATACCTCAAGCGGACGCGACCCCCTCCTCTTCAATGCACCCGGATACGCGGTGGCAACCCTGCTCGGGTGGGTGATCATCGCGGGGCTGCTGGGCGTGCTGATTCGCGATGGCCGTCGTCACCCGGAACTCGCGCCGGGCGGGCACCCGGAATCGGACGGGGTACCGACACCGACGCGAATCGGTTTCGCTCTGGGCCTCGGGACCATCGTGGTGAGCCTGCTGGGCGGGCCACTCCTGGTGGCGGCACTCTGGGCTACGGGGCAGGGCTACTTCCCGCTGCCCAGCCGGTATGCGCTGTCCCTGTTTCCGCTCGCCCTGATCGTCACCGTCGGCTTTTTTGCGCGCACGCGTATCGGCAGGATCGCCCTGATCGTGGGTGGTCCGCTGGCCACGATCGCGGGTCTGTTCTTCGTGTTTACCGGGGTCCAGCTGGGCGTGGGATAGCCCGCGGTCGCAATAGTGATCCACGATCTTCCGCGACACGGGTATTCGACTCGGAGGCACCCGTCCATTAAGCTGACAGAGTAACCAGGGACGGTTGTGACTCATTCGAGCCACAACGCGGGGAGTGAAGGAGCAAATCCGGTGCAGAGACGTGCAACGAACCGGATGGGCGGCGGCAGCCGGCATCCACGATTGTTGGGTACCGGTGTGGGGGCTACCCTTGCGCTGCTCCTTCTTGCCGGCTGTGCCGTGCACGAACCCGACGACAACGCGTCACTCGGCCCCGGTCCCCTTCCTTCGAACCAGACGAGCGCCTCGCCCGGTACCGAAACGGAAACCCCCGAAGACAGCACCGATGCCGTCCTGGTGCTGGCCAGCGTCGACGTTGACGGCGCGAACGTGTCCCTGTCGGGATACGTAAATGGCATCATCGAAGACGGTGGATCGTGCACCTATGAGCTCACGAGCGAAGAGGGCACCATCGAAAAGGTGGAGCGCGCCGGTGCGGCCGATCGCTCTACAACCAGTTGCGGCGTGGGACAGATCCCCGTCGAAAAGCTTCCGAGTGGGACGTGGACCGCACGTCTCGTCTATCAGCCCGTGGACGGTTCCGCAAAGCCGGTAACCTCCGCCCCCGAGTCCGTGGAGGTTCCATGAGTGTTCGCAGTCGATTCCTGAGCGGCGGCCTCTTATTTACGCTGCTCCTCGGTCTCCTCGTCGGTTTTACGCCGGCGATTTCGGCGCAGGCCGCCGATGCCCGAGACTTCAACCCGGGAAACCTGATCAGCGATGCTCAGTTCTTCAACGGGCAGGCGATGACCGCCGCCGAGGTACAGTCGTTCCTCAACGGCAAGGTGGCAAGCTGCCAGAGCGGGTTCACCTGCCTCAAAGACTTCAAGATGAACACCGTGAGCCGTCCGGCCGATGCGGGTAAGTGTGCCGCTTACGACGGACGCAATAACGAGACTGCCGCGCAGATTATTGCGCGGGTGGGTCAGGCCTGCGGCATCAGCCAGAAGGCCATTCTGGTGCTCCTGGAGAAGGAGCAGGGTCTGGTGACCCTGCGTAACCCGTCCGCCTCGCGATTCACCATCGCTACCGGCTACGCCTGCCCGGACACCTCGGCCTGCGATGCCAAGTACTTTGGTTTCTATAACCAGGTGTACATGGCCGCCCTGCAGTTCAAGCGCTACCAGGCCAGCCCGACGAGCTGGGGGCACATCGCCGGCCGTGTGAACAACGTGCGCCTGCACCCCGCCGCCTCCTGTGGTTCCACCCAGGTGTTCATCCAGAACCAGGCAACCGCCGGTCTCTACAACTACACCCCGTACCAGCCCAACAAGGCCGCCCTGGCAAACCTGTACGGTGTGGGCGATTCCTGCAGCTCGTATGGAAACCGTAACTTCTGGCGCCTGTTCACCGACTGGTTCGGTGCGGCAACCGACCCGAGCGCACTGGTTCGCACCGCAAGCAACTCCTCCGTCTACCTGGTGAGCGACACCCGCAAGCACCTCGTGTCGGATATGACGCTGCTCAACAACCTTGCGCCGCTCGGCAACGTGTCGATCGTGGATCAGGCCTACCTGGATCGCTTCACCACCGCCCAGCCGGTGGGCCGCATCATGCGTGCGGCGAGCGGTGCGATGTACCTCTTCGATAACGGTCTTCGGTTCGCGTTCGACTCCTGTGATCGCGTCTCCGACTACGGCGGTGCGTGTAACCCCGCCGGTTACGTGCAGCTCACCGATGATCAGGTTGCCAAGTTCACCAGTGGTCCGGCCCTGACCTCCGTCGTGGGCCTCACCACGGGCCAGCGGTTCTACATCAAGAGCGCGCAGCGCCGCGAGGTTGCCGACGCAGCCTCGCAGACCCAGGCGGGCATCCCCGCCGGATTCACGATGCTCTCGGCCTCGGCCATCGCCTCGCTGAAACTGGGTACGCCGGTGATCCGCGATTCGCTCGTGGTGCAGAACCGGGATAACTCGTCGCTGAGCTACCTCTACGGGACCAGCCGTTACCCGGTGACCACCTCGGCATTGAACGCGCTGCGCAACAACCTGAAGCCCTACGGCTCGCTCTCGAACGAATCGCTGGGTAAGCTCACCGCAAACAGCACCGCGTTTGCGGGGCGGGTGAAGGTTGCCGGTACGGGACCCACCCAGCTTCTGACCTCGGACGGACGTGTCGAGTGGGCCGCCGATAGCAACGACGGTAGCCTGCCGAGCGTGCCCGCCACCGCGGCCCTCATTGCCGGTTACCCGCTCCAGGGCACCGTTCCGGCCGGTGGCGGCGTCAAGGGCGCGAACTCTCCGGTTATTTCCCGGGCAGCCGACGGAAAGATCCGAGCGTATGACGCCTGGACCGGCTTCCTGCGCCTGAACGGTTCGAGCACGTTTGTCACCCTGCCGGATAAGTCGCTTGCGATGCTGTCGACCGGGTCTTCCCAGCTCACCGTTGGCGGGTTGTACCGCACAGCGGGTAACCCCAACGTGTATCTCATCGATGGCCCGAAGTCGAAGATTCTGCTGAAGAGCTTTGACCCGGCCTCGGCCGCGGGAATGTCCCTCAAGGTGGCGTATGTGAGCGATGCCGAGCTGAAGGCCTACACCGACTCCGGAACGCCGCTCGGCTACGGATACGTGTGTGGCACAAACGCCTATGTCGCCGCGGGCGGGACGCTCGTTCCGGTACCGGATCGAACCCTCTACCCGGTGGCATACAACAGCCTGGATGCGTCCACCTGCGCGGTGTTCAGTAAGTCCAAGACTCCGGCACCGAAGTTCATTCGCACCGGCGACGGAAGAATCTATCTGCTGGATGGCGGGCGCAAGCGCGCGGTCGACACGATGGCCCGGTACATCGCCCTGGGCGGACCGAGCATCGGGTTCCTCAGCGTCAGCTTCGACTTCGTGAAGACGATCCCGGACGGCCCCCTGGCCTAATCCGACTCCGCAGCGCCGTGGCAGCAGTTGGGCCATGGCGCTGCGGCGTTTCCGGCAGGCGGCGCGCATTTTCGGCGTGGCGAGGGTGGGCAGAGGGTTCCCAGACAACAGTGTTTTACACTGGATACGAATACCGAGCGAGGGAGAATCGCATTTCCACATCAGTAACCGAACGAACCTGGCTTGTGGTGCCCCTGTACAACGAGGCCCAGGTGGTGCGGGAGGTCGTTGAACACGCCCGCCAGACGTTCCCCAACATTGTGTGCGTCGATGACGGGAGCACGGACGGTTCCGCGGAGCAGGCCCGCTTGGGCGGTGCGACGGTGGTGGTTCACCCCATCAACCTCGGGCAGGGTGCCGCGTTGCAGACCGGCATTACGTACGCGCTGCAGGACCCAAACGCCGAGTTCTTTGTGACCTTCGACTCCGATGGCCAGCACCGGGTGGAAGACGCCCTCGCGATGGTAAACCGGCTCGACACCGAACCGCTCGACGTCGTGATCGGATCCCGCTTCCTCGATGGTCGCACGAAGCCGGGGCTGCTGAAGAAGGTCGTGCTGAAGGCCGCCGTGATCTTTGGCAACCTCACCTCCGGGATGAAGCTCACCGACGCCCACAACGGCCTGCGTGCGTTCAACCGCACCGGTGCGGGGGCGATTCGGATCAGGCAGAACCGGATGGCTCACGCCTCCGAGATCATCGCGGAAATCGCCAACGCGAAACTGCGCTACGCCGAAGAACCCGTGTTTGTCGTCTACACCGACTACTCGCGTTCCAAGGGGCAGTCGCTCTGGAACTCGGTCAACATCCTGAGTGATCTCTGGCTGAAGTAGGGGAAACGGTACACGGAAATGGACAATCAGTTTTTTATTAAGGCAGTGCTCATCGCGGTTTTCCTCATCATCGGGCTGTTCCTGGTGATCCCCACACGCGGGGCACGGCAGCTTGCCGTGCGTCGTCTGACCACCCTGCTCCTGGTTCTCGTCGCGATCTTCGCGGTGGCGTTCCCCGACCTGATTAACTCACTCGCGAATCTGATCGGCGTGGGCCGCGGCACCGACCTGCTGCTGTACGGCCTGATCGTGGTGTTTATCGGAAGCTCGGTGACGGCGTCTCGCCGGTACCGGCAGCAGGAGGCTCAGATTACCGATCTGGCTCGGGCCGTTGCGATCGCGCAGGCAAACCACCCCGCCGAGAAGAGCGACGAGACCCCCTAGCGCCACACGGTGCAAAAAGACCGGGGCCGGATGAGAGTGTTCTCATCCGGCCCCGGTCTTTTGCGTGGCTGCGTTGGTAGCTACGGGGCGAGCACCGGTGCCGCGGCCAGGACCACCACGTAGAGGGCTACCGCGTACACGCCGATGATTGCCGTGGCCCAGCGGTTGCGAATCTGCATGCCCGCGAGCATGAGGAAGGCCGCCAGCATGGGGGAACCGTAGCGCGGGGGAAGCGGGAAGTACGCGCCCGTGGCAAGGGTGATGACGATGGCGAGCATCGGTGCGAAGAACACCGCCGAGATGGTGACCGCGATGATCATGTGGCGTGCCGGGTTGGTCTTCTTCAGCGCCCAGAACGCGCCCACAACGCCGGCGATGCAGAGCCAGCTCAGCGGAATCACCGCGAACGTGGGGATCGCATACGCGAACTCCGTGCTGCCGGAAATATTCACGTTGGAGGTGATGGTGCCCGGCAGGAAGGTGGTGGTTTGAAGGAGCAGTTCCTTGGCTGTGAGCGGGACGGAGATGGCCTGGTTGGCGCTCTCACCCACGGAAACAAGGTGGCGGAAGACGAGCCAGGCAACCTCGACGATACCCGCCGCGACGATCGAGGTCAGCGCGAGGGTGAGGGGGTTAAACCATCCGCGTCGCGCCGGCGGTTCGATGCCGCGGCGACGCTTTGCGATGAACTCATCCAGCCAGACGATACCCAGGTAGAGGGCGACGAGGCAGACCGCGAGGATGTTGGTGACCTTGATCGACAGGGCAAATGCCGACAGCCCGACCACCCACCAGCCCGAACTCCTGCCGCGAATGTAGAGCGTCGCGGCGATGAGGAGCGCCGTGCCCAGTGCCATGGTGGGCGCATCGGTACTGACGTAGGTGAAGGTCCACCACGCGTAGGGCGAGCCAATGAAGGCGAGGCCCAATACCAGCGCTACCGTCTTGGGTACCCGCCACAGGCGCATCAGCCAGTACATCAGGATCATGGTGAGGGCCAGCCAGATCGACCCGGTCAGGCGCCAGGAAGTGAGCTCGTGGGCACCGGTGACGGTGTGAATCGCGTCGCCGATCACCCGGGTGATCGCAAAGTACACCGGGGTATACGGGTCCGCGGAGGTGCGGGCGGCAAACGGGAACTTACTGAGGTCCGAGTAGTCTCCGCGACAGGATGGCCCCATCGGGCCATACGGCTTCACCCCGTCGCAGGCCATCGCATCCAGCGCCTCGTGACCGATGATCTCGCCCTGCTGCAGGATTCCCTGGTGGGGAAGCTTGTAGAGGTAGTCAACGTAGACCCACTCGTCGATGGGGGAGAGCGCGTGGCTGTGGTTCGCCGTCACGACAAATGACATGCCGAGGCCCGCCAGCACCAGCAGAACCGGAGCCCACAGGAGCCGTGCCCAGCGTTCGGTGGTCAGCCGCCGCCCGGATGAGGGGGTCTGCGGTCGGCGCGGGGGAACCGCGGACGTCGACGCGCGGGGTGCGGTGTCGGCGGTCAGTACGCGGGTGGGTGGCGCCGAGGCCTCCGGATTATGGGCGTCGTCAGTGGGTGTCTGTTCAGTGGGCACATTTCATGGTAACCGGTGAACCTGCACGCGCCCGAGACCGAGCCAGGTATGGCGGGTAGTGTGGACCCGTGCAGTTGCAGAATTATCGAAACGGGGCCCGTGCGTGAGCGAGATCACCGAAACCACTCCGGCGCGGTCGGGTCTTCGCCTGACCCTCGCGGCCACCGCGGTTGCCGGCATCCTGGGATTTGTCATCCAGATCGGGATGGGTGGCGTGCTGGGAAAGACCCCCGCATACACCTCGTTTATGGCGTTCTGGGCCGCGTTCTACCTCGTCGTTGGGGCGATCGCCGGTGTCCAGCAGGAGTACGCGCGAGCGGTGGCGCACACCCAGCGCACCCCGTCGATGCGCGAGACCGGGGTGGGGGCGAGACGATTTGCGCTGCTGTGCGCCGCCATCGTGGCCGCCGTACTCGGCCTCAGCGGCCTGCTCTGGGGGCCGCACGTTTTTAGCCACGACTGGGGCACGGCGATCATTCTCATCGCACTCGGCGGCGGCGCCTACGTGCTCTTCTCCGCGGTGAACGGAAACCTTTACGGCCGCGAGCGGTGGAACCTCATCGCGGTGGGAATCATCGGCGACCCCCTCATCCGTCTCGTGCTGCTCGCCCTGGTCCTGGTGCTCTGGCCCGGGATCGAAAACGGGCTGCGCATTGCCGTGGTCGTTCCCGTCCTGCTCACCGTGATCATTCTCGAGGTGTGGGGGCGCGGTGCCGGTTTCGGGCAGACCCGGTTGGGACTTCCCGGCACTCAGATCGGATGGAACATCCTGCGCACGGTGGGCGGTGCCGTATCCACGGCCGCGCTGATCAGCGGATACCCGCTCTTTCTCACCATCGTGGCCGGGGCAAACCCCGCGCTGCCCGGGCTCATCTACGTCTTCACCCTGGTGCGAGCGCCGATCGTCATTCCCATGCTGGCACTGCAAAACTTCATGATCGTGCACTTTGGGAAAAACCCCCGGCGTGCGCTCGGCACCGCCCTGCGCCTGATGGGGGGCGTTATTCTGGGCGCGATCGTCCTGGGTGCCGCGGCCGCCTGGGTGGGGCCGTGGGTAATCTCGCTGGTGAGCGCGGGACAGTTTGATCCGTCCCCCTGGCTCGTGGGTGCGATGGTCGCCTCGGCGGGGGCTACCGGTGCGCTCTGCGTGAGCGGTGCCGCCGCGGTTGCCCTGAACCGGCACACCGGCTTCCTGCTGGGTTGGGTGGTGGC
The DNA here is from genome assembly GCF_003667565.1 of Mycetocola tolaasinivorans. GTDB lineage: Bacteria > Actinomycetota > Actinomycetes > Actinomycetales > Microbacteriaceae > Mycetocola > Mycetocola tolaasinivorans. The sequence continues at coordinate 111,911 of NZ_RCUX01000005.1, forward strand.
GGCACTCGCCAGCGTCCTCTTGCTCCTGCTTCCGGGCGCGATCGAGCAGCGGGCACTGATCGCGCTGACCGTGGGACCGGTGCTCGGCCTCATCGTTCACCTGGCGACCCTGCGTCGCGCCTCCCGAGAATCAGCCCCGGCTTTCCCGAACACGCCCTCGGACAAGGACGACGACGCGGGCGCGGGCGCGGGCGAGGGCGCGCGCTAGCCGCCGAACACGTGGCGCAGGAGTGAGCGCACGGCGTCCCGGCTGCCGAACCGGATGGCACCGGGGAGCTCGGTCAGCGCGTTTGCGCGCGAGGTGAATCGGATTTTCGCGGTCCGACGGGCGCGCTTCCAGCCGAGCGCCTCCGCCCGGATGGCCGCATCGTGAAAGAGTTCGCGCTCCTCCACAAACTTCTTCCCGTCGGGCCCTCGCTTTGAGGAGACCGAGGTGGCGTGGCGACGGTAGTGGAACACGATCGGGTCCTCATCGATGAGCAGGGTGCCGCCCGCCTCGAGGATTTCGAGAATCATGACCAGGTCTTCCACGACCTCATAATCGGTGCGGAAGGAACGCTTTTTCAGCTCGTCAACGCGCCACACGAGCGAGGGGAAGTAGAGCCAGTTGCCGCGCAGAAGACCGGTGACCAGCTCCTCGCCCGAGGCCACCCGGGTTCCGGTACCCGCGGGGCGGAGTCGATACTTGATCCGGTCTGCCAGCGGGGAAACCGCGGTGCCATCGGCATCGATGATGCTCACCCCGGGCTGGATCAGCGCGGCCTCGGGGTGCGCGGCGATGAGGGTGCGCACGTGGGTAACATATTCCGGAAGCAGCACATCGTCACACCCCATGATGATCGCGTGTTCGGCGTTCATCAGGCGAATGCTCTCGTTGAAGTTTCCGCTGATCCGAAGGTTCTTCTCGTTGCGACGGTATTCGATCCGCGAATCCTCGGCCGCGATTGCTGCGGCCCACTCGCCGGGTTCGGGGTCTGGATACTGGTCGTCGATGATGACCAGACGCCAGTTGGGGTCGGTCTGTGCCTGAATGCTCTCAACCGCCGCCTTCAGGTGGTCGAATCGGCCGTAGAACGGGAGCATAATGTCGAGGATCACCCCCATATGCTAACAGGAGCCGTTCGAGAGGCAGCCGGGTACGCGCGCACGGGGTGGGCGCACACTCAGGGTTGCTTCCGGGCCCTTTGGTAGGCTTCGATACATGCGAACTCTCGTTACCGGCGGAGCCGGCTTCATCGGTGCCCACGTTGTTGATCTGCTTCGGCAGCGCGGAGACGACGTCGTGATCGTGGATGATCTCGTGACCGGATTGGCCGAGCGGGTACCCGGAATCGTGATTCACGAGATGGACATTGCCGACACCGCATCGGTGGCACCGCTCACCGAACTCCTGCGTGCCGAACGCATTGACTCGGTGATCCACTTTGCCGCGCGCAAGCAGGTGTTTGAATCAATGCAGCGGCCCGCCTGGTATGTCCAGCAGAACCTGGGTTCGCTGGCGAACCTCCTGCTCGCCATGGAGGGCGCGGGCGTGCGTCGCCTCGTGTTTTCCTCCTCCGCATCGGTCTATGGCACGACCGAGGGCGAGGCTATCGTCGAGTCCGATCCCACGGTTCCAGTCAACCCGTACGGCGAGACCAAGCTCGTGGGCGAGCACCTGGTAGCCGCCGCCGGTGCCGCCTGGGGGCTGCGCGGGGTCAGCCTGCGCTACTTCAACGTGGCCGGTGCAGCCTCCTCTCTGCTGGGCGATCGCGCCGTACTCAACCTGGTGCCGATGGTGTTCGAGCGTCTCGATGCCGGTGAGTCCCCGCTGGTCTTTGGCGGTGACTACCCGACGCCGGATGGCTCCTGCGTGCGAGACTACGTTCACGTGAGTGACCTCGCCGATGCGCATCTCGCGACCCTGGACGATCTCGAACAGCGCGCCGACGGTTGGCATGATGTCTACAACGTCGGAACGGGAACCGGCACCAGCGTGCTGGAAATCGCCCGAATTGTGCGCGAGGTTACCGGAATCGAGATCGCTCCCGAACTCCGTCCGCGTCGCGCCGGAGACCCCGCGATCGTCGTGGCCTCCGCCGCCAAGATCGAGCGCGAGCTCGGGTGGCGTGCGCGCCGCGATATCACCGAGATCATCGCGTCGGCATGGAACGCACACCGCGCGAACTCCGGAGAGCACGCTGTCTAGCGACGGCCCCGCCGCCGCGCGGGCGCTCTCCGTTGCCCTCGCCAGCCATAACGGCGCGCGGTATCTCGAAGAGCAGCTCCGCAGCATTCTCGATCAGACGGTACTCCCGCGGGAGATCGTGCTCGCCGATGACGACTCCCGCGATGGCACGGTGGATCTTGCTCGCGCCGTGGTGGGGGACACCCTGCCGCTGCGCATCCTGGAACACCGCCCCGCCCTCGGAGTGCGGGAGAACTTCTCCCGGGCGATCGCCCACACCGAGGGGGACCTGATCGCCCTCTGCGATCAGGATGACCGCTGGCACCCCACCCGGGTCGAACGCGCCCTCGACTACTACGCGGCACGCCCCGGCACCGAACTGCTCTTCACCAACGCGCGCATGGTCGATACCGCGGGTATGCCGCTCGGCTACACCCTGTTTGATGCGCTGGAGTTCGGTGCCGAGGAGCGGGCACTGATCCAGAGCGGGCGGGGCGCCGAGGCGTTTCTCCGCCGTAACCTGGCCACCGGCGCAACGGTGACGCTGCGTCGCACGCTCTTTGACCGAGCGGCCCCCATCCCCGACCCCTGGATCCACGACGAGTGGCTGGCCGTCATCGCCGCCGCCCGCGGTTCCGTCTCATTCCTGGACGAACCGCTGATCGACTACCGTCAGCACGATTCGAACCAGATCGGCATGCGTAAGCCAGGCCTTCGCGTCAAGATCGATCGTGTGCTCGAGCCACGTGGAGACCGAAACCGCACGCTCGCACGCCGCACAGACCTCCTCGTGGAGGCGCTGGCCCGGCCCGAGCTCGAGGTTCCCGCAGACATCCTGGCGCGAGCCCGCGGAAAGCAGCGGATGGAGCGCTTCCGAGCCGAGCTTCCCACCACCCGTATTCGGCGTCTACTACCGGTACTGGGGGAGGCCCGACGCGGTGACTACGCGCGCTTCACCTCCCAGGGGCGCCTGGAGATCCTGCGCGACCTGCTGCAGCCCGCCTAGCAGGCAGACCCGGCCGGAGTGCCGGGTACTACTCGCGGGGAACGGGCGGTAGCGCCCGCCTCGTCTCGCGGAAGCGTGCCAGCCAGGAGGTGGAGCGTGAGGCCAGCACCGCGCAGATCACAAACATGACCCAGCCGCCCGAGGTGAGCACGAAGCTCTCGGCCATCGACGTACCGGCGAGGGCCACCATGATCAGCGCGGGCCAGGTGTAGGTGACGGTGCGTCGGTTGCTTGCGAGCAGCCAGGAGCGGATAAACGCGGTGATGCCGAGAATGAGAAAGAGCCCCGCCCCCACGAGCCCCACCTGCAGCGCGACGTCGAGATACGCGTTGAGGGCCGAGGTGTGGTGGGTCTGAAGCGAGAAGTTGATGGTGTTGTACGGGGTGGTGGCCTGACGCCAGATTCCGGTCCAGCCCCAACCCTCCATCGGATTGACCGGGATCAGACGCCACACCTGAATCCACAGCGAGTAGCGGGTGAGAAATTCGCCGTTGGCGTTGAGGAGTGTGAGCACCCATACGCGGTTGAGGTAGACGATCAGCGCGAGCACGAGGCTCAGCACCAGGAGGCCCCACTGCAGCGCGGGTCTGCGCTGCGCCGACGCCTTGCGGATGCCGTAGAGGGCCGCGGTCGCAATGCCGAGGAACACGGCCACGAACATCATCACCGGGGAGCGGCTCAGCAGCAGACACATCAGTGCCAGCGAGATTGAGAAACCGGCCACGGGCTTCGGCACCGAGCGGGTACGCCACTCGATCACGAACGAAATGAGCGCGATCATGGTCGCGAAGGCGAGGAAGCTTCGGGTGCCAAAGACACCCTGAATCGGGCCGCCGGAGGCGATGGTGCCGGAAATCTTCAGGAACGGCACCGGGGTATCCAGGAGGATTCCGGAGAAGATCTCGAGCATGAGTGAGGCGGTGAGGAGGATGCGCATCGCGGTACCGACGGCACGCACAACCTGGATCGTGTCGCGGCTGAGTGCGACGGCCACCCCGAGGAACCCGAAGCCCAGCTGGTACGCGGCCCCCACGATGGCAACCCCCGGCGAGGTGGCCCAGAGCACCGAGAGGAGGCACCAGATCACAAACACCACGATGGTGAGCGGGATCGCGCCGCTCCACTCGATGTATTCGCGGCGCCCGATCAGCATCAGTGCGGCGAGGAAACACAGCGTCGCGAGTCCGGCAGCCACCCCGGCCCACCCCAGCAGGGAGTGGGTGAACGGGATCATGAACGACCAGCCGATAATCGTGACCGCGAGAGCCTGCACCCCGGGGGCACCGGTGAGAACCTCGCGCAGGTGGCGGATCGGTGCCGCTCCCAGGGGGCCCGGCTGGCTCACGCGTGTGCCGTTCGGGTATCGGCCCCGGCGGGCTCGGCGGGCTCGGCGGGCTCGGCGGGGCGCACGTAGCGGGGCTGCGGATCGGCATCGGGAGCCAGGTCGGTGCCCGCGTCCAGCAGCGGTCGACGCACCCCGGTGAACGCAAACAGACAGATCAGGACCCAGCCCGATTCGAGGAGCGGCCGGCTCTCCGCCGCAGACTGCACCAGCAGCGTCGCGAGGATCAGCAGCGGCACGAGAGCGTACGGTGAAAACGCGTTGGCATCGGCGAGGCCGGTGCGGGGGCGGTCGATCGCGGTAAACCAGGAGCGCCAGAGCGCCGAGAGTAACGCCAGCGCCAGCAGGATCACGCCGATGATGCCGAGCTGCATCCAGACGTCCAGCCAGGTGTTGTGGGCCTGCAGCTGAAGCACGCGGTTGCGCACCACCAGGTGGTTGAATGGCTCGACCCAGGGCACCCAGGGGCTCGCGAAGCCGTTGCCCACGATCGGGCTCTTCTGCGCCTCACGGATTACGACGTCCCAGATCTCGGCACGGCCGGTCAGGTCGGAGTTCTTGCCCAGCAGCGAGAAGAGGCGATCGCGCAGCAGCCAGACCGCCGTGCCACCCACCAGGAAGATGATGCCCACCACCACCGAGCGCGGGAACTGCTTTCCCGGGGCACCGGCGCGCACCCAGAGGGCAGCCGCGGCCACCACAACCACCGCGGCCAGCGCGAGAACGAGGGTGGAGGAACGGGTCAGGGCAAAGAGAAGGACCGCAAGCGCGAGCCAGCCCGCGGTCACGCCGCGGTGCGGTTCGCGGGCGCGGGCGGCGGGGGAGAGCCCGCGCCAGCCCATGAGTCGCAGGGTAAAGAGGATGATGCCGAGCAGCGCGACGAACGCCAACAGGTTGGCGTTGCCGAGGATGCCCTGAATGCGATCGCCGGTAAAGAGCACGTTGCGCGACCAGTAGGCCAGCAGCGGCGGTTTTCCGTCGTAGTGCACCCCGAGGGGAAGCACGGGGTGGCGAATGATCAGCGCAACCACGAGCTCAAACACGATCGACAGCGCGAGTACCGCCTGCACGGCCCGCGTGAGCGCCCCGATGATTTCGTTCCAGGTCATCACGAGGGCGAGCAGGATCGCCAGGGCGGTGCACGCGAGCATGCCCACCAGGGTGACCGCACTTCCGCCCGGATAGCGAGACCAGGCGAGGGAGAGCACGGCAAAGAGAATGTACCCGATGAGCGCGAGCGGCCAGGGCCCGGTGAGGGGGCGTGGACGCAGCCGCACGGTGAACCAGATCACCGCCGCGGTGACGATCAGCGCCACGATGACGTATCCGGTCAGACCGAGCAGGTTTCGCAGCCCATCACCCGCGAGCGCGACAAACAGCGCAAACGTCGCCACCGCGCGCAACCACAACCGCTCGGTGGTCAGCGCGGCAGGCGGAAGAACTCGGGTGTCGGGCATAGCTCCACACTACCCGGCGGGACGGCGAATCCCGATCCGTTCAGGGGCGTGTGCGGGTGCCGAGTTTTCGCGGCGAATCACACAAATGCCGCGGTGCCCGTGATCGAGCGCCCCACGATCAGGGTGTTCATCTCACGGGTGCCCTCATAGGAGTAGAGCGCCTCGGCGTCGGCGAAGAACCGGGCCACCCCGAAGTCGAGCACGATGCCGTTTCCGCCGAGGATTTCGCGCGCCCAGCCCACGGTTTCGCGCATGCGCGCCGTACAGAACGACTTTGCCAGCGCCGAGTGCTCATCGCGCTGGGCATCCTCATCGTGCATCTCGGACACGCGAACGCACAGCGCGATGGACGCGGTGATGTTGGCGAGACACCGGGCGAGGAGATCCTGGATGAGCTGGTGCCCGGCGATGGGCTTGCCGAACTGAACCCGGTCTTGTGCGTAGGCGAGGGCCGCCTCATAGGCGCCCACGGCCACGCCCACGCTCGACCAGGCGACGCCGGCCCGGGTGAGCCGCAGCACCTTCGCGGTGTCGGCAAACGTGTTGGCGTTTTCGAGCTTGAGGGCGTGCGGGATGCGCACATCGGTGAGGGTGATGTCGGCGTTCTGCACGATGCGCAGGCTGGTCTTGCGCTCGATCTTGGTGGCCGAGTACCCCGGGGTGGAGGTGGGGACGATGAAGCCCTTGACCTGCCCATCGGCGGTGTCCTTCGCCCAGATGATGGTGATGTCGCTGAACGTGGCATTGCCGATCCAGCGCTTCGCCCCGTTCAGAACCCAGGTGTCGCCCTCGCGGGTGGCCGTGGTGGTGAGCCCGCGGGCGCTGTCCGATCCGGAGAGCGGCTCGGTGAGCCCGAACGCGCCGATGATCTCGCCCGAGGCGAGCTTTGGCAGCCACTCGGCGCGCTGCTCGGCGGATCCGCAGACCCCGATCGAGCCCATCGCGAGGCCCTCGGTCACGCCGAGGAAGGTCGCGATGGAGGCATCCACCCGGGACAGTTCGAGGGTGAGGAAGCCGCGGAACACCGCCGAGTTTTCGGCTGCGCGGGTTTCTTCCCAGGCCCAGGTGCCCACGCCGGTGGCCATGAGCGGAGCGATCAGATCGTGCGGGAACTCGGCGGCCTCCCAGAGTGCATCCACGCGGTCGGCCACGTTTTCCGCGAGAAAGGAGCGGACCCGCGTCAGGGCGTCTTGCTCGTGCGGGGCGAGCCGCTGGGAAAAGCCGTAGAAATCGCTGTCGAGGGGCACAAACGTCATGGGAGCTCCTTTGCCTATTCACCGATGAATCCGCCCCCAGCTTAGGGAGTGGGGCGCACGGCCACCAGGATCATTGGCAAGAACCTCTAGCGCCTCTCCGGATCGCCCCGGGTGGCCTTGTATGGTGGGCATAAGCATGGCCGCGAGGACGGCGTGCGGTGTCGTTTTCGGAAAAGAGGATTCCCGTGTTTGTCACACTCGCCAACACTCCCCGCGACTATGCCTGGGGAGCTCCCGGTGCGATCAGCGAGCTCCTGGGGGCGCCCGCGACCGACCGGGTAGAAGCTGAACTGTGGCTCGGGACCCACCCCGGAAGCCCCACCCGTGTGCTTGCCCCCGCGGGCCCCGCCTCCTTCGACACCCTCGACCGCTGGCTCGCGGCCGAGCCCGAGGCCTCCGGAGCCCCCGAGGGCGCGCTCCCATTCCTCTTCAAGGTGCTTGCCGCCGCCTCTCCGCTGTCGATCCAGGCGCACCCCGATGCCGCGCAGGCGCGCGCCGGGTTTGAGCGCGAAAATGCGGCGGGAATCGCGCTCGATGCCCCTACCCGCAACTACCGCGATCCGTTCCCGAAGCCCGAACTGATCGTCGCGATGCGCGACGGTTTCGAGGCTCTGTCGGGCTTCCGTCCGCTCTCCGAGGTCGTGAGTGATCTTGACGAGCTGGCGGCGCTCGGCGATCTCGATCCGGTGCTGGATGCCCTCCGCGCCCGCCTCGCCGCCGCGGTGGCGGCGGGCACCGAAACCGAGGTGTTGGCCCACGAGGTTTCGGCGGCGCTGGATGGCGATCGCGAGGCGGAACGCTCGGCCCTGGTGGCCTCCGCGCACTCGGTAAACGGCACTCCGCTGCCCCGCCTCGCCGATACGGTACGCCTGCTCGTCGCGGAATATCCCACCGATCCGGGCGTTTTTGTGGCGCTGTTTCTCAATCGCGTCACCCTAAATCGGGGGGAGTCGCTGTACCTGGATGCCGGCAACATGCACGCCTATCTTCGCGGTATTGGCCTCGAGCTGATGACCGCGAGTGACAACGTGCTGCGCGGGGGGATGACCCCCAAACACGTGGACGTGCCGGAGCTGCTCACGGTGGTGCGTTTTGCGCCCGGTCCGGTGCCGTTCCTGCCACAAACGGAGGTTGCTCCCGGCATCATCGGGTATCAGCCGGAGGGCGCGAATTTCGCGCTTTACCGCGTAGATCCGGCGATCGCGGGGGAGTTCCGGGTGGTTACGCCCGCGATCGCCGTGCAAATCGCCGGGGACTCAGCGCTTTCCCAGGGCGACGAACGAGCGTCGCTCTCGGTCGGAGATATTCGCTATCTGACGCCGAGCGATTCGAGCGTGCGCATCGCCGGAAACGGCGAAATCTGGGTGGCAGCCGGAGCCTACGGCGTCACCAGTTGAACACGATTTGAGCGCGTCGGCGCGTCATGAAGTCTCTAGCTCGCGGTGAGGGTTTACGATTTGCGACTTGACGAATCCCTAAATACACAGGTGTAATTATCTAGGTGTCACTAACCGGTGCACCACTCACCAAGGGGAAGGGGGTCGATATGTCGCTGGACTATCGACAGGGGGTTCCCGACGACTGGTTTATCGACCCGGTTGATCTGGGAGTACCCGGAGTCCGCCGCGACGATGAGGAGGGGAATCCTCTCTCGTGGCAGGCAGACTCGCTGTGCGCCCAGACGGATCCCGAAGCGTTCTTTCCGGAAAAGGGCGGCTCAACGCGAGACGCCAAGCGCATCTGTACCTCGTGCGAGGTTCGTGCACAGTGCCTGGAATACGCGCTTTCTAACGATGAGCGTTTTGGCATCTGGGGCGGCCTCTCGGAGCGAGAGCGTCGCAAGCTGAAAAAGCGCGCGAGCTAGAACCAATCACGGGGTGGAATCGTCACGATTCCACCCCGGGTTCGTTTCCGGTACACGCAACTCCTCTTTCCTGTGGATGTACCCGGTTTGAGGGCGCGCCGACACACCCACGCCCCTCTTTCGGGTGGAGAACATAGTCTGGGAGAAATGTCTCCTCGTGTAACCGCCATTGTTGTTGTCCAGGACGGCTCCCGGGATGCCGCTCATCTGAGGGCCACCCTGCATGCCCTGGACGCGCAGATTCGCCGCCCCGATCACATCGTGGCGGTGGCTCTTGCCTCCCCTCCGCAGGTCATCGAGATGTTGCAGGGTGCCGCGATTCATCAGATCGTGCAGCTGCGCGACAACGTAAGCTTTGGCGAGGCCGTGCGCGCGGGTATTCGTGCCCGGGTCGAGGATCCCGCCGCCGATTCCGATGCCGGGTCGAGCGCGTTCTGGCTCCTGGCACAGGACACCGCTCCCGAGCCGGGTGCCCTGGCGGCCCTGGTGGGTGCCCTCGAGGTCTCACCGTCGGTGGGTATCGTGGGCCCGAAGCTGCTGGATTGGGACCACGGCGAGACGATTATTTCCTATGGCGAATCGATGACCCCGCTGGGGGCCGCGGTGTCGCTGGTGTCGGGTGAGCTCGACCAGGGGCAGCACGACTCCGTGAGCGATGTGCTGGGTGTCGCGGCACCGGGCATGCTCGTGCGCTCCCGCGTGTGGGAGGAGGCCGGCGGTATCGATCCGGCCCTGCACCAGGCCGATGATGGCCTCGATCTTTCCGTGCGCGTGCGACTGGCCGAGCACCGGGTATCGCTCGAACCGAACGCCCGCGTGCGTTTTGCCGGAGACGGTGTGGCTGGCCCCGCGCGATCGCGTCGTGGCGCGGTGGTGCGCCGGCAGGCGTTTGTGTCGCGTGCGGCCCAGCTGCATCGCCGGCTGACGTATGCCAACCCGGCCGTGGTGTGGTTGCACTGGCTGAGCCTACTGCCGCTCGCCATCGTGCGCGCCGTGTGGCGACTGATCACCAAGCAGCCCGAGCTGATCACCGCCGAGATCGGCGCGGCTCTCCGAGTAGCGTTTGGTTTCGGCCGAGTGTCCCGTGCCCGAGCGACCCTGCGTCAAAGCAAGCGCGCCGGGTGGTCACAGCTGCAGCCGCTGCGGATCTCGGTGGGCGAGGTGACGCGGCGTAACCGCCTGCGGCGCGAGGCCGGCACCGTCAGCGTGGTGGTGGAGCGCAGCGATCTGCGCTTTATTTCCGGCGGTGGCGGCTGGCTGGTTGCGGCTTCGGCCGTGCTGTCGGCGGTACTGTTCTTCCGATTTGTCGACGTGGCCGCCCTCGGCGGTGGCGGGCTGTTGCCGCTCTCCAACACCGTGGCCGAGCTCTGGGGTAACACCGGTTTTGCGTGGCGCGATCAGGGGCTTGGCGTCATCACCGCGGCGGATCCCTTCGCGACTGTTCTCGCGGTGCTCGGAACGCTGACGTTCTGGAACCCGTCATTCTCCATCGTTCTGCTGTACCTGATTGCGCTGCCGCTGGCGACGCTGGGCGCGTGGTTTGCGGCTACCCGCCTGACCGAGCGCAGCGGCTACCGCCTGTTCGTTGCGGCACTGTGGACGCTCGCGCCGAGCCTGCTGGGCTCGCTGGCCGCGGGCGAGTTGGGCGCAATCCTCGTCCACCTGCTGCTGCCCTGGCTGTTCTACACGTCGTCGGTTTTCCGGCGTTCGTGGGCGGCGACGGCCGTGGCGGCGATGCTGGCAGCCGCGATTCTCGCGAGTTCACCCTCGTTGACTCCGGCGTTTGCGATTATCTGGGTTGTTCTCCTGGTTTCCGCCGGCCGCTACATTCCGCGCGTCATTTGGATGATCGTGCCGGCGCTCACGCTGTTTGCCCCGCTTATCTGGCAGCAGGGTATCCGCGCCGGAAACTGGTGGGCGCTGCTCGCTGATCCGGGATCGGTCGTGGCCGCGTTCCCCGTTACCGAGGGCTGGCGCATCGCCCTCGGTCTGCCCGCCTACGAGGCGAGCGGATGGCCGGGGCTGATCTCCTCCCTCGGTATCGGCGGGGTCGCCGCCGAGTGGGCGCTGCCCGTGCTGCTGGCACCGTTCCTGCTGCTCGCCCTCGCGGCCCTGCTCTTCCGCGGCACGCTGCGTGCCGCGGGCCTGCTGGGCATCGCGCTGCTGGGCCTGCTGACCGCGGTACTCGCCGGTCACGTGCTGGTCACGCTGAGCGGCCCGAACACGGTCGCCATCTGGCCGGCACCCGCGCTGAGCCTGTACTGGCTCGGTCTGATCGGTGCGGCGGCGGTGGGTCTCGATGCGATGCGTCGCCGCGGTCTCGTGCCCGCCCTCGTGGTGGGCGTGCTCGCGGTGGTGGTTGCCGGCCCGATGATCTCGGTATTCCCCGCGGGAAACAGCCCGGTGCACGCGACCGATGGTCGCACCCTCCCCGCCTACGTCACCGCCGCGGCGGGGCAGGACCCGCGCCAGGGCACACTGCTGATCAGACCCGAGGGCGCCGATTCGATCTCTGCCACGCTGATTCGTGGTGGAGGAACGAGCCTGGATTCCCGGTCGACCCGCGCGAACACCCGCACGACCCTTACCGAGGATGACAACCGCGTCGCCGATCTGGCGGGCAACCTGATCTCCGCGAGCGGTTTGGACGTCGCGAAGACACTCACCGATCTGCGGGTACGCTTCGTGCTGCTCGCACCGGCGAGCCCCGGGCTGAACCCGGGCGATGCCGCCGGCGCGGAACAGACGCTGAACCGCGCGATCGCGGCCCTCGAAACCGAGGGCGCGCTGGGCCGGGTTGGCCCGACCGATCAGGGCATTCTGTGGCGTTTTGACGGTGAGATCCCGCCGGCCGCGCCCGCCCCCACGACCTGGGCTACCCCGGTGGTGGGCCTCCTGACCGGCATCGTGTTTGTGGTGGCGCTGCTGCTGGCAGTGCCCACGGCCGCATCGCGTCGCCTGGCCGAGGCCACCCCACGCACGATCGGCCATGCCGTTCCGCGATCGGGTGGCGGACGCCGAGCCGCCGGAAAGCGCGGAGCCTCCGCGGGGGAAGGGTCGGCGCGTGCGCGCCGCCGTGCGGAGCGCGAGGCCGAGCGCGAGGCCGAGGCGGCGGTTGCGGCCGCGGTTGAGGCCGAGCCCACCGTCCTGGCGGATCCGGACATCCCGGTGCCGCATGCCACCGAGGACGACACCCCGGCCTGGCCCGAGCCTGCGGCACCGCCCACGGCGGCCGCGCCGGTGATCGAGCCCGCCCCGTCGGCCGAGCCCGTACTGCCGGCCGAGACTGCCCCGACTGCTACTGACGAGCCCAAGGAGAGCAAGTAATGGTGAGTCCGAAGCGCATCGCGATTATTTCCGGCCGGGTTATTGCCGGGGCGCTCGGGGTGGGCCTCGTGGGAGTCCTCGCGGTTGGCCTGACGAGCGTGACCATTCCCTCGGTGTCCGCGAAGGCACCGAGCGTGCAGGTTCACCCGACCGCCGCCGCGCAGACCCGCGTGTGCACCGGGCCGCTGCTGCAGCCGGGCGAGTCCGGTGGACAGGCCACCGTCATCGGCGGCGGGAGCACCGTCGTGAGTGCCGATTCAGATCCGTCCAGCACACCGCTCACAAACTCCGAACTCTCGGGCACCGATCAGGGGTCCGCCACGGCCCTGCGAATCCCGGTTGAGGGTTCCACCACACCGCTGATCGCCGCCGCGCAGTCGCAGGCGGTGGGTCTGCCGGAGCTCTCCGGTTTTGCCGCGAGTGCCTGCGCCGAACCGGTGGCGGATGCCTGGCTGGTTGCGGGAAGCACCGCGACCGGACGCACCTCCCTGATTACGCTCGCAAACCCCGGCACCGCCGATGCAAACGTGGTTCTCGAGATCTTCGGCGAGAGCGGCCGCGTGGATGCCCCGGGTGCCGATGGCATCATCGTGCGGGCGGGCTCGCAGAAGGTTGTGCCGCTGGCCAGCCTGGCACCGGGCGTAGAAAAGCCGATCATTCACGTGAGCACCCGTGGTGGGCACGTGCTCGCCACTCTCCAGCAGAGCTCCGTGCGGGGCCTGACCCCCTCGGGTGTAGAGCTGGTTGGCCCCGCCGCGGCACCCGCCCTGACGCAGTACATTCCCGGCGTGGTGATTCCGGAAACCCCGGCCGAGATCGAGGGGGATGACACCTACGATGACCGTGCCACCGCACTGCGCCTGATGGTGCCCGGAACCGTCGATGCGCAGGTCAAGATTTCGTTCGTGAACGAGTCTGGCGGGACGGCCCCGATGTCTCTTGACGCCACCGTTCCGGCGGGTGAGGTGCACGAGATCTTCCTGGCGAACCTTCCGGCGGGGACCTTCGGGGTCTCCGTCGAATCGGATCAGCCGGTGGTGGGTGGCGTACGCGTCACCGCCTCAAACGGCTCGGACTTCGCCTGGTTTACCTCGACCGTCCAGGTGGGGGACAGCGCCCGCATTGCGATCGCGCCGGGCGAGAACCCGCGCCTGCACCTGGGCAACCGCGGCGATGCGGATGCCCGGGTGACGCTGACTCCGGCCGACGGCGAACCGATTGAGGTCACCGTGCCCGCCGGTGGCGGTGCGAGCGTGCCGGTCACCGCCGGTGCCGGATATGTCCTCGCGGGCGCCGGCGACGTGCTCGCCTCGGTGAGCTATGCCGGCCCGAACGAGTTCTCCTCCTTCACCGTGCAGCCGGCCAGCCCCGGCTCCTCCACGGTGACGGTTTACCCGCGCTAGCGGTACGAAAATGCCCGCATCCGCTTCGGCGGGTGCGGGCATTTTCGGCGTTTAGGCACCGGCGCGTGCGCTCCAGCGGCCCTCGTGTTCACTGATCCGAATGGGGTATTTGAAGCTCTCCGAGACGGCCTCGGTGGTCAGGACTTCCCGGGCGAGGCCCTGGGCAGAGATCCGGCCGTCGGTCACGAGCGCCGCATGGGTCGTCGAGGTGGGAAGCTCCTCGAGGTGGTGGGTCACGAGCAGGGTGGCGAGGTCGGGCCGGACGGACACCAGATGGTCAACCGTTTCCAGGAGCTGTTCGCGGGCGGCCACGTCGAGGCCGGTGGAGGGCTCGTCCAGCAGGAGGAGCGCCGGATCAGTGATCAGGGCGCGGGCGATGAGGGTCCGACCACGTTCGCCCTGGGACAGCGTGGTCCAGTGCTCGTTGAGCTTGGATCCGAGCCCCAGCAGATCGGCCAGTTCGAGGGCGCGTGCGGTCTCCTTGGCGGAGGGTTCCCAGCGCATCATTCGTTCGACGCTGCCGGTCAGGCCGGTGAGGATCACGTCGAGAATCGGCAGTGGGCTCTGCAGCGGATGTCGCGGATTGACGTGCCCGATGTGGGTGCGCAGCTCGCGGATCTCCACCCGCCCGAGGCGCGCACCGAGCACGTCCACGGTGCCGGTGGTCGGGTGCTGAACGGCACCGCAGAGACTCAGCAGCGTGGACTTCCCGGCACCGTTGGCACCGATGACGGCCCAGCGTTCACCGGCGTGAACCGTGAGGTTGATATCAATCAGGAGCGGGCGTCCACCACGGACGAACCCAACGTTTTCGAGGCTCAGCACCGCGGTGCCGGGTTCTTGGGGTGAGGAGGAGGGGAGCATTACACGCTTTCAAGACGGGATCGCGCGGACCGAGCAGGCACGATCAACACCGTGCCGGCACGAATAACACTGTGCAGGGAGCGCTGCGGGGTCGTGGCGCGGGGACGCGAGTCGTGGGTATGCGGCGTCGTGCCCGGGGTTTCAGCCTAGCGGAAACGCTCCGGCCCGAGGTCCCACGGGTCACGGTCGAGGAACTCGGCGGTGGCGCGGAACACGCAGCTTTCGATGTACATCTGGCGGTGCAACTGGTCGTTCACGTGGAGGCGTGCGAGGCGCTCGATCGGCACACGGTAGAGGATAATGCGGCGCTGATCGCGCAGGGCATCCCAGCGGCGCACGCCGTTCGGGCCGGGCTCGCCGAGGGGCATGCCGCCGATTTCGAAGCTGACGCCCTCGAGGTCTGCACTCCACATGCCGCGCAGGAAGTCTGCGGTGCTGCCCACGATGAGATCGAAGAAGTCGATGCGTCCGCGCAGCGGCGGCAGGTGCGGCCCGGTGACCGAGCTGCGACCGGCGCGGCCGTGCCGATCGTGTCGTACCGCGCGCCGAGAGGTGCTCTGACGGGCGGAGTGGGAAGAACGAGCCATGCCACCAGTCTAATCCGTGCACCGCGAAAACGCCTGGGCACGGGCAGGGTACGCTGGAGGGGATATGAATCAGAGGCTCTGCTCCCGAATCGGCTGTAACCGCGAGGCGGTCGCGACCCTCACCTACGACTATGCGGATTCGATGGCCGTGATCGGCCCGCTCGGCACCGAACGTCGCCCGCACTGTTACGACCTGTGCGCGTTTCACGCGACCAGGCAGACGGTACCGCTCGGGTGGACCCTGATTCAGCCGCGAATTACCCCCTAACTCGGAGGCAGCATGAGCCCGTTCCAGCGTGTGTCCTACATCCTGTTCATCATCGTGGGCGCGGGGTTTGTCATCTACGGCTTCATGCGCGGGGCGATGGGCGGATTCACCGGTTCAAGCCTGCTCACTGCGATCGTCTTGATTTTGGCCGGTGGCCTGGTTCTTTACCGCGGGTTCCGCGGAGTTCGCGCCATGCTGGAGGGCGGCTCGGACGACAAATCTGACCGCTGAGAGGCGGCCCCAAAGATCCTCCGTAACGTGGCAAAATGGTCTGCGACAATGGGACTATGTCGCGTCCCGAACTCTCCACTGACCTTCCCTTCCTCGTCGCCGATCTGAGCCTGGCCGAAGCCGGCCGCCACCAGCTGCGTCTCGCCGAAAACGAGATGCCCGGCCTGATGAGCCTCCGTTCCGAATTCGCCGAGAGCCAGCCGCTGGCCGGTGCCCGCATCGCCGGTTCGCTGCACATGACGGTGCAGACCGCCGTGCTGATCGAAACCCTCGTTGCCCTCGGTGCCCGGGTGCGCTGGGCCAGCTGCAACATCTTCTCGACCCAGGACGAGGCCGCCGCGGCCGTCGTGGTGGGCCCGAACGGGACCGTCGAAAACCCGCAGGGTGTGCCGGTGTTCGCCTGGAAGGGTGAGACCCTGCCCGAGTACTGGTGGTGCACCAGCCGCATCTTCGACTGGTCGACCGAGGCCGCCGAAGCCGGCGCCGACTGGGCCGGCCCGAACCTGATCCTGGACGATGGCGGCGACGCCACGATCCTCGTGCACAAGGGCCGCGAGTTTGAGCTCGCCGGTGCCGTGCCCGCCACCGCCGAGACCGACAGCGTCGAGTACGGCGTGATCCTCGACCTGCTGCGCGACTCGCTCACCACCAGCACCGACCGCTGGACCCGCATCGCCGCCGAGGTTCAGGGCGTCACCGAGGAGACCACCACCGGTGTGCACCGCCTCTACGAGCTTGAGCGCGACGGCCAGCTGCTGTTCCCGGCGATCAACGTCAACGACTCGGTCACCAAGTCGAAGTTTGACAACCGCTACGGCATCCGCCACTCGCTGCCGGACGGCCTGAACCGCGCAACCGACGTCCTGATCGGCGGCAAGGTGGCCTTCGTTGTGGGTTATGGCGACGTGGGTAAGGGCGCGGCCGAGGCGCTGCGTGGCCAGGGTGCCCGCGTTATCGTCTCCGAGGTTGACCCCATTTGCGCGCTGCAGGCCGCGATGGACGGCTTCCAGGTCGCACAGCTCGAGTCGGTCGTGGGCCAGGTGGACATCTTCGTGACCACCACCGGAAACTTCAACGTGATTCGTCCCGAGCACATCCTCGAGATGAAGCACCACGCGATCGTTTCGAACGTCGGTCACTTCGACAACGAGATCGACATGGCCGGCCTCGCGAAGATCGAGGGCGTCTCCCGCGTGGAGATCAAGCCACAGGTGCACGAGTGGAATCTGCCCAACGGTCGCAGCGTGATCGTGCTCTCCGAGGGGCGCCTGATGAACCTGGGTAACGCCACCGGCCACCCCTCGTTCGTGATGAGCAACTCGTTCACCAACCAGGTGCTCGCCCAGATCGAGCTGCACACCCGCCTCGAGGCGTACCCGATCGGCGTCTACACGCTGCCGAAGCTCCTGGATGAGAAGGTCGCCCGCCTGCACCTCGACGCCCTGGGTGTGGAGCTCACCGAGCTCTCGCCGGCCCAGGCCGCGTACATCGGTGTCTCGGTGGAGGGCCCTTACAAGGTGGAGCACTACCGCTACTAGCCGGTAACGCACGAAACGCCCCGGTATCCGTGGATACCGGGGCGTTTTGCGCGCGCTCGGCCCGGTGCGGTTACTAAACGGTGGTTTCCCAGATATTGAGGCTGACGCTGAACCCCTGCCCGAGCTCCTCGGTGACCCGCATGGCGAGGATGCCGCCCTCGGCCGCGTGCGCCTCCGCGTGGGCGATGTTCTCGCCCCAGCCGTGATCGTGGTGGTAGAGGGTGTTGAAGCCGTGGGCCCAGGCCTTCAGCCGGGCGCGCAGGGCATCCGAAATCTGGGGGAACTGTGATTCGACGGTGAGCCCCTCCGGCCCCCAGAGCGGCCAGTCCACCCCGTACTCGTTTGCAATCTTGATGGATGTCCGCTCGCGGGTTAGACCCAGCCGGAACCGGTCGCCGGAGAACACCTCAAAGCGCTCACCGCTCAGGGGTGCCTCGGCAAACCAGATCGGTGTATCGCTCGGGAGTCTCGTATCGGCGGTCGCCGCTCCCGTCTCCGGTTCATTCCGCTCGCCGGGCTCGATCGCATAGCTCAGCGCCAGTTCGTCACCGGTGGTGCCGCGGATGCCCCAGTTTTCGCGTGGGGTCTCGGTGAGGGTGATTTCGAGGTCCTGCGGGTCGATGCCGACGTCCGTCGAGACCCGCTCAAACAGCTCGTGGATGAAGCGCTTTCGGGTGTCCACGCTGCGTCCGGCAAAGAGGGATACCTCGATGATCGTGTAGTTTTCGCTGCGATCCGCGGGCGTGAAGAAGTCTTCGCGCTCGAGCGTGATGAAGCGGTGGAAGCGCTTGGTTTCGGGCAGGCCGAGCTCCCGCACCGCGGCGGCGTGAATTGCGTCCGAAAGTGCCTGCCGGCGGGGGCGGAGGGTGTCGGCGAGTCCGTAAATGATGATCTGGGCCATGTGTGACAGTATGCCCGCGTGTGGGCCGCGGCAACAGGGTACGCTGGAATCCGTCCCGCGCGTAAGCGCATCCATTCTGGAAGGTATCGGATTCCGTGAAGCCGCCCACCGTGTATGACGTCGCCGAGCGTGCGGGGGTGTCGATCGCCACCGTATCGCGGGTGCTGCGCTCGCCGAATCGGGTGCGTCCGGATACCGCGGCCCGGGTTGAGGCGGCGGTGCGTGAGCTGGGATATGTGCCAAGCGGCGCTGCTCGCGGCCTTGCCGAGCGCCGGACCGGCGTGCTGGGGCTGTACCTGCCGGGCTTCGACGCGATCGAGGAGCTCACCGAGATTGAGCTGCCCGAGACCGGCGGGACCGATATCGTCAGTGATCTGGGCCGGAGCGCCGATGATCACGTGGCCGACCTCTACTTTGACGAGGTGGTCCGCGGTGCCGAGCTGGAGGCCTGGCGGCGCGGATACGCACTCATGGTTGCGGTGGGGCGCGGGGAGAACTCCGTGCAGACCTTTACCGATATGGCCGGTCGGGTGGACGGTTTGATCGTGCTGGCGCGGGCCGTGCCGGATGCGGTACTGACCCCGCTGGCCGCGCGGATTCCCGTGGTGGTGCTCTCCGCTCGCGGTGACTATGAGGCGTTTGATCGGGTGTCGGTGTCGAACCGCGAGGGGATGGCGGCGCTGACCGATCACGTGCTCGCGCACACCACCGGCGAGATCGTGTACCTCGGTGGCCCCGAGGAGTCTCCGGATGCCCGGGACCGCCGCCGCGGCGTGCGGGACGCCCTGGAGAAGCACGGCCGTACCGAGGACGTGCGCTGGATGAGCGAGATCTTTACCCGGGATACCGGCCGGCGGGTGGGCCGTGAGCTCGTGCGGGCGGCCGCGTCGGGGGAACCCCTGCCCGGTGCCGTGCTGTGCGGTAACGACCAGATGGCGCTCGGTGTGCTGGATGAGTTCACCGCCGCGGGCATCGCCGTGCCCGAACGGGTGCTGGTCTCGGGCTTTGACGGTATTCCGGCGGCGGCGCTCTCGAGCCCGCGGCTCAGCACCGTGCGTCAGCCCATCGAGGACCTGGGCCGCGCGGCAATTGCGCTCCTGGACGAGCGCTTCCAGGCTCCAAATGGTGAGCCGCGCGGGGTGCGCCTGCCGGTGTCGGTGCTGCTGCGCGAGAGTACCGCGCCCTCCGTCTAGGGCTCGGATACCTCCGCCGAGAAAACATTGCGGTTGTGAGGAAAATCGTGTTGCCTGGGCACCACCCGCGCGTGACCCGACAGCGGGCCGTGCGCCACGAACGTGGGCTTGCAATTTGTAAATGTATGCGCTTACACTGAGTGAGTTGCACGCGACCGCGTCGCAACTCGACGCGTTCGTTGCCCTCCCCTGAACGCGCCGACTCGTGACGAGGATGACTCGAGGTTTCGCATTCAATGAAGAAATTTCCCCGCCGATCGCGACTACTTTCACTGGTCGCAATCACGATCGCGACGGGTCTAGCCCTCACCGGATGTAACATCCACATCGAGAGCAAGCCGGACCCCACCATTCCCCAGGACACCCTGCTCCTGGCCGCCGACCAGGGCTCGCCCATGTATCAGCGGAACTTCAACCCGTTCATGGCCAACCGCCGGATCGGTGCCGCCTACATCTACGAGCCGCTCGTTATTGTCAACGACGTCAACGGCGATGTAACCCCGTGGCTGGCCCAGAAGGTCTCCCAGCCCGACGCCTCTACCGTGATGTTCACCCTGCGTGACGGCGTCAAGTGGTCCGATGGCAAGCCGCTGACCGCGAAGGATGTTGAGTTCACCTTCAACATGCTGAAGACCAGCCCGACCCTCGACCTCCAGGGCATCTGGCAGTACATCAGCACGGTCGAAACCGGCACCGAAGAGGGTAACCAGACCGTCACCGTGCACCTGAAGTCCGCGGATGTTCCCGCCGCGAACATCATCGCGCAGACGCTGATCGTGCCCGAACACGTCTGGAAGGACGTGAAGGACCCGGGCACCTTCACCGATGACAACCCGGTGGGTACCGGCCCGTTCGAGCTGGGGAACTACAGCCCCCAGCAGTACACGATGAACCGCAATGAGACCTACTGGCAGAAGGACAAGGTCACGGTCAAGCACCTGATCCTGCCCGCCACTAACGGTCAGCTCGCCATGGTCACCCAGGGATACGACTGGGGTTACATGTACATGAGCGATGTGGAAAAGACCTGGGGCGGTGCCAATAAGTACAACCGCTTCTGGTTCCCGCCGGGTGGTGTGATCTCGCTTCAGCCGAACCTCACCAAGGCACCGTTCAACAACCCCGACGTGCGTCAGGGTATCGCGCTGGCCCTGGATCGCAAGCAGATCGCCGACGCCGCAACCGAGGGCTCGATGCAGCCCGCGACCCAGGCCGGAATCCTGCTGCCCAACCAGCAGGCGGACCTTGACCCCTCGATCCCCAACGGTGGTGTCATCACCCAGGATGTGGAGGCGGCCAAGGCGGCCTTCGCCCGGGCGGGCTACCACGAACAGGACGGCAAGCTCGTGGACGCCTCGGGCACGCAGCTGAGCTTCTCCCTGCTCACCGCCAACGGCTACACCGACTGGCTGCGTGCGGCCAGCCAGGTGCAGCGCCAGCTCTCTGCCCTCGGCATCGACGTGAAGCTCACGCAGCCGCAGCCCCCGGCCTACCAGCTGGCCCTGCGTAACGGTGACTTCGACATCGCGATGGGCGCCTACGGTGGGCTCGGTTCGCAGTATCAGGACCTCAACGGCCTGCTCAACAGCTCCAACTTCCGGCCCGTCGGCCAGGAGGCTCCGAGCAACTTCGAGCGCTACCAGAACCCGGCCGTGGACGAGATCCTGGCCAAGTACCGGACCTCGCTCGACCCCAATGAAACCCGCGAGCTGGGTTACCAGCTGCAGCACGCGATGATCACCGACCTTCCGGTTATCTCGCTCTACTACGGCGGCTCCTGGGGTCTGTACAGCGAGAACAAGTACGTTGGCTGGCCCGATGCCGACCACCCGTACGCCTCGCTGAAGACCTACACGCCGACGGCCCTGCTGATCTTCACGTCGCTGACGCCGCGTGATCAGACCGAGGACAAGAAATAATGACCTACGCACTGCGCAAGCTCGGCATGCTGCTGCTCACCCTGTGGGCGGCCGTCACGCTGAACTTCTTCCTGCCCCGGCTGATGCCCGGTTCGCCGGCCGACGCCGCGATCGCCAAGCTCTCCCAAAACGGTCCCGTGAGCGCCGCCACCCGCGCCGCCATCGAGGCCCAGCTGGGTGTGCCCGGCGGTAACCTCCTCGAGCAGTACGTGCACTACCTCCAGCAGGTCGTCACGCTCGACTTCGGAGTTTCGTTCACCTTCTACCCTGAGAAGGTGTCGGACCTCGTCCTCACCGCACTGCCCTACACGGTGGTGCTCGTGGGTATCGTCACCGTCCTCGCGTTTGTGATCGGCACCCTGATCGGTGTCCTCGCCGCGTGGAAGCGTGGCACCTGGATGGACACCCTGCCCACCCTCGGCGGCAGCTTCCTCAGCGCGTTCCCGTACTTCTGGATCGCCCTGCTCCTGCTGTTCTTCGCCGGCTATGTGGGCCACCTGTTCCCGACCTCGGGTGCCTCCTCACCCACCGCGGTGCCGGAGTTCTCGCTCTCCTTCATTGGCGACCTGATCTATCACGCGGCCCTGCCGGCCCTGACGATCCTGATCACCTCGCTGGGTGGCTGGATCCTCGGTATGCGTAACGCGATGATCAACACCCTGGGTGACGACTACGTGACCTTCGCCGAGGCCAACGGCCTGCGCGGACGCACCGTGGCCCTGAAGTACGCCGCCCGCAACGCGATCCTGCCGAACCTCACCGGTTTTGGTCTGGCGCTCGGTGGCGTGGTGGGTGGTTCGATCCTGGTGGAGCAGGTGTACGGCTACCCCGGAATCGGATACCTGCTGTACAACGCCGTGGTCAACCAGGACTACCCGCTGATGCAGGCCCTCTTCCTGATGATCACCGTGAGCGTGCTCATCGCTAACTTCCTCGTAGACATTCTCTACGGTGTACTCGACCCAAGGACGCGACGATGACATCCACCACTACCCCCGTGCGGGCGCGCGCACTGCGTGGCGCGCTGCGCACCGTTGGCCGCATCGCGAGCACCATCTGGTCCAACCCCCGGGCCCGGATCGGTGTGGTCCTGCTGGCGATCTTCATCCTCGCCGCCACCTTCGCCCCCTGGCTCGCCCCGTACGGCGCCAGCCAGGACGGCTTCGAGCGCAGCGCCGGCGGTTCCGCCGCCCACTGGCTCGGCACCACCGCCGCCGGTGAGGACGTGCTGTCTCAGATCATCTGGGGCGCCCGCGTCTCGGTCTTCGTGGGCTTCGCCGCCGGTGCCATCGCCACGGTGATCGCCGTGCTGATCGGCCTCAGCTGGGGTTACTCCCGCGGCTTCGGCGGCGAGGTTGTCGGGTTCATCGTCAACCTGTTCCTCGTGATCCCGGGTCTGCCCCTGATGATCGTGATCGCGTCCTACCTGCAAAACGGTGGCATCGCGATGATCATCGCGGTGATCGTGGTGACCGGTTGGGCCTGGGGTGCGCGCGTGCTGCGCAGCCAGACGCAGACCCTGCGCTCCCGCGACTTTGTGACCGCCGCCCGGTTCGCCGGCGACAGTTCGTTCAGGATCATCTTCCGCGAGATCCTGCCCAACATGACCTCGCTGATCACCGGAGCGTTCTTCGGTGCCGCCACCGCGGCGATCCTCGCCGAGGCCGGCCTGGAGTTCCTGGGTCTCGGTGACCCGACCACCGTCAGCTGGGGAACGATGCTCTTCTGGGCACAGAACTCCAACGCGCTGCTCACCGGACAGTGGCTGCTGCTGTTCGCCCCGGGTCTCTGCATCGCGCTGCTGGCTACGAGCCTCACGCTCATCAACTTTGGTGTCGACGGGATTTCGAACCCGCGGCTTCGGGAAGGAAAGGGTCGATGACCACCAACACCACCCCCGGCCAGGTCGACGAACAGCCGATCCTGCGGGTCGAAAACCTCACGGTCGAGTACCGCAGCGAGGGCTTCGAGCCGGTTGCCGCGGTCAAGAACGTCAGCTTCACGCTGCGCCGTGGCGAGTTTATCGGGCTCGTGGGCGAGTCCGGTTCGGGCAAGTCCACCCTCGGTTTCGCGCTGACCCGTCTGGCGAAGCCGCCGGCCACCATCGTGGACGGCAAGATCCTGTTCCACGGTAGCGACATTCGCACCCTGGACGCCGAGGAGCTGCGTAAGCAGCGCCGCGGTGGCTTCGCGATGGTGCTGCAGTCCGGTATGAACGCGCTGAACCCGGTGCGCACCATCCGCAAGCACTTCCACGACATCTTCCGCGCCCACGGGCACGTCGAGCCGGGTAGCTTCAACGCCCGTGCGAGCGAGCTGGTGCGCAAGGTTGAGCTGCCCGAGACCGTGCTTGACCGCTTCCCCGGGGAGCTCTCCGGCGGGATGCGGCAGCGCGTCTCGATCGCCCTGGCGCTCTCGCTCGAGCCCGAGCTGCTGGTCTTTGACGAGCCCACCACCGCGCTGGACGTGCTCGTGCAGCACGCGGTGATGGACACCATCCGTCAGCTGCAGGCCAGCGAGGGCTTCACCGCGATCCTGATCTCGCACGACCTCGGTATCGTGCTGGAATCCACCGAGCGCGTGCTCGTCATGCACGACGGCGTCGTGGTGGAGGATGGCCCGAGCCACCAGATTCTGGATGACCCGCAGGCCGAATACACCCGGATGCTGCTCAGCCACTATGCGGACCCGCGGGCCGAGGAGATCCACATCCCCGG
Source organism: Mycetocola tolaasinivorans (assembly GCF_003667565.1). GTDB lineage: Bacteria > Actinomycetota > Actinomycetes > Actinomycetales > Microbacteriaceae > Mycetocola > Mycetocola tolaasinivorans. The sequence goes on from NZ_RCUX01000005.1 coordinate 135,951, forward strand.
CTTTAGCACCCGCGGACGCTCGGCCGATGCCGCGCGCGCCGAGCGTGCCACCACCTCGCCGCGATCCGATGCTCGGGCGGCCCGCCGCGCCGACGCCTCGATCGTGGTCGAGGGTGCCAGCAAGGTCTACGCGCCGCCGCGTCGGGGCGAGAAGCCCGTCGTCGCGGTGGACAACGTGTCGTTCACGCTGGCACCGGGGGAGTCCCTGGCGCTCGTGGGTCAGTCCGGTTCGGGCAAGTCGACCATCGCCCGCCTCGTGACCGGTGCCGAAAAGCCCAGTTCGGGTCTCGTGCGCTTCGGCGACTCGAACCTCGCGAGCCTGCGTCGCCGTGAGCTGCGCGATCTGCGCAAGAACGTCCAGATGGTGTTCCAGGACCCGTATGCGGCGCTCAACCCGCTGCACACGGTGGAATACACGCTGATGCGTCCCATCCTGAACTTCACCGAGCGTCGTGGTGAGGCCGCGCGTGAGCGCATGTTGGAGCTGCTGGAAACCGTGGGGCTCACCCCCGCGGAGACCTTCGCCGCGAAGCTCCCGCACCAGCTCTCCGGTGGTCAGCGTCAGCGCGTGGTGATTGCCCGCGCCCTGGCGAGCGACCCCCAGGTTCTGGTGGCCGATGAGCCCGTGTCGATGCTGGATGTCTCGCTGCGTGCGGGTGTGCTCGGGCTGCTCGAGGATCTTCGCGAGCAGTGGGGCGTGAGCATGCTGTACATCACGCACGACCTGCTGAGCGCGCGCCTGGTGACCGACCGGATGATGGTGCTGAACGCCGGCCGCGTGGTCGAGTCCGGCCCCACCGCCGACGTGCTGCGCAACCCGAGCGATGAGTACACCATCCGCCTGCTGGATGCCGTACCCAACCCGGCCCGCGCCCGCGAGGGCCGCTAGCACCACCCCTGCGCGCCCGGGGAAACCCGGGCGCGCTCCCTCCCACCCCCGTGAAGGAGCACGCATGAGCACCCTCGATTCCCCCGCACCCGTGATCGGCCCGGGCACCGCCTTCGGCGGCCTCGAACTCGATCCGCGGGTCACTCCGCTGACCATCAATGCGCGGGTCGGTACGCTGACCGCGCTGCACTCGGCACCCGCCGGGCAGCGCCGCGGCACCGTGCTGTTTGTGCCCGGGTTCACCGGCTCGCGCGAGGACTTCCGCACGTTCCTCCCGCTGCTCGCCGAGCGCGGCTGGGACGCCTGGGCCTACAGTCAGCGCGGGCAGGCCGATTCGGTGGGCCCCAAGGGTGTCGAGCAGTACACGCTTGATCTCTTCGCAGCCGATGCGGTGGAGGTGGCCCGGATTGTAGCCGCCGAGACCGGGGAGGCCACCGTGCACCTCGTGGGCCACAGCTTTGGTGGCTGCGTGGCGCGGGCCGCGGCGATCCTCGACCCGAGCGCGTTTGCGAGCGTGACGCTGCTGTGCTCGGGCCCGCACGGCTGGCCCGGCCGCCATCAGGACACCGAGTTCGCGGTGCAGGAGGGCGGCTCGATCGGCCTCTGGTACCGCGACAACCCGCACACCCTGGGGATGCCCGATGAGGACATGGACCCGGAGATGGCGTTCCTGCGTCACCGCGCCGCCGCCACCTCCTCGGACAACCTGATTTCCGGTGCGCGGATCCTGCGCAACGACCCGGACACCACCCCCGAGCTGGCCGCCACCGGCCTGCCGGTGCTCGTGGCCCACGGCGAGCACGACGATAAGTGGCCGATCCCGATGCAGCGCGACAGCGCCGAGCGTCTCGGGGCCGACTACGTCGTGATTCCCGAGGGTGCCCACTCGCCCCAGTTCGAAGCGCCCGAGGCCACCGCCGTGGCCCTCGACGCGTTCTGGGCCGCCCACTAAGTTTTTCCCATCCTCCGCACACTCACGACCAAGGAGTAGTACCGTGCTGAAATTCCCCGAAGGCTTCCTCTGGGGTGCCGCGACCGCCGCGCACCAGATCGAGGGCAACAACGTCAACAGCAACTGGTGGGTCATGGAGCACGCCAAGGACACCACGATTGTGGAGCCCAGCGGCGACGCCATGGACAGCTACCACCGCTACCCGGAGGACATGAAGCTCCTCGCGGATGCCGGCCTGAACTCGTACCGCTTCAGCATTGAGTGGGCGCGCATCGAGCCCGAGCGTGGGTTCTTCTCCAACGCCGAGATCGACCACTACCGTCGCATGATCGACACCGCCCACGAACTGGGTCTCGACCCCACCGTGACCCTGATGCACTTCACCGTGCCGCGCTGGATGTACAACGACGGTTTCTGGCGTGCCAAGGACGCCGCAGACCTCTTCGCGCGCTACACCGAGAAGCTGCTGCCGATCCTGCAGGACGTCAAGCACGTGTGCACGATCAACGAGCCGAACATCGCCGCGATGCTCGCCGGTGGCGAGGACGCCTCGAACCTGGTGGCCTACGGCCTGCCCAACCCGGACCTCGGCGTGGCCGACACCCTGCTGGAGTCGCACCGCCGCTCGCGCGAGGTGCTCTCGCAGATCTCCGGCCTGAAGTCCGGCTGGACCGTCGCGACCCAGGCCTTCCACTCCACCGGTGAGCCCGGCGCGGACGAAATGATGCGCGAGTACGGTCACCCCCGCGATGACTGGTACCTGGAAAACGTGAAGGGCGATGACTTCGTGGGCGTGCAGGCGTACACCCGCACCTTCATCGGCCCGAACGGCCCGCTGCCCGTGTCTGAGGATGTCGAGACCACCCTCACCGGCTGGGAGTTCTTCCCGAAGGCCCTGGAAATGGGTGTGCGTTCGGCCTGGGAGCTCACCGAGGGTGTGCCGGTCTTCGTGACCGAAAACGGCATCGCCACCGCCGATGACACCCGCCGCATCGCCTACCTGGACGGCGCCCTCGAGGGCCTCCACTCGGCCATGCAGGACGGCGTTGAGGTGCTGGGTTACCAGCACTGGAGCGCGCTGGACAACTACGAGTGGGCCTCCGGTTTCCGCCCGACCTTCGGCCTCATCGCCGTGGACCGCGAAACCTTCGTGCGCACCCCCAAGCCCTCGCTGGCCTACCTGGGTGAGATCGCCAAGCGCAACGCGCTGTAGGGACTAGCCCTGCTGGAGGGACTAGCCCTGCTGGGGGGACTAGCTCCGAGGAGTGCCCGGGACCGTCTGGTCCCGGGCACTCCTGCGTTTCCGGGGCTAGTGCGTGCTGTCAATGCGGTGCGCGGTGAGTGGCTGAAACAGCGAGGCGGGATCGTCCCGATCGGCACCGGCTCGCGCGCAGAGGCCCGGGAGTGCTTCCGCGAGGCTGCCGCCCAGGCGATGCAGCGACCCGAGCCCGCGGGACTCCCACACGGGAAGCTCACCCCGCGCATCGCGTGCCCCGAGCTCCCACAGCAGGAAGTCACCGTTTTCGCTCCAGCCGAAGACCTCGAGACGCTCGATCAGCTCCCAGGAGCCGTTCGGTTCAATCACCCAGTCGTAGTCCTCGGCCCGGCTGTCGGCGTACCACGCCTGAAAGCGTTCGCCGAGGCGCAGGGTGCGCCCGGGCCGCCCATCAGCGAACCCCGGAAGAACCGGCGGATAGATGAACCACAGCCCGAACAGCCGCCCCCACCCGACCGTCCGGATGAGCGCGCGATAGGAGGGCGGCAGCGGTGTGCCATCGGACAGCAACCCGCCCTCGAGTGCGTCCAGATCAATGTGTGCCAGCGTGGGGGACTCCGGTGTCCCGATCCAGTCGATATCGGTCATGTGGACAGCGTAGCCGGACCGCCGCAGGCCCGGGCTAGCCGGCCACCGCCTCGAGGGCGATGAGAGCCGTACGTCCCGGCCGCAGCGGCGGCGGCGTAATCCCGACCTCTTCGAGCATCCGGCCGGTGAGCACGGGAGCGTTTCCCTCCGCCCAAGCCGGAACCTCGGCCGGAGTCTCGGCACCCTCCGGCCGCACCGATCGCACCCGATAGCGAACGTCGGGGCGCAGGCCCGGGAAGCGCAGCGGATCGGTGGGTGCGCTCCCGGTGGGTGCGGGATACGCCACCAGGAACAGCGCGCGATCGCGATCCGAGGACACCTGCCCGGAGAGCTCGAGGGCATCTCGCCGATCCGCGGTGACCGCGGTGCCGTGGTGCAGGAGCGGGCGGTATTCGCGGTGCAGGGCGATCCAACCGGCCACGCGCTCGCGCTCGGGTTCAGCCAGCGCGGTCAGGTCGAGCTCCACGCCCATGTTGCCCCACAGGGCCACGGATCCGCGAGTATCGAGATCGCTGGTCCGGCCGGTGGTGTGCGCCGTCGCCGCTCCGATGTGGGTGCCCTGAATCTCGGGCGGCACCAGCAGCCCCGTCCAGCGCTGCACGCGCAGCCGTTCCAGCGGGTCATTATTGTCCGAGGGCCACACCCGATCACTCACCTCGAGCACACCCAGATCGATGCGTCCGCCTCCCGCCGCGCAGGATTCGATTCGCAGCCCGGGGAATTCCGCGATCAGCTCGGCCATGAGCGCGAGCGCCGCCCGTGACTGGTCACGCATGCCCGCGCGACCGCCGAGGTGGGGGTGACCGGCATCCAGCAGATAACGATTGTGATCCCACTTGAGGTAGTCGACACCGATCTCACGAATCAGGGCGTGGAGGCGCTCGCTGATCCAGGCATAGGCCTCCGGATGCGCGAGATCCAGGACGTGCTGATATCGCGATGCGGGCCCCACCCCGTGGCCGGCCTGCGCGATCCACTCCGGGTGAGTCCGCGCGAGGTCCGAATCGAGATTGATCATCTCCGGTTCGACCCACAGCCCAAAATCCATGCCGAGCGAGTGCACCAGATCGCTCAGCGGGCGCAGACCCTCGGGCCACTTGCGCGCATCGATGAACCAGTCACCGAGCGAGCTCTGGTCATCATCCCGGGCCCCAAACCAGCCATCATCCAGCACAAACATCTCGGCACCCGCGGCCGCCGCGGCCCGCGCAAGCGGATCAAACCGCTCGAGGCTGTGCTCAAAGTACGCCGCCTCCCAGGTGTTCACCAGCACGGGGGCGCTCTCGCGTACCCGGGAGATGGAGCGAAGATGGGTGTGGAAGCGTGCCGCCAGGGCGTCGAGACCGACACCCCAGGACGCGTACGTCCACGGGGTTTCATGGGTGGCCAGTGGGGCGAGTACGAGCTCTCCGGGAGCCAGGATTTCCTCGGCAATCAGCCGGCGCTCGCCGGAGGAGCGACGCTCCGCGGTGAGCCGTTGGTTACCGCTCCACCCCAGGTGCACGCCGTAGGTGTGACCGGAACGGAAACCAAATCCCGGCTCTCCCGCCAGCATAAGCAGCGGGCCATCCAGCCCGGGCTTGCCGCCCCGAGACTCCCGGGAGGTGAGCCCCACCCCAAACTCTCGCCGCTGCGGGTGCCTCTCATTTGCCCAGGTTCCGGTGAAATCCAGCAGCTCTTCGGCATGCGTGGGCACGGGTACGGCGAGCCTGAGGGCGCGGAGCTCATAGTCGGTGTCCCCGAGGTTGGTGAGTCGTGCCCGCAGCCGCAGAAGGCCGCCCGGTTCGAGTTCGATTTCGAGGGTGAGCGCGAGCCCGGACTCCGGATCGGCGAGATCGAGCGAGAGCCGCGGCCCGTCGATTCGGTCACCCACCGAGCGAAACTTGGGGGCCCATCCGGTCCCCGACGGGGCACCCAGTCGCAGACCCTCGATGCCCGGCAGCCCGAGCCAGCCATCGGCGAGCTGCGGCAGGATGGCCTCGGGGATGCGGGTGGTGATGACGCTGTCTCCGAGGAGCGGGGTGGCGGCACGCTCGAGGGCCTCCAGGTCGTCCGGGGCGAGCGCACCGAGGTCGGCACCCCAGTGCAGAACGCGCGGGGAAGAGTCGGCGTCGCTCGCCACAATCAGGGTGGTTTCGCCGGCGCGAAGCTGCACCAACAGTTTGTTCTGCCGGCGGCTTATCGTGGCGAATTTCTCGGTTTCGACACCGGCATTCTTTCCCGTTTGCGCCGCCGAAGTGGTGTCCGAGCCTGTGGTCATCATTGACCCTTTCCCGTGGTAATCCGCGTTATTACGCGGTTTGTGAGCATTTTTCGAGGGTAAAAAAGTTTTTCTTGACCGAATCGTATCAACCGGTCATTATTAGTTCTACCGCCGAACATACTAGGGAGATCGACGATGATCAAGACCGTAAGTGGCTCACTCATGAGGAGCATGAACCGTGCCTCCGTGCTGAGCCTGATTCGGGATCGCGCTCCGATTTCCCAATCCGACATCGTGACGCTCACCGGACTCGGCAAGGCCACCGTGTCGAGCATCATCGCCGAACTGGTTGCCGATGCCTGGCTCCTGGACGTGGGTGCCGGTGCCGCCGCCGGTACCCGGGGCGGACGACGCACCACACTGCTCAAGCTGGACCCGCGCCGCGGCTTCGTGGTCGGCGTCAAGATCCTGGAGGGTGCCGTCGCGCTCGTGGTCACCGACCTGGAAGCTCAGGTGGTATTCCACGACACGACCCCCGTGCGTCGCGGCCGGAGCGGATACACCGCCGCGGCCGTCCTCGAAACCACCGTGGACCGTGTCAACGCCGCGATCGGCGCCGCCGGCATCGAGCGCTCCCGCGTGCTCGGCGTGGGCGTGGGCGTCACCGGGCTTGTGGACGGCCCGGAGGGCGTGGGCTACTTCTCCCGGCTGTTCCCCGACGAGCCCGAGTTCCCCCTGGGAACCCGACTGAGTGAGGCCCTGAACCTGCCCGTCACCATCGAAAACGACGTTAATACCCTCGCCGTTGCCGAGCGCTGGTTCGGAGTCGGACGCGGGGTGGACGACTTCGCGGTGGTGACCATCGGCCGCGGCATCGGCGCCGGCCTCATCGTGCACGGCACCCTGGTCAAGGGCATTCGCGGGGGTGCGGGGGAGCTTGGCCACATCAAGATTCAATCGGACGGCCCCCTGTGCGAGTGCGGTCGCCGCGGATGTCTGCAGGCGAACGCCGCCGATCCCGCGGTGGTGGCCGCGGTGACCGCCCGACTCGCGGCCGGAGAGCCCAGCTCGCTGGACGAGCACGGGCTGACCATCACCCGCATTATTGCCGCCGCAGATGAGGGCGATCTGCTCGCCCGAGACGCCCTCGGCGCGTCGGGGGCGGCACTGGGCCGGGGTATCGCCCAGCTCATCAACATTCTTGCACCGGAGAAAATCATCGTCTCCGGTGAAGGTATCGGCGACGGCCCCTGGCGGGTGGAACCGATGCTCAAGGCAATCCGCGGAGAGGCCTTCGATCAGGTGGCCGACGCCGTGGATATCCAGGTTGAGCGCTTGGGCTTTGAAGCCTGGGCGCGCGGGGCCGCGTGCGTGGTCCTCGGTCAACTATTCGATTCCCCAGTCAACGAAGAGTAAGGAATACAGCACATGTACAAGCACACAGCAAAGACGCTGGGCGCTGCGGCACTCGCCTCGGCACTGGCCCTCACCGTGGGATGCTCCTCCGGGACCCCCGGTGCAAGCGGCGGCGACGATCAGATCGAAATCACCCAGTGGTACCACGAGTACGGTGCCCCGGGAGCGAAGGAGGCGGTGCAGAAGTTCGCCGCCGACTACACCAAGGAAAACCCGAAGGTGAAGGTCAAGGTGGTCTGGGTTCCGGGTGACTACCCGGCCAAGCTCAACTCGGCCCTGCTCTCCGGAACCGGCCCGGACGTCTTCGAATCCAGCCCGGTGGGCGAGCGCATTTTCGCCGGCCAGGTGGCCCCGCTGGACGACATCTATGGCGACGCCAAGTCCGACTTCCTGCCGAACAGTATCTCCTCGATGACCGTGGACGGGCACATCTACGCCGTTCCCATGACCGATGGCACCGGCATGCTCTACTACCGCAAGAGCGTCCTGAAGGACGCCGGGATCGAGCCACCGGCCACCATGGACGAACTCATCTCCGCGGCAAAGAAGCTCACCACCGGCGGGAAGAAGGGCCTCTTCATCGGCAACGATGGCTGCACCAGCGGCCAGCTGCCCAAGATTGCGATCTGGTCCTCCGGCCAGGAGATCATCAAGGACGGCAGCGTCGTCTTCGACAATGATCGTGCGGCGAAGGCCTACGAGAAGATGGCCGAGCTCTGCAACTCCGACTCGCTGCTGCTCGGTGCCCCCGCCGACTGGTACGACTCCAGCTCATTCATCGACGGACTCGTCCCGATGCAGTGGGGCGGCCAGTGGACTCTCGATGAGGTGGAGGAAAACCTCGGCGACGACTTCGGCGTGGTGCCGTGGCCCGCGCTGGACGCACAGGGAACCCCCGCCACCTGGTACGGCGGTTGGCACCAGCAGGTGAGCTCGAAGAGCAAGAACATTCAGGCCGCGAAGGACTTTGTCCAGTGGCTGTGGATCAAGAACACCGATGCCCAGAAGAAGTGGGCCACGGACTTCGGCAGCACCGCCCCGGTCCGCGAGAGCATCGTGGCCGAGATCCCGGCGTTGACCAAGAGCCCGGGCAAGGACTTCATGGACGCCATCAAGAACTACGGACACCTCGAAAGCGGCGTGTACTGGTCCACCGCAACCGAAACGGCCCTCGGCGACGCCCTCAACAACGTCGTGAAAAACGGTGCGGATGCCCGCGCCGAAATCTCGAAGGCCGCCGCGAAGGCCACCTCCGAGGTGGAACGAATCAAGGCCGATTCAAAACTCAAGTAGGACCGGTTCCCCCGGCCGGAGAAGGACTCCCTCGTGACCCTCGCCCCCACTCCGTCGGCCCCCACCGGTGAGCGCGCCCGCCGCGCTCACCGGCCGGGGCCCGGCCGCCGCGGCATCAGCCGCCAGACCCTCGCCTTCTGGGGGTTTATCGCCCCCATGGCCATCGGACTCCTCGTTTTTGTGGTGGTCCCCATCGTGTGGGGCCTCATTCTCTCGGTGTCCAACGCCCAGACCACCATCACCCCCGATCGATTCGTTGGCCTCGACAACTACGTGGCCGTACTCGGAGACCCCGCATTCCGTGGTTCCCTCGTCCTGGTAGTGGTCTTCGCCCTCGTGATCGTCCCCACCACCCTCGGGTTCTCGCTGCTGCTCGCACTGCTGGTCAACGCGGCCCCTTGGGGGAAGGGAATCTTCCGGACCATCTTCTTCATTCCCACCGCCTGCTCCTACGTGGTGGCATCGGTCGTCTGGAAAATGAGCCTGTTCAACGGCCTGCCCACGGGCCTCGCAAACTCGGTCCTCGGGTTCTTCGGACTCGAACCGATCGCCTGGATCGGCACCACCACGCCACCCTGGTTCTGGATCGTGCTGGTCACCGTGCGTCTCTGGCTGCAGGCCGGCTTCTTCATGATCATCTTCACCGCTGGTCTGCAGGAGATTCCGCGCGAGCTCTACGAGGCCGCCCAGCTGGATGGCATTCGCGGCCCGCTGCAGGAACTGCGCTACATCACGCTGCCGCTGCTGCGAAACACCACGGTTTCCGTGATGCTGCTCTGCCTGATCGGAGCGTTCCAGGCCTTCGACGAGTTCTACAACATTCTTGGCAGCGCGGGCGGAGGCGGACAGGGCAATATGAGCGCGGCAATGACCCCGCTCGTGTACCTCTACAAGGCCGCGTTTGCCGATCAGAACTATGGGCTGGGAAGTGCCGGCGCCTTCGTGCTGACCGCGCTGATCCTGATCATCACCCTGATTCAGGGACGAGTGTTTGGACTGAACCGTGAAAAATAGCGATATGGTCGCGTTCCGGCGTCGCCGAGTCGCACGGCTGGTACTGCTCTATGCGGTGCTCATCGCCCTGGCCGCCGTCTTCCTCATTCCCTACTACATCATCATCCGCAACGCGTTCAGCACGCGGGCGGAAATCACCGCGGGCGGGTGGTCCTGGTTTCCCGCCGAGCCCACCCTCAAGAACATTGCGGCGCTGGTCGAGGGAGACTCCCCAATTCTGCGGGGCCTCTGGAACTCGTTTGTGGTGGCCACCGTGCAGCTGGTCGCCCAGCTCGCGATCGCGGCGCTTGCCGGGTATGGGCTGGCCCGCATCCCCTATAAGCATCGCAACCTGATCTTTGTACTGTTCCTCGCCACGATGATGGTGCCGAGCGCGGTGACCTTCGTTCCGACCTTTGCCGTCATCGCCCAGTTTGGATGGGTGAACACCCTCACCGGCATCATCGTGCCGGGCCTGTTCAACGTGTTTATGGTGTTCATTTTCCGACAGTTCTTCCTCGATTTCCCACAGGAGCTCGAGGAGGCCGGTCGGCTTGACGGTCTCGGCTACTGGGGCACCTTTGTCCGGATCGTCCTACCGAACTCCGGTGGCGTGATGGTGGCGCTCGGCGCGATCGGCTTCATCAACAGCTGGAACGCCTTCCTCTGGCCGCTCGTGGTCGGTCAGGACGAGAGCACCTGGACGGTGCAGGTCGCGATGTCCACCTATCTCAACTCCTACAAGATCAACCTGCCGGGTCTCTTTGCCGCCTCGCTGCTGAGCGTGCTCCCGCTGATCCTCCTGTTTTTTGTCTTCCAACGCTATATCGTCCAGGGCGTCAAGTTCTCGGGCTCGAAAGGCTAACCCATGTCCACCCTGTATGACCCCGAAAACCTGCTCGCCCCGGTTCCTCCGCTGGGTTGGAACTCCTACAACGCCTTTGGCGGAATGCACGGGCTGCCCGCGGATACCAACCCCCTGCTCCCGGGAGACGTGGCCCTCGAGGAGCGACTCATTCTGGAAACCGCCGATGCGCTGGTGTCCAGCGGCCTGCGTGACGCGGGCTATGTCTACCTCAACATTGATGATCGCTGGCAGGATCCGCGCACTCCGCGCGATGCAGAGGGTCGGCTGCGGCACGACGAGCGCCGATTCCCGCGAGGAATGGCGTTTATCGGCGAGTATCTGCACGAGCGCGGGCTGAAGTTCGGCCTCTATACCGTGGGCAATACCATCGCCTGCGGGGGCGAGGAGGGCGATGGGCCCAATGGCTTTCCGCAGACCGGGAGCCTCGGCCATGAGTTTGCCGATGCGGCGTCCTTCGTGGAGTGGGGAGTCGACTTCCTGAAGATTGACTGGTGCGGTGTGGATGAAGCCTGCAATCGCGGGAACGCACCTTTTGTATTTGAGAAGTGGAACCGGGCGATCGCCGAGGCCGGCGGCCAGATCGTGCTGTCCGCCAGTACCTGGGGCGAGGAGAACGAGGCCGCCTGGGCACCGAACCTCACCCACCTGTGGCGGACCACCGCGGACGTCCACGCCACCTGGGAGTCGATCATCTCGATCGCCCGGGCTACCGCGGCCGAGAGCTGGGCGGCGGTCGCCGGCCCCGCGACCGGCTGGAACGATCCCGACATGATGCACGTGGGGCACCCCGATCTCACGCTCTCGGAGTCGCGCACGCACCTCGTCCTGTGGTCGATGCTCTCGGCCCCGCTGCTGCACGGAAACGACGTGCGCACCATGAGCGCGGAGATTCGTGACCTGCTGCTGACCCCCGAGATTCGCCTGATCAACGCGGATCGGTCCGCACCCGCGCGATTCGAGACGCGAGCGGACGAGTGGGAAATCTGGTCTCGCCCGCTCGCGAATGGCCGGGTTGTCCGCGCCGTGGTGAACCTCGCGAATGAGCCGCGCGAGCTCCCCATCGATCTGGTCTTCCCCGGCACCGACGTGTTCGCCCAGACCCACACAGACCCGGATACGCGCCGCGTATCCGCTCACGGGGTTCGGCTAACCCTCGGCTAGCCGTCCCGTATCCACTAATGAAACCGACTGGAGATGCAATGAAGCAACGTCTAGCTCGTCTGCTGGGGGTGGGAGCGGCGGCGATCGCCCTCACCCTCGGCGGGACCCTGATCCCCGCGGCCCCACCGGCCGAGGCGGCCACCCTATTTGACCCGGGCAACAACATGGCAAAGACGCCGCCGCTCGGCTGGAACTCGTACAACATTTTCGGGGGAACCTTCTTCCCGCAGTACAACGACTGCTCTCTGCCCAGCTGCATTCCGCTGAACGAGACGCGGGTCAAAGAGGTTGCGCAGGCAATGATCGACAACGGCCTGCGCGACAAGGGTTACCGTTCGATCAACATCGATGACCGCTGGCAGGACCCCCGGGTACCGCGCGGCACGGATGGCAAGCTGCGCTGGGATGACCGCCGGTTCCCGAGCGGAATGCCGGCGCTCGCCACCTGGCTGCACGATCGCGGGTTCAAGATGGGACTCTACGTGCTGCCGAACGACCGCCCCTGTGGCGGCGAAGAGGGCCCCACGAACAAGCCCGGCTGGCCCTCGGGGCTGCCGGAAACCTCCAGCATGGGACACGAGTACGTTGATGCCCAGACCTTCGCGGACTGGGGCGCCGACTACCTGAAGTTTGACTGGTGCGGGGTGAACGAGACCCACACAAACGGTCAGGCCGGCACCGTGTTTAAGAAGTGGAACCAGGCCATCCAGGCCAGCGGGCGCAACATCATGGTTGCCGCCTCCACCTGGGGCTGGGAGAGCGAGCAGAACTGGGGCCCGCAGTACGCCCACACCTGGCGCATCGACGGCGATGTGGGACCGAACTGGAACGACGTGCTGAAGACCCTGGACAAGGGATCGACCGCGACCCTGCGTTCGGCCTCCGGGCCCACCAAGGGGTGGAACGACTTCGACACGCTGCAGGTGGGAAACCCGGGTCTCACCCCGGCCGAAAACAGGACCCACTTCATGATGTGGGCCATGTCCAACTCCCCGCTCATGCTGGGTAACGACGTGCGCTCGATGACGCCGGATATCGCGAGCCTTATCGGTAACACCGAGATCCTCTCGGTCAACCAGGACACCCTGGGGGAGCAGGCCTGGCTCGCCAAGAATACCGGCGGCCTGCAGGTGTGGGCGCGCTCGCTGCAGGACGGCAGCAAGGCCGTCGCGCTGGTGAACCGCACCGGAAGCACCGCAAACATCACCGCGAACTTCTCCGATATCTTCCTGGGAAGCACCTCGGGTGCCGTGCGCGACCTCTTCGCACAGGCCGATCGGGGTGTCTCCACCACCGGGTACACGGCCAGCGTGGCCTCCCACGACACCGTGATCCTCAGGGTGATTCCGGCGCGCAGCACCGAGGCTGAATCCGGTACGCTCGCGGGCGGCGCGGCCATTCAGAACTGTGCCACCTGCTCCGGCGGCAAAAACGTCGGTTATGTAGGGAACAACTCCGGTACCGCCACGGTCACGGTCAACGCCGCGAGTGCGGGCAACCATGCGCTCACGGTGTTCTTCAACAGCGGTGATGACCGTTCGGTGCAGGTATCGGTAAACGGTGCTGCCCCGATCACGCTCTCCGCGCTCAATAGCGGCGGGTGGTCCCAGGTGGGGCAGCGAAGCATCCCGGTCACCCTCAACTCGGGAAACAACACGATCCGATTCAGCAATGGTGCCGGGCAGTGGGCACCGGACCTGGATCGGGTGACGATTCATCGCACCCCGTAGTTTCGGGGAACGCGGCGGCGCACGGGTGGTCAGCGACGACCGGCCGTGCGCCGTTTCCGTGACACCGGGTCGCTACCGCTGCGGGAAGTCGTGCGGGGTGCTCTGCAGCGCCGGCGCCAGTGCATCGAGGCGGCGGGCGCGGGCCTGGAGGGCACGGGAATCCCTGTCGCGGCGGATTGCGGCGATGCCGATGAGCAGCGTTTCCGGGTGCACCGGGGGAATGGGGGATGTATAGGCCCCGGCCTCCTGAGCCAGCTCGGTGGCCACACGCAGCCGGGATTCCGGAGTGAAGCGGTCGGCCTGTGCGAGGAACTGGGTGATCCGGCGGGCGAGCGGTTCGGGGAGCTTTGCGACGTCGGCGATCTGCGCCCAGCCAAACAGCTCGGGCGGCATCGGGCGGACGAAGCGGCGGATCTGCGGCACCCGCTCGTGCTGCGAGTAGGTGCCCGCGAGGAGGTCGCCGAGACGCCGGCTGCGGCCGTTCAGCAGCCCCACCAGGGCGGCGATGCCACCCAGGGTGAAGTAGAGTTCCAGCACACCGGTCAGGGAGCGGGTGATCGCGTGGCGGAACGAGATCGCCCCGCCATCGTTGCGGACAATACGGGCACCGACGGCGAAGCGTCCGGCCGATCGGCCCCGGGTTACCGTCTCGATGACGGCCGGGAGCACGACGAGCGAGACCGCCATGGACGCGGTGATCAGGGCCTGCGCGATCGCCGAATCGAGGCCCAGCACCGTCTCGATCACGCCGATCATGAAGAGGCAACCGAAGAAGAAAACCACCGACACCAGGCCGTCAATCAGCGCACCGGCCGCGCGCAGCAGGAACGAGGTGGGGCGCACCTCAAGGGCCACGGCCTCACCGGTGATGAGTTCGTTTTCCGCCCGATCCGAGGCGGTAATCGGCGAGAACGTCGCGGTCATGTCTACAATCTAATCAGATGGATCTCGACGCGTATCGTGCCGCGCACGAAAAACAATGGAACCGGCTTGAGGCTCTGACCTCCCGCGGGTCGCTCAGCGGTGCCGAGGCGGACGAGTTCATCGCCCGGTATCAGTCGGCGGCGAGCGACCTCTCGGTGCTGCAGGCCGCGGCCGGCAGCACCCCGGACGGTGATCGCCTCGGCGTGGGCATCGCCCGCGCCCGCCTGCGGTTCACCGCCGCGAGTAAGAACGTACTGCTGCAGCTGGGGGAGTTCTTTCTGCTGCAGCTGCCCGCGGCGCTCTACCGCATTCGCTGGCTCACCCTCGCGGTTGCCCTCGGCACGATCCTGATCGCCTCGGCCTGGGCCATCTGGCTGCTCGGGGATCCGCAGCTCGTCTACAACCTCGGTACCGAGGCGGGGCTGCAAAAGTACGCCGAAGAAGACTTCTACAACTACTACTCCGAACACGCCTCCAGTTCGTTTGGTGCGATGGTCTGGACAAACAACGCCTGGATTGCCGCCCAGGCTGTCGCATTCGGGGTAACCGGTGTCTGGGTGCCCTTCATCCTCGCCCAGAATGCCCAGGGGCTCGGGCAGTCCTTCGCGATCCTGCACACCTTCGGCCACGGCGGCGACTTCTTCCTCTTCATCGCCCCGCACGGCATGCTCGAACTCACCGCGATCTTTGTGGCCGGTGCCGCCGGGCTGCGCATCTTCTGGTCATGGGTGGCACCGGGCAACCGGCCGCGGCTGGTCGCGCTTGCCGAGGACGGCCGCGCACTCATCACGGTTGCGATCGGGCTGGTCTTTGTGCTCGGTCTTTCGGGGCTCGTGGAGGGCTTCGTGACGGGTTCGGATCTGCCCTGGCCGGTCAAGATTGGTATCGGTGCCGTCGCATTCCTCGCGTTCCTCGGATACATGCTGATCCAGGGTCGTCGGGCGTATCGCGCCGGTGAAACCGGGGATCTGGGCGAGTTCGAGTCGGGCGTTCGCCGGGTGTACGCCGGATAGACGACACTCGGATACCGAGAGTTATTTTTAGTCATTCAAAAAAGCATGTAGGGTGGGATCTATGACCACCGCCACTCCCGAGGCCCTCGCCGACGCCATCCGTGGTGCCGGCCTGCGCCTCACCGCGCCGCGTCTCGCGGTCATGCGGGCGGTGGGCGAAAAGTCCCACGTGGATGCCGGAACGGTGTTCGATCGGGTCGTCACCGACCTGCCAGACACCTCGCTCCAGGCCGTCTACGGCGTTCTCTCCGCACTCACCGATGCCGGCCTACTGCGCCGCATCGAACCGGCCGGTTCCCCGGCCCGGTACGAGCGTCGGGTAGACGATAATCACCACCACATCGTGTGTACCCGCTGCGGTGCAATCGCCGATGTGGACTGCGTTGTGGGGCACGCGCCGTGCATGATTCCGGGGGAGACCTCCGGGTTCTCCGTGCACACCGCCGAGGTCACATTCTGGGGGCTGTGTTCGGCCTGCCAGATCGCCGTGGCCGCTCAAGAAAATGAGGTCGCGGACACCCCCTGAACCGGGTGAACCCGCGTCCCGAACGAACACACTGCCACACCCCGGAGGCCTCAGGCCTCGCGGGGTACTTGCCAGCGAAAAAAAGGAGTACCACCATGACGGATACACCCACCACGACCACCAACTCCGGTGCACCGGTGAGCGCCGATTCACACTCGCTCGCGACCGGTCGTGACGGCGCAATTCCGCTGCACGACCACTACCTGGTCGAGAAGCTGGCACAGTTCAACCGCGAGCGCGTGCCGGAGCGCGTGGTGCACGCCAAGGGTGGCGGTGCGTTTGGTAGCTTCACCGTGACCCACGACGTCTCCGCATACACCAAGGCCGCGCTGTTCCAGCCCGGTGCCGTCACCGAGACCCTCGCCCGATTCTCGACCGTTGCCGGCGAGGCTGGAAGCCCCGACACCTGGCGCGACCCCCGCGGTTTCGCGCTGAAGTTCTACACCTCCGAGGGTAACTACGACCTCGTCGGAAACAACACCCCGGTGTTCTTCATCCGCGACGGCATCAAGTTCCCCGACTTCATCCACTCGCAGAAGCGCCTGCCGGGCAGCCACCTGCGCAACAACGACATGCAGTGGGACTTCTGGACCCTCTCCCCGGAGAGCGCCCACCAGGTCACCTGGCTCATGGGTGACCGCGGTATCCCCGCCAACTGGCGTCACATGGACGGCTTCGGTTCGCACACCTACCAGTGGATCAACGCCGCCGGTGAGCGCTTCTGGGTCAAGTACCACTTCCGCACCAACCAGGGCAACGCGTCCCTCACCGCGGCCGAGGCCGACAAGCTGGCCGGTACCGACGCCGACTACATGATCCGCGACCTCCACGAGGCCATCGAGCGTGAGGAGTTCCCCAGCTGGACCCTCTCGGTGCAGATCATGTCCTATGAGGACGCCAAGACCTACCGCTTCAACCCGTTTGACCTCACCAAGGTGTGGCCGAAGGCCGACTACCCGCTGATCGAGGTGGGCCAGTTCGAGCTCAACCGCAACCCCGAGAACTACTTCGCGCAGATCGAGCAGGCCACCTTCGCGCCCTCGAACTTCGTGCCCGGAATCGCCGCGAGCCCGGACCGCATGCTGCTGGCCCGCATCTTCTCCTACGCGGATGCGCACCGCTACCGCGTGGGTACGAACCACGCCCAGCTGCCGGTGAACGCCCCGAAGAACGAGGTGCACTCGTACTCGCAGGACGGTGCCGCCCGCTATTCCTTTAACTCCGCCTCGACCCCGGTGTACGCACCGAACTCCGTCGGCGGCCCCGCCGGTGACCCGGCATACGCCGCCGACGAGCGTGGCTGGGAGAACGACGGCGAGTTCGCTCGTACCGCCGCCAGCCTGCACGCCGAGGACGACGACTTCGGTCAGGCCGGGACCCTCGTTCGCGACATCATGGATGACGCGCAGCGTGCCCGCCTGCTTGAGACCATCACCGGTCACGTGGGTGCCGTGCAGAACGCCGAGATCCGTGCTCGTGCCATCGCGTACTGGACCAACGTGGACGCCACCCTGGGTGTGAAGCTCGCCGCCAACCTCGGCGCGTAGTTTCGGGTTCTCCTCGCCGCACGGCATCGTCCCTCGGGACGGTGCCGTGCGGCCGTTAACCCGGTGTCCGGGTATGGCCGGGTGTCGGTACTCCCGGATACGCTGGGAACAATCTTCAGAGTGGAAAGGACCACCCGATGCGACTCGGCATGATCACCCTCGACTGTCTCGACCCGGTACCCGTGGCCGCCTGGTGGGAGGGCATTCTCGGCGGCTCCACCATCGACGTGGGCGAGAGCGGCGAGTTCCTCGTGCTCTCCGGAGCGATCCCGGGCATCAACCTGGGCTTCGCTCGGGTTCCCGATCCCACCCCCGGGAAAAACCTCATCCACCTCGATTTTGATCTCGAAGCAGGCGAGGAGCGCGCGGCCCTGCTCGCCTCGATCGTGGCGGCCGGTGCCGTGCACCAGGCCCACCACGAATACCCCGGCATGCAGTGGGACGTCTTCCAGGACCCCTTCGGCACGGTGTTCTGCATCGGCGACGCCCACGAAGACTAGACCGCGCGCGGCACGGTGTTCTGCATCGGCGACGCTCACGAAGACTAGACCGCGCGCGGCACGGTGTTCTGCATCGGCGACGCTCACGAAGACTAGACCGCGCGCGGCCCGGCCTGGGCGGGGCTACAGCCTCCCGGCGGCCTTGAGCGCGAGGTAGTGGTCGGCGAGCAGCGGCGGCAGTGCCTCGGGCGCACCCGAGATGGGGTCCGCTCCCACGCGGCGGAGCGCCTGGGCTACCCGTTCAGCGTCCAGCAGCGATCGCTCGGCCGCCGCTGCCTCGTAGACATCCGCCCGGCTGTCTACGATGGTGCGAGCGTCGAGGGCCTCCGGGTCGCGTACCGAGGTCACGACCACGAGGTGGCGGGCGGTGAGTTCGGGCAGGCTGGCGATCATATCGCCCGCAGACCCCGGGCTTTCCGCGGCGGTCAGGATCACCACGAGCGAGCGCTGCGAGGTGATCTGGCGTACCTCGGACGGAATAGCCGACCAGTCGGTTTCGATGAGTTCCGGCTCGATATCCGCCATGGTGTTCACCATGTTTTCGAGCAGCGCGGCCCCGGTAGAGCCGGTGACGCGGCCGCGTACCCGTCGGTCGAAAGCCAGGAGATCCACGCGGTCGCCCGCCCGGGTCGCGAGTGCCGCGAGCAGTAGAGAAGCCTCAAACGCGGTGTCCAGCCGGGGTTCGTCGGCAATGCGTGCAGCACCGGCACGACCGGTATCCACCACGATGATGACGCGCCGATCACGCTCGGGCCGCCAGGTTCGCACCACGAGGTGTTCACCACCGGCGGGCTGCCCACCCATCCGGCGGGCGCTCGCGCGCCAGTCGATCGAGCGCACGTCGTCTCCGCGCACGTAGTCGCGCAGCGAGTCGAACTCGGTGCCCTGACCGCGCACCATCAGCGAGGTGGCACCGTCGAGCTCACGCAGCCGTGCCAGCCGGGAGGGCAGGTGACGGCGCGAGCGGAACGGCGGCAGCACCCGCAGCGTGCCGGGGGCGTTCAGCGTGGCCTGCCGGGCCCCGAGCCGCAGCGGCCCAAATGAGCGCACGGTGACGCTCGCGCTCCGCCGCTCACCGCGGCGGGAGGGCACCAAAATGGTACGGATCAGGCGACGCTCACGCCCGGGAATACGCACGCGCACCCGCGAGGCCTGCGCGCCCGCCGAGGGCTCCCAGGCATCGCGCACGATACCCGAGAGGGTGCGGGCGGAGGAGTTTGTGAGGTAGAGCAGAACGGATGCCGGCTCGCCCAGCCGGGCACGCCGATCGCCCGCGCGCTCGAGGCGCAGCGCCCGCGGGGAGGCTGCGAGGGCGAGGTCGAGGGCGAGCAGGATCACGACCAGCGCGATCCAGCCCAGCGCGATCAACCCCGGTTCTCCGCCGAGCCCAGTGCCCACGACGATCGGGATCACCCCGACGCCCAGGAGCAGCACAAACCATCCGGTGATCGCCATTTAGATGGGCACCTGCACCTGCTGCATGATGGAGCGCAGGATGGTGTCGGCCGACACGCCCTCGAGCTCCGCCTCCGGGCGCAGCTGCAGGCGGTGCCGCCAGACCGGCAGCACCATCGCCTGCACGTGGTCCGGGGTGAGGGCCGGGTACCCACTCAGCCAGGCCCATGCCTTCGCGCTGGCCAGCAGGGCGGTGGCACCACGGGGGCTCACACCCATGCGCACGGACGGGCTGTGCCGTGTGGCGCGGGCGAGATCCACGATGTAGGCGAGGACATCCGCGGACACCGCGGTTCCGGCGGCGGCCTCCTGCGCGGCGCGCAGCTCCTGCGCGGTGAGTGCGGCGGTGACCCCGGCCGATCCGAGATCGCGCGGGTTGAATCCGGCGGCGTGACGGCGCAGCACCTCCACCTCGACGTCTCGCTCCGGCAGGTCGAGGACGAGCTTTAGCAGGAAGCGGTCGAGCTGAGCCTCGGGCAGCGTGTAGGTACCCTCGTACTCGATCGGGTTCATCGTCGCCGCCACCAGGAACGGGGTGGGCAGCGGAAGCGAGACGCCATCCACCGATACCTGGCGCTCCTCCATCGCCTCGAGCAGTGCCGACTGCGTCTTCGGGGGCGTACGGTTGATCTCATCAGCGAGCAGCAGGTTGGTGAAGACCGGCCCGCGACGGAACTCGAAGTCTCCGGCCTTGGCATCGTAGACGAGCGAACCGGTAACATCGCCCGGCATGAGGTCCGGCGTGAACTGCACCCGCTTGGTCTCGAGTGACAGGGCCGCACTCAGGGTGCGCACCAGCAGCGTCTTGGCGACACCCGGCACACCCTCGAGGAGCACGTGCCCCTGCGCGAGCAGGGCGATGATCAGTCCGGTGACGGCGGCATCCTGGCCCACCACCGACTTCCCAACCTCGGCCCGAACACGGGCGAGGGCGGTGCGCAGCGCGGTGTCGCGGGCGTGGATCTCTTCGGCGGTGAGGGTCATGATGAGTGTCTACTTCCGGTCGAGGGACGGGGATCAGGAGTGTGTGGGCCGGCGCGGAAACCGCCCGTGCCGGGGGAGGTGGGGTCCAGGGCGTCGGCGGCCGCGGCTTCCAGCCGGCCGAGCTCCTGGGCGAGGTGCACCAGCTCGGCTTCGGAGCGTACGGCCCGCGCGATCAGGAGGTCATACACCTCGGCGCGTGGGATGCGCAGGCGATCCGCGAGGGTATTGGACACTGCGTCCGCGGGGGTCTGCCGAGGCAGGCCGAGGCGCGTGGCCAGACGATCCATGGTGCCGATGCGCAGGGCATCCAGGGCCCGGGTACGCGCGCCCACCCGCTGGTAGAGGCGTGCGCGTCCGTGGCGGGTTTCCGCGGCCGGAACGCTCACCGGGAGATCCTCGCCCACGAGCGCGCCGAAGCGGCGCCCGCGCCAGAGCGCGGCGGTCACGGCGGTGAGGATCAGCATCCAGAGCACCGGGCTGAGCCAGCGCGGGGTGGCCTCGGCGAAGGTGGTGCCACCCCCGTTGGCCACGAGATCGGCGGCTGTGGGCAGGTACCAGACGAGGTTCGGGGTCTCGCCCAGCAGGCCGATCGCGAGGGCCGCATTACCGCGCTCCAGGATCGACTCGTTGCGCAGGACCTCGGCGGGCCCGAGCACGGTGATGCGCTGATCCGGGGAGATGACGAGGCTGAAGCCCGACTCCGCCGTGCCGAAGCAGGCGGTGCCCTCGCCGGGGGAGTACACCGGGCCGGAGCTGATGCTGCCGGCGCGCTCGGCGGCGGGCAGCGTGCAGGCGAGCGGCAGGGTGGCATCCGGGCCTGCGGAGCCCGCGGGGGTGATCGGGGAGTCCACCGCATCGAGGGTGGTGTAGCCGGGGTTCACCAGCACCGTGCGATCCGCCCGGTCGGTGAGATTCCGCGTGCGTTCGGCGTCGAGGAAGCGCCCCTCATCGGCGAACAGTAGCGTGCTCTCGCCCGTTCGCAGCGCGGAGAGCGCCTCCTCATAGGTGCGCGCGACGGTGACGTTGATGCCGCGGTTGCTCAGCACCGTGGCGATGGCTTTTGACCCGGTGGGCGAGGGATCCTGCGCATCGAGTGAGCGGTCTCGTGCGCTGCCGGAATTGTTGAACACCATGAAGACGATAGCCGTGATAATCACGGCCACCGCGGCGATGATCCAGAACCGGGAGCGCCGAAAAAACGCGCGCACGGTGGGGGTCTGAACCGAACCCGACGCGGGCACATCGGCGGTCTCGGCTCGGCTGCCCGGGGCGAGTACCGGGGCTTCCTGAACGCTCATCGCGCGGCCCCCTCGGGAATCTCGGCCAGCTGTGGGCTCTGCGCGCGCAGCTCGGCATCTACCGCCGTGATGTACTCCCAGCGATCGGAGGTACCGGGCTCGGAGAGGTAGCGAACGCCGTCAAAATAGTCGGCCGACTGAGCGAGAAGCTCGCGGGTTTTCGGGAACGCCAGGGCCGCCGCGCGTGCGGCCTGATGCGCGGTGCTGCCCGGGTCGAGGATGATGATGGTGCGCTCATCCAGGTCGCGGCTGAGCGCGCGGAACGCCTCGAGGACGGCGGTGGTGTAGTCGCCGGCGGCGGCCGCACGCTGCGATGCCGCGCGAATCGCGGCGGCGCTGCGGGTGTCGTTCTCACCGAACAGCGTGTGCGCGGTGGCGCGACGCGAGCGGTTCAGCCGCGGGCGACCCCAGATGATGATTGCCGCGGCCACCGCGGCCAAAACCAGCAGGATGATCGCGACCGGAACCCAGTCTGCAGGCGTGCTGGTATCGCCCGAAAAGAGCCGCCCCAGCCAGGCGAGAAACTCCGAAACGGCGCGATCAAACGGGGTGGGTTTGGCGGCGGTGTATTCGGGTTTTGCCAGCTCATCGCGCAGCCAGGTGGCGGCATCCGGAGCATCCGGGGTCAGCGGCGGAACCGCGAAAGCGAGGCTCATACCCGCGGTGCCTCGGGAGCGGGGGGAACCGGGGGTGCGGGCGGGTAGCCCTGCTGGCCGGGGTGGCCCTGCGGTGCCGGGTAGCCGGGTGCCGCCGGGTAGCCGCCCTGCTGAGGGTAGCTCGGGGCCGCCGGGTACCCGCCCTGCGGGGGATAGCCCGGGCCGGTGGGGCCCTGTGAGCGGTGAGACGCGGCCGAGGCCGCGGATTCGGGACGCACGATCGTATAGGGGTCGGGCAGATCGCTCGCGGTCGCGCCGGCCTCGACGTAGCGCATCAGGTCGATATCGAGACCCTCCTTGCGCATGCGCAGGTCGAGGTAGATGAGCGCGATGGCGGAGGAGGAGACGACCGCGCCGATGGCACCAATCACGATTGCCAGGATGCCGGAGATCAGGGTCGGGAGGAGGACCGAGGCGAACATGCCGGAGGGGTCGTTGGGGTCGGTCGGCGAGGTGATGACGGGGATGATCGAGGTGATCAGAACCACCGGGGTGAGGACGAGCTGCGTCACCGTGGACACGATGACCGTGACCAGCAGCTGCACGCCGAGGGTCTTCCAGAAGTAGCCGTTGGTGAGTCGCCAGGAGCGCGCGATCGAGGCCCGGAGGCTGCGACGCTCGAGCACGATCACGCTGGGGGTCAGCGAGGTTTTCACCGCGAGCCAGGCGAAGAGGAGGAACACGGCGAGGCCGAGAAGGAGACCAACAAGAATCGTGGCGACCCAGTTGTCTTCCGTCAGCCAGAAGGTGAAGACGATCGCGCCGCCCAGGACGGTGAAGCCGACCAGTAGGATCGCGAAAATCAGCAGGCTGTATCCCAGCAGGGGCACCACCCGCGGCCACACCGCGCGCCACAGCTCGCCGAGACGACGCTTTTCGCCGAGGGTCGCGCGGGAGACCTCGCTGACCAGTACACCCTGGAGGTAGGCGGTGGTGAGTGCCTGAAGGAGCACGGGGATCAGGAACACGATCAGCATGATCGCTCCGGAACCCGCGGTGATTGCTGCCCGATCCGCGTCGGAGGCGCTGTAGACGCGCTCCAGGAACCAGTCGGTTGCAAACCAGGAGGCGACGAGCGCAAGGATCCCGGTAAAGCCCTGCAGGATGAGCGCGCTGCCGAGCGTTGCCCGGGGGTTCCGGGTGAGTACCCGGAACGGTGCCCCGATCAGGGTGCCGAAGGCGAGTGGCCGCAGCGGAATAAGCCCGGGCTTCGGGGCCGCCTGCCAGCGGCCTTGCGCGGCAGACTGCCCGGCAATGGGCTGCCCTGCGGCAGCGGGGTAACCGGTAGCGGGGTATCCGGGCGCTGGGTATCCGGGGGCGGCGGCAGCCGGGTAGCCTGACGCAGCCGGATAGCCAGACGCAGCCGGGTAGCCTGACGCAGCCGGGTAGCCGGCGGGTGCCGGTGCTGCGGGATAGCCCGATCCGCCCGTGGAGGCGGCCGGCGCGCTCGGTGCCGCCCAACTGGGCAGGGCCGAGCCGGGGTCGGGAGCGGGAGCCGAGCCGGCGGGAGCGGCCGATTCCGGCGAGGCTGACGCGGCTCCGGGTGCCGCCACTGTTCCGTCTTCGGACACCGGTCCGTCTTCGGGCACTGTTCCGTCTTCGGGCGCGGGGGTGTGGGGCTGTCGTTCGTCGGTCACCGGAGTTCTCCTTGCCGGTAGGGATAGCTATCGATGCTTCCATCGTGACATACCCGCTCCCTTCCCGGGGGGATCTCGCCGCCCACGGGGGTGAAGAGGTCGGTTTTTGTCACGCGGCTGACGCGTTCACTCACAATCTTCCGTCCAGATTCTCGAAAAACCCGCCGGATCTGCCCGGACAATGCGGTCATTCGCGCCACGATCTCCGCAAAGCGTCCAATTTTTTGTTGCACCGAGTAGTCTGGGGGAACTGTGTTTCCCCCTGCGCGGTGTATTTCCGCGGCGACAACTGAGAACGGGATCGATGACTCCACGCATTCTGGTGGTTGATGACGATACGGCGCTTGCCGAGATGATCGGCATCGTGCTGCGCACCGAGGGCTTCGAGCCCGAGTTCTGCGCGGACGGCGCCGCCGCGGTGGACGCCTTCCGCGAGTACAAGCCCGACCTGGTTCTGCTCGACCTCATGCTTCCGGGCATGGACGGCATCGAGATTTGCACCCGTCTTCGCCAGGAGTCCGGGGTGCCGATCATCATGCTCACCGCAAAGTCGGATACCGCCGACGTCGTCAAGGGGCTCGAATCCGGTGCCGATGACTACATCGTGAAGCCGTTCAACCCCAAGGAGCTGGTGGCGCGGGTGCGCACGCGCCTACGTCCCGCGAGCGAGAGCGCCACCTCTGAGCTGGTCATCGGCGACCTCACCCTGGATGTGGCCGGCCACGAGGTCCGGCGCGGCACCACGCGGATCAACCTCACCCCGCTGGAGTTCGATCTGCTGCACGCGCTCGCCGCGAAGCCCGCCCAGGTGTTCAGCCGCGAGGCCCTGCTCGAGCAGGTGTGGGGATACCACTACAAGGCGGACACCCGTCTGGTCAACGTCCACGTTCAGCGCCTGCGTTCCAAGGTGGAGCTTGACCCAGACAACCCGCGCATCGTGATGACCGTGCGCGGCGTGGGCTATCGCGCGGGGAGCGCCGAGTAGCGGCGGACCATGCCCGAAGACTTCTTCACCGCCGTCCGGCTCCGCCGCTGGCGGGGAATTCCGCGCCGACTCGTGCGTTCCTGGCGGCACTCGCTGCAGTTCCGCGCGGTGACGATCACGATGCTGCTGAGCGCGCTCGCGATCATGCTCTCGAGCGGATACATGACGATTTCGATCGGCAGCGATCTGTTTCAGTCGCGGGTTTCCCAGGCGCAGAGCGATACCCGTCGCGCTCTGGACAACGCGCAGCGCACGTTTGACTCCTCCACGGCCGAGTCTCGGGTTGACTTCCAGGCCCTGATGACCACCGCGCGTACCGACCTCTCGCAGGCCTCCGGAAGCGCGCTGGTCGCGGCATTCCGCATCCCGAACCAGCCCTTTAGCGCCACCGCACCCCAGGACTTTGTGAGCCCCGGTCTGCAGAACGGGGTGATCAGTGATGAGCTGCGCCGCACCGTGCAGAAGAACCCGGACGGCCTGTGGTGGCAGTCCACCGCGTTGGCCGCGAGCGGTGAGCACACGGATCCCGGGCTGATCGTGGGTGGGCAGGCCCGCCTCCCCGACGGTGCGGCCTACGAGATCTATATCGGCTACGACCTGTCGGGCACCGAGGAAACCCTCGGATTTGTGCAGCGCTCGCTCCTGGTGGGTGGGCTCGTGCTGCTGCTCCTGGTCGGCGGGGTCGCCTGGGCCGTGGTGCGCCTGGTTGCCGATCCGGTCAAGGTGGCCGCACAGACCTCGGCGAAGCTGGCCGCGGGCGACCTCGAGGTGCGTATTCCGGTTCGTGGGCAGGATGAGCTGGCCACCCTGGGGCGATCCTTCAACCGCATGGCGGACAGTATGCAGGGCCAGATTCAGAAACTCGCTGCGCTCTCCAGCGTGCAGCAGCGTTTCGTCTCGGACGTCTCGCACGAGCTGCGGACCCCGCTCACGACGATCCGCCTGGCCGGGGACGTCCTCTACGATCAGCGCGAAGACTTCCCTCCCACCACCGCGCGCACGGTCGAGCTCCTGAATACCCAGACCAAGCGATTTGAACTCCTCCTCGCCGACCTGCTGGAAATCAGCCGCTATGACGCGGGATCGATCCAGCTGGACCTCGAGCCGGTGAGTCTGCCCGCGCTCGTGCGCGACTGCGTGGAGGGGATGCAGCAGCTCGCCGACCAGAGCGGATCCCGCCTCGTGGTGCTCGCCCCGGGCGGATACGGGCCGATCGATATCGACCCGCGCCGGATTCGTCGCATCGTCAACAACCTTCTGGGGAACGCGATTGAGCACGGCGAGGGTCGTCCGGTCGTGATGACCATCGACTCGACCTCCAGCACCGTCGCGCTGACCGTGCGCGACTATGGGCTCGGGATGAGCGAAACCGATGCTGCGCGCGCCTTTGACCGCTTCTGGCGCGCGGATCCCTCGCGGCGGCGCACCATCGGTGGAACCGGCCTGGGATTGGCCATCGCCCTCGAGGACGCCCAGCTGCACGGGGGAACCCTGGCGGTCTGGTCCCGCACAGGTGCGGGCTCTAACTTTAGGCTCCTCCTTCCCCGCCACCACGAGCAGGAGGACGGCCTTGGCGCGTCCCCGCTGCCCCTGGAACCCGTGGATGCGGGCATGGACGGACCGGACGAAACCGCGTTTGAAGGGATCACCGCATGAGTGCAGCACGGATGTGGCGTCGTCGCGGAGCCGCGCTGGTGGGGGCGTTCACGGCGCTCCTGCTGATCTCCGGATGCGCGACGATCCCGCGCGGCGGAAGCGTAAACGCCGGCCATGCGGTTGATCGTTCTGAGGGCCCCGAGGTGGTGTTCCTGGCGCGCGGTCCGGAAAAGGATGCGAGCCGTGAGGAGCTCCTGACCGGCTTTATCGAGGCCGCGGCGAGCCCCGCGAACAACTATGCGACCGCCCGCGAATTCCTCACGACGACCCTCGCCGGAACCTGGAAGCCGGATGCCCGCGCGATCATGGATCAGGCCGAGCAGCGTCGGATCGAATCCAATGAGGCCGTCGGTGGGTTGACGATGACCGCAACCCCGCTCGCCACGGTGGACGCCACCGGGCAGTACACCCCGGAATTTGGAAACTCCTCGATCCAGCTGGACTTCACCTTTGCGAAGGTGGGTGGGCAGTGGCGCATCTCC
Source organism: Mycetocola tolaasinivorans (assembly GCF_003667565.1). Classification (GTDB taxonomy): domain Bacteria; phylum Actinomycetota; class Actinomycetes; order Actinomycetales; family Microbacteriaceae; genus Mycetocola; species Mycetocola tolaasinivorans. The sequence continues at coordinate 162,983 of NZ_RCUX01000005.1, forward strand.
AGTGCGCCCGATGGCGTCATGCTCGACCCGGTGAAGTTCCGCGAGGTCTTCAAGCCGTACACGCTGCGATTCTTTGATCCGAGCTGGACCGCCCTGGTGCCGGAGGTGCGCTGGTTCCCGTCACGCTCCTCGACCTCCACCAACGTTGTGAAGGCGCTGCTCGCCGGTCCGAGCCCCTGGCTGGCCGGGTCGGTCTCCACCGCGTTCCCCGAGGGCACCAGGCTCCTGACCGATACCGTGCCGATCGAAAACAGCACGGCCACGATCAACCTCAACCGCGAGGCGAGCGGGCAGGATGAGCTCACCCTGCGCCGGATGAAGGCGCAGCTGGTCGAGAGCCTGTCCGAGGTGTCCTCGATCAAGTCCGTCACCCTCAGCGTGAACGGCGTCCCCCAGGAAGCCACTCCGCTGACAATCTCCGGAGCTCGCACCGATCCCCGCGCGCTGGTGCTCACCGAGGCCGGCTTCGGGTTCCAAACCGACGACAGCATCGACAAGATCCCGGTGATCTCCTCGCAGGTGGAGGCGCTGAACCCCACCGCGGCGACCATCGATGGTTCGCGCCAGCTCGTTGCCGCGCTGGCCCCCAGCGGGGTGTCCGCTATTCGTCCGGCCGGGCCGGAACTCGTGGATGCCCGCGCGCACCTGATTCCGCCGAGCATCGATGGCTCCGGCTACATCTGGTCCGTTCCGGCGGATGCCCCGTCCGAGCTGGTTGCCATTGGGCCGGATGGGAAGAAGCTTCCGGTGACGGTGAGCTGGCCGGATGCGGCACAGATCGTCTCGCTGCAGGTCTCGCGAGACGGTACCCGCGTACTGGCCTTCGTGGTGTCGGGTGGTCGAAGCGTGCTGCTGGTGGCCGGAATCCAAAAGGACGAAAACGGCGTGCCCGTGCGGCTGGGCGAGCCGGTGCGCGTGCCCGCCGCGGGCGGCTCCGCCCGCTCCGCGACCTGGGTTGATGAGAACACCGTAGCCTCGCTCGGCACCAACGAACAGGGCGTGGCCCAGATCGTTCAGTCGGTTGTCGGCGGGCGAAGTGATTCCCTGGTGCCCGTGACCGGCGGGACGATGATCGTTGGCGGGAGCAACATCAACCAGCTGAGGGTCCTGGGGGAGGACGGTCGCATGATGTTCTGGCGTTCGGGATCCTGGCAGCAGGTGGCCACGGATGTACGCCTGATCGCGACGCAGCAGGGCGCACCCGAGCGCGTCGAGTAGTCGCCGGTGGAATCTCCCCGGGTATCTCGGAGAGATTCCACAGGCGGCTGTGCCCCCGCAGGAGCCCACAGATTTCGAGACGGTCTGGGCACACGGGCACGCCCGAACTGAGGATGGTCTCATGACGATTCCTCTGCTCCACACCTCGCCCACGTCCGTCGCGAGCCCCGCGGCGTTACCCACCGAGTTACCCACAGCGTTACCCACGGTCTTTCCCCTCGTGGCGCGTGTACTCGGTTGCCTACTTCCGATTCCGTGCCCGGGCTGTGCCCGCCCACCCGATCCCCGTCGTCCTGCCTCCGGGCTCTGCTCCACCTGCCGCAGGGTGCTGAGCGGGCAGGTCGCGCGGCGCGGTCTCCTGCCCGGGCAAGAGTCGGTGCCACTCTGGTGGGCGCTCGCCTACCGCGACGCCCCGGCTAGGCTCATCCTGAGCTTCAAAAATCACGATCGGGTGGATCTCTGCCGCGCCCTCGCCGACCCCCTCGCCCGCGCGATTCGCGCGGCGCAGCCACGGGAGTCCGCCCTGCCGCCACCGATCCTGGTGCCCGTGCCTGGCCGCGCAGCGGGATTTCGACGCCGCGGATATCACCCGGTTGTCTCCCTGCTGCGCGCGGCCGGTCAACGCCCACGCCACCTCCTGAGCTGGGCACGCGAACCCGGCGACCAGCTGGGCCTCAGCATCGCCGAGCGCGCGCACAACCTCCGTCACGCGATGCGTGCCCGGCCGGTGCCCGCAAGACTCGGTTCGCCGAGCCTGACACACGACGCGAACCTCGCCTCGGTCTGGGTGGTGGACGATGTGTGCACCACCGGTGCCACCCTGCGGGAGGCGATTCGAGCCCTCAGCGCGCAGGGCGTGGTCGCGGCAGGGGCGCTGGTCCTCGCCCGAGCTCCGCGCCGAGGAGCGTCGAATCCGAGCAGAAATTGAGCTCGGCGGCACGGCATGACCCCTCGGCTGTCGGGTTTTGACGGTCCCTGCTGCGGGCGGTTGCGCCCGGCCTCGGAACGGCAATATTAACGTGCTCCCCCGTATTTGTCCGGCGAAATCGAGATCGTGTGACCGCGTTCGCCACCGTAAAAAATACCCTGGTAAGGCCGTGAAAAAAGAGTGCATTGACAGGGTTTTCTCGGCGATTTTACGCTTGCTCTCGGCATCACCAACGTGTGTTGGGGGCAAGACCGTCTAGGGGGAAATCCGTGTTCACAGTGACTAAACCGACCGCTCCTGTGGGAACGATCATTCTGAAGAGCCTGTGGTACGGGTTCATCGCGGGAATGATCTCCGGGATGGTGAAAATCGGGTGGGAGGTGATCTTCCCGCCGCGCACCATCGAGCGCAACGCCACCAATCCGCCGCAGACCCTGCTCGAGCAGTTTGGGATGGCGACGGAACAAACCCACGACTTCGTGATGTTCGGCGACCAGCAGGTCTTCTATTTGGCCCTGATCATTCACTTCGCCTTCTCGATCGTGTGTGCCATGGTCTACCTGTTCGCCGCCCAGTATCTGCCGATCACCTCACTCTGGCAGGGGGCCGCGTTCGGCCTGGTGGTGTGGGTGTTCTTCCACCTGATTCTGATGCCCGCAATGGGCACCGTTCCCGCGGCCTGGGATCAGCCCTGGGAGGAGCACTTCTCCGAGCTCTTCGGGCACGCGGTTTGGGGCTGGGCGATCGCCGCCTGTGGGTTCTTCCTCGCGCAGAAGGATCGTGCGAAGACCCTGGTAAACCTCTAGCTGGCACCTGGGAATTCACGGCGCCAGGGTGGGCAGTATGCCTCTCTTGCCGCCGTTTTTTGCCCCTTCTTCGGGCAGGTTTCGCGGCGGGGCACGCCCGGAAAGTGACGGATATCAGATTTCTAATGACAAGCGTTGGCGAAGGGACTACGGTGGTGGCTAAAGGCGTGAAAGGACCGCCGGGATCAACTGGCGGCACGCTTTGACAGGAGGTCCCCATGGAAACCAACATCGTAGGATTTGGCCTGAAGATCACCGATCGTTTCCGTGACTATGTCGAGGAAAAGTCCGCAAAGGTCGAGCACCTTTCGGAAAAGGCAATCTCGTTTGAGGTCAAGGTTTCTCGGCACAGCGATAAGTCCGGCCGTCGCGGCGAAGACCGGGTGGAACTCACCCTGGTGGGCCCCGGCCCGCTGATTCGCGCCGAGGCCACCGGATCGGATAAGTACGTCGCCTTCGATCTCGCCATGGCGAAGATCATGGAGCGCATTCGTCGCTCAAAGGACCGCCGCAAGGATCTCCGCGGTCGTGGGCGCACCTCGCTGCATGAGGCGAGCAGCGAGGGTTTCAGCTCGATCGGTCTGGAAGCTGCCGGCGTTGACGTGCTCAACGCGGTAGCCACCGGATCGGTCCCGATCGTGGACGCCGTTGAAGACGACGCCCCGTACAGCCCCGTGGTCATCCGCGAGAAGCTGTTCCCGGCCGAGTGGATGACCGTCGAGGAGGCCGTGGACCGGATGGAGCTCGTCGGGCACGACTTCTTCCTCTTCATCGATGCCCGTACCGATCGGTCCAGTGTCGTCTACCGCCGCAAGGGCTGGGACTACGGCGTGATCGGTCTCTCGGAAGAGGCCGAGGCCCAGGCCTCCTAGCGGTTCTTCGCCGCTCAGCGCCGTAATCTCGCGGAATCTGGTCTGACCTCTTTGTCGGGTCCGTCGCAGTCCGCGAGGCAAAAAGCCGCCCCGATCGTGTGTGTTTCACGGTCGGGGCGGCTTCGCTGTGAGGGAAACTTGCTGAGTTTTCGGTCGAAATACGCGCTCGAACGCGGTGTTTTCCTCCCGTCCCGATAACATAGAGTTGGCCCTCGGTGGTCCCATCGATGGGTTGGCCGCACATACCGTGCGGAACTGCGCCCCGTCGACAGCGGTTGGGCCGCACACCCCGTGCGAATCCGCGCCCCGTCGGCGCCCAAAGACAAGTGGAGAGCAAGTCGTGGCCTCAGTCCTGGAAAAAGTCCTTCGTGTTGGCGAAGGCCGAGTCATCAAAAAGCTGCAGAACCTGACCAAGGCGGTCAACGCGCTTGAGGAAGACTTCAACGGCCTGACCGACGAGGAACTGCGCGAGGAAACCGCGGAGCTCCGTGGTCGCTTCGAGGCGGGCGAGACGCTTGACGACCTGCTCCCCGAGGCATTCGCCGCCGTCCGTGAGGCCGCCAAGCGCACCCTGGGTCTTCGTCACTTCGACGTCCAGATCATGGGTGGTGCCGCACTGCACCTCGGCAACATCTCCGAGATGAAGACCGGTGAGGGTAAGACCCTGGTCGCAACCCTGCCGGCCTACCTCAACGCCATCGCGGGCAAGGGTGTCCACGTGGTGACGGTCAACGACTTCCTCGCGAGCTACCAGTCCGAGCTGATGGGCCGCGTGTTCCGCGCCCTCGGCATGACCACCGGTGTGATCATCTCCGGTCAGACCCCGGCCGAGCGTCGTGAGCAGTACGCGGCCGACATTACGTACGGCACCAACAACGAGTTTGGTTTCGACTTCCTGCGCGACAACATGGCCTGGCAGTCGGCCGATCTCGTGCAGCGTGGCCACTTCTTCGCCATCGTTGACGAGGTTGACTCGATCCTGATCGATGAGGCGCGTACCCCGCTGATCATCTCGGGCCCGTCCTCAGGCGAGGCCAACCGCTGGTTTACCGAGTTTGCCCGGATCGCGACCAAGCTGGAATCCGGCGTCGACTTCGAGGTAGACGAGAAGAAGCGCACCGTGGGTGTGCTCGAGCCGGGTATCGAAAAGGTTGAGGACTACCTCGGTATCGACAACCTGTACGAGTCGGCCAACACCCCGCTGATCTCGTTCCTGAACAACTCGATCAAGGCCGCCGCCCTGTTCAAGCGCGACAAGGACTACGTCGTGATGAACGGCGAGGTCATGATCGTTGACGAGCACACCGGTCGTATCCTTGCCGGTCGTCGCTACAACGAGGGTATCCACCAGGCCATTGAGGCCAAGGAGGGCGTGACCGTCAAGGCGGAGAACCAGACCCTCGCCACGGTGACCCTGCAGAACTACTTCCGTCTCTACGAGAAGCTCTCCGGCATGACCGGTACGGCCGATACCGAGGCCGCCGAGTTCATGTCGACCTACAAGCTCGGTGTGGTCCCGATCCCCACCAACAAGACGATGCAGCGCATCGATCAGCCCGACCTCGTGTACAAGAACGAGCAGGTCAAGTTTGAGCAGGTCGCCGAAGACATCCAGGAGCGCCACGAGAAGGGGCAGCCCGTCCTCGTCGGAACCACCTCGGTGGAAAAGAGCGAGTACCTCTCCCGCCTGCTGGCGAAGAAGGGCGTGCGCCACGAGGTTCTGAACGCAAAGAACCACGCACGTGAGGCCGCGATCGTGGCCCAGGCCGGTCGCTTCGGCGCCGTGACCGTGGCCACCAACATGGCCGGTCGTGGTACCGACATCATGCTCGGTGGAAACGCCGAGTTCCTGGCCGTCGCCAAGATGACCGAGAAGGGTCTGAGCCCCTCGGAGAACCCCGAGGAGTACGAGGCTGCCTGGGATGACGTCTTCAAGGATGTCAAGGCCGAGGTCAGCGTTGAAGCCGAGAAGGTTTCCGAAGCTGGTGGCCTCTACGTGCTCGGTACCGAGCGTCACGAGTCGCGTCGTATCGACAACCAGCTGCGCGGTCGTTCCGGCCGTCAGGGCGACCCGGGTGAGAGCCGCTTCTACCTGTCGCTCACCGATGATCTGATGCGCCTGTTCAACTCCGGTGCCGCCGAGGCCCTGATGAACCGTGGCGGAACCCCGGATGACGTTGCGATCGAGTCGAAAATGGTGTCGCGCGCGATCCGCAGCGCACAGTCGCAGGTTGAGCAGCGTAACGCCGAGATCCGCAAGAACGTTCTGAAGTATGACGACGTTCTGAACCGTCAGCGCGAGGCCATCTACACCGACCGCCGCCACATCCTCGAGGGTGACGACCTGCACGACCGGGTCGAAACCTTCCTCGAGAGCGTGATCGACGAGATCCTCGACGTGCACGTGCACGAGGGTAACGGCGATGACTGGGACTTCGACGCCCTCTGGGTTGACCTCAAGCAGATCTACCCCGTCGGTGTAACCATCGATGAGGTCATCGCGGAGGCCGGCCAGCGTGGCCGCGTAAACCGTGACTTCATCCGCCGCGAGATCCTCTCGGACGCCAAGGTTGCCTATGGCACGCGTGAGGAACAGCTGGGTGAGCCCGCGATGCGTGAGCTTGAGCGCCGCGTGGTGCTGCAGGTGGTTGACCGCCGCTGGCGTGACCACCTCTACGAGATGGACTACCTGAAGGACGGCATCGGCCTGCGCGCGATGGCTCAGCGTGACCCGCTGGTTGAGTACCAGCGCGAGGGCTACGCGATGTTCCAGCAGATGATGGGCCAGATCCGCGAGGAGTCCATCGGCTTCCTGTTCAACCTTGAGGTTGAGGTCGCCCCGAGCGGCCAGGAGTCCGTCGAGGTTTCCGCCAAGGGTCTTGAGCGCAATGAGCCCGAGCAGCGCAAGCTGAGCTACACCGCCCCCAGCGAGGACGGCGAGGTTGAGGTTCGTGGCGCAGGTGGCCAGATCAACCAGACCGCGACCGCCAAGGCACAGCGTGAGTCGGGTTCGGCACCCTCGGGTTCCGCACCCTCCGGCGACCGCGGGGCTTTTGGCCAGCAGTCCGGTGGTGGCAACCGCGCCGACCGTCGTAAGAAGAAGTAGCCACCGCTCGTGAGTTTCGGTGCCGCCTGCCCTTCGGGGCGGGCGGCACCATTCTTTTGCACGCGAATGCCCGGAGATTTCTCACACTAGATGACGTGCAGGTGCACAACCTGCCAGCGGGAATCCCCGCGCTCGAGGCGAATTGCGACCGCGATCGCGCTGCGTTCGGTCTGGGCGACAACGGCGGCTTCCACGACGTCTGGGGTGGGGTAACACAGGTGCGGGGTACCGAGTGAGTAGGCCGTGTGGTGGGGCCCCTGATTGCGCTGCGCCCTACTTCGCCGGGCGAGGGCGGCACGCAGCTCAAGGTGGGTGTATGTTTCGGTCGAGATCCAGTGCGCCAACTGGCTGACATCGCGGACACCACCGACCACCTCAAGTGCGGCGAGTGCCACACGCAGGACGATCGTGGGAACGGACGGACTGAGCAGGGGCGGGGATGCCGCGGCGGGCCCGCTGGGTGAGGACCGTTCGGGGCGAGACGCGGGCACGGGTGAGACGGAGGACATATGGTCCCATTTCTGAAGGGTGGCCGCGTGGTGCCGGGGGATGGGGCCGGGTGGCCCGAATGTGGCGACACTGGGTAACCATCAAAACAGCGTTCCGCCACCCGCGGCGCACACCCGTGAGGCACTGTGTAAAACTATTGGTACCGAGACGGTGGGGGAAAGCTTCCGCGGGCCGTCACACCTGACCCCGCCGAGCATTCTAAACTGGGGGAATGTCGACTCTCAGTGACCTCATCCACCGTCAGGGCCTTGCCAGCGAGGAAGACATCGATTGGCTGCATATGCTCATCGGTGACGCCCAGCTGCTCGCCGACCTTGCGTTCGCGGATATCGTCATCTGGGCACCGACCTCGGACGGCTCCTTCGTCTCGATTTCGCACCACCGCCCCTCGAGCGCCGCGACCCTGTTCTACCGCGATGTGGTGGGCCAGCGGGTGAAGCCGCAGTGGGCTGCCCAGGTTTCGAGCGCGTTTGAAGACGGCAAGATTGTCGACTCCTCGTCTCCGGACTGGTACGAGGAAACCCCGACCCGCGTGCGCGCTGTCCCGGTGATGCGCCGCCTGACACCGAGCTCGGCCGAGAACGCCCCGCGGCCGATTGCCGTGCTGACCCGGCACACAAACCTCTCCGAGACCCGCACGCCGAGTCGTCAGGAACTCACCTTCAACGAGTGCGCCGACGATCTGTTTGAAATGATCGCCGCCGGAGACTTCCCGGATCTCGGTGCGCCGAGCGGACCGCGCCGCGGTGCCCCGCGCGCGAACGACGGCCTGATTCGTCTGGATGTCGAGGGCATCACGACGTTCGCGAGCCCCAACGCGCTGTCCGCCTTCAACCGGATGGGTTTCGTGGATGAGCTGGAGGGGGAGTCCCTCGCCGAGGTCACCACGCAGATCCTGCCCGGTAAGCAGGACATCGACGAGTCGCTGCCGCTGGTGGTGACCGGCCGCGCCCCCTGGCGCACGGACATCGAGGCCCGCGGTGTAACCGTCTCGCTGCGCACCATTCCGCTGCGGCACCGGGGCGAGCGGGCCGGCGCGATCGTGCTGTGCCGCGACGTTTCCGAGCTGCGCCACCAGGAGCGCGAGCTGATCACCAAGGATGCGACGATCCGCGAGATCCACCACCGGGTGAAGAACAACCTGCAGACCGTGGCCTCGCTGCTGCGCATCCAGGCCCGTCGTGCCCGCACCGAGGAGGGCGCCGAGGCACTGACCCAGGCGATGCGCCGAGTGTCCGCGATCGCGGTGGTGCACGATACCCTCTCCGAGGGTCTGAACCAGGCCGTGGACTTTGACGACGTGTTTGAGCGCGTGCTGATGCTGATCGCCGAGGTTGCCTCCTCACACAACACCAAGGTGCACCCGATCAAGACCGGTACCTTCGGCGTGCTGCCGAGTGAGTACGCGACCCCGCTCGCGCTTGCGCTGACCGAGCTCGTGACCAACGCCGTGGAGCACGGCCTCGCCGGCCGCGAGGGCAAGGTCGAGATCGTCGCCCAGCGCGATGCCGAGACCCTGACCGTGCTGGTGCGCGACAACGGCGCCGGTTTGCCCGAGGGGCGCGTGGGCGCGGGCCTCGGTACCCAGATCGTGCGCACGCTGATCCAGGGCGAGCTCTCGGGCCGGATCGACTGGCACACCGTGATGGGCTCGGGCACCGAGGTTACCATCGAGGTGCCGATGCGGTTCATCCGCGGCTAGTCGAGAACTAAAGAACGGTCGTCTCCGATGAGGAGACGACCGTTCTTTCGTGGCTAGCCCTGCGAAACCGCGGCCGGGCGCTCGGCGGTTGAGACGATGGGTACCGCGGTGCCGGTGTGGGCCGAGATCAGCACCGACTCCATGATTTCGAGCACGTGCAGGGCGAGGGCGCCGCTGGTGCGTGGGGTTTCGCCCGCCGGGGTGCCGGCGAAGTCGTCCAGCCCGATGCCGCGGGAGGCCTCGGGATACCCGGCCGATACCGGTAGGGTTTCCCACCCGTCCTCTCCCAAGCGGCGGATCTGCACGTCACCGGCGAATCCGTTCGGGTCCGGCACGATCAGCGAGGCGGTTTCACCGTGGATCTCGATGTTCGAGGAGCGGGTGGCTACCGCGTCGAAGCTCATGAACAGCGTCGACAGCGCGCCCGACGCGTGGGTAAGGACACCGGTGACGTGGGAGTCGGTGCTCACCGGGATGCGCTCCCCGGCACGCGGGCCGGAACCGATTGTGCGCTCATCACGGGTGTGGCTGGCCGCGCCGATCACCGAGGTGACCGGACCGAGTAGGGTGACCAGCGCTGTCACATAGTAGGGGCCCATATCCAGCAGCGGGCCACCACCGGGCACATAGTAGAAGTCCGGGTTTGGATGCCAGCGCTCATGCCCCGGGGTCACCATGGTGGCGGTGGCGGAAATCGGGCGGCCAATCGCGCCGGCATCCACCGCCGCGCGGGCGGTCTGTACGCCGGTGCCCAGCACGGTATCGGGGGCAGAGGCCACCCGAACCCCGGCAGCCTCGGCGGCGGCCAGTACCTCGACGCCCTCGGCGACGGTGGCGGTGAGGGGTTTCTCCCCGTAGACGTCCTTCCCCGCGGCAATGGCGCGCAGGGCGATATCGGCATGGGCGCGAGGAATCGTGAGGTTCAGCACCACGTCAACCTCGGGGTCGGCGAGGAGCTCATCCACCGTGAGGGCGCGTACGCCGGGAATCGGGGCGGCCTCGGCGACGCTGCGTGCGCGCTCCATGTCGAGATCGGCCACGGCGACCAGGTGCACGTTCGCGAGCTTTGGGAAGCTTGCGAGGTATTGCCCGGCGATCGCCCCCACCCCGATGATGCCCACTCGGGCGGGTGCGATTACCGACTGGCCCACAGCAGCCCCCGCTCGATGATGGTCTTCACGTTGGCATCCTGCAGCACCTCGACGCGGTGCCCCGGGGTGCTCACAAAGATGCGCCCGCGGCCCCACTGACGCGTCCAAATGGCGGGGGAGGTCACCGGCCTGTTCCAGGCATCCCAGGGGCGTACGGCCTGCGTGGTGGTCGCGAGGACGTCATTGTAGTCGTCGGCGAGTACCCAGTACTGCTCGGTAGTGAGCTCGAAGTCCTCAATGCCCGCGACGATCGGGTGCTCCCGCTGCTCGGGCAGGATATTGACGGTGTGCGGCACATAGTTATCCGACTGCTCACCGATGCGCTCGTCCTCGTGCTTGCCGGGGTGGCAGGCGAACTGTCCGCCGATGAGCTGGAGGTAGTCGGCGTTGTTACGGTAGGAGTCGGCGATTCCGCCGTGCCAGCCGGCAAGACCCGTGCCGGCCTCCACGGCGCCGCGGAGCCCCTCGAACTCCTCCTTCTCGATCGTGGTCATGGTGTTGCACTGCACGATCAGGTCCACGGTCGCCAGATAGTCGGTGTCGGCGTAGACGGCGGTGGACTCCTCCACCCGCACGGTGAAACCGTTTGCTTCGAGGAAGGGGATGAAGAGGTTGGTGGCTTCGACGGGCTGGTGTCCGTCCCAGCCGCCACGAACCACGAGGGCGTTTTTCATGGGTGTACTTTCCTTAGGGGGTTACCGGAAAACCGGGGTGAAGGTGCTGTGATCGGCGGAGCTGCGCTCCACCGCGTCGAGAACGCGCTGCACGCCGAGAGCCTCGGCGAAGGAGGGGGATGGCGCGGTACCCGCGCCGATCGCGGTCACCAGATCCACGACCTGGTGGGTGAACCCGTGCTCATAGCCGAGCCCGTGGCCCGCGGGCCACCAGTTCGCCGTGTACGGATGCACCGGTTCGGTGACGATGATGCGCTGGAACCCCTGGGTGTGTGCGGGGGCGGTCCCGTCGAAGAACTCGAGGACGTTCATATCCTCAAAATCGAATGCGAGTGACCCGAGGGTGCCGTTGACCTCCAGCCGCACCGCGTTCTTCCGGCCGAGAGCGAAGCGGGTGGCCTCGAAAATGCCCACGGTGTTATCGGTGAAGCGGGCGGTGAACAGCGCCGCATCGTCCACGGTCACGTCCGCGTACTCGCCATCGGTGGCCCCGGATCCGCCGAGCCCCACGTGCTCGCCGGCCACCGGCCGGCGGGTCACGAAGGTCTCCAGCAGCGCCGAGACGCCGGCGATATCGGTGCCGGTGACAAACTGGGCCGCGTCGATGATGTGGGCACCGATATCGCCGAGCGATCCCGACCCGGACTTTGTTTTATCCAGCCGCCAGGTCATCGGCGCGTTTTCATCGCTCAGCCAGTCCTGAAGATACTGGGCGCGCACCTGACGAACGGTGCCGAGGCGGCCCTCGGCCACGAGCTGTCGGGCGAGAGTCAGCGCCGGTGTGCGACGGTAGGAGAAGCCGCACATCGAGAACACGCCGCGGGCCTCGGCCTCCTCGGCGGCGGCCGTCATCTCCTCGGCCTCGGCCACCGAGTTCGCGAGCGGCTTTTCACACAGAACGTGCTTGCCCGCGGCGAGAGCCGCGAGGGCGATCTCTCGGTGGGTGTCACCCGGGGTGCAGATGTCGATGAGGTCGATGTCATCGCGCGCGATAACCTCACGCCAGTCGGTGCTTGCCTCGGCCCACCCGTACTTGCGGGCAGCGGCCGCGGTGGACTCGGGGTTGCGCCCGGCGATGACCGCGAGCTCCGGAGTGAGCGGGAGGTCAAAGAACCGGTGCGCGGTGCGCCAGGCGTGTGAGTGCATGGCACCCATGAAGGCGGTGCCGATCATTGCCACGCGCAGGGCGGGGGCGGGGGAATTACTCATTACTGTCCTACTTTCCAAAACCGGCGGTCAGGCCGCCGAGAAGCTGTTTGCGACCCACGAGGTAGAGCACGAGCAGCGGAATGCTGGTGAGCACAACGCTCGCGAGGATCGCCGGAATGTTCATGCTGAACTCACCCTGGAACGCCCACAGCGACAGCGGCAGCACCGCAACGTCGGCGCTCTGGGTCAGGATCAGGGGGAACAGGAAGCTGTTCCACACCTGCAGGCCCTGATAGATACCCACGGTTACCAGCGCGGGCTTGACCAGCGGGAAGGCGAGCTTCCACAGCATCTGCCAGTTGCTGCAGCCATCCAACCGCATCGACTCGAACAGCTCATTGGGCACGTTGCGCATGAAGGTGTTCAGGATGATGACGGACAGCGGAATCGCGAACGCGATCGAGGGCAGGATCAGCGCGAGCAGGGTGTCATACATGTTCGCCCGGGTGACCATGAAGTAGATCGGGATGATGGTGGCCTGCAGCGGGATCGCGAGCCCCAGAAGAAACAGCGAGTTGGTGCCGGCGAGGAAGCGGGAGTGGCCGCGCACGATCGCGTAGGAGGCCATGAAGCACACCAGCAGGATGGGGATGACCGATCCGATGGTCACGATCGCGCTGTTCAGAAAGTAGCGTGCGAAATCGTGCTCGAGCACCATCACATAGTTGTCGAGCGTGGGGCTAGCCGGCGGCAGCAGCGGGTTCGAGGAGTAGTACTCGGACTGCCGCTTGAGGCTCGTGATGATCACGTAGTAGATGGGCAGGATGATGATCGCGAGCCAGATCCAGCCGCCGAGGCCGCCCAGAATGTTCGGGCGTTCCCGGCCACTGCGTGCGCGCGGCGGCCGTGCACCGGTGTTGGTGTTGGCATCGGACGGGGTGGTGCGCGGTGCGCTGAGCGTGCTCATCATGCTCCCTCGGTCTGGCTGGCCCGGCGGTCCTTGCCGCCGAGTCGCTGAAGAATCAGGGCGAGGCTCACGCCGATCACCACGAGAATGACACCGAGCGCGCTGGCGGCACCCATGTCGTTGGCCTTGAACCCGGTGAGGTACATGTGCAGCGGCAGCAGTCGGGTTGCGTAGCCCGGGCCTCCGGTGGTGAGGATGAAGATGAGGTCGAAGTAGGTGAGCGAACCCACCACCATCAGGGTGGAGGAGGTGATGATCGTGTACTTCAGCTGCGGCAGCGTGATGTGGAAGAACTGGGCGATGGTGCCGGCTCCGTCGATCCGGGCCGCCTCATACATCGAGGCGGGAATCTGGCGCACGGCGCCCTGATAGATGAGGGTGTGGAACGGGATGAACTGCCAGGCGATCACGAAGATCACCACGAACAGCGCGAGGTCGGCGTTGCCCAGCCAGTCCTGGTTGAGCAGCGGAATGCCGAGCCCGGCCCCGAGACCGAAGTTGGGGTCGAGCAGGGCCTTGAATGCGATCGCGATGGCCGCCGAGCTGAGCAGCAGCGGCACGAAGTAGAAGACCGCGAGGAGCGCGCGGTAGCGCTGACGGCCGGCGACGAACGCGCCCAGCAGGATGCTGATCGGTGCCTGCACGATGTAGGAGAAGAACATGATCTTCGCGGTGACGACCAGGGCGTTGCCGGTGACCGGGTCGGTCAGGACGGTGGTCCAGCTGGAGAGCCCGGAGAAGGAGAGGTCGCTGATGCCGTCCCAGTTGGTAAAGGACAGGGCGATTACCCCGCCGAGCGGCAGCAGCGCGAAGGCCGAGAACATGATCAGCGCGGGGGCGGCGAACCACCCCGAGGGGCCGGACTGACCGGCCGCTCGGGTGGATCGCGCCGACCGGGTGGCCGGCGCGGAGGCGGGGCGTGCCGAACCCTGGGGGAGCTCGGCACGCGCCTCGGCGCGGGTCTTTTCGGGAGACGTGGTGGTGGACATGTGCGGGTGCTACTTCCCGAGGGTGGCGTTCATCGTGGTGGCGAACTCCTGCGGGGTGATCTTCTTCAGGAAGATCTGCTCGAGGTTCGTGAGCATCGCCTCACCCTGTGCCGGGGGGAGCGCCTGATCCCAGGAGAGCTGGAAGTGCGGGGCGTTGGAGGCCATGTCGTAGACGAACGAGAGCCAGTCGGCGTTATCAGAGGACTTCAGCTTGGCCTCGACGCCCTGTACCACGGGTACGGCACCGGAGGCGATGATGTCATCCACGTACGCATCGTTGTTCAGCCCGTCGGCGAGGTAGGCCAGCGCGGCCTTCTTCTGTTCCTGGGTGGCCTTCGAGGAGATCGACCAGAAGTTGGTGGGGTTACCCACGATGTTCTTCGGGTCGCCCACCCCGCCGGCCACGGTCGGGAAGGTGGTGTAGCCGAGCTTGCCGTCCTTCACGAAGTCGGGGGAGTCGGTCTTGAAGGTCTGGTAGCTCCACGCGCCGTGCAGAACCATCGCGGCCTTGCCGGTGTGTACCAGCGCGAGGTCGGCACCGCTGTCGGAGGACACCGAGGCGAATCCGTTGATGAATCCGCCCGCGTCGACGAGCTGCTGAATCTTGGTGAGGGCCTCGATGATGGCCGGGTGCGACCAGGCGTCGGGCTTGCCATCCAGCACCGCCTGGAACGCCTCGGGCCCGCCGATGCGATCGGAGAGGTACTGCAGCCACATCAGGCTCGGCCACTTGGTCTGCGCGCCCAGTGAGAACGGTGCGATGCCCTTCGCGTTGAAGGTCTTAACGAGGTCGAGCAGATCATCCCAGGTCTTCGGCGGGGTGACCCCGGCGTCCGTGAACATCGCGGTGTTGTAGTAGAGCACGACCGGCTGCAGCTTGTTGTTCGGGATGGCGTAGGTCTTGCCGTCCACCGTGCCGTTCGCGAGAACCGAGGGGATGTACCGCTTCAGGACCTCGGGGTTCTCGGCGACGAAGTCGGAGAGATCCTCGATCTGCCCGGCCTTTACGAAGTCGGCGAGCACGCCGCCGCCCCAGCCGAACACGAACGTGGGGCCCTCGCCCGCGCCGATTGCGGTGCGCAGCTTGGGCTTAAAGCCGTCCTTTGCGAACGCGTTGAAGTCGATCTTGAGGTCGGAGTGTTCCTTGTTCCAGGTTTCCACCGAGGTCTTCATCACGGTGGTGTCATCGCCGGTGAGGGCCCACATGGTGGCCGCTCCGGTGGTTTGGCCCGGGCCGCCGGATCCGCAGCCGGTGAGGGCGAGCGCCAGGGCGGCGCTTCCCGCGATGAGGGTGAGCAGGTTTCGTTTCTTCATTGAGACTCCAGTGCTAGGGGACGCGGGCCTGGAGGCACCGCGATCAAACAGAGGTTTCAACGCACCGCTTCGTCGTTGAAGCCGGTGAACAGCGCAGTGGTTGATCGTACAACCCGTTCGAAATAGTTTCGAACACTTTTAGGTCGTGCTCGAAAGAATAGCCGCGACTCCGGGGGTGGTCAAGGGAAAGTTTGCGAATAATCACCTGATATCCACCCGCACCGCGATGAACGTGGTAGGAATAGGCAACGAATAACTTTCGAGCCCGCGATCGAAGCGGATCCGGGCATCAGGCGAATGGAGCTGGCATGACGGATCATCGGATCACCCTCGCGGAGATTGCGGCGCTCGCCGAGGTGTCACCCAGCACCGTCTCCAAGGTGCTCAATCAGCGAGACGACGTGGCCGCGAGTACCCGGCGGCGGGTTCAGGCCGTGCTGGATCGCGAAAACTACGCGGTGCCCGGGCGGCGCATGCCCGCGGTGCAGGATCACCCGCTGGTGGACTTTGTGACCTCAAACCTCGACAACGCCTATGGAGTCGAGGTGCTGCGCGGGGTGGTGCGGTACGCGGAGAGTACCGACGTCGAGGTCGTGGTGAGTCGCATGCCCGATGCGCGGGTACGCCGTGATCAGCCCGCGGCCTGGGCGGAACGCGTGGTGGCCTCGGGGCGGCGCGGAATGATTCTCGTGACCTCGGACCTCACCGCCGAGGAGCTCGCGGAGTTTCGCGCGCGCTCGGTATCGCTCGTGGTCATCGACCCGCTGAACCCGCTGCCGGGCGAGCACGTGAGCGTCGGATCTACAAACTGGGCGGGCGGACGCACCGCGGTGGATCACCTGATCGAGCACGGACACCGGCGGATCGGCTATATCGGCGGCCCGGAATCGGCCGAGTGCAACACCGCGCGCTTCAACGGCTACCTGGGTGCGCTGCGCGCCGCGGGCATCGCGGTGCGGGACGAATACATCACCGGCACCTCGTTCGGCCCCGAGGCTGGTATCGCCGGGCTGCGCCACTTCATGGCGCTCGAGGAACCACCCACCGCGGTGTTCGCCGGCAGCGACTCGACCGCGGTGGGCCTCATCCAGGAGGCCCGTCGCCTCGGCGTGCGTATCCCCGAGGATCTCTCGATCGTCGGCTACGACGGCACCTCGCTGAGTGAGCAGACCGTGCCGCGCCTGACCACCGTGCAGCAGCCGCTTCAGGAAATGGGGCGTACCGCCCTGCGCCTGGTGCTCAGCCAGGCCGCGGGGGACGACCTGGGTTCGCACCACATCGAGCTCGCCACGCACCTGATCGAGCGCGACTCGGTGGCGACGCTCACGCCCGCACCGTAGCCGACGCACAAAACCGCGGCATCTCGCACGGGATGCCGCGGTTTTGTGCGTGGAGGGGCGCTAGCGTGCCGGGTAGATCACGGTTTTGAGGGCGGACTCCTGGGTGCTGGCCTCCAGGGCGGTCTCGACCTCGGCGAGGCCGTACTGCCCGGTGACGAGGCCATCGAGGTCGATCTTGCCGGCGGCGACGAGGTCGATCGCGAGCGGCCAGGTGTTGGTGTAGCGGAAGATGCCGGTGACGATCAGCTCGTTGTTCTGGATCACCGAGACGGGCAGGGTCATCTCCGGCGAGCCGAGGCCCACCAGCACCACGCGGCCCGCGGGGCGCACGGCTCGGATGCCCGAGGTGACGGCCGCGGCAGCGCCCGAGGCATCGATGAAGGCGTCCACTCCGAGGGTGCTGACATCCTCCTCACGAGGATCCAGCACGCGGGTGGCGCCAAAGCGCAGTGCCTGCTCGCGGCGGCTCGCGCTGAGGTCGCTGACGATTACCTCCAGTGCGCCGTACGCGCGCGCGACCTGCGCGATGATGACTCCGATGGGTCCGGCGCCGGCGATCAGCACGCGCGAACCCGCGGTGAACTCCGCCTTGCGAGCGGTTGCGATACCGACCGAGAGTGGCTCGATCAGCGCGGCGGCCTCATCACTCACGGAGTCCGGCACGTCGTGCGCGAAGTGCGACTGAATGACCGCGTACTCGGCGAAGGCGCCGTCGATCGGCGGGGTCGCGTAGAACTCCATGTGCGGGTCGAGGTTGTAGTTTCCCTCGAGGGTTTCGCGGGAGTTGGCGCGCGGGCGCTGCGGTTCGATCGACACACGGGAACCGATGCGGGCGGGGTCAACATCGGCACCGACGGCGGCAATCACACCCGCGGACTCGTGCCCGAGAATCATCGGCGCCTCGACGATGAAATCGCCAATCCGGCCCTCGTGGAAGTAGTGGACGTCGGAACCGCAGATGCCGACGGCGGAAATCTTTACCAGCACCTGATCGGCGTCGAGGTGCGGGAGCGCGCGCTCCTCGAGGGCAACCTGACGCGCAGCGTGAAGGACGCTGGCGCGCATGGTCTGGGGGAGTTCGGGGGAGTGTGAGGGCGTCGACATTGAGTTCCTGACGGGACGGGACACAGTTTGTTGTGTCAATCAATAAAATGGTGTTTCCCTTGCACCATACAGTGATCACCGTCTCGGGGAAAGTCCAGAACTAAAAACCTGTAAATGGGTAAGCAAAACGCCCCGGACAACGAGGGGGAGTGTCCGGGGCGTTCGCGTGGTACTGGTTTGGGAGGCGCGGCTGGCTTAGGAGGCGCGGCGTGCGCGGGCGGCGCGACGCTTCAGTGCGCGGCGCTCGTCCTCGGAGAGGCCACCCCAGACGCCCGAGTCCTGACCGGTCTCGAGTGCGTACTGCAGGCACAGTTCGGTGACGTTGCAGCGACCGCAGACCGACTTGGCCTTCTCGATCTGGTCGACGGCCGGGCCGGTGTTACCTACCGGGAAGAAGAGTTCCGGGTCGGCTGTTAGGCAGGCAGCTTTATCGCGCCAGTCCATGGGGTTGCTCCTTTTTTGAATACGGTTCCCAACCAGCTAAGGTCGGTGTGAGGGGATCGTACCGAGTCTCAGAGGTCGCGAACACATAACGCGGTGGTGCTCACGACCCTGTGAGCGGCGACTCGGCCTCAAATATGGTCGCATATTGGCCACCACAGCGCAAGAGTTTTCTAAGGGTTCCTCCATGTCCACATCTGATGTCACCGATCGTTCATCCGTTCCCGATGAGCCGCGGGTGCACCGAAACCTTCGCCTGCTGAGCCTGATTCTCGGAATCGAAGCGATCGCAATGGTGATCGTCACCGGCGTTCTGGTAGTGGATCTCTTCACTCAGCGAGCCACTTCGATGGCCACCGCCGTCGCGCTGACCGCGCTGGTGGCGCTCGGTGCGGTGTGGGTGATCGCCCTCTTTATCGGGTCGCTTCGGGTGGCGCAGTGGGTGCGCGGAGGCGCGCTGATCTGGCAGGTTATTCAGCTGGCGATCGCCGTGGGTGCGTTCCAGGGGGAGACCGCGCAGCCGCTGATGGGCCTCGCGATCCTGATTCCCACCGCGGCCGCCATCGCGCTGCTGCTGAGCAAGCCGGTGACCGAGGCGCTGCGTCGCCGCGAGCTCGACCAGTACCGTGATGAGGTCGATCCGCGCGGCTAGCTCGCCCGCGACGAGGGCGACGAGCCCGGCTAACTGACCCGCGCGGTCAGGCTGCGCCGACTTGCGAAGATCGGCTGGCCGAGCAGGATGCCCGCCAGGATCAGCACCAGGCCCAGTATCTGCTGCAGGCCGAGGGATTCGCCCGCCAGCAGCGTGCCCAGGAGCACGCCAACCACGGGGTTGAGGAGGCCGATCAATCCGACGCTGCCCGCGCTCAGGTGCTTGAGTCCCGTGAACCAGGCGGTGTAGGCCAGCGCCGTGGCGAGGATAGAGACGTATCCAAACCCGAGCAGCATGCCGCCATCCAGCGCGGGCGGCGCCCCCTCGACGATGATTGCGGCCGGAATGAGCACGAGTGCGGCGGCGAGGAGCTGCCAGGAGGTGAGCGAGAGTGGGTCGACCTGCCCGGCCCAGCGCTTGGCGAGGACAAAGCCCACGGCGGTGAGCAGCATCGCGGTAACCGAGGCGAGCACACCGAGTGTGTTGATCTCGCCCCCGCCGCCGCCCAGCATGATGGCCACGCCGGCGAGGCCAAGTATGGCACCCGCGAGGGCGATCGCCCGTGGCTTTTCCTTGATGAGCGCCCAGGCGACGAGCATCATGAAGATCGGGCCGGTGGCCATGATCGTCGAGGCGATGCTAGTGGGCAGCAGCTGTGCGGCCACGTAGACCAGGGCGAAGAACGCGCCCATGTTGACGGTGCCGAGGACGAGCGCGCGCCACCACCAGGAGCCCCGCGGCAGCGTGCGCCGAATCGCGAGCAGAATGAGCCCGGCCGGCAGTGCGCGAATCACCGATCCCCAGAGCGGGGAGTCCGCGGGGAGGAGGTGGGCGGTGACGTAGTAGGTGGCGCCCCAGAGGATCGGGGCGATCGCCGTCACCAGAATCCAGCGCAAATTAGTTTCCATGGAAGATACTGTATCAGCTTCCATGGAAGCTATTTCGGAAATCGGCTAGGCTTGGGGCATGAGCACACCCGAAACGAGCGCGCCGGATCACGTCGACCGGATCCAGGCGGCCTGGGCGACCGAGCGTCCCGACCTCGACGTTTCCCCGCTCGGGGTCATCGGACGCCTGCACCGCGTGGGCAGCTTCCTGATGGTCGACCTGCTCGCAAACTACGCGCGCTTCGGCCTCGGCGAGGGGGACTTCGACGTGCTCGCGACCCTGCGGCGCGCGGGCGAGCCCTTCGAGCTCTCACCCTCGGATTTGGCGCGCAACACCATGGTGACGACCGGTGCCATGACCAAGCGCATCGACCGCCTGGAACGGGCCGGGCTCCTTACCCGGCGAACCGCCGAGGCCGACGGTCGCGCCCGCGTTATCGCGCTCACATCGGAGGGGAGGGACGTCATCGACATCGCGTTTACCGCGCATATCGGTGAGGAGCACCGCCTCGTGGCCGAGCTAGATCCGCGGGATCGCGCCGATCTCGAGCGTATCCTGAGCACCTGGCTTCGCCGCCTCGACTCCGCCGAGGATGGCGGGCCGGTGGAGGGCGGGCCGGTGGATGGCGAGCCAGCGGATACCAACCCCGAGGGCTAGATCGGATCCGGCAGGTTCTGGGTGTCCGGGGTTTCGCCGTCCGGGTCCTCGCCGCGACGGATCCTTCGCTTTCTTTCGCCGCCCCACCACATGATGAGCAGCGGAACCACCAGAACCAGGCGGCCGAGGGAGTCACCCCAGGTGGCGTTTTCGGGCTTGCCGGGGGTGATCGCAAAGATCACCACGATCGCCGGAATGATCGCGCCGAGCCACACCGGATTGCGCACGGAGAGCCAGTGGTGCAGCCAGAGCCCGCCGACACCCAGGATCGCGCCGATGCCGATCGTGAGGATCAGCAGCCAGAGCGGCATGTCGCTCAGGCGGGCATAGTCCTGGTTGAACGGATTGGCGAAAAACCGCTGCGCGGAGAACTCGGAGAATGCCGAGAACGCGAGGATGGGGCCGGGCACTAGGAGTCGATACCGAGCTTCTTGCGCAGGCTCGCGACGTGCCCGGTGGCCTTGACGTTGTACCAGGGCAGGGTCACGACGCCGTTTTCGTCGAGCACCACGGTGGAGCGTAGGGTGCCGAGGATGATCTTGCCGTAGTTGTTCTTCTCGCCGTACGCGCCGTATGCCTGGTGGACCGCGAGGTCTTCATCGCTGAGCAGCGGGAAGGGGAGGTGGTCGCGCTCCTGGAACTTCTTGAGCTTGCCGGGGGCGTCCTTTGAGATGCCGATGACGGTGTATCCGGCCGAGGCCAGCGAGGCGATATTGTCGCGGAAATCGCAGGCCTGGGTGGTGCAGCCCGGGGTCATCGCGGCGGGGTAGAAGTAGAGAATGACCTTGCCGCCGCGCAGATCCGCGAGGTGCACGGGCTGGCCGTCCTGATCGAGGAGCGTGAAATCGGGGGCGGTGTCGCCGAGTGCGAGACGGGGGTAATCGGTCATGTTTCCACCCTAGCGATTACCCCCGGCACCGACGAGTCTCCCACACGGGGATGACGATCGATGACGCGCTAGATCTCGGGTACGGTGCGCTGGGTCTCGGGTTCGGCGCGCTTCGCGAAGGTCTTGAGCAGGCGCTGCAGCGAGTCGAGCCGGGCGGGGCCGGCCTCGCCGAGTTCGCCGGAGGCGGCGGCCGCGGCGATCGCGCAGTCCGGGGCATCCTCGAGGTGGGTGCAGCCGCGCGGGCAGGTGTCGGCAACCTCGGCGAAGTCGCCGAACGCCTTCAGGATGTTGTCGGTGTTGATGTGGCCGAGCCCGAAGGAGCGCACACCCGGGGTATCGATGACCCAGCCCGCACCCTCGGCATCAGAGATGCGGTACGACACAGTGGAGGAAGAGGTGTGGCGACCGCGACCGGTGACGGCGTTGACGTGCCCGGTGGCCCGCTGAGCGCTCGGGACGAGAGCGTTGACCAGCGTGGACTTCCCCACCCCGGAGTGGCCCACAAACACCGTTGAGTGGCCGCGCAGGGCCGCGTGGATCTCGTCCAGCGGCATCTCGTCGGTGCGGCTGGTGAAGACCGGGATATCGAGGCCCACGAAGTTCGCGAGGAACTCCTCGGGGTCGGCGAGGTCGGTCTTGGTGACCACGAGCATCGGGGTGACCCCGGCGTCGTAGGCGGCAATGAGGTAGCGGTCCACCAGTCGGGCGCGCGGCTCGGGGTTTGCGGCGGCCACCACGATCAGCATCTGATCGGCATTGGCCACGATGATGCGCTCGACCTCGTCGGAGTCGTCCGCTGAGCGGCGCAGCAGCGTGCTGCGCTCCTGAATGCGGACAATGCGGGCGAGCGTGCCGTCGTCTCCGGAGAGGTCGCCCACGAGGTCGACGCGGTCGCCCGCGACGATGCCCTGCTTGCGCAGCTCGGAGGCGCGGGAGGCGGTGATCATGCGCTCATCGGTGCCGTTTTCGTCCACCATCACCTGGTAGCGGCCGCGGTCTACCGCAACGATCCGCCCGGTCTGGGCATCGCTGTGGCTCGGCCGCACCTTGGTGCGCGGGCGGGTGCCCTTTCGGTTGGGGCGGGTGCGGATCGCTGACTCGTCGATGTAGTCATCGTCGTCGTCGGGCCCGGTGACCTCATCCCACCAGCTCATGCGTAAACCGCCGTCACCGTGGTTTCGCGGCTCATGCGCGGACCGCCGCGGTCGGGTCGACGGTGCCGATCAGCATGCGCGCCCACATCTGCGGGAAGTCGGGCATGGTCTTGGCTGTCGCGCGGATGTTCTCGATCTCGACACCCGGGGTGACCAGGCCGATGATCGCGCCGGCGGTGGACATCCGGTGATCCTCATAGCTGAGCCACTGGCCGCCGTGCAGCGGCTGCGGGGTGATCCGCAGGCCGTCTTCGAGCTCCTCAACCTGGCCGCCGAGGCGTTCGATCTCGGTGCGCAGTGCCGCCAGGCGGTCGGTCTCGTGGTGGCGAATGTGCCCGATTCCGGTGAGCGTTGTAGGAGTGGTGGCCAGGGCGGCAAGGGCTGCGAGTGGGGGAGCGAGCTCGCCGCCGGTGGTGAGATCGATGTCGGCACCCACGATGGTCTCGGGGCCGGTCACGGTCAGTACGCCGTCGGCATATTCGACGGTGGCACCAAACTGCGGCAGCAGCTCGGCGAGGTGGGCACCCACCTGGGTGGTTTCGGCGGGCCAGTTCGGCACCGAAACGGTGCCGCCGGTCGCGACCGCGGCCACGAGGAACGGGGCGGCGTTCGAGAGGTCGGGCTCGATGATGACGTCCTGGGCACGAATGGTCTGCGGGGCCACGATCCACTCGCCGGTGGCGGGGGAGGAGACCTCTACACCGTGATCCGCGAGCACGCGGATGGTCATGTCGATGTGGGGAATACTCGGCAGGCGCTCACCGGTGTGCACAACGTGCACGCCCTCGGTGAATGAGGCACCGGCCAGCAGCAGCGCCGAGACGAACTGGCTCGAGCTGGAGGCATCGATCTCGATCCGGCCACCGCGCACCTCGCCGGTGCCGTGCACGGTGAAGGGCAGCGTGCCGCGGGCGTCGTCGTTGATGTCGACGCCGAGGGCGCGCAGAGCGGAGATCAGGGTGTTCATCGGGCGTCGACGGGCCGAGGGGTCGGCGTCGATCGTGGTGGGCCCGAGGGCGAGCGCCGCAACCGGCGGCAGGAAGCGCATGACGGTGCCGGCCTGGCCGCAGTCCACCGTGGTGGAGCCGAGGAGTTCCTCGGCGGGCTCGATGCGCAGGTCGTCGCCAAAGCCACCCTCGGTGGCGGCGGGAATCTTCGTGATGGTGACGCCCAGCGCGCGCAGCGCGGCGACCATGTTGTCGCTGTCCTGCGAGTGCAGGGGTGCGCGCAGCACGGTCGGGCCGTCGGCCAATGCGGCAATAATCAGCTCGCGATTGGTCAGTGATTTTGACCCGGGAAGGGGCACCGTGGCGCGGATTGGCGCGGATGCGAGGGGCGCGGGCCAGTCTCCGGTGTCTCCACCGGGGCGGTTAACGCCATAAATATCGAACTCGGGGGCGGAATACTGTGACTCAAGCATTGTTTACCTAATCTAGCGGCACTCAGCGACGAAAGGTGGACGGGTGGCACTTCAGACCCCGGTGCGGGACGAGTTTGCAGAGGTAATCGGCGACCTTACAGACCCCGCGACCGCACTCGACGTAGACTGGGAGGCGATGTCAGAAGACGAAGTATCCCAGAATCCCCCCGCGGGCGAAGACCCTCGGGCGTTGTTCGAGGAACAGGCACTGCCGTTCCTTGACCAACTCTATGGTGCCGCCATGCGGATGACAAAGAATCCGCCGGATGCCCAGGACCTCGTGCAGGAAACCTTCGTGAAGGCCTATGCGGCATTTGGGCAGTTCCGTCAGGGAACCAATCTGAAGGCCTGGCTGTACCGGATTCTCACCAACACCTACATCAACCAGTACCGCAAGAAGCAGCGCGAGCCCTATCAGGGCACGATCGATGATCTTGAGGACTGGCAGCTGGGTGGCGCAGAATCCACCACCGCGCGCGCTTCGCGTTCGGCCGAGGCCGAGGCCATCGACCGAATGCCGGACAGCGCGGTCAAGGAAGCGCTGCAGGCGATCCCGGAGGACTTCCGCCTCGCCGTCTATCTGGCGGACGTGGAGGGCTTTGCCTACCAGGAAATCGCCGACATCATGAAGACCCCGGTCGGGACCGTCATGAGCCGACTACATCGAGGACGTCGCCTGCTGCGCGACCTCCTCGCGGACTATGCAATCGAACGTGGGATCTCGATCCCCTCAGAGGCAAGGAGCGGTCAATGAGTGGAGACTGCGGCTGCGAAGCAGCCAAAACGAATTTGGAAGAGTATCTGCGTAACGAGGTCTGCAAGACGGACGCCGCGGACATTCGGGCGCACCTGGAAACCTGCCCGTCCTGCCAGGGCGAGGCGGATCTCTCGCGCACCCTGACCGAGGTCATTCAGCGCGCGTGCAAGGAGTCCGCCCCGCAGGACCTGCGCGACCAGGTGCTCGAGCGCCTGCGCAGCATTCAGGCCTCGCACGGCTAGCGACGAACGATCACGGCCCCGCGCCGCAATTGGGTTCCCACTCGATGGCGACGCGGGGTTTTGTGCGCGTGCCGAGGGTAGCGCGTAGCGAAGTGTGACGGCCTGGCACTGGTGCCGGGGAGGCGCGGGGCACTAGCGTCTGGAATTGGATGCATTATCGCGTCCCTTCCCGACCCGAAAGGCCCGCCCGCCCGTGAAACCACTGTTGTCGTCCGTGGTGGCCGCAGCGCTGCTGTTTGCCCCCGCCCTCGGCCTCGCGCCCGCCCAGAAACTCGCGACCCCCTCACCCGCCACCTCCGCGTTTGGTGCCCCGGTGACTGTCGAACCCCGGCCCGGTTCACCCGTGATTACGGCGCTGGAGCTGGACTCCTTTGCTCCCGGAGACACCACACTGCCGTCCGTGTGGTCGCCGTACTTTGCCCTCCTGTTTTCGGTGAGTGCGGATACGCCGCGGCCCGGTGACATCGTGACGATTGACCTCCCGTCCGATATGCGCGCCATCATCAACAATTCGGAGGTGTCGGTCACCCTCGCCGAGGGGGAGGACCCGACCCGGATCGGCACCGTGAGTGCCGTGAATGACGGTTCGCGGGTGTTGCTTGCGTTTACCGATGCCGTGAGCGGGGTTCGCGACCTGCGCGTCAACTCCATCGTGATGGCGCAGATCGCGAATCTGCGCGGCGAATCCGGTACCTACCGTGGGTCGCTTGCGACCTCATCCGGCACGTTCCCCGTGAGTGCCGACTATTCGGCTGCGCCGCCAGGCTTTAGCTCCGTCGGTGCCTACTGGGTGAACCCGCGCGGGAGTTCGGCCCCGCCCACCGACGCAGCCTTTGTGGCCCAGGAGGCGTTCGCGTCGCAGCCCGAATCTGCGAGTGCGGGCGGGCAGCAGTTTGTCACCCTGAGAGACGCCAGCCGACCCCTGGAATCCGATGTCGCGGTCCTGTGCACGGGCCTTCGCCTGACCGAGGTTCCCGAAGTACCGGAGACGCTCTCGTCCACGCTGACAACGGGCACGCCGCTGACCGCGGGCCGGGATTTCACCACGGATTGCGGCGAGGATGCGGACGGTCGCGCCGCCGTGACGGCGGTCATTCCGGAGCCGAAACCCGGTGTGTACTACGTAGTCTCTCAAGACTTTGCCGTGACGACGCTGGGTGGCACCATCCCAGTCGTGCCCAATGAGCCACCGATTCCCTCTCGGGCACTCAGCGTGTACGGCTGGGGAATGAAAACCGGTGCTGTTGGATCTCCCAACGTCGGTGGCCTCTCCAGCGTCATCTACTCCGGAGTATCGGAGTCACTGGCGATAGCCACGCCCGCAACGATCGGTGTGGACGTGGTTCGTGGCACCGTACCCAAGCCCGGCACCGTGGTGACCGGCGGGGAGAAGATCGATCTCTCGCTGACGGTGCAGAACACCGGCAACCTGCCGGTACAGGCCACCGTGCGCGACGTCATCAGCGGCGTAGCGCCCGCGCTGCTGGAGGTTCGGGTGGAACCCAGCGCGCTGGGCTCCGCAACCGTGAGCCGGGGAGACTCCGACGTGAGCGTTGCCTGGACCGGGCCACTCGAACCGGGCGACTCTCACACCCTGAGCTACTCGGTGCGGGTGAGCCGCACCCTGACCGAGGCGGCCGAACTGCGCTTCAACGCGCGCGTGGATGCGACATCTGACACCGGGCTTGATGCCGAGCAGGAGAGCCCCGAGGTAGAGTTCCCGGTGCGGGCCGATCCGACGGCTACGGTGAGCCCGAGCCCCTCGGAACCCGCGAGCTCGAGCCCCTCGCCGAGTACGAGCTCGTCGGGTACCCCGACCTCCACGCCGTCGGGTACCCCGACCTCCACGCCGTCGGGATCGGCCACGCCAACCGCAACCCCCACGGCCACGCCAACCGCAACGGCAACGCCCACCGGTACCCCGTCGGGATCGGCCACACCGACGGACCCGACGGCTCCTCCGACATCGCCCACCGGGCTTCCCGCATCTCCCACGGCCTCCGGCGGTCCGGGTGAACTGGGAGCCACCGGAACCGATCTGCCGCTCGCGGCCGGCACCGCGGCCATCGTGGTGCTTCTGGGAGCGCTCGCGCTCGCCGGAGACCAGCGTCGCCGACGCCGAACCACCGCGAACGACATCTAGGTCGTCCCCGAAGTACGGCGTTCCGCCCACTCTTCGGAGTGGGCGGAACGCGTGCGGCATGCGCGCCCGGTTCCCCGAGGGTGCCAGTCAATGGGGGCCATTCTGCCCTCCCGAATGGCAACCGACGTTGTCCTATTTTTCCTGCAATAGGCCGAGCAAGGCCAGGAGAATTCGGGCCTGAAACGAACCTTCAGTGTCGACGCTCGCCTTATTCTTCCGGGGCTCCGCACCATTTTTACCGTGCAGGTGAGAGGGGAACACCACCGTTGTTACCTCCTCATTCGTGAGCTTTCTTCCGTTGGTCAACAAGGCTTGTGGCATCGCCCAACTCTTTGGGCACAGCCGAACCGAGGAGGAAAGCTCGTGAAGACAGTATCCGTGAGACTGGCTGGGGCAGTGGCATTCGTCATTATCGCGGTGGCAGCGGCAGTGGTCGACACTCCGAATTCGCCTCATACATCACAAATCATCAACGTACCGATCAACGGAGAACATGATTTACCCCTGATGGCTGAGGCCGCCGCCGACCCGGGCGCTGGAGCGCTCGCAACGAAAACAGCCGAAAAAACGATTGCCGAGGCAGGGGGAATTCCGGCGGATCTCCGTGAGGTCCTCCGAGAATTGCAAGCGACTCCTGTGCACGACCAGCTCAACGCCGTCGTCTGGAACCCGGATACTGAGATTCTTGATGTGTATGTTTACAACGCCGATGTCGACGCTCTGAGCCCACTTTTGGATGAGCTATTCGGCAGCAGGCACCGACTAAACATTGATGACTTTCGGACCAGTGACCTCATCGAAAAAATGGAAGAAATCGCGGTGCACGCGCAGCGTGCTGGAATCCCCCTCTCCGGAATGAGCGTGGAGCCTGGCAGGAACGCCCTGGTGGTCACGCTTCTCGAAGAGTCGGCTTCTGAGAGTGAGAAAAACCGGCCGATACGACGTACCCTGCAGGGCACCAGGCTCAGTGTGGGTCAGGCCCAAGACTTTCTGCGAGAGCGGAGCTCCGTTCCCCTGATCTTTGTGAGGGAAGCGGTGGCTTAGCGGGCAGAGGTCTCCGATGGCGAACCGTCCGAATCCAGCCGGGTTGCGATCAGGGCGATGCCGAACCCGATCGTCGCCCCTAGGAACACGGGGAGGAACGCACCGGGGATCTCCGACCAGACGCGCGCACCGAGCATCGCCTGAACGGCGAAACCGCCGAGTGTGCCCAGCACCGTGATCGCCCAGAGCAGCGTGAGGAGCAGCCGGAATCCGCGCCTGGTCATCGCCTCACCGCGGGTAAAAAGGAGCGCCCTGAACCCGGTTTTTGTGCCCGTGGTGCGTGTCATTTCTGCCTCACCATTCTCGTCGTCGAGGGGATGCTTCGTGATCCGTGTGGATCCCTCAACGCTATCAACCGGTATCCGAGGTGTCCAGACGTACCCCGCCGCGGACGCAGCGGGATGCCGACGGGTGCTCCCCTGGACGTACCCCGCCGCGGACGCAGCGGGATGCCGACGGGTGCTCCCCTAGACGTACCCCGCCGTAGCCGCAGCGGGGTACTGACGGGTGCGTCCCTAGTGGGCCTGGTCGCCCGGCGACAGCCGGATGTCCTCGTTGTCGAGCATGTGCTGCACGCTCGCGAGGCGCGGGGAACTGTAGTTACCGGTGGAGCGGGCATCGAGCAGGGCGCTGCGCTGAGCATCGAGGATGACCCGGCGCAGGGCCCGGAACTCCTCGCTGACGCTCATGCCGTTCTCCTCGTTCTCGGCCTCCACGCGCGCGGTCCACTCCGCACGCACCGCCATCTGCTTGCGCGTGCGCTCGAGCAGTTCGGGGGAGAACTTCTTGCCGTCCGGGCGGCGCAGTTCGGGGCTGGCGAGGGCCGCCTCGCTCGCCTGATTAATCTCCTCCATCAGGCTCTGCAGCTCGCGCTTCTCGGCCTCCGCGGTGGGGCCGGAAACACCGAGCTTCCGGATCACCCAGGGCAGCGTGCCACCCTGCAGCATGAGCGTGGTGAATGCCACGGTGAACGCGATCAGAACGAGCTCGGCGCGGTGCGGGGTGCTGAGATCCAGCGACTGGGCCGCAGCGAGCGTCACAACGCCGCGCATACCGGACCAGGCGATGACCGTGCCACCACGCCAGCCGAGACCCTCGTTCGTGAGGAAGTTGAGGTCGGCGCTGCGGCGGGCGAGTAGGCGGCGGGCGCGATCCTTGCGGGCGTCATCCCAGCGCTCGTTATCCACCTCCTCGATCTTTGAGCGCACGCTGTCGATCCGGGGCTGCATCTGCGCGGCCCGGCGCTCCTCGGAGCGCAAACCCCAGATCATCGGGGTGACAAAGAGGAAGCGCAGCACGATCAGCAGGGCGGTGATGATCAGCCCGATCGTGATCGTCCAGACCGTGCCGGTCTCGCCGGCACGGGCATCTCCGAGCAGGCTGTTGAGCTGCATACCCATCACGAGGAACACGCCGTTTTCGAGCAGGAACTGCACGGTGCGCCAGTTCAGTCGCTCACTCACTCGATCCTGGGCACGGAAGTATCGGGCACCGCGATGCCCGGTGATCAGACCGGCCACCACCACGGCGAGCACCCCCGACGCATGGAACTCCTCGGCGGGAATATACGCGACGAACGGCACCACAAACGACAGCGCGGTGTTGAGTACCGGGTCGTTGATTTTCGAGCGGATCCACACGGTCACGTACCCGGCAATCACACCCACCACGATCGCGAGGGCGGCCGCATAGAGGAAGTCTCCGAGCGCACCCCAGATGGATACCGCGCCGGCGGTCGCGGCCACGGCCGTACGCAGCAGCACCAGGGCCGACGCATCGTTCACGAGGCTCTCGCCCTCGAGCAGGGTGACCAGCCGGGTGGGCAGACCCAGCCGCTTGGCGATCGAGGTGGCCGCCACGGCATCGGTGGGGCTGACCACGGCACCGAGCGCCACGCCCAGGGCGAAGCCGAGGTCCGGGATCAGGAGGTTCAGAATCCAGCCGATGAGCAGCGCGGTCAGGATGACCTGGGCGATCGAAAGCCATCCGATCGGCCGCATATTCCGGCGGAAATCCATCAGTGGAACGTTCACCGCCGAGGAATACAGCAGGGGAGGCAACACCACCACGAGGATGATCCAGGGATCAATGTGGAAGTCGGCGGGCAGCCAGGGCAGGAAGCTCATCCCCACACCCACCAGCACCAGGATGAGGGGGGCGGCGACCCCGAGCCGGTTTGCGAAGACGCTCACCAGCACGAGAATGAACACACCAACCACGAGCATGAGCGCAAATTCCATCTGGTCAGTTTACGCTTCGTGGATTAACGAACGGTAGCGTTTGGCCCGAACGGGGCCAACCTTCGCGCGGCACCCAGCGAACGTATGCCGATTTAGGCACCCGTTCCCAGGCGTCGGGCGAGCGCGGCCTCCTCCCGCCTGGTGAGGGCTGCCGCGAGGAGCTGGCGGCGATTATCGCTGGCCTGGCCCAGCTCGAGCGCCAGGCGCGGGTGCTTGGCGATGAGGTGCTCCACGAGCTCCCGCGGTACCGACAGCGCCGAGACCACCCCGACGGCTCGAGCGGTATCCGTTTCGGGCTGCTGGGTATAGACCCCCATACCCACCGATTCCGGCGGTGAAAGCGTGTGATAGGGGATCGCAAAGGGGCCGTCCTCGGCGGCGAGGGACACCCCTCCCTCCATGATGAAGTACAGGTTTGCGGAGGTCGCACCGCGCCGGGTGATAGTCTCACCGGTTCCGAATCGCTCCAACCGGCTCTGCCTCTCGATCTCGGCGGTATCGGCCTCATCGCAGCGCAGGCGCCGGGCAACCCGCTCCGCGGCGGCGAACGTACGTTCAGGGGTTGTCGAAGCATCGCCTCGCTCGCCGTCGAGGCTGAGCCCGGCCCGCCGTGCAGCAAACCAGAGCCAGTCCAGAAGCACCGCGATCGTGGGCTCCTCATCGGCCGGCCGGGCCACCGCGATGGAGACCGTGAACGATCCGGCCCCTCGGGGAACCACCTCGATCACCGTTTCCTGGATTCGCAGCGGAAGATCGCGGGCCACCCCGCGCACGAGTCGTGCCACATCGCTCGGGGCATCGGTTTTCGCAAAGGTCAGCGTGGTGGTGGCCTCATAGTACTGAGAGACCCGGGAGAGGTTGGTGAAGCTCGATCCAGCCAGGGTGGCGGTGGGAATGATGTGCGTGCCGTTTCCGGTATCGATGTGGACCGCGCGCCAGTTCACCTGCACCACCCGGCCTCGAACGGAGCCGGCATCCAACCAATCACCGAGCTTGAACGGTTGCTCAAACAGCAGGAGGAGCCCCGAGATCACCGAACCGGCGGCATTCTGCAGCGCAAGACCAATCACGATCGAGGTCACCCCGAGTGCGGTGAACAGCCCGCCGACATCAGCGCCCCACACCCACTGGAACAGCAGCGCGAAGCACACCCCGATCACCACGAGCTTCATGATGTCGATGAAGATCGAGGGGAGGCGCTGGCGCCAGCTGCCCGTTTCCGCCGTCGCAAACAGGGCAAAGTTCAGCATGTTGATGACCACGAGGATCAGCACAAACCCGAGCACGGTTGCCACGATGCGTGACCAGTTGACCTCGAGGGCGAGATTGTCAATCTGCGTGATCAGGATGAGCAGTGCGGCGAGCGGCAACACAAAGTTTCGGATCAACCGAAGGATTCCCGCCGCGCGGCTCTCCCGGCGCTCCAGTACTCGCAGCAGCTCGGTGCAGATAATGAGCAGCACGGGAAGACCGATCGTGACGATCAGGACCGGCACAAACCAGGGCTGCCGCCACGGCTCAAACACCGCTGGCCGCCATATCAAGCCTCCACACCTGCTGGCTACCGGCCGCGGTTTCCACCATGCCCACCGAGGTCACGGGGAACAGATCGCCGAGCCTATCCACCACCCGTTGGGAGATCAGAATCCCCGGATCTCCCGTGGTGTCCTGCAACCGGTAGGCGAGATTGACAGCCTCACCCCACATGTCGTAGACCACCGATGTGCGTCCGATTAGGCCGCTGGTGACACTTCCGCTGTCCACGCCCGCACGAAGCGCGAGGTTGGTGCCCCACTGCGAGGAGAGCCGGGAGACCAGCAGTTCGGCGGCGTGCGCAAACTCAATCACGCGGCGGGCGCTGTCGACCCGCGGGACATTGAGCCCGCAGCTGGCCAGGTATCCCTGCTTTGTGGTGCGCACACGTTCAACGCCATAGCGCTCCGCGAGGTCATCCATTCCGGTGAGGATCTCGTTCAGGGCGGCGAGAGACTGCCCCGAGTTCATCCCGGTGGCATAGTCGTCAAACCCGATAAAGTCCGCGTACACCACGGTGACATCGGAGTGATCCTCGGCAATGGCCTCGTCCCCCTGTCGGTACCTCTCGGCCACGGCCTCGGGCATGAGGGAGAGGAGCAGACGGTCACGTTCCG
This sequence comes from Mycetocola tolaasinivorans, assembly GCF_003667565.1. Classification (GTDB taxonomy): domain Bacteria; phylum Actinomycetota; class Actinomycetes; order Actinomycetales; family Microbacteriaceae; genus Mycetocola; species Mycetocola tolaasinivorans. The sequence goes on from NZ_RCUX01000005.1 coordinate 195,490, forward strand.
CACGCTCGGCATCCAGCAGGTCGGCCTTGGTCTGAAGGCTGCGAGAGAGTTCGTTGAAGGCGCTTCCCACCTCAGCAAACTCATCACGGGTGCCGGTGTCCACCGTCACGTCGCGCTCGCCGGAGGATACCCGTCGTACCCCGCCGAGCAGCCTATTGAGCGGCCGAATGAAGACGCGAGCGAGGAGCAGCGCGATGACCGCAACGATCAGTACCAGGGCACCCGCGGAGAGCATCACTATTCGCGTAAAGACCTCGACCGGGGCGAAGGCCTCGGCCTCATCGATGCTCGCGACGACGACCCAGCGCGGGCCATTGTCAATGCGCAGCGGCGCATAGGAGCTGAGCTTCTTGATGCCGAGATAGCCGGTGGCGAGGGAGGTGCCGTTTTGGCCCTTGAGTGCCCGCTCAACCGGGGTCGTATTGATCTCCTGCAGCAGTACGGTGCCCTTCACCTCAACAATACGCTTCGCCGTAGCGGGTGGGAGGCCGTTACTGATCGCTGCTTTTTCATAGGTTTCTGGATGCTCGACCAGGGCTCGGGAAACACTGCGCATCAGGTGATCCTCGCCCACGAGGTATACCTCGCCGGATTTTCCGAGCCCCTGCGCCTCCCATGATTCGGCACCGGTCAGGGTGTCGTTTAGCTGCTGGATGGGTACCTGCGCGGCAAGGACCCCGGTGATCCCGCCCTCGCGCGTGCCCACCGGGGAGACGATCCACGCGGTCGGGACATCGAGTGAGGGCACGTAGCGTTCAAAGTCCGTGGTGACCACCGTATTTACCGAGTCGCTACGCAGTACCTGGGAAACAGCCTTCGACAGGGCGGACTGATTTTCCGGCGTGTCAAACAGGTTGAGCCCAAGATCCACACCCTTGTACGCGGTGTAGACGATCTGTCCCTCGGTGTTAATCAGCACCATATCCTCGTAGCCGAGGTTGTCGATCAGGTCCCGAAAGTACGGGTGATATCGGGCATGGGCGGCGGACCACGCGCTGCCGTCCCCGGCATCGTTGACGGTCAGAGTCTCGTCGTAGTTGTCGATACCCGACGTATACCGCGCCTGCAGATAAACGCCGGCGTTGTTGTTGGGGAGTAGCCCAATCGCGTCATACCGTTGCCCGCTGCGCTGCTCCAGCTGCGGAATAAAAGAAGATCGGTAGAAACTCAGCACCCGCTCGCGATCCGTCGGGTAGGGGCCTGCCTGATCGAGGTCGCGAAACCCATCATTGAAGGCGACGGAGGCCTCCGCGGTATCGCTGGTGATCGAGTTGAGGCGAACGTTGGTTTGGATCGTCTGGATGGCGTTTTCCACCTCGTTTGCCCGCAGCTCGCGAATGGTGGTGAGCTGCTTGAACGCCGCCGCATTGAGCGAATCTCGCCCGTTAGCGTAGCCGATAATTCCGGTCACGATGATCGAGATCAGACTCACCGCGAGCAGCATTATCAGGAGCTTTGACTGGATCCCCAGCCCGCCCGCCGGCCGCCTGAACACTCGTCGAACGGTTCTAGACTCGGTCATGGCGCTCCTCTGAAAATCGGCGATGACGATTTCGACAGAAACCGCCGGGGCGGTGTTTCGGATGCTCTCTATACCGTTATATCTGTCGGGAGAGGACGCTGTATAGATCCCCTGATCGAGGGTGCTTTTTCTCAGAGTCTCCGGCTATAGCCGCGGATCCACCGGCTCGGATTCCAACGCGAGTATGCCAAACACCGCCTCGTGTACGCGCCACAGCGGCTCGCGCTGCACGAACCGGGTAAGGGCCTCGATTCCGAGCGCATGCTCGCGCAGGGCGAGGGAGCGTTTGAGCCCGAGGTGGCGATCGCGCAGCCGGGAAAGCTGCCCGGGATCGGTGTAATCGGGGCCGTAAATCAGGCGCAGATACTCGCGTCCGCGCACCTTGAGGCCCGGTTGGACGAGTCCGTTCTTCTCGAACGTGGTGCCCGCATACGGCTTGACCACCATGCCCTCGCCACCCGCGGCCGTGAGTTCCAACCACCAGTCGGTGGCGGCCGAAACCGAGGCGGGGTCGGCGGCGTCCACGCGCAGGCGGCGGGTGGTACGGAACGTCACCGGATCGGCTGCCACGAGCGCATCGGCGATTTCCAGATGCCAGCCGTGATCGCGCTCATGGTGCACCGCATCGCGAGAGGCGAGTAGCTGAAACGGCGCAAACTCAACCCCGTCGAGGCCGTCGACCGGCCACACGTATCGGCGATAGGCACGGCTGAAGTCCTCAATATGCCCGAGCCGAGATGTGGTGCGCTCGGCCTCGCCTGCCGCCTCGACCCCGCGGGCGAGGGCGAGCGCGAGGTCCGCCCCCGCGGCCCCGAGGCTCGCTCGGGCGGCCGCGGCGGTCGCGGCATAGGTGCCCCGCAGCAGATCTTCGGCCTTGAGCGACCAGGGCAGCAGCTCGCCATCCAGGAGCAGCCAGTCGGTGTCGAGGCGCTCCCAGAGACCGGCAGTTTCGGCCGCCGAACGGATCCGATCGAGCAGGGTTTCGGTGGTTTCGGCATCAAAGAAGGTGCGTCCGGTACGCGTAAAGATCGCGCCGGTAACGCCCGCGGGGGTACCCAGGAGCGTGGCGGCCGCCGCGGCATCCCGGCACACCAGCACGTGGGCGCGCGAGCCCATGTGCTTCTCCTCGGCGATCAGATCGGTGACCCCGGCCGCGAGATACCCGGCAAACGCCTCGGTGGGATACTCCAGATATCCCGGCTCCCGGCTGGTTTCCACCGGTGCCATCGTGGCCGGCAGGGTGGGCAGCAGATTGGGGGAGAGCGCGAAGCGGCTCATCACCTCGAGCGCTCCGGCCGCATTTTCCGGGCGGATCGCCACCCGCCCGTGCAGGGCGGTTTCGATCGAGCGCCGCCCCAGGACGTCCTCGAGGCGCAGCTCATCGGCGGCGCGATCCCCGGCGGCCACCGGAACGGCTGGTTCGGGCAGCGCAGGCGCGGCCGTGGGGGTCGTCGCGGGTGTCGCTCTCGGCACGACCGCGGCGGCCACACCCTGCCCCGCCGGCACCGGCACGTCCTCGGGATCACCGAGCGGGCGGCGCGGCTCGGCATACTGACGCTCGGCGGGTACCTGCACGAGCTCGCGTTCGGGATAGCGCAGGGCGCTCAGCTTATTGCCAAACGAACAGCCGGTATCCAGGCACAGGGTGTTGTTCACCCAGCGGGTCTCGCTCAGCGGGGTGTGACCGTAGAGCACCACCGCGGATCCCCGATAGTCGCGCTGCCAGGGCAGGCGAATGGGCAGGCCATAGTCGTCGACCTCCCCGGTGGTGTCGCCGTAGAGCGCAAAACTGCGCACCCGACCCGAGCTGCGCCCGTGATAGGCCTCCTTGAGCCCCGCATGGGCGACCACGAGGTTTCCGTCATCGAGCACCAGGTGCGACACGAGCGAGTACAGCCAGGCCCGCACCGCCTCGGTGAACTCCGTCGGCTCGGCCGCGAGCTGGGCCAGGGTGTCACCCAGGCCGTGCGCGAGATTGACCTTCTTCCCACCGAGCGCGCTGATCAGCGCCTGCTCGTGATTTCCCGGCACCACGAGGGCATGACCGGCGGCGTGCATACCCATGGCCAGGCGCAGCACGCCCACCGAGTCGGGGCCGCGATCCACCAGGTCGCCGAGCAGGATCACCCGGCGGCCCTCGGGGTGCACGGCATCGACGGGTCGTCCCTCCGCATCGCGCGCAATGTCGTAGCCCAGCGTGGTGAGCATCGTTTCCAGCTCACTCAGGCAGCCGTGCACGTCGCCGATAGCGTCGAACGGACCGTGCTGATCGCGCAGATCGGTGCGCAGCCGCTCCCGAACGATCACCGCGGCATCGGCCTCCTCGGGGGAGGAGAGCACGTGGACCCCGCGCAGGCCCTCGCGGCCGAGCGACTTTCGGGAGCGCCGCAGGGCGTCCCGCTGGCGGGTAATCACGGCATCCGAGTTCTGGCGATCCGGGCGGTTGCGATTGCGCTCACGACATACCGCCTCGGGCATATCCAGCACGATGGCCACCGGCAGGACGTCGTGCGCGCGTGCCAGTTTGATCAGCGAGGCTCGCGATCCCGGCTGCACGTTGGTGGCATCCACCACGGTGAGCCGGCCCGCGGCGAGGCGCTTACCCACGATGTACTCGAGCAGGTCGAAGGCGTCGCCGCTCACCGACTGATCGTTTTCATCCCCCGAGATCAGCCCGCGGCAGAAATCGCTCGAGACAACCTCGAACGGACCAAACTTTTCGCGGCCGAAGGTCGACTTGCCCGAACCCGAGGCCCCGATCAGGAGTACCAGCGACACCTCGGGAATGCGGATCTCGACGGGGCCGATCTGCTCGCTCATGCTGCTCCTCGGATAAAGGTGGCCAACTGGGTGGGGGCGCCGGTCTCGGCATCCTCCGGGCCAAGACCGGAATAGGAAACGTGATAGCCGTGGGTGGCGGCCACCCGATCGGCCCAGGCGGCAAACTCACGCCTCGTCCACTCGAAGCGATGATCCGGATGCCGGAAACCACCCGCGGAGAGCCCCGGATAGTGCACGTTGTACTCGGCATTGGGCGTGCTCACCAGCACGTGAGCGGGCCGCGCGTGGGTAAACACCGCGTGCTCCAGGCGTGGCAGGCGTTCGGGGTCGAGGTGCTCGATGACCTCCATCAGCACCATCGCGTCGGCACCGGCGAGGCGGTCGTCGCGGTACGTGAGGGAGGACTGCACCAGCTCGAGCCGGGCACGCTGCGACTCCGGCATGCGGTCGAGCCCCAGCGCGCGTTCGGCCTGTGCCAGTACCGAGGGTGAGACATCCGCCCCGATTACCCGGGTGAAGCGGGCATCGCGCAGCAGCACGCTCAGCAGCGCGCCCTGCCCACACCCCATATCCACCACCGTCGAGACGGGCAGCTCGCGCAGCCGTTCGAGGATGCCGTCGCGGCGCTCGCGGGCGAGGGAGACGCGCGGGGTCGGGGTACTCGTTTCCGGTTCTGCGGGGGCTGCGCCCGCATCGAGTCCGGCGTTGGCCTCGGCCACGTACTCGCCCTGATGGATCAGCGCTCGCCGCAGGATCAGCTCGCGCAGCGGATGCCCGGCCAGCCAGTCACCGCCGTGACGCAGCAGCGTCTGCGCCTCGCTCTGGTCCACCCAGTAGTGCTTTGCACCATCCAGCACCGGCAGCAGCACGTAGAGCTGGCTGAGCGCGCGCGACAGCACGGTCTCCTGCTCGAGCACGACCCGGCGAGCCGGGGCGTCACCCCAGGCGGGAATCTCGGGGTCCAGCGGTTCGATCACCTCGGTAACCCGCCACCCCAGCGGTTCGAACAGCTCGCGGATCAGCTCGCCACCCGGCAGCGCGGGAATCTCGACGCGCAGCGGCAGCGGCACGGCGACGATATCGGCGCGGGCGGTGGAGTTGCCGGCAATCGCGGTGGAAAACACCTGCCGCAGCGCCACCGCGAGCAGCGAGTTCGCCGCATACGGGCGATCGTTGACGTACTGCCCGAGGGTGAAGGAGTCGCGGGCAACGCCGCGGCCCCGGACCAGATCGATCGGATCCACCTCGACGAGCAGGCCCACGGTGACCCGCTCGGGCTCAAACACCGGGGTAAACACGGTGACCGTGCTGCCGTTTCTTTCTCGCCGATGCACGCGGTCGGGATGCTTGTGTAGGAGGTGGTTCAGCCCCGGGGCATGCTCGCCGGTGAGGGTGATCGACAGGTACATGCGGCCATTCTTGCACGCGGGGTTTTCGGGGTGGGGGAAGCGGGCAGAAATCTGCCGAGCGCGTCATCCGGCGAGATATTACCGCGACTTTCGAAGAACCTTCCTCCAATCACGGACTAAGTGCGGTAATGTGCGAGAACGTACGCACCAGGAGGCACAGTGACCGCCCACCCCACATTTCCCTCGGCATCCGAGCCCCGCACTACCGCGCCGCTCGAACGGGTGGTTCCCGGGGTTCCCGCCCGCGGTCGCACGGGTTTCACCCAGGCCGTCGGATCGAGTGCCGGATCGCTGTTTCACCTGATTCGCACCGGGCAGGCCACCTCGCGTGCCGAGCTCGCGCGCCTCGCCGGGGTGTCGGCCTCAACCGTCGCGATGCGGGTCGAAGAGCTCATCGCCGCGGGCTATCTAGAGGAAACCGGCAAGGGCGAATCCACGGGTGGGCGTAAGCCCCGCTCGCTCTCGCTGCGGGTGGGCAACCAGGTGGTGGTGGGGATCGATCTCGGTGAGCATCACGCGTCGCTCGGGGTGCTCGATCGCCGTGCCCGCCTGATCGCCGACTCCCTGGAAACCGTCTCCCTGGTGGATGGCCCCGAGGCCGTGGTGCGTCAGCTCGTGGACCGCAGCCGCGCGCTCGTGGCCGAGGCCGGCGAGGGCCTGGAACTCACCGGCATCGCGATGGGCCTGCCCGGCCCAGTGGACTCGCGCACCGGCAAGCTCGTGGCCCCCTCGCGCATGCCCGGCTGGAACGGGGTGGCCGTCCGCGAGCTCCTCGAGGCGTATTCCGGGCTGCCCGCGCGGGTGGATAACGACGCCAACATCATGGCGCTCGGCGAGTACGTCTATCGCGGCCAGGACATCGACAACATGGTCTTCGTGAAGGCCGGCACGGGTATCGGCTGTGGCGTGATCGCGTCGGGCGAGCTGCACCGTGGGTTCCGCGGTATTGCAGGCGATATCAGCCACGTCTCTCTGAGCGATGCCGAGCCGATTCCCTGCTCCTGTGGCCGTCTCGGCTGTCTCGACGTGATCGCCAGCGGGTCCGCCATCCTGGACTCCCTGCGCGAGGAGGGCGTCGAGGTCGAGTCGATGAACGAGCTGATCGCTATTGCGCGCGATGCCCATCCACTGGCCACTCGCTACCTGCGCGATGCCGGGCGGCGCACCGGTGAGGTGCTCGCGACCATCGTCAACTTCTTCAACCCCGAGGCGCTGGTGCTGGGCGGCAAGCTCTCGCAGTCCGAGGCGTTTGTGGCCGGCGTGCGCCAGGCAATCTATACGCAGTGTCTGCCGATGGCCACCGATTTCCTCGATGTTTCGGTGAGCGAGGTGGGCTGGCTCGGCGGCGTGCGCGGCATCGGCTGGGCCCTGCTTGAGGAGATCGTGGACCCGGCTCGGATCGACGCCGAGCTGCGTTCCGCGGTAAGTTAGCGCGGAATCGAACTAAGTTACTCCAAAAAATACGAAATATATTACGTGCTTGTTACGTTTTTGGAGTTTTAGGGCTGCGGGGTTGCCCCGCGCTCCCGAACTGCCGATGCTGGGGTTATGAGCACTTCGTTCCCCGCTATCCCGCGCATCGCGATCGCCGGCTTCGCCATCGAGTCGAGCACCTTCTCACCGCACCGCGCCGACTTCCGCGACTTCCCGATCGTCACCGGTGACGCCCTCGTGAACCGCTACGCCTCGATTGCCCCGGGCACCGAACTGCGCGACGCCGCGCGGTGGCTGCCCGTACTCGGTGCCCGCGCCATTCCGGGCGGCCCCGTGCTGGCGAACGTCTACACGAGCATTCGCACGCAGATCCTCGACGGCCTCGCCGCGCTGCTGGCCGACGGCCCGCTCGACGGCGTCTTCCTCGACATTCACGGCGCAATGAGCGTGGACGGTATGGACGACGCCGAGGGCGACTTCGTCTCCGCCGTGCGCGAGCTCGTCGGCCCCGACACCGTGATCTCGGCCGCGATGGACCTCCATGGCAACGTCACCCAGCCGCTGCTCGATGCCGTCAACCTCATCACCTGCTTCCGCCTGGCCCCGCACGAGGATGCCTGGGAAACCCGCGACCGCGCGATCATCAACCTCGTGACCGCGCTGCGCGAGGGTCGCACCCCGCTCAAGGCCTGGGTGCGCGTGCCGATCCTGCTGCCCGGGGAAAAAACCAGCACCCGGGTGGAGCCCGCGAAGAGCCTGTATGAGCGCATTCCGGCGATCGAGGCGCTGCCCGAGGTCGTGGACGCCGCGATCTGGGTGGGATACGCCTGGGCCGATGAGCCCCGCTGTAACGCCACCGTCGTGGTCACCGGCTATGACCGCGACGTGATCGCCGCCCGCGCCCACGAGCTGGCCCGCGCCTTCTGGGACGTCCGCGACGAGTTCGAATTCGTGGGCCCGCCCGGAACACTGGCCGAGGCGGTGGACGCCGCGCTCGCGAGTGACACCCACCCGTACCTGATCAGCGACTCCGGTGACAACCCCGGTGCCGGCGGCACCGGCGACGTCACCTGGACCCTCACTCAGCTGCTCGCCGATGAGCGCCTGACCTCCGAAGACTCCCCGATCACCCTCTGCGCCTCGGTCTTTGACCGCGATGCCCTCGACGTCCTCTCCCGCTCGCCCCTCGGCGAGACGGTGGACATCGAGGTCGGTGCCCGCGTGGATCACGGCCCCGCCGGCCCCGCCCGCGTCGTGGGTGTGCTGCACTCCCTGCACTCGGGCGACCCGGCCGCGGGCCGCATCGCCGTCATCCGCGTGGGTGGGCTGCACGTGATCGTGACCGAATTCCGCAAGGCATATCACGCGGTGACCGACTTTACGGCGATCGGGCTCAGCCCGAAGGATGCCCAAATCGTGGTCACCAAGATCGGGTATCTCGAACCCGAACTCTACGATGTGCAGCGCGGATGGACCCTCGCCCTCACCCCGGGCGGCGTCGACCAGAACCTCGAACGTCTCGGACACCACCGGATCGACCGGCCAATGTTCCCCTTCGATACGTTCGACCACGAACCCGCGCTCGAGGCAGTGATCCTGCCGTGAGCGCACCCATGGAAAACAGCGGACGGCCCGCGGTCACCCTCGAAATGGCGGTCGGCGATCTCGCCGGCACGCGCATTGCGACCGACCTCGGGCTCGACCGAATCGAGCTGTGCGCCGGGCTGGAGCTCGGCGGGCTCTCCCCGTCGGATGGTCTCGTAGAGGCCGTCCTCGAACAGGCGCACACCGCGGTTACCCCCGCAGAGGTGCACGTGCTTGTACGGCCCCGTCCGGGTGGATTCGACTTCACCCCGGACGAGGTGGCCGTCATGATCGCCGAGGTGCGCTCCTATGCGCGCCGCGGCGTGGATGGTGTGGTGATCGGTGCGCTTCGCGACGGCGAGCTCGACCGTGACGCCCATGAACGGCTGATTGAGGCGGCGGAGGGGATCCACGTGACCCTGCACCGCGCATTCGATTACGTTCGCGATCAGGCCCGCACCCTGGAGTCCCTGCACGGCTCCGGAATCGGGCGAATACTCACCTCGGGTGGCGCGAGCAGCGTGGGGGATGCCATCTCCCGCCTGCGCGAGCTGGTACCCCTCGCCGGCGACATCACCCTGATGGCCGGTGGCGGGCTCTCGCCCGAGAACTGCGAGGCCGTGGCGGCGACCGGGGTGGGTGCGCTGCACTTCTCCGCTCGCTCGGCGCGGCCGGCCGAGGCCGGGGTGTCTCTCGGATCGGCCACCGGTGAGGGCCCGGGCCTCGTGTGGTCCACCGATCGCGATCGCGCCGCTACCTTTGTGCGTTTGCTACGCGCCGGGACCCCCACCCAGGCGTAGTTATCCGAACGTGACCTGCTCCGGCTACCCGGAGGGGGTTAATTCGTGTAACAGTGTACTTACGCCAATTTTCGAAGCAACTTTTGAATTAATTTGGCAATGCCAAAACAAGGAGGTTTGATGCGTACTTTATCGACCCGTCGCTGGGTGGCCACTGTGGCCGCCGCGGCCGCGGCAACCCTGATCCTCGCCGGTTGTGCCGGTGGAACCGAAGACGGCGGAAACGGCGGAGGCTCCGCGAACAAGGAGTCCGTCAGCTACGCCCTGCCCGCGGGCACCGGCCCCAACTGGCTGCTGCCGATGTCCCCGCCGGACAAGATGGCCACCCACAACAAGGCCCTGAAGTCCACCATGTGGGTCCCGCTGTTTGAATACGACGGCACCGGCGGCGCAATGGGCTGGGACAAGAAGGCCTCGGCCGCCAAGTCCTACGAGTTCTCCGCGGACGGCTCCTCGGTCACGATCACCCTGAACGACCTCAACTGGAGCGACGGCAAGCCCGTCACCTCCCGCGACGTCGAGTTCTGGTACAACCTAGCCCGCTACAACAACACCAAGATCGGTGGCTACTCCAAGGGCAACATGCCCGACAACGTCACGAAGTTCGAGATCAATGACGACAAGAACTTCACCCTGACCTTCGACAAGGTGTACAACCAGGACTTCCTGCTGGCCAACCAGCTGACCCTGATCTACCCGATGCCGCAGCACGTCTGGGACAAGTCGGCCGATGGCGAAGCCGTGGGCGACCTGGACCGCGACGAGGCCGGTGCGCAGAAGGTGCTCGACTACCTGTTCAAGCAGGCCGAGGACATGTCGACCTACGCCACCAACCCGCTGTGGAAGACCGTCTCCGGCCCCTACACCGTGGCCAAGTGGACCGACGCCGGCCAGGTCGAGCTGACCGCCAACGAGAAGTACACCGGCGATGACAAGGCGAAGATCAAGAACGTCACGTTCATGCCCTTCACCTCGGCCGACGCCGAAATGAACGTCGTGCGCTCGGGTGACGTGGACTACGGCTACATCACCTCCGCTCAGCTGAGCTCCAAGGCCCAGTTCGAGGACCTCGGCTACACCATCGACCCCTGGAAGGGCTGGTCGATCACCTACATGCCCTACAACTTCGCAAACCCGAAGATGGGCCCGGTCTACAAGCAGCTCTACGTGCGTCAGGCGCTGCAGCACGCAATCGACCAGAAGTCGATCTCGGACGTCATCTGGAAGGGCGCCGCGACCCCGGGGTACGGCCCGATCCCGCAGGAACCGGCCACCGACTACCTCTCGGACGAGCAGAAGAACAACCCGTACCCCTTCGATCTGAAGACCTCGGAGAAGCTGTTCACCGACCACGGTTGGGCCAAGAACGCCCAGGGCGTGCTCACCTGTGAAAACGCCGGTGCCGGCGACAACCAGTGTGGCGAGGGAATCGCCGCTGGTCAGGCCATGAACATCGTGGTCACCACCCAGAACGGCTCGCAGGAGACCGACAACATGATGGCCGAGATCAAGTCCTCGCTGCAGAAGGTCGGCGTGAACATGACGATCGACGCCATCCCGCTGGACTCGGTCCTGACCGAGGCTCAGAGCTGCAAGACCGGTGGCGACTGCAAGTGGGAGCTCGTCTTCTTCGGCACCGCCGGTAGCTGGTACTTCTCGGCCTACCCCAACGGTGAGCGCGTGTTCGCCAAGGACACCAAGTGGAACGCCGGCCAGTACGACAACCCCGAGGCCGAGAAGCTGATCACCGATCTGACCTTCTCCACCGATAAGGACATCGCCAAGAAGTACTCGGCGCTGCTCGCCACCGACCTGCCCGTGATGTGGATGCCGAACCCGGTGTACCAGGTCTCGGTCATCAAGAAGGGCCTCGACATCGGCGGCCAGCAGGACCCGGGTGCGTCGTTCTACCCGCAGCGTTGGTCCTGGAAGTAATCGGATAACACCCCTCTAACGGAAGCACCATGAGCACTCTGACAAAAACCAAGCGACCACGGGGAAACATCGGTACGTTCCTCGCGCGACGGATATTCCAATCCGTGATCGTGATCCTCATCGTCACGCTCATCGTGTTTTCACTGTTACACCTGGCGCTGCCCCAGGGCCCCGCACTCGGGGTCCTGGGTATGCAGGCCACACAGGAGCAGATCGATGCCTTCAACCACAAGAACGGCTTCGATCTGCCCCTGTGGCAGCAGTATCTGAACTTCCTGTGGCAGCTGCTGCACGGGGATCTCGGGGCCTCCTTCACCCTGAACAAGCCGGTGTCGGTGGCGATCGGCCAGCGCCTCCCGAAGACCATGGCGCTCGCCCTGATCGGCATGATCGTCGCCCTGATCGTGGCGATCCCGATGGGTATCTACCAGGCCACCCGCCGCGGTAAGGCCGGCGATGTGGCACTGACCGCGTGGAACTTCGTGATCTACTCCACGCCCTCCTTCTTCCTCGGACTGATCCTGGTGATCGTGTTCAGCCAGTGGCTGCGCTGGTTCCCCGCGCAGGCGCCCCAGGGCTCCACCGTGGGCGAGGTACTGTCAAACCCCGCGGGGCTCGTGCTCCCGGTGCTGACCATGGCTCTCGGCATCATCGCGACCTTCTCGCGCTACATGCGCTCGGCCACGATCGACAACCTCTCCGAGGACTACGTCCGCACCGCCCGCGCCAAGGGCACCTCGGTCACCGTCGTGGTGACCCGCCACGTGGTGCGCAACTCCCTGACCCCGGTCATCGCGATGCTCGGCTACTACCTGCCAGTGATGTTCGGCGGCATGATCGTGGTCGAATCGCTCTTCAACTATCCGGGTATGGGCCTGCTGTTCTGGAGCGCCGCGCAGACGTCGGACTACCCCGTGCTGCTCGGCTGCGTGCTGATCATCGCGATCGCCACCGTGGTGGGTTCGCTGCTCGCCGACCTCATCCAGGCCCTGCTTGACCCACGAACCAGAGGGGAACTCGCATGAGCGACGTCACCGCAACCCCGGCCGCGGCCTCCGCACCGCAGCCGCGCACCGCGAAGCCCGGCCGCCGGGCCCTCGCCCGCTTCACCTCGAACCGTCTGGCCGTGTTTGGCCTGATCGTGCTCGTGTTCTTCCTGCTGTTCTGCTTCCTCGGTCCGCTGTTTTACCAGACCGACCAGGTGCACACGAACCTCGCCGAGGCGTCGCTGCGGCCGGGGGAGCGGGGCCACCTGCTCGGCACCGATGACGTGGGGTATGACGTTCTTGGCCGCCTGATGATCGCCGGTCAGACCTCGATCATCATCGGTCTTGCGGCCGGAGTTCTGGCCACCCTGATCGGCTCCTTCTGGGGTGCCATTGCCGGCTACGTTGGCGGCTGGGTCGACTCGGTCATGATGCGCATCGTTGACGCCGGAATCGCGATCCCCGCAACCTTCCTGCTGCTGATCATCTCGACCATCGCCCGCCCGAGCGTGCCGCTGATGATCGTGGTGATCGGGCTCGTCTCCTGGCTGGTGCCCGCGCGTCTGGTGCGGGCCGAGTCCATCTCGCTGAAGTCCCGCGAGTACGTGCTCGCGATTCGCGCGATGGGTGGCACCCACAGCCGGGCGATCACCCGCCACATCATCCCCAACTCGGTGGGCACGATCATCGTCAACGCGACCTTCCAGGTGGCCGACGCGATCCTCCTCGTGGCCTACATCTCCTTCCTGGGCATGGGCGTGCAGAAGCCCGCGACCGACTGGGGCGCGATGCTCACCAGCGGTATCTCCTACACCTATGCCGGTGCGTGGTGGCTGATCCTGCCCGCCGGATTCTGCATCGTCCTGATCGTGGTTGCGTTCAACTGCATCGGTGACGGTCTGCGCGACTACTTCGACGTGAAGGGACGACTCAAGTGAGTTCCGAAACCACTCCGGCACGGGAGCCCGTGCTGGACATCACCGACCTCACGGTCGACTTCCACACCGATAACGGTGTGATCCCGGCCGTCAAGGGCATCTCGCTGACCCTGTATCCCGGCGAGGTGCTGGCCCTGGTGGGCGAGTCCGGTTCGGGAAAATCGGTCACCTCGATGGCCGTGCTGCGCCTGCTGCCCGGCACCGCGAAGGTGGGCGGCACCATCCGCTTTGCCGGGAAGGATCTGGCCACGCTCAGCGAGGCCAAGATGAACGGCGTGCGCGGCAAGGACATCGCGATGGTGTTCCAGGAGCCGATGACGGCCCTGAACCCCACGATGCGCATCGGTGATCAGATCACCGAGGTGCTGCTCAACCACGACATCTGCCCGAAGGACCGGGCGTGGGAGCGCGCCGTGGAACTGCTGGGCCGGGTGGGCATTCCCGAGCCCGAGCGCCGCGCCAAGGGGTACCCGCACGAGCTCTCCGGCGGTCAGCGTCAGCGCGTGGTCATCGCGATCGCGCTGGCCTGCAACCCCCGCATCATCATCGCCGACGAGCCCACCACGGCGCTCGATGTGACCGTGCAGGCCGAGATTCTCGACCTGATCCGCGGCCTCGCCGCCGAGTCGAACACCGCGTTCCTGCTGGTCACCCACAACATGGGTGTCGTGGCGGATGTGGCCGACCGCGTGGCCGTGATGTTCCGCGGAAACCTCGTGGAGGAGGGGCCCGCCGAGCGCGTGCTGCTCGCCCCCGAGGCGGACTACTCGCGCCGCCTGCTCGACGCCGTACCCAAGCTGCCCGAGGCGGCCTGGAGTGAAATCGCCGGTATCGAGGAGGGCGTGCCGGGTCAGGTGCTGCAGCTCGACGGTGCGCTTTCGATCACCGAGTCCGCCCCGATTGACGGCGCGGTGTCGGTGAGCGATGCCGAGTTCGCCCGCGCTCACGGCACCGATTCGGCCCTCGAACTGATCGACGCCACCGTGCAGTACACCCGGAAGGGCTCGACGTTTACCGCACTGGATGCGGTGAGCCTGACCATCGCCCGCGGCGAGATCGTGGGGCTCGTGGGGGAGTCGGGCTCGGGAAAGTCGACCCTCGGCCGCGCCGCCCTCGGGCTCGCGCCGCTGGCCGGCGGCACCGTCAATATCTTCGGCCAGCCGGTGCGCGATCGCGCGCTGCTCAACCGTCGCGAGCGTCAGGCCCGCGCACGCGTGGGCGTAATCTTCCAGGATCCGGGCTCCTCGCTCGACCCACGGATGACCATCGCCGACTGCATCGCCGAACCCCTCGTGGTGCACGGCTGGCAGGGGAAGCGTGCCTCCTCGGCGCTCCGCCGAAAGCGCGTGGCCGAGCTGCTCGACGCGGTGGAGCTGCCGCGTGACTTCGCCGATCGCTACCCGCACGAGCTTTCCGGTGGCCAGCGTCAGCGCGTGGGCCTCGCCCGCTCGATCGCGCTCGAGCCCGGCCTGATCATCGCCGATGAGCCCACCTCGGCGCTCGACGTATCGGTGCAGGCGAGCGTGCTCGCCGTGCTGCGAGAGCTGCAGGAGCGGTACGGATTCGCGTGCCTGTTCATCAGCCACGACCTCGCGGTGGTGCACGATATCGCGCACCGCGTGGCGGTCATGTATCGCGGCGGCATCGTCGAGGAGGGGCTGAGCTCCGACGTGCTGGTACGCCCGCAACACGAGTACAGCAAGCGCCTGCTCGCCTCGGCACCCTCGCCGGATCCGGTGGAGCAGGCCCGACGCCGGGCCGCCCGCGCGGTGCTCGCCGAGAGCGTCGCGTGAGCGCTGCGGTAGCCGCCTCGGGGGAGTCAACGGTGGTTGCGGGTGTCGACATTGGCGGCACCTCCACCCTGGTGGTCTTTGTGGATGAGCGCGGCAGCGTCATCGCCGAGCGCGGCGGGGAAACCCCCGCGCATGTGAGCGGCGAGGCGATGGTGCAGCTCGCTGTGGACCTCATCGCCGAGCTGACCGCCGAAACCGGGATGACCCCGGCGGCGGTCGGGATCGGTGCGGCCGGGGTCGTGGATCCGGTAGCCCGACGGATCGTCGCGGCGAGCACATCGTTTGTGGGCTGGGCCGGATACAGCGTCGGTGCGCACCTGGATCGTGCCCTCGGCGTTCCCAACTCGCTGGTCAACGACGTGAACGCGTTCCTGCTCGGAGAGGTGGCCTTCGGGGCCGCCCGCGGGCTCGACAACGCGGCCGGGATCACCCTCGGCACCGGTGTGGGCGGCGCGATCTACCTCGACGGCGCGCTCTGGGAGGGCCCCGAGGGGGCAGCCGGAGAACTCGGACACAGCCCGAGCTACGTCGTGCCGGGGCACGGCGAGGAGCCGTGTACCTGCGGGCAGTCGGCACACCTCGAATCGATCGCCTCGGGCCGCTCGATCGAGCGTCGATATCGCGCGCGTGCCGGCCAGATTGCCGCCGACCTCCCGGCGGGCGACGGCGCGGCACTCGCGACCCGTGCCCGCACTGGTGACGGCGCGGCGGCCCACGTCTTCGCCGAGGCCGGGCTCATGCTCGGCCAGGCCGCGGTGACCCTCGCCGCGACCCTGGACCTCGGCCACCTCGTGGTGGGCGGCGGCGTCAGTGGTGCCTGGGACCTCATCGAACCGGGTGTGCGCACCTACCTCGCCGAGCATCCGCCGGTGAGCGGCCGCACCCTCTCGGTGGTGCGGGCCGAGCGCGGATCGCACGCGGTCGCGCTGGGGGCGGCGAGTAGCGCGCGGGCGTTACTCACCGAGGATGCGCTGATCGCGAGCTAGCTCCGTCCGGCGTCCGTGAGGACCGTTCCTGGTAAACGGCGTCGCGTTATTCCCCTCACCGGGGGTGGCGCGACGCCGTTTGTCCGTTGCGCTGTCGTACCGGGGAGAACCCCCGGATCGCCGCAATTCCGGGGGTGAACGCGTGCCGTATGGGCTGTTGGCCGCTCTCAGGGAGGCGGTGCCCTGAATTCACGTGAGATCCCCTGTTTCGCGCGGCTAGAGTGACTCGGAGCACAACGCGAACGACTGGGGAAAAGGGGACGACCGCGTGGTTTCGATAGAGAAACGTGGCGTCGCGCCCTCCGGGCGTGACGTTCCCGAGGCAACCTCCGGAACCCACGATCCCAAGCGCCCGCTCCGGATGCAACCCCGGCCGAGCACCGTGCCAGGTTTGCCGAGTGCCCCGCAGATTTCCCCGAGCGCGCTGCTTTCCGGTGGTGATTCTCGTCCGGACTCGGCTGACGAGATGCTTATGACTGACGGATCAAACGCGGTCGATGAGGTGGCTCGCGTCGAGTTCGGGACCGCCGTCGAGAACAACGCCGAAACGGTAGCCGCCGACGCCCCAGAGGCGTTGAGCGCGGGGAAGAGCGAGGTTTTGAGCGCGGGGGAGAGCGAAGCCGAGGCCGAGGATGAGGGCGCGCCCGAGCTCGAGGCTCCCGTCGCCCCGGCACCGTTTGCGTTTGTTCTTGGTGCCGGTCAGCCCCCGGTACCGGAGCTCCCCACCCGGCGGTCGCGCCGACTCGCGTCCCAGCAGGGGCAGCCTCGGGTGGGTCAGTCCGCACGCACTCTGGGCGGTGCCGCGCGCACCCCGGTGCAGGCTTCGGCCGAGCGATTCTTCGGTGCGCTGAGCGCCTCCAAACCCGTTGATACGGCGGTGGAGCCGGATCCGGATGAGGTTCTCCCTGAGCCGGTTGCCGAGCCCGACTCCGAGGCTCTTGAAACGCCCGTCGCAGAATCGGCGGGGGCAGAACCGGCGGGGTCAGATCCGATCGCGAACACGGAACCGGATACCGAATCGGGTTCTGAGCCGGCAGCGAACCCGACTCTCAGTTTGCCCTCCGGCACGGAACCGGAATCGGAACCAGAACCAGACTTGGCCTCAGAATCGGAACCAGAACCAGACTTGGCCTCAGAATCGGAACCAGACCTGGCCCCGGAACCGGAACCAGACCTGGCCCCGGAACCGGAACCAGACCTGGCCCCGGAACCGGAACCAGACTTGGCCCCGCAATTGGTATCAGAACCAGCCCCGGCCGTTGCCGCCGATCCTCCTGCCGAACCACCATCCGACTCGGCCACGTCCGGTCCCACTCCGCGACGCAGGGTGAGAGCCTCGGCCCGTTTTTGGGTGGCGCTCGGCCTGGGCATCGCCGTGCTCGCCGCTGTCATCGCGGTATTCCTGATTCGTGCGGGTGGAGCCGAGGCTCTGGCCGCCCCGTTCACCACGCTGACGGATACCGAGGACGGATACACCCTGGCCTGGGAGGGCCCGGCGGTGTCGTACTCCGTTCTAATCACCGACGCATCGGGAGTGTACGCGAGCGAGTATGCCGTGGGCATGACCGATACGCGAGAACTCACGATTCCGCGGGATGAGGTGGGGGCAGCCCCCTGCTTCATCGTTGTACCCGCGGAACTCCAGCCCGATCTGGATCCCACCGCGGACGGGGAAACCCTCGCGCGGCAGGGTGCCAGCCGGATCTGCCCCGATGCGTTCTCCGCAGCGTGATGCACGGGCCCTGGCCGCGGCGGATACCGCGGCCCAGCAGCATGCCCGCGGCGCGTCTTCGCGCAGCGCACTCGGAGACCGCCACATGACGCTCATGCGTCTCGGCCGGGAGGAACCCGCCGAACTACACCTGCATCGCGATCACACCGGTGCGGAGGCCTTCTTGCTGTCGTCCCGCGACGCCTCCACGATCCAGATCGGTGTCGGAGAAGCACTCATTATCCGGATCCTCGATGCCTCCGGCAACCGGTATGAGCGCACCGCGGATGACGATCTTCCCGCTCTCTTCCGCGACGTCCTGAGCGTAGAGATTCTTCGCGCTGATCCCGCAACCCCGAACCCGGTCACGACACCCGCGGACGACACGGTGCTGCGGGCAGCGGTCACGACGCCCGCGGACGATACCGTTCTGTGTTTCCCGGCACCGCCCGCGTCGGAAGACCCCGATGCCACCGTCCTCGGTTCGCGATTTTGGGCCGCCGGTGTCGTCGTTCGTGAGGAGTCGCGCGGGGTCACCCGAGTGGCGGCACCTCCGGCATCGACGGCACCGCGTCAGAGCTCAGTGATCGTTCCCGATGAGGCCACCATTTTGCGCCCCCGGGCGGGAACGGCGGAGCCCTCGGCGGTTACTCCGTCACCCGTCCCCGTCTCGATGCCGGGTGAGGACGAGCCCGGCTTCACCGACACGCTGGCCGCGCGAGAGCTCACGCTGACCGTAGACTCGGCGGGCCAAAGGCAGCGGTTCCACTTTGCCGAGACGGCGATTATCGGTCGTGCTCCGAGCCGGCCCCGGGACCCCGCCCTGCGCGACGCCGTGCTGGTATCGGTGGCAGCGCGCAGCATGGGAATTTCGGCAAACCACGTGCGCCTGCGGCGAGAGGGACCGCACGTCATGGTGCGCGACCTCGGCACCGGCAATGGCACGCGCATCGTCCCCGTACTCGGTGACCCCTATCGCCTGCGCGGCGATGAGGAGATCCCGCTGCCGGCGGGCGCGCGGGTGGATCTCGGCGAGGACACCACGCTGTGGATCGGGGCGGATGCGAATGGTGCGTAGGCTCCCCGCTCCACCTCCCGCGCTTCCGGGGTAT
Organism: Mycetocola tolaasinivorans; assembly: GCF_003667565.1. Classification (GTDB taxonomy): domain Bacteria; phylum Actinomycetota; class Actinomycetes; order Actinomycetales; family Microbacteriaceae; genus Mycetocola; species Mycetocola tolaasinivorans. The sequence goes on from NZ_RCUX01000005.1 coordinate 214,481, forward strand.
ACCTACCTGCGCTCGTTGGGCGTGGGCGGCTTCGCCGACGTTTACCTGTACGAGCAGTCGCTTCCGCGGCGGCAGGTGGCGGTAAAGGTGCTGCTCCCCGGGCTGTCTGATGAGGCCATGCGCCGCATGTTCCTGACCGAGACGACGCTCATGGCGCAGCTCTCCGCGCACCCCGCCGTCCTCACCGTGTACGAGGCAAACGTCGCCTCTGATGGCCGGCCCTACCTGGTGATGGAGCACTGCCCGAGCGGATACGGCGAGCGTTTTCGTGCGGAGCCGCTGGCCCTGGATGAAGTGTTGGCCACGGCTATTGCCACCGGCGGAGTGCTCGAAACCGCGCATCGCAGCGGCATCCTGCATCGCGACATCAAACCCGCAAACATCCTGACCACGGCGTACGGAAAACCCGTGGTCGCAGATTTTGGTATCTCCTCGACCGTGGCCCAGTCCGAGGGCGGACACACCGTGGGGCTGTCGATTCCGTGGTCGGCTCCCGAGATTGTGTCGGGTCACACCACCGGAACCGTGCGCAGCGAGGTCTGGGGGTACGCCGCCACCGTGTACGCGCTGCTCGCCGGGCGTTCCCCGTTTGAGATTCCGGGACGGGACAACTCCGGCAACGCGATCGCGAAGCGTCTCCTCTCGGGATCCCGGGTGGCGAGGATCGATCGATCCGACGTGCCCGAGGCCCTGCACCGGGCGCTGGCGCGGTCGCTCAGTAAGGATCCCCGGTCTCGGCCCGACAGTGTTCTCGATCTGCTGCGCACCCTTCAGCTCGTGGAGGCCGAGCTGGGGCTCCGACCGAGCCCGGTGGATATTCTGCGCACCCAGGTGATCGATTCGGAACGGTTCGAACGCGAGGCCCGTGCCGTGCCCGCACCGTCCGCGGGCGAGACGGTGCCGCGCCGAACGCGGAGGGCGCCGGCGCGCGTCACCTCGAAGCGTCTCGAGACCACCGGAAGCCTGCTCTCCGAAAGCGCGCTCACGCACACGGTGCTGCGGGCACCCGCCGCCGCGCGTCGACGCCCGAGAGGGTGGCTGATCGCGCTCATCACGGCATCGATTCTCGCGCTCGGTGGCGGGGCAGCGCTGTACGCGGCCACCCGGACGCCGGCCGAGATTCCCACCGTGAACGGCATCACCATTTCGGGAACCGCAGACACCCTGCACTTCACCTGGCCAACGGAAATGCTCGCCTCCGGCGACGACTTCCTGGTGCGGGTGGACGGCGGAGTGGGGTTGCGTCAGCGCACCGGAACCCTGAATCTTTCCCGCGCGGAGTACCCGCCGCGGGTGTGCATCACGGTCAGCGTGGTGCGCGATGGAGACACCGGCCCGGCGAGCCGTGCGGTCTGTGCCCGAGGGGCCGAGTAGGGCGAATTCAGATGAGACGAAACCGAGTGATACGGAGGGGTACGTGATGCGTGCGGGAAAGCGGCAGTCCGAGGCGGGTACCCGCCGTCGATCGGTGGTGCTCTCCGTGCTGTCTACGCTCACGGTTGCGGGGCTGGTAATCGGGATCGCCGTCTTCGGCCAGGGATTTGACCGCCTCGCTCCGCGGCTGGAAAGCGGGTCCGTCTGGGTGGCAAACGGCGCCCGTGCCCTGGTGGGACAGGCCAATACCGAAATCGGCCGGTTGAACTCGGCCCTGGCGACCACGCCCGGGGACACCCGGATCCTGCAGGGCCCCACCCGGGTCACCCTCCACAACGGTGCGGAAAACACCCTCACGGTGCTCGATCCGGCGCTCGCCACCGTGCGTGAAACGGTGCCGCTGCCCGCGGGAAACCCGCGCGTGGTGGAGGCCGGGGAGTCCCTGCTGATCCACGTGCCGGAGAGCGGGGATGTGTGGCGCACCTCGATCGAGGAACTGAGCGGTTTTCGCGCCGATTCGGCCCCGGAAATGAACATCGGGGTGGATGCCGTCCTGAGCGCCGACGCCGACGGAAACTACGCGGGATACAGCCCGAAGAGCGGCCAGCTCGTCACCGGATCCCTGAGTGGGGGTTCGGCCCCGCAGACGAGGTCGATTCCGTTTTCCGAACCGCCCACCGACCCGCTGATCAGCCTGATCGGTGGTCGGGCCGTGATCCTCAGCCCGGGAGGCGCGGAGGGCACCGCCGATGCGGCCTCCACCGGGGAGCTGTGGGCCGGGGAGCACCTGATCCCCCTGCGCGGGCTGGGCAGCGATGCCCGGACCGCGCGAATCCTCGCCCCGAGCGTTGACGCCCCGCGCCTGCTGATCGCGACGGAGGACGGGGTGCTCGCCGTGAGTCCGGGCGCGCAGAGCGCGGTACCGGTGTATGCCGGGCCCGAGGTGTCGGGGCAGCCCGCGATCCCGGTGCGCGTCGAGGGGTGTGACTACCTGGTGTGGTCGGGAGGTCAGGCGCTGCGTGCCTGCGGCGATAACGCGCTGGCCGCGTTCACGCTGACGGGAACCTCCGCCGCGAACGTTCCGCTGATCGCGGTGAACGCGGGCTCCGTGGTGGCAAATGATCCCCTGACCGGGGCCACCTGGGAGCTGCGCCGCGAGGGCAAGTCGATCAACAACTGGGTCGACTTCACCGATGACCAGGTGTCCGACGCGTCCCGGGAAAATGAGCGGGATGTGCCGCCGGAAACCGAAACCCTGCAGAAACCACCGATCGCCGAGGACGATTCGTTTGGTGTGCGCGCCGGCCGAGGAAACGTTCTCCCCGTGCTGCTGAACGACAGCGATCCCAACGGTGACCCGCTACTCATCAGCGCCGTCACGGAAATTGACCGCGAGGTGGGGCGGCTCAGCATCATCGAAAACGCCCAGAAGATCCAGTTCACCCCCGGGCCGGAGATGCCCACCGAACTGCGGTTCGGATACACGATCGATGACGGCTTCGGGAACTCCGACTCCGCAACCGTCACCCTCACGCTGCGGGCCCCCGGGGAAAACTCGCCGCCGGTTCAGGTACGCCAGACCCGCACCTCGGTGGCCGAGGCGGGCACCGCGCGGCTGTCGATCCTCGACGACTGGATCGATCCGGACTCCGATCCGATGTACCTGGCCCATGCGAGCACCGGTGAACCCGACACCGTTACCCATTCGCCCGACGGGGTCGCGCGTTTTAGCGAGGGCGGTGGGATAGGGGAGACCCGCACCATCGCGGTGTCGGTGTCCGACGGTGTTTCCCTCGGAACGGGGGCGGCCAGCGTGAGCGTGGGTGCCCCCGGAACCGTGCCGCTCATTGCCGAGTCCTTCACCGCCGTGGGCTATGCGCAGCAGGATATTTCGGTCAGTGTGCTGGACAGCGTGCGCGGTGGCACCGGCCGAGTTTCGCTCACCGGGGTGTCTTCGGAGGGGAACGAGGGTACGGTGCGGATCACCCCGGACTATGCCTCGGGAACCTTCACCCTGGCGGCGTCCCGACCCGGTAACTTCCGGGCCGAATACTCGGTGACCGACGGTAACCTCAACGCCGCGGGCATCGTACGGTTCGCGATCATGCCGAGCCCCGAGGGGGAGAGCACCCCGGTGACGGTGCCGGTTACCTCCTTCCTCTATCTGCAAAACACCACACTGGTTGATGTTCTGGCCCCGGCGAGCGATCCCGCTGGCGGTGTTCTCACGCTCTCCGCGGTGGAGGCACCGCCCGAGGGATCGGGCATCACCATCGAGGTTTTGGAACACCGGATGCTCCGGGTCACGTTGAAGTCCGGACTGGGCGGTGCCCCGGTTCCGATCGGCTTCACGGTGTCAAACGGCACGACCAGCGCAGAGGGCGTACTGACCCTCGTGGAGGTTCCGGAACCCGATCGGCTTCAGCCTCCCGTCGCGCAGCCGGATGCGGCGGAGGTGCGGGTCGGGACCGTGGTGGAAATCCCGGTACTCGACAACGATGTGCAGCCAAATGGAAAACCCCTCACCCTGTCCGACACCCTCTCGGAGGGGCTGGCCGCGGGCGAGGGCACCCTCTTCGTTGACGGGGATCGTCTGCGGTATCTGGCTCCGCAGACCCCGGGCACCTACGTGGCACGCTATCGGGTGAGCAGCACCGACGGCCAGTGGGCCGAGGCACCGGTGACGCTGACCGTGCGCGAGGTGGATGCCGCCCACAACCGACCACCGGTGCCGCGCACGGTGACGGCGCGAGCCGTTGCCGGCAAAACCGTGACGATTCCCATCCCGCTGGATGGAATTGACCCGGATGGCGATGCCGTCACCCTGAGCGGGGTGTCCACGAATCCGGCGCTGGGTGCCGTATCCGGTGTCGGCCGGGACACCATCGAATACACCGCCGGCGCATTCTCCGGCGGCACCGACACCCTCGAATACGGGGTCGTGGACGCCCTGGGGGCTGCGGGAACCGGCACCATCAGGATCGGGGTTCTGCCGGCCGGAGCGGACGCGGGAAACCCGATCGCGATGGACGACCTGGTGGCCACCCGCCCGGGAACCAGCCTGAGCGTACCCATTCTCGATAACGACTCGGATCCGGAGCGCGGCGAGCTGAGCCTCGTGTCGATCGAACCGGGCCCCGGAGTCTCCGCCGAGATTCGGGGAAATCAGGTGGCGCTCGAGGCACCCAGGATGCCCGGATCCTATGGCATCCTCTACACGGTCACCAACGCGCGCGGCGGGCAGAGCAGCGCCTGGCTGTACGTGCAGGTGGCCGAGGATGCGCCGCTGGCACGCCCCCGAGCCCGAGACATCGTGCTGTCCGCGCAGGACACCATCGGTCGGGAGCGCGTGCTCGTTGACCCGCTCAAACTCGTGACGTTCACCGAGGGCACGACCCGGGATCTCACCCTCGGTATTGAGCCGGGCTTCCCGGACGCCGTGGTCACCGAGGCGGGGCGGATCGAGGTCGCGGTGGAGAAGCAGGCACGAATCATTCCCTTCCGGGTCTCGCGCAACGATTCCCCCGAGCTCTTTAGCCTGGCTTTTATCTGGGTACCGGGAAATAGCGAGACCCGTCCCGAGCTGCGCCGCGATGCGCAACCGCTGCGCGTGGCCAGCGGGGAAACGCTGCGTATCCGGCTGCAGGACCACGTGGTGGTGGCGCGCGGTCGGACGCCCACGCTCAGCGATCCGGACGGCGTGAGCGCCAATAACTCAAACGGGCAGCGCCTCGCGAGCGGAGATAACACCCTGGTATTTGTGTCGGCGCCGGGATACTTTGGCCCGGCATCGATCACGTTTACCGTCACCGATGGAACCGACCGGCTGGGAAGCAGCGCAACCCTCACCCTCCCCATCGAGGTGACGCCCCTCGAGGCGCAGCCGGCGATCCTGACGGCGAGCGCCCTCGGCCTGGAAGCGGGCAGCGAGCGCGTCCTTGACCTGCAGGCACTCACCGATATTGCCGATTCCACGCAGCGCTCCCGCCTCGCGTACACGGCGGTGTCGGCGGATCGCGCGGTCGTGGACGCCGAGGTGTCCGGATCTGAGCTCACCCTGCGTGTGCCCGAGGGGGTGCGCAGTGGTGCCCAGACCACGGTACAGCTGTCGGTGCGTTCCGGCCGGCTGGAGGGTGTTCCCGCGGTGCTCACGGTGCAGATTGTGAGTTCGACGCGTCCGCTGGTCTCGCCGATTCCGGATTCCCTCGTTGTGCGCCGCGGGGGTTCGGCCTCGGTGTTTGTCCTCGACAACGATGAGGCCACCAACCCGTTCCCGGGCACCCCGCTGCGGGTGGTCTCGGTGGGGGAGGGCGTTGTGCTTCCGCCGGGGATCCGGCTGTCCACCAGCGGCGATAAGCGCCGCGTGAGCGTGAGCGTGAGCGTTGACCGGACCGCCCGGACGGGCGACCTGACGGTGCCCTACCGGGTGGTGGACTCCACCGATGATCCCCAGCGGATCGCGACCGGATACATCAGCGTTCGGATCCAAGATGTTCCGGACGCCCCGGGGCGTCCGCAGCCTGTCTCCACCGATGTGGGGTCAGCCTCCGCGGTACTCGCGATTCCCCACGCCTATCCGAACCACTCGGAGATCACGGCGTATCGGGTGGTGTCGGCGGACGGCTCCGTGCAGGCGGAGTGTGGCAACCCGGGCTCCTGTGTGGTGCGCGGCTTGCAGTTCGGGGTGGACTACCGGTTCCGTGCGCAGGCGGTCAACGCGCTGGGTGCGGGAAACCTCGGCGAGCTCGGCGGCGTCGTGGTCGTGGACGGCACCCCGAATGCTCCCTCCGGCGTCAAACTCGTGGCCGCTGCCGAGGAGCATCGGCCGCGTCTGGTGGCCAGCTGGACGGCCGGTTCCGGCGGAAGCCCGGGGTCCACGATCGAGTCCTATGAGGTGCGAATCAGCGGCCCCGGTGTCGAGTATTCGCGGGTTGTGGGTGCCCGGGTGAGCACGGTAGACATCGTCGACGGTGTGCGAGCGGCGGCAAACTACACGGTTTCCGTGACCGCGCGCAACCGAACGAAGACGGGCCCGCCCGCCCGTGCCGAGGCCGTGGCCGTGGGGCCACCGCTCCTCGGCGAGGTCACCGCCGAACTCTCTGCGGATACCCCGGATTCACCGGCCACGATTTCCTGGACCGGTGCCGATGGGCAGGGGTCTTCGCGGATGCGCGTGAAGGTGTGGCGACACGATGTTGACCTCGTCGTGTGTGAGCGTGAGGTGAGCGCCGGCAGCGGAGGCTGTGTGGACAATACCGGCATCGTGGGTGCGAGCTACGCGGTGGAGATCTCCAACGGCCTGTTCACGACCCGGGTCGATTCCAATCGTATTCAGCCGAGCACACCGAGCATTCTCGGTGCCTGGGTGAGCGGGGTGGTGGCCGATTCTGGGGACATGCACATCGACATCAGCGGCGTCTATACGGATAGCCCGCTGGGCGCGTTCGACATTACGTATGTGCTGCGAACTGACGCCGGTGAAACGGAGCGGCGGGAGCTTTCCGGGCTCATCCGGCCGACACCCGAGATGTTCGGTTCGCGCGTGGAGGTGGGCCTGCGGGCCTGCCGCGGTGAGGGCTTTGAAACCTGCGGTGCGGAGTACGTGGCCGGACCGACGATCACCCCGCTGCGCACCCGCGTCGAGGTGCTGAGCTGCCCCGCTCCCGGGAGCATTCCGCAGCTGCGAGCACCGGAAAACGGCAGCATCACTTCGGTGCTTGAGGTGCGCTACTACGCGAGCTCGGCCGCTGGAGTCCAGCCCCTGGGGCCCTGGCAGCCCGCCGACACCCCGGTGCCCGAGGTGCCCGAGGATGCCGACGCGGTCCGGGTCTCCGCCCGCGCAACCATTCGTGGCCAGACCTTCACCCCGTCACTTCCGCCCGAGGCCTCGTGTGCGACCGGGGAGGGCTTTGGGGCGACGCGCATCACGGACACCTGGCCGGCGTCCATCCGTCAGATCATCAGCACGAGAGAAAGAGCACAACCGTGAACGAATCATCGAATGTCGCGATGACCAGCGAGCAGGCCGCCTGGTTCGCCCAGAACTTTGAGCGCCTGGTGGAAAACGTCGAGGGTGTGGTGCTGGGAAAGAACCACGTCCTGCGCCTGGCGTTCACCACGATGCTCAGCGGCGGCCACCTGCTGCTCGAGGATGCTCCGGGCACCGGAAAGACCTCGCTTGCGCGCGCGATCGCACAGACCGTGGACGGCACGAGTAGCCGCATTCAGTTCACCCCCGATCTTCTTCCGGGGGACGTCACCGGCATGAGCATGTACGACCAGGGACGCGGAGTGTTCGAGTTTCATCCCGGCCCGATCTTTGCCAACGTGTGCCTCGCCGATGAGATTAACCGCGCCTCGCCGAAGACCCAGTCGGCCCTGCTCGAGGTGATGGAGGAATCCCGGGTGACCGTGGACGGGGAGTCCCACCGCGTGCCAACGCCGTTCATGACCATCGCCACACAGAACCCGATCGAGCAGGCCGGAACGTATCGTCTGCCCGAGGCACAGCTGGATCGATTCATGATGAAGACCTCGCTGGGATATCCGGACGCCGCCTCGACCCTGCGGATCCTCGAGGGCGTGCGGGTGAGTGCTCACCACCGCGAAATCCCGGCGATCCTCGGCCTGGACACCCTCACCCAGATGATCGACACCGCCAAGCTGGTACACACTGAGCCGGCACTGCGCGACTACCTGGCCCGCCTCGTTGATGCCACCCGGCGTGCGCCCGAGGTTCGGCTCGGCGTGAGCATTCGCGGTGCGCTTGCGCTACTGCGTGCGGCGATGACCTGGGCGGCCGCTCACGGTCGCACCCACGTGCTTCCGGACGATATCAAGCTCCTCGCCGAGCCCGTGCTGGCCCATCGGCTGATTCTCGATCCGGAGGCCGAGTTTGACGGGGTCACGGGCAATAGCGTGATTGCGCGTGCGCTGCTCGAAGTGGCACCACCCGCGGAACGAGCCGCGGGGTGAGGGCCATCGCCCGCGTCCCCCGTTCGTCACGGCACGGCGATCGCACCGACCGCTCGCGTACGGCGGGTGCCGCACCCGCCGGAACGACAACCCGGACCGCCACCTACGGACACGGCACCACCGAGCTCGCCTCGGGTTGGCGGGCCAGCTCGCGTTCCCCCTGGGCGAGAGGCGCGCGTCGCCTGCGTCGCTGGGGGCGTCGCCGCGTTCGCCACGTTCGCCGCGTCACCACCCCGCTGGGGTGGACGGTGCTCCTCTCCGCCGCGCTGAGCCTTCCGGCCGGTGCGTTCCTGGGGTGGGTCGAGCTCGTCACCATCGGTGCCGTGCTCTGGGCGGTGGCGCTCATCTCGGCGCTGTTTTTGCTGGGCGCGCCGGGCTACGAGGTGGACATGGAGGTGACCCGCACGCGCACCACCGTCGGCGAAGCGGTGCCCGGGATACTGCGCCTGCGCCGGCGCCGACGCGGTGCCCTGTGGGGTGCCGGCGTCGAGATCGTAATTGGCGGCGAGAGCGTGCCGTTGCCCACGCCCGCTCGGCGAGGCGCGGGCACGGCCGAGAGCGCGTTTGAGGTGCCGGCGCGACACCGCGGCGTGGTGCAGGTCGGCCCGGTACGCACGGTGCGCGGAGACCCGGTGGGTCTCTTTCGGCGCACCCTGGAGTGGACGGAATCGGTGAATATTTTTGTACATCCCGAGATCATCTCGGTGCCGAGCATGAGCGCGGGGTTTGTGCGCGATCTGGAGGGTAGCCCGACCCGGGATCTCACCGCGAGCGACATCTCATTTCAATCCCTGCGCGACTACCGCGCGGGTGATGATCGCCGGCACATTCACTGGAAGGCGACCGCGCGCGTGGGGACGCTCACGGTGCGCCAGTTTGAGGAAACCCGGCGCAGCCACATCGTGGTGGCACTCGCGAGCGCGCTCGGTGACTATTCCTCCGGGGCGGAGTTTGAACTCGCGGTGAGCGCGGCGGGCTCGATCGCGATGCGCGCCCTGCGTGATGGGCGGGACGTCTCGGTCCTCGCCGGCCCTCCCACGGCATCCATCGGTGAGGAGCCCGCACGCTCGGCATCCGCCGGTGAGGAGTCCGTGCGCGCGGTGTCGGTGTTGAACACGCGGGGCCGCGATCCGCTGCTCGATGATCTGAGCGAACGGGAGTGGGGCGATACCCCGCGTGGGCTGGGTGAGCTGGCGATGCTCGCGGCGGAGTCGATTCCCGGAATGTCGCTGATCTTCCTGGTGTGTGGGTCGACTCCCAATCTGCGTGAGCTGCGCTCGTGGTCGCTACGGTTTCCGCTCGGAACCTCGGTGGTCGCGGTGATCTGTGCGCCCGAACAGCCCCCGCGGATGCGGCGTATCCAGGAACTCCGCGTTGTTGATATCGGGTATCTCGGGGATATTCGGGATGCCCTGACCCGGGCGGCACGCGTATGAGCCGGCAGTCGCGCGATTTTTCGCGCTCTTCTCGTACGCCCGCTGCCTCCGAGCACCGCACCCACGGTGCCGAGGGGATCCTGCTGACCCTGCTGGTGCTGGCCGCGGCGACGCCGCTGTGGTCGCTCTATGCCGACCCCGCGATCCTCCGGCTCGTGGGTGTTTCCGCCGCGGTCGCGCTCGGACTGGGTATGCTGGCCCGGGTCGGCCGCTGGCCGGGGGCCGTGGTGATCGCCGTATCCGCGATCGTTCTCATCGTGCTGGCGGTACCCCTCGGGGTGCCCAGCCGGGCAGAATTCGGTGTCGTGCCGACGGTGGATGGGCTGCGCGAGGCGGCCTGGGCCGCGGTGGCGGGCTGGAAACAGATTGTCACCGTCGAACCGCCGCTGGGCACATATCGCGGGGTGTTGGTACCCGCGCTGATCGTGGTGTTTGGGTGCGCGATGGCCGCGCACTGGCTCCTTGATCGCACGAGATCACGCGGGTGGAGCCTTCTCCCGGTGGTGGTAATCCTCGGCTTTGGCATCGCGATGGGGCCGAGTGATCCGCCCCTCACGGTCGCGAGCGGCATCGCCCTCGCGGGCTGCGGGCTGCTCTGGGGCACCCTGCTGACCCTCGGGGTGTTTGCGCGCGCCCGCGGGGATGCTCCGACGCGAGGCGGATTCGCCGCCCGGTCGAGCAGGGGGATGTCCGCACTCCTGGTGGTGGGTATCGCCGCGTCAGCCGGGCTCGCTGCGGGCATCGCCGTGGAGCCCCGGCTCGATCGAGAGGTGGCGCGCACCCGGGTCGTCGCACCGTTTGACCCGCGGCAGTTTGTGAGCCCGCTCGTTGCCTACCGAAACTCGGTAACCTCGCCGGCCAACGCGCAGACGCAGCTGGAAATCGAGGGGGTTCCCGCGGGCACCCGGGTGCGGCTCGCAACCCTGGACGACTACGACGGCCAGGTGTTTTCCAGCGGGGCCGGAGCATCCGAAACCGAGTCGGCAGCGGGTGCGGGCAGCTACCGGCAGGTACCCGTCCGGATGAGCGATCCCGAACCCGGAGACCCGGTATCGGTGCGCATCACCGTCCGCGAGTTGAGCGGGGTGTGGTTGCCGATCGTGGGTTCCCCACGCAGCGTCGCCTTTGCCGACATCGACCGTGCCGAACACTTCTACTACAACGGGCCGGCGAACGCCGCCGCGCTGGCGGAGGGAATCACCCCCGGTCTCACCTACTCCCTCGAGACCGTCCTCCCTGAGGACCTCGACGACGGCGCGCTGGCGGGGCTGCGGCCGGGTACCGCACTTCAATCGGATGCGCCGGTAAGCCCGGCGCTGCTGGAACAGGCGGCCGAGGGTTTCGCCCCGACCTGGCTCACCCCGGGGGAACGGCTTCTGGAGATCACACGCTGGCTGCGCAGCGGCTACATCAGCCACTCGGGCGAGGGGGAGCCCTTTACCCGGCCCGGGCACTCTGCCGGGCGGCTCAACGTTCTGGCGGAGAGCGCGCCCCTGATGGGCGATGCCGAGCAGTATTCCACCGCCCTCGCCGTGCTCGCCCGCGGCATCGGTTTTCCCTCCCGCGTGGTACTGGGGTACGTGGCGAATAGCGAGCGCATCCTCGGGGATGATTTGACGGCCTGGACCGAGGTGCAGGACGCCTCGGGACGCTGGATCGGGATCGATCCGGTGCCGCTCGTGCGCGAGATCCCGCCGGATGAGGAGACCCCGGTGGAGGCGCAGCCCCAGCCGGAAACAGTGCTGCCTCCACCCCCGGCGATCATCGAGGACCCCCTCGATTCCCGGGCCACGGATGATGAGGGCACCCCGGAGGAAGAGGAACCCGCCGAGTGGCTGGCCACGCTGCTGGCGATCTGGCACGGCGGGTGGCCGGTTCTCCTCGCCGCCGTGATCCTGTTCCTGCCGCTGTGGGGGCTGGCGCTCGTGAGGGGTGTTCGCCGCCGTCGCCGACGGCGACGTGACCGGGCACGACGCACGCTCGTCGGCGGCTGGAACGAGGTGCGCGACGCGCTGATCGATCGGGGCACCGATGTCCCCGTCTCGGCGACGCGTTTCGAGACCGTTCGGGCATGGTCTAGCGCGGATCCCCGGGCGACTCCGGAAACGGCGGTGCGCGTCTCGGTACTCGCCGAACGGGCGAACGCGGCGGAGTTTGCCCGCGACCAGGTCTCGACGGCGGAGGTTTCGGCCTATTGGGCCGAGCTCAGGCAGGAGTTGCGCGCGCTTTCTGCGGGGGAGGGGCCATGGGCCCGGTTCCGGAGATTCCTGACCGCGCGCTCGATCCGCGACAGCATTGCAGACCGGTGGGCTGGCACTCGCCCCGCCACGAACCACGAGATGAGAGGAAATAACCATGGAAGCTCGGCATCGCGTCATTCTGGACAGCGGCGAGCGTTTTGATGTGGCGCGGCCGACCGTGCTCGGTCGGGGGCCGGAGGGCCACGGGCTCACCGAGTCGATCGACAACGAGCAGGATCCGCAACTGATTCGGGTGGATGACCCGGATCGCTCGATCTCGCGCACACACCTGATTCTCGGTGTCTACGACGGCGAGCTGTGGGCCGCCGATACGGCCTCGGGCAATGGCAGCGTTCTCGTGTATCCGGATGGCAACAGCTACCCGATGGCGGCCTGGACCCGCTACGTGGTGGACCCCGGTTCAACCATTCGGTTTGGAGATCGCTGGTTGCAGTCCGAGCCGCTCTAGCCCCGCACACACGCCGGGTGCATAAACACACAGTGGCCCGCCGGAAAACCGGCGGGCCACTGTGTCTGTGCGAAACCTACAGCTCGAGCGCGCGAGCCAGCAGGGCGGTCTGTTCGGCGGCGTGACGCTTCGCAGAACCGGTCGCGGGGGAGGCCGATGCTGCGCGGGCCACGACGCGCACGCGGCGCTCGGGGTCCAGCTTGCGGGTCTCCAGGGCGAAGAACGGCCAGGCACCCTGGTTCTCCGGCTCATCCTGCACCCAGACCAGTTCGGCGTTGGGGTAGCGGGCCGCGATCTCCTTGAGCTCGGCACCGGGCAGCGGATAGTACTGCTCGAGACGCACCAGCGCGATCTTCTCGTTCGGGTTCTTCGCGAGCTCGGCGGCGAGATCCCAGTGGATCTTGCCGGCGTGTAGCAGAACGCGGGTCACGGCGTTCGGATCGGTGATCCGAGCGTCGTCGATTACCGGCTCAAACTTGCCCGAGGTGAAGTCCGAGATCTCGCTCGTGGCACCGCGCAGACGCAGCATGGCCTTCGGAGTGAAGACCACCAGCGGGCGACGCGGACGGGCGTAGGCCTGGCGACGCAGCAGGTGGAAGTAGCTCGCCGGGGTCGACGGGCGGGCGACGGTCATGTTGTTCTCCGCGGCGAGCTGCAGGTAGCGCTCAATGCGTGCCGAGGAGTGATCCGGGCCCTGGCCCTCGAAACCGTGCGGCAGCAGCAGCACAACGCTCGAGCGCTGGCCCCACTTCTGCTCGGCCGAGGAGATGAACTCGTCGATGATGGTCTGGGCACCGTTGGCGAAGTCACCAAACTGTGCCTCCCACAGCACCAGGGCGTCGGGGCGCTCGACCGAGTAGCCATACTCGAAGCCCATGACCGCGTACTCGCTCAGCAGCGAGTCGTAGATCCAGAAGCGGGCCTGCGACTCGGAGAGGTTTGCCAGCGGCAGCCACTCCTGGCCGCTCACCCGGTCGTGCAGCACCGCGTGACGCTGCACGAAGGTGCCGCGGCGGCTGTCCTGACCGCTCATGCGCACCGGGGTGCCTTCAACCAGCAGGGATCCGAGCGCGAGCAGCTCGCCGAAGCCCCAGTCCACGCTGCCGTTGCGGCTCATGTCCAGTCGCTTCTGCAGCAGCTGCTGCAGCTTGGGGTGCACGGTGAAGCCCTCGGGCTTGTTGTTGAAGGCGTCACCGATCTGGTGAACCACGGCCTCGCTGACGCCGGTGGTCTCCGGCTCGCCGGTGTAGCCGTCGTCCTCGGTGTGGTCCAGCTCGGGCAGGATCAGCACGTTGGAGGCGGTCTGTGCGGCGTGGGTCTCCATGAACGCGCGCTCCAGGCGGTCCTGGAAGTCGCGGTGCGCGGCCTCGTACTCCTCCTGGGTGATGTCTCCGCGGCCGACGAGGGCCTCGGTGTAGAGCTTTCGAACGCTGCGCTTGGCCTCGATGAGGTTGTACATCAGCGGCTGGGTCATCGAGGGGTCATCGCCCTCGTTGTGACCGCGACGGCGGTAGCAGACGAGGTCGATCACGACGTCCTTGTGGAACTTCTGGCGGAACTCAAACGCGAGTTCGGCCACCCGGACCACGGCCTCGGGGTCATCGCCGTTGACGTGCCAGATCGGTGCCTGGATGGTCTTGGCCACGTCGCTCGAGTAGGTCGAGGTGCGTGCCTCGTTCGGCGTGGTGGTGAAGCCCACCTGGTTGTTCACGATCACGTGGATGGTACCGCCGGTGCGGTAGCCGCGCAGCTGGGACATCTGCATGGTCTCGAGGACCACGCCCTGCCCGGCCATGGCCGCGTCACCGTGCACCAGGATGGGCAGGGTGGTGAACGTGCCGATGGGCTGGCGGTCCTGCTTGGCGCGAACGATACCCTCGAGCACGCCGTTGACGGCCTCGAGGTGCGAGGGGTTCGCGGCCAGGTAAACCGGCAGCTGTTCGCCATTGGCACCCTGGAAGATACCCTCGGTGCCGAGGTGGTACTTGACGTCGCCCGAGCCGGAGATGTTTTCGTTGACGCGCCCCTCGAACTCGCGGAAGATCTGACCGTAGGTCTTGCCCGCGATGTTGGTGAGAACGTTCAGTCGGCCACGGTGGGCCATACCGATGGCGGCACCATCGAGGCCCGCGCCGGCGGCACCCTGCAGGATGGCATCGAGCAGCGGAATGACCGACTCGCCACCCTCGAGGCTGAAGCGCTTCTGGCCCACGTACTTGGTCTGCAGGAAGGTCTCGAAGGCCTCGGCCTCGTTGAGCTTGCCGAGGATGCGCAGCTGCTCATCGCGCGTTGGCTTAGCATAGGGGCGCTCGACCTTGTCCTGCATCCACTTGCGCTGGGCGGGGTCCTGAATGTGCATGTACTCGAGGCCGATGGTGCGGCAGTAGGAGTCACGCAGGATGCCGAGCACATCGCGCAGCTTCGCGGTCTGGGTGCCGCCGAGGCCGCCGGTCACGAACTCACGGTCGAGATCCCAGAAGGTGAGGCCGTGGCTCGCGATGTCGAGGTCCGGGTGCGAGCGCTGAACGTACTCGAGCGGGTCGATGTCGGCCATCAGGTGGCCGCGCACGCGGAACGCATTGACGAGCTCCTGGACCCGGGAGGTCTTGTTCAGGAAGCCGCTGACGTCCACCGAGATGTCCGGTGCCCAGTGAATCGGGTCGTACGGAATGCGCAGGGCGGCGAAGATGTCCTCGTAGAAGCCGCGCTGGCCGAGCAGCAGCTCGTGTACGCGCTTCAGGAACTCACCCGAACCGGCACCCTGGATCACGCGGTGATCGTAGGTGGAGGTCAGGGTGATGGTCTTACCGATGCCGAGGTCAACCAGGGTCTTCGCGCTGGAGCCCTGGAACTCGGCCGGGTAGTCGAGCGCGCCGGCACCGATGATGCAGCCCTGGCCGGACATGAGGCGCGGCACCGAGTGCACGGTGCCGATGCCGCCGGGGTTGGTCAGCGAGATGGTGGTGCCCGCATAGTCGGCCATGGTCAGCTTGTTACCGCGACCGCGCTTGATGAGGTCTTCGTAGGCGGCGAGGTACTCGCTGAAGCCCATCGTGTCGGCGGCCTTGATCGAGGGCACCACGAGCGAGCGGGTGCCATCGGGCTTCGGAACGTCGATCGCGATACCGAGGTTGATGTGGGCCGGAGCAACAACGCTCGGCTTGCCATCGATCTCGGCGTAGAAGACGTTCTGGCTCGGGGTCTCCTTGATGGCCTGGACCAGGGCCCAGCCGATCAGGTGGGTGAAGGACACCTTGCCACCGCGGGCACGCGCCAGGTGGTTGTTGATGACGATGCGGTTGTCGATCATCAGCTTCGCCGGGATCGTGCGCACGCTGGTCGCGGTGGGCACGGACACCGAGGCGTCCATGTTCTTTGCGAGGGTCTTTGCGAGACCCTTCAGCGGCGTGACAACGTCCTCAGCAGGGGCCGCCTGCTCGGTGGCGGTTTCGGCGTCGGGCTTCTTTGCCGGACGCGGGGCCTGCGCGGGAATCGGATTTGCGTTGGGCTGGTGCGCGGTGGTCTTTGCCACCGGTTGTGCCCCGGTCACCGGAATCGGTGCCGTCGCCGGTGCCGGGGGAACCGTCGCGGTGCTCGCTGATGCAGAGCTAGCCGCTGCGGTCTTTCCCGCGATCTGATCGCGGTGGTAGGCCTCAAGGGTCGGCCACCACGATTCATCCACCGAGTTTTTATCCGTCAGAAATTTTTCGTAAAGCTCTTCGACCAACCACTCGTTGGCACCGAACTCTCCGGACGAACCGTCTCCGGCTCCGACTCCGGTCAACTGGCTTGACACCGCCAGACCACCACTCTCTCCGTGACATTTGCGAATTCAACGCCGTAGGTTGCGACGCTGCATATCTACTGCACAAGCCTAGACCTAATTTTTATGTTCCAGGAATATTCCCGCCGGGTCGTGACGGGAAAATGCCGTTGGTCTCGTTCACCAGACAATTTCCTGCAAATCTCGTGCAGGTTCGAGAGGGTGTTGCTATGCTATTTGGCACAATGGATGACCCTCCTCGATCTCTCATGCCCGGCCACCTTCGACATACGCTCGCCTCCACGGCGGTGAGCTAATTGTCCGAATGGGTGCTGCTGGGCATCGGTTTATTGCTAACGGTAGGCACCGGACTGTTTGTTGCCTCCGAGTTCGCGATGGTAAACCTCGATCGTTCCGATCTTGAGGCCCGCCGCGACCGTGGTGAGCAAAAGCTCACCCGCACGATTGGCGCACTGCGCCACACTTCAACCCATCTTTCAAGCGCACAGCTGGGCATCACGCTCACCACGCTGCTTGCCGGATACACGCTTGAGCCCGGCATTTCTCGCCTGCTCGCGGATCCCTTCCTCAGCTGGGGCATCAGCCCCGATGCGCTCACTCCGATCACCTCGGTGATCGCGATCGTGATCGCCACGCTGATCTCGATGATCATCGGGGAGCTGGTGCCGAAGAACCTGGCGCTCGCCCTGCCGCTGGCCACCGCGAAGGTGGTGATGCCGTTCCAGACGGCCTTCACCGCAATCTTTAGACCAGCTGTACAGGTGCTGAACGGAAGCGCAAACGGCGTGTTGCGCTCGGTCGGGATCGAGCCCAAGGAGGAGCTTTCGGGTGCGCGCACCGCGGAGGAGCTCTCCTCCCTGCTGCGCCGCTCGGCCGGTGCCGGCACGCTCGAGGCCGATACCGCGACGCTGCTGGACCGCACCCTGCGATTCGCCGCTCACGACGCCTCCGACGTGATGACCCCGCGCCTGCGGGTCGTCGCGGCCTCGCGTACCGACCCCGCCCAGGCGGTGCTGGATCTCGCCCGTGAGACCGGCTTCTCCCGCTTCCCGGTGATCGACACCGATATCGACGACATCGTGGGTATCGTGCATCTCAAGCACGCGGTGAGCGTGCCGCGCGAGCGTCGCGCCGATGTGCCGGTTTCGGCGCTTCAGGTCGACGTTCTGCGCGTGCCCGAGACCATCCCGCTGGACTCCCTGCTCGGTGAGCTTCGTGGCCGTGGCCTACAGATGGCCGTGGTGGTGGACGAGTACGGCGGTACGGCCGGCGTCGCGACCCTCGAAGACCTCGTGGAGGAAATCGTCGGTGAGGTATCCGACGAGCACGACCGCACCAGCGCGGGCGTGGTGAACTCGGTGGAGGGCGTGCTCTTCCCGGGCAGCCTACGTCCCGACGAGCTGCGCGAGCGCACCGGAATCGTGGTGCCCGAAGAGGGCCCGTACGAGACCGTCGCCGGCTATCTGATGGCCATGCTCGGGCGTGTTCCGACGATCGGGGATGAGTTTGTCGCCGAACACGGAACCTTCCGGGTGGAGCGCATGGACGGGCACCGCATCGACCGCATTCGCTTCCGCGCGGGGGACGAGCCCGAAGACGCCCAGACCCCGGTGTGGCCGCGCCCCGGCCCGGCCGATCGCGTGCTGGCCGCGGCCGCGGCCGAGTCTGCCTCTGGCGAAACCGGTGCCGGCACGGACGGGACGGCACCCGCCGCGCCCGCCGCGGGCATCACCGATGCCGAGAACCGGCCGCCGCAGACCGGCCCGACCACCGTGTCCGGTGCAGCCGAAACCAACACACCTGATGCCGACCGCGCGTCCACTACCGAGGAGGGGAGCACCCGATGAGTGACTGGGCTGGAATTGCCTGGCTGTTTATTCTGCTGGGTGGAAACGCCTTCTTCGTGGCGGCCGAGTTTGCGGTGATCTCCGCGCGCCGATCGCAGATCGAGCCGCTCGCCGAAAAGGGTAAGCGGAGCGCCATCACGGCCCTGTGGGCGATGGAGCACGCGACGCTCATGCTGGCGGCCTGCCAGCTGGGTATTACCGTGTGTTCGCTGCTGATCCTGAACGTCTCCGAGCCGGCGATCCACCACCTGCTCGGGGTGCCGCTTGGCCTCACCGGCCTGCCGGATGCCGTGGTGGGAACGGTTTCGTTCATCATCACGCTGGTGCTGGTGTCGTACCTGCACGTGGTGTTCGGCGAGATGGTGCCGAAGAACATGTCGTTCTCGGTGCCGGACCGGGCGGTGCTCATTCTCGCGCCGCCGCTGGTATTTATCGCCCGCGTGTTCAAGCCGATCATCTGGGGATTGAACGCGTTTGCTAACCTCATCCTGCGCGCGCTGCGCGTGGTTCCGAAGGACGAGGCCAACTCGACCTTCACCCTGGATGAGGTCGCGACGATCGTCTCGCAGTCCACCCGCGAGGGTGTGCTGACGGACAACTCGGGCGCGCTGACCGCGGCGTTCGAGTTCACCGGTAAGAAGGTGTCCGACGTGGCGATCCCGACCGCAGAGCTGGTGACCCTGCCCGCGGGCGTGACCACCTCACAGCTTGAGCGGGCGGTGGCGAAGAACGGGTTCTCCCGCTACGTCATCACCGGTTCGGGCCCGGGGGAGCAGCACGACCTGCTCGGATACCTGCACCTCAAGGACGTTCTGCGCTTTGATACCGGTGGCGAGGAGGTGTCGCCTGATCAGCCGATCCCGCTGCGCCGTATCCGTCGCCTGATCTCGCTCCCGCAGACCGATGATCTCGAGGATGCGCTGGCGACGATGCGCCGCTCGGGTTCGCACCTGGCTCGCGCAATCGATACCGAGGGGAACACCACCGGTGTGCTGTTCCTCGAGGACATCATCGAGGAACTGGTGGGCGAGGTCCACGACGCGACCCGTCGCGATAGCGGCCGCTAGAACTCCCGGAGATACACGAAACGCCCCCACCGAAAACGGTGGGGGCGTTTCTGGCGTGCGGCCGGCTGCTACCGCGAGCCGAACGGGGCGCGCGCGTACGGGCCGGGCACGTAGTCAATCTCGGCACCGAGGGCGTGCGCTGCCCGCAGCGGGAAGTGCGGGTCGCGCAGGGCCTCGCGGCCGATGAGGATGGCGTCGGCCTGTTCTGCTTCCAGGGTCTCTCCCACCTGCTCGGGGGTGGTGAAGAGACCCACGGCGGCCACCGGAATTCCGGTGGCCTTGCGCAGGGTTTCGGCGAAGGGCACCTGGTAGAGCGGGGCAACCGGGATGCTCTGCTCGGCCACCAGCCCGCCGGTGGAGACGTCGAGGAGGTCGGCCCCGGCCTCGGCGGCGCGACGGCCGATATCGGTGATCAGCTCGGTGTCGAGCCCGCCCTCGGCCCAGTCGGTGGCCGAGAGACGCACAAACAGCGGCAGGTCACCGATGCGGGTGCGCACCTCGCGAATGACGAGCTCAAGCAGCTTGGCGCGGTTCTCGGGGCTGCCGCCGAACGAGTCGGTGCGGGTGTTTGACAGCGGAGAGAGGAACGAGTGCAGCAGGTAGCCGTGGGCGGCGTGTACCTCGATCACCCGGAATCCGGCGTCCACGGCCCGGCGGGCGGCGGCACCGAAGTCGCGCACAACCGCGGCGATCTGAGCGAGACTCATCTCCGTCGGAGCGTCATATCCGGTGAAGGCGATCGCGGAGGGGGCGAGGGTCTCCCAGCCGCCCTCGGCGACCGGCACGGTGCCGGTCTTGTCGGTGCTCCAGGGCGGCTGAGTGGAGGCCTTGCGCCCGGCGTGAGCCAGCTGGATGGCTGGGACGGCACCCTGCGAGGTGATGAATGCGGCGATCGGGGCCCAGGCGGCGGCCTGCTGGTCGTTCCAGATGCCGGTATCGCGCGGGGTAATGCGGCCCTCGGGGGAGACCGCGGTGGCCTCGGCCATGACGATGCCGGCACCGCCGATCGCGAACTGACCGAGGTGTACCGCGTGCCATGCGGTGGGGACACCATCCTGACGCTCGACCGCGTACTGACACATCGGGGCGATCCAGATGCGGTTTCTTGCGGTGACCGAGCGGAGGGTGAGTGGGGAAAACGGGGTGGCCATGCGGTCCCTCTCTAGGCCCGGGACGCGGCGAGTTCGCTCAGGAATTCGCGCAGGTTGCCGGGGGATGTGTACACGTGCCCGATGATGCCGAGCGCGCGGGCGGCGGAGATGTTCTCCTCCTTGTTATCGATGAACACCATTTCGGCCGCATCGATTCCCAGCGCATTCAGCGTGTGAACATAAATGTCGTGATTCGGCTTGATCATGTCGATCTCGCCGCTCACGACGAAGTGGTCGAAATAGGACGAAAGCGGACCGTGACGGAAATAGCCGCCAAAGTCGGCACCGGCGTTGGAGAGGAGTGCGAGGCGGGTGCCGCCCTCGTGTAGCTCGCGGATGATGTCGAACACCGCGGGATCGATCGAGAGCCAGCTGCGGAAGTCGCTGATCCAGATTTCCTGGATACGGGAGTCCGACCAGGAGGTGCCGAGCTCATCGGCGAGCGTACGCCAGTATTCGTGCACGCTCAGCCGCCCCTGATCGAGGGGTGCCCGGTGCCGCCAGTAGGCAGGGAGGAGGGTATCGGCGTCGAGGCCGGTGAGCTCGAGTACGCGCTCAAAATCCGCGGGGTTCTGGGGGAGAGAGATCACATCGCCGTAGTCAAAGACGACGGTGAGGGGGGACAGAGAGAGGCTCATGGGTTTTCCCTTCGTTTGGGCCAGCGTACCCGGGGGCGTGGTGAACCAGGCAAATGACGGGGCGTGGCACCTAGGATAAGGATGTGAACTCCCGACTGACCCCGTACTGGGCCATCTTTGTCCTTGTCCACCTGTGGGCTTTTTGGCTCGCACTGACCTCCTCGGGGTACCCGCTCGGTGACGTCACCATCGTTTACCTGCCGTGGTCGCAGCAGGCCGTCAGCGGTGGCAGCATCGTCGGAATCGACGTGCCCTGGGTGTACCCGGTGCTCGCGCTGCTGCCGATGATCCCGCCGCTCGCCTTTGGGCCCGAGCTGTATGCGGTGGGCTGGCTCGTGATGTGTTCGGTCCTGAACGCGATTGCCTATGCGGTGCTGCTGGGTAACGGGCGTTCGATCGTGCGCAAGCGCGCCGCGGTGTGGTGGATGGCGTTCATCGTGGTCCTCGGGCCGATCGTGATGGGCCGGATCGACGCGGTCACCGTGCCGATGGCGATCATCGCCCTCCTGGTGCTCGCGCGGCACCCGCTGGTGGCCTCGGTAATCCTGAGCATTGCCACCTGGATGAAGATCTGGCCGGCCGCGGCGATCGGTGCGGCGCTGCTGGTGCTGCGTCAGCGCAAGGACGTGCTGATGGGTGGCATTTACACGACCCTCGCGGTGCTGCTGTCGGCGCTGGTGATCGGCGGATTCCCGAGTGTGCTGTCCTTTATCACGCAGCAGACCGGGCGCGGCATTCAGATCGAGGCCCCGGTTGCGGTGCCGTATCTGTGGATCGCCTCGCTCGGCGGCAACGCTGAGCTGTACTACGACCGCGATATTCTCACGTACCAGGTGCGCGGTGATGGCATCGAAATGCTGTCGGCCGTGATGACCCCGCTGCTGGTCCTGACCGTTGCCCTGATCGCGCTGCTCGCCTGGCGTGCCCAGCGCTCGCGTACCGGCACGCTGCGGATCCTGCCCGTTGTGGTGCTCGCCCTCGTGACCGCGATGATCGCCGTCAACAAGGTGGGTTCGCCGCAGTTCATGGTGTGGCTGATCGCCCCGATTGTTTTCGGCCTGGTCATGACCGCCGACCGCTTCCGCTTCCCCGCAATGCTCGCACTGGTGCTCGGCGTACTGACTCAACTGTTCTACCCGTACTTCTATGGCTCCCTGCTGCGCGCCGAAATGTGGGCCGTGGTGGTCATCACCCTGCGCAACATCGGCACCCTCGTACTGCTGGTGTGGTGCGTTCGCGAGCTGTGGCGCCTGGGTGCGCCGCACGTGGTGCCGAGTGCCGAAACCCGCGCCGTGGCCGCTCAGGCCGCGGTGAACACCACCGTCAAGGAGAGCTAACATGCTGGTTGCATTTTCCGTCGCGCCGTCCGGCAGCGACAACGCCGATGCCTCGGTACACGATGCGGTTGCCGCCGCGGTCAAAATCGTCCGTGACTCGGGCCTGCCGAACCACACCGATGCGATGTTCACCACCATCGAGGGCGAGTGGGACGAGGTGTTCGCCGTGATCAAGGCCGCCACCGAGGCGGTGGGTGCCTTTGGCTCGCGGGTTTCGCTGGTCCTGAAGGCCGACATTCGCCCGGGCTACAGCGGTGAGCTGACCGCGAAGCTCATACGGTTGGAAGAGGCACTGGAGCAGTAGCGGGCGAAAAATGACTGAGACGGAATCTACGATGAGAACGTCGGACTTCACGCCAGAACAGTGTGACTCTGGCAGGTTTTCTGGCCTGTCCGCCCTGTTTGCCCGCGATTGAAAACGCGGACTATTACGGTGAGGTAATGCACTTCGTTGCACGCGCGGAAGACGAATCGGAAGCAGAGGCCTCGGCAGACATGGCAATTACGTGTGCTCTCAGGGTCTTGTGAGCGGTTCCATCCGACGAGGAAAACCCTGCGTTTGTCTCCACCGACCGTCGCGATGCATCCATTGCCTATCTGCACGGGAAATAGGCAGCTCAGGACTGCCTCGGACGGGTGAGGAATAGGTGACGCCTCACCGCCCCTAAATCCTACTTATGTAAATAAGTGGGATTTAGAAGCTGCTAAATCCCACATATCTTACTAAAGTGGATTTAGTGCGGTGAGGTTTGGAGGCTATCCGATGGCTGAGTACATTGAGCGTTTGTGGAGTCTGGACGACGAATCCGGGTTTGGGCTGAGTCGGCGCGATCGCCAGCCCGGCCGGTACCGAGCCTATGTACCGGATGAACTCGGCACGCGGCTGCCCGATCTGGGTGGTGCAGCACGCACCGCGGCCGAGGATGCGCTGGTTGTTCTGGGTCGCGCAGATGAGCGGATTGGAGAGCACGGTGGCTTTCTCAATCACCTGCTGATTCGGTCCGAGTCGATTTCTTCCAGCTGGATCGAGGGTAATCGGGTAACCCCGAAGAAACTTGCCATTGCCGAGGTTCTCCAACAGGGACCTCGCGTGGCACTGGACGTGATTGGCAACGTGCGGGCTACCGAGGCTGCAATCCACGAGCTGACCGATCGCAGTCAGCCGATTTCGGTGCGGGACATTGAGACGCTTCAGCACGTAATCGAGCCCCGTCTGTCGATCGGTGTTCGAACCGAGCAAAACTGGGTGGGCGGCACGGGGAGCAGCCCACTGCGTGCGGACTTTGTTCCCGCGCCGGAAACCGAAGTTGAACGCCTTCTTGGCGACCTCGCGGGTTTCATGAGTGAAACCGGGGGAAATCCCGTGGTCCGTGCCGCAATCGCGCACGCGCAGTTTGAGACTATTCATCCGTTTGTGGACGGCAACGGACGTACGGGCCGTGCGCTCATTCACACGGTACTGGCGCGAGCCGATGCTTTGCGCAACGTGCTCATCCCCATCAGCACCGTGTTTGCCGGGGATACCGATGCATATATCGCTGGCCTCAGCGCTTATCGAGCGACCCCGCCCCGTCTTGATGACTGGGTGATCGGGTTTGCCTCCGCGGTTGAGCGTGCGGCGGGCAACGCGGTGGCGCTGGCTGACAGAGTTGAAGCGCTCGACGCTCGGCTCCTCGAGCAGCTCGTTGCGCATCGAACGGCGCGAGGAGTCAACCCTGCGCGGCCTCGAAGCGACGCATTGATGCTGAGGGTGCTGAGCAATCTTGCGCACGAACCAGTACTCACGGGCGATCGAGTGTCCGAGCGATGGGGAGCTTCGCCGAGCGCAGCCCATCGTGCTCTCGTCGCGCTGGCCGACGCCGGAATCCTTGCGCGGGTGAAGGATCAGAAGGGGAGGCTGTTCTGCTACACCGCCGACGCCCACCTGGGCCTGGTCGCTCTCGCTGAGCGTAGTAATCGTATTGGCGGGCACGAGACTGGAGCCCGCAAGCCGAGACTGGGCCCGGATGCCCCCGCGCTCGATCACGTGGGCAGGCTTCACGGCGAATGATGTTTATTAAACATCATCGAGGCCGAGGCCGAGGGCGCGTAGCCCGCGACCGCTTAGTTCTCCCCGAAGCCCGGTTGGGAGGCGGATTCAAAGCGCTGATTGCCGAGTACCGCGAGGAGTGCGAGCTTGCTTTCCGCCTCGGAACGGGGCGCGGCGGTGAGGACGAGAAGCGCCTGTGACTCATCCTCCGTGAACAGCGACTGGCAGTCCACCTCGATCTCCCCGAGTGAGGGGTGAACGAGGGTTTTGTGATCGGTGAACCTGCGCTGAACGCGGTGCTCCTCCCACTTTGCCGCAAACTCCGCGCTCAGGGTGAGGAGTTCACGTACCAGATCTCCGGCCGGGGAGTTCTCGCCGAGGGTGCCGAGCGCCGCGCGCAGAGCGGCCACCAGCGCGTGCCCCTGCCGATCCTGGTCGCGCTCCGGATATCGCGCGCGCTCGGTTTCGGGGTGGGCAAACCAGCGGTAGATCTCGCTGCGCGCCAGTCCCGTATACCCGCTGGTGTCTCCGTAGAGAGCCATCGCCGGGGCATTTTGAACCAGGGTTTCCCCGAGCATGGAGATGATGAGTGCCGGTGTATCACCGAGTCGATCGAGCACGCGCAGCAGCGCCGGGGCAACGTAGTCACCGGTGGCGTAGCGGTCGGGGGCATCGAGGCCTGAGATCCGAAAGAGATAGTCGCGCTCATCGGGTGTGAGTCGCAGGGCTCGGGCCAGCGACGCAAGGATTTGGGCGCTGGGCTGGGTACTCCGTCCCTGTTCCATCCGCGTGTAGTAGTCGGTGGACATCAGCGCGAGTTGGGCGACCTCCTCTCGGCGCAGACCGATTGTGCGTCTCCGCGGGCCGGGGTGCAGGCCTACGTCTGCCGGCCGGAGGTCGTTTCGTCTTCGCGTCAGAAAACCGCTGAGTGCGTCTCGATCCATCGTTTCAGTATGCGCCCATTCGCGGTGCCGTGCCAGGGACTCCGAATCCCCCGATAAGGGCTCCCTGTTGCGTGACGTTAACCGCACGCAGAATCGAATCATGAACATTTCAGGAAACACGATTTTCATCCCCGGTGCGACCAGCGGGATTGGTCTTGCACTGGCTCTCGAGCTCAGCGCGAAGGGAAACACCGTCATTGTGGGCGGGCGCCGTGCCGAGCTTCTCCAGCAGATTGCGGCCGAGCACGCGGCGCTCAAGACGGTCGTCATCGACACCGCAAATGCGGAGAGCGTGGCACACACTTCCGCGCACGTGATCGCGGAGTATCCCGAGGTCAACGTGCTCGTGACCATGGCCGGCATCATGCGGGTGGAGGACTGGACGACCCCGGGCGGCGCACTGGCCTCGGCCGAAGAAATTGTCACCACTAACCTTCTGGGACCGATTCGCCTCATCGCTGCGTTCAGCGAGCACCTGCTCGGGCGTCCCGATGCCACCATCATGACGGTGACCTCGGGTCTCGCCTATACACCCCTGCAGGCAACCCCCACCTATAACGCCACCAAGGCCGGCATTCACATGCTGAGCGAAACCCTTCGTCTTCAGTTTGCGAACACGTCCGTCCGGTTCCTCGAGTTGGTGCCTCCGTCCGTGGCCACCGATCTCCTGCCTGGGCAGCGCGAGAGTGCGTTTGCGATGCCGCTAGAGGATTTCATCACCGAGGTGGTGTCCCTGATCGAGGCGGACCCCGAGGCGCACCAGATTCTGGTTGAACGGGTCGGGTTCCTGCGGTTCAGCGAGGCCCGTGGTGACTATGCGCAGACCGTCGCGACCCTCAACAACCTGGATCCGCACGGAAAGTAGCGGGGCGGCTACCGCGGCTCCCGACGCATCTTGAGGTCGCGTGCCCAGGGCTGCACGGGCACCGGGCCGATCGGGTGGAAGTCGTAGCGCTGGTAGAGGCGCTGGCTATCGGGGGTGCTCGCATCGAGCGTGGCGGCCGCGCCCTCGGCATCGATGGCCTCGAGTGCGTGACGGAGAAGCCTGCTGCCGAGAGATTTTCCGCGGGCGTTTTCATCGACCACGACGGCTTCGAGATGCCAGGTGCGGGTGTCCTCCGCACCTGCGGACGGGATGAACCACACTGCGGCGGCGAGGAGCCGGCCGCTCGCATCCGGCACCACGTCGATGCGCCCCTCGGCGTGCGCCACCCGGACGGCCCGGCCGTAGTAGTACCTCAGCACCAGGGTGCGCGCCCAGGCCCACCGAACGAGCCGACGCCACATGGGGTCCCGTTCGAACACCCGCACCAGAAGCGCGCGGGCCCCACGGCGCAGTGCGCGCGTGTCGGCGGGCACGATCGGGAGTTCGGGAACGGCTGAGGGCATGTGCGGGTGTCACTCCTGACGAGAAGCCTCGGGCACCGACACCCGGGGATGACGTGCGTTAACCTCCATCATCGCGCCCGCAGGCCGCCCGGCCGGGACCGACACGGGCATCGAGTACGCTGGCAGGACCGCACCGTCGCCACCCGATTGGATAGCCATGAGCGAATACAGCACGCATCAGGACGAGGCTCGAGCCACCGGCGCCCAGGTTGCCACCTTCGTTCTCGGCATGATTGCGCTGGGCATCGCCGCACTGTTCTCGAGCTTCATGGGGCGCTTTCTCGCCTACGCCGGCACCGTCCCCGGCCGCGAGTACACCAAGAACCCACCACTCGACGGTGAATTCGTGATGGGCATCGCTGTTTATGGTCCGTTCCTCGTGGTCATTGGTGTGCTGTGCTGGGGCATCTTCCGCCTGGGGCAGGGAAAGTCGGCGGGATGGATCACGCTGATCGGGCTCGCGCTGCTGCCGGTGCTGTTCTACGGTGCCGGAGCGATCATCTCCCTGTAGCGACACCCATTGTCCACGCGGAGGTGGGCGCGTGCTTGCCCATCGGAGCGCGAGCCATGGCTACCGGGCGAGAATTGTGGCCCTTACCAAACTCCGCGTGAAAAATCCCCCTGTTGTTCGAGGCGGCGAATAGATACCATTCGTACAAGATGCTTGCGGGGGCGCACCGACATGACGCGGTGTGAGGAATATGCGGGCATCGATACAGGGGGAACTGAATAACTATGCCTGGAATTTCCAGCGGTACTTATCGACGCCAAAAACGAGGAATACTCCGCAAAACCGCGGCGATGGTCGCGAGTGTGGCCCTCCTGCTCGGGGCGGCGGTGGGGTTTGGATCCGCCGCGGTGGCGGCATCCAATCAGGTCAACATCGACAGCATTACGTTTGTCACCGAAGACGGTGTGCAGATTAACGAGTTCCAGGATGGCACCAAACAGTGGCTGGACATTCAGATGTCCATCCCAGGAGACGCGGTCGTTCCGGTTTCCGGCACGATTCCGCTCCCCGGAGAACTTCGAGGCGAACCCGAGACCATCACGCTCTACGCACCCGATGGCACGCCGAACGGAACCTGTACGGTGAGCAATACGTCCGTGTACTGCGAGCTCGATGACGACTATGTCACCGAGCATCCGCAGAATATGGAGGGATTCTTCAAGTTCGAGGTGACGGTCATTAACGGCAACACCGAGGATGAGAACGTCCGTTTCCCCATCGTTGACAACTTCACAAACGAGGTGACCATTCGCCCGGGTGGGTCTCAGTGCGAGGAGGACTGCGAGCTCGACCCTGAGGACGGCTCAAAGATCGGCTGGTACGACAAAACGGACGACACCATCGGGTGGGAGGTTCGTGTTCCCACCCCGGGATCGGACGGCATGGAGATCGGCGTTCCGGTCACCGTCATCGATGAAATTGATACCTCCATTTACGAGGTTCTGCCGGGCAGCCCCTATGTCGAGTTCTTCGACGTCGTGATCGTGGAGCCGGACGGCCGCGAAGAGCTGAACTTCTATTCACGAAGTTTTCTGCCCGAGGATGAGTTCACCGTCAGCGAAGGTGGCACGCGGGTAGACTTCACCACCGCCGCCGGAAGACGCTACCAAGACTCCAGCCTTCCCGAGGGAGAGCGCGGGCTCAAGGGCCGCGTGTACTGGGTCACCTGGAAGGTTCAAACCCTGGACCACGGTGCGCAGGGCACCTACCGCAACAGCGCGACGATCATCGTGGGTGAAGATGAAGTGCGAACCGAGGTCGAGGGCTCGGTGACCAACCAGAGCGGCAGCGGTGGTGCCGTGGGCACCAACCAGGGCCGACTGGCATTTGAGAAGGAGATCACCGGCACCGCCGAGCGCGATCCGGACCTCCCCACCGCCTATGGCGTGACCTACAAGGCCTGCGATACCACCAAGCCCGGCTATAACCACGCCTCGCACTCCGGACCCGGATGCACGGACGGCACGCTGACGCTGCGCCCCGGGAAAACCACGTGGTCCACGTCCTTCCCCGCGGGCACCCGCGTGGTGGGTGAAGAGGTCACGCCCACCGAGCCCGAGAACGTGGCCTGGGACGGTGAGTTCCAGCTCGTGGATGCGAGCGGAAACCCCATTCCCGGCTCGGAGGGGGACAGCGTCTTTGACGTGACGTTCACCTCCCAAAACGGCAACCTGGGGGCGCTCACCTACTATCGGGTGACCAACGAGGCGAACTATGAGGAGCCCTCGGTCGGTGCGTTCTCAGCCAAAAAGGTTTTGGTGGATGCCAACGGACTGGCACCCTCAGGCCTCGCAGACTTCCGCCTGAACTACACCTACCCCGCGGCGGCCGACGGATCGTTCCCGGCCGGAAACGGGCACCTGCTTCTGCCCGCAAGCGGCGAGACGAAGACCAGCGGTGAGCTCCCCGTGGGCGCCGTCCTGACCCTGACCGAGGCCGCGCCGCCGGCCGTGCCCGGCGGAGTATGGGGTACGGCCAGCGTGGTGCCCTCGACCCTCACCATCACCGCGGACGGCCTGTCGGAAGACCCGGTGAACGTGGTGGTCACCAACACGCTGCTGCCGGCACCCGCTCCCGGTTTTGTCGTGGCCAAGAGCTCGGATCCCGCAAGTGGTGAGAGCGTGGCACCGGGAGACAGAATCACCTACACGGTGACCGGATCAAACACCGGAAACACCCGGCTCAACCCCGTCACCATCACCGATGATCTGGATGATCTGTGGGACTACGTCACCTACAACGATGACGCGTTCGCGACCATCGATGGAAAAACCTCGGCCGGCACGCTCAACACCGACCGGAAAAACGGAACGCTCGGCTGGACCGGTGCGCTGAACGCCGGCGAGACGGTAACCATCACCTACTCGGTGACCGTCAACCCCAACGCCTACGGTGAGGTGCTGGAAAACCGGGTAACCGGTAGCGCACAGCCGCCGGTGGGGCCGCCGATCACGCCGCCGCCCGGGGAGACCGAGCATCCGGTACCCGACCCGGGGTTCACCCTGGGTAAGACCGCAGACCCGCCGCACGGCTCCGAGGTGCACCCGGGCGACACCATCACCTATACGCTGACCGGCGTCAACACGGGCGGAACCCTTCTCGAGCCGGTGGAGATTACCGATGATCTGAGAGGGCTGTCGGAGTACGTCACCTTCAACGACGACGTGTCCGCCACGATCGACGGAACCACCCCCGCGGGAGCGTTTGATCCGGATGCGGGCGAGGGGATCATCAAGTGGACGGGCGCGCTGAAGCCCGGCGAGACGGTCACCATCACGTACTCGGTGACGGTTAACGAAAACGCCACCGGCCACGAGCTGCAAAACTCGGTGACCGGCTCGGCGAAGCCGCCGGGGGTTCCGCCCATCGTTCCGCCGCCCACGGACACCGAACACTCGGTCCCGACCCCGGGGTTTGAGATCTCCAAGGTGGCCGATCCTGCGGACCGCACCGAGGTGCATCCCGGCCAGCTCATCAAGTACACGGTGGTGGGCACCAACACGGGTGAGACCGTACTGGACCCCGTCGAGATCGAGGACGACCTGTCCAAGGTCCTCGAGTTTGCCACGTACAACAACGATCCCAGCGCAACGATTAATGGGACCCCCAATGCGGGTACCTTCACCCCGCTCTCGGAGGACAACAGGCTCCTCTGGACGGGGGCGCTCAACCCGGGGGAGAGCGTCACCATCACCTATTCGGTGACGGTTGCGAGTAACGCCGTGGGGCACAAACTGGAGAACCGCGTGACCGGCTCCGGAACGCCTCCGGGGCTGCCGCCGATCAAGCCCCCACCCGTGGATACCGAGCACCTGGTCCCGACCCCGGGATTTGTCCTCGGCAAAACCTCGGTGCCGCGCTCGGGCGCGGACGTGAACCCCGGGGAGAAGATCACCTTCACGGTGACCGGCCGTAATACCGGTGGTACCGTGCTGGATCCGGTCACAATCCTGGACGAGATGCAGGGCCTTTCGGATTACACCACCTACAATAACGATGCCCAGGCGACGATCAACGGGACGGGCCCCGCGGGAACACTCACGCCCGGCCCCGACGGTGAAACGCTGCTGTGGACCGGTGCGCTGGCCCCGGGCGAGACGGTCACCATCACCTACTCGGTGACGGTGAACGAGAATGCGACGGGGCAGGTACTGGAGAACCACGTGAGTGGTGAAGCCACACCGCCGGGACCGGACCAGCCCCCGATCATTCCGCCGCCGGTGGACACCGAGCACACGGTGCCGACCCCGGGGTTTGATCTGGGGAAGTCCGCTGATCCGGTGAGTGGTACCACCGTTCACCCGGGTGAGACCATCACCTACACGGTGACGGGCAAAAACACCGGTGGTACCGTCCTGAATCCGGTGGTCATCACCGATGATTTGAGCGGGCTCTCGGAGTACGTGACGTACAACGATGACGCCGAGGCGAAGATCAACGGGAAGGGGCCCGCGGGAACCCTGACACACGATCCCGATGCCGCGACTCTGCTGTGGACCGGTCTGCTGGCCGAGGGCGAGACCGTCACGATCACGTACTCGGTGACGGTGAACGCGAATGCGTCGGGTCAGACCCTGAATAACAGCGTGAGCGGTGAGGCAACTCCTCCGGGAGTGCCGCCCATCGTTCCGCCGCCGGGGGAGACCGAGCATCCCATTCCGACCCCGGGGTTTGAACTCGGGAAGTCCGCGAATCCGGTGAGTGGTACCACCGTTCACCCCGGAGAGACCATCACCTACACGGTGACCGGTGTGAACACGGGCGAGACGGTGCTGGACCCGGTGGTCATCACCGATGACATGAGTGGCCTCTCGGAGTACGTGACGTACAACGAGGATGCCGCGGCGACGATCAACGGGACGGACCCCGCGGGGAAGTTAGCGCCCGGTGAGACCGCTGACACGCTGGTCTGGACCGGTGCACTCGCTCCGGGTGAGACCGTGACCATCACCTACTCGGTGACGGTAAAGGCGAACGCCTCGGGTCAGACTCTGGAGAACCGGGTGACCGGTGCGGGAATGCCTCCGGGTCTGCCGCCGATCACGCCGCCGCCGGGCGAGACCGAGCACCCCGTTCCGATCCCCGGGTTTGAGCTGGGCAAGACCTCGGATCCCGCCAGCGGAACACGGGTGAAGCCGGGAGACACCCTCACCTACACGGTGACGGGTAAGAACACGGGCGAAACCGTGCTGGATCCCGTGGTGATCACCGATGATCTGAGCGGTCTGTCGGAGTACGTCACATACAACGACGATGCCGCGGCGACGATCAACGGAAAGGACCCGGCGGGGACTCTGGTTCACGACGGAACCGCTGACACCCTGGTATGGACCGGCGTGCTGGCCCCGGGTGAGACCGTGACCATCACCTACTCGGTGACGGTCAACGCGGACGCATTCGGTCAGGTTCTGAAGAACCACGTGACCGGTTCGGCAACGCCTCCGGGTCTGCCGCCGATCACGCCGCCGCCGGGAGACACCGAACACCCGGTGCCGCCCAAGCCGGATGAGCCGACCTCGCCGTCGCCGTCAGAGCCGCCGACCTCACCGTCGCCGTCTGAGCCGCCGACGACTCCGCCGACCGAGGGACCCACTCAGCCGGGTAGCCCCTCACAGCCGGGTAGCCCGTCGCAGCCGGGCACCCCGACCGGACCGGGAGGGCTGCCGACCACCGGTTCGCAGTTCCCGTTCCTGCCGATGCTGGCCGCGCTCGTGCTGATCGTTCTCGGAACCGGGGCTACCGTGCGCCGGGCTCGAAAGGGAGCATCGAGCTAGCGGAATCAGTCGCCGAACCGGTCGCCGGCGCAACGCTCATCCGAGTGGGGCGTCGGCGACTGGCGTTCGGCGTATGCCTCTGAAGCGCGCGCACAGGAGCTCGAGTGCGGAGGCTAGCCCGTGGTCTCTCGTGCCTGAAGAAGCCGCTCGGTCTGAGCGCTGAGCGAGCTCTCACTGGCTCCCACGTGTTCCTCAACCCACCGGCAATACGATGCGGCCGCGGTGAGGACGCCGGGGATAAAGAGTTCGGGGGCAACCAGCGTCCGGGTCCCATTCACGCTGAACAGGGCCCGTGAGCCGGCCCGCTCGAGACGGATGGGCACGGGTTGGCCGGGGAACAGCCGCTCACCCGCTCCGGCCACCGTGAAATCGGCGATGGTATCGATCAGGGCGCACCAGATACCGGTAACCTCGTCCCAGAGCCGCGGGCCCAGCAGCTCATGCCCAAAATATGTGAGCGAGAGGCTGCCCTCGCTGCCGTACGGGGCGGTCCGGAGACGCCGGTGCCAGAGCTCGGCCGCGCGTGCGGGCTCGGCATACATGCTCACGAGATAGCGGTCGGGGTGGGCGACGAGGTCATCCAGATCCGTGACCGTATCGGTCATCAAAATGAAGGGCTCCGCCCGAACGGCGGCCTCCTCGTTGAGCATGCGCTGCTAGGACGCCAGGCGCTCGACCACCCGCGCCCCTGCCGCCTCGCAGGGCGCGGACATCTCGGCCCACACCGTGTCGAGGGAGAGGCCAAGGACCGCGGCGATCGCGGCGATGGTGGGGAACGCGGGGGTGGCCACCCGCCCGGATTCGATCTTGCGCAGAGTCTCCGGGGAAATCTCGGCGGCGAGCGCCACATCCAGCATCGAGCGCTGGCCGCGGGTGCGGCGCAGCAGCGCGCCGAGGCGTTCGCCTCGAACGATCTCTTCGGGGGTGAGGGGCAGTCTGACCATGAAACCAATACTAGTACCGGTATAGATTTACCGGTATAGTTTGGCCGGTATTGTTATTGGTTTTTGAAGGGCCCGCCATGATTGAGATTCTGACCCCAGCTGAAGTAGACCGCGCCCGCGCCACCGGGGCGCTCGTGGGAACCATCCTGCAGACGTTGAAAGAGCGCGCGGTTGTGGGTATCAATCTGCTCGATATTGATCGCTGGGCGCAGGAGATGATCCTCGACGCCGGGGCGACCTCCTGCTACGTGGACTACGCGCCCTCCTTCGGCAGCGGGCCCTTCGGTCACTACATCTGCACGGCCGTCAATGACGCGGTTCTGCACGGCATGCCCCACGACTATCGCCTCGCCGACGGCGATCTCCTCACCCTCGACCTCGCCGTAATCCTCGACGGGGTGGCCGCCGATGCCGCCATCTCGTTCCTGGTGGGGGAGTCGCGTCCGGCCCAGAGCGTCGCACTGATTGAGGCCACCGAGCGCGCGCTCGCCGCGGGGATTGCCGCCGCGAAGCCCGGCGCGAAAATCGGCGACATTTCGGCCGCTATCGGCACGGTTCTGCGCGGTGCCGGCTACTCAATCAACATGGAGTTCGGCGGCCACGGCATCGGCACCACCATGCATCAGGACCCTCACGTCTCCAACGACGGCCGCCCCGGACGCGGATACACGCTCCGCCCCGGCCTCCTGCTGGCCATCGAACCCTGGGTGATGGCGGATACCGACCGCCTCATCACCGACGCTGACGGCTGGACCCTGCGCAGCGCCACCGGCTCCCGCACCGCCCACACCGAGCACACCATCGCGATCACCGAGACGGGGGCCGAGATCCTGACCGGTGGTCGCTAGCCGCCTGCGCTGGTGGGCACCGCGTAGAATAGATGTCGTGCGCAATCAATAGGGTCGCGCGGAACGGGAGTCGCACATGCCCAGGGTGTCCAGAGCGGAAGCCGAGCGCAATCGAATCGAGATTGAACGGGTGTCCTCGCGTCTCATGCGCGAGCGAGGGCTGAGCGTCAGCGTCGCCGATGTCATGGGGGCGGCCGGGCTCACCCATGGCGGCTTCTATAAGCACTTTGAGTCGAAAGACGATCTCATCGCCGTTTCATGCGCCAATGCTTTCGGGGAGGCGGCGGCGGATTGGAACGCATCGGTGGCTCGATCGGCCGGTGGGGATGACGAGCGCGCCACCCTCATTGCAGATTACCTTGAGGCGTCGAATCGGCAGGATGCGGGGGAGGGGTGCCCCATGGCTGCGCTCGCAACCGATGTTGCGAGGTCGGCGCCGGATGCCCCGGTTCGGGATGCGTTTCGCGAGGGGTTTGAGGGTCTGCTGGACATCTTGACCCGGACCGAACCGGGAGGGGATGCCGGAGTGAGCGCACGAGTCGACGCGCTGGCTGATGTTTCACTGATGGTGGGTGCGCTGGTGCTTGCCCGCGCAACCGCGGGCGATGCGCTCTCGGATGAGATTCTGGCGGCGGCCCGTCGCGCACTGATCGGTGAGAATCTCGGTGACTAGCGTGCCCCGCGCGGCCGCTTGTTTGAGCAAGCGGCCGCACGGGGGTGTTTTACCAGGTGGTGGGCTTGGGGTTGCGCTGGTCGAAGCCCTTCTGGTGCCAGTAGGGATAGATGGGTTCGCGATGACTGACCGCGTCGAGGCGTGAAATCTCCTCCGCTGAGAGCTTCCAGTTGAGAAGGTCGAGGTTCTGGGTGAGTTGTTCCGCATTGCGTGCGCCAATGATGACGTTGGCCACGGTCGGGCGGCTCAGTACCCAGTTCAGTGCAACCTGTGGAATGGTCGTGTCGCGCTCCCGAGCGATCTCCTCGAGCACATCAACGATCGGGTACAGCGCCGCATTGTCTACCGGGGGTCCGTCGTGGGTGCCGCCCTGGGCGATTCGTCCCTCCGTGGGGGTCAGGCCGCGTCGAATCTTGCCGGTGAGCCGGCCCGATCCCAGCGGGCTCCACACCATCGTGCCCAGCCCCTGATCCAGCGCCAGGGGCATCAGTTCCCACTCGTAGTCGCGCCCGACGAGCGAGTAGCTGCCCTGGTAGACAACGTATCGCGCGAGCCCGTATCGCTCGGAGGTCGCGAGTGCCTTCATGACCTGCCAGCCCGAGAAGTTTGACGCCCCGATGTAGGAAATCTTGCCGCTGGAGACGAGATCGTCGAGTGCTCCAAGGGTTTCTTCCACGGGGGTGAGGGCGTCAAAACCGTGCATAAAGTACAGGTCAATGTTGTCCGTTTGTAGGCGGCGAAGGCTCGCCTCCACCGCGCGCACGATGTGATGTC
Organism: Mycetocola tolaasinivorans; assembly: GCF_003667565.1. GTDB lineage: Bacteria > Actinomycetota > Actinomycetes > Actinomycetales > Microbacteriaceae > Mycetocola > Mycetocola tolaasinivorans. Next base: position 250,184 of record NZ_RCUX01000005.1, read on the forward strand.
GCGACGAACCGACCTGGTTGGGGTGAGCCCCCATCGAAAACGTGCCCTTTGTGGCAATCAGCGCCTGGTCTCGCTTGCCGCGGAGTGCCTGGCCGAGAATTTCCTCGGAGAGTCCTCCGGAGTAGATGTCCGCGGTGTCAAAGAGTGACACCCCGTGGTCGAGTGCGATGTCTACGATTCGCTGTGCCTCGGCCTGCTGAGTGGTTCCCCAGCGCTCAAAGAATGCGCCGGAGCCGCCAAAGGTTGCGGTTCCCAGGCTCAGGGCGGGGACCATGAGTCCCGATTTTCCCAGCTGTCTGTATTCCATTGTGGTGCTCCTCGGTGTTGTGCGTTAAATAGATGATAACCATCATCTATAAAATCACAAGTGAGAACGGTCGAAGGCGAGCGCCAAAACTGGTTGCGATGAACGTTTGGTAATACGGCTCGAATCGATTTGATTCATGCCGTAAAATGGGTGTAATGTCCCGCACCTATGTTGACCCGGCGAGTATTACTCCGGCCCGGGTTCGCCTCTCCCTCTTCGCACTCGCGATCGGTGCCTTCGGCATCGGTACCACCGAGTTCGTGGCGATGGGCCTCCTTCCCGATATTGCCCGCGACCTCCTGCCGGACGTCTACGCGACCAACCCCGAACTGGCCAACGCCCACGCGGGCTGGATGATCACCCTCTACGCCCTCGGCGTCGTGATCGGTGCCCCCACCATCGCGGCGGGCGTCGCCCGGTTCTCACGTAAGACCGTGCTGTTCTGGCTCGCGGTGGCGTTTACCGTGGGCACCCTGGCGACCGCGGTCCTGCCGAGCTTCGGCTGGATCCTCGCCGCCCGCTTCCTCGCCGGCCTGCCGCACGGCGCCTACTTTGGTATCGCGGCCCTCGTGGCCGCCCGCCTGATGGGGCCGGAAAAGCGTGGCCGAGGCATCACCCTGGTGATGACCGGCCTCACCATCTCGAACGTGATCGGTGTGCCCCTGGCCACCTCGATCGGGCAGAGCATGGGCTGGCGTGCGGCCTTCCTGCTGGTGGCCGCGATCTTCGCGCTCACCGCGGTGGCCGTGGCCCTCGTGATCCCGCGCGTGAAGGGCAACAAGAACCAGACCCTGCGCCGCGAGCTCACCGTGTTCAAGCGGCCGCAGGTGTGGTTCGCGATCGGAACCGGCGCCATCGGCTTCGGCGGTTTCTTCGCCGTCTACTCCTACCTCGCGCCGCTCGGCACCGAGGTGGGTGGCGTGGACGCCGCGCACATCCCCTGGCTGCTCGCCACGATGGGTGTGGGCATGACCATCGGTACCCTCGCCGCCGGACACTTCGTCGACCGCAGCGTGCGCCGCACCCTCTACGGCTACTTCATCATGATGGTGCTCGTGCTGATCGGGCTGTACTTTGCTTCCGGCTGGGCCCCCACGCTGTTCATCTTCATCTTCCTGGTCGGCTTCGCGTCGAGCGGGATCGGCCCGGCGGTGCAGACCCGGCTCATGGACGTGGCCGGGGACGCCCAGTCCATCGCCGCCGCACTCAACCACTCGGCCATGAACATCGGTAACGCGATGGGAGCCTTCCTCGGCGGCCTCGTGATCGGTGCCCAGCTGGGCTATCGCGCGCCGATCTGGGTGGGCGTCTGCCTCACCATCGCGGGCATCCTGATCGTCATGGCCAGCTACCGTGCCCAGCGTCACCTGCCCGCACACGAGCGGGTGTAGACGACGCTTAAAAACAAAACCAGCCGGTTCCCTCGGGAACCGGCTGGTTTTGTGTTTCGAGAACTAGTCGACGATGATGCCGTCGATGATCGCGCGCTTGCGCAGCGCAACCTTGGTGCCCACATCGTGGCCGGCACCGCGGTACTTTTCGCGGATGCGCTTGAGGTAGCTCTTCGCGGTTTCCTCCGAGATGCTCAGTTCAAACGCCACCGACTTCACCGGCTCGCCGGATGCGTACAGCGCCATGACGCGGCGCTCCTGGGCGCTGAGCTTCGGGGCACCGCCCTGGGTGGTGTTGTTCAGTGCGCCCTCAAGTTCGGCGGAGACGAAGTTCTCGCCACGGTAGGCGGCACGAATCGCCTCGACGATCATGCTGGCATCCTCGCTCTTCGCGAGGTACCCCATCGCGCCGGCACCGAGCGCCTCACGCACCACCGCGGGCTCGGAGTAGGTGCTCATCAGCACCGTCCGCACACCCGTGGTGTTCAGCGTCGCGATCTTCAGCGAGATCGGAATGTTGTCCTTGAGATCGAGATCCAGCAGCACCACGTCCACCGGGAACTCCGGGTGGCCGAGCAGGTCCGGCCAGGTAGCCACCGCCGCGACCGGCTTGATGTCCTCGGCCGCCGCACGAATCCACTCCGTCAGAGCAGATAAGAGCATTCGGTGATCGTCGATGATCGCTAACCGAATCTGAGCATTTTCACGGCTCATGGTGTCCTCTCGTCGGGCCCGAAGGGGGTGTATTTCCACGGACGGCGATACGAACCCCCGTTATCGTGTTGCTAACACCATAGCGCCCGACCCGGTCCAAACCGGCCCACGTCGCGGGTTCAATTTCCAAACGTGTCAATCCGTCGACACTAATTATGATTACGAGCGTGATCTGGCCATCGGGGGACGCCTCCTCCTGAAACTCGACCGTTCCGCGTGGATTCGTGTCCCCGTCGGTCACGGCGAGCAACCAGAGCGCCGAGAGCAGACCGTCGCGGCGGTCACGATCCAGCTTCGCGGCCAAACGTTGCGGATCAATAACTTTTAGCTTTCCGGCGAGAACCGCCGACTCGGCAATGGCGTGCACCAGCCAGCTCTGCTGATGCCCGGCAATGAGGTGCGCGCGCAGCTCGGTGGCTAACTCGCCGGCCCGTCTGGCCTGCTCGGCCTCCAGCGGCAGCGTCAGCGTGCCATCCGCCACCCGGGCAAACAGTTCCTCCACCTCGCGGTCCAGAGCCGTCAGCTGAGCCGTGCTGCCAAGGCCCGGGCCATAGCTCGGAAGCTCGATCGTGGACTGCAGCAGCACCCGGTCAAGCGCCTGGGTCACCATTCGCCGATACGTCCCCACGATCGTGATCGCGATCGCCAACGGCACCAGCGCAAACACCATCATCACACCCTCGGGCGGGCTACGATGTGGCTCAAACGCGGTCTGGAAAATCAGCAGGAACGTGAACCCACCCGCGAGCAGCGCGCCGGGCACAATCATCTCCCCGGTGGGCCGCAGCGTCGTCAGCGCCACCAGCACCCCACCCACCGCAACCGCCGCGGTCGGATACACCTGCCGGGCCGAAATATCCCACACCCCGGCAAAATCCAGGGCCGCCGCCGCCAACAGGAACGCGACGATCACGCGGAACGCCACCGGGCCGAGCCGGGCCGAGGTGCGACGCAGGTGCAGCACGATCCCGACCAGCACCGAACCCAGCAGGATCCAGGCAAACCGCGTGGGCAGCGACACCAGGTATCCGGACCAGTACTCCAACAGCCGCAGGTACGACACCACCACGATCACCGCACCGGCCAGGGCGAGGCCCGTGCCGAGATGCACGGTGCTCAGCTTCGCCGCCGAACGCGGCGTGCGCGGGCTCACCGGGCACCCCCGCTCTCCGCGGGAATCTCAGGAGCCTCCCGCGGCACCTCCAGCATGATCGTGGTGCCCGCACCGGGGGCACTAAAAACACGGGCGGTGCCGCCGGCCGAAGTGATCCGGCCGATGATCGACTCGGACATCCCGAGACGATCAGCCCCCGCCGCCCCCGGATCAAACCCGCACCCGCTATCGGTCACCACCACCCGCACCGCGCTCTCCGTCTCGCTGAGGGTCACATCGGCCGCGGACACACCCGAGTGGCGGCGCACGTTCTCGAGGGCCTCCTTGAGCGCGAGCAGCAGCGCCTGGCCAGACTCGGTATACGAGCTAATGCCCGCACTTCCGTGAACGGTCACGCTCAGCCCCGCACGCTCGAAGCGCTCGCGCAGTTGGTTGACCTCCTGATCCGGGGCCGCGGCGGTCGCCGTGGTGAGCAGATAATCGCCCGAGGCCTGCGGGCGCACGTCCTCACCCTTGCGCAGGCGGGCGAGCAGCTCCCGGTCGGCATCGGCCTGGGCGCGCAGGGCATCCTCATCCACGCCGCGGCCGGAGTGCGCGAGCAGGGTCAGCGTCGCGAGGGCGGTGTCGTGCAGAAGTCTGGCGTTGCGGTGGCGGTGAGCCTCGCGCTCGCTACCCTGGCGCTCGGCCAGGTAGGCGTTACCAATGCCGGCAATCCGCCGCATGATCCGCGGGAACGTCTGGTTCAGCCAAATGCCGAAGGCGAGCGATACTGCCCAGGAGCCGAGCACCAGCACGAGCGGCGCGAACATGCCGTGCCCGATCGCGTGCAGCGCCACCGCGAGGTGGGCGAGGGTCCCGAGAAACAGCCCGAGCAGAATCAGCATGTCTCCACGCGTAGACACCAGGATCGTCGCGACCGAGCCGAGACCCCAGCCGGCAATCGCGATCACCGCCGTCGAGGTGGGCAGCGCGGTGATCCCCGTCGGATCATTCCAGAGCACCAGCATCACGGCCTGGCCGAGGCCATACACGGTGAGCACCCGGAACAGGCTCGGGCGGCTCGCGAGCATCACGTGCGCGGCCAGGTGCATCATCACCAACGCCAGGGCGATCCCGAGCCCGGTGGTCGACATTGCGCCCGGTGCAAACACCGCCAGCAGTACCGTCAGCTCGGCGGCGATGGCGAAGGCCAGCGTGGTGCCCGAGAGCAGCCGCGCCCGCTGCCAGAGGAAGCGCGCATTCTCCGCCTCACTCAGCCCGTGGGCGGGGGAGCGGCGCGGGGCACGGCCGAGAAACCGGCCGGGCAGCTCCCGGGCCGGCGGCGGTTCGGTCTCGGGGGCAGCACGCAACCCGAAACCAAACGGTTCGGTGTTGGTCGCGTCCTCGGGCTCCATAGGAGCAGTTTAGGCCTCGGTGGATAACAGCCGTGTGATGGCCGCGCCCACCGCGGGGAACTCGATCAGGAAGCCGTCGTGCCCGTAGATCGAGGTGACAACCGTCGCGCGGTCGCCATCCAGGGCGTTCGGCACCCCGGCGGCGATCCGATGCTGGGTTTCCACCGGGAACAACCGGTCAGAATCGATCCCCAACACCAGGGTGGGGGCGGTTACCCGGGCGAGCGCCGCCTCAACCCCGCCGCGATCACGCCCCACATCGTGCGAGTTCATCGCCTGCAGCAGCGTGAGGTATGAGTTGGCATCGAATCGGCGGGTGAACTTATTGCCGTGGAAGTCCAGATACGACTCCAGCGCGAAGCGTCCGCCATCGCCCAGCGGGCTGATCGACGACTGCCAGATGCGGTCGAAACGGGCGTTGAGCTCATCCGGTGCCCGGTAGCTCAGCATCGCGATGCGGCGCGCCAGGGCGAGGCCCGCATGCGGCCCCTCGCCATCATCGGCATCGTAGTAGCGGCCCTGAGCCCAGCCCGGATCCATCGTGATCGCCTGCAGCTGGGTGAGGTTCGAACCGATCTGGTCGGCACTGATCGCGGCCGGTGCGGCGAGCACCGCCAGGCGGGCCACCCGCTCGGGATGGGTCACGCCCCACTCGATTGCGTGCATGCCGCCCATCGACCCGCCCACCACGGCGTTCCAGCGTTCGATGCCGAGGTGATCGGCGAGGAGCGCCTGCGCGCGCACCTGGTCGCGCACGGTGAGATACGGGAAGCGTTCGCCCCACTCGCGGCCATCCGGCGCGAAGGAGGCCGGCCCGGTCGAGCCCTGGCAGCCGCCCAGAATATTGGGCACCACCACGTGGTAGCGGTCGGTGTCGAGTGCAAGGCCGGGGCCCACCAGCTCGGACCACCAGCCCGCGGTGTAGTGGCCGGGGCCGGCATCGCCGGTCGCGTGGCTGTCGCCGGTGAAGGCGTGAATGACAAGGATCGCGTTATCGCGCTCGGGAGAGAGCTCGCCGAAGGTCTCATACGCAATGCGGACGAACGGCAGGCGTCCGCCACGTTCCGGCTCAAATGCCCCGAGGCCCGCGAACTGACGGTTGCCCGGGTTGTCCCCATCACGCCACGCCCCCGTTGCCGGAGGCTTGCCCATGAGTGCCCGCGCCAGATCCTCGGTGATCATACTCGAGGGCACGGATTCTTCGGGTGTCTGCCAGTCCATGCCACCATTGTGGCCGCTTCCCGGCGTCACCGCGACATTGTGACGGCCTCTCGGCAAATCGGCACGTATTCCCGCCTTTCATCACGCGGGTTATGACGGGTGATGACGCCGATTTTTCGGGCCTCGAGCCGCGAAATACTCCGACTTACGCCATACCGAGGTGGTCGAGATGCGCCGCTCGCACGGGAGATTTGGCGAGTCGAGCTAGACTAAGCGCATGCAGCAGCCCCGATTTATTCGTCGACTGATGGATCCGACCTCCCCGCAGCACGCGCTCGTCGCCGCCGGAGTGCTCGGAGCCCTGACCCTGATTGACCCGGCGAAGCGTTCCCCACTCGGCCGTCTCGCGCTGCGCGCGGGCATCGGCGTGACCTCCGGTGTGCTCACCTGGGTCAGCCTCGGCCGCGAAGACTCCCTCGCCCGAAACCCGCTGGCACGCCTCGGCGTATCGGTGGGGGCCGCGGGCGCCACCATGGCCGCATCCGAACTCGGCGAAAAGCTCGACGCCCGCCTGATGAGCGCGCTGAACACCCGGGGGCTCCGCCACCCGCGTGCGGTGCTCGCCCTCGGCACCGGCGCGATCGCGTTGGCCCAGAGCGTGGCCGATATGCGCGACACCATGACCATCACCGCCGCCGATGAGCACCCCGAACACACGGTGGAACTCGAAACCGGCGTGAGCGACGTGATCGCCGGCATGCTGGAGTTCACCGGAGACCACTCCTCCACGGCCCTGCGCGCTCAGCTCGCCACCGCCCGCGAGATCGTCCCGCTGTTCGGGATCGACTCGGGTGACAGCGTGCACCTCAGCGTCGACGAGCACGCACCCCGCGCGGTGCCGCACACCTTCGTCTTCCCGGTGAAGGCGCGCTTCCGCTCCTACGGTATTCCGGTCGAGGCCAGCCTCGAGATCGAGGGCGGCCGGATGAGCCGCCTGATCACCGAGCTGGTCGAAGATGCCACCGGCGATCACGAGGACCCCGTCTTCGGCGAACCCGAGTGGCCCGCCCGCGCCGACATCAGCTTCGTGCTCGACTCCCCGGAGCCCAGCCCCGTGCAGCTCCCCGCACCCAGTCACGTATAGCGCGCAACACAGACCACGCATAGCGGGTAAAACAGAAGCGGGCCGGAGGTGAAAACCTCCGGCCCGCTCGTGTTTGCGTACGAGACGCGTGCCTACTAGGCGCGGGCGAGCACCAGGGCACGAGCCGCGGCCAGGCCGGCCTCGAGATCGGCCGTGATGTCGTCGATGTTTTCCAGGCCGAGCGAGAGACGCACGAGACCCGGGGTCACACCGGCGGCGAGCTGTGCCTCGGGGCTCAGCTGCGAGTGGGTCGTCGAGGCCGGGTGAATGACCAGCGAGCGCACGTCACCGATGTTGGCGAGGTGCGAGAACAGCGAGAGGTTGTCGACCAGCTCGCGGCCGGCGTCCACGCCACCCTTCAGCTCGAAGGACAGCACCGCACCGACACCCTTGGGGGCGTAGGTGTTGGCGGCGGCATACCAGGGGCTGGAGGGCAGGCCCGAGTAGTTGACCGAGGCCACATCCGGGTGGTTATCGAGCCACTCGGCAATGCGCTGGGCGTTGCTCACGTGGCGCTCGATGCGCAGCGAGAGGGTCTCGATGCCCTGCAGCAGCTGCCAGGCGCTGTTCGGCGAGATCGCGGCACCGATGTCGCGCAGCAGCTGCACGCGGGCCTTGATGATGTAGGCGACGGCGTCGCCAACGGCCTCCGAATAGGTGATGCCGTGGTACGACTCATCCGGGGTGGTGAGGCCGGGGAAACGCTCGGCGTTCTTCGACCACTCGAAGCGGCCGCCGTCGATGATCGCACCGCCGACGACGGTACCGTGACCGCCGAGGAACTTGGTGGCCGAGTGCACCACGATGTCCGCACCGTGCTCGAACGGACGGATCAGGTACGGGGTCGCGATGGTGTTGTCTACGACCAGGGGTACACCGGCGGCGTGCGCGATGTCGGCAACGCCGCGAATGTCGAGCACGTTGATCTGCGGGTTACCGATGGTCTCGGCAAACAGCAGCTTGGTGTTCGGACGGATGGCGCGACGCCACTCCTCGGGGTCGTCCTGGTTGATGACGAAGGTGGTCTCGATGCCGAGCTTCGCGAGGGTGTACTTGAAGAGGTTGAAGGTACCACCGTAGATGGAAGAGGAGGACACAATGTGGTCCCCGGCCTCGGCGATGTTCAGCACGGCGTTGGTGGTGGCGGCCTGACCGGAGGCAACCAGCAGGGCACCCGAGCCACCCTCGAGGGCGGCGAGGCGCTGCTCGACGACGTCCTGCGTGGGGTTCTGGATGCGGGTGTAGATGTTACCGGCCTCGGCCAGGCTAAACAGGTTCTGTGCGTGCTGGGCATCGCGGAACACGTAGCTGGTGGTCTGGTAGATGGGGGTCGCACGCGCACCGGTTACCGGGTCGGGTGCCGCACCGGAGTGGATCTGCTTGGTCTCAAACCGCCAGTTGGCGGCGTTCGCTGCATCGGTCATTGTTGTCCTCACGGGTCGGAAACTGGGGCGATCGGGTGATCAAGATAAAGAAGAGTGAGTTGAGGTTATGCCGAACCCGCGCTCGCCGAAACCCCCGCCGCAACACGGCGTCATGCGCGAGAGGGGGATTCGGTGCGGGATGGCCGCTCCTGGCAAAACACTATCGTGCGGGGATGCCCGAATGGGGTGTGTCCGCCGGATTCGCGCATCCTTTCAGATTCCCCGAGGCGAACGTGCACCCGCCGCTCGTATTTCGCTCGGTTTCACCCGCGGGCGGCGGCGGCGCACCGGGGCCGGAGGTGGGCGTAATCTGGGATCATGACTTCTCAGCGCGTAGTGGTAACCGGTGCCAGTTCGGGAATCGGGGCGGCGACCGTCGCCCTGTTCCGGGAAAAGGGATACGAGGTGCTCGGCGTAGCCCGCCGCGCCGATCGACTGACCGAGCTCGCCCGGCGCACCGGCGCCGACGTGTTCGCGGCCGACCTCACCTCGGATGACGACGTGGCGGCGCTGGCCGAGTACGTCCGGTCAAACGGCGGTGCCCAGATCCTGATCAACAACGCCGGCGGTGCGTTTGGGCTGGCGAGCGTGGAGGAATCCTCCACGGAGGACTGGCTGAACATGTACAACATCAACGTGCTGGGTACCAAGCGCGTGATCTCCGCGCTGCTGCCCACGCTGCGTCGCAGCACCCCGGCCGGCCAGACCGCCTCGATCGTGGGCATCACCTCGATCGCCGGGCACACCGCCTATGAGGGCGGTGGCGGCTACAACGCCGCGAAGTTTGCCGAGCGTGCGCTGCTGGAGGTGCTGCGCCTCGAGCTCTCGGGCGAGCCGATCCGTGTGATCGAGATCGCCCCGGGCATGGTGCACACCGAGGAGTTCTCGCTCGTGCGCTTCGGCGGCGACCAGGCCCGCGCCGACTCGGTGTACGCCGAGGTGCCGAACCCGCTCACCGCGGAGGACATCGCCGAGGCCATCGTGCACGCGGTCGAGCTGCCCGCCCACGTCAACATCGATCACCTCACGGTGAAGCCGGTCGCCCAAGCGGCGCCGTATAAGGTCGCCAAGGGCGATCTGAATATGAAGCGCTAGCGCTAGCCCTCACCACGCACAAACGGCTGCCTTCCCTCGGGAAGACAGCCGTTTGTGCGTTTCGCCTAGCGGGCGTCGACCGGCTCGGGCTCGGGAGCATCGGAGAACGACAGCTTCGGCACGAACAGCAGCAGGAACACCGCGACGGCGGCCGAGAGACCGCACACCGCCCACACCGTCATATAGCCGGCGAGGGAGGAGGCCCCGGCGGTGACCGTCGAGGTGGCCCCGCCGATGAGGACGATGCCGAAGATCGCCGAGGAGAACGATCCACCGATGGTCTTTGAGGTGCTGGTCATCGCCGAGGCGATGCCGGTGCGTCCCGGGGGAGCGGCGGCGGCCGCGGCGGCGGGCAGCGCCCCCACGAGGGCGCCGGATCCGATGCCCGCGATCATCATGCAGGCCAGCACCTCCCAGACCTCGAGGTGGAAGGGAATGAGCAGCAGGTAGCCGAGCGCCACCGACACCGCCGAGGCGATCAGGGCGATGCGCGGGGTGGCCCGTTTGGAGACGATGGGGAACAGGATCGCGCCCACGATCATCGAGATCAGGTACGCACCGATCAGCAGCGAGAGCTGCCCCGCCGCGAGGCCCAACCCGTAGCCGTTCTCCCGTGGCGTACCCGCGTAGGTGCTGAGCGGCACCTGGGCACCGAGCACGCTGATACCGACGAGACCCGCGGTGAGCTGCACCGGCCACATCCGCGGTTCCCGCATCAGGCGGAGGTCGATCGCCGGGTCCTTCTGCCGAAGCTCGTAGCGGGCAAACGGCCAGAAGCCGATGATGCCGAGCGCAATCGGCACCCACACCCACCAGGTTTCGATGCCGTTGAGGCGCAGCAGCGAGAGTCCACCGGTGATGAACGCGATGTTGATGCTCAGTAGGACAAACCCGGTCAAATCCAGGGTTCTCTTTTCGGGCAGCGGCTGAGACTCGCGCACCCCGAAGAGAATGACAAAAAACACCAGCGTCACGGCGATGGCTGGAACCGCGAGGGTCTGGGCGACGTTACCGCCGAGCGCCTCGAAGATGCGCCCGCCGCCGAGGGCACCCATGATCGCGCCGAGCTCGAGTGCCACCACGAGGAGGCCCGCGGCCCGCCGGGTGTCGCCCGCGGCACGCCCGCTGCGTCGCCCGCGATCAAAAATCAACGCGATCTCGAGCGGCAGCCAGACCGAGAAAAACCCCTGGATGGCCCAGGCCACCAGGAACAGCCAGAAGGTGTCGGAAAAGACCAGCATCCAGCTGCCCAGCGCGGTAAAAACGGTGGCAATCAGCAGGATCCGCTTATGCCCGAACATGTCGCCGAGTTTGGCCATAATCGGCACCACGATTGCGGTCAGGAGCAGCTGCGAGGCCTCGAACCAGTTGAAGTCGGCGTCGTGGATACCCAGGTGTTTGACGATGTCTGGAACCAGGGGAATGTAGTACCCCTGGATGATGCCGCTACAGATTTCGACCAGCACAAGAAACCCGATCAGCGACGCGGTCACGCCGAGGGTGCGGTTACCCCGACGAATATTACTTCCCGGTAATTCGGCCATGTCGAAATAGTAGGGGTAAAGTCGAGGGTTCATGCCGCGGCATGCCCGGCGAGGTTCCGAGATCCTCCCCGGCCAAAGCTACGGTTGAAGGACGCAAACCACCGTGTGCGTCACACCCACGAACTGGAGACACAAAACCATGGGAATCTATCTGACCGGCGGACTCACCGTGCCGACGGCAGGAACCGCCGCCACCGGAACGCTCTGCGCAGCACTCTGGGGCCGATTCATCGCCGACGTCCGGACCCAGTCCGGCGAGGACACCCGCATCGTGGTGCTCGCCGTGGGCGTCGCCGCAGCCGAGCAGGCCCGCGCTCTCGTGGAGGCCGCTCACCGCGAGGGTGACGCACGCTTTAGCGTGGTCACCACCGAGGATACCTTTGACCTCCCGGCTATCGCCGGCGCTAGCGCCATCGTGGTGGTGGATGGCGAGCCTGAGGCCGTGCGCGCCGCGCTCGCTCCGATCGATGGCGAGATCCGTCGCCGCGTCGCCGCCGACGCCCCCTACCTGGGCATCGGTGCCGGTGCGATCATCGCCGCCGAAAAGGCGCTCGTGGGCGGCTGGCGTATCGGGGGAGTTCCGGTCAGCCCGGAGGAGTACTCCTTCGGCATTGACGAGGTGAGAGTATCCCAGGGCCTCGGTCTGCTGGATCTCAGCGTCGTGACCGCGCCCGCCGCCACCGGCAGCCTCGGCCGCCTGGTCGCCGCCACCGAGGGTGCCCTGGTGCCCGGCGGCATCGGCATCGACCGCGAAACCGCGCTGATCATCGCCGATGGTCGCCTCGAGGTCGTGGGTGCGGGAAGCCTCTGGCAGGTCATCGGGGCCGAGCACGGTGTGACCGTGTCGACCCGCGGCGCGTGAGCCCTTCCTCCCACCCCGGCGGGGATTCGCTCCCCGCCACCCTGGATTCCGCGGCCGAGCGCGGGCTGCTGCACCCCGAGTGGGCCGCAGCGCTCGCGCCGGCCGCGGAGGCCTACGCGCGGGCGGCCGAGTATCTGGCCGCCGAACCCGACTTCCTCCCGGCACCCCCACTCGTCCTGCGCGCATTTGCGCATCCGCCCGCCCGCACCCGGGTGCTGATTGTGGGGCAGGACCCCTATCCCACGCCGGGTCACGCCGAGGGCCTCGCCTTCTCCGCGGCCCCGGAGGTCTCCCCGCTGCCGCGCAGCGTCGCCAACATGTTCCGTGAGCTGGCGAGCGATCTGGACATCACCCCGCCCGCCTCCGCGGATCTCTCGGCCTGGGAAGAGCGCGGTGTGCTGCTGCTGAACCGCGTGCTCACCGTCGCGCCGGGCAGCGCGGGCTCCCATCGCCGAATCGGCTGGGAGGCGCTCACCGAGCGCGCGATCACGGTGCTGAACGAGCTGCCTGAACCGCCGGTGGCCCTGCTCTGGGGCAACGATGCGCGGGCGCTCGCGCCGCTCTTGGATCGCTGCACGGTGATCGAGGGTGTACACCCCAGCCCGCTCTCGGCCTCGCGCGGTTTCTTCGGCTCGCGGCCGTTCTCCGCGGTGAACGCGGCGCTGGCCGCTGCGGGGCGCGAACCGATGGACTGGTCGCTGCACGGGGACACCCTGTTCTAAGATTTCCCCATGATCTCGCTTCGACCCGTGCGCGCGAGCGATGCCCCCGGCATCGCCGCCATTTACGACCACTACGTCGCCACCACCACGATCACCTTCGACGAGGTGCCCCGGCCGGTGGCCGATTGGGAGGCACGCATCGCGAAGGCTGTGAATGCGGGCCTGCCCTTCCTGGTGGCGGTTGATGGGGAGAGCGTGCTCGGCTACGCGCTGGTGTCGCCCTGGAGCGATAAGTCGGCCTTCCGCTTCACCGTCGAGCACTCGATCTACCTCGCGCCGGCCGCCGCCGGGCAGGGGCTCGGCTCACTGCTGCTGGGGGCGCTCCTGGACGCCTCGACAGCCGCGGGCCTGCGCCAGATGGTGGCCGTGATCACCGATGAGGGCACCGAGGCCTCCCTCGCGCTGCACCGCCGATTCGGCTTCACCGATGCGGGCGCGCTCGCCCGCGTGGGCTTCAAGTTTGACCGATGGGTGGGCGTGCGATTCTTCCAGCGTGAGCTCGGCGAGGGCACCGCGCCGGTCGTGTAACCCTCGGGAATGCGCGGCGGGACTTGTGCCAGCCCGGGAGTCGTGAAAGCCTAGGCATCACTAGCCCGGCTCGTCCCGGACTCCGCGGACGGTCGATGCTCACACGAATGGAGCGCCCGAATGCCCCTGTTTTCTCGCCGACAGCAGCCCGTTGCACCCCGCCCAAAAAAGCCCACCCTGTGGACCGACGGCTTCGGCCGAGTCGCGACCCGCAGCATCCAGATCATCGCCGTGTTGGCGCTCGTCGCGGCCGTGCTGTTCCTCGTTGGGCAGGTCAGCGTCATCCTGATCGCCGTTATTCTGGCGCTTATTCTCTCCGCGGCGATCTCGCCGTTTGTCTCCTGGATGCGCCGCCGTGGCCTGCACACGATGCTGGCCACCTGGATCGCGCTCCTTAGCATCATCATCGTGGTGGGCGCGATCGCCTGGCTCATCGTCTGGGCGGTGCAGAGCCAGTGGGAAGACCTCGCGGACTCCGCCTCCGAGGGCCTCGGTGCGCTACAGGGATACCTCAAGGACCTGCCGTTCACCATCACCGATGATCAGCTCGATGACTTCAAGGACACCATCACCGGCTTCCTGACCAGCGCCCAGTTCGGCAGCGGGGCGCTCGCAGGGGTCTCGGCCGCGGGAAGCTTCTTCACCGGCCTGGTGCTCATGATCGTGGTGCTGTTCTTCTTCCTGAAGGACGGCCCGAAGATCTGGGAGTTCCTGCTGCGTCCCTTCGTGGGCGAGGCCTACGATCGTGCGCGCCGGGTCGGGGATAAGACCATCCAGGTGCTCGGCGAGTACCTGCGCGGCACTGCCGCGGTGGCCGCGGTGGACGCGATCGGTATCGGCATCGGTCTGGCAATCGTGGGCGTACCGCTGGCTCTGCCGCTCGCTGTCGTGGTGTTCATTATGGCGTTTATCCCCATCGTGGGAGCCACCCTCGCCGGTGCCATCGCCGCCCTGGTCGCCCTGGTGGCGAACGGCCCGATCGCCGCGGTGATCGTGATCGGTATCGTGATCCTCGTCAACCAGCTCGAGGGAAACCTACTGCAGCCGGTGCTGATGGCGCGCTCGCTGAAGCTGCACGCCCTGGTCATTCTGCTCGCGCTGACCGCGGGCACCCTGCTGGCCGGCATCATCGGTGCCGTGCTCGCGGTGCCGATCGCGGCCGTGGCCTGGGGCATCGTCTCGGTCTGGAACGGGGAGAACACCCCGGCGCTGCCGGCCCAGCAGAAGCGGCCGGAGGAGGTTTAGAGCGGAGCGGTTTAGCGCGGCTCGGTTGGGTCCGGAGCCGCTAGCACTCGGAGAGTGTGCCCAGAGCGCCGAGGGTCGCCAGTGCGGCGCTGACGGTTGCCGAGAAGTCGTGCTCCTCGCCCGCGGCCCAGCGCAGGAGCGCATCAAACACCACCGTGCGAATGGCCAGGGCCAGCACGCGGGCGCGGTGCGCATCGCCGAGTCGGGTGGTGAGGAAGGCCTCGAGCTCGGTCCAGAACGTGGCGAGCTTGGTGGGGCCCTGAGCGAGCAGATCCGCATGGCCGGCGATGAGGCGCAGGCGGGCGCGGGTCACCCCCTCGCGGTGATCGAGCGCGTGTAGGGAGTCCACCACGGCGTCCGTCAGGACGGAATAGGTGAGCGTCCCGACCGGGAGGGCGGCGAGGATGCCGTGCAGCCGCGCCTCAACGGGAGCCGACCCGTGCCAGACGAGGTCGCCCTTCGCTGGGAAGTAGCGAAACAGGCTGCGCCGGCTGATCCCGGCCTCCTCGGCCACCCGATCCATGCTGATGGCGTCATATCCGTGTGTCTGAAACAGCGCGATCGCGGCATCGGCAATGGCGGCCGGGTCGATGTGACTGGGCCGGCCGCGTGCGGGCTGGGAATCGGACATGTCCCCATCGTACCCACCCTGGCTATTAATGGCACTCAGTGTCATAATATGTTTAAGGCAATGACGCACACACGGAAAGGCAGCGATCATGACCACTGAACGATTTGCAGGCAAGACGGTTATCGTGACGGGAGCGGGTTCGGGAATCGGGCGCGCGAGTGCCCTCCGATTCGCCCGAGAGGGTGCGCGTGTGATCGCGGCCGAGGTGTCTGCACCGCGTCTGGACGCGCTCGTGGCGGAAAACCCGGACCTCGATATCGTCCCCGTGGTGGGCGACATTACGGCCGAATCCGGTGTGGAGGCCATCGTGGCAGCCGCGAATGGCCGCGTCGACTCGCTCGCCAACGTCGCTGGGATCATGGACGGCTTCCTCGCGGGCGGCGAGGTGGATGACGCCACCTGGGATCGCGTGTTTGCGGTCAACGTCACCGCGGTGATGCGCCTGAGCCGCGCCGTTCTGCCGTTGATGGTTGAAGCGGGCGGTGGCACGATCGTCAACGTGGCCTCCGAGGCCGCGCTGCGCGGTGCCACCTCGGGTGCGGCCTACACGGCGTCAAAGCACGCGGTGGTGGGGCTCACCAAGAACACCGCGGTGCTCTACGCCAAGGACGGCATCCGCGTCAACGCGGTCGCACCGGGTGCGGTGGCCACCAACATTGAGGCGCCGTTCCACTCGGAGCGTGCGGCCGCGGTGCTCGGGCCGATCATGCAGTCGGTTGTGCCCGCACCGGCGAGCTCCGAGGAACTCGCCGCCGCCATCACCTGGCTGGCCAGCGGCGACAGCGCCAACATCAACGGCGTGATCCTGGCCTCCGATGGTGGCTGGTCCGCGATCTAGTTCCGCGATCTAGTTCCGCAACGACGGGCCCGGCCGAGTGCAAACTCGGCCGGGCCCGTCGCGTTTGCTGCGGGGAAGTGTCTAGCGCGGTGCCGTGAGCCCGCCGAGAGTGAGGGCGATCCCGAAGCTGAACCCAGTACTCTCGCCCTCTGGATCGGTGATGGCAGCCGCAGGAGCCAACCTCAAATCAGTCTGAAAGCGCGAGCAATTCCCTGGGCATAGCTTTTCCGGCGGGAGGCTTATGACGATGCGGGTCGATCGTCGCCCGGGCTCCAGGCGGTGGCGGGGGTGATCGCCTGGGCGATGCGCGTGCTGATCGCGCCGAGTTGGCGCACCTGCTGTTCGGTGAGCGATTCGAACACGAGTCTCTCGACGAGGGCGTGGTGCGCCGGCGTCGACCGCAGGACGAGTTCGTGCCCCGCATCCGTCAATACGGCCAGGGTCACGCGCCCGTCAGTCGGGTCGATTTCTCGGCGGACCCAGCCCTTCTTCTCCAGTCGGGAGATCGCGCGCGACAGCCGTGAGAGAGTGCTGCTCGCGTAGCCCGCGAGTGTGCTCAGGCGCTGCGTTCGCTCGGGTGCGGTGTCGAGCGCGTACAGCAGGCCGTGCTCGAAGTGGGTCAGTCCACTGTCTCGCTGCAGTTGTGCATCGAGCGCTGTGGGAAGACGCTCGAGCAGAGTCGCGACCGACGCCCATACTTCGAGCTGGCCCGCACTCAGCCCGGGCTCGTTGGAGGAGTGTTGCATGACACCAGGTTATGGCACGGCCCTGCGTCGCTCACTCGCCACGCCGATTAACTTGCCTGGGAAAGTAAATCCACATAGTGTTACTTGCTCAGGCAAGTGAATTGCCTGCGTTGAATAGTCTGATAGGGAGCGACACATGGAATTACAGCTGCGCGGTAAGACGGCGTTTGTGAGCGGATCGACGCAGGGGATCGGCTTCGCCATCGCGTCCGGTCTGGCCGCCGAAGGGGCGCGAGTGATCGTGAATGGAAGGTCCTCCGATCGTGTTGAGGATGCCGTGAGGAAGCTCCGCTCCGAGTACCCGGACTCCGACCACACCGGATTGAGCGCGGACTTCGCTGCGCCCGACGAGGTGGATCGCCTGCTGGACGAGCTCAAGGATGTGGACATCCTCGTCAACAACGTTGGACTCTTCGGGCTCGCCGAGTTCGAGTCGGTCTCCGACGCCGAGTGGATGCGGTATTTCGACGTCAATGTGATGAGTGGCGTGCGCCTCTCGCGTCATCTGCTGGGCGGCATGCTGCAGCGCGGATGGGGGCGCATGCTGTTCATCAGCAGCGAGTCCGGGGTGAACGTGCCGGCGGACATGGTGCACTATGGCGTAACCAAGGCGGCGATGATTGCGCTGGGCAATGGGCTGGCCAAGCTCACTCGCGGCACCGGCGTGACGGTAAACACGGTGCTGGGCGGCCCCACCTACTCAGATGGCGTCGCGGCAACTGTCGAGTCGCTTGCGGGGTCGCAGTCCGCCTCCGTGGAAGAGGTCAAGGGGGCGATCATCGGCCAGAACAGAACAACCCTCCTGGAGCGGTTCATTGCGCCATCCGAGATTGCGAGCATGGTGACGTATCTCGCCAGCCCGCGGTCATCGGCCACCAATGGAGCGGCGATTCGGGTCGACGGAGGTGTGCTCACCGCGATGCTGTGAGCCGCGAGGGCCGGCTAGGCTGCCGCATCTGGCTCTAGCGCAGGGCCGCGAGTCCGCCCAGAATGAGGTCGATCCCGAAGCCGAACTCGGCGCTCTCGCTCTCCGGGGTGCCCGTGGGTGTCGCGGCGCCGAGTGAGCCGGCCTGCGCGCGCTGCTGCTCGTGCGAGACCTGGCCGAGGATGAAGTGCAGGAGCACCCCGGACACCCGCTGGGCGGTCTCCGGATCGGTGCCCGCATCCGTCAGGGCGGCGGTCAGTTCGCGTCCGGGGGCCTCGGCCCCGAGACCCAGTGCGAGGGTGCTCGCCACCACCTCGGCACCGTCGCGGTAGGCGAGCAGGCGCTCGCGCAGCGCGAGGCACAGGGTGCGTACGCGGGTGGTGCCCGGCGTTTCGGCGGCGGCGCTTCCCGGCACGTCCACGATGAGGTCGGCCAGGTGTGCGAGCAGGCTCTGCTTGTTCTCGTAGTGCCAGTAGAGCGCGCTGGGCTGCACCTCGAGGGACTGCGCGAGGCGGCGCATCGTGAGATCGCCCAGGCCGTAGGAGTTCAGGATGTCGAGGGCGGCGTCGGCCACATCCTCGCGGGAGTGACGGGTCGGCGCGGACCGGGGGTTGCGTGAACTCGTCATGGTCATACTATACTCAGTGAGCACCACTTGAACAGTGTTCAGGAGAACGCCGTTCAGGAATGACTTTTGGAAGGAACACCATGACCGCTCGCCCCTCGTTCGGAGGCGCCGACCTCGCGCGCATCGCCGTCTTTGCCGCCCTCATCGCCGTGCTGGGCACGCTCCCCGCCATCGGCGGCGGTGTCCCGATCACCGCGCAGACCCTCGGCGTGATGCTCGCCGGAACGGTCCTCGGGCCCTGGCGTGGCGCGGCGGCCATCCTGGTACTTGAACTGCTGGTGCTTGCGGGCCTCCCGCTGCTGGCCGGCGGCCGCGGCGGCGCCGGGGTGTTTGTGAGCCCGAGCGTGGGCTACCTGATCGGCTGGATCGCCGGCGTGATCGTGATCGGCCTGATCGTTCGCGCCGACCGCCGTCGCCCCACCATCCTGCGCACCTCGGTGGGCGTTGTCCTCGGCGGTATCGTCACCATCTACGCGTTCGGCATCCCCTTCCAGGCGGGCATCACCGGCCTGACCCTCGGCCAGACCGCGCTCTCGAGCCTCGTCTTCCTGCCCGGCGACCTGATCAAGGCCGCGATCACCGTCGCCCTGACCCTCGCACTGTGGCGTGCCTACCCGCGGGCGTTCGGTCAGAGCTCGCGTCGCCCGTCGGCTACGGTTGGTTCCGTGAACACTTCCGCGGCAGACGCCCCCGCCACCACCGAACCCCGGGGCTAGTTCGTGGCGGGAACCATCGATTTTGACCGGGTCGGCGTGCGCTTTGGCGAGTTTGATGCGCTGCGCGACGTCTCGGTCACCCTCACCCAGGCGCGCATCGGCGTTATCGGGCTGAACGGCTCGGGGAAGTCCACGTTCGCGCGGATGCTCAACGCGCTCGTGCTGCCGGGCGAGGGCGAGGTGCGCGTCCACGGACTGGATCCCAGTGCCGACGCGGCGAAGGTACGGCAGATCGCCGGGTTTGTGTTCGCCAACCCGGACGCCCAGATCATCATGCCCACCGTGGCCGAGGACGTCGCGTTCTCGCTGCGCGGGCGCGGGGTGCCGAAGCCCGAGATCGCGGATCGCGTGGCCCGGGAGCTTGAGGTCTTTGGTCTCTCGGCCCTGGCCGACGCCCCCGCCCACGAGCTCTCGGGAGGGCAGAAGCAACTGCTCGCGCTGTGTGCCGTGCTGATCACCCGCCCCGAGCTCGTGATCGCCGACGAACCCACCGCGCTGCTCGACGCTCGCAACCGCCGGCTCATCATCGACCACCTCTTTTCCGAGCGGGTCCCGCAGCTGGTGCTGATCACCCACGATCTTGACCTCGCATCGCGCTGCGACGTGGTGCTCCGCTTCGAAAACGGACGCCTGCTCGAGCACGGTGACCCGGCGGATATCGTGGCGCGCTACGCCGAGGCCTACGCGTGATCTCGCTCTACCGACCGGGAAACAGCCCGCTGCACCGCCTCCCCGCGGGGCGAAAGCTCCTCCTGATCGGTGCGCTGATCCTGGCGATCTCGATCTACCCGCACACCCTCTGGACCCTGGGGGCCTCGGCTGCGATCGTGGTGGCGGCGTTCCTGATCGCCGGACAGGGGCTGCGTGGGCTCTGGCGTCAGACCCGCGTGGTACTCCCGCTGATCGTGTTCACCGCGGTGTTTCAGCTCATATTTTTACCGTGGATGTCCGCCACCATCACCACGGTGCGCATCCTGCTGGTCATCCTGCTGGCTGCGCTGATCAGCCTGACCACGCAAACCTCGGCGATGCTCGACGCAATCGAGCGCGCGCTCACCCCGCTGTCCCGCATCGGGGTGCGCGCCGATCGGATCGCGCTCCTGCTCGCCCTCACCATCACGGTCATCCCGGTCATCATCTCCTTCGCCCGGGACATCATCACCGCCCACCGGGCCCGCGGGGTGCGCCCCGGCCCGCGCACCTTCGTGGTGCCGCTGCTCGTTCAGACCATGCGCTTCGCGGACGAGCTGGGGGAGGCACTGAACGCCCGAGGCGTGCGCTCCTAGGGCACGGCCGCCCTCATCCCCGGGCTGCGCCGGAGCGCAATCCGGAATAGGGTGGGGTAATGGCTGAGCTGCACGAACTTACCGCCCGTGAACAGAGCTTCCTCCTGCGAACGGGTGCCCTGCGCCCGAGTGAGCTGGTGGAACACTACCTGGAGCGTATTGAGGAGCACGGCGCATCCATCGGCGCGTTTATCGTGGTGGATGCCGATGGTGCGCGCGAGCGCGCCGCGTCGCTGGAGGCCGCGGGCCATCCGCTGTCCACCCCCACGGGGTCGTTCAGTCTGAGCGATCCCGAGCACTTCCGCATCGAGTCTCCCGGGGACGCCCCGGACCAGATCCTCTGGGGTCTCCCGCTCGCCGATAAGGATCTTGAGGCGCGCGCGGGCCTGCCCACGAGCTACGGCTCGCGGGTGTTTGCCGGCGTAGTTTCCGAGCAGAGCGACGAGATCGTGGAGACGGTGGATGCCGCCGGCGCGATCAGCCTCGGCAAGACCAACACCCCCGAGTTTGGCCAGCACGGCTTCACCGACAACCTCGTGGCCGGCCCCGCACGAAACCCCTGGGATCGCACGCTGCATGCGGGCGGGTCGAGTGGTGGCGCGGCCGCCGCCGTGGCCGCACGCCTGCTGCCGTTTGCCCCGGGATCGGATGGCGGCGGATCGATCCGCATCCCCGCCGCGGCCACCGGCCTCGTCGGCATCAAGCCCTCGCGGGGGCGCGTCCCGGGCGGTTCAGGCATCGGCGCCGTGGGCGGGCTCGGCGTGGCCGGCCCCCTCGCCCGCACCGTGGGCGACGCCGCACTGCTCCTGGAGGGCATGATCGGCACTCCGGCACCGGGCCGCTACTCGCTGCGCGCCCCCGAGCTGGAGCCCGGAGCCCTGCTGCGTGCCGCAGACAACCCGCACGGTCGCTTCCGCATCGCGATCCTGCGCGATTCCCCGTGGGCGGATGAGTATCCGATCGCGCTGGACGACTCCGGCGAACTTGCCCTCGCCGAGGGCATCGAACACCTGCGCGCCCTCGGCCACGTGCTCACCGAGATTCCGCTCGAGCGCAGCGCCGGCTATTCGAGCGCTTTCCGTACGCTGTGGCGCAGTTTCCCCGCGGCGGCACCGCTGCCCGAGGGCGGCGAGGCGCTGCTGGAGCCGGTGACCGCGCAGCTACGCGAGGCCGGGAAGCACGTTCCCGCCACCGATCTGATCGCCGCCCTGGGCTTCTTCGCCCGGTTTGAGCGTGACGTGATCGAGCAGTTCTCCGGATACGATGCGATCCTCACCCCGGCTCTCGGCCAGAGCCCGCGCCCGCTCGACTGGTACAGCCTCACCGACCCGGATCTCAGCTTCGAACAGCAGGTGCTGTACTCCCCGTGGACCTCGTTTGTAAACGCCACCGGTCTGCCTGGAATCGCCCTGCCCGTGAGTCAGGACGCAGCCGGGCTTCCCGCGGGCATTCAGCTCATCGGTCGCCCCGGCGATGAGCTCACGCTGCTGAGCCTCGGTGCCCAGCTGGAAAAGCGCATCGGCTGGCACGAACGGGTGCCCGCAGACTTCGCCTAGGGCGAGGAAAACCTCGCCGGGATTTTTGTCCCCCACGGCGCCTCGTGACGCTCCCGAACGGAGTCGCACGAGGCGCTCTGCGTTTGACGAACCTCGCCCGCCCTCGCGCCCCGGGGCGGGAGTACCGAGGTCGAAGAACCCCGATTGAGGAGTGCGAGTACGTTGTCCCCCGAGTATCTGCGGGGCCGTGCTCGCGGGCACCCGACGGCCAATTTTTGTGAACGATGAACAAAGAAATTCGGCTCAATGCCTCGAAATTATATGAGAAAACCCTAAAAAGATAGCTCTAGATTCCCCGATCGAAACAGTGCTACGTTGAGTGAACTTTGATGGGGGAACACACCGAGGGTGGTTGTATCAATGGGGGATCTGGCTCACGCCGGCGTCTATTTGGCGCGCAATTTTGACAGCAACAGACAATTCTTACCGGGTTTGTATCGGGAACGGACCCACGGGGAGAACACTCGATGAGCGCGCATCCGGCTCACGCCGGCGGCGTCGAGAATGAGCCGTCGGCGGAGACCGTCGAGACCGCGATCATTCAGGCGACGGAAACGCGTGAGTCCGAGGCACCGCACGGTCGACACGGTGCCCACCCGGACAACATCCTGACGCTCACCGACGTCAGCGTGCGGGCCTCCTGGGGGCACATCTATGGGCCGGTGAATTTCTCGGTCAAGCGTGGCGGAACCACGGTCTTGGTGGGCAACGGGGGCCGCGGGCGCACCGCTCTGCTCCTCACCCTGGCCGGTCGCATGCGGGCTTCGAGCGGCACCGTGGTGTCGTTCGGTGAGGAAAACAACCCCGGGCACCTGTTCAAAAACGCCGCCCTGGGATGGATCGACGAGGTGGACGACGTGGTGCAGGCCATCCGCGTGCGCGACATCGTGACCGAGCAGCTGCGCTGGGGCGCGCCCTGGTACCGCTGGGTTCGGCCTGCGCGCCAGGAGGACCTCGAACGGATGTGCCTTCCGGTCTTTGGCGACCTGGCCCTGCCGGGGATCGACGACATGGTCGAGGAACTCCCCGAGCTCACCGCCGCGCTGTTCCGCATCGCCGCCGCCAACGTGCGCCGGCCCCCGCTCCTCGTGGTGGGTGGAGTGGACAACCTCTCGAGCGATCGCGCATCGGAAAAGCTTCTGGAACGTCTGATCGTGCTGGGGAAGGAACAGACGGTGATCACCGCGGACATCAACGGACGCCGCGGTTCGGTGATCGCCGATGACTACGTCGAGGTATCCAACCTCACCAATCAGCAGTTTGTGAGCCTGGTGCTCGAGGAAGTCGAGGAGACACGGTGATCGCAGCATTCTCTCCGGGAAGCGATTTCAAGCGGTACTATCGCGGCACGATGCCGCGGCTGGCCTTCGTTGTCATCCTGATCATGCCGCTGATGTACGGTGCCCTGTATCTGTGGGCTTTCTGGAATCCGTTTGGCAATGTGGATAAGGTTCCCGTGGCCATCGTGAACCTCGACACCGGATCGGATCAGGGCAAGGAGCGCGTTCACGCGGGCCCGGACGTGGTCAAGGGCCTGATCGCCTCCAAGCAGCTCAACCTCATCGAGGTCAGCGAGGACGAGGCGAAAACCGGCCTGTCGCACGGCAAATACGACTTCACCATCACGATCCCCGCGGACTTCTCCGAGTCCATCACCTCGGTGGCGGGAAACAATCCGCGCCCGGCCAACCTGATTTTCACCTACGACGAGTCGAACAACTACCTGTCCACGGTGATCGGCCAGGACGCCGCCCAGGAGGTCATCAACCAGGTCAGTGCCCAGGTGGGCAGCCAGGTATTTGAAACCGCGCTGGACGGCGCAAAGGGCGCGATTCCCAAGCTGATCGAGGCCGCCAAGAGCGTCGATGAGCTCAACGCCGGCATGCAGCAGGCCAATGACGGCGCGCAGAAGCTCTCAACCAACCTCGTGACCGCGAAGGACGGCAGCGACAAGCTGGCCGGTGCGGTGGACGAAATCGTCGGAGGGCTCGATGGCATCATCGGGAAGGCCGAGGGGCTGGTGAGCGGTTCGGGTCTGACCGGTGCGGAGATTCGTACCGTGGTGCAGCGCATCGACACCGGGGTGAACACCGCCGCCGGGCTGATGAACGATGCCGCCGCCGCGCAGCAGAAGGCCGCCACCGATCTGGATGCGGTGATCGCCGATCTCCGCGCCAAGGGGGAGGGCGGGCTCGCCGACCAGATCCAGGGGGTGCGCAACGGTATTGCGAACAACGCCCAGATCAGCAAGGTCAATACGGTCATTGAGGACGTCCGCAAGGACACGAACCAGCTCGCGACCCAGATCAACAACCCCGGAACCCAGTTCAACGTGGTCCTGCAGGCCATCGAGAACGACCAGGTGATCGCCGACCTCAACAAGGCTCGTAGCGGTGCCGATCAGCTCCGCAGCGGTGCAGATCAGCTGCGCACCGGCCTCGGAGAGCTCAGCGCCGGCGCGGCAACCCTCGCCGAGGGTACCCCGAAGCTGGCCGCGGGCACCGAGAAGCTCGCCGACGCCGCCAAGACCGGCCTGACCCTGATCCCCAAGTGGGGTAAGGACCAGGAACACAGCGTCATTCAGACGCTCGCCCAGCCGGTAACCCTGGTGGAGAAGACCGAGAACGAGGCGAAGACCTTCGCCTACGGGTTCGCCCCCTTCTTCCTCGGTCTCGCCCTGTTTGTGGGAAGCATCATCGCCTGGATGCTGTTCACCCCGCTGCAGGCCCGCCCGCTCGCGCAGGGTCTCGGGTCGTTCCGCACGGTGCTCGCCTCGTTCATGCCCACCCTCGCGGTGGGCGGAATCCAGGGCACCATTCTGTTCCTGGTGATCTACTTCGGGCTGGGGCTGACGCCACAGTATCCGGTGGCGACGCTCGCCTTCATGTGGCTCATGTCCGCCATGTTCCTCTCGATGATCCAGATGCTCAATGCGCTCTTCGGGGCGGCGGTGGGCCGCGTCGCGACCCTCGCCCTGCTGATGGTCATGCTGACCTCCGCCGGCGGCATCTATCCGGTTCCGACCACCAGTCCGCTGTTCCAGTGGATCCACCCCTTCGATCCGATGACCTACACGGTGACGGGACTCAGGCAGCTCATCATGGGCGGTATCGACTATCGCCTCGGCATCGCGCTCGCCGTGATCGCCGGTCTGACGATCGTGTTCCTCGCCGCCTCCACCTGGGCTGCCCGAAGAAACCGGCAGTACAACATGGACCGGCTCTACCCACCCATCGAGGTGTAGGCGGTTTCGCCACCCCGTTTTTTCCGACTCTTTTGTTGCGACAGTTTGTCAAACCAGAAAGGACTGACCATGTCAGAGCTGTACCGAAACGCCGCCGAGCGCGAGGATGCCTCGCAGATCGCGATCAACCCGGTGTTTGCCCGTCCGGGTGAGGCCACCGTGCTGCCCCGATTTGAACTCCCGACCGACCAGATGTCGAGTGACACCGCGTATCAGCTGGTACACGACGAGGCGATGCTGGATGGAAACTCCCGTCTGAACCTGGCGACCTTCGTGTCCACCTGGATGGATGACAACGCCGGCAAGCTGTACGTCGAAGCTGCCGATAAGAACATGATCGACAAGGACGAGTACCCGGCAACCGCGGCCATTGAGGACCGCTGCTGGCGCATCCTCGGGAACCTCTGGCACGTGCCCGACCCGCACAACACCATCGGTACCTCGACCATCGGCTCCTCCGAGGCCTGCATGCTCGGTGGCCTGGCACTCAAGCGCCTGTGGCAGGAGCATCGCCGCGCCGAGGGCAAGTCGACCGAGAGGCCCAACCTGATCCTCTCCGCCGGCGTGCAGGTGGTCTGGGAGAAGTTCTGTAACTACTGGGACGTTGAGGCACGCTATGTGCCCGTCACCGAGGACCACCTGGTTCTTGACGGCTATGAGCTGGAAAAGTACGTCGATGAGAACACCATCGGTGTGGTCGCAATCCTCGGCCAGACCTACACCGGCCTGTACGAGCCGGTGAAGGAGATCGCCGCGAAGCTCGACGAGATTCAGGCCTCGACCGGGCTGGATGTGCGCATCCACGTGGACGGTGCCTCGGGCGCGATGGTGGCGCCGTTCTGCCAGCCCGACCTGGAGTGGGACTTCCAGGTCGAGCGCGTCAACTCGATCAGCACCTCGGGCCACAAGTACGGACTCGTTTACCCCGGTGTGGGCTGGGTCGTGTGGCGTGACAAGCAGGTCTGCCCGGAGAGCCTGATCTTCCACGTCAGCTACCTCGGCGGCGACATGCCCACCCTGGCGCTGAACTTCTCTCGCCCCGGCGCCCAGGTTCTCCTGCAGTACTACCAGTTCCTGCGTCTGGGCCGCGAGGGATACCGCGCCGTGCAGCAGAACTCGATCGATGTGGCCACCTACCTCTCCTCGGAGATCGAGAAGCTCGAGCCGTTCTCCCTGGTGAGCCGCGGCGACACGATTCCGGTGTTTGCGTGGAAGCTCAATAAGGGAGACCGCAACTGGGACCTCTACGACCTGGCCGATCGCCTGCGCATGCGCGGCTGGCTGGTTCCGGCATACCCGATGCCCGATGACCTCGGCGACCTCGTGGTGCAGCGCATCGTGGTGCGTCTGGGGCTCAGCAAGGATCTCGCCGAGCTACTACTCGCCGCGCTGAAGGAGGAGGTCGTGTTCCTGGAGAACCTGGACGCCCCGATCCCGCGCGAGAAGACCCGCACCTCGTTCGCCCACTAGGGCAGGACGCTGCCCCGTACCTGAGGCCCGAGCGAGAAGACACGCACCTCGTTCGCCCACTAGGTTTCCACGCCCTCCGCGCATGAGCGCCGGCGGCCCCGCAGAGAAAGCATCACGGATGACCCAGAGCAGTAGTCAGTTTTCCGCGGCAACACCGCGTTCGATTCCCTTCCTCGTTCCCACGCTGAGCAGGCAGAGCGTCCTGTTCATGATCGGTTCGGCACTGTTTGTGCTGGGCAGTGCCATCAACATCTGGCATCTGGGGAACGCGGCGGCATCAAACCTGGCCTGCTTTATCGGGGCAATCTTCTTTACCGCGGCCGGCCTGTACCAGCTGGTGCTGAGTGGGGACGCCGTGGTGAGGGTCGACTATGCGCCGGGGAAGATGTTCCGCGCCGAATGGGTGGCCGCGGCCACGCAGAGCTTCGGCACGATCATGTTCAACATCAGCACGTCGGCCGCCCTCCAGGCGAAGTCCGTGGACGCCGAAAAGCACCTGGTGTGGAATCCGGACGCCGGGGGATCGGTGGCCTTTCTCATCAGTGCCGTGTTTGTGTATGTCGCCTACTACCGTTCCCGGGGCACGCTGTGGGAGCCGCGTCGCTCCGGGTTCTGGGCGGCTCACATCAACATGATCGGGTGTCTGGCGTTTGCGGTCTCCGCGGTGGGATCGTTCGTGCTGAACAACGGGGCATCAAAGGACTCCGATCTGGCCAACTGGGGCACCCTGATCGGTGCGGTGTGTTTCTTCCTGGCCTCGATGATTTCCCTGCCCGCACTCGGCTGGAACCGGCGCACCGCGGCCGCCGATGCCCGCTAGAGCCCACGTTTTACCCACCTGTTTTTGCTGTACAACCGGCACCACTTCGGTGCCCACTCTGAAAGGTTCGTGAATAAATATGTGCACACGAGTTGTTTGGCCTGACGCTAACGGAGCTGTGATTGTTGGCCGCAATATGGATTTCCACCTGGATCTGCTCACCAACCTGTGGAAGCTACCCCGCGGGATTGAGCGCAACGACGGGGTGAACGGCACCCTGACCTGGACCGCAAAGTATGGCAGCGTGGTGGCAACCGCGTTTGACCTGGTTGCCTGCGACGGCATGAACGAGGAGGGTTTTGCCGGGCACATTCTGTGGCTTGCCGAGTCCGACTATGGGAAGGCGAGCGAGGGTGATGTCCAGCTCAGCCAGGCGGTCTGGCTGCAGTACTACCTGGACAACTTCAAGACCGTGGCCGAGGCCGTGGAGTGGACCGAGAAGACCCAGGTGCGCATCGCCGAGCTGTTGGATCCGACCAGCGGCAAGCCACCCACACTGCACCTGGCGCTCAACGACGCCAGCGGCGACTCGGCCATCATCGAGTACACCGATGGCACCCCGAAGGTCTACCACAGCAAGGAGTACCGGGTGATGACCAATTCACCCACGTACGATAAGCAGCTGGAGCTGGCGGCCACGGTCGAGGGCCTCGGCGGAGACGCCCCGCTGGGCGGTACCACCCTGGCCTCCGATCGCTTCGCCCGCGCCTCCTACTATGTGGGCCGCCAGGAGCAGCCGAAGACGCAGCTCGAGGCCATCGCGGCGATGTTCAGCATCATTCGCAATGCCGCACAGCCCTTCCGCCAGCCCGATCCGGGAAAGCCCGATGCCTCGCAGACCATCTGGCAGGTGGTGCTGGATCTGACCAACCGCCGCTACGTGTTTGAATCGACCACCCGTCCCAACGTGGTCTGGGTCGACTTTGACAAGCTGAGCTTCGCCGAGGGAACCGAGGAGCTACGCCTCGACCTCGTGGGCAAGCTCGCCCTCGAGGGTGGCCTCGCCGGCGATGTGAGCCACCACTTCCACCAGGTGGGGCCGCTGACCGACCTGGGGCTCAACCTGGCGACGCGCTTTGTCGAGGTTGCCGCGCAGAAGCAGGATGAGTTTGCGGGCCTGCTGAAGGAAGTGCATCAGCTCGCCGGCGCGCTGAAGAAGTAGCGTTACGCGCAAGCGGGGCCCCACCGACCGGTGGGGCCCCGTTTCGTGTGTGCCGCCTGAACTAGGCGCTCTCGGCCGAGCGCTGAGCCCCGCGTTCGATCGTCTCGGTGGACTGCGCATCCTCCTCGGCGTTCTCCGCCCGGGCCAGGATCACGACCCCGATGAAGGCGGCGGCACCGGCCAGGATAAAGCCTACAAACGAGATGACGGGCGCTCCGGCGGCCTCGTGCAGGATGGTAATACCCAGGACCACGGCCACGGCCGGGTCCACCACGGTGAGACCGGCGATCACGACGTCCGGCGGGTTACAGGTGTGCGAGTACTGCACAAAGTAGATGGAGAGCGCCGAGGCCACCCCGATGCCGAGGACGCAGATCAGGGTGAGGACGCTGCCCGAGTCAAACACCATTCGGTGACCGGCAAACATGGTTTCCACCCGCAGGATGACGGTCTTTCCCAGCGTGGCCACGAATCCCGAGAAGATGCCACCCAGCACGACGTAGAAGATGGGTGCCTTGGCGGTGCCACGGGTGCCGAAGCGAATCGCGGCGGCAATCGCGAGGACCGCGGCCAGCGTGATGAGAATGGCGGAGAGCTGCCCATCACTGATCGGCTTTTGCTTGCTCACGAGCGCCGCAATGATCACGTATGCGATCACGCCGATCAGGGAGATGGCGATCCCGAGGAGCACCCGCCGTGGCAGCGGCTTCCTGCGTACCCGCGCGTTGAGTACCGCGGAGAACACCAGCGCGGTCACCCCGATGGGCTGCACCAGAATGAGGGGCGCAAACGCCAGGCTGCCCATCTGGAGAAGGATCGCGACACCGAACAACGCGCTTCCGGCGATCCAGATCGGGGTCCGCAGCAGCGCGAGGAACGGCGTCTTGTTTTCTCCGCTGGCCTCGGCGGCCGCGGAGACCAGGTTGACGCCGCGACTCTGCCAGAGATTCCCCACCGCCAACACGGCCGCGCTCACCAGCGCCAGTAAAACTCCGAACAGTGGTGCAGAACCAACGACCATTGCTTTTCCCCCGTCGCACATGGATATCGGCCCAATTGTTGCATGCAGGTTACGCGCAGCCAAGACCCAGTCTGAGGGGGTGGGTTCGCGCGGATCGGTCCGACTGGCTACTGTGGAGAAATGACCGAGACCCCCGCCGACGCCTCCGCGCCGAAGAACACCGAAGTTTCCACCGACCCCAAGCGTGAGGTACTGAGCTGGGACGGTTTTGGTGACGCGACCCGCGACCTCGCCGCCCAGGTGGTGCAGAGCGGTTTCCAGCCGGAGTTTGTGGTTGCCATCGCCCGCGGCGGCCTGCTGCTGGCCGGCTCGATCGCCTACGCCCTGGGCGTGAAAAACTGTGGTTCGATCAACGTTGAGTTTTACACCGACGTGCACCTGACCCTGCCTGAGCCCATCCTGCTGCCGCCGATGCTCGACGGTCCGGCCCTCGCCGGCAGCCGCGTGCTGCTCGTGGACGACGTCTCGGACTCGGGCCGCACCCTCGAACTCGTGGAGCGTATGCTGCAGGGCGACGGCGCCGAGGTGCGCACGGTGACCCTGTACTCAAAGCCGCGCACCATTCTTGAGCCCGACTACGTCTGGAAGCAGACCGACAGCTGGATCACCTTCCCGTGGTCGGCGCTGCCCCCGGTGGACCAGGCCGAGGCCGATCGCCGCTTCCCCGTCTCGGGAAACTAGGTCACCCGGTTTCCTGGCCGAGACGAATGACCGGCCGCACGGCCGGCATCGCCGAGTGAGTACACGGAAAGGGCCCCGCCTCGAGGCTTCGAGACGGGGCCCTTCCCCGTTCGGCGGGTTCGCCGCGCGGGGGAATGCGCGTTGCTGCGAGGTGCCCACCGGGCTCGGGGGCGTGTGACCGCTAGGCGCGGCGGCGACGCAGGATGAAACCGGTACCGAGGGCGAGACCTGCGCCCGCGATCAGCCCGATACCGCCGACCGATGCGCCGGTGCGTGCCAGGCCTCCGCTTCCACCGGCTCCACTGCCAGAGCTCCCCGGAGCGCTCGATGCGCTCGGACCGCTGGTGGGCGACATGCTCGGGTCAACGCTTGGCTCGATACTGGGCTCGGGCGTGGGCACCGGTGTCGGGTCAATGCTCGGCTTGACGCTCGGCTCGATGCTGGGCTCAACGCTCGGTTCCGGGCTGGGGCTCGGCTTTTCGCTGGGCTCCGGGCTGGGCGTCGGCGTGGGCTCGACGATCCCGGTGTCCTCGGCCAGCACACTCAGCGCGAACTCCCGGGTGTCCGTACCAAATGCGTCGGTTACGGTAACCGAGACCCGGTAGTCTCCCGCTGTGGTCGGGGTTCCGGAGATCACGCCGGTGGCGGAGTCCAGGATGAGACCGGCGGGGAGCCCGGCGGCGTCGACCACGCTCGAGTCCGACCAGACGAGGTCCGGCTGGCCGGTTGCGGTGACCGTCACCGGCTCGTACTCGGCGTTTTCGAGGCCGTCTGGAAGCGCCCCGTCGAGGGTGATCACGGGTGCCGGGCCGACGGCGGTTGCGGGCTTGCTCGCGCCGGAGATCCCCCAGAAGTCGTCGTGGAAGCGCAGGCGATACGAGTCCCTGACGTTTTCGGCGGTGACGGTGACGGTGTAGTTGTTGCCCACGGCGCCGGGAATATCGGTCCAGTTTTCGCCGTCCGACGAGCGCTGCCAGATAACGCCGCCGCCGTTCCCGCGCTTGACTCCGGTCACCGCGCTGCTGAAGGTCACCTCGGTGTCGATGGCCTCGATGCGGACGTCCTGTGGGTCGCTCACCGCGGGGCGCTTGATCAGGGTGACCGTCGAGCCCTCCTCACCGGTGTAGCCGCGATCTGCGGTGAGAAGATCACCGGTCACGGGGTTCTCGGTAATGCTCGAGGCACCCACGGGCGTGGTGCGGTAGCTCTCCGAGCGTTCACCGGTGGTGAAGTCGGCGGCCATCACCATCTCCCACCCCATCGAGGGGGAGTAGGCGCGGCCGAGCGCATCTGAGGCCACCACGTCCGACATCGTGTTTCCCACCGAGATGCGCTGGAGGGCCTCCCCGGTTTTCGGATCAAACATGCTCACTCGGCTGCCGCCCTCCGCCACGTACAGGTGGGCGGGGTTGGTATCGAAGTAGAACCCGGAGTACGACCAGATGTCGGGGGTTTTCAGATCAAGCGTGACCTCGAGAGTTTTCGCATCCATCGTCGTGTAGACCGCGCCGGTGAGTCCCTGCCCGGAACGGCCGACGATGAAGGTCGACTCGTCATCGGTCAGGATCCCAAAGTTGGAGTTGTTGGTGGGCAGCTTTGTGGTGGCGAGAACCTCGCCGGTGGCGGTGTCTACCCGATTGATGGCACCCTCGACGGCGACGGTGTAGTAGGAGGAGCCGTCACGGGTGAGCTCGGCGTAGTCGGCCCAGCCGATGCGGTTGGTGTGGATCGCGGTTACCGTGCGGGTGGTGAGGTCAAAGACGGCCACACCCGCGGTGGTTGTCGGGGTGGCGTCAACGACCGCGACCCCGCGGGTGCCGTCGGCGCTCAGCGTGATCGAGGAGAGCCCTCGCCCCATGCCCACGGGGATCGAGCCCACCGTCTTACGGGCGGCGAGATCCACGATGTGGAGCTTGGGCGAATCGAGCGCCGCCACGTAGGCGAGTTTTCCATCCGGCGAGATTGCGACGTAGTTGGGCAGGACGTCATCTTCAATGACGATCGACTCGCCCAGATCGCTCACCAGCTCGGGGGTCTCCGTGCGGGGAGCGGGGGCGACGGTGCCCTCAGCGGTCACCGGGTTGGGATTGTGGTCGGGCAGCGGCTTGGCCGGCGCGCTCTCCGAGGCGCCGGGCTTTCCCGGCGGCAGCGCGGCCTGAGCCGCGGCGGCACCGCCGGCGGTCAGGCCAATCGTGAGTAGTGTGCCGAGGCCGATGGCGGTGGCACGCCGAAAGGTACGTGATTTCATGGGCGTTCTCCCTGTTGCCGCGAGCGCGCAAAGAACGTAGGGGGAGCGCTCGCGTTACGATCCACCGCGGATGGGTCCAGTCAGCCGGCCGGTGGAAGTAACCCGTTTGGGGTACATAACAAACGTAATTTAAAAGGGAAAAACTATTACGGGTTCTGCCGAAAATGAATGATTCGCTGTCGCATGTTGAGTGAAAACGCAGGTGGGCAAGTATTTTTGTTTTTAAGGCACGGCGAGATTCTTCAGGTGTGGTGCCGTTGAAGTGCGCGGAACCACTCCGCTCCATCCCCTTGAGACTGCGAGAAGCGCACAAAGCCCCGCCACGATTCTCGTGGCGGGGCTTTGTGTGTGCGGTGCTAGTCGCGGAAGGTTTCGATCTTCGCGCCGAGCGAGATCAGGCGCTCCTGCAGCTGCTCGTATCCGCGTGAGATGATGTCGACGTTACGCAGTACGCTGGTGCCCTTGGCGGCGAGCATCGCCAGCAGGATCACCACGGCCGGACGCAGCGCCGGCGGGCAGGACACCTCGGCGCCGGACCAGTGGGTCGGGCCGGAGACGTCGAGGCGGTGCGGGTCGCGCAGGCGCACGTTGGCACCGAGGCGGGTGAGGTCGGTGAGGTGGATCGCCCGGCCCTCGTAGACCCAGTCGTGGATCAGGGTGTCGCCGGTGGCGCAGGCGGCGATGACCACAAAGAAGGGCAGGTTGTCGATGTTGAGGCCGGGGAAGGGCATCGGGTGGATCTTGTCGATCGGGGCGCGCAGCTCCGAGGGATACACGGTGATGTCCACCAGGCGAGTCTTGCCGTTGGCGGCGTCATACTCGTCGGTCATCGAGTAGCGCAGACCCATCTCCGACAGGGTCGCCATCTCGATCTCCATGAACTCGATCGGGACCCGGGTCACGGTGATTTCCGAGCCGGTCACGATACCCGCGGTGAGCAGGCTCATGGCCTCCACCGGGTCCTCGCTCGGCCAGTAGTCCACATCGGCGTTGACGTTTGCGTTGCCGTGGATGGTGAGGGTGGTCGAGCCGATGCCCTCCACCTCGATGCCGAGCTCCTGGAGGTAGAAGCAGAGGTCCTGCACCATGTAGTTGGGGCTGGCATTGCGGATCACGGTCACTCCGTCGCGCACGGCGGCGGCCATGATCGCGTTCTCGGTCACGGTGTCGCCGCGCTCGGTCAGCACGACCTTGACCCGCTCGGGTACGTCGTGGCTGACGGTGGCGCGGTACCAGCCGGTGGTCGCCTCCACCTCGAGCCCGAAGGGGCGCAGGGCGATGAGGTGCGGTTCCACGGTGCGGGTGCCGAGATCGCAGCCGCCGGCGTAGGGGAGGGAGAAGTTGTCGAAGCGGCCGAGCAACGGGCCGAGGAACATCAGCACCGAGCGGGTGCGACGGCCGGCATCGGCGTCGATCTCGGCGAGGTTCAGGTTCTCGGGTACCTTGATCTCGACGCTGTTGTCATCGCCGTACCAGGTGACCTGCACGCCCATGCTGCGCAGTACATCGATGATGCGGTCGACCTCGACGATGCGGGCCACTCGGTGCAGGCGGGTGGTGCCGCGGTTGATCAGGGCGGCACAGAGCAGCGCCACGGCGCCGTTCTTGCTGGAGTTCACGGCGATCGAGCCGTGCAGCTTGTGGCCGCCCTCCACGCGAATGTGCGAGGGGCGGGGGCGGTCGCCGAAGGTCACGAGCTCGCTCTTCAGAGCCACGCTCAGGCGAGCGAGGAGCTCGATGGAGATGTTCTGGCTGCCCTGTTCGATCCGGTTGATCGCGGATTGGCTGGTGCCCACGCGCTCGGCCAACTGGGCCTGGGTGAGCGATCGGTCCTGGCGGGCCGAACGGATGAGTGCACCCACCTGCCGCATGGGTTCCGCGGCGGTGATGTCTACGGGGGAGGTATCTGTCGAAAGAGCCATGACCCGATGCTATACCGGATTTGAGATAAAAGGCATTTCATTTGGAGTGAAATCGCCAATCTGAGAGTTTCCTCAACTCGGATGTGGTGTTGGAATAAATACGATCATTCGTGCGAGCCCCACAGATTGCGCGTGTTGCATCCTCCGCGCTACGCTAACCAACATGGCTCACGCACGCTCCGCCCACAGCGCTCAGGTATCTGCACCTGCGCCGGCGCGACGCCGTGCCCGCCGCGACGAGCGACGTCGTAGCTTCTTTGACGCCTCCAACGAGCGACGATAGGCGACGCCCCCTAATTGTTTTTCTGGTGAAAACCAGAGAAACCGGGCGTTGCCGGAATCCGGAAAACCACCCGTACACTCGTCGTCCTAAGGTAGTCTCATGACTTTTTCTGTCGCCGTCGCCGGAGCATCCGGTTACGCCGGGGGAGAGCTGCTGCGCTTGCTCGCCAGCCACCCCGAGTTCGAAATCACCACCGTCACCGCCCACTCAAACGCGGGTCAGCCCGTTGCCGCGGTGCACCCGCACCTGCGCTCACTCGCCGAGAAGGTGTTTGTCGCAACCAACGCACAACACCTCGCCGGCCACGACATCGTGTTCCTCGCGCTGCCGCACGGTGCCTCCGGCGCGCTCACCGCACAGCTTGACCCCGACACCCTCGTGGTGGACTGCGGTGCCGACCACCGTCTCGAATCCGAGGAGGACTGGGCCGCGTTCTACGGCGGCGACTTCTTCGGGGCCTGGACCTACGGTGTGCCCGAGCTCCTGATCGGTTCGGGTAAGCAGCGCGAAAAGCTGGTGGGAACCAAGCGGATAGCCGCCCCCGGCTGCAACGCGTCGACCGTGGAACTCTCCCTCGCCCCGGGTATCGCCGCCGGCGTGATCGAGTCGCTGGATATCGTGACCGTGCTCGCCGTGGGCCCCTCGGGTGCCGGTAAGGCGCTCAAGACCAACCTGCTGGCCGCCGAAATCCTCGGCACCGCCAACCCCTACGCGGTGGGTGGCACGCACCGCCACATTCCCGAGATCATTCAGGGTCTGCGCTGGGCCGGCGCCGAGCGGGCCACGGTGTCCTTCACCCCTGTCCTGGTGCCGATGTCCCGGGGAATCCTCGCCACCACCACCGCCAAGATCGTGCCGGGCACCACCGCCGAGCAGATCCGCGCGGCCTGGGAGGGCGCGTACGCCGACGAGACCTTTGTGCACCTGCTGCCCGAGGGCGTCTTCCCCCGCACCGCCGACGTCCTGGGAGCCAACACCGCGCTGATGGGCCTGGCAATCGACGAGGCCGCGGGCCGCGTCATCATCGTGACCGCCGTAGACAACCTGGCCAAGGGCACCGCGGGTGCCGCCATCCAGTCCGCGAACATTGCCCTCGGCCTGCCCGAGGCCACCGGCCTTCCCATCGACGGGGTCGCCCCGTAATGGCCGCCACCACTCTTTCCTCGATCACCACCCCTCAAGGAGCACTATGAGCGTCACCACCCCCTCGGGATTCATCGCCGCGGGTGTTCCCGCCGGCCTCAAGTCCACCGGCAAGCCGGACCTCGCCCTCGTGGTCAACACCGGCCCGGAGAAGAATGCGGCCGCCGTGTTCACCAGCAACCGTGCCCTGGCCAACCCGATCATCTGGTCCAAGGAGGTCATCAAGGATGGCCGCGTGGACGCCATCGTTCTGAACTCCGGCGGTGCCAACTGCTTCACCGGCCAGCAGGGGTTCCAGACCACCCACGCCACCGCCGAGGCCGTGGCGAACGGGCTGGGCATCTCGGCCACCGACGTTCTGGTGTGCTCGACCGGCCTGATCGGTGAGCAGCTCGACCTCGGCAAGCTCACCGCCGGTGTGGAGGCCGCGACCGCCACCCTCGATGAAAACGGTGGCGAGCACGCAGCCGCCGCGATCATGACCACCGACACCGTGCCCAAGACCAGTGAGTTCCTCGCCCCGGACTGGGCCATCGGCGGTATCGCCAAGGGTGCGGGCATGCTCGCCCCGGGCCTTGCGACCATGCTCGTGGTCATCACCACTGACGCCTCCCTTGCCCCCGCGGACCTCGATGCCGCTCTGCGTGAGGCCACCCGGGTGAGCTTTGACCGCCTCGACTCCGACGGCTGCATGTCCACCAACGACCAGGTCACCCTGCTCGCCTCCGGTGCCTCGGGCATCACCCCGGACCTCGCCGACTTCACCGCCGCGCTGACCCGGGTGTGCTCCGACCTTGCCGAGCAGCTCCAGGGGGACGCCGAGGGTGCCAGCCACGACATCGCGATCATCGTGACCGGTGCCGAGACCGAGGCCGATGCCGTTGAGGTGGGCCGCTCGGTGGCT
Organism: Mycetocola tolaasinivorans; assembly: GCF_003667565.1. Classification (GTDB taxonomy): domain Bacteria; phylum Actinomycetota; class Actinomycetes; order Actinomycetales; family Microbacteriaceae; genus Mycetocola; species Mycetocola tolaasinivorans. The sequence goes on from NZ_RCUX01000005.1 coordinate 287,053, forward strand.
CGCAACAACCTCTTCAAGGCAGCCATCTACGGCAACGACCCCAACTGGGGCCGCGTGCTGGCCGCCATCGGAACCACCTCGGCTCCGTTTGACCCGTATAACGTGGACGTCTCCTTCAACGGCGTCCGGGTCTGCCATGAGGGCGGTCCGGATCAGTCTCGCGACCTCGTCGACCTCACCCCGCGTGCGGTGAAGATCGAGATCGAGCTGAATGCCGGATCCGCAGCCGCGACCATTCTGACCAACGACCTCACGCACGACTACGTGCATGAGAACAGCGCGTATTCGAGCTGACCGATGCCCACCACCATCGAACTCTCCCTCGAAGAAGCCCACGCCAAGGCCTCCGTCCTCATCGAGGCGCTGCCCTGGCTCAAGCGCTACCGCGGCGCCATCGTGGTCATCAAGTTCGGCGGCAACGCGATGATCTCTCCGGAGCTCGCCGCCGCGTTTGCCGAGGACATGGTGTTCCTCCACCACGCGGGCCTGCGCCCGGTCGTGGTGCACGGCGGCGGCCCGCAGATCTCCGCCGGCCTCGCCGAAAAGGGCATCGCCAGCGAGTTCCGCGGCGGCTACCGCTACACCAGTGACGAGGCCATCGGGGTTGTCCGCGATGTCCTTCGTAACCGGGTCAACCGGTCGCTCGTGAACGACATCAACCAGCACGGCAACATTGCTCGCTCCCTCTCGGGCGAGCAGGCCAATCTCTTCGGCGGACGCACCCGCGGCGTCATGATCGATGGCGAACTTCAGGATCTCGGCCGCGTGGGCGACATCCTCGAGGTGGACCCCTCGGCCGTGCTCGATGCGCTGGACGCCGGTCGCATTCCGGTGATCACCTCCATCGCCTACGACCTCGACGACCCCGAGCGCCTCCTCAACGTCAACGCCGACTCGGCCGCCGCCGCGATTGCGATCGCGCTGAACGCCGACAAGCTGCTGGTCCTCACCGACGTTGCCGGTCTCTACAGCGACTGGCCCAACCGCGACTCCCTCGTCTCGGTCATCTCGACCGCCGAGCTGCGTGAGCTGCTGCCGGAGCTCGAATCCGGCATGATCCCCAAAATGAACGCGTGCCTGGACGCGGTGGACAACGGCGTGCGTAACGCCGCGATCATCGACGGTCGGATCGAACACTCGATCCTGCTCGAGGTCTTCACCCAGTCCGGAATTGGCACCCAGGTAGTAAGCGAGACAGAATGACCTCCTGGCAGGAATCCTCCTCCGCAAACATGATGAACACCTTCGGGCCGACCCAGGCGCTCCTGGTCTCCGGCGAGGGTGCCCGCGTGCGCGACTCAGACGGCAAGGAGTACCTCGATTTCCTCGGCGGAATCGCGGTCAACTCCCTGGGCCACGCCCACCCGGCGATCGTGAAGACGATCGCCGAGCAGGCCGCGAGCCTGATGCACGTGTCCAACTTCTTCTCCAGCCCGCCGCAGCTCGCGCTGGCCGAGAAGATCAAGCGCATCTCCGGAATCGGCGAGAGCGGACGGGTGTTCTTCACCAACTCCGGCACCGAGGCCAACGAGGCCGCGTTTAAGCTGGCCCGCAAGTTTGGTGGCGAGGCTCGTCCGACCATCCTGGCGCTCGAGAAGGCATTCCATGGCCGCTCGATGGGGGCGCTCGCGCTCACCGCGAAGGAGGCCTACCGGGCACCGTTCGCCCCGATGCTGACGGGTGTGCAGCACATCCCCGCGACCATCGAGGCGCTGGAGGCCGCGCTGGACGAGACCGTATCGGCCCTCATCATCGAGCCGATCCAGGGTGAGGCCGGGGTGCTTCCGCTGCCCGAGGGCTACCTGCAGGCGGCGCGGGCCCTCACCCGCGAGCGTGGCGCGCTGCTGATCATCGACGAGATCCAGACCGGTATCGGTCGTACCGGCGAGTGGTTCGGCTTCCAGTCCGAGGACACCCTGCCGGATGCCTTCACCCTGGCCAAGGGCCTCGGTGGCGGATTCCCGATTGGCGCTCTGGTGACCACCGGTGCTGCCTCGGAAATCTTCACCCCGGGAAACCACGGCACCACGTTTGGTGGCAACCCGCTGGGCACCGCGGTGGCCGGTACCGTCATCGACGAGATCGAGTCGGCGGCGCTGCTGATCAACGTGCGCGAGCGCGAGGCGCAGCTGCGGGCGTCCATCGCGGGGCTGAACTCCCCGCTGATCGCCGGTGTTCGTGGTCGTGGTCTGCTGCTGGGGATCGCGCTCACCGCGGACATTGCGCCCGCGCTGGCCGCCGAGGCGCTGGCCGCGGGCCTGATCGTCAACGCTCCCAACGCCGCGACGATCCGGATCGCCCCGCCCCTGAACATCACCTCCGCCGATGTGGACGCCTTCGTGGGCATCCTCGACGGCCTTCTCGCGGCTCACACCGCCTAGTATCGACGACGTAGGAGACCATCATGACCCGTCACTTCCTCCGCGATGACGACCTGAGCCCGGCCGAGCAGGCAGAGGTTCTGGATCTCGCGATCAAACTCAAGGCCGACCGTTTCAGCGAGAAGCCGCTGGCCGGCCCGCAGACCGTCACCGTGTTCTTTGACAAGACCTCGACCCGTACCCGCATCTCGTTTGCGACCGGCATCGCCGACCTCGGTGGTGTACCGCTGATCGTGGGCGGAGGCGAGAGCCAGCTGGGTGCGAAGGAGTCGATCGCCGACACCGCGCGCGTGCTGGAGCGTCAGGTCGCCGCCATCGTGTGGCGTACCTTTGCGCACTCTGGTCTCGAGGAGATGGCTGCCGGGACCACCGTTCCGGTGATCAATGCCCTCTCGGATGACTTCCACCCGTGCCAGCTGCTGGCCGACCTGCAGACCATTCGCGAGCACCGCGGAGACCTGGCGGGCCAGACCCTCGCGTTCCTCGGCGACGGTGCCTGCAACATGGGTAACTCGTACCTGCTGGCCTGTGTCAACGCCGGTATGCACGTGCGGATCGGTGCCCCCGAGGCCTTCACTCCGGCCGCCGACGTGGTGGCCGACGCCATCGCCCTGGCTGAGAAGACCGGCGGTTCGGTGCTCATCACGACCGACCCCCGCGAGGCCGTGGCCGGTGCTGACGTCGTGGTCACCGACACCTGGGTGTCGATGGGCAAGGAGGACGAGAAGGCCGAGCGGGTCGCCGCATTCGGTGCCTACTCGGTGACCTCTGAGCTGATGGCCCTCGCCAAGGACGACGCGATCTTCATGCACTGCCTGCCCGCCTACCGCGGCTACGAGGTGGACGCCGAGGTTATCGACGGCCCGCGCTCGGTGGTCTGGGACGAGGCCGAGAACCGTCTGCACGCGCAGAAGGCGCTGATGGTCTGGCTGCTCGCGCAGAACGCGAAGGCCGCGGCCTAGTGTCCGGGGGGATCACTCCGGTACCGGACGCCGTAGCGCGTGCGGTACCGGGTGATCCCGCAGCGCGCCGCCCACGCGGAGCAACTCCGCGCATCGCGGGGCTGGATATTGCCCGCGGCGTGGCTATTCTGGGCATGTTTGTGGCCCACATTATCCGCCCCGAGGCCGCTGTCTCGGCCGAACCGGATACCTGGATCGGGCTGGTCAACGGCCGTTCCGCGGCCCTGTTCGCCGTGCTCGCAGGCGTATCGCTGGCGCTGCTGTCCGGTCGGGGAACCCCGCCGGAGGGCGACGAGGTCCTGCGTGTGCGACTGCGCATCGGGACCCGGGCGCTGCTGATCTTTGTTCTCGGGGGCATCCTCAGCCTGGGCGTTCACGGGATCGCGGTGATCCTGGAGTACTACGGTGCCGCGTTCCTCCTGGTCCTGCCGCTGATTCGCTGGCGGCCGCGCAATCTGCTGCTGCTCGCCGGTGCCCTGGCCCTGGTGGCCCCGCTGGTGCAGGTTGCGCTGGCAGTGTTTGTCTTGGATCGGGGCTCCAGCGCCTCACCCTTCGCCGTGCTGATGATCGTGGGGTACTACCCCGTACTCGTCTGGGTGGTGTTTGTCCTCGTCGGCCTGGCCGTGGGGCGGTGGCTGTTTTCCACGGGCATCGCCGCCGGGGCACTGGGCCGGCTCGCGCTCGTGGGTGCCGCCCTCACGGTACTCGGCTATGGGGGCGCGATTGCGTTTTCGCAGGTCACGGGCATCTCGCAGGGTGAGGTGTTCGTGGGGTATCCGCAGTGGGGAAACCTGCTGGGATCCGCCCCGCACTCGGGCAGCACGTTTGAGCTGGTGGGGGCCACCGGTACGTCGCTGCTGTTGATTTCCGTGTTCCTGGCGCTTCCCGGCTGGGCTGCCCGGATACTCTGGCCGCTCGCCGCAACCGGACGAATGGCCCTCACCGCCTATTCGGTGCACCTGATCGCGCTCGTCATCCTGGTGGCTCTGGGTGCGGACCGGGTCGACCCAGTGGCACAAACATGGTGGTTTGTTTTGGTCACCCTCGCGGGCTGTTCCGCCTGGATGTTCCTCGTGGGTCAGGGCCCGCTCGAACGCCTCATTTCCACCCTCTCGCGCGCGGCGGCCACCGTGCCACAACCACGCACCACCACTCACTAGACTTGCAACAACCCATATCGCTCGCTCAGCCGCCCGCCCTGTGGTGGGAGCTGACACACACGAACACTGCACGACGGGACGCCCAACACTCATGACCTCTCACACCAACGATTCCGGAAACCGCGCCGCCGAGGCGGGAGCCCTGTGGGGCGGCCGCTTTGCGAGCGGCCCCTCGCCGGAGCTCGCGCGCCTGAGCAAGTCAACGCAGTTTGACTGGACCCTGGCGTCCTATGACATTGACGGCTCGAAGGCACACGCGGTAGCGCTGAATGCCGCGGGCTACCTCGACGCCGCCGAACTGACCGCGATGCACGAGGCCCTCGAGGTTCTGCGCGCGGACGTGGCCTCGGGTGCGTTCGTGGCGGCGGAGTCGGATGAGGACGTCCACTCGGCCCTCGAGCGCGGCCTGGTCGAGCGTGCCGGATCGAACCTCGGCGGCAAGCTGCGCGCGGGTCGCAGCCGCAACGACCAGATCGCGACGCTGGTGCGCCTGTACATGCTCGAGCACGAGAGCGTGATCCGTGGCCTGCTGGTACAGCTGGTTGAGATCCTCGCGGGTCAGGCCGAGGCACACCCGGGCGCCATCATGCCCGGCCGCACCCACCTGCAGCACGCGCAGCCGGTCCTCCTCGCCCACCAGCTTGCGGCGCACGCCTGGCCGCTGGTGCGCGACCTCGAGCGCCTGCGCGACTGGTCTGTTCGCGCCAAGCGCTCGCCCTACGGTGCCGGTGCCCTCGCGGGCTCCTCGCTCGGTCTCGACCCGGAGCTCGTGGCCTCGGAGCTCGGGCTCTCCGGTGCGCTGGAGAACTCGATCGATGCCACCGCCGCCCGCGACGTTGTGGCCGAGTTTGGTTTCATCCTCGCGCAGGTCGGTATCAACCTCTCGCGTCTGTCCGAGGAGATCATCCTCTGGAACACCCGCGAGTTCGGATTTGTGCGCCTGCACGACAGCTTCTCAACCGGTTCGAGCATCATGCCGCAGAAGAAGAACCCGGACATTGCCGAGCTCGCCCGTGGAAAGTCCGGTCGTCTGATTGGTAACATCACCGGTCTGCTTGCCACCCTCAAGGCCCTGCCGCTCGCGTACAACCGCGACCTGCAGGAGGACAAGGAGCCGATCTTCGACTCCGTGGACACCCTCGAGGTGCTGCTGCCCGCGTTCAACGGCATGATCGCCACGCTGACCTTCAACACCGAGCGCATGGCCGAGCTCGCCCCGCAGGGCTTCTCGCTCGCCACCGACGTGGCCGAGTGGCTGGTGAAGCAGGGCGTGATCTTCCGTGACGCCCACGAGATCTCCGGCGAACTGGTGCGCTTCTGCGAGGAGAACGGCCTCGAACTGCACGAGCCCACCGATGAGCAGCTGGCGGCGGTGTCTCCGCACCTGCTCCCCGCGGTCCGCGACGTGCTCACCATTGAGGGCTCGGTCAACAGCCGCGTGGGTGCCGGTGGTACCGCGACGGTGCGCGTGATCGAGCAGCTCGCCAACCTGCGCGCCCGCCTGGCGGACTTCCGCTAGGTCTGCGCTCCCTCAGAACGCCCGGTTCTCCTCGGTGAGACCCGGGCGTTCTGCGTTTCTCCGCACACGAACATTCAGGCTATTCGTTCAAACGAACATATAACCTGTATGTTTAAGCACATGAAGTCAGCCTTCCCCCGCCCGCGGTCGATCGCGTGAGTGCCCCCGCCGCCGCGGTGCGAGAATCCTCCGTTCGGCTCACCCTGCACACCCCGCTGTATCGCGCCGCAACGCTCGCGCTGTTCCTGTCGGGGCTGGGGATCTCGGCGGCCGCGCCGCTGATCGCCTCGTTCCTCGTGACCGAGCTGCACGCGTCGCTGACGGTTGCGGGTCTGTACTACCTCACCAACCTCGCGGCGCCGGTGGCCGGATACCTGGTGGGTGCACGTTCAGATCGCACGGGGAAGCGCCTCGGACTCTTCCGCATCTGTGCGGCTGCCGGATTCCTCGGTTGGCTGGGCATCGCCTTCTCCACCGAGCTGTGGATGCCGTTTGTGATCAGCGCGGTGGTGCTGGGATTCGCCGGTGCCTCGACCTCGCAGCTGTTCGCCGCCCTGCATGATGGCCTGGCGGTGCGCCCCTCCCCGCTCAATGACGGCGTGGTGGCCATCGTTCGCACCGCGCTGACCGCGGGCTGGGTGATCGGCCCGGTGCTCGGGTCCTTCCTCGCGGCGGCCGCCGGATATCGAGCGATGCTCGTGGTGGTTGCGATCGCAACCCTCGCGCAGATCCTCCCGCTCGGGGGCCTGCGCGATACCCGCGCGGCCGCATCGGGAGATGCGACACCCGACGAGGTACCCCTCGGAACCGGTGTGGCCGCCGCCACCGGGGGTGCCGAGGCTGCCGCACCGCTGACCGCCACTGGGCGCGGGCCGGGCCTGCGCGCCATGCTCCCGCTGCTGGTCTTCACCGCGCTCTACATCTGCGTGTATGCCGGTGAGTCGGTCAAGTACGCCTACCTGCCCATCTATATGAATGAGCAGATGCAGCTCTCGCCGGCCATGGTCGGGGCGATCATCGGCATTCAGCCCCTCGTCGAGCTGCCACTGATCCCGGTGGCGGTGATCCTTGGCCGGCGTTTTGGTGCGATGCGGTTGATGGCGCTGGGCGCGGTCATGGGTGTCGGCGCCAACCTCTGCTTTGCGCTCATCGGGACCGTCCCCGCGCTGTTTGCCGGACAGATCCTGATGGGCGTCGTCTGGGGCATCTTCGCGGGCCTCGGCATCCTCGTGGCGCAGCGCCTCCTGCCCACCGCGGTGGCCACGGCCTCGGCGATCTTCCTCAGCTCCACCGCGCTGAGCTCCGCCATCGGCGGGCTCTCCGGCGGCTTTGGCGTCGCGGCCCTCGGTCTCCCGCTGGTCTTCGTGATCCCGGCCGGATTTGCCGCCATCGCGGTGGTTGGCCTGATCATTATGGACCGACAAACGGCCCCGGATCGCGCCGCGTCAGTGAAGACGGTGGGCGCGACGCGGGGCCGCTCAACGGGAGAATAGTGCGTTAGGCGACGTCGTCGACGAGGCCGACAAATCGGCCGCCCACGCCAAAGACCTCGGCGCGAATCGCACCGGGCGCGGCTGCGGGCCACTCCTCGATCTCGTGGTCGTCGCACACCACGTAGGTGAACTCGGGCCACCACTTCTTGGGGCGGGCACGCTCGGTGAACCCGCAGACGGCACAGACGAGGTTCGACCAGACCGGTCGTTTGCCGGTCCGGTTGGCACGGGACTGCGCGAGCCACGGCGGAGGAGTGGTGTCGAGTTCAACAACCGCCGCCTCGGTGAGCTGGGGCGGTAGACCGTGACGCACCGCCATCTCCAGGGGGATATCCAGGCGCTGTGCTGCTTCTCGTCTCGTGACCATTTGACCCATTCTAGCCGGGGAATCAGCGTGGGCGAGTGCTCGAGTGTAAGGCGCGCGGTGCGTCGTATCTATGGACAGCGAAAAAAATCAAACTTTCTGTATAGCGCGCACTTGATGCTTGATGTCTATCCCTGCCTAGACTAACCTGATGAAGGATGCCAAGCGAAAGGACGTTGAGCGGTTCCTGCTGTCCCAGGGCTACAGGATAGACCGTGATCGAGGCCCGCATACCTGGTGGAAAAGGCTGGGGAGTCGGTCTGTCCCGATTCCGCGTCACCGAGTAATTTCGGCGGGCGTCCTCAGGACGATCGAGCAGCTGGTCGGGTTTGTCTCCGACGAGTGGAAGTGAGTGTGGGTATGAGTTGCGGCACGTATGAACTGGTTGTCAGCCGCGAGGGTAAGTGGTGGATCATTGATGCGCCCGCTGTCGACTATCGCACCCAGGCCCGCACCCTCTCCGAGGTGGAGGAAATGGGCCGTTCGCTCCTTGCCGGTGCGCTGGGGGTCGATGAGGAATCCTTCAACGTGACCCTCAGAATCGAAAAGCCCGCCGATGTGGCGGCCCGCCTCGCGGAGGCCGCCGAGTATGATCGGGCAGCTCTGGAATCCACCCGAAATGCGGCGCGTGATCGTCGCGAGGCCGCTCGTGTGCTTCGCGATGCCTACGGCCTGAGCGCAATCGATGCGGCTCGCGTCCTGGGGGTGTCTCGTGCGCGGGTGTATCAGCTTCTGGAAGATTCGTTCCTCGAGGAGCAACGCCCAGCCGGCCGCGATCGCGCACGCGCCTAGCCGACCCCGCAGTTACGCGACGAACACTCGCCAGGCGATGAACGCGGCGAGGGCGAGGGCGGTGCCGATGGGGAACCCCCAGCGCAGCCGGGACGGCGGGGTGCGGGGATCAATCGGGGTGCCGCGGCGATAGGCCGAGGCGGTGGGGCGCAGATGGGAGAGCACGGCGTCGGCGGCGGTGAAGAAGCGCAGCCAGACGTCGGGGTCGGCGAGATTCATGGGGCGGGTGCTCACGAGAATGAGGTCCGAACCGGAAAACTCCAGATCAAACTCGGTCGCGTACAGCGCCAGGGTCTCCATAAAGTCCGGGGTGAGGAAGTAGAGGGCATCGCGCTGCAGCGCCTCGGGTGCGTAGACCCCGAAGGCCCGCGGGAAGTCTCCCTCGAGTTCGATCCGCTGATCATCAGCCAGCCGAAGCCGGGTGCGGCGCGAACGCCACCCGGCCACCCCATCGTTGCGCCGCGAATCCAGCACGATGTGCGGCATCTGCACGCCCAGCGGGATGCGCAGGTAGGCGTATTCGCCGGGGCGGTCGATCAGCTCGCGCTGAATGCGGGTGCTCGACATGTTGTCCGCGCGCTGCATGAGTCGCAGCCCGCCGCGGGAGGAGAAGCCGTTGTAGTCGCGCGCACTCGGCCCGAGCAGTGCGGTCTGCGGAAGGGTCTTGTGGGGGAGCGGCGCAAACTCCATCCCCGTGGCATCGGCGAAGCGCACCATGCGGGCCCAGTCTCCCCAGCGCGGCCGATTCTTGATGATCCAGTAGGGCAGGGCTACGAGCTGAAGCAGGCAGAACGTGATCAGGAACCACGGGGCTATCTCGGGGGAGTGGGAGCTGATCATCAGGTACGCAAAGAACACCCCGATGGCACCCACGAGCAGCATGATGATGCCGGAGGTGCCGTACTCGTGCCACTTCGGGATCGCCCGGGTCCAGCGACTATCGCCGCGCACCCGATTCTTGAGCGCGCGAATCTCCTCGGCAGAGGCCGGGCGCGCCAGCTCGTCCAGCGGGAGGTCGGCCAGTGCCGGAATCGGGGGATGGGACATGGTGCTCCTCGAAGAAAGCCCGACTCTCTCGGCGGGCAGAATCACACTATCGCGACGCGGTATCACGAGACAGTCAATAAGCGAGTTCGCCGGCACGGATGCCCGTCCTTCCGCTGCTATTCTGGGGAGCGTGTCTAATCCCAATTTTGCCAAGCAGAGTAATGACTCGTCCTTTGACTCGCTCTGGGACGAGCTGGTGTGGCGTGGCCTGATCCACGTCTCGACCGATGCCGAGGAGCTCAAGAAGCTCATCGACGGCGAATCGATCACGTATTATTGCGGATTTGACCCGACCGCTCCCAGCCTGCACCTGGGCAACTTTGTGCAGCTCCTGTTCATGCGTCGCCTGCAGCTGGGCGGGCACCGCCCGCTGGGTCTCGTGGGCGGTTCCACCGGCCTGATCGGTGACCCGCGCCCCACCGCCGAGCGCACCCTGAACACCCCGGAGACCGTGGCCGCCTGGGTCACGCGCCTGCAGGCTCAGGTATCGACCCATCTCGACACCGAGGGCGAGAACGGCATGCGCCTGGTCAACAACCTCGACTGGACCTCGCCGCTCAGCGCGATCGAGTTCCTGCGCGACATCGGTAAGTACTTCCGCGTGGGCACCATGCTGAAAAAAGACGCCGTGAGCGCGCGCCTGAACTCCGATGCCGGCATCAGCTACACCGAGTTCAGCTACCAGATCCTCCAGGCACTCGACTACCGCGAGCTCTACAACACCCACGGGTGTGTGCTGCAGACCGGTGGCAGCGACCAGTGGGGCAACCTGATCGGCGGTGTCGACCTGATTCGTCGCTCCGAGCAGGCCACCGTGCACGCGATCGGTACCCCGCTGATCACCAACAGCGACGGCACCAAGTTTGGTAAGAGCGAGGGCAACGCGATCTGGCTGGATGCCGAGCTGTGCAGCCCCTACGCGATGTACCAGTTCTGGCTGAACACCGATGATGCCGACGTGATCGACCGTCTCAAGGTGTTCACCTTCCTCACCCGCGCCGAGATCGAGGACTTCGCGAAGCTCGTGGCGGAGGAGCCCTTCCGTCGCGCGGCGCAGAAGCGCCTGGCCCTCGAAACCGTCACCCTGGTGCACGGTGCCGAGGCCGCCAACGCGGCGATCGCCGCCTCCGAGGCCCTGTTCGGTCAGGGCAACCTGGCCGAGGTGGACCCGGCGACCCTCGCATCGGCGCTGCGTGAACTGCCGAACATCACCGCCGAAACCGGTACCCCGATCGCCCAGCTCCTCGTGTCGACCGAGCTGTGCACGAGCCTCGGCGATGCCCGTCGCTCGATCGGCCAGGGCGGCGTCTCGCTCAACGGCGTGAAGGTCACCGACGAGGCCGCGGTCCTGACCGACCTGCTGCCCGGCGGGGTCGCGGTACTGCGTCGCGGTAAGAAGACCCTCGCGGGAATCTTCACCGCCTAACCGCCTCAACGACAGGCGTCGTTACACAAAACAACAGCGCGGCACCGGAGCGATCCGGTGCCGCGCTGTTGAGTGTCCGGGTTATCCGCGAATCAGGATTTCCCGCACGTCCGCACGCTTCTCGACGGCGATCGCCGCATCGCGCGCCTCGGCCAGCACATCGGCGAGCACCACGCGTGATCCCCGGGTGGCGCTGAGTACCGCGGCCTCCACCATCGCCAGCGAGTGCACGTTCGCATGAACCTCGGTGGCCGGGATGTCCCCGGTTCGCAGAGCGGAAATGAACTCGGCGAGGGACCCGTTGATCTCCTCGGGAAAGGGAATCGTCTCGTCGGTGAGCCTCGCCGGTAGGTCGGCGAGCGAGAGCCCGGGGAGATCCGCGACGGGGGCGCGCTCGCCATCCCAGAGCGCCGTGCCGTTTTCCCCGCCAATGCGCCAGCTCCCGTTCCAGGACGTCTCCGACCCCGGTGTGCACCAGCTGCCCGAGTACACAAACCGGATGCCACCCTCAAACTCAAACACCGCGGCCGCGGCCGCATCCCCGGCATACCAGCTCCAGGCCGGGTTGTACTCCTCGCAGTACACCGCGACGGGGTCGCGATCCAGCAGATAGCGCACTGCATCGAACTGATGGATCGCCATGTCCACGAGAAGCACGTGGTCCATCTCGTCGCGGAACCCGCCAAAGCGCGGGGCCTTCGCAAACTCGCAGCTCACGGTGCCCACTCGCCCGAGTTCACGAACGCGCTCGCGCAGCGCCGAGAGCGAGCGATAGTAGCGGCGCGACTGACTGGTCATCAGCAGCTGCCCGCTGGCCTCCGCCGAGGCCGCGAGCGAGAGTGCGGTCGCGACCGTGGGCGCAATGGGTTTTTCGCACAGTACCGGCAGCCCGGCAAACAGCGCCTCGGTGCTCACAGCATGGTGGGCGGCGGGAATCGTGACGTTAACCACCGCCTGTGCATCGGTATCCGCGGCCAGCGCCGAGACCGAGTCACCCACCGGCAGGTGCTCCAGACCAAAGGCGGCGAGTGCTGCCCGAGCCGCATCGAGGTTGAGATCCACGAGCCCAACGATCTGAGCATCCGGCGAGGCGGTGAGCGCACGAAGCCAGTTTTTCCCCATTGCCCCGGCCCCTACCAGGATGATTCTCACCGGCGAAGCGGTGTCTGAGAAAACGGCGTGGCTCATCGAACCAGTGCCCCCTGGTAGGCCTTGCCCGTGTAAAACTCCTCGGTCTCGTGGCGACGCAGGGTCGGCAGTGCGCGCTCGGAGCGTTCGGTGTGTGCCCAGCGCACGCCATTGGCGATCACGCGGCGAACATTCTCGTGGTGGTAGACCGGGTAGTCCTGGTCGCCGGGGCTGAAGAAGAAGATCTTGCCGAAGCCGCGACGCCAGGTGCAGCCGCTACGGAAGACCTCGCCACCCGAGAAGGTGCTGAGGAAGATGATCTCATCGGGCGCGGGCACGTCGAAGAACTCGCCGTACATCTCCTGCTGCGGAATGATGAACGGGTGCGGGATACCCTGGGCGATGGGGTGGGTCGGGTCGATGGTCCAAACGATCTCGCGATCCTCCTCGCTGCGCCAACGCAGGGTGCAGGTGGTGCCCATCAGCTTCTGGAAAATTTTCGACCAGTGCCCCGAGTGCAGCACCACGAGCCCCATGCCCGAGAGTACGTGGCGGTGCACGCGGGCCACGATGTCATCATCCACGTCGGCATGGGCCATGTGCCCCCACCACACGAGAACGTCGGTGTCCGCGAGCACCTCCTCTGTGAGGCCGTGTTCGGGATCATCGAGCGTCGCGGTGTGCACGCGCGCGGTGGCGCCGAGGTTTTCCTCGATTCCGGACCGGATCGTGTTGTGCATGCCGTCCGGATAGATTTCGGCGACGTGCGGTTCCACCTGCTCGTGGCGGTTCTCGCCCCAGACGAGAACGCGCAGCGGGGATTCGGGGGAGTGAGTCATGGGGTGTCCTTTTCTACGGTGAATTCGACGGATGGATTATTTGACGGCGCCACCGGTGGTACCGGCGGCGATGAACTTTTGAGCGAGTACAAGCAGGATGATCGCGGGGATTGACGACAGTACCGCGGTAGCCATCACGGCCGACCAGTTGGCGACCTGGGTTCCGATGTACTGGTAAATGCCGAGAGTCACCGGCCGTACCTCCTCGGTGCTGGTGAGGGTCAGGGCAAAGAGGAAGTCGCTCCAGGAGAATAGGAAGGCGAAGAGCGCGGCGGTGATCAGGGCGTTGCGACTGACCGGCACCACGACCGAGACGAAGGCACGCACGAGGCCTGCCCCGTCGATGCGCGCGGCCTCAACGATCGAGGGCGGGATGCCGAGCATCGCGGTGCGCAGGATCAGAATTGCGAACGGAATTGCGTGACTCGCATCGGCGAGGATCAGCCCGGGCAGCGAGTTGAGCAGCCCCAGATCGTTGTAGGCGCTGTAGAGCGCGTTTGCGATCACGACCCCCGGGATCATCTGCGACACGATGATGACCATGAGCGCGACGTTAATCCAGCGGAACCGGAACTGCGCGAGCGCATAAGCAGCGGGTGCGGAAATAATGAGGGTCAGGACCACCGTGCCCACCGAAATGATGAGGCTGGTGAGGAGGTTTTGCCCCTGATCGGTGATCGCACGCTCATAGCCCGAAAAATCGGGATTCAGCGGAAAGAGGCCGGCGGTTAGGGTGTTCCCCGAGGGCTGCAGCGACGTGTTCACCATCCAGTAGATCGGGAACAGCATGATCGCCAGCACGATGACGCCAATGCCGGTCGAGGCGAACGCGCCGATTCTGGTGCGGGTGCCGGTGCGCATCGAAGCCCGTTTTGGGGAGGTAAGTGGCGGAAGTGAACCGCGCCGGGAGATGAGTGTGTCGGTCATGTTCGGCTCCTATTCATCTACCGCGCGCCGGTTGGAACGCAGGTAGAGGACGGCAAATACGAGGGAGACCAGAATGAGAACGTTGCTCCAGGCCGAACCCACCCCGAACTCGAAGTTCACGAAGGACTCCTGGTAGGAGCGCACGGCCAGTGTCTGGGTTGCGTTGGCGGGCCCGCCATTGGTGAGACCGAGAATCACATCGAGCACCTTGAGCGTGTAGACCACTCCGAGGACCAGGACCACGCTCACCACGGGGCGCAGGTTTGGCCAGGTGATGTGCCAAAACGCCTTCCAGCCGGTGGCCCCATCGAGCGCACCCGCCTCGTACAGCTCCTCCGGAATGTCCTGAAGTCCGCCATAGAGGAGCGCCACGTTGAAGGGGATGCCCACCCAGATGTTCACGAGGATCACCGAGAGCAGGGCGACATTGGGGTCGGAGAGCCACCCGATCGGCGACTGAATCACCCCGATCGAGGTAAGGAACTGGTTGAGGATTCCGCTGTCCTGATCCAGAATCGACCGCCAGGTTGCACTCGATACGATGACCGGCAGTAGCCAGGGCAGCAGCATGAGGGAGCGCAGGAATCCATTGAGCGGGAACCGTCGACGGAAGAAGACGGCGAGCGCGATTCCGATCACGAACTGCCCCAGCAGCGAACCCGCGGTAAACAGGGCGGTGTTGAGGAAGGCCGGGCCAAACAGGGAGCTGCTGGTAACCGTGACGTAGTTGGCGAACCCCACCCAGGGCGCCTCGCCGGTGAAGAATGTCGCGGTGGTGTACTCCTGCAGGCTCATCGTGATGTTTTTGATGACCGGGAAGGCGAAGAACGCAAAGATGTAGAGCGCAGCCGGAACGATGAACAGGAGCTTGGTGATGCGCTCGGGCTTGCGTCGTCGTCGCGGGGCCTGCGGGGGTGTCCCCGCCGACTCGAGCGAGGGGTGTGCCTCGATCGAGTCGGGCGGACTTCCGCCCCGCGTGGTGAGTGTGGAAACGGAGGCCATGGCGCTTATCCGGCCAGTGCCTTGGCGAACGCCTCGTCAGCGGTGGCCTTACCCGTGAGCGCGAGTTGCAGACCGGTGTGGATCTGCGTCGCGGTCTTGGGCCAGCCCGTACCGAGGAGTCCGGTGCGCGAGCGCGCGGTGGCTACCTGATCGGTAAAGGTCGACATCACGGGGAGCGAGGCTACGTATTCATCCGCGAGGGCGGTGCGGGTCGGAATCGTGTATCGTGCGGTCGCGAGAGCGAGCTGATTGTCGTCATCGGTAATGCATTCGATGAACTTTGCGGCGAGTGCCTGCTTGGTCTTGTTTCCCGTCTGCGGGACGGTCCATACCTCGCCACCGAGCGGGGCGATCGAGGTTTGCCCGGCGCGATTGACCGGAATTTGGACCGTTGTCCAGACGAGGTTCGGGTCCGCGTCCAGAGCGGGAATCTGCCAGGGGCCATTGATCATCATTGCGGCCTTGCCCGCCATGAACTGGTCCTTGACGTCAACCTGGCTCCAGTTCACCACGCTCTTGGAGGCCGAGCCGGCATTGACGAGATCCACCTGCAACTGCAGGGCTTCGGCGGCCTCTGGGCTATCGATTTTGTCTTCGGAACCCCCGTTCGTCCAGAGCAGGGGGAGGAACTGCCAGGCACCCTCGTGGGTTGCGTTGGCGGAGAATGCGAGACCGTAGCGGTCTCCCTCGGTCAGGGCTGCCGCGGTGGTTTTCAGTTCATCCCAGGTGGTTGGCGGGGTGAGCCCGGCTGCGTCGAGGAGAGTTTTGTTGACAAAGAGGCCGAGCGTGTTCACGGTGGGAGCGAGGCCGTAAACCTTGTCCTTGTAGGTGGCGGCCTCGATGATTCCCGGGGCAAACCCATCGGTGCTGATACCAAACTGGTCCAGCGGGGCCAGACCGCCAGTGGAGGCAATGTCCTGGAGGTTGGGGTTGTCGAGCATCAGGACGTCCGGGAGCGTCTTTGACGACGACATCTGGAGAACCTTTTGCATGAGGTCCTTGCTGGGAACGCCGGTGCGGTTGATCTTTACCGAAAGCTCTGCCGCGCAGGTGTTCAGCGCTTCGAGTACGAACTTCTGGTCGGGTTCGTTGACGTAGTAGTCAACGATGGTGAGGGTATTGCCCGAACCGCCGGCACCGGGGGTGCCGCTTTCCGAGCTGCACCCGGCGAGGGCCAGAGGAATGATCGCCAGCCCGGCGAGAATCGGTAAACGAGGTTTCTTGTCCATGATGCGGCTCCTTTGCCGTAGGTAATAGTGAGGCCCGGGAGTTAACCGCTTTGATTCTTGTGAAATCGCCGAGATGCCGAGCTTCTATTTCGTGGATGACGCAACAATCTCACGAGTTTTGGACGCTGTCAACAGAAAAGTAAAGCGCTTCACCGATTCGTTATTTGGCCCAGCGCGCCGAAACTCCGAATAAAGAAACTGTGAGAGACTGCAGGCATCAAATGGCAGGAAGGAGCCGTGATATGGCAACCATGCGTGATGTCGCGCAGCGTGCCGGGGTGTCTCTCGCCACGGTGTCCTTCGCGATTAACAAGACCAAACCCGTTGCTCCATCCACGCGGGAACGGATCGAAGCGGCAATGCTGGAGCTGAATTACAAGCCCAACGCGATCGCCCGCGCCCTCGCGAGTAGACGCACTCGCATCATCGCACTGCTATTCCCCGTGCTCGAACACAACCTCGACGGCACGGCGCTCAAATTCTTTACGAGTGCGGCCGCTGAGGCTCAGCGGCGCGGATACAATCTCATCCTGTGGCCGAGTGGTACCGATGCCGCACGAATCGATCAGCTCGTTCACAGCGGGTTGATCGACGGGGTCGTGGTGATGGAGGTTTATCTGCACGATGAGCGGGTCGAACGCCTCCGTGAGCTCGGAATCCCCTTCACCCTGATTGGTCGTACCGCCGAACCCCGGGGCATCAGCTACGTTGACGTAAACTTCGAAGGTCTGGTGGCAACCGCCATGCATCACCTTCGAGAACTCGGGCATCGACGCATCGGCATCGTATTTGGTGAGGGCGGCGACCCCCTGATCAGCGAGTATGGCCCCGTGGTACGTACTCGCGATGCTTACCTCGCCGCTATTGCGGACACCGAGGACGAGCCACTGATGTTCTCGTGTGATCAATCCTCCGCGGCCGGTCGGCGACTCGTTCCCGACATTCTTCGACAGGCACCGGACATCAGCGCCCTGCTCCTTCTCAACGAGCATGCCGCATCGGGGATCGTGAGTGGGTTACGCGCTCAGGGCATCGGCGTACCAGAATCTGTTTCCGTTGTCGGTCTCGGGTCTTCAATCGAGGTTGCGGAGGCGATCGATCCGCAAATCTCCCTGTACGAATCGCCCAGCGAGGAGCTTGGACGTCGAGGAGTGGAGGACCTCATCGACGTGCTTGAGGGAACCCGTTCGGCCCCGGGAGCCTCACTCGTGGACTGCGTCTTTGTCGACTTTGGATCGATCGCGCCGGCACACTCCTGAGGCTAGCGGCCAGGGGCCCCACCCTGGCCACCTTTGCCTGTTATGTTAGGGGCTGTCTCGGGCCGTTCTGTGCCCCGGTTCACCTCGAGGAGGCACCATGAGTGAGCACGTGGATATCGATCTGGCACGCGAGCGCGCGCTCGCCGAAGCCGACCTCCCCGCGGCCGCCGCGAAACTCGCCGGGATGTCGATCACCGAGGTGGTTGAAACCCTCTGGCGCACCAGCTATCAGCGCGGCGCGGTGCTGTTTCGCCTGCTGAGCAAGGAACGCGCGCTCGAAACCTTCGAGCGTTTTGAACCAGCCCACCAGGCAGACCTCCTCCGGGCGCTGCAGGATGAGGAGGTTACCGGCCTCTTTGCCGGCCTCGACCCGGACGACCGGGTGGGACTCCTCGATGAGGTTCCCGCGGTTGTTGCCAAGCGACTTCTCCTCGGGCTGACCCCGCATGAGCGCTCATTGACCACTCTCATGCTCGGATATCCGGCACGCTCGGTCGGGCGTCGGATGAGCCCGGAATACGTGCGTGCGCATCCGGAGTTCACGGCCGGGCACGTGCTCGAAACCGTGCGAAATCGCGCGTCCGAGGCTGAAACCATCTACATGATTCCGGTGACCGACGGCGAAAAGCGCCTGATCGGCGTGGTGAGCCTCCGCGAAATCCTGGCGGCTCCCGAGGACACCCGGGTTGCCGATCTGATGCAGACTCCGGAGTATGCGACGGTGAGCGATGACGCCGAGTATGTCGCACGCCGCTGCGGTGACGCAAACCTCCTCGCGATGCCGGTTGTGGACAGCGAAAAGCGCCTGGTGGGAATCCTGACCATCGACGATGCACACCAGATCCTGCGTGATGCGGAGGATGAGGACATCGCGCGCGCCGGTGGATCCGAGCCGCTTCGTCGCCCCTACCTGTCGACCTCGGCGTTCAAGATCGCGCGCGCCCGGGTGGTGTGGCTCCTCGTTCTCGCGGTGTCGGCGCTGCTGACCGTGCAGGTGCTCGGCATCTTCGAGGCCACGCTCGAACAGAAGGTTGTGCTCGCGCTCTTCATCCCACTGCTCACCGGGACCGGCGGAAACACCGGTTCGCAGGCGGCCACCACCATCACCCGAGCCCTCGCGATGGGCGAGGTCACCTCGAAGGATGTGGGTCGGGTGCTCCTGCGAGAGTTCCGGGTCGGGACCACCCTGGGTCTCCTGCTCGGGGTGCTCGGATTTGTGCTCGCCTCGCTCGTGTACGACGTCCCGACCGGTCTGGTGATCGGTTCCACCCTGCTGTGCGTCTGCGCGATGGCCGCAACGGTGGGTGGTGCGATGCCGCTGATCGCGAAGGCTATTCGGGTGGACCCGGCGGTATTCTCCACCCCGTTTATCACCACGTTCTGCGATGCCACCGGCCTGCTGATCTACTTCTCACTGGCCAAGGTAATTCTCGGAATCTAGCGTTCGTCGCGGCCGATAACCGGGAGCTGGACCTCCACGGTCAGGCCGCCTTCGGGGCGTGCGGTGAGCCGCATCGATCCGCCGTGTGCACGCAGAATCGATGACACGATCGCGAGACCGAGCCCCACGCCACCGTCGCGATCGTATCGACGCGCTGACCCGCGCTGAAACGGTTCGGCCAGGGTCGCAACCAGGGCCGGGTCAAGGACGGCGCCGCCGTTTTCCACGCGCAGGGTGGCCGTGCGCGCGCTAGCCCAGGTTTCGATGCGGACCCAGGGAGCCTCGCCCCCGCCGTGCACGAGCGCGTTTCGAATCAGGTTGCCGGCCACCATGCGGAGTAGTTCGGGGTTTCCCTCGGTGCGTGCCGGGGTGAGATCCGTACCGATGCGGATGTCGCCGCGCTCGGACGGCGGTGCCAGATCAGTCAGCGTGTCACGCGCCACCTCGGCGAGATCCACCGGGGCTACCGCGAGCGGTTCTCCCTCGGCTCGAGCGAGGGTGAGGAGCGCCTCGGTCAGAGCGATCGCGCGGTCGTTTGTTTGGGCGAGCCGAGAGACCAGACGCGGCACATCGACTCGATCGGGTGCGGCCTCGGCCACCTCCAGCATGGTGCGGATGACCGCGTGCGGGGTACGCAGCTCATGGGATGCGTTTGCGGCGAAGCGTCGCTGCTCGGCGAGCATGCCCTCGACCCGATCGAGCATCGAATCGAAGACGTCCGAGAGCTCGCGAAACTCATCGCGCCGACCGGGTAACTCGATTCTCCGGTTGAGGATCCCGTCGGCCGCGGCGCGGGACACCCCGGTGATTCGCGCGAGCGGTGCCAGCATGCGCCCGGCGAGAAACCAGCCCCCGATGAGGCCGAAGACGGTGAGGATTCCCAGAACCGCGAATGCGCGCGGCCAAAAGAGCCGCAGTAGATCGCCCCGGTTGGGTGCGAAGGTACTGCCGTCGGGCGCATTCGTCTGAACGACCGATCCCACCGGCACAAACTGAAGCACGTAGTAGGCGAACAGCATGAGGGCGAGCGCGGCCACCAAAAGGAAGCCGGTGTAGCTCAGGGTGAGCTTGACGCGCACCGAGAGCCCGCGGCGCCGCTCGGTCATGCCCGCTCCGTGTCGGCAGGAAGCCCGAAATAGTACCCTGATCCGGGTTTCGTCTGGATGATCCAGGGTTCGCCCAGCCGCTTGCGTAGCGCGGAGATTGTGATCCGCACCGCGTTTGTGAACGGGTCGGCGTTTTCGTCCCAGGCACGTTCCAGGAGAGACTCCGCGCTGAGCACCCCGCCCTCGGCACGCATCAGCTCCGCGAGCACGGCAAACTGCTTGCGGGTGAGGGCGATGTAGCGACCATCGCGGTAAACCTCGCGTCGGAAGGTGTCGAGGCGCAGACCATCCGCTTCCAGGACCGGGGGAGCGGCGACGGCTGAGCGGCGGGCGAGGGCGCGCACCCGCATGATGAGCTCGCGCAGCACAAACGGCTTGGTGAGATAGTCATCGGCGCCGAGCTCAAACCCCAGCGCCTTGTCGTCGATGCGATCGGCGGCCGTGACCATCAGGATCCGCGTGCCCAGATCCTCCGCCAGGATCTCCCGCGCGATGTCGTCGCCCGAGTGGCCGGGAATATCGCGGTCGAGCAGCACCACCGTGTACGTGTTGAGCGCGAGAAGTTCCTGCGCGGCAAACCCGTCGTTGGCGATATCGGAGGCGATGGCCTCGAGTCGCAGACCATCCTGGATCGCCTCGGCCAGAAACGGCTCGTCCTCCACAATCAACACTCGCATCTGGCCATTCTAGGAAACCGCCGTATCGAAAACGTATGAAAAACGGGATACGACGGGGCAACGGTGCTGCCGCTGAGCTGGTCTCATGACCTCGTACAGAACCCCCACCATTCGACTGAGCCGACGCGGTCGTCTCGCGCTGACCCTCGGTATGCTCGTGATCTCGCTGAGTATCGCCGGGTATTTGATCGGCGCGCTCGCACGGTTCCCGGGTACGGCCTCGGGCCGTTCGGCCGGGCAGAGTGAGAGCATCCCGTTTGGCCTCGATGATGCGAACGGCTATGTGCGGCTCGGTGACCCGATTGCGCCGGAGCGCACAGACGTGCCGGCGCTCGAACGGCTCGATCCCATGCTTCTTGACGCGGTGCGTCGGGCGAGCGCCGATGCCCGTGCCGAGGGTATCGACCTGGTGATCAACAGCGGATGGCGCACCGCGGCCCTCCAGGAGTGGATGCTGAAACAGGCGATCACCGAGTACGGGAGTGAGCGGGCGGCGCGACGGTTTGTCTCGACGCCTGAGAACTCACGGCACGTCTCGGGGGAGGCGGTGGATTTCGGTCCCGCGGCCGGTGCCGCCTGGGTGGAGCAGAACGGCGCACGCTATGGGCTGTGCAGGATTTACGAAAACGAACCCTGGCACTTCGAGCTCGCAACCGACGCCAATGGGCGATGCCCGGCGCTCCGCAGGGATGCCGCCTAGCGCCCACCGCTGCCCACCTGCGCCGCTTTCACGTGTTTTCGGGCTTTTGCTGGCCGACACGCCATCAAACGGGCCCGATTTGCCCGAACTGTGGAACCTGCGTAAAGTAATACTCATCACCCCAAAGGTGCGGCTCGCTAGAGCGGCCGGCCTCAAGCGGGATCATCCCCACACTTTCAACACGCCGGACTTGTTCCTGGCTGGGTTGTGTGGCAGGATTGAAACTCATCCGCTTCACGGATGCCCCACTCAAAATCTTGGTTTAGACCGGTTTTGGAAGCGAGTTTGTGAAGAGATGGTGTGATGTGGTCACCCCCAGTTAGAAGCCGCGTTTTTTGTGTGGTGGATGTGGGGAGTGTGTGATCCTTGAGAACTCAACAGCGTGCACAATGTCAAATGCCAAAAACCTCGGCATCACTTTTGGTGATGTGGAGATTCCTTTGGAAACATTTTAAACATAACAAAGCAAGTCAGTAATGATTTGTTCTGTCAGTTTCAAACTCGCGGTCTTCACTCTTTTTCCGGGTGTTGATTGCAAACAAATGTCCCGGCCTTAGGGCTTGGGAGATAAACATTTACGGAGAGTTTGATCCTGGCTCAGGACGAACGCTGGCGGCGTGCTTAACACATGCAAGTCGAACGATGAAGCTGGAGCTTGCTCTGGTGGATTAGTGGCGAACGGGT
>NZ_RCUX01000006.1 GCF_003667565.1 Mycetocola tolaasinivorans
GTGTTTCGGTGGTTATAGCAAGAGGGAAACGCCCGGTTACATTCCGAACCCGGAAGCTAAGGCTCTTTGCGCTGATGGTACTGCAGGGGGGACCCTGTGGGAGAGTAAGTCACCGCCGGACTTCTTTACAACACTTTGTGTGTTGCAGGTTTAAGCCCTGGCCTTTCGAGGTCGGGGTTTTTCTTGTTTAACCCGCACCTGTATGGCGGGTGGGGTGTTGCGTGGGTGTGGGGTGGGTTGGCGCGGCTGTGCCTTGCCCAGAGAGCGTGTGTGTGGGGTGTGTGTTGTGTGTGTTGTGGTCTTGCCTGGAGGGTGAGGCTTTTACTGTTTAACCGGGCTCACGCGTCCAACCCAGAACGCGCCACGATCACCGCGATCTCGGTACGGTTACGAGCGCCGAGCTTCAGCTGAATGTCCTGCAGCGTTGACTTGACCGTGGAGTCCGCGACAAACAGGCGTCGGGCGATCTCCGCGTTGGCAGAGCCGTCCAGCAGTGCGAAGGCGACGTCGCGTTCGCGGGGTGAGAGCAGCTCAACGCTCTGACGAGCCCGCTCCTGCGGAGCGCCGGCGCCGCCGGCGCGTACCCAGTCGGCCAGGTGTGCGGCGCTGCGCGGGGAGAGCGCGGTCTCGCCGCGAGCAACCCCGCGGATGGCCGAGGTGATCGCGTCCGGTCCATCGGATTTCAGGATGAATCCCGCGGCGCCCGCGGCGATGGCCTCAACCACTCGGGGGCCGTCGTCAAACGAGGTCATCATGACAAACTGCGGGGAAACGGGAAGACCCTGCGCGATCGTGACCGCGGCGACCCCATCGATACCGGGCATCCGGACGTCGATGAGGACTACATCGGGCGTGAGCTGCGCACAGGCAGCCATGAGCTCGGCACCGTCCAGCCTGGTCCCCACGACACGAATATCGGGAGTGGCCTGGAGGATGCTGCCAACCCCGGTGTGCACAAACGGGTCGTCATCGACAACGAGGACGCTGATGTGGGGCACACCCGAGGGTGCGGAAACGCTGGCGGAAGTCACCCCTCGATTCTAGGGGGCGGGTGTCGCCTGCCCGGCCGGAACCTCCGGCGGAATCCAGGGCAGCCAGGCGAAGATGCCAAAAACGCCGCCGTCATCGGTACGCGCGGTGAGCGTTCCACCCAGGAGCTGCGCTCGTTCGGTCATCCCGGTGATACCGTGACCGCCGCCCACCGACGTGGGTGTGAGCCCCGCTGGGCATGGATTGGTCAGTGTGAGGGTGAGCCCGCTCCCCGGGCCCCCACGCAGGGACAGTGAGACCGTCTGCCCGGGAGCGTGTCGGCGCGCATTGGCGAGGGCCTCCTGAACGATCCGATAGCAGGCGTGGGCGACGCGCGGATCACAGCCCGCGGCATCGGACAGAAAGACGTTGGAGACGATTCCTCCCGGCAGCGCCTCGGCGGCCTCGATGAGGTCGGGGAGATCCGCGAGGGAGGTGCGTCCGCCGGCGACGCGCGTGCCCGGCGAGGGGTCACGCAGCACGTCCACAACGTGTCGCAGATCATCGAGGGAACGCTGAGCGGACTCCCGCACCACGCTTGCGGCACCGGCGAGGGCGGCATCGCTCTCCCGTGCGTTGACCTCCAGCGCCCCGGCATGCAGGGAGAGCGTGGAAAGCCTCGAGGCGAGGGTGTCGTGAATCTCTCGGGCCACCTCCTGGCGCTCACGCTGCCGGGTGACCTCATCGCTGAGGGTGGCAGCGCGGCCGCGGGTATCCACGACCTCCGTGAGTGCCACATCGCGTTCGGTGCGCGCGCGCAGGACCAGCCCCGCGGAGACAAACGGCAAAACCATGACGAGCGTTACCGCGGGGAGTAGCCACGGCAGGGCCGCCTGGACCTCGGCGTAGGGTGCATCCCTCCCCAAAAAGCTCGCCGTGAGGGATGTGGGCACCGCGCGGGAATCCCAGTACGCAGACACCGTGCAGGCGAGCGTTACCGCAGCGGTCAGAATCCACACCCACTTTCCCCGGCGGAAGCGCAGTACCGAGACGAGGCCGATTAGCGCGGGGAGTGGGGTGGCGGGCAGCAGGATCGCGAGTCCCGCACCCAGTGCGGTGACGAGGAAGGGGTAGCGAAAACGCCAGATCAGAAGGATCGACAGCCCCACGGCGAGGAACGCGGAGATTCCCGCGGCCGCGGTAATCACCGCGTTTGTGCCGGGCGCGCCCGCTTCCACGCCACCCGAGTGCTGCACCACGGGCGTCAGCGCAAAGAACAGGCTGACCCACACCCACGTGGTCGTGGCAGTGCCTCGACGAATACGACGAAACTGCCGGCCGGGAGCGCGCGCGGGCTGGCCCTGGCGCGAAGGTGCTCCCGTCGGGGCTTGGGTGCTCCCCCGAACGCTGATCAGCGCGGGCTGTCCACCCTGCGCCGGCAGGGTGGCGTATCCGGGCGGAAGCGTGGGGAACGCATCGTGAGCGGGCGCGCCAAAACCGGGGTGAGGAGGCACGTATCCCTGCGTGTTGGGGGCTCCAGGGTGCGAGCCCGGAGGCAGGGGAGAGGTCATGCCCTTCATCGTAGGGCAGGGCAGCCGTGCGCCGCGGCCGCCAAGCGGGGGGAGCGAATACCGCGGAGAATCCCCCCAAACGGCGGGAGACATCGGCCCGTTTGGCGGGAGCGCGCGGGTGCCTCGCACTGGTTATCTGGGTCTCGGGTCGATTCGCGGCCCGGCGACCCGCTCGAATAGCGGCGCACCCGACTCGAAGGACACAGCAACCATGAGCACTCCCCAGAACCCCATCTATGCCCCGGAACCGCAGCACCAGGCCCTGCCGCCGGTGAAGAAGCGCAGCTGGTTTGCCCGGCACAAGGTGCTCACCGTGCTGGGCATTGTGGGGGCGATCATCGTGGTGGCCAGCGTCGCCGCGGGTGGCGGATCGAAGGGCGATGGTGTCGTGGCCGTGAAGACCCCGGCGGCTGGGGAACCCGCCGCTCAGGAATCGGGGGCCGAGGAACCGGCGAAGGAGGAACCGGCCAAGGAAGCGCCGGGCAAGGATCTTCCCGCGATCGGCACCCCGGTGACCGCCGGATCCATGGAGTTCACCGTGACGGGAGTGGAAGAGGCCGGTGCCAGCGTCGGCGGCCAGTATCTCTCGGCGACCGCCCAGGGCCGATTTGTGCGCGTTGCGCTGTCAGTTAAGAACGTGGGAAATAATCCCGAGACCTTCCTCGTGAACTACCTCAAGGTGGAGGACTCGCAGGGGCGGAGCTTTAACGCGGACAGTAGCGCCACGATCTATGACACGGCATCGGCAGACACCTGGATTTCCGAGATCAACCCGGGAAACGCCGTCACCGGATCGGTGATTTTTGACCTGCCGGCGGACGCCGAACTTGCCACGCTGACGGTGTCGAATTCGGTCTGGGGAAGCGGAAAGAAGATCGCGCTGAACTAGGCTCGGCGGCGTGTTCCGGTCGCCCGGGTGGCGGCCGGAACACCCTTACCGTCGGTAACGTTTTTGTCACGTTCACCCCAAAATTGCTTGCGCTTAGTTTGTTCGTAAGCTTTACTAACAAACATGACTCAGGGAGTTGACACCGATCGCAACGTAGCGACGGGGCGCGTGCCTCGTAGCGGCACCGCCGTGCGCGGGCTTCGGCCCACTGCAAAGGCGCTGCCCGAGCACGCACGCAGCCACAACCGCTCCCTCGTTCTCCAGCAGCTCTACCGCACCGAGGGGCTCAGCCGCGCAGACATCGCGCGCAGCACCGGTCTCACCCGCGTCACGATCTCCGACCTCGTTGCCGAGCTGATCGGGGAGGGCCTGATCGCCGAACTCGGTCAGCGCGAGGCAGCCCGCCCGGGCAAGCCCGCTACCCTGCTCTCGCTCAACGTGAACGCGTTCCACCTCATCGGCATGGATCTCTCCGACAAGGTCGCGTTCCACGCCGCCCGCTTCGACCTCAGCGGGGCCATCATCGAACGCGCCTCGCACCCCCGCGGCTCCGCCGTCGGTGACGACGCCCTGGAAATCGTCTACTCCCTCGTCGATGGGCTGATCGCCGATCGCTCGGCACCGATCCTCGGCATCGGCGTGGGCAGCCCCGGTGTGGTTGACGGCAACGGCCGCATCCGCACCGCCCCCAACCTGGGATGGCACGACCTGCCGCTGCGGGACCTGCTCGAGGCCCGCTTCGCCCTGCCCGTGACCGTCGCCAACGACGCCAACACCGCGGTGCTCGCCGAGCACGCCTTCGGCAGCCAAAACGCCGCAAACGACCTGATCCTGATTCAGATTGGTGCCGGTGTTGGTGCCGGGCTGATCGTCGACGGCGTTCCCGTTTCGGGCAGCCGTGCGGCCGCCGGTGAAATCGGTCACGTCGTGGTGGGCACCGATGGTGGCCCGCGTTGCGCATGCGGTAAGGACGGCTGTGTCGAGGCCTGGGTGGCCGCCGGCCGCCTCGCCGAACAGCTGGAATCCGCCGCCACCCCGGCCGAAGCACAGGCCCTCCTCGCCGCCGCCGGAGAGCGCCTGGGCATCGCCCTCGCCCCGGTAGTGGGCGTCCTCAACCTCGCCGAGATCGTGCTCAGCGGGCCCACAGAACTTCTCGAAGGTGCGTTTGCAACCGCCGTCCTCGAGACCATCCGTCAGCGCACAATCAGTGATATTCACGCTGAACTGACGCTGCGAATGACCGCGCTCGGCCAGGACATCGTCCTGCGCGGCGCGGCCGTCCTTGTCCTCTCCGGACAGCTTGGGGTTTCATAGCCGAGACCCCGAGAACGATCACATGATCACCTCGTCACACCAATTGTTAAAGGAACGCATCATGAAGAAGAAACTGGGAGTACTGGCCCTCGTGGCCGCGTCGGCCCTGGCTCTGACCAGCTGCGCCAGCAACGGCGATCCGGGATCCAGCGGGGCCCCCGCGGCCGACGCAAAGATTCGCGTTTGGCTCGTGGGAACAGACACCCCGAAGGAAGCACGCGAGTACCTCACCACCACGTTCGAGAAGGAAAACCCGGGATCAAAGCTGATCATCGAGGAGCAGTCCTGGACCGGTCTCGTGGACAAGCTCAACACCAACCTCTCGGGTAGCGACAGCCCCGACGTGGTTGAGGTGGGTAACACCCAGGCCGCAGCATTCACCTCGGCCGGTGCCTTCCTCGACCTCACCAAGGAGTTCGACTCCCTCGGTGGCAAGGACCTGCTGCCCGGCTTCGTTGAGGCCGGAAGCTACGACGGCAAGTTCTACGCCGCACCGCTCTACTCGGGCGCGCGCCTCGTGTTCTTCAAGAAGGACGCACTCTCCGCAGCCGGGCTGACCGTTCCCACCACGCTGGCCGACTACGTATCGAACGGCAAGAAGCTCGCGGCAGACAACGCCGGCAAGTCGGGTATCTGGTGGCCCGGACAGGACTGGTACAACGCCCTCCCCTTCATCTGGGAGAACGGTGGCGAGGTGGCCACGTTCAAGGATGGCAAGTGGTCCTCGGCCTTCTCGACCGCGAACTCGCTCGAGGGTCTGAAGCAGGTTCAGGACGCCATGGTCAACGCCTCGCGCGCACCGAAGGACGGCAAGGAAGACAACCCGCAGGTTGGTTTCTGTGATGGAACCTCGCTGCAGCTCTCGGCGCCCAGCTGGGTGAAGTGGTCGATCCTCGCCCCCGCCGACTCGGAGACCCCGGGCTGCCCGGACCAGGAAGAGAACCTGGGAGTCTACGCTCTGCCCGGTAAGGATGGCGGTGCCGCTTCGGTCATGGCCGGTGGCTCGAACATCGCCGTGTCGAACAAGTCGAAGAACCCGGAGCTGGCAACCAAGGCGCTGAAGATCATCCTCAGCGACGAGTTCCAGACCATCTACGCAAAGAACGGTCTCGTTCCCGCGAAGCTCTCGCTGGCCAAGGAACTCGGCACCGATGAGGTTGCCACCGCAACCGCCGAGGCTGCCGGTAAGGCTCGTCTGACCCCGCCGTCGCCGAAGTGGGCAGACGTCGAGGCAGCCGGTCTGCTGCAGGACTTCTTCGTGAAGATCGCTCAGGGCGGCGACGTTGAGTCGCTCGCCAAGGAGCTCGACAAGAAGATCGACGGCGTTCTCAACGGCTAACGCCACCGGATCGGTCGCGGCGCTCGTCGCGACCGATCCTCCCCACGCTGGGTCGGCCGGGGGACCACACACCCCCGGCCGACTCTATTTCTCCAGAGCATCGCCCCCGCGAATTACCCGGTCGCTATCCCCACCATCTCACTGAAGAGAGACCCAGTATGTCTACCCTGAACAGCGCTCGACCGCGGGTGCCAGACGAACCCAAGGAACCCGAGCTTCCACAGCCCGCCGGGCCCAAGCTCAGCGGGCGGGCAAAACTCGGAACGAAGCTGACGCCCTATGGGCTGCTGGTTCCCGCCCTCGCGGTCCTTGCGGTGGTGATCGGCTGGCCGCTGATCAACCTCATCATCATGTCGTTCCAGAAGTTCGGCCGCGCCCAGGTTTTTGGTGCCCCGCCGGAGTGGATCGGCTTCGGCAACTATGCGAAGGTCCTATCCGACTCCACCTTCTGGGAAGTCCTCGGCCGCTCGCTCCTGTTCTGCCTCGTGTGTGTGGTCTTCACCATGCTGCTGGGCACGCTCATCGCGATGATGATGGTGCGTCTCACCAAGTTCTTCCGTCTCCTGCTGTCGGTTGGTCTGCTGCTGGCCTGGGCAATGCCCGCGCTGACCGCGACCATCGTCTGGGGCTGGATCTTTGACACCGACTACGGTGTGATCAACAACGTGCTGGTCAACGTGTTTGGCCTCGATTTCCAGCAGCACTCCTGGCTGATCAACCCCGTCTCCTTCTTCTTTGTCGCGGCGATCATCGTGATCTGGGGTGCCGTCCCGTTCGTGACGTTCACCGTGTACGCCGGCCTCACCCAGGTGCCCGATGAGGTGCTCGAGGCCGCCTCCCTCGACGGTGCCGGTTATGTGCAGCGCTTCCGCCTGATCGTCTTCCCGTACCTGAAGTCAATCTTCGTGGTGA
Organism: Mycetocola tolaasinivorans; assembly: GCF_003667565.1. Classification (GTDB taxonomy): domain Bacteria; phylum Actinomycetota; class Actinomycetes; order Actinomycetales; family Microbacteriaceae; genus Mycetocola; species Mycetocola tolaasinivorans. Next base: position 6,995 of record NZ_RCUX01000006.1, read on the forward strand.
TCACGATCCTGCAAATCATCTGGGACCTTCGGGTGTTCACTCAGATCTACGCGCTGCAGGGTATCGGTGGCATCAAGGAACAGACCAGCACGCTCGGCGTGTACATCTATCAGACCTCGCTGGGTAGTGGCGAGTACGGCATCGGTGGTGCCATCGCCGTGATCACGGTGATCATCCTCATGGCCATCTCGCTGTACTACGTCCGCCAGAGCATCAAGGAGGAGGAGCTGTGACCACGCAGACCCCGCTCGCCCCGGCCGCCACCCGCGTCCGCCCGCCCGCGTCCAGGACCGCCGGCAACGGTGCCGTCCGTCGCCGGAAAACCACCACCGTTGTGCTGAGCATCATTTCGGTCTTTATCTTCCTCTGCGCCGTTTTCCCGGTGTACTGGATGATCAACACCTCGTTCCAGCCGAACAACGAGATCCGCTCCTCGACCCTGCACTTCTGGCCCGACAACTTCACCCTGCGCAACTACTACACGGTGCTGTTTGAGCCCGGCCGGACCCCGTTCCTGCCCGCGCTCGGTAACTCCCTCGTGGTAACCCTGCTGACCGTGACCATCGCGCTGGTGTTTGCGTTCCTGGCGTCGCTCGCCGTGACGCGCTTCCGCTTCAAGAGCCGCAAGGCCTTCATCCTCACCATCCTCATCATCCAGATGATCCCGGCCGAGGCGATGATCGTCTCGACCTACCGGGTGCTTGATGGCTGGCACCTGCTCAACACCATCATCGGTTTGACCCTGGTGTACGTGGCCACGGTGCTTCCCTTTACCATCTGGACCCTGCGCGGGTTCGTGAACGGTATCCCGGTGGAGCTCGAGGAGGCCGGTATGGTCGATGGGCTCTCCCGCTCCGGCGCGTTCTGGAAGATCACCTTCCCGCTGCTCGCCCCGGGCCTCGTGGCCACCGGTGTGTTTGGTTTCATCCAGGCGTGGAACGAGTTCCTGCTGGCCCTGGTGGTCAACTCGCGGCCGGATATGATGACGTTGCCCGTGTGGCTGCGCACGTTCCAGACCCTCACCGGCACCACAAACTGGGCCGCCATCATGGCCGGCTCGACCCTCATGGCGATCCCCGTGATCGTCTTCTTCTTGATCGTTCAGGGCCGGATGACCAGTGGCCTGGTCTCCGGTGCCGTGAAGGGATAACCCGTGTCTGAATCCGTCCTGACCCCGGCGGTACTCCGGGCGATCTCCGCAACCATGCTGCCGGGCTTTGACGGCCCGCAGCTGCCGGACTGGTTGGCCGCCCGCCTGCGCGGGGGCCTCGGAGGAGTCTGCCTGTTCTCGATGAACATCGAGTCACCGAGCCAGCTGCGTGAGCTGACCGCGGCCATCCTCGATGCCAACCCGGATGCGGTCATCGCCATCGATGAGGAGGGTGGCGATGTCACCCGCCTGCACCACCAGACCGGTTCGCCCTTCCCGGGTAACGCCATCCTGGGCCGGCTGAACGACACCGTGGGCACCGAGGGCGTCGCCGCCCGCGTGGGCTATGAGCTCGCCGATGCCGGCGCGACGATGACCTTCGCGCCGGATGCCGATATCAACTCCAACCCCAACAACCCGGTGATCGGCACCCGCAGCTTCGGCACCGATGCCGCCACCGTGGGCGTGCACACCGCCGCCTGGGTGCGCGGGGTACAGGGCCGCGGCATTGACGCGAGTACCAAGCACTTCCCCGGCCACGGCGACACCGAAAACGACTCGCACCTGTCGCTGCCGGTGATCGATCGGTCGCTGGCCGAGCTGCGTGAGCGCGAGCTGATTCCCTTTGTGGACGCCATCGCTGCGGGTACCAACACCATCATGACCTCGCACATTATGCTGCCGCAGGTGGATCCGGTGCATCCGGCCACCCTGTCGCGCACCATCCTGCAGGATCTGCTGCGCGGCGAGCTGGGGTTCACCGGCGTGATCGTGACCGATGCGCTGGACATGAAGGGTGCCAGCGGCATTACCGGGATCCCCGAGGCCGCGGTGCGGGCGCTCGCCGCGGGCTGCGACCTGCTGTGCATCGGGAGCAACAACACCGATGAGCAGATGGGGGAGATCGAGGCCCACGTGGCCGCGGCGATCGAGTCCGGCGCGCTGCCCGCCGAGCGGGTACTCGAGGCCGCCGAGCGCCTGCGGGTGCTGGCCGATCAGGGCCGCACCGTGCGCGCTGCCGCGGCCGCTCAGCCGGTGCCGGACACCGCGTGGCCGAGCGCCGTGGCCGTGGCCGCGACCTTCGACGTACAGCCCGGCACCGTGCTGCCCGCCCCGAGCCCCGAGGCACCCGTCCACGTGGTGACGGTCGAGGGCGTGCCGAACATCGCCGTCGGGCAGCTGCCCTGGGGTCCGCACTCCGCCCAGGATGACGCCGTGCGCGCCGCCGGGCTGGTGTTCCACCTCGTGGACGGCGCGGATCTGGATGCCGCGGTAGCCGGGATCCCGTCGGGGGCACCCATCGTGCTGCTCGGCCAGAACAACCACCGCAGCGAGCGAGTTCAGCACGTGCTGCGTGCGCTGCGCGAGCGTGGCGATGCCCCCGTGACCGTGGATATGGGCTGGCCCGCTCCGGATCGCGCCGACGCGCAGATCGCGACCCTCGGTGCTTCGCGCCTGGCCGGTCAGGCCTTCCTCGGGCGCTGGTTAGCCGGGGGATTTGCCGCGGAATCGAGCGCCCGATGAGACTGGGGATCGATGTCGGCGGCACCAAAACCGCCGCCGTGATCCTCGACGATAACGATGCGGTGGTGGCGGAGCTGATCCGCCCCACCGGATATGGCCGTGACGAGGTGCTTGCCTCGGTGGTGGAATCCAGTGTCGAGCTCGCGGGCCGGGTTGGCATCACCGCCGACCGCTTCGACTCGATCGGGATCGGCATCCCCGGGGCCGTGAACTCGGCCACCGGCCGAGTGGAGCACGCCGTCAATCTCGGCCTCGACGGCTTCGAGCTGGGAACCGAGGCTGCCGCGCAGCTCGGTACCCGGGTGGCCGTGGAAAACGACGTGAACGCCGCGGCCGTGGGCGCGTACCGATACGTGTCGAGTACCGGATCCGATACCGCGCTGGGCACCGACGGCCTCGCCTACCTCAATCTGGGGACCGGTCTCGCGGCCGGAATCGTGCTCGACGGGCACCTGCGTCGGGGGAGCTCGGGGGTGGCCGGAGAGATCGGCCATATCCCCGTGGATGCCACCGGCGTGATCTGCTCCTGCGGGCAGCGCGGATGCCTCGAAACCATCGCTTCGGGCTCGGCTATTGCGCGTCAATGGCCGACCACCGGTACCTCGCCGGTCCACGATATGATGGCCGCAGCGGCTGCCGGAGACCCGGTGGCCGGTCGGATTCGCGCCCTGCTTTTTGAGGGGGTGGCCACCGCGGTTCGCATCCTCACCCTCAGCGTGGATGTGCGCACGGTGGTGCTGGGCGGAGGCGTCACGAGCCTCGGTGAACCGCTCCTGAGCGGTGTCAACGAGGTACTGGACGGGTGGGCGGAAAGCTCACCGTTCCTCGCCTCGCTGCGCCTCGGCGAACGAATCCGCGTGATCCCCAAAAACCACCCGGTGGCCGCCGTTGGCGCCGCCCTCATCGGAGTTCCATAACGTGACTGAAGTTCTTGTAGTAGCGGGCCCCGCCGCCGCCGGGGAGTATGTGGCAGACATTCTGGCTCGCGCCATTCAGACCGATCCCGAGACCGTGCTGGGGCTGGCGACCGGCTCGACGCCGCTGCCGATCTACGCGGCGCTCGCCGAAAGGGTGCGCACCGAGGGCATTGACGTGTCGAGCGTGAGTGGTTTTGCCCTGGACGAGTACGTGGGCATCGACCCCGCTCATGAGCAGAGCTACCACCACGTCATCGACGCCGAGGTCACCCAGACCCTCGGGCTGAACCCCGAGCGTGTGCACGTGCCCTCGGGCAACCCGGACACCCTGGAGTCGGCGGGTGCCGCCTATGAGGAGGCCATTCGTGCCGCCGGCGGTGTGGGCTGGCAGATCCTCGGCATCGGGGCCAACGGCCACATCGGTTTCAACGAGCCGGGTTCGCCGATCGATTCACTGACCCGTCAGGTGCCGCTCACCGAGCAGACCCGGCAGGACAACGCACGCTTCTTCGACTCCATCGACGACGTGCCGCGACACGCCATCACGCAGGGTGTGGGCACGATTCTGCGTGCCGGTCACCTGTTCCTCCTGGCCTTCGGCGAGCACAAGGCAGATGCCGTCGCGCGCGCTATTAACGGGCCGGTCAGTCCCGAGATTCCCGCCTCGGCGATCCAGCAGCACCCGAACGTCACGGTGCTCCTGGATGCGGCCGCGGCCTCCGGTCTGGACGCCGCCGAATACACCGTGGTCACGGGCACCCCCGCGGGCGTGTAGACTAGACACATAACCACGAATTAGCTGTTTCGGTGGACATAGCAAGAGGGAAACGCCCGGTCACATTCCGAACCCGGAAGCTAAGGCTCTTTGCGCCGATGGTACTGCAGGGGGGACCCTGTGGGAGAGTAGGACACCGCCGGACTTATAATTCGAAGCCCCTCGACTGGATTCCAGTCGAGGGGCTGGTTCGTTTAACCGGCGCTGTTCTGTGTGAGCATTCCCGCCTCGACCAACTGATCGGCGGCGTTCTGTGCGGTGGCGGCGCTGTTGCGCAGCGCGCATAACAAAGCTTCTTCCGTTTTCCTTTGGTATGGAGCGCCACATGCACGGGACGCGGGCTCGCGTCGGCACCGATTCCTCGGCCTGCAGGGTTCACAAAATCAACTGTGTACACATTTGCACATGTCGCTACAACTGACGTATGGATTCCCTCACCACTGAAATCGCCACTCGTGAGCTGCGTGGGCAGCTCTCGGACGTACTGAGCCGCGCTCGCTACGCCGGAGAGCGCATCGGGGTGACGCGCAATGGAAGGCTTGCGGCCGTACTCGTGAGCGTCGCGGACATGGAGGCGCTCGAAGCCTTCGAGGCCGCCCAGGACGTTGCCGCATATCGTGACGCGAAAGCGGCCGACGACGGCCAGCGTGTGAGTCTCAAAGATCTACGCCGAGATTAGTAGGTGCCCGCCCCCTGACCGGAACCCAGCCTGGGCCGGTTCGTCTAATCGGCGAAAGGGTCGGCGGCCGCCGCGATCAGGGCGCTCGCGTCGTGCAGGATGGCCTCGCCGTGCCCAAAGCCCGCGATGCTTGCCCCGGCCTTGGCGATACGATCGGCGGAGTGCCGGGTTCGTGCGCGATCAACGTTGAACACCCCGAGGATTACCTCGCCGAAGAATTCCGCCACGGTGTCGCCGGTCAGGACTACATCCAGGGCTAAAAAGTGCAGTGCGATGCTCCCGTGGGTGTGCCCGGGAGCGGCCAGAATGTGAACACCGCCGGCGATGTCCAGGCGGTCTCCGTCGGTCACCGCGACATCCACGCGGCAGGGAGGCCCCGCGGGTGGTGCGGTGGGCTGTGCGTGAATGCCGGTTTCGGCCGGGGTGAGACGGGCTAACGGACCGGTTTCCGCGCCGCGGATCACCGCTGCTTCTGGAGCTCCGGCGATGATCTGGATCTCGCCCCAGCCGGAGATTTCCGCGGCGGCACCCGCGTGATCATCGTGGAAGTGGGTCAGGATGATTCGAGTGACGTCCGCGCGTGTGCGGCCCAGGTCGTTTAGCGCAGCCTCGATCAGGGGTGCGCTGTGGTCCCACCCCGTGTCGATGAGGGTGACGCCGGAGTTCTCGCACAGGATGTAGCAGTTGAGCGCGTGTGCCTGACCATCGGGAATCCGGAGACGGTGCAGCGAGGGAGCAATTTCGAGGAGATCACGTGGGGGAATCATGGCTCCACGCTAGCGGTGGCGCGTCGCTCCCAGGGTGAATTCCGTGCTCGGGAGAATCGAGCTACGCAGCCAGGGCAACGTCCGTCTTGGTCTCGTATGGCACAGAGCTCCGCATCACATCCAGGAGATCGGTGACACTGATCCCCAGGGCCCGGCAGATCGCGTCAATAATCTCGGAGGACGCCTCCGCCTGCCCGCGTTCGATGGAGGAGAGGTGCGCGAGCGATACCCCGGCCGCGCGGGCAACCTCGTCGAGAGTGCGTCCCTGGGCGAGCCGGAGCCGGCGCAGGGTGTGTCCAATGAGCTGACGCAACAACATACCCTGATCCTCTCGGCTCGACACGGGCGCGTCAAATGCGTCGTGTCAAAAATTGAATGGCTAGCTCGCGGGCTCTGGAACCGGGGTGGCGGTGACGTCTTCCGCGAGACCGGTTTCGAGGTAGTAACCGGTGATGTGGTCGTGGATCACGCTGCGGGCGCGCTCGGCATCGCCCGCACCAATCGCGTCGGCCAGGGCGCGGTGTTCGTGGCGGAGCCGGGTCGCGGTGGCCGGCCAGGAGGCCAGGCGGGGGAGGCCCGCCCGCACGTAGTCCTCGATCGAGGAGCGCAGGCCCGCCATGGTGGCGGTCAGGACGTGATTCCCCATCGCCTCGGTGAGTGACAGGTGGAACTGCGCATCCAGGGTGAGGAACTCCTCGGGGGAGAGGTTCTGTGACTCCATCGCCCCGAGCAGGGTGCGCGGGGTGTGAATCGTGCGTAGATCGGGGTTCTCGGCCAGGCGCGAGACGGTTTCGGTTTCGAGGATCAGGCGGGTCTGGACGATGTCCTCCACGCTGAAACCCTGCGCGGCCACCTGCAGGCGCATGAGTGCTGACATGCCGCCGCTCGGTAGAGCAACGATGATCGCACCCGAGCGCGGGCCGGATCCGCTCGCAGTACGAATGAGGCCGAGCACCTCGAGGACGCGCAGTGCCTCGCGCACGCTCGAGCGGCCCACGCCCAGATCGGCCGCGAGGGCGCGCTCACCGGGCAGGTGGTCGCCGGGCTGCAGTGTGCCGGAGAGTAGATCGTGCTCGATGCGTTCGAGTACAACCTGCCATGCTCGTGATTCCACCATTTCATCCCCCTCTGCCGCGCTGCATTGCGCCCCGTGTGTGGTCGGACCACAAACACTAACACGACGTACGCGCCCTGCGGGGTATTCGGACGAAAGGTTATCGAGCGTTTACCCGCCCGAGGCGAGGTTAGGAGCGGATCACCACGTTCTCCACGGGCTCACCGGCGAGCAGGTGCGCGACCTGGCGACGGACCAGGGCGGCCATGCGGGACATCATCGAGGTGGCCGCGCCGCCCACGTGCGGGGTGATCAGCACGTTCGGCAGCGTCCACAGTGGGTGATCGGCAGGCAGCGGCTCGGGGTCGGTCACGTCCAGCGCAAAGCGCAGCCGGCCGGATTCCGCCTCGGCCACGGCGGCTGCGGTGTTGAGCACCGGGCCGCGGGCGATGTTCACCACGAGCGCCTGATCCGGCAGTGCAGCGAGGAACGCGGCGTCGGCGAGATCGCGGGTGTCGTCGGTGAGTGGCACAGCGAGAATGACGATCTCCGCCTCGGGCAGCAGCGCCGGCAGGTCACTCAGCGCGTGTACGGGGCCGTACGGGGTTTCCCGTGCTGAGCGGGCGACCCGGGTGATCACCGTTTCGAAGCCGTCCAGGCGCGCCTCGATGGCCGCCCCCACACCGCCATATCCGACGATCAGGACGCGGCGGTCGGCGACGCTGGGCGTCAGTGATCCCTTCCAGAGGCCGGTCTGTGCGTTCAGCACGGACTCGGGGATGCCGCGCTGGGCGGCGAGCAGCAGGGCGAGGGTGAGCTCGGCGGTGGCGGCCTCGTGCACGCTCGCCGCATTCGCATAGACGCGCCCCGGGGGGAGCGTGCCCTCGACCCCGTCGAACCCGATGGACTGGCTCTGGATCAGCGTGGTGGTGACGTTCTCAATGCCGGGGAAGGGCACGTTCGGCGCGAGATAGGGGGCCACCAGCACGTCGACGTGCGCGGCCGGTGCCGGTGTCTTGAGATCCCACACGGCGAGCTCGACGCCATCGGGGAGTTCCCCAATGGCCTGGGCGAGGGTCTGTCCGGGTACGGTCACGAGAAGCGAGGGGGAGGTCATAGCTTCCACCATAGGGGTCACGGCGCCGGAATGTAACGTCATGTTGAGCGGTTTGTCATGAGGCGGGGTTAGGGTCAAGGAAACCTCGAATCAGAACATCCTCGGAGGAGAATCATGACGGCAGAACGCGTTCACATCGGCACCTCGGATATCGAAATCGCCCCCATCACCCTGGGCGGAAACGTCTTCGGCTGGACCGCCGATGAACCCACATCGCACGCGATCCTCGACGCGTTCGTCGCCGGTGGTGGCAACTTCATCGACACCGCCGACGGCTACTCGGCCTGGGTCCCCGGACACACCGGCGGCGAATCCGAAACCGTGATCGGCAGCTGGCTCGCGGGTCGTGGCCGCCGCGACGACATCGTGATCGCCACCAAGGTCAGCACCAAGCCCGACCGCAAGGGTCTCGCTCCGGCAAACATCCGCCTGGCCGCCGATGAGTCGCTGGCGCGCCTCGGCACCGACCACATCGACCTCTACTACGCGCACTTCGATGACGAGAGCGTGCCCCTGGCCGACACCGTCGGAGCGCTGTCCGAGCTGGTGGACTCCGGCAAGGTGCGCTCGATCGGTATCTCGAACTACTCGGCCGAGCGCATCGACGAGTGGCTGAACATTGTGGCCGAGAACGGCCTGCACGCCCCGGTTGCCCTCCAGCCGCACTACAACCTGGTGGAGCGTGCCTTCGAGGGCGACCTGCGCGAGCGCGCCGCCGCCCACAACCTCTCGGTGTTCCCCTACTTCGCGCTGGCCCGCGGCTTCCTGAGCGGTAAGTACCGTCCGGGCGTCGAGATCGACAGCCCGCGTGCGGGAGAGGCCGCCAAGTACCTCGACGAGCGTGGGCTGCGCGTGCTGGAGGCGCTGGATGCGATCTCCGCCGCCCACGACACCTCGGTCGCCGCGGTCTCGCTCGCCTGGCTGCGCCAGCAGCCCACCGTGGGCGCGCCGATCGCGAGCGCTCGTTCACTCGAGCAGCTGCCCCCGATCGTCGACTCGCTGCGGGTCGAGCTCAGCGCGGCCGAGCTGCAGCTCCTGGGTGCCGCGAGCGCTACCGCGTAGGTACCCCGCGAGCAGGGCACAACGCCCGGCCCTCTCTTTTCGGAGCGGCCGGGCGTTGTGCCCTGCTCTCGCACACCCGCATGCCCGCGGTGTTCTACGCTAGGAACGTGACAGACGATGAGGTTTCTTCCGCTCCCCGACGCGTGACCATTGAAGAGGTTGCGCGCTCCCTCGGGGTGTCAAACGGTGCGGTGTCCTTCGCGCTGAACGACCGTCCCGGGGTCTCCGATGAGACGCGAAAGCGCATCCTGGAGCGGGCACAGGAGATGGGCTGGCGTCCGCGGGTACGCCGCCGCCGCGAGGGCGAGCGGGTGGGCGTGATCGGGTTCGCGCTCGAGCGCAAGGCGCCGAACCTCGCCGTGGAGTCGTTCTACGCACAGTTTGTTGCGGGTGTGGAATCCGAGATTTCCAAGCGCTCCTATGGTCTGCTCTGGCAGATCGTGAGCACGCTCGATGCCGAGTTGGAGCTCTACCGGCGCTGGCAGCGCCTCGGCACCGTTGACGGCGTGATGCTCGTTGATATCCGCCAGGATGATCCCCGCATTGGTTACTTCTCTCGCGCCGGGGCCCTGCCCTCGATCGTGGTCGCCGATCGTGCGGTGGCCGGTGGGCTCACCTCGATCAGCGTGGACGATGGCGGCGCGATGCGGGAGCTGATCCTGCAGCTGCACGAGTTGGGCCATCGCAGCGTGCTGCGGGTTTCCGGCCCGGCCGAGAGCGTGTTTACCCGGCTGCGCGACCGCGCGATGGTGGAAACCGCGGCCGAGTGCGGCATTACGGCGCGCATCGAACGCTCCGATCTCACCGCGCGCTCCGGTGCCCTGCTCACTCGGGCGGCGCTCACTACCCCGGGCCGGCCCACGGCGATCGTCTACGAAAACGACCTGATGGCGCTCGCCGGGCAGGGCGTAGCCGCCGAGCTGGGAATCCGCGTTCCCGAGGAGCTCTCGATCATTGCCTGGGATGACTCCCCGCTCTGCGCGGTGGCCTGGCCGCCGATCTCGGCGATGTCACGCGACGTTCTGGCGCTCGGCGCGCAGACCGCGCGGCACCTGCTCGGCACCATCGAGGGTGCCGAACCCGCCGCCTACGCTGATGCCCGCCCACGCCTGAAGATGCGGGGCACCACGGCACCCGCGCCGCGCACCACGTTTCTGCGGCCAGGCTAGCGGCGGGGCTAGCGGCCAGACTAGCGTCGGCGCTGCTCGCGTCCGCACCCGAAATTCCGGATGCGGACGCGAACCCTGCGCGACTAGGCGCTCGTCGCGGGGGAGCCGGGGATCAGCTCGCCCAGCCAGCCCTCGGGGATGAGCTCCGCCGCCACGGCGTCGCCCTCCACCGGCAGCACCTGGCGCAGCTCGGCCGCACGCGCGATAACGTCCATCGTGCGCAGCACGTAGTCCGCGGTCGCACCGGTGGCTCGCACCGGCGACCCGGTGCGCAGGGCGCGCGCAATGTCCAGCACGCCGAGGCCGCGGCCGGCTCCGTGGGCGGGAACCTCGATCACGCGCGGTTCCGGGGTGTCCTCGCGCAGCACGGTGATGGTGCCGTCGAAGTGGTTCGGATCCGAGGCGATCAGGGTGCCCTCGGTGCCGGTGATCTCGAGGAAGCCCTCGCGCACCTTCTCGGTGTCATAGCTGAAGGTGGCCTGCGCCTGCCCGCCGCCCACAAAGCTCAGCAGCGCCGTGGTGTGGGTCGGGACGGTCACATCAAATCGCTCACCGGTCTTCGGCCCCACCTTGACGGTGCGGGTCTCGCGGGTCTTCGAGGCCAGGGCGCTCACGTCCGCGATCGGGCCGAAGATCTGAATCAGCGTGGTCAGGTAGTACGGTCCGATATCAAACAGCGGGCCCACGCCCTCCTGGAAGATGAAGGCGGGGTCCGGGTGCCAGCGGTCCGGCCCGGGGTTCTGCATCACCGCGTGGGCGGTCAGCGGGGTGCCGATCGCGCCCTCGCGCAGCAGGCGCAGCGCCGTCTGGATGCCGGGGCCGAGGAAGGTGTCCGGAGCGCAGCCGAGGATCAGCCCGCGCTCGTTCGCCTCGGCTACCAGCGCCGCGGAGTCCTCGAGGCTGGTGGCCAGCGGCTTTTCGTTCCACACGTGCTTGCCGAGCGCCAGTGCGCGGCGGGCGATTTCGGCGTGAACGGCGGGCACCGTGAGGTTCACCACGATCTCCACGTCGGGGTGGGCGAGCACCGAATCCACGTCACCGGAGTGCGGAACCCCGTACTTCTCAGCCTGGGCGGCGGCCCGATCCGGGAAGAGATCACCCACGGTGATCACCTCCAGATCGGGGTAGGAGGTGAGGCTTGTGAGGTACTGATCGCTGATAAATCCAGCGCCGATCACTCCCACACCAACCCGAGCAAATGGCTTCGTCACCGTGCGTCTCCTTCGTTAGACGGTTGATCGTGCCCCGCACCGATGCGGGGTCGACGGCACCATCCAAACACGCCGGGTGCGGGGGTAAACCACCGCCGAACTATTGATGTGGCCTTTCTTTAGTGCGCGTGGGCGGCGCTCGCCGAGGTGTTCAGCGGGGTCGATCCGGGTACCAGCCAGGTGAGCGAGCGCTCGATCAGCTCGCGGTGTTCGGGGCTGTCGAAGGACTCCAGGCCGTGGCCCAGGGCGTCCACCACGATGCGGGCGGAGCCCACCTCGCGGGTCCACAGCAGCGGGTGGGTTTCGCCCTCCATCGTGTGGAATGCGAGCGTGGTGTTGCCGGGCAGCAGGGCCAGGCGGGAGTAGCGCTCGTCATATAGCGAGAACGGGGTGAAACCGGCGCTGATGGGGTGCTCCTCGGCGGTGAACTGGATCAGCGACCAGCCCTTCTGCGGGTGCATCGAAACCGGGTGATTCCAGCGGCAGCCCAGGGTTTTTTCCCACAGCGGCACCGCCTGGAACGCGAGCAGCGAGGCGTGCATCGAGAGCACCGATCCGCCCCGCTCCAGGAGCCCCGCGAGGGCCGTCTCAAAGGCCGCAAACTCGGCCGCCTCCTCGAACTGATCGGCGCTGCAGTTGGCCACAAACAGGTCGGCTCGTTCGAGGGCCGCGGGGAGCTCGGCGACGGTACCGGGACGCTCGACCTCGAAGCCGCGGGCGGTCAGCATTTTCTCCAACTCATCGGAGGTGATGGCGAAGTTGTGCCACGGGTCGTCGAAGGGGGCGATGGCCGAAAACAGGGTGACTCGGGTCATGGGGTGCTCGCTTTCTGCGGATGCGGATGGGTGCTGCGGAGGGTTTACGATCTTCCGCATGGACATTGATTATGCACACTGGAGTGCCCCGCGCACCGATCCCACCCGCCCCGCCCCGACCCTGCTTGCCGACGCCGTTTTCTACGAGGTGCTGCGTCTGCGCGCCCTCGCCGACCCCGCTCAGATCCCCGAAATTCCGCGGTTTGCGGACGTCTCGGTGAGCGAGCGAGACGGAGTTCAGCGCTTCGTTGCGGGCTACTCCACGCTCTCCGGACCCACCGCCGCGGGAGCCGGCTCGATCGAGCTGTGGGCTCACGCCCCCACGGCCGGAAAAATCGAGTTTGACCGGGAGAATTCCGGCCTCTGGAGCCTACTGTTTGAGGGTGTCGAGGTGCTCTCCGAGGACGAGAATCTCTGGGTCATGGACAACGGATTTGGGGTGCGGGCTGCTCCGGAAGCCGTCACCGTCACCTCCGATTCGGTGCGGGTAGATCTGCGAGATGACGCCGAGATCCTGGTGATCAGCGGCCCCGCCGAGCACCGCATCCGCAACCGTGCGCGGCTCGCGGTAGACGCCGTGGAGCAGCTGCCCTCCTACTAAAGTTCTCCGGTTTCTTTAGTGGTGGGCGGTATCGGGAGGGGCCCGCGGCTCTTACAGTCGCACTAGATACACGTTTCTCGTACCACCCGTCGTCCCGGTCTGAGCCACCCGCCCGGATCGGGACGACGGATCCCCGAAACCATCGCATCCGGCCTCCGCGAGAGGCCCGCGATACCCCGCTCACACCCCAAAGAGGATTCAATGAAGAACTCCATCTCGTCTCGGATGCGCACCCTCGGTGCGCTGGCCCTGGCCGGCACGCTCGCCCTCACCGGCTGCGCCGCTGGTGCGGCCGGCCCCGGAAACGGCTCGGCATCCGAACAGAAGTACACCGAAGAAGACATTCAGGCAGCACTGAAGAAGCCCACCACGATCACCTACTGGCAGTGGACTCCGGGCATCGAAAAGCAGGCAAAGCTGTTCCAGGAGAAATACCCGGAGATCACCGTCAACGTGGTCAACGTGGGTCAGGGCCCGGATGAGTACGCGAAGCTGCGCACCGCGATCAAGGCCGGTAAGGGTGCGCCCGACCTCGCCATGATCGAGTACCAGTTCCTCGACAGCTTCACGGTCAACGGCAGCCTGGTGGACCTCACCGCGTTTGGTGCGGCCGAGTCGAAGGATAAGTACCCCGAGTGGCTGTGGAGCCAGGTGGACCGCGGAAAGGGAATCTACGGTTTCCCGTCCAACGCCGGCCCCATGGCAAACCTGTACCGCAAGGACATCTACGACGCCGCCGGCGTGACCACGCCCCCGGCCACCTGGACCGAGTTTGCCGATGCGGCCGCGAAGATCCGCGAGACCGGCTCGTACATCATGACCCTGCCGGGCAACAACGCCGGACAGACCATCGGCTACTTCTGGCAGGCCGGCGCGAAGCCCTTCGGGTTTGATGGCGACAAGACCATCACCGTGAACCTTGACAGCCCCGAGGTGCAGAAGGTCACCGATAACTTCCAGGATCTCCTGGACAAGGGCCTCGTGGACAACTCCAACGACTTCACCGACTCCTGGTTCCAGGGCATCGCCAATGGCAAGTACGCCTCGTGGCTGACCGCCGCCTGGGGCCCGGTGTTCCTCGATTCGGGCACCGCAGCGAACACCGCGGGAAGCTGGCGTGTGGCCCCGCTGCCGCAGTGGGATGCCAGCAAGCCCCGCTCGGCAAACTGGGGTGGTAACGGCACCTCGATCGTGAAGGGCTCCGCGAACCCGCTGGTTGCCTACGCGTTTGCCCGCTTCCTGAACGAGGATCCGGTGTCCACGAAGATGCTGGCGTTTGAGCAGTCGCAGTTCCCCGCGACAATCGCGCAGCAGGAGGCGCCGGACTTCGCGTCCAACACCGTGCCGTTCTTCGGTGATCAGGAGATCAACCGGGTGTTCCTCGACAGCTCCGCCCAGATCGACACCGGCTTCCAGTGGCTCCCGATCATGGACTTCGTGTTCCAGAGCTACAACGAAACCTATGGCAAGGCCATCGCCGACGGTACGAACCTGCGTGCGGGCCTCACCGCGTGGCAGAAGGCCATCGTCGAGTACGCGACCACCCAGGGCTTCACCGTCAAGTAGTCCTTCCCGCCCGCCGGCGCGACGTGCCTTCCACGCGCGCCGGCGGCCCCCACTCTCCCCGTCTGTTCCCCTCCTAAGTGATGGATGTCATGGCCGTACTCTCCGCTCCCTCAGCGAGCCGCGCCGCAAAGCCGCGCACCTCCGCAAGCAAGCGCGTTCAAAACCGCGCCGCCTACCTCTTTGTCACCCCGTTCTTTATCGCGCTGATTGCCCTCGTGCTGCTACCGCTCGGCTACTCCGCCTACCTCTCCCTCTACCGCGAGCAGATCGTGGGCGGGGTCAGTTTTGTGGGGCTTGAGAACTACATCACCGCGTTCTCCGACCCGAAGTTCCTCGAGGGTCTCGGCCGCGTCACCACGATTCTGCTGGTGCAGGTGCCGATCATGCTGGCGCTCTCGCTGCTGTTTGCGCTGATCATCGATAGTGATCGCCTGCGGGCCTCGAAGTTCTTCCGCCTCGCGATCTTCGTGCCCTACGCGGTGCCCAGCGTGATCGCAACCCTCATGTGGGGTTACCTCTACGGCGGTGAGTACGGCCCGATCGCGCAGCTCGGCGCGACCCTTGGCCTCCCCACCCCGGATCTGCTCTCGCAGGAGTGGATGCTCACCTCGATCATGAACATCATCACGTGGGAGTTCGTGGGGTACAACATGATCATCCTCTACGCCTCGCTGCGCACCCTGCCCACCGAGGTTTTTGAGGCCGCCCGTATGGACGGCGCGGGCGCGTTCCGCGTGGCGTGGAGCATCAAGATTCCGGCGATCCGCCCGGCGCTGCTGCTCACCCTGATCTTCTCCATCATCGGCACCTTCCAGGTGTTCAACGAGCCGAGCCTGATGTACAAGATCGCACCGAACGTGATCGGGGCCTCGTACACGCCGAACCTCTACGCCTACAACCTCGCGTTTGTGAACCAGCAGGTGAACTATGCGGCGGCGCTGGCGTTCTTCCTCGGCATCGTGATCATGGTGGTTTCCTTCACCGTGCAGAACACCATTGAACGCCGCAACCAGAAGGCGATGGGCTAATGACCTCAACACTGAACCCCACCCGTTCCTCCTCCGCGGCGAAGAAGCCCGCGCACGGTAACCGTGCTGTGCCTCCGCGGAAGTCCGCGATCACCCCGCGCAAGAGCGGCCTGCTCACCGCACTCATGGTGTGTGTGGCGGCCTACTTCCTGCTGCCGCTCATTTGGCTCGCGTTTGCGGCCACGAAGTCCGATACCGGGCTGTTCACCTCGTTCGGTTTCGCCTTTGCGAGCGACGGCTTCAAGCTGTTTGACAACATCGCGAGCGTTTTCGCCTACCAGGATGGCGTGTTCCTGAAGTGGCTCGGCAACACCGCGCTCTACGCGGGCGTCGGCGCGATCGGTGCAACCCTGCTGGCCACCGCTGCCGGATACGCCTTCGCGAAGTACGAGTTCCCCGGCCGCAAGGCGCTATTCAGCGTGCTGCTCGGCTCGATCATGGTGCCGCTCACCGCGCTGGCCGTACCCACCTACCTGCTGTTCAGCGGCATGCAGCTGACGAACACCATGTGGGCGGTCATCCTGCCCTCGATCATCAGCCCGTTCGGTGCCTACCTGATGCGCGTGTATGCGGCCGATGCTGTGGACACCAGCCTGATGGAGTCCGCCCGGATCGACGGTGCCGGCGAGCTGCGCATCTTCTGGCAGATCGGTCTGCGCCTGCTCGCCCCGGGCATCGTCACCGTGTTCCTGTTCGCGGTGGTCGCGACCTGGAACAACTACTTCCTCCCGCTGATCATGCTCAATAACGGTGACCTCTTCCCGCTCACCGTGGGCCTCGCCCAGTGGCAGGCCACGAGCACCAGCGGTGGCGGCGGTGGCGGCGGCGCGATGTTCTCGATGGTCATCACCGGATCGTTCGTGTCGATCATCCCGCTGATCTTCCTGTTCCTCTACCTGCAGCGCTACTGGCAGTCGGGCCTCGCCGCGGGCAGCGTGAAGGGCTAGCCGGCCACACGCACGGAGGGCCCACCGCGTCGTTCGCGGTGGGCCCTCCGTGCGCGCAGCGCGTCTACGGTGTGGGTGGGGTGCCCTTCGGCGGCTGCGGGCCGGGTTTGGGCAGCTTGGGCAGCGTGATCGGCGCGGTGGCGGCGAGCTCATCGGAGAACTCGACGGGTTCGGGTTCGTCCGGGCTGCTGAGGTGGGTGACGCGCAGACGCCAGGCAGAGTCTGGATGGCGACGGATCCGCATGTCGCGCGCGATCACCATCCAGGCCATGCCGATGAGGCACGCGACTACCGAAATGGCACCCGCAATTCCGAGGGCCCAGCGCGGCCCCCAGGTATTTGCGATCGCGCCCATCACGGGTGCGCCAATGGGGGTACCGCCCATCAGGATGGCCATATAGAGCGCCATCACGCGGCCGCGCATGCCGGGTTCTGTGGTGGTCTGTACGTATCCGTTGGCGGTGGTGAGCATACTCACCGAGGTGAAGCCGAGCAGGATTGTGGCCGCCGCGAAGCTCGCATAGGTGGGCATCACCGCGCAGATGGCGGCGGCGATACCGAATCCGCCGGCCGAAAGAATCACGACGCGAAGCCGCGCACGCGCGCGTCTGGCGGCAAGCAGCGCCCCGGTGAGGGACCCGATCGCGAGAATGGAGGAGAGGATTCCGTACTCGCCCGCCCCGCGACCAAACTCCACCGCCATGGTGGAGGAGAAGATGGGGAAGTTGAGCCCGAACGCACCGATGAGGAGCACGATCGCGAAGATCACGACGAGGTCGGGGTGAGCGGCAACGTAGCGGAAGCCGCCGCTCAGCTGCCCGCGCCCGGTGGCCGCGCGCTTGGGTCGTGTGCGCATCTCCTCGAGGCGCAGCTTACTCAGGACAAAGATCATTGCGAGGAACGTGAAGGCGTTGATGACAAACACCCAGCCGGAGCCAACCGCGACGATCAGGAGGCCCGCGACGGCCGGTCCGATCATGCGGGCCGCATTGAACGAGGCGGCGTTCAGTGCCACCGCGTTGGACATGTTGTGTTCGGAGACGAGGTCGGACACAAACGTCTGCCGGGCGGGGGCGTCGATAGCGTTGATCAGGCCCAGCATGAGTGCGAAGAGGTAGATGTGCCAGAGCTGCGGGGTTCCGAGCAGCAGGAGCAGGCCGAGGCTCAGCCCGAGGAGGGCGAGCGCGCTCTGCGTGCAGAGGAGAATCTTGCGGCGGTCAAAGCGGTCGGCGATCCATCCGCTCACCGGCACCAGGAGGAGCTGCGGGCCAAACTGAAGCGACATTGTCACGCCCACTGCCACGGCATCGTTGTGGGTCAGATCGGTCAGGACCACCCAGCTCTGGGTGGTGGACTGCATCCAGGTGCCCACATTGGACACCAGGGCTCCGATAAACCACAGGCGATAGTTGTATCCGGACAGGGAGCGGAACATGGCACTCACGCGGTCGCGAGCCTCCTCATTATTTCGGCGGCGCGGGTGAGGGTGTCACGATCCTCCGGGGAGAGGTCACGGATGCGGGTGTCGATCCAGGCGTCGCGCTGGAGCACCGTTTGAGAGACCAGCTCGTGGCCCTCTGACGTGAGACTGATCATGACCCGGCGGCCATCCGAGGGATCGCTCGCGCGCCCCACGTAGCCGCTTTTTTCGAGGCAGTTCACCGTGCGATTCATCGAGGGCGCGGAGACGCGTTCGTGTTCGGCGAGCTGGCCGAGCGTATGCGGGCCGTGCCGGTAGAGGCAGGCGAGCGCCGAGAACTGACCGTCGCTGACCTCGTTATCCGCCTTCTCGGCGCGCAGGCGTCGCGAGAGGTGGAGTACGCCCTGGCGGATGTGGGTCGCGTCAAGGTTCGGATCGATCGTCATAGATCGTTAGCATAACTTATTAGCATTGCTAAGTAAATAATGCGGGCGTAAATGGGTGGCACTGGCTAGTCTGAGGGGGTGACCGAGTCAACCACTTCAGCCGAGATTGACCCCACCGGTGCCCGCGTCGGAACCGTGATCGATCGGGACGGCGTTCGCATCTATACGTACACCTGGGCGTCCGAAAAGCCACGTGCGGTGATCCATCTCGCGCACGGTGTGGGGGAGCACGCGCGCCGATATGCGGCGCTCGCCGAGGAGCTCGTGGCGGCCGGCTATACGGTGGTCGCGGATGATCACCGTGGCCACGGCCGCACCGGTCTCGAGGCCGGCGGCCTCGCCAACCTTGGCCCGGGGGCGGTGCGTGGCGCGATTGGTTCGCTGCGGTCCGTGGGCGAGGCCATCTCGCGCGACTATCCCGGGGTGCCGCTCGTGCTGCTCGGGCACAGCTGGGGCTCGCTCATGGCGCAGAAGCTCATCAACACCACCCGCATCTATGACGCGGTGGTGCTGTCCGGATCGAGCCTTGCGATGCCCGGTGTGCTCAATGGCGGCGACCTCAACAAGCCCTGGCGCGGGCCGCAGGCAACCGGGGTCGAGTGGTTGAACCGGGATCCGGAGGCCGGTGCCGCGTTCCTTGCCGACCCCCTCAACTTTGATATCGGCGAAAAGCCCGCCTGGAACGCCCTGCAGGCCCTCGGCCTCCTCGGCCGCCCGCCCAAGAAAATGCCGCGGGACATCCCGATGCTCATCCAGGGCGGCTCGGCCGACTCCCTCGGCGGCCAGCGCGGTCTCACCAAGCTCGACGCCGCCTACCGAAACCGCGCCGGCCTGACCGACGTCACCCTGCACATCTATCCCGAGGCTCGGCACGAGATCTACAACGAGCTCAACCGCGATGAGATCATCGCGGACCTCATCCGGTGGCTGAACGGGCACGTGCCTGCGGCGGCAAACGCTTGAGTGCGCTGAGCGCGTCGCGCTAGTCGGTGAAGGTTGCTCCAGGCGCAAACGCGACGTAGTTCGCGAAGACGTGCCCCACGCGCTCCTCGGCACCGTCGTAGGGGTTCGGGTAGCTCCAGGCACCATCAACGATGCGGGTGCCCTCGGGGGTGATGACGTCGAAGTACTGGCAGACGCCCTTCCACGGGCAGGTGTACGGGGTGGGGCTTTCCACGAGCGCCCCCGCGGTGATGGAGGTGGGTGGGAAGTAGCGGTTTCCCTCGATCAGTACGATGTCTGCGGGGGCGGCGTCGGCAATGACGGCACCGTTTACGAGAGCCTGCATGGTGTTCTCCTTCGAATGGATGTTTCAGGAAATCGGGGGCGTGAGACGCTCCCGAAGCGCGGTGACCAGCTGCGTGCGCGAGGGAGCCGGGGCGATGCCCGTCTCCGTCGGGTACACGCGGCAGGCGAGGCTCTCGGTAGCCCCGTCGGATGGGAAAAGATCGGTGCCGGAAACCAGGATGGTGGGGGAGCCGGCGAAGGAGTGCGCGCGGGCACCCTCGGCATCACGAATGATCACGTGTTCGATCGCGGTTTCGGCGAGGCCGAGGGCTTCGAGCGCGAGCCGGGTGTTTTCGGTGGCGGCGTCGAGGCTGGGGCAGCCGTCGATGGCGAGGATCTGAACGCTCATGCGGAGGCCCCGGGAACGTAGGTGGGCACGTTGAAGCCCTGCAGGGCCACACCGCGGTCGGTGATTTCGAGGGTGGTGCGGCCGCAGTTCAGCATCTCGGGCATGAGATCGCGGTAGCGGTTGGGGTCGATGCCGATCAGCTCACTGACCGCCAGGCGAATTGCGGTGCCGTGCCCCACGATGAGCACCCGGCCCACCGGGTAGCGTTCGCGCAGTTTGTCGAGCACCCGCAGGTAGCGTTCGATGGCGTGCCGGCCGACCTCGCCACCGGGCAGCGGGGTATCGGCGGGGGCGGCCTCGAAGGCGGCCACCTCGTCGGGATATTCGGGGCGCAGCTCGGAGATCGTTTTGCCCTCGCCGATGCCAAAATCGACCTCCACGAGATCGGGTTCGATGTGCAGCGGGGCACCCAGCGCGATGGCGCTGGGGCGTGCGGTGTTGACCGCGCGGATGAGCGGCGAGACCACGATGGCGTCCAGCTGGGCACCCACCGCCCACTCGGCGAGGGCGTCGGCGGCGCGCTGGCCCTCGGCGTCGAGGGGGATGTCGCTCATGCCCGCATATCGATGTCCGGTGTGCCAAATGGTTTCGCCGTGCCGGGCCAGGATAAACGTCGTCATGCATTCATTCTGCCCCTCTTCGCCGCGACACGGGAGGGATTCGCAGTGAATCGGTAGGCTGGGGGCATGCACGGTGAATATAAGGTGCCCGGCGGCAAGCTCGTGGTGGTTGATCTCGATGTCGTGGACGGGGTGTTTGCGAACTTCCGGCTCGCGGGAGACTTCTTCCTCGAACCCGACGAGGCCATTGAGGACATCAACGCCGCCGTGAACGGTCTTGATGCGGGCAGCGACGCCACCACCATTACCGCGGCCATTCAGGCCGCCCTGCCCGAGGGCGCGCAGCTGCTCGGCTTCACCCCGGAGTCGGTCGCGACCGCGATTCGTCGCTCCGTGACCGCGGCCGCCGACTGGCGCGACTTCGACTGGCAGATCATCCACACCCACGCGGTGCCCCCGCGCACGCACCTCGCGCTCGACGAGGTCCTCACCAGCGAGGTCGGTCTCGGACATCGCGGACCGACCCTGCGTATCTGGGAGTGGGACGAGTCCGCCGTGGTCATCGGCTCCTTCCAGTCGCTTAAGAACGAGGTGGACCTGGACGCCGCCCGCGCCGAGGGCTTCGACGTCGTGCGACGTATCTCCGGTGGCGGCGCGATGCTCATGGCCAAGGGTGCGATCATCACCTACTCGCTGTACGTTCCGGCCGATCTCGTGCAGGGCATGACCTTCGCCGAGAGCTACGCCTACCTCGACGACTGGGTGCTCACCGCGCTGCGCGAGCTGGGCATCGAGGCCGTATACAAGCCGCTCAACGACATCACCTCGCCCGCCGGCAAGATCGGCGGCGCCGCCCAGAAGCGCCTGGGCAGCGGCGGCGTGCTGCACCACGTGACCATGAGCTACGACATGGACGGCGACCAGATGGCGCGCGTGCTGCGCATCGGCCGTGAAAAGCTCTCGGATAAGGGCACCACCTCCGCCGCGAAGCGCGTGGATCCGCTGCGCAGCCAGACCGGACGCAGCCGCGCCGAGATCATCGATGCCATGAAGGCCACCTTTGTGACCCTCACCGGTGCGGTTTCCGGCGAGATCACCGCGGACGAGTATGCGCAGGCGGAGACCCTCGTGCGCGAGAAGTTTGCGACCGATGCCTGGCTGAACCGGGTGCCCTAGTCGTGACCTCGAGCCTTCCCGAATCCAGCGAGATCTGGCACGGAGACAACCTGGAGCTCCTGGCCACCCTGCCGGATGAGTCCTTCACGGTGGTCTACATCGACCCGCCGTTTAACACCGGCCGAAGCCAGGCCCGTCACGTGACCACCGCGGTGCGTGATGAACCCGGTGTGAGCGGCAGCGTGGGGTTTAAAGGGAAGAGCTATCAGCGCATCCGCGGCGAGCTGCGCACCTACGATGACACCTTCGATGACTACTGGGCGTTTCTCGAACCGCGCCTGCTGGAGGCGTGGCGACTGCTGAGCCCGCAGGGCACGCTCTACCTCCACCTCGACTACCGCGAGGCGCACTACGCGAAGGTCATGCTGGACGCGATCTTCGGCCGCGAGAGCTTCCTCAACGAGCTCATCTGGGCCTATGACTACGGCGCGAAGGCCACCCGCCGCTGGCCCACCAAGCACGACACGATCCTGGTCTATGTGAAGGATCCCGAGAACTATCACTTCGACTCGACCGCGGTGGATCGCGAGCCGTATATGGCTCCGGGGCTCGTGACCCCGCAGAAGGCCGCGCGCGGCAAGCTGCCCACGGACGTCTGGTGGCACACCATCGTCTCGCCCACGGGCAAGGAAAAAACCGGGTATCCCACCCAGAAACCGCTGGGCATTTTGCGCCGCATCATCCAGGCGTCGAGCCGCGAGGGCGACTGGGTCCTCGACTTCTTCGCCGGCAGCGGCACCACGGGGGCGGCGGCGCGCGAGCTGCGTCGCAATTTCGTGCTGATCGATCAGAATCCGCAGGCCATCGAGGTCATGCGGGGACGGTTCGGGATGCCGGTGCCCGAGGCGGAAGACGCGCCCGTCACCGATGCGAGTGGCGACCCCGAGCCGAGCGCCGACCCCGAGGCGCTACTGCGCGCCCTGCTGGCCGATGCCCGCGACGGCTTTGCGCTGGCAGTGCCGGCCCTACCGGATACCCGGGCCACGCGCGCCAAGGCAAAGCCCAAGGTGCCGGCGAAGCCGCGCGCGAAGAAGGCAGCGGTCGCCAATAAGTCGGCGGCGAAATCCCCGGTCACGAAGGCCCCTGCCGCCCGCGCGGCGGCCGCCGAAACGGTGCCCGCGGAGTAGCGCGCAGGACCCACAAGCCCCCGCGCGGGGGTGGGTGTCATGATTCGTCACACAACTGCCGGGTCGTGGTGATCCTGGGACAGAATGTGAAGCGTATGGTGCCCCACCGATCCCCCTCGAACCGGGCCGCCATCGCATCCCCACGGTGACGTTTCCGGTGCGCCATGATGCCGGCGCACGCCTCGGAGCGGCACCTCCCCAGTATCAAGGATTCCCCCGATGAGCCGTCACACCGAACCTCGCCGTCCCCTGATCCTCAACGCGTTTGAGGGCAACACCGTTGGTAATGTGCAGCAGGGCATGTGGGCTCACCCGCGCGATGATCGCCTGGGTTTTGGCAGCCTGAAGCACTGGCTGGATCGCGCCCGCCGCTATGAGGAGGCGCGCTTTGACGCGGTGTTCTTCGCGGATGTTCTGGGCCTCTATGACACCTACCGTGGCTCGTCCGCTCCGGCGATTGAGAACGCGGTGGAGTTCCCCGCCCACGATCCGCTGACCCTGATTCCGGCGATGGCCGCGGTCACCGAGAACCTCGGCTTTGTGGTCACCGCGTCCACGAGCTATGAGCACCCGTTTGCGAATGCGCGCCGCTGGTCGAGCCTCGATCACCTGACCGGTGGCCGGGTGGGCTGGAACATCGTGACCTCCTACCTGCCCTCGGCCGCCCGTAACTTCGGCCTGACCGAGCAGTGGAGCCACGATGACCGCTACGACCGCGCGGAGGAGTTCCTGGAGATCTCCTACAAGCTGTGGGAGAAGAGCTGGGATGAGGACGCGGTCGTTGCGGACATCCAGCGCAGCGTGTACGCCGAGGCTGACCGCATTCACGCGATCAACCACGTGGGGCGCACCTGGTCGGTGGCCGGCCCGCACCTGGTGGAGCCGAGCGCGCAGCGCACCCCGCTGCTGTTCCAGGCGGGTACCTCGGGCCGTGGCGTGCAGTTTGCCGGGAAGCACGCCGAGGTGGTGTTCCTCGGAACGAACGAGGCCGCCGGGCAGCTGAAGGCTCGCGAAAACATCGAGGCCGCCGCGGTGGCCGCGGGGCGTAACCCCGAGGACGTGCGTCTCCTCGGCGGCCTGCAGGTTGTGGTGGGCAAGACCCACGAGCAGGCGCAGGCGCGCCTGGAGGAGTACCAGAACTACCTCTCCCGTGAGGGTGCCCTCGCGCACTGGTGCGGCGTGAGCGGCCGGGATCTCGACCACTATGACGAGGACACCGTCTTCGAAAAGGGCGACACCGATCACGTCCAGACTCAGGCCAAGCGCTTCTCGGTGGAGGGCGGCAACGCCCGCACCGTGGGTCAGCTGAAGCAGCACTTCGGCACGCTGGGTTCGTACGTGCAGCCGATCGTGGGTACCCCCGAGGAGGTTGTGGACGAGATCGAGCGTCGCGCGATCGACGGCCGCATTGACGGGTTCAACGTGCAGCCCATCGTGCAGCCGGAAACCTTCGATGACTTCATCGAGCACATTCTGCCCCGCCTGCGTGAGCGCGGTCTGGCCCGGGAGAGCTACGGCACCTCGGGTCTGCGCGAGCGCGTCTTTGGTTCGCCGCGTCTGCCCGCGACCCACCCCGCGCACCAGGTTTCGATCTAGTCGCCCCACCCATTTTCGGGTTCGCCGCGGCGGCCCCTCGCAGTAAAGGATGTGCCATGTCCCACACCATCAACCCCGAGTTCATCGCCCTGGCCGAGGCCACCCGGGATGCGCTCGCAAACATCGCACTGGATGGCGACGAGTCGGGCGAGTACGCCGCGGCCCGCGAGATCCTGGAGAACTCCGGCCTGCTCGCGCTGCGTATTCCCGCGGCGCTCGGCGGTCCGGGTGCCAGCCAGGTCGAGATCACCGAGGTGTTCCGCATTCTGGCGCAGGCGGATCCGGGCATCGCCCAGCTCCTCCAGCCGCACTATGGTTTCACCGACGCCGTGGTGATGCTCGGCTCGGATGAGGCGCGCGAGCGTCTCTACGCGGACATTCGCGCGGGCAAGCGGATCGCCAACGCCGCGGCCGAGCGCGGGGGCCGCCACGCGGCCGACTTCTCGACCGTGTTCACCCGTCAGGAGGACGGCTCCTACCTGGCCTCGGGCCAGAAGTTCTACGCGACCGGCTCGCTGGGTGCCGCCTGGATCACCGTGATGGCCGTGGACGGCGAGGGCAGCGTCATCATGTCCTTCATCCCGACCGACGCCCCGGGCCTCGAAATCATCGACGACTGGAGCGGTATGGGCCAGCGCGGCAGCGGCAGCGGCACCCTGCGCCTGAGCGAGGTGGCCGTGCCCGCCGACTTTGTGTTTGCCTGGAGCCCGGCGACCCGTCCCACGGCCTGGGCCGAGGCCGGACGCCTCGCGCACGCGGCGATCGACGTGGGCATCGCCGAGGGCGCGCTACGCTACGGCGTGGCCTCGGTGCGCGCGAGCAACCGGGTGCCCTTCGAGCTGGCGCAGTACGCGAGCCTCGTGGAGGACCCGATCCTGCGCTTCCAGGTGGGGAAGGAGTCGGCCGCCGTGCGCGCCGTGGCCGCGCTGCTGCGCGAAACCGCCGCGGTGATCGACCGGGCCGAGGCCACCCCCGACGCTCCGGAACCACTGCTCACCGAGGTGCGCGAGGGCCTGCTGGCCACGAAGGCGCTCTCCGCCGACGTCTCCAACCGCGTGTCCACCGAGCTGTTCTCCTGGACCGGTGCCCGCACCGCCGACCGCTCGCTCCGCGCCGACCGCTTCTGGCGCAACGCCCGCACCCACACCCTGCACGACCCGGTGCGCCTGCGCTACGCGGACCTCGGCCAGATCGAGCTAAACCGCTAGGTTCCCCCGCGTGAGGGCCCCGTCCGGCATGTCCGGGTCGGGGCCTTTTCGTTGTGGTGCGAGGCAAAGCCACGTAGCGTTGAGATCAACATTCGAACCCACCCGGTGCCAGCCGGGTGGGTTTTTCGTTTCCGAGTAGTGCCCGCATCCAGATCAGGTCGTTGCGGGTCGGAAGCGCCCTCGCTCGGCTGCGAGGAGTAAGCGATTAAGGCAGAGAAGCAGGCCGACGGCTATTCCCGCAATGGAGAAGGGGAAATGTGTGGTCCCGCCCAACAGCGATGAGGTCAGTGCTGCGTTTGCCAAACCAGCTATCGCGAATATCCCGGCGGCAATCAGCAGGAGCCGTTCTTGCCTGTCCACGATAGCCAGGATGACGGGACCGACCACGGCGAGCAGCGAGACAACGGCGAGGAGGGGGATAGCGATTGATGGCCCCACCGCCACGACGGCGGTGCCCGTATTGTCGCTCAGCCGGTAGAGGATGATGGCGATGCTCACGATCCCGAGGACGGGTAGGAGCAGGGTGAGGCCCGTGGTGACCGTGCGTCGGCTCGGTTTCTGACTCATGTTCACTCCTTTTCGGTGGTCATAGCTGGACCTCGGGGATACGGAACCGCGGGGCAGCACACAGGGAGCGGCTGACCTGATGAACCACCGAAATCAGAGCCCGGCATGACCCATGTGTGCTGAACACTACGTCGCCGCGAGCGTTATCCTGAATCACAATCGATTTGCTGAAGACGCATGCCGTAACAACGACTCTCAGATGGATTCGCTGGGGCGTGCACGCAGAATCTTGACGGGTGAACTCACCGAGGCAGAGGCCTACGCGGAACTGAATGAGAAGTTTCCGCAGCAGTGAGACGCCCCGACAGCGGTAATTTCGGGTCCGCGAGGACTGCTACGCCGCGACCACCCGCGTGACCGCCACCGCCTCCACCAGCACCTCGGTGCCGATGGCCAGGGCCTCGGTGGCGGCGTGCTGGATACGCAGGAGCGAGCCATCCGGGAGGGTCACGAGGGTGTGCCGGAAGGAGCCGAGGAACGAGGATTCGACCACGGTCGCGGAGACGCCGGATCCGGCAGTAGAACCAGCACCAGCACCCACCACCAACCGCAGATTCTCCGGCCGCACATACGCGACGAGCCCGCCCGCGGTTGCATCCGCCGCAGGAACCTCCGCCGCAGGAACCTCCGTCGCCGGAACCTCCGCCACCGGCAGCACGCTGCCCAGCACACGCACGGTGCCGTCGCCGAGGTTCTCGGCGGGGATGCGGTTGGTGACGCCCACGAACTCGGCCACGAAGGCGCTGGCCGGGCGGAGGTAGAGGTCTTCGGGGGTGCCAACCTGCTCGATCCGGCCGTCCCGCATGACCGCGACCCGGTCGGCGACCGAGAGTGCCTCCTCCTGGTCGTGGGTCACGAAGATCGTGGTGATGCCGAGGCGCAGCTGAAGCTGGCGGATCTCCTCGCGCAGCTGCACGCGCACCTTGGCATCCAGCGCCGACAGCGACTCGTCCAGCAGCAGCACCTTCGGCCGGGTGACCAGCGCGCGGGCGAGGGCCACGCGCTGCTGCTGGCCGCCGCTGAGCTCATGCGGGTAGCGGTCGGCCAGGTCGCCCAGACCCACGAGATCAAGGCCCGCCTGTGCCGCCTCGCGGCGCGCGGCCTTCGGCTGACGGCGCGAACGCAGGCCATACTCGGCGTTTTCCAGCGCGGTGAGGTGCGGGAACAGCGAGTACGACTGGAACACCATGCCGAGGTCGCGCTTATTGGTGGGGACGCCGGTGATATCGCCGCCATCCACGAGGATGCGCCCCGCGGTGGCCGCCTCAAGCCCCGCCAGCGCCCGCAGCGCGGTGGTCTTGCCGGAGCCCGAGGGCCCGAGCAGGGCAACAAACTCGCCGGGGGCGATGACGAGGGAGAACTCATCCAGCGCCAGCGTGCTGCCAAAGCGTAGGGAGACCGCCTCGAAGTGCACCGGGGTGCCCACGATGCCGGGCAGAACGGGGGAGGACGTGGTCATCGGGTACCTCGCAGGGGAGTGGGGGAAACGGGAGTCGGGGTGGCGGGCCGCCGAGTGCGGCGCACACCCACCCGGCCCAGGCCGCTGACGGCCAGGAGCAGCAGGAACACCGCGATCAGTGAGACCAGCGAGATCGCCACGGACACAAACGGGTTCTGCCAGTTGATGATGTTGAGCGCGGTCTGCAGGTTGGTACGGTTCAGCAGCGAGGCGAGGGTGAACTCCCCAAACACCACGGCCACGGTGATCAGCACCGCCGCCGAAATGCCGCTGCGCAGGTTGGGAACGGCCACGCGCCAGAGGAACCCGAACCAGGAGTCGCCGAGGGTGCGGCCAGCCTCGCTGAGCACCCGAATGCCGATCGCGTCGAGGTTCGACTTCAGCGCGCGATGCGCAAACGGCAGCACGATGATGCCGTACGCGAAGCCCAGGGACCACACATCCGTGCCCACGGTGCGACCAATGAACTGATACACCGGCACGTAACCCACCACGAGCACGATCGCCGGCAGCGAGAGCGGAATCAGACAGATAAACTCCAGCACCCGCGACAGCCGGGGGAACTCCACCTCGACGTACACCATCGTCGGCACCAGGATCAGCAGCACCACCGCCACCGCGAAGGCCGAGAGGAGCAGCGAGTTGCCGATCCCGGTCCACACCACCTCGTAGGTGCTCGCGGCATCCGGGGCGAATAGGCTCGCCCAGTTATTCAGCGTGTGACCGCCGGTCTGGGGATCACGCAGCGTGAACTCGACCATCGAGGCGATCGGCACCGCGAACAGGGCGCCGATCACGGCCAGGATGATGATCCGGGTGGCCCGCGCCGGAGCCAGCGGGTGACGCGGCTTCGCGCTCATATCCGCCACCTCGCGGCCCGGCGCTGCACCAGCGCGTAGAGCGCCATCGCCACGGCCATGATCACCATCATCGCCAGCGCCAGCACGCCGGCAACGTTCTCGCGCCCCAGCACGGTCTCACTACTGAGCGCGAGACGAATCTGCAGCGGCACGATGGGGGACGCCTGGTTGATGAGCGCGGCGGCGGTGGAGTACGCCGAAAAACCGTTGGTGAACAGCAGCAGGAAGCTGCCCACAAAGGAGGGGAAGAGCAGGGGCAGACCGATCCGCGTCCAGAACGTGAGGCGGGTACCACCGAGGGTCAGGTTGGCCTCGGCCCACTGCACCCGCAGCGTCTTCATGGCGGGGAGGAACACGATGATCATCAGCGGAACCTGGAAGTAGAGGTAGGGCAGGATCAGGCCGGGGAGCTCATACAGCCACACGCCGTCCTGATAGATATCAATGCCGAGTTCGCCGCGCAGGAACACCGTGATCGCACCCTGAATACCGATGGTCGCGATGAACGCAAACGCCAGCATCACGCCACCAAACTGGGCGAGCACACTGGAAATCGAGGTCACCACGCGGGAGAGCAGGCGGGTCTCATCGAGGCCCATCATCGCAAAGCACACCAGGGCACCGATGATCGCGCCGAGCAGCGAGGTGAGCGCCGCGAGCCACAGCGAGCTGCCGATGGTGCGGAGGATCAGCGGATCGCCGAGCGCCGAGAGGTTGTCGAGGGTCCAGCCGCCATCGGCATCCTGAAAACCGCTGACCAGTGCGATGACCGTGGGCACCGCGAGAAACAGCAGCACGTAGAGCGTGAAGGGCAGCAGGCCCACTCCGCGGCCCGCGGTCAGGGCGATTCGGGAACGCGAGCGCGCGGTGCCCCGGGTGCCCGAACGCCGGGTACCGGAGGATCCGGTACCCGGCGGGGTAACAAGCGAGGTCACGTGGTTAGCCGACCGCGCGAGCCCAGTTGGTGCCGACCAGCTCGCCGGCCTTCTTCGACTGCTCGATGGTGGGGATCTCGTACTTCGTGGGGGCGGCGGGCAGACCGGCCAGAGCGGTCTTGTCCACGGTGCCGGCCTTCACCAGCGCGGCCTCGATCGGGCTGCGGGCACCGCTCTTGATCCACTCGTTCTGCTGCTCGGCCTGGTACAGGAACTCCTGCCAGAGGCGCGCGGCCGCCGGGTGCGGGGCATCCTTGTTGATGGCCTGGTAGAGGAAGCTGCCGTAACCGGTGCCCTCGGGGATGGTGACCTTCCAGGTGGGGAGGTCACGGCCGTAGGCCACGTTGGAGTAGTCGTAGGAGATGATCAGCTTGGTCTCACCCGACACCACGGTGGCCGAGCTCGGCTGCACGCTGATCAGGTTACCGGCCTTGTTGAGCTTCCCAAAGAAGTCGATTCCCGGCTGGAAGTTGTCGAGGGTGCCGCCCTCCTGCAGGGTTGCGAGACCCACGGCGGCGAGTCCCGGAGCGTTCTTGGTGGGGTCACCGGAGATGGCGAGACCCTTATAGTCGGCACCCAGCAGATCGTTGAAGGTCTTGGGCTCGGGCACCTTGGCGGAGTCGTATCCGATCGAGAGGAATCCACCCTCACCGGCGATGAAGTGACCATCGGCGTCCTTGAGGCTCGGGTCTACCTCGTCCCACGCCTGGTTGCGGTACACGGCGAGGTACTTCTCGCTGCTGTTCGCAATGGTGTCGCCGATGTTGAACACGTCGGGGGCAGTGTCGAGCCCCTTGTTGTTCTTCGCGGCGGCGATCTCATCGGCGCTGGAACCGTTGGGCTGCAGCTCGTTGACCTTGATGCCGTACTTCTTGCTGAACGCATCGATGATGGCGCCGTAGTTGGCCCAGTCGCGCGGCAGCGCGATGACGTTGAGCTTGCCCTCGGCCTTGGCGGCCGCGGCGAGCTCATCGATGGTGCCGAAGTCCTTGAGGCTCTCGGCCGTGGCGGCCTTGGCGCTCGCCGAGTTCTCCGCGGGGGAGGCGCTGGCCGAGCAGCCGGCGAGCCCGAGGCCGGCAACGGTGAGCAGCGCAAGAGCGCTCACAAGACGAATCGAACGAGACATTGTTTCCTCCGGGGGAAAAGGAGTGGGGCGTGGGGATCGCCGGAAATGAGGGGGAGTGTTCCCTCATCGTCATCCTCTCTCCCGTTCGGGGGGCATCGCAAAGCGGTTCGACACGCTGCGTAACACGGGGTGCGTGCGAAACGACCAGACGGCGCGTCGCCGCGGTCTCGCTACCTGGTTGGCACCCATCCCGGGCCACGCAGCGCCCGGCCGGGCACGGCCTCCGTGCGCTCGCCCTCGGCGATCACCGGCACCCCGGCCACAAACACCCAGGAGATCCCGGCGGCCCGCTGCCGGGGCTCGGCGAAGGTGGCCCGGTCGGCGATTTGTTTGAAAGCGAAAAACGCTGCAGATGACGCAAGTAGTCAGGCTCAGGCCAAGTTCGCCCAAAACACCTAGTATCAGGGTAAAGGTGATGCGTTCCGGCACTGCTCCTGGAACGCGCGCATGACGATTGAGATGGGTGCATCAGCCGCGAAGGGATTTGGGGATCGTCATGAGAGTGAGACCCCAGCCGGTCCTGATAAGCGAATGGACCTCGCAAACAACGCTACTGGGCGGAGTGTTGGATCGGCAACGAAATCGAACGCTACCGCGTCGACCAAGTGTAAAGACCTCGCCAACCAGGGTCGACTCGTAACGTTGAAGTAGAAAGGCGGGCCCGAGAAGGCCAAAACATGGATTCTCTCAATGAGGCCGGGCCAAAAGTATCGTTTGCTCGTTGGGCCGCTGCCGTAGCTTTCTTGCTCACGGCAGCGGCCCTGCTGGTACTCGTGTTTTTCCCCGGCTCATCTCTCGCGAGCGTTGTGAGTGAACGCCTAGGCGTTGCTCACCTCCTGGCGTTTAGCGCCATCTTTGGTCTGGTTCTCATCCTGGGAGCTGTTTGCGCAATCACGGTGTTACTTGCGCAACGCCGTATCCTGCGGCGCTCACCGGGACTTCGCAGCGTCACAATTTCTGCGACTGTGATGCTCCTCCTGGCAGGTTTGGGTTTGGTGCTGTGGCCCTCCGGTTCTTCGGTTCCCGTTGAGGCTGAACAATCCGCCGACGGAGCGAGAGGAACGCTGACAGTCGCTGTATATAACAGCCAGGACACGCTCACCGCGGCGGACTTGTTGCAGCTCGATAGACTCGGTAATCCGGATGTGATCGTCCTCCCCGAGGGAGGCGAGTATGCCGCCGAACGCGCAATTGCCAGCTCCGGTCTTCCGTTTACGGTCCATAGCACTCGCGATCAGGGCTTCACCGCTGCATACTCGGGCGGCATCGCCCCAACAACGATACTCACGCGTGCCGATCGTATCCAGTTCACTCAGAACGATGCCCTTCCCACCTCATTCGGCTCCGTTTCCCTCACCTCAGCGGATCGCGCGGGATACTCGATCCTGGGCGTCCATTCGGCTCCGCCCCTTCCCGCGCTGATGGATGCATGGCGTACCGACCTGAAAACCATTGCCGAGTCGGCCGCTTCGGAGATCCCCGACATTATTGCCGGTGACTTCAACGCCACGCTTCGTCACGGCCCCCTCGCGCGAATCCAGGGGTATAAAGATGCCTCGCTTGCGTGTAGCGCACGCGGTGTGGGGACCTGGCCGCTGTCACTTCCGGATTCGCTCGCTGCCCCCATCGATCATGTGCTGGTGCGATCGGACACGAAAATCCAGCGCTGTGCCTCCTCCCAGATCGGGCACGGCGACCATCGCGCGGTTATCGTCACTATCGCACGGTAGCGCACCCCTGTGGTGGCCGGCCGAGTTCTGGAAGCTGGGTGAGTGATCAGCGCGGGTGTTGCGCTACACCCATCCCGAGCCACGCAGCGCCTGACCGGGCACGGCCTCGGTGCGCTCGCCCTCGGCGATCACCGGCACCCCGGCCACAAACACCCAGGAGATCCCCGCGGCCTGCTGCCGGGGCTCGGCGAAGGTGGCGCGGTCGGCGATGGTGTCCGGGTCGAAGACCACGAGGTCGGCCACCGCGCCCACGCGCAGCACGCCGCGATCCTCCAGGCCGAGGATCGATGCCGGACGCGAGGTGAGGTGCGCCACCGCCTCCTCAAGGCCCAGCACCCCCTCCTCACGCACGTAGTGGCCGAGGAAGCGTGGGAAGGTGCCCCAGGCGCGCGGATGGGGTTTGTCGCCCACGAGGATGCCGTCGCTCCCGCCGGTGTGCAGCGGGTGCCGCATCATGGTGCGCACGTTTGCCTCATCGCCCACGTGCTGGAGGATGGTGGTGGCCAATCCGTCCTGCTGGAGGAGCGCAAAGAACACCCCGGTGGGGTCATCCGTGGGCCAGGCCGCCGCGATCTCCGGCGGCACCAGCGAGCGGGTGCCGCCGCGCACACTCTGCGCGAGCCGCGCCACGGTGGACCCGACGATACCGCCGAGGGCGGGGTTACGCACGCCGGCAATTTCGATGGTGTCCCAGTCGGTGACCACCCCGTGGCAGCCATCAGATCCGGTGACCTCCAGCTCGTGCCGAATCCGCTCGCGCTGCACGGGATCCTGAAGCCGCGCGAGGGTCTGGTCGGGGCCACCGGCGGCCGCCCAGCCGGGCAGCAGCGCCGAGAGCGTGGTGGAGCCGGGGAGGTACGGGTAGGTGTCAAACGAGATGGCCACGCCGTCCACCGCGGCCTCCTCGATGAGCCGGATCAGCTCGCTCGCCCGCCCCGCATTCACGCCGAAGTTCATCGTGGCGTGGGTCAGGTGCAGGGCCACCCCCGAGCGCTTCGCGACCTCGACCATCTCCGCATACGCCTCGAGTGCTCCGCGGCCGTAGGAGCGCTGATGCGGTGCGTAGAATCCGCCATGAGCCGCCACCTCGGTGCACAGCGCCACGAGCTCATCGGTGTCCGCGAACATCCCGGGTACGTAGGTGAGCCCCGAGGACATCCCAAACGCGCCCTCACGCATTCCGGCGGCCACCAGGGCGCGCATTGCGTCAATATCGGCGGGGGTCGCGGGCACGTTCTCGGTGCCGATCACGGCCATCCGGACGCTGCCCTGCGGCACGAGGTAGGCCACGTTGAGCGCCGCACCCCGGTCGATCAGGTCGAGGTAGTCGCCCACGCTGCGCCAGGCAAAGTCAACGCTCGCGGGCTCGCCGTTCCAGCCGGTGATCTGGCG
The DNA here is from genome assembly GCF_003667565.1 of Mycetocola tolaasinivorans. Classification (GTDB taxonomy): domain Bacteria; phylum Actinomycetota; class Actinomycetes; order Actinomycetales; family Microbacteriaceae; genus Mycetocola; species Mycetocola tolaasinivorans. Next base: position 40,615 of record NZ_RCUX01000006.1, read on the forward strand.
GCGCAGGATCGCCATGGTCGCATCCGTGGTGGGTGCATAGGAGAGGCCGTCCTGCCCCAGCACCTCGGTGGTCACGCCCTGGGAGACCTTCGCCAGGTGCTCGCGATCGTGGAGCACCGCGAGATCGGAGTGCGCGTGCATGTCGATGAACCCGGGGGCCACCACCTGCCCGGCCACGTCAATTTCGAGGTGCGCGCCCGCGGGCACGGTGAGCCACTCGCCGAGGGCGGCGATCCGGCCATCGACAATCAGAACGTCACCCGGAACACTCGGTGCCCCCGTGCCGTCAACGATGCGGGCGTGACGCAGCAGGATGGTCTGCACGGTGCTCGCCTAACCGAACTCGGTGGTGATGACGTCGACCGCGCGCGGACGCTCGGCGCGCACATCATCGATCAGCACCAGGGCCCGCCACTTATCGAAGGTCGTGCAGGGGTGGGAGAGCCCGAGCCGGACCACGTCGCCCACCGAGATCTCGCTGCCCGCGGCCAGCTCCACAAACGTGTGCTGGTCATTCATCGCGGTGACGCGCGCCCCCGGCAGCTCCTCGACGCGCTCGCTGCCCAGGTGGCGCACGCCCTGCACCTCGGGCAGGCCCTCATCGAACGGGAAGTCGCGCTTGCCGCCATCGAGCAGGGCGAGGCCGGGCTCCGGCCGGGACACCACGGTGGACCACCCGTGGATCGCCGAGCGAAACTCCCGCGAACCGCCGCGGCCAAGCGGGGTGATCCCGCGGTAGAAGCCGTCGTCATGGGAGATGTAGGCCCCCGAGCGCAGCAGAACCTCGCGGCCCTCCGCGGGGGCGTGCCGCGCGGCGAGCACCTCGGCCACGACGTCGAAGTAGGCGCTGCCGCCCGCGGTCACGATCGCCGAGTCGATGCGCGGATCGTAGCTGTCGCGCAGGGCGTCGTCGAGACCCGCGAGGCGAGTCAGGTAGTCGCGAATGATGGTGAGGGACGCCGCGTCGCCGTGGTGGGCCAGCGCGCCCTCGTATCCCGCAACACCCGCGAGGGCGAGCACTGAGGAGGCGGACACCGCGGACGCGATCTCGACGGCCTCCTCGTGGGTTCGTGCGCCGGTGCGGCCGCCGTGCTGGCCGAGCTCCACGAGCACCTCGAGCGGCCGCACCGCGGGTTCGGTGCGCAGCACGGTGTCCATGATCTCGACCGCCCGCAGGGAGTCCGCCCACACCACGATCCGGGTGTTCGTCTCGCGCAGTGCGGTGCCCACGAGCCGCAGATAGGCGGGCTGCACCAGGGCGTTCGCGAGCATGATGCGCGGGATGCCCCAGCCCAGCGCGACGCTCAGCTGCCAGGGCGTCGCCACCGTGATTCCCCAGGCACCGGCTTCCAGCTGCTGCAGCCACAGTGCCCGGCTCATGGTGGTTTTGCCGTGCGGGGCGAGGCCCACGCCGGCGCTCTCGCACCAGCCACGCATCGCCTCGATGTTGTCGCGAATCGCACCCTGATCGACGCTCACGAGCGGGGTCGTCAGTGAATCCAGCGGTGGCTGCGTAGCGCGCAGCGCCTCGGGGGTGATGCCGGCCGGCGCGGGCGGAAACGCCTTCAGTGGGCCGGAAGCGAGCGGATGGGCCATCGGGTCGATCGCGCCTGTCATCGGTAAAACCCCTGCCTGATTGGTGGGGCGTCCTCGCCCCGGTCTCGACGACCGTGTCCGTGGGCAGATCGTTGTCGCCGAGTGCTTGCACCCGCCCTACGTATGTTCTAGCATCGGGAATCGAACGCCGTCAACAGGTTGGCGCCCGGGGCGCGTTCGTCGCACCGGGTCCGGCATCCCCGCCCGAAAGGCCCCATCGTGTCAGAACGCATCGCCATTTCCACCACCGACGCCCCCGCCCCCGCGCACACCTTCTCGCAGGGCGTGCGCAAGGGCCCGTTTGTGCAGGTGTCCGGTCAGGGTCCGGTGGACCCCGCAACCAACGAGTACCTCTTCCCCGGCGACGTGGCCGCCCAGACCACCCGCACCCTGCAGAACGTTGAGGCGATTCTCGCGGCCGCCGGTGCCACGTTTGACGACGTGATGATGCTGCGCGTCTACCTCACCAAGCGCGAGGACTTCCCGATCATGAACGACGCCTACGGTGAGTTCGTCTCGGCTCGCGTCACCTCGGGTGTGCTGCCCGCCCGCACCACCGTGTTCACCGGCCTGCCGCGCGAGGAAATGCTCGTCGAGATCGACGCGATCGCGCTGACCGACTAGTCGATTACGCAACGCACAACGCCCCTCCCGAACCTGAGTCGGGAGGGGCGTTGTGGATTTTAGGAGCCGTTATCCGCCGCGCAGCAGGCCTCGCGACCCTCGGGCGTCGCGCTGGCAATGCTGGCCAGGAGGCGCACCGGGGTGGCCAGGGCCTCGCAGCAGAGCTCGTAGACGTTCGCGCGGCCGCGCGGGGTGACGGTCACGAGCTCCAGCTCGCGCAGCGGTGCGAGGTGGTGGCTGACCAGGGTTTGGCTGAGGCCCGAGGCATCGGTGAGTTCGCGCACCGTGAGGGGGCCGTCGGCGAGGAGCAGGACGAGGTGCAGGCGATTCGGGTCGCCGAGTGCACGCATGAGTGGCGCAAGGGCGTGAGCGCGCGCCGCGGGGTCATCTCCGGATTTCCGGGGCAGGGGCGTGAGCTCAAGGGTCGTGATGGTCATGTATCCAGTATTGCATGTCATTACTTCTATTAACAGTCTATGCTGTTGATACCTGTCAATCTGCATGAATGAATGGACGTGCCATGTCTCACCCCACTCCGGATCCCAAACTCCCCGTCATCGTGATCGGTGCCGGACCGATCGGGCTCTCGGCCGCCGCCCACCTGGTGACCCGCGGCCTACGCCCGCTCGTGCTCGAGGCCGGCGAGTTCGCCGGTTCCGCGGTGCGCGAGTGGGGGCACATCTCGCTGTTTTCCCCCTGGGGATTCAATACCGACCCGGCGGCCCGCGCTCTCCTGGAACCGCGCGGATGGGTCGCCCCCGACCCCGAGCGGGTGCCCACCGGGGCCGAGCTGGTGCGTGAGTACGTGCAGCCGCTCGCGACCGCACCGGAGATCGCGCCGCACATCCGTTACGGCGCGCGGGTGATCGGGGTGGGTCGTCGCGGCATCGATAAGACGCGCTCGGTGGGGCGCGAACGCCACTCCCTCGTGGTTCGGGTCGAGACCGCGGGCGGGGTGCAGGAAATTGCCGCGGCCGCGGTGATCGACGCTTCCGGCACCTGGTCCACCCCCAATCCGCTGGGGGCCAGTGGGTATCCGGCGGCCGGGGAGTCCGCGTGTGCGCCGTGGCTCGTCGGCGCGCTCCCCGACGTTTTGGGGCGTGATCGCACGCGCTTCGCCGGTCGCTCAACCCTGGTAGTGGGCCTCGGACACTCGGCCGCCAACACGCTGCTCGCGCTCGTGGAGCTTGCCGAATCCGAGCCGGACACCGAGATTTTCTGGGGGATCCGAGGCCACTCCCCGCACCGTCTCTACGGCGGTGGCGATGCCGATGAGCTCCCCGCCCGCGGAGCGCTCGGGACGCGCCTGCGTGCCGCCGTGGCCGATGGCCGCATCACCCTGCTGAGAGACTTCGCGATCCACTCCCTGGCCGCGACCCCGTCCGGACGGGTCAAGGTGAAGGCCGATGGATCCACCGAGATCGTGGTGGATGCCATCGCCGCGGCCACGGGATTCCGCCCGAATCTCGACATGCTTCGCGAGGTGCGACTCGACCTCGACCCCGTGGTCGAGGCGCCGGCCCAGCTCGCCCCACTGATCGACCCCAACCACCACTCCTGCGGCACCGTCGAGCCCCACGGGGCCGAAATTCTTGCCCAGCCGGAGGCGGGCGTGTTCATCGTGGGCATGAAGAGTTACGGTCGTGCACCCACGTTCCTGCTGGCCACGGGATATGAGCAGGTGCGCTCGGTGGTGGCCGCAATTGCCGGCGATCACGAGGCTGCCGCGCGGGTGGAACTCATCCTGCCGGAATCCGGAGTGTGCTGCGTGGCCCCGGGAATCCCCGAGCCGCGCCCCACAGCCGGTTTTGCGACCGGTCTGGAGCACGGATTCGCGGGTGAGGTTTCGCGGGGCTAGCCGCCGGTGCGCGGGGGTGGGATTCCCTACACCCGCGCGCTGAGCTCCGCCCCCGGCCGCGGTGCCAGGCCCGCGGCACGGTAGGCGGCATCCACCAGCCGCAGGGTGTGCAGTGATTCGGTGATGCTCACCGGGAAGGTGGCGTCGCCTCGGACGGCCGCGCGGAAGGCGTCCAACTGGAAGTCGAACGAGGCGCGGGTGCCCAGGTGCTCGGTGATGGGGGCGTCAGCGGGGCCGAAAATCAGGCGGTCATCGAGCTGGGGGAGCACGAAGTCCGGGACATCCAGGGCGCCCGCGGTGCCGGTGATGCGCAACGAGAACTCCATGTCGGCTGCGTCCATCGAGGAGGAGACGTGCACCGGGGTGCCGTCGGGGTAGGTGAGTTCGGCGGTGAGGGAGCGATCCACCTCGGCGTCCTCCGGGCGGGCCAGGGCGGTGGCCGAGACCACCCGCGGCGTGCCACCGAAGTGCGCGCCCAGGCTCTCGGCGGCGTGCAGGGCGTAGCAGCCGACGTCCATGACGCTGCCGCCGGCGAGGGCGAGGCTCCAGCGCGGGTCTGAATCCGCGGGGGCGGGGATCTCCGAGCGAATCGTGATGCCCTGAACCGTGCCGAGCTGCCCGGAGCCCAGAACCTCGTGCACGCGCAGCCACAGCGGGTGCATCGCGTAGTGGAACGCCTCGGCGAGCACCAGGCCGGACCCGGCCGCGCGCCTCGCGAGCGCCTCCATCTGGTCGGCATTGGCCGCGATGGGCTTCTCCACGAGCACGTGCTTGCCCGCGTCGAGGGCTCGGGCGGCCCACTCGGCGTGCTCGGAATTCACCAGCGGCACGTAGACGGCCTCGATATCGGGGGATCGCAGCAGGGCGGCGTAGTCGCTTTCGGCGCGGAGGAAGCCGTGCTCGGCCGCGTACTCGCGGGCGCGCTGGGGATCGCGGGCGGCCACGGCCACCAGGACGTCGCCGGCGGCGGTCGCCGCCGGAATCAGGGAGCGGCCGGCGATCCGGGCGGCACCGAGTACGCCGAGGCGCAGCGGGCGGCGGGGCACGGGAATGGAGCGGGTGGCGGGAGAGGGCATCATTGGTCTTCCGAAACGTGGTGCGGGGAATGCGGCAGCCGTGCCGCGCGGTGCGTTCAACTCTACTCGCGTGTCGACAGAAAAATCCGCCCCCGAAACCCAGGGGGAGGGCTTCGAGGGCGGACGTGTGTGGGGTGCCTAGGCGGCGACCGCCGAGCGTCCGCGACGCAGGTTCGTCACCAGGCGATCGGCGGAGTATGCGCCGGGGCCGGTCAGCGCGAGGGCCGCGGCACCGGCGGCGAGGGCCAGAACGAGCTCATAGCCGCCCGCATCCACGAAGATTCCCGCGGAGGCGTGCACCAGGAAGAGGGCACCGAGCATGTCGATCACGAGCAGGGCGGCGACGATGCGGGTCGCGAGGCCGAGGATCAGCGCCGCACCACCCACGATCTCGAGGATCGCGACGGCCGGGCCCACCAGCTCGGGCAGGGGCACGCCCATGCCGCGGAACGCCTCGGTGGTGCCGGCGAGGGTGTACTCGGTGAGTTTCTGCCAGCCGTGCGCAAAGAAGACGACGCCGAGCGCGATGCGCAGGATCGCGAGGCCGAGGGATGAGGTGGTCGTCGGGGTCAAGATGGGCTCCTTCGATCGGAAATAGATTGTCGCTACAACTATTTCCGGGATCGGAGTCGATCGAAACCACCGCCGCGCGCCTCCCAGGGCTTTGCCAGGGGGGCCGCGTGATTCGTGTGGCGCAGGGGAGTGCCCCACGGCCGCGCTACTTCGCCGCGCTCTCCATCATCGCGCCCTCCAGGGCGGTCCAGGCGAGCATCGCGCACTTTACGCGGGCAATATAGCGCGAGACACCCTCGAGGGCGGCGGCGTCACCGAGTGGTTCGTCATCCTCCACGCCGGCACCCTTTGACTGCATGAGCTCACGGAACAGGCCGATCCGCTCGGGCAGCTCGGCCACCGGCAGGCCCGCGGTGAGGTCGGTCAGCAGCGAGGCCGAGGCCATCGAAATCGAGCAGCCCTGGCCCTCCCAGGCGAGCTTTTCGACGTGCTCACCCGAGGAATCGGTGACGAGCTGCAGGGTGATCTCGTCACCACAGGTGGGGTTCAGCTGGTGGTTGCTGGGGTGCGGTTCGGGGCGCAGGCCAAAGCCGTGCTTCTGCTTGGAAGCCTCGAGGATGACCTGCTGGTACAGGGAGGCGAGTTCGGGTGAGCCCATGATGGCAGCTCCAGTTTCTAAATCTGAGTGGGGAGTGAGGCGGGGGTTTAGTCGGTGAGGCCGAAGTAGGCGCGGACCTCGCCGAGGGCGTCGATCACGGCGTCAATCTCGGCGGTGGTGTTGTAGAAGTAGGGGCTGATCCGGGTCGAGGCGGTGACCCCGAGACGGCGGTGCAGCGGCTGGGCGCAGTGGTGGCCCACGCGGATCGCGATGCCGCGGTCATCGAGGTACTGGCCCACATCGTGTGCGTGGACACCCTCAACATCGAGCGCCACGACGCCCGAACGCAGGGCGGCATCACTCGGACCGAGCACGCGAATGCCCGGAATCGCGGCGGCCCCGCGGTACATGCGCGCGCCGAGGTCGGCCTCGCGCTCGTGGATGCGGTCGAGGCCCACGGCGTCCAGATAGTCGATCGCCGCGGCCAGACCGATGGCCTGCGCCACCTGCTGCGTACCCGCCTCGAAACGCTGCGGCGCGGGCAGATACTCGGCCTTTTCCAGCGTGACGGTGGTGATCATCGAACCGCCGGTGAGGAACGGCGGCAGCGCGTTCAGCAGCTCGGAGCGGCCATAGAGCACGCCAATACCGGTGGGTCCGAGCATCTTGTGGCCGGAGAACGCGGCAAAGTCCACATCCAGCTCGCGGACGTTCACGCCCATGTGCGGCACCGACTGGCAGGCATCCAGCACCACGAGGGCACCGACCGCGCGGGCGAGCGCCACGAGCTCGGCCACCGGGTTGATGACCGCGGAAACGTTTGAGACGTGGGTGAAGGCCAGCAGCTTGACCTCGGAGGTGATCAGCGCGGCGGCGGCATCCATGTCGAGGGTCGCGTCATCCAGCACCGGAATGACGCGCAGGGTCGCGCCGGTGCGCGCCGCGAGCTCCTGCCAGGGGATGAGGTTGGCGTGGTGCTCGCCCTCGGTGGTGACGATGACGTCGCCCGCGCCGATCGCGAAGCGTCGCGCGGACTCACCGCCGAGGCCAGCGCTGGCGTTAGAGATGCCGTAGGCGATGAGGTTCAGTGCCTCGGTGGCACCGCTCGTCCACACCACCTCGTCGATATCGGCACCGATGAAACCGGCGACCTTCGCGCGGGCATCCTCAAAGCGCTCGGTCGCGAGGGCCGCGAGGGTGTGAGCGCCGCGGTGCACGGCGGCGTTGTGGTGCTCGTAGAAGTCGCGCTCGGCGTCGAGAACCGCGGTGGGTTTCTGTGAGGTCGCACCGGAGTCGAGATACGCGAGGCGGTGGCCGTTCACCTCCTGATCCAGGGCCGGGAAGTCGGCAGCGTAAACCGCGGCGGCGGCATCGTCGATCGGGAGGTTCTGGGTCATGGGTGCTGATTCCTCTGCCCGGTGGGGCACGTTGGGGGTGGGCACTGCTCACAGTGGGCAACACTCGGCGGGGAACGAGCATTCCCCGTACCCCCATTCTCTCGTGCGCGGGCCCGCACGGCCACCCGGGTTACGACACCCGGGGCGCGCCGCCGATTCTCGGCCCGCCGGGAAGCTCGCGTCTAGTTCTCAGGAAGCGCAACCTAGGATGAACTCGACACACTGCTTGTTGAGACCTGTGAAAGGCCCCCCGTGCGCACTCGAATTCCCGCCCTCGCCCTGAGCGGCCTGCTTGCCGTGACCCTCGCCGGCTGCTCGGCCTCCGCCCCCGAAACCTCGGGTGCCCCGCAGAGCTCCGCGAGCGCCGAGTCCGGTTCGTCCGCGGCCACCCTCACCAAGCTTTCGCAGACCACCGGTGCGCTCGCCGGTGGCAGCACCCTGACCCTCACCGGTGAAAACCTCACCGGCGTGACCAACGTGCACTTCGGCACCGAGGACGCCGGCGATATCACCGTGAAGAACCCCACCACGATCGAGGTCACCGTGCCCTCCTCGTTCAACTACGTCGTGGGCAAGGTGCCGGTCACCGCACTCGTGGGCGAGAAGCCCATTGCCGGCAGCGTCGACTACAACTACGAGGTCAAGACCGACGTCGACCGCCAGATGGCCTACCTCTTCAAGCACTGGAACAACTACAACACCGCGCAGTGGGGCGACATGAACTCCGGCGGTGGCGACTGCGCCAACTTCACCAGCCAGGGGCTCATCGCCCGCGGCTGGCAGCAGAACTCCAAGTGGAGCAGCCCCGGTGTGAACGTCGCCTCCTCCACCGAGTCCTGGCGCTTCGTACCCACCATGGATAAGTGGCTGACCGACGAGTCCTCCACCCTGGGTCTCACCAAGCTCGGCCTGAACGACCGCGACAAGCTCAAGGTCGGCGACATCGGCATCTTCCTCTGGACCGGCGAGGGCCGCCCCGACCACGTCATGACCGTGTCCAGCGTCAAGAAGGTCAACGGCCACATCAAGGTTGCCTTCGTCTCACACAACCTCGACGGCGACTACCGCGACCTCGACGAACTGATCAAGGACAAGAACGCCGCCAACAAGCCCGGCCAGGAAATGAAGGCCTGGTTCTACTCGGTCCCCGAGACCAAGGCGTAGCCCGCGGTCGGTAGGTGTCGGTTCGCGTCCCGGAAACGAAGGCGTAGCCCTCGGCCACTAGGCGAGGAGGATCGCGGGGTCTTCGAGTACCGCAGCGATGTCGGCGATAAAGCGACTCATGGCGTCGCCATCGACCACCCGGTGATCAAACGAACCGGCGACGGTGGCGACCCAGCGTGGCACGATTTCGCCATCCACCACCCAGGGTTTCTGCCGGATCGTGCCCACCGCGACGATTCCCGCCTCACCCGGATTGATCATGGGCGTGGCCGCATCAACACCGAAAATTCCGATGTTTGTGATCGTGATCGTCCCGTCGCGTTGATCGGCGGGGGTCGTGCGGCCGGCGCGAGCCGTGGCGGCGAGGGTGCCCAGTGCCGCGGCGAGATCGTGGGCGGAAAGCTCCTGAGCATTCTTGATGTTGGGTACCAGGAGACCCCGCGGCGTGGCCGCGGCGATACCGAGGTTTACGCCCGGGTGCATCTCGATCACCGCTCCATCCGGGCCGTCCACCCAGCGGGCATTGATCATCGGCGTGCGGCCCACGGCCCAGAGCACCGCGAGGGAGACAACGAGCAGCGGGGTAACCCGAACGTCGGCGTAGTCGGGGGAGAGCTTGAGCCGCGAAACGTACTCGATGGTGCGGGTGGCATCCACTTCGGTCCAGACCGACACCTGCGGGATGGTAAATGCGGACCTCGTCATCGCCGCAGCGGTCGCCTTGCGCACCCCCTTGACCGGGATAACTTCGGACTCAGGCATCTCTTTCCCATCCAATCGCCGGCACAATGTGATCGCGAATGGTTTCCAGCAGGCGCAGGTTGTGGTCGACGCCGAGGATGTTGGGGATCGCGACGAGCAGGGTATCGGCCGACATGACGGCCGCATCTCGGGTGAGCTCCTCGATGATCCGATCTGGGGCCCCGATGAAGCTCTTCCCGAACCGGGAGATCGCACCACCGAGTACGCCCACCTGCTCCCGTGAGGCATTCGCTGCGGCCCCGTAGAGTTCAGAATCCCGCTGCGAGACGATCGGCAGGATGCTGCGCACCACCGCAACGCGACGGTTCCCGGTATAGCCGGCCGCCGAGCGAGCGGCGTGAAAACCTCGAATCTGCTCTGCTTGAAGCTCGCTGAAGGGAATGCCGGTGTCCTCTGAGAGCAGCGTGCTGCTGAGGAGGTTCAGGTCCTGCTCGCCGGCCCACTGCGCACTGTGGCGGGTCGCGGATCCCCACCAAATTCGCTCCCCGAGCGTCGGTGAGTGGGGCTCGACGGACAGCGGAAGGCTCACGCCGGTCTCACCAGGATCGGTCTCGGCCACGGATGCTCCGACGATTGCCGCCCGGAACGCCTCGGTGTGTTCGCGCGCCATATCGGCCGCGTTCTCGCCCTCGCGTGGGTGGAAGCCGAAGCGCTCGTATCCGCGTCGCGCGGGTTCCTGGGATCCTCGGCTCAGCCCGAGCTGGAGGCGAGAGTTACTGATGAGGTCGGCGGAGGCGGCGAGCTCCGCCATCAGCAGTGGGTTTTCATAGCGCATGTCGATGACGGCGGTGCCGATCTCGATCCGCGATGTCCGCGCTGCGATGGCGGCAAGGAGGCTCCAGGGGCTTGAGAACTGGCGCTGAAGGTGGTGAACGCGGCTCCACGCCCCGTCGAGACCGAGCTCCTCGGCACCCACGGCGATCTCTATGCCCTGTCGGAGGGCATCGCCGGCCGTCCTGGCGGACGCTCCCGGAGTGTTTTGGTGGTGCCCAAAGGAGAGGAACCCGAGTCTGCGCGCACTCACCGGGACACCTCCGCGCTGGCATCGGGGAATGCGACCATCGCAAAGTCCACCGCCTGGAGGAGGTCCTCGCGGCCGATGCCGCTTGCGGCCTGCACGGTCAGGCCGGTCGCGACCGTGAGGTAGTAGCGGGCGAGTGCTGCCGGATCGGTCTGCGGCGGAAAGTCGCCGTCGTCACGCGCCTGCTCGAAGCGAAGCTGCATGCCGTGCCGGACCTCCTCGCGCCGCCGCGCGAGTTCATCCTGCACATCGGCGTTCTCGGCCGCCCCCGTCAGCGCGCCCTGCACGAGCAGGCAGCCGGTGGGCTGGCCCTCGCTCGTTGCGCTGATCACGACGCTGGTCAGCATCTGGCGGGCGGCCGCGCGGCCCGTTGGCTGCGCGGCGGCCGCCCGTAGGTTCTCGGCCGAAAAGCGCATGTATCGCTCGACCACTCGGTCGAACAGGGCGCGCTTGTTCCCGAACGCCGCGTACAGGCTCGGCGGGTTGATGCCCATCGCCTCGGTCAGCTCGGAAATCGATGTTGCCTCGTATCCGCGCCGCCAAAACACGTCGACCGCGCGGTCGAGGGCCTGTTCGAGGTCAAAGGTTCGGGTTCGTCCACGAGACATGTTCCACCAATCTGTAATGGTCACTATATTAATCTGTTATAACTGTAACGGGCACTACAGAATTAGTCCACTCGCACGCGAAACCGTGCGGTGTCGACGGCTCCGCACCGTGTCCGTCTTCCCAGTGAAAGGTCCTCCCGTGACAGAAAAACCCCGTTCCTCCCCCTCGAGGCTGGCCATGCCGGTGATCGTGCTCTCGGTCTTCGTCGTGCCGTTGGCGATCTCGGGAATGGGGGTGCTCCTGCCCACCATTGCGCGCGATCTTGGTGCCTCGCCATTCCTGCTGCAGGCGGTGGTCAACGGATTCAACGCATCCTTCGCCATCTTCACCCTGGTGTGGGGAGTGCTCTCCGACCGCCTGGGGTATCGCGCCACGGTCATCCTCGGGCTCGTGTTCTTCACGGCTGGTTCCCTCGTGAGCACGGTCGCAGCCGACCTGGTGGTGCTCGACATCGGGCGCATCCTGTCCGGCATTGGCGGTGCCGCGGTGTTCACCGGAGCGGCATCGATCATGTCGAACGCCTGGGAGGGGCCGGCGCGGGCGCGAAACTTCGCGATCTTTGGCACCGTCATCGGTATCGGCTCGGCCATCGGCCCGGTAATCGCGGGCGTGCTCACCGGGTGGCTCGGGTGGCGCGGCGTCTTCATCGTGTTTGGCATCGTGACCGTACTTGCCCTGGTGTTCAGCCGTGCCCTTCCGCAGATCAGGCACGAACCGCAGCCCGGCCGGAAGGTCGTTGACTTCGGGGTTCTGCGCAACCCCCACTTCCTCGCCCTCGCCCTCGTGCCCGTCGCTACCGCGATCGGGGCGATCACGCTCGGCACCTACCTCCCGGTCGCGTTCGGCGCGATCTACGATCTCTCCGCCTCCTCGGCCGGCCTCTTCATGCTGTTCATGATGGTGCCAATCGTGGTGGCACCCCTGGCCGTGTCGAAAGCGATTCACCGCTTCGCCGGAATCACGCCGATGGGTGTGATCTATGTGGCCCTGATCGCGATGATCATCGGTGATGGCGCGCTGCTCGTGATCTCACCGGATGTCGCAATCTGGTGGGCGATCCCGGGCATGCTCCTGATCGGCGCTGCCTTTGGCATGACCATCGGGCTCGTGGATGGCGAGGCCCTGGCCCAGGTGCCCCCGCACCGCTCGGGGGCCGCAGCCGGAGTCCTGAACTTCGTGCGCGTGGGCAGCGAGGCCGTGGTGATCGCGGCCTTTGCGGCGATCGTCGCGGCACTCATCTTTGCGAGCCTCGGCGATCAGGGCGTCGCCGATGCCACCGCCGCGGGGATCCCCGGTCATGGCGCGGACTACGCGGCCGCATTCCGTACCGTTTTGCTCGTGATGATCGGGGCCAATATCGTCCTGACGGTTATCGTGGCGGCGCTGCACCGCACGCACCTGCGCCGCTCGCGCTGAGTGGCAACCACCGCGGCCGACGCACCAACGTGCACCGGCCGCGGTGTTCTTCTCCCCGGCGCGCCCGGTAGGCTGGATTTCTCACAGACCCCCGAGGAGAAAGGCGCGGAATTGCAGTACATCTCGACGCGCGGCCACGCTATTGGCCAGTATTCCGACGTTCTGGTTGAGGGCCTTGCCCCGGACGGCGGCCTCGCCGTTCCCGAAACCATGCCCACCGTCTCCGCGGAAACGCTGGAGAGCTGGCGTTCGCTGAGCTACGCCGACCTCGCCGCCGAGGTCATCGGGCTCTTCGCGACCGACATTCCTCGTGAGGACCTCACCCGCCTCACCCACGCCGCCTATGCCGCCGAGAAGTTTGAGGCCGCTGAGACCGTACCGCTGACCGACATCGGCCGCGGCATGACCCTGGTGGGCCTGTCCGAGGGGCCGACGCTGGCCTTCAAGGACATGGCCATGCAGTTCCTCGGTGAGGCCATGGAGTACGTGCTCGCCAAGACCGGTAGCAGCCTCAACATCCTCGGTGCCACCTCCGGTGACACCGGATCCGCCGCCGAGTACGCCTTCCGTGGCCGCGAGCGTATCTCGATCTTCATGCTCTCCCCGCTCGGCCGGATGAGCGCCTTCCAGCGTGCGCAGATGTACTCGCTGCAGGACGCCAACGTGCACAACCTCGCCGTGGCCGGTGTCTTCGACGACTGCCAGCACCTGGTGAAGACCCTCGCCGAGGACCTCGACTTCAAGCGTGCGCAGCACCTCGGCGCGGTCAACTCGATCAACTTTGGTCGGATTTCCGCGCAGATCGTCTACTACGTGTGGGCCTGGCTGCGCGCCACCGACGCCGAAGACGCCGAAAAGCGCGCCGGTTTCCCGGTCTCCTTCGCGGTGCCCTCGGGCAACTTCGGTAACATCCTCTCGGGCTACTACGCGAAGCTCATCGGCGTGCCGATCCGCACCCTGGTGCTCGCCTCGAACGAGAACAACGTGCTGGACGACTTCTTCCGCACCGGCATCTACCGCCCGCGCACCTCGGCGGAAACCCTCGCCACCTCGAGCCCCTCGATGGACGTCTCCAAGGCCTCCAACCTCGAACGCTTCATCTTCGACTTCGTGGGCCGCGACCCCGAGCGCACCGCCGGTCTCTGGCGTGAGCTGGGCGAAAACGGATTCTTCGACCTCAGTGCCGAGCGCGAGCGCTTCGCCGCCGAGTACGGCTTCGTGAGCGGCACCAGCACCCACACGGATCGCCTGGACACCATCCGCTCCTTCGCCGAGAGCGCGGACATCACGCTCGATCCGCACACCGCGGACGGCGCGAAGGTGGCCCTGCCGCACGTCGAGGCCGGGGTGCCCATGCTCGTTCTGGAAACCGCCAAGCCGCGGAAGTTCCCGGAAATCATCGCCGAGGCCCTGGGCTCCGCCCCCGAGCCCTCCGCCGAAACCCGCGCCCTGATGGATGCCCCGCAGCGCGTCGAGGAGATCCCCGCGGACGCCGACGCACTGCGCGCGTACATCGCCGAGCGTGCCGTGGGTCGCTAGCAGCAAGTCACCACACGCAACACAAACAGAACCGGCCGGCCCCGAAAGGGACCGGCCGGTTCTGTACTGCGTGAGCTAGGCGTTACCGAGGGCCGCGGCCACGATCGCGCGCGCCTCCTCCTGCACCTGCACCAGGTGCTCGGCACCGCGGAAGGACTCCGCGTAGATCTTGTAGACGTCCTCGGTACCGCTCGGGCGGGCCGCAAACCAGGCGTTCTCGGTGACGACCTTGAGGCCGCCGAGGGCCGCATCGTTACCGGGGGCGTGCGAGAGCGCGGCGATGATCTTCTCGCCGGCCAGCTCGGTCGCGGTGACCGCGGCGGGGTCGAGCTTTGCCAGCGCGGCCTTCTGCGCGGGCGTCGCCGGGGCATCGATGCGCTCATAGGCCGGGTCACCAAAACGCTCGGTGAGTTCGCGATACAGGGTCGAGGGGCTCTTGCCGGTGGCCGCGCGAATCTCGCTCGCGAGCAGGGCGAGCAGAATGCCGTCCTTATCGGTGGTCCACACGGTGCCATCGAGGCGCAGGAAGCTCGCCCCGGCGCTCTCCTCGCCGCCGAAGCCCACCGAGCCGTCGATCAGGCCCGGCACGAACCACTTGAAGCCCACCGGCACCTCCCACAGCTCGCGGCCAAGCTGGGCGGTCACCCGGTCGATCATCGAACTCGACACCAGGGTCTTGCCCACCTTCGCATCGCGCTGCCAGGAGAAGCGCGTGCGATACAGGTAGTCGATCGAGACGGCGAGGAAGTGGTTTGGATTCATCAGGCCGCCATCGGGCGTGACGATTCCGTGCCGGTCGGCGTCGGCGTCATTACCGGTGAGGATGTCATAGTCCGCGCGGTGCTCCAGGACCGAGGCCATCGCGTTGGCGCTCGACGGGTCCATCCGGATCTTTTCGTCCCAGTCGAGCGTCATGAACGCCCAGCGCGGGTCAACCTCGGGGTTCACCACGGTCAGGTCGAGGTGGTAGCGATCGGCGATGGCCTGCCAGTAGGTGACGCTCGCGCCGCCCAGGGGGTCCGCACCGATGCGGATTCCGGAGTCACGAATGGTGTCGAAGTTGATGATCTGAGCCAGCGCCTCAACGTAGGCACCGCGGAAGTCGTAGCGCTCAATCAGCACGGGCGGCTGCTCAAAATCGATCTCCGGTACCGACTTCACCTCGGCCAGGCCGCCGGCGATGATCTCGTTTGCGCGATCGGCGATCCAGCCGGTGGCATCCGAATCGGCGGGGCCGCCGTGCTCGGGGTTGTACTTGAAACCGCCATCCGCGGGCGGGTTGTGGCTCGGGGTAACGATGATGCCGTCGGCCCGATCCGCGCCGGTGCGGGTGCGGTTGTAGTCGATGATCGCGAGGCTCAGTGCCGGCGTCGGCACCGCCTCATCGTGGGTGTCGATCAGCACGCGCACGCCGCCGGCCACCAGCACGCGCAGCGCGGTGGCGAGCGCGGGGGCGCTCAGGGCGTGGGTGTCGGCACCGAGAAACAGGGGCCCGGTGAGGCCGTGCTCGGCGCGATACTCGACGATGGCCTGTGTGATCGCCAGGATATGCGCCTCGTTGAAACCGGTGCGGAGGGAGGATCCGCGGTGCCCGCTGGTTCCAAAGACCACTCGCTGCTCGGGCACCGAAACATCGGGCGTGAGGGAATAGTAGGCGGCGATCAGGTCGTCAATACTGATCAGATCGGATTCGAGGGCACGGGTGCCGGCGCGGTCGCTCATACGGTCATTCTGCCAGGTTCGAGCCGGGAAAGCCGGGAACCGGGCGTAGTTGGCTACCGGGCACTATGCTCAAAGCATGTCTGACGCGTCCCTGCCCGCCCCCACCCGCACCTATAGCTACCTGGGTCCGCGCGGTACGTTTACCGAGCGGGCGCTCGCGCAGGTGCCCGAGGCGGTGGGCCAGACCTGGCGTCCGGTGCAGAACCTGGGCGAGGCGTTAGACGACGTCATTTCGGGCCGCAGCGATGCCGCGATGATCGCGATCGAGAACTCCATCGACGGTGGCGTATCGGTGGCCCAGGACGCCCTCGCTACCGTGCCCGGCCTGCGCGTCATTGGCGAATACCTGGTACCGGTGAGCTTTGACCTGGTGGCTCGCCGCGGTACAAAGCTCGAGAACATTCGCGTCCTGAACGCCCACCCGGTGGCCTACGCGCAGAGCCGTGAGCTGCTCGACGTGCGTCTTCCCGGGCACGGCCACATCCCGGCCGCCAGTAACGTGGCCGCCGCCGCCGACCTCCTCGAAACCGGGCATGCCGATGCCGCGGTGGCCCCGCCCGGCATCACCGACCACTACGACCTCGAGGTGCTGCTGAGCGATATCGGCAGTAATAAGAACGCCGTCACCCGCTTCCTCCTGGTCAGCACCACCCGGGTCATTCCCGCGCGCACCGGTGCCGACAAAACGAGCCTGATCGCCGAACTTCCGGGCAACGAATCCGGTGCGCTGCTCACCATGCTGGAGCAGTTTTCCGCCCGCGGGGTCAACATGTCGATGATCGAATCGCGCCCGGTTGGCGACGAAATGGGCCGCTACCGGTTCATCATCGACGCCGAGGGGCACATTTTGGATGAGCGGATGGCGGAAGCCCTGCTGGGTCTGCGTCGCAGCCTCGCCCGGCTCACCTTCCTGGGGTCGTATCCGGCCGCGGATCGCTCCGCCATTACGGTTGATCCGCGCTTCTCCGACACCGTCTTCCTCGACGCCCGCGAGTGGTTGCGCGACATTCTTGGGGCCGATTCGCGCCCCTAATGCGGCCAATCGAGGAAAATGCTCAAAATTGCACGCGGACGCGTTAACGCGGAGTTTCCGCGGATTTGAGCCAGAGTTTGGCAATGAACGGGTGCCCCGTCATGGAAAAAAGGTTGCCTAGGAGGCATCCCGGATTGACGTGACCCCCGTTGCCAAGCGAAACTAACACTTGGCCCCATAAGGGCCGCGAACCGCAACGCTGCGTTTTCCACTAGGAGTGGTCGGCGCACGCTGTCGGCCCTGAAGACCGCAGCGTTCCCCCCGTTCCGAGAGAGTTTCCTTCGTGTCTATCCCCTTTGCAACTTCCGACACCGTTCGCCCCGTCTTTGAAGCCGCCGTTGCTCGCAACGCCGGAGAGCCCGAGTTCCACCAGGCCCTGCACGAGGTGCTGGAGTCTCTCGGTCCGGTTCTGGCCGAGCACCCCGAGTACGTCGAGGCCGGTATTCTCGAGCGCCTGGTCGAGCCCGAGCGCCAGATCTTCTTCCGCGTGCCGTGGGTCGATGACTCCGGCGCCGTACGCGTCAACCGCGGTTACCGCATCCAGTTCAACTCGGCCCTCGGCCCGTACAAGGGTGGCCTGCGCTTCCACTCCTCGGTCAACGCGTCGATCATCAAGTTCCTCGGTTTCGAGCAGATCTTCAAGAACGCTCTGACCGGCCAGGGCATCGGTGGCGGCAAGGGTGGTTCGGACTTCGACCCGCACGGTAAGTCGGAGGGCGAGGTCATGCGCTTCTGCCAGTCCTTCATGACCGAGCTGCACCGCCACATCGGCGAGTACACCGACGTTCCCGCCGGCGACATCGGCGTGGGCGGCCGCGAGATCGGCTACCTGTTCGGCCAGTACCGTCGCCTGACCAACCGCCACGAGTCCGGTGTCCTCACCGGTAAGGGCCTGGGCTGGGGTGGCGCGCAGGTGCGCACCGAGGCCACCGGTTACGGTGCCGTGTTCTTCACCCAGGAGATGCTCGCCACCCGTGGCGAGGAGATCGAGGGCAAGACCGCGATCGTGTCCGGTTCGGGCAACGTCGCGATCTACGCCATCCAGAAGATCTCGCAGCTGGGCGGAAAGGCGATCACCGCCTCCGACTCCTCCGGTTACGTCGTCGACGAGGCCGGTATCGACCTTGACCTGCTCAAGCAGATCAAGGAGGTTGAGCGCCTGCGCATCTCGGTTTACGCCGAGCGTCGTCCGTCGGCTCGCTTCGTTGCCGGTGGCAGCGTGTGGGATGTTCCCGGCCAGATCGCCCTGCCGTGTGCCACCCAGAACGAGCTGAGCGCCGAGGCTGCAGCAACCCTGATCAAGAACGGCGTCCAGGCCGTTGCCGAGGGTGCAAACATGCCCTGTGTACCGGAGGCCGTCGAGGCATTCCAGGCCGCCGGTGTCCTGTTCGGTCCGGGTAAGGCCGCCAACGCCGGTGGTGTGGCCACCTCCGCACTCGAGATGAGCCAGAACGCTGCCCGTCAGCACTGGAGCTTCGCCGACTCGGAGCTGCGCCTGCACTCGATCATGTCCGGTGTGCACAAGGCCTCGTTCGAGGCCGCCGAGCGCTACGGTCAGCCGGGTAACTACGTGCTGGGTGCCAACGCCGCCGGTTTCGTCCGCGTGGCCGACGCAATGCTCGCCCAGGGCGTTATCTAGTCTTCGTCACAGCACGCCGCGGCCCGGCACCCCTCGTGGGTGCCGGGCCGCGGTTTTGTCTGTCTGCTACTACTTCGCCAGCGCCGGGAACAGCGCCGGGGTGGTGCGGTAGTGGGTGGCCTGCTCGAACGAGTAGGCGAGGCCGATCAGCGGGCCCTCGGCGAAGTCGCGGCCGAGGAACTCGAGGTTGACCCCGGCACCCACCGGGCCGCCGTCCGCGGCGATGGACTGCCCCATCGGTACGGTGATGGCCGGCATTCCGGTGTTCGGGCTGAGGCGCATGTTGGTGCCGAGGCTCGCATACGGGTTGCCCGAGGGGTAAACCAGAGCGTCGAGGTTCTGGTCGTTCAGCATGCCGGTGACCAGGGTCTTTCCGGCGGCCAGCTGCAGCGTGTGCGAGCCCTGGGGCCCGGCCCACGCCTGGTAGGTGTCCTCGGTCACAGCGCCACGCTGCAGGTAGGTGCTGCGACGGGAGGGCACGAACTTGCCCGAGTCGACGATCTGGTTCAGCGAGCGGGCGGTTACCTCGGGGGCGAGGTGGGCGGCCGCATAGTTGTTGAGATCGTGATTGAGCTCGGGGGTGCTGCCGCTGGCTTCGGCGAGAACGCGGTTGAAGTCGGCGGTGGGGGCAATGTCCACGACGGTCGCGCCCTGAGCTTCCAGGGTGGCCCGAGCGTCGGCGAACAGGCGCACGGTGGTCGGGTTGGTGCCGATCATCGTGGTGACCACTCCGATCCGTTTGCCCTTCAGCGCGGTGGGGTCGAGCGAGGCGGTGTAGGAGGTGGGCACCTTACCCGCCTGGGTGGAGGTTACCGGATCGGCCGCATCGATTCCCGGTACGGTGTCCAGCGCGATTGCCGCATCGGTGACGCTGCGGGCGAGGGGGCCGCCGGTGTCCTGGCTGAGTGCCAGCGGGATGATGCCATCGCGGCTCGCGAGGCCCACCGTCGGGCGAATGCCCACGAGCTGGTTGTACGTCGACGGGATGCGGATCGAACCACCGGTGTCGGTGCCGAATCCGAGCCCGGCAAGGTTTGCCGAGACCGCCGCACCGGTGCCACCGCTGGAACCTCCGGCGGACTGCGTGGTGTTGTACGGGCTCGCAACCAGCAGCGAGGAGCCGGCGGGCTGACCGGCCGAGAACTCCGAGACAAACCCGAAGGCGAACTCGTCCAGGCTGGCCTTCGCGAGGATCACGGCCCCGGCCTTACGCATGCCGGTCACCATCGCGGCATCCGTGCTGGTCTGGTTGTTCTCCCAGCAGCCACAGCCACCGGTGGTGGGCATATCCGCGGTGTCATAGTTGTCCTTGACCACGATCGGGATGCCGAGCAGCGGCCCGGTCATACCCTTTTCCATGCGGAGCTCATCGGCGCTCGCCGCGGCCTTCAACGCGACGGTGCTGGTGGTGATGATCGAGTTCAGCGCGCGCCCGCCGGCACCGGTGTCCACGACCGGGCGGTCGTAGGCGGCGATGCGATCCAGGTACTGCTGGGTAATCTTCACCGAGGTGGTGACGCCCGCGTTCATCGCGGCCTGCATGTCGAGCACCGAGGCCTCCACGAGGGAGAACGGGCCGTCGTTGTAGACCATGCGCTGGGAGAGCGCGGCGAGGTCGTGCACGGTGATGACACCGTCGTGGTCGGTGTCGGCCGGGGCAACCTTTGCCCAGTCGGCATCGGTGCTGCGGGTGCCGAGGTGGGCGGTGAGCACGTCGAGATCCTCGGTGGTGACGCGGTGATCCCCGGTGAGGTCGAGCTCGGTGTAGTACGGCGCGAGCAGTGCGCCGCCCTCGGCGGGTGCCGCCTGGGCGGCGGGAACCAGGGCGATACCGGTAGCACCGAGCAGCAGCGTGGTGCCCACGGCGGTCAGGGTGCGGAGCGTGCGGGCCCCGCGAGGCGACGCGGTGTTCATGGGGTGGGCTTCTTTCCGGGTGCGGGTCAGGGGGCTCATCGGGTGGCCTTTCGTGCGCGCATCAGGACCAGGCCGATACCGGCGGCGGCGAGGGCAACGAGGAGGGAGGCGCCGATCGCGACACCGGTGCTCGGCAGCCCGCCGGGCTCACCCGTGCCGGGGTCGCCCGGGGTGGCGGAGGAGGTCGGAGTGTCGGTCGGGGAGGGGGTTGCGGTACCGCCGGGGGTTTCGCTACTGCCCGGGGTGGGGGTGGCCGTGCCGTCCGGCCCACCGGGGGTGGGCGTCGGGGTAGTGGTGCCGCTTGGCACATCGGTGGGAGTACTGGTCGACGGGGTGGGCGTGGGCGTTCCCCCGGTGCCACCGGACGGGGTGGGGCTCGGGCTCGGCGAGGTGCCGGGATCAACCGCGAGTACGCGCACCGTCGTGCTCGGCAGCGCGGTGACGCTCGTGCCGGCACCGCTGCCATCGACCAGGGTGAGGCTCGATAGCGCGATCGTGGCGGTACCCGATCCGGCTGCGGTGAGGCGGGCGGTGAGGGTGATGTCGCCGTTCAGCGCGGGGGAGGAACCCAGCCGGGTGTGTACGATGTCCTCTCCGGTGGCGGTAACTCGGGCCGAGGTGAAGCCTCCGGTGGGGCCGTTCACACCGTGCTCATCGGCGGTGAGCAGTGCGGGATCGGCGGCGAGGCCGGCCTGCAGGGCGAAGGTGTCACTCACGCCGGTGAGGTGAATGGTGACGGGCACCGGATCGCCGGCCGTTACCGACTCGGGCGCGGTCAGGGTGACGGTGGGGACGGCCGGTGCGGCGATTGCGGGGCCGGCGAAGCCGAGCACCCCGGTCAGGGCGAGAACGCCGGTGAGGATGCCGGCGCGTACTCCCGGGTGCTGCGCGAAACGCGGCCGGCTTTTGGGTATGGAAATGGACATGGGGCAGGGTCCTAACTGGTGCGGGAAGTACCAAGACCGAGCGCCCACAGCGAGACCCCGACCGCACATGTGTGGTGGCGATCTGGCGCTGCGAAGGGGAATGGCGAATCGACGGTGGTGGGGAAGTACCCGTGGTGCGGGAACCGCCGTGGCGGTTGTCTCACACAGTAGGGTCGCGATGTTCGCCCCCGATTGCGGCCGCGTTTCGGCCGTGTTACAGCTCCCCAGACCCGCCTAGGTCAGCTCGAGGGCGGGCACGCGAACCACGAGCGTGCCCGGCTCGGTGCCGACCTTCGCGCTCACGATGCTGCCGATCACGTCGCCATCGATCTCGAAGTCCTGCGGTTCGTCCAGCCGCACATCCACCTCGGGGGAGCGCAGGTAGCTGATCGTCTTGGTGCCCTTGCGCCCACGAGTGACCGTGATGATGCGCTGGCCGATGCGACTCTTGCGCAGCGAACCGTTTTCCCAGCGCAGCTTACGCCACACCTTGAGCCAGCCGAACAGCCCCGCGGGCTGCAGCACCGCCATGTCGAGCTGGCCATCATCAATCGCCGCATCCGGCATGAGCTCGAGGCCCCCGGGAAGGCTGCCGCAGTTACCAAACAGAATCGTCGAGACGGAGACGCTGTGCTCGGATCGCCCGGCGAGCCGGTAGCGCAGCTTGAAGGGGCGCGCACCGGGAAGTGCCCGCATGCCGGCATCCACGTAGGCGAGCCAGCCCACCGCGCGCTTGAGTGCGGGGTTGGTATTGGCCATGATCGTGGCGTCCAGCCCGATCCCGGCCATCACGAGGAACGAGTGTTCGGAGCGCTCACCCCGGTCATTCACCACCCGCATGATGCCCATGTCGATGGTGCGGGAGTGCCCGGCAAAACCGATGTGGGCGGCGGTATCAAGATCTCCGAGGGGGAGGAAGAGGTTGCGTGCCAGCAGGTTGCCGGTACCGCTGGGCAGCAGCGCCAGGGGCACCCCGGTACCGCGCAGCGAATCGGCCACGTCACGCACGGTGCCATCGCCACCGGCGGCAAAAACAAGGGAGGCGCCGTCGGCCAGGGCCTCGCGGGTGATTCCCGCACCCGGGTCGGCCTCGCTGGTTTCATACCAGCGGGTACGCTCCCAGCCGGCGTGCTCGGCGGCGGTGTTGATCGCAGCCTTGAGCTCCGGCAGCTTCACCTTGACCGGGTTGTAGATGACGGCTGCGCGGGGCCGTTCGGGGGAGGGGCGCGACGGATTCATGATCCGACGATAGCGTGCTTTTCTCCAGAAGCGGCGCGATCCCCCGCAACACGGCCTAGACTGGGTGGGTGATTGATCCCGTACTTCTGCGTGAAAACCCCGACCGTGTCCGTGCCTCCCAGGTTGCCCGTGGGTCCTCCCCGGCCCTCGTAGACAGCGCCCTCGAGGCAGACGCGTCGCGTCGTTCGACGATCACCGCCTTCGAGGAGCTTCGCGCCGAGCAGAACGCCTTCGGCAAGACCGTCGCGCGCGCTCCCAAGGAGGAGAAGGCCGCGCTCGTCGCGCAGGCCCAGGAGCTTGCCGCCGCCGTGAAGAACGCGCAGCAGGTTGCGAACCAGGCCGAGGAGGCCTACCAGACCGCGGTGCGCGCGATCGAGAACATCGTGCTTGATGGCGTACCCGAGGGTGGCGAGAATGACTTCGTGACCCTGCGCGAGGTGGGCGAGAAGCCCACCTTCGACTTCGAGCCCCGCGACCACCTCGCCCTCGGCGAGATCCTCGGTGCCATCGACATGGGCCGCGGTGCCAAGGTCAGCGGTGCGCGCTTCTACTTCCTGCGCGGCATCGGTGCCCGACTCGAGATCGCCCTGATGAACCTCGCCCTGGATCGCGCCCTCACGGCCGGTTTTGTGCCGCTGATCACCCCCACCCTGGTGAAGCCCGAGATCATGGCCGGTACCGGATACCTCGGTGCCCACGCGGATGAGATCTACCACCTGCCCGCCGATGACCTCTACCTCACCGGCACCAGCGAGGTGGCGCTCGCCGGATATCACGCGGATGAGATTCTTGATCTCGGCGAGGGCGCGCTGCGCTACGCCGGCTGGTCCACCTGCTACCGCCGCGAGGCCGGTTCGCACGGCAAGGACACCCGCGGCATCATCCGCGTGCACCAGTTCAACAAGCTCGAGATGTTTGTGTACACCACCCCCGAGGAGGCCGAGGCGGAGCACCTGCGCCTGCTGGCCATGCAGGAGGGCATGCTGCAGGACCTCGGTCTCAGCTACCGTGTGATCGACACCGCCGCCGGCGACCTCGGCTCGAGCGCCGCCCGCAAGTACGACGTCGAGGCCTGGGTCCCGACCCAGGACGCCTACCGCGAGCTCACCTCCACTTCGAACTGCACCACCTTCCAGGCCCGCCGCCTCGGCACCCGCTTCCGCGATGGTTCGGGCAAGACCTCCCCGGTCGCGACCCTGAACGGCACCCTGGCCACCACCCGCTGGATCGTCGCGATCCTCGAAACCCACCAGCAGGCCGATGGCTCCGTGGTGGTTCCCGAGGCGCTGCGCCCGTACCTGGGTGGCATCGACGTTATTCGCCCGTAGGGGGTGCGTGCCCGCCCGTTCGTGACCGCAAGAGGAGTGTTGTGACCGAGGTTCTGAACGAGACCGATGTCGTATCGCGTGAGCCCGCGGCATCGCCGTGGCTTGTCGCGCTGGACGTGGACGGCACCGTCGCCCATGAGGACGGCTCGGTTTCACCCGCCGTGCGTGATGCCGTGCGTGCGGCGGCCGCGCGCGGGCACGAGGTTATGCTCGCGACCGGTCGCAGCTGGGGCGCAACCCACATCATCCTGAGCGCGCTGGGCATCACCCCGCGCTACGTGGTGTGTGCAAACGGCGCGATGATCATGCGCCGCGATCCGGAGTCTCCGGAGGCCGACGCACACGGCTACGTGATCGATCACGTCGAGACCTTCCTTCCGGATGACGTCCTGACGATCATCCGTCCGCACCTGAGCGATGGTCGCTACCTCGTGGAGTACCCCGAGGGTTTCCGTCGCTACACCGAGGGCATGTACGAGTGGGACCTCAACAACGCCGAGCAGGTCGAGTTTGAGGAGCTGCTGGGTACCCCGGTCATTCGCGTTGTCGTGGTGTCGCCCGAGCATGACGAGGCTGAGTTCTCGCAGGTTGTTGCCGAGATGGGGCTGCATCAGGTGGCCTATGCGATCGGCTGGACCGCCTGGATGGACATCGCGCCCCTCGGCGTGAATAAGTCCACCGCCCTGGCCGTGGTGCGCGAGCGCCTGGGCATCCCGTTCGAGCGGGTCCTGGTGGCCGGGGATGGCCGCAACGACATCGAGATGATGGAGTGGGCGCGCGATCGCGGCCGTGCCGTCGTCATGGGGCAGGCGCCGGAGAGCGTTCTTGCGGTGGCCGGGGAGATCACCGGCCCCGTCTCGGCGGATGGCCTCGCCCCCGTACTCGACTCGCTTCCGTAGGGGTCGTCTGGTTCCGCTAGACTAAACAGGTTCGTGACGGCGTCACGAACTGGAGGGTTGTCCGAGCGGCCGATGGAGCTGGTCTTGAAAACCAGTGGGCAGAAATGTCTCGTGGGTTCGAATCCCACACTCTCCGCAGCGACTCTCCCGGGTTTTCCCGGGAGAGTTTTTTGTTTCCCCCGAATGATCCCCAGTTCGGGGGTCATTAGTCCGCGTGGACGCGACATTTGCGCGAGGAAATACTAACGTTACTAGCGGTGCCCTCCGGACGGGAGTCTGGGCACCTCCGCACCCTTTCCGGGCGCCCACCCAGCGCCACACCCACGGAATTACCCACGCGGATTATCCACACTGTGACCCGAACTCAGTACGGAGAATAATTTAATGCTTGGCAAAAAGCGCCGCTATTTGGCGCGCCACAAAACCGTAGCTACGCGCTCAACTACCCCCTGGTCGCGTCGTATGGCGGTCATTGCGACCGCACTTAGCGCCCTCCTGGTCGCCGGCAGTTTTGGAGCCCTTCCGGCCGTCGCGGTCGGGCAGGGATTCCTCAGCATCGCCAAGACCGTGAACAACGTGCGCGATACCGTGGTGTCGCCCACCGCACCCTTCACCTATCGCATCACGGTGAGCTGTGAGCAGGAGTCCTGCATCAACGCCGCCGTCACCGATAAGATCCCGGCCGAGTTTGCCGGGTTCACGGTCAAGGAGGTGCGCTCGAGCGGTAAGGTCGCGCTCTCCGGCGTCGTTGCCGGAGACACCATCGGCCAGAGTTCCACCTTTACGGGTACGTTCCAGTACCCGATTCCCGGTGGCCAGATTGGTCTGACCCCCGAGGACTCTGCCGACATCATCCTCGAGCTGATGCCGCCGAGCGACCTCACCCCGGGCTGGGCCTACAACGGCAAGAAGATCAAGAACGATGCGACCGCGACCGCGGACAACGCCGCCCCGGTCAGCGATTCGGCAAGCGTGACGATCACCCTCGAGAAGAAGGGTGCGGTCCAGAGCACGAAGTTTTGGGAGCCGAAGTCTCAGCAGTTCGAGGCCGGAAAACAGTCGACGATCACCCTGGGTGTTCGCAACGCCGGAAACGTCGGGGCAAATGAGCTCGCGCTGACCGATCCCGCCTCGGCGGTAGCAACCGCGGCGACACTGGGGACCGATAACCCCTTCCGTCTCGTTGACTTTGTGGGCTTTGGCGCGGTCACCCCCGCGAAGGGGGCAACCCAGGTTGCCGTGGACGCCTACGTGTACAACAAGACCACCCTGAAGTGGGAGTGGATCACCGGTACCGCCGGTTCCTTTGATGCGATTGCTCTGCCGAACGGTGTGGCTGCGGGCGATGTTGGTGGCATTCGGGTGCGCCAGCTGGGCCAGAACGGCTCCATCGTTCCGTCGGCAGACGTCACCACCGTGGAGCTGAAGGTTGCGCAGCGCGCGACCTCCCGTGGCGAGAGCACTCCCGCAGATCTCTCCAAGGGTGCCTCCGTGAACAACGTCGTTCAGGGCAGTGCGAGTTACCCGGATCTGCCCACGCAGACCCAGACCGCAACCGCGCCGTTCGCGGTGACGAAGCTCAACGTTGCCGTGTCCGCGACCAAGACCATCACCCCGGGCGAGATGCCGGCCGGGGGTGCGGCCGCCGCGAAGATCTCGGCGAAGAACACCTCCAATGGTCCCGTAGACTCCCTGGTGCTCAGTGACCGGGACTACTTCAACAGCAAGCTGACCCTCGGGAGCTTCAACCCGGGGATCGCCTACCCGGAGGGTGCCACGAAGGGCACCATCACGTGGTACGTGGCGGGCGAGCCGCAGACCGTGAGTTTTGACAGTGGCGACTCTCCGATGCCGCCCGCGGGGGCCACCGGCTTCGATATCACCTTCACCGGCAAGATCGCACAGGATGCGGTGGCCAGCGCGGACTTCACGATCGTCGCGGCCCGCGACTATGTGGCGCCGGACAAGGTCAGTGAGCTCACCACCAACACGCTGAAGGCCACCGCGACCAACAGCGCGGGCGAGGCCTCGGCGAGTGATTCGAAGACGCTGAGGATCTTCCGCCCCGCGGTCGGACTGAAGCTTGAAAAGAAGATCTCCCCGGCAGAAGCGGTACTGCCCGGTGCCCTGGTGACCGCCCAGATCAAGGGCAGTACCGAGACCAGCTCGGGCTACGTGCGACCCACGCAGATCGTGATCACCGACGCGTTTGACCCGGCAGACCCGAAGACAAACTTCTGGAACGCCTTCAACCCGATCCGCATCGCCCCGACCACGATTCCCGCCGGCGCAACCCTGCGCGTTGAGTACCTGGTCGATGGTGTCTGGACGCTGCTCGACGCGCAGGGCACCAGCAACGGACAGATCTTCACGGCGTCGCTGCCCACCGACCTCAACATCACCGGGCTGCGCTACACCTTCGAGAACCCTGGCGGATTCGCCCAGAACACCATCGTTGAGGGTAACGCGACATTCGAGGCTCGGTCGACCCTGCGAAACGATCCGACCAAGCCCACCGCGACCCCGGGGAACCCCCCGCAGCCGCAGTCGTACACCAACGGTGCCACCGGTGTCGGTACCGCCCCGGGCCCCGATGCCAACAGTCCGATTACCAGTGACGTACAGAAGGCCAACGCTCCCGCCAAGGTCATCATTCCGAATGATGAGGGTGGCCCCGGTGCCGCCCCCATCGCGGATAAGAAGTGGTACGACGCGGCAAACAGTAAGGTCATTTCCTCGCTGACCGCGCAGTCCGGCTCCAGCGCCGTGTCGAGACTCGGCTGGGGAGTGTCCCGCACCGGCTTCACAAAGGTTGTGCTTGAGGACCCGGCAGCGGGTGCCGACAACCCCGCCGCCACCGTGTTCCAGGGTATGGATCTGAAATCTATCGGTGCCGTACCGGCCGCGAGCGATGCGAACTTCGAGTGGGACAGCGTGAGCTCAATCGAGCTCTACGATTCGAAAGCCAAGACCTGGAATACCGTTCGTCTGCCCGCGGGCGGGAGCTGGATGAAGGATAAGGGCTTCCTCGGATACACCCTGACCGACATTGAGCGTGCCAACACCACCGGTGTGCGCATCACCGTGGAGCCGAACGACGCCGCCCGTAAGAACAGCAACTCGCCGACGGCACCGCCGGTGGGTTCGGGTGTGGCCGCCACCGTCGGAAGTACCCCGCGCGTCATTCCGATGACCTGGGACCTGCGCAACACCCTGCGCGTCCCGACCGCAACCAACATCTGGGTGAAGAATAACGCCCCGGTCAACACCGCGGAAAACGGAATCATCGACAACCGTCTGCGAGTGAGCGGCACGCGCATCGTGGAGGGTAAGCCCACCACGACGTCCGCCGAGAAGAACGCGACGATCACCCTGCTGTCCTCGCCGCCGAACGTGTCGATCACGAAGACGGCGTCCTCGACCAAGGTGGTTATCCCGACGCTGGCTGACACCCCGGCGGCGAACTTCCCGACGGTGACGTACACGATTCGCTCCACGAACGTCTCACCCGTCGCAGCCTCGTATCTGCGTGTCACCGACTCGCTGTCCTGCGGCGGAGACAATCCGTGCCGAACCGATGCGAACGATCCAAACGCCCGGGTATTTGACGGTGCGACCTACGGTGTTGACAACCCGTTCGAGCGGATGACCCTGACCCAGATCGCGGTCACCGACTCGAAGAAGGTAGCCGATCAGGCCGCCTCCATGGTGCAGCTGTGGAAGCGTGACCCCGATACCGGTGTGACCTCGACGGTCGTGAAGTCCCTCGCCGACACCCTCAAGATGAAGGCGAGCGAACTGCAGGACATCGTGGGCGTGAGCGTGCTCTTCCAGGGGGCCAACCCCGAGCGCGATGGCGGAAAGATCCTGACGAACGCCGCTCTTGATCTTCGACTGACCACTCAGGTGCGGGCAACGGAACGCTCGACCGGTAACCTGGTGACCCCGGGATCGGTCGACGCGACCGCCGTGAAGAACGAGGCCCGCGCTCAGAGCTACGACCCGATCCTGCGCCCCGGCGAGCTGGCCTCGGGAACGCATGCCGCGAGTGTTGCCCTCGTCTCGGGTGAGCTGAAGATTGCGACCACCAAGACCATCTCCCCGGCCACACTGACCGAGGTAAACCGGAAGAACCCGGTCACGGTGACCCTGGGTGCGACGGACGGTAACGCGACGGTGTCCACGCATCGGGTGACCCTGGAGGACAGCACCGAGGCGTTCTGGAACAGCTTCGCCCTCACCGGTCTGGACCTCACCAAGGTCACTCAGGTGGGTGCGGGCGACCGCGTCCTGGTGGAACTGCGCACCGGCACCGGTGACGACGCCACCTGGACCGCGGGAACCGCGGGCACCGTGGGCGCGAAAGCCACCGCAACACTGCCGGCGAACGTTGCCCTTGACCGGGTGACCGGCGTGCGCCTGACCTTCACCAAGGCCAACGGCAGTGCCTTCTCCGCGGGGGCGATCCCCGATGTGTGGCGGGTTGGCGCGACCCTCACCGTGGGGCTGCGCGACGTGGCACTGGACGGCTCCGAGATCGCCTTCACCGGTGGGATCGACAACGTGCTGAACGGAAAGAGCGAGCGTACCGATAACCCCGTCGTCTACTCGCCGGCAACGGCCAGCGATAAGAAGTCGATCGCGGTCACCCCGGGTGAGCACCGCCTTGCGGTGACCAAGACTCCGGAAAAGAAGTCGGTCAAGGTGGACGAGAGCAACGTCTGGACGCTGACGTTTGAGAACAGCAAGTACAGCTTCCTCAACGTCTCGAGCGTGGTCGACCAGCTGCCGCCGACCCTGAAGTGGGACGAGGTGGACCCGACGTACAGCACCACGAAGGACGGTCTACTCTCCACCGACCCCTCGGTGGTGAAGCTCGACTACAACGATGCAACCCGGGAGATCACCTTCGCCTGGCCGGCCGGTAAAAACCGGATGGCCCCGGGCGAAAAGTTCACGATCAAGATCAACCTCACGCTTCAGCCCGGCCTCATCGGAGACCAGAAGTCCACGAACACCCTCCGCGTGAACACGGTGCAGGATGACGTGATTTGTGCGCTGACCCCGTCGACAAACGACGGCCCCAAGGGTAATTCGTGTGCCGCCACCAACACCGTGCAGCAGCAGGCCGGTGGCCTGTTCCAGCTGTACAAGCGGGTCAAGGCAGATGTTACGACGCCGGATAAGGACCGCCTCGTTCACGGCGCAACGAACCAGCGCAATGCCGAGCGCGAGTGCGTGGCGGATGCTGCCGGTTACTTCGGACCGAACTGTATCGCCAACTCCGTCGTGGGCGGGACCGATTCCTGGAAGCTGCGAATCGTCAACACCGGTACCGAGCCGATCACCAAGGCCACCGTGGTCGATATCCTGCCGGCACCGGGCGACCGGCTGCTGCTGGGTTCCGCGGGCCGTGGATCGACCTACCAGGCGCTCCTGGACCTCGCCCACGGCGTGGTTCTGGGCTCCGATGTCGCCCCGGGAACCCTCGCGACCTGGGAGTACACCACCGATAAGGACGCCTGTGTCGGATCCGGATCTACCAGCGGGTGGGACAGCGACCGCGAGTGCAACGCGACCTCCTGGACCGCGGGCGCTTCGATCACCCCGGATGCGATCGACGACATCGCCCCGACCGTCACCGCGATCCGGGTGAAGTTTGACTTCGCCGGCACCGCGGGCAAGGTTCTGCCGCAGAACGCCGGTGTCGAGGTCGAGTTCCAGACGATTAACGCCCCGGCCTCGGCCGCCTTCCCCGCGGGTGCCTCGGTGACAGCGCCGGTAGCGGATTCCAAGCTCATCAACCAGGCCGGAGCGGTCGCGAGCTTCGTCTCGGGCGATCCGCAGCGCCGGATCCCCGAAACCGTGGGCGTGCGCCTGCCGACCGGTTCGCTTCCGCTTGCCAAGACCTTCTCGGGTGACGCGGTCGCGTATGCCCCGACGGGGGCGGCCGCGCAGGTGACCTGTCTCGTGCCGAGCGGCCGTACCCTCAAGGACGGCACCCAGGCGACCACTCCGGTGGTGTTTGGTGGTGCCGGCAAGTTTGAGCTGGATACCGCCAACCGCTTCGGCAGTACCGTCCGGGGAATCCCCGTGGGGTCGCTGTGTGATGTGAGCGAGTTTGGTGAGACGGGACAGTTCGGTGAGACCGCGCGTTCCGGTGGTACCCAGGGCGTGCTCATCACCGCCGCCCCGGTGGCGGAGGTTCCGGTTATCACGCTGGACAACCGCTACGACTTCACCAGCCTGCGCGTCACCAAGAAGGTGGACACCCTCGCCGATCACGGCATCTTTGCCGGATACAACTTTGCCTTCGAGCTCAGCTGTACCGCAGCGGTGAGCGGCACCGCCGTGACCTGGGATGGCGAATCGGTGCTGCGGTTCACGCTGACGCCCGACCAGGAGGGTTCCGAGACCGCATCCCGCGTGATCACCGGCATTCCGGTGGGTGCCACCTGTGCGCTGACCGAGACCGATGTTCGCGGTGCCGAGCGCACGAACATCACGATCGACGGAAAGACCGTGTTTGGCGAGGAAGAGTCAGAGGCGGCAGCAGCGGACGAGGAAGCCTCGGCTCCGAGCGTCACGTTTGTGGCCCACGCCGGTGATCCGCTGGCCGAGCTCGTCCAGCCGAACGACATCGTGGTGACCAACCACTTTGACACCGGTCGTCTCTCGGTGATCAAGTACCTCTCCGGTGAGGGCGCGGAGAACTACGGTTCGGCCGAGGGCACGGTATTTACCGCCTCGGTACTCTGCACCTACGCACACGGTGACGATGCGGTACAGACCCTCTACAGCACTGATGCGCTGGCCCTCACCGTGGGCGAGCCGGTGGAGATCGACCGCGACTTCCCGCTGGGGACCGTGTGCGACCTGACGGAGGTGAAGACCGGCGGCGCGACCCGCACCGACAACCCGGTTGCCGGCTCCGTCGTGATCAACGGCCCCGCGGTCACCGCGGACATCACCAACCACTTCGACGTGGGCTCGCTGAAGATCGTCAAGGAGCGCACCGGTAGCGGCGTGGAGGCATTCGGCCAGGGTACCTACACCGCGGCCGCGGTGTGCACCTGGGAGCGCGATGGCGAGACCCTGACCGCGCCTCTGCCGAACGGTGGCAGCGTGGAGCTGGGCCCGGATAACGAGTACACCGCAACCATCGGTGGCATCCTGATCGGCGCGAGCTGCGTGGTGACCGAGACCGATTCCGGCCTCGCCACCTCCGTCTCGTACGCGCCTCAGGACGGTTCGGTGACGATCCCCGCCCCGGGTGAGGATGGCGAGGTCGCCCTGGTGACCATCACCAACACCTTCACCACCGGTTCGCTTGAGATCCGCAAGAGCGTGGCACAGAAGACCGTGGCGAGCGGTGCACCCGTGACGTACACGATCGAGGTGAAGAACACCGGTGAAATCGAGGCAATCGACGTACCGGTGACCGACACGCTGCCCGCGGCCGCCACCCTCGTTAGCGCCGGTGACGGTGTGCACACGGGGAACACGATTACCTGGAACATCGCCTCCCTTGCCCCGGGCAAGACGGCGAGCTTCACCGTGGTGGTGACCTACGACCGGAAGGGCGAGTACACGAACTGTGCGCAGCTCGTCACCCCGACCGGTCCGTGGGCGGACACGGTGGTGCAGAACCCGAACGCGGCCGGCACGGCCTCCTGCGTGCCGGTGACGGTTCAGCCGAAGCCGCCGCTGGAGCCGACCAAGCCCCCGGTGGAGCCGTCGAAGCCCCCGGTTGATCCGACCAAGCCGCCGGTCGACCCGACGAAGCCCCCGGTTGATCCGACCAAGCCGCCGGTTGATCCGACGACGCCCCCCGTGGAGCCGACTCAGCCGCCGGTCGACCCGACCGATCCAGGTCAGCCCGGGCCGGACCTGCCGGACACCGGATCGAACCCGAGCGGGCTCGGCGGGCTCAGCCTGCTGCTGCTCCTGTCGGGAGCGGGCGTGCTGTGGCTGGTACGACGTCGGCGCGAGGTAGGAGCCAACTAGTTGGCACACACTCGATGGGCGGATGGGGTTCCCTATCCGCCCGTCGGGCGTTTAACGCCCCACTCCTCCCAGTAAACGTTCGGAAAACCCTGGCATCATGATGTGATTCTTTCGCGCCACCGGGACGTGGGTCTACCGCCGCGGTGTGCCGTGCGCGTGTAGATCCGCCTAAAGAACCCCCGACTCCCCTGATTTCCCGTTTCGTTTGAAAGGCCCTCGTGAGTAGCTCCCGTCAACACGCCCCCCGCGTTCCCGCGGTTCGGCACGGCCGTCTGCGGCGTTCATCCCCCTGGGTAACCGGGGCGAAGATCGTGGCCGGTGCGCTTGCGGTGGTGCTGGTGAGCGGTGCGAGCGTGGGTGCCTACGCGGTGTGGGATGTCGTGGCCTCGAGCAAGCCCTCGGTGGACCTGGGTAAAACCCCACCGCCCGCCTCGATCGATGAGATCAAGGGTGGGGTCAACCTCCTGCTGGTGGGGAGTGACTCGCGCCAGGGGCAGGATCCGGCAATCTTTGGTGATCCCACCAAGGAGACCGGCGTCCTGAACGACGTCACGATGCTGATGCACATCTCCGAGGACCACACCGCGGCCACCGTGGTGAGCTTCCCGCGAGACATGTTTGTCCCCATTCCGTCCTGCGATAAGCCCGAGGGTGGCAGCTATCCGGCAATGGCCTCGCAGAAGATCAACACCACGCTCGGTTATGGCGGGCTGCCCTGCACCGTCAAGACCGTCGAGGCGCTCACCGGGCTCGATATTCCGTATGCGGCCGAGGTGCAGTTCAGCGGCGTGATCGAGCTCTCCAATGCGGTGGGTGGCGTCGAGGTGTGTGTTGCTCAGGGCATCGCCGACCCCTACACCGGCACCTATCTGGATGCCGGCACGCACAACCTGCAGGGCCTCGCCGCACTGCAGTTCCTGCGCACGCGACACGGTGTGGGTGACGGATCAGACCTCGGCCGTATCAGCAATCAGCAGGTGTTCCTCTCCTCACTGGTGCGCACGCTCCAGGACGGCAAGACGCTGTCCGACCCCACCAAGCTCTTTTCCATCGCGAAGGCGGCGGTGAGCAACATGACCCTGTCCAGCAGCCTGAACAACGTCAACACCATGGTGCAGATCGCGTCCGCCCTGCGGAACATCCCGCTGAGCCAGATCGTGTTTGTGCAGTATCCCAACGTAATCGTCGACAAACCCGGACACAACGGTGTCGACCCGCTGCCCATCCCGGCAAAGGCCCTGTTCGACGCCCTCAAGGCCGATCAGCACATCTCCCTGACCGGCGGTACCGGGCTGGGTTCGGTCGTAGAAAACCCGGAAACGCCCGTAGACGGCACCGCGACGCCCCCGGCCACCCCGGGCGGTGAGGGCGGATCCGGTGCCCCGGAGACACCCACGACGGGCGGCACCGAGACCACCCCGCCCGCCTCCACCGACCCGTCGACTCCGCCCGCGGTCATTGAGCTCCCCTCCTCGGTCACCGGACAAAACGCGGGCGAACAGACCTGTTCCGCCGGAAACAAACGCAAATAGGGGCAATCCGCCACCGTCCACAAAACTTTCCCATCCTTTTTTGGGCGTGGATTCGGCGCGGCGGCAAGGTTCCGATATGCTTGCAACGTACCTCGCTCGCGAGGTAAGGAGACGTCGCATAGTGGCCTAGTGCACCACCCTGCTAAGGTGGAGTCCCCCTAAGGGGACCGCGGGTTCAAATCCCGCCGTCTCCGCCACAAATGAGAAGAAATAGCCGCCCGGTTGTTGATACGGAATCAAATTCCGTTGACACGGGCGGCTATTCTTTTGGGCGTTGGGCGTTGGGCGTTGGGCGAGTGACGTGCCCGAGCGCTAGCGCTCCAGCAGCCGGCCGATGAGGCGCTCGCCGGCGGCCACGGCGCGGGTACGCGCGGCGGGATCCTCCTCCAGGGCGGCGTAGAGCGCGACGATGCTCGTGATCGCGGAGAGCCCGAGGGCGGTGTCGCGATCACGTTCGTTCGGGGCCTGGTCTGCGTCGGCGTGCGCGTCCCGCGCGCGCTCGGCCCGCACCCGCTCGGCGAGCCGGTCGAGGGCACCGTGGAGGGCGGGGGAGAGCTCGGCGCGGGCATCCGCGTGACGCACGCCATACGCGAGTACCTCGAGATCGAGCAGGGGGGAGGCGTCGGCGGCATCCGGCGTGAGGAGCGCGCCGAGCCGGGTCGCGAGATCCTCGAGGTCGGCCGCCTCGGTGTCGGACTCCCGGGTGGAGGGAGCGAATCGCTCGCGAGCGAGTTCGAGGAAGAGGTTCTCCTTCGAGCCGAAGTGCGCGTAGATCGCCCCCTTGGTGTATCCGGCCTCGGCCGCGATGTCGCCCACCGATGCGCCCTCGTAGCCGTGTGCGGCGAAGGTGCGCGCCGCGGCTTCGAGGAGGTCACGGCGGGTCTGTTCCGACTGCGTGCGGCGGGGATCGGTGCCCTCCGCCTTGCGCTTCAGGTCTTCGGAGACGGTGGCGAGCCCGCGGGAGGCCTCACGCAGCGTGTGTGCGAGGGCATCGCCCACCTCGGGAACAACGGTCTCGCGTACCTGCTTGCCGATGAGGCGGGTCAGGGCGGCGGTGGCATCGGCGAGGGCACGGGCGGCCGAACCGAGTGACTCGGAGCCCGGGGAATCCGAACCGGAGGAATCGGAACCGTTGGCTTCCGTTTCCGGGATGCCCGAGTCGGCGTGGGGTGTGTGGTCCTGGGGGTTCTGCTCGCTGGTCATGTTTCCACTGTAACACCGGTATGTACCGATCGGTATTTAAACCTACGCATTAAATACCGGACGGTATATTTCGGTGAGTGGGTGGTACCTGTCCCCGCATCGAGGGTCGAGGATTCGGGGTTTCCACACGCTGTCCACACCCGGTACGGCGTTTTGCACACCGCTTTCCACAGGTTTCAACAGAGTTATCCACAATCTGTGGAAAGTGTGGAAACGGCAGAGACGCATCTCCAGAGCGCGAAGCCGACGTGCGGTCGAACGCCGCCCGGGTGTGTCAGCAGCGTACCGAGGTGGTGAGCGCCAGCTGGGAGGCGAGGGTTTCGGCGGCGGCGCTGGCGGCCGCGCGGAAGTGGGCGGCGTTTGTCCCGGGTTCGGGAAACAGGGCGTTCACGATCAGGGTCCGGCCCTCGCGGCGAACATCCGCTCGACCGATGAACTCCGAGCCGAGGATGACGCCGAGCACGTAGTGCCCGTAAATCCGCTTGGCCGCGGGCTTGTATGCCTCGAACGTGTAGTCGAAGTTGAAAACGCGGCGGGCGCGGTCGCGGTCGCGGATGAGGGGGTCAAAGGGGCCGATGAGTCGGGGGTCTGGGCTTTGCGGGGTGGTGAGGAGCTCGGAGACGGGGGAGGTCCAGGTGGGGGCGCTCCAGCCCTCTACCCGGGTGGGAATCGCGTGACCGTGTTCGAGGCCGTATGCGGCATCCGCGGGGGTGAGGTTGTAGTAGTGCGCCACGTCCGAAGCGGTGGCCACGCCCAGGGCATCGATTGCCCGATTCGCGAGACCGATCAGAATC
This sequence comes from Mycetocola tolaasinivorans, assembly GCF_003667565.1. GTDB lineage: Bacteria > Actinomycetota > Actinomycetes > Actinomycetales > Microbacteriaceae > Mycetocola > Mycetocola tolaasinivorans. Next base: position 77,024 of record NZ_RCUX01000006.1, read on the forward strand.
TGGGAGCGGGAGAGCGTGCGATTGAGGAGCGGCTCGGGAATGCGCCGCTCGGGGACGTCGTAGATGCGGCGGTTGAGTCGGCGATCCGTGCTGACGATGTCGCCCCGCCACACCAGGTGCTCGGTGATGCGCTTACACTCGGACCAGTCCCAGCGGCCGCCGGAGCGTGGCGCGGTTTCCTCGATGCGGGCGAGGGTGAGGCCGTGGTTGCTCTCACGGATCAGGGCGGTGACGCCCTCGAGTTCGGCGGCCGATGGCGCATCGCGGCGCTGGGTTGCGCTCATCCGGTTGAGGCGAAACAGGGGCCAATCCTCGACGGGAATGAGGGCGGCAGCGTGTGTGTGTGTTTCAAATGAGACGGCTTCGCCGCGAGACCAGAGTGTCGCATCGATTTCCGGGGCACGCGCGTTTCCCGGAAGTCGCGCGAGGCCGGTGAGGCGGTGTGCGCGGTCTACCCGGGCGAGGGCATCGAGTTGGATGAGCCCCACGCGGGTGAGGATCGACTGCGGCGTGGTGGCACCGGCGGGAACAAGACTGGCGGCGGCGGCGATGCGGCGGGCTTCGAGTGCGGAAAGTGAGATGGGGGGTCGTGTGGGGTTGTGAAGCGACAACAGGGTCTCCGATCGTCGGGTCTACCGTCCCGGGGGACGGAGCACCCGGCATCACTCGGGGGCCCGAGAGATGCCGGGTGTGGCACGGCGCCGATTTGCTGCGTGAGGGGATTCACGCTGCCGCACAAAACTAACGACGGTTCCTGGAGATGTTAGGTAAGAAAGGTAGGAGATAGCTGTGTTTTCAGCGCCAAATCAGAAACACTCGTTATCATCTCGGCCGCTATGCGGGCCCGGATCCGAACAGCAGGCCGAGCAGGTAGGTGATCCCCGCCGCCCCAAAACCGATTGCCAGCTGGCGCAGTGCTCGCTTCAGCGGCGAGGCCCCGCTGAGTACGCCCACGACCGCACCGGTACCGAGTAGCGCGGCACCCACGAGGACGGCGGCGACGAGGACGGCGGTGAACCCGCTGAGCCCAAACAGATAGGGGAGCACGGGAATGACCGCGCCGGAGGCGAAGAAGAGGAAGCTGGACGTTGCCGCACCCCAGGCGGTGCCGAGGGTTTCGTGTTCCTCCGCGGCATCCTCGGCCGGCGGGGCCTCGGGAGCGCCGTCGTGGGTGCAGGGGAGGCCGGCCAGCATCTCGTGAGCGTGACTCACCGATTCGGTGGCCTCCATGCCGCGGGCTCGGTAGACGAGGGCGAGCTCGTTGGCGTTGATGTCGAGGTGGGGCACCGCACCCTGGGCCTCGGGATTGGGGGCCGACGCCTCGAGGAGCTCTCGTTGGGATCGTACCGACACGTATTCGCCCGCGGCCATCGAGAGCGCGCCGGCGAGAAGCCCGGCAACGCCCGCGGCCAGCACGACGCCGGTGTCTACCCCGGTGGCGGCCATGCCGAGTACCAGGGCGAGGTTTGAGACCAGGCCGTCGTTGGCGCCGAACACGGCGGCGCGGAACGATCCGGACAGCTGAATGCGGCTGCGCGCGGCCAGGCCGCGCACGACCTCCTCATGGATCCGTTCATCGGCCGCCATGGTGTCGGTGGCGTGGATGTCTGCGGAGTAGGGCGAGCGGGCCTCGGTGCGCTGCATCAGGGCGAGCACGAATACCGGGCCGAAGTGGCGGGCGAGGAAGCAGCGAAAGCGCGTGCGCATTGCCACCGGCCGCGGCTTTCCGGCGTGCTCGCCGAGGAGATCCAGCCAGTGCTGCTCGTGGCGGCGCTCGGCCTCCGCGAGGCTCGTGAGAATTTCGCGTTCCTCGCCACTGCGGGCGTTTGCGAGGTCCTGATAGACGGCCCGTTCGGCGCGTTCATCGGCGAGATATTTCCGCCAGCGGCGGATCTCGGTGGGTGAGGGGGTGACGGTCACGGTACGGCTCCTGGCTCTTGGCCGAAGCGATAATGACGGGTGTGCTTCGGCCACGGTCGATAAGTGGCCGAAGGTCTCGCTCGCCCCGCCTGGGCGGGGTGGGCTGCCGGGCTTGCGCCAGTATGTCGACAGACCGCTTTGCGACGGTTGTGAAAAACCTTGCCGCGTGTGGGAGCTACTCCCCTTCGTGGTTCTCAGTGTAGCGTAAGTGCCCCTGATCAGGGGTTCGGTGCACCGAAGTCTGGCTAGGAGGCCTGGGCGACCTCGGCCGCCCGGATCACCTCGTGCAGGGTCTCGCGAAGGTTCGTGAGCTCGGGCAGGCTCATGCCGAGCGCCTCGATGATGCGTGGTGGGATGCGGGTTGCCTGCTCGCGCAGCGTGCGCCCGGCCTCGGTGAGCTCAATGTCGAGGACGCGCTCATCGCGGGCGCTTCGGGTGCGCGTGATGAGTCCGGCCGCCTCGAGTCGCTTGAGGAGTGGGGAGAGGGTCGGCGGCTCCAGTGCGAGCGCTGCGCCCAGATTCTTGACCGAGCGGGGGCTCGATTCCCAGAGTGCGAGCATTACGAGGTACTGCGGGTGGGTGAGTCCGAGTGGTTCGAGGATTGGGCGATAGAGGGCCAAGACATTGCGCGAGGCCACCGCCAGGGCGAAGCACACCTGGTTTTCCAGGGCGAGGAGGTCATCCGCGGCGGTGGTATTTTCAGACATGTTCCCAGTGTAGCAAAAGAGGTATACACTAATAGTTATGGCACGAACTAATGGTGAACCCGGACCGATTCGGGCCGCGGGTGGTTTCACAAACTGGCTGAACGGCAAGCTGCGTCCCTACATCGGCCCGCCGCCCCTCGGCCCCTACAACGAGGAGCCGCTGCCCGATACCGCCGAGGCCGCCTGCCCCCTGTGCGGCAACCCCATGTCGCAGCACGTTGTTGATCGCAGCGGAGAGCGCACGCAGTTGCACTGCCCGCGCTAGTACCCGCGCTGCGGGACCCGCCGGTCCCACGCCTCGCGTTCAGTCGCGGCTACATGACGGCAGATGACGCGACCCCTGGTGTGCGCGTTTTACGCACCCTAGGGTCGGTGCATGACCACTGTGACGGGCGTAGCGCCCGAGATTGAAGACCTTGCCCGTGCACGCTCCGCGCGCCTCGCCGCGGCGGGTGCCGCGTGGAATGAACGTATCGCGGCCAACCCGGCCACCGCGGTCATCCACCCCGCCGCGAGCGGAACCGCCGAGGGCGGAGTCGCGACGCGTATCCGCGCGGGCGGGCACGAGTTTGTGGTGGATGAGCCCGCGGGTCTCGGTGGCGAGAACACGGGTGCCAATCCGGTGGAGTACGCGCTGGGTGCGCTCATCGGCTGCCACGTCGTGGTGTATCGCCTGTACGCCGAGGCGCTGGGTATTCGCATCGACTCGATTACGGCCGAGGCCGATGGCGACCTCGACGTTCGCAAGCTCTTTGGCCTGAACGAGGACGGGCGACCGGGTTTTGACCAGATCCGCATCAACGTATCGATCACCGGCCCGGAAACCGAGGAGCGCTACCGGGAGCTCAAGGCCGCGGTGGATGAGCACTGCCCGGTCCTCGACCTGTTCCAGAACCCCACCCCGGTGCACACCGCGCTGAGCGTGGGCTAGGTTTCTGCATTCTGTCGGCACGCTTCGTAAAAAACGCCCGTGTCGCCCCTCTGAGGAGGGGCGACACGGGCGTTTTTTGCACCGCGCGGGCTGGGTTAGAGCTCGGAGGAGCCGGCCCAGAGGTTGACGCCGGTGTCTCCGGTGCCCACGGCCTCGTCGATTTCCGCGAGCTCTGCGGCGGTGAAGTCGAGGTTGTCGAGGGCGGCGAGGTTTTCGTCGAGCTGGCGCACCGAGGAGACCCCGATGAGGGCGCTGGTGGCCCCGCCGTCGCGCAGTACCCAGGCGATGGCGAGCTGGGCGAGGCTCTGCCCGCGACGCTCGGCGATCGCGTTGAGTGCGCGCAGGCGGGCGAGGTTGTCCTCGCTGAGGAAGCCGTCGAGGAACGAGGTGCGGCCGGCCGAGGGGGCGGCGTTGGGATCCTGAATGTACTTGTTGGTTAGCAGGCCCTGGGCGAGCGGGGTGAAGGCGATCGAGCCGAGCCCGTGGGTGCCGAGGGTGTCGAACAGGCCGCCCTCTGCCCAGCGGTTCACGAGCGAGTAGGCGGGCTGGTGGATCACCAGTGGGGTGCCCAACGCACGCGCTGCCTCGATCGCGCGCTCGGTGCGCTTGGCCGAGTAGGAGGAGATGCCCACGTAGAGTGCCTTGCCCTGGCGCACGGCGGTGTCGAGGGCGCCGATGGTTTCCTCGACCGGGGTGTCCGGGTCGACGCGGTGCGAGTAGAAGATGTCGACGTAGTCGGTGCGCAGACGCTCGAGGGATTCCTCGAGGCTGTTCAGGAGGTACTTGCGGCCGCCGAAGTTGCCGTAGGGGCCGGCCCAGTGGGGCCAGCCAGCCTTGGTCGAGACGATGAGCTCGCTCCGGTACGGCTTGAAGTCCGAGTGCAGGAGGCGACCGAAGTTGTATTCGGCGGAGCCGCCGGGAGGACCGTAGTTGTTGGCGAGGTCGAAGTGGGTGATGCCGCGATCGAACGCGTGATGCAGAATTTCGCGCTGGGTATCAAAGGGCTTGTTGTCACCGAAGTTGTACCAGAGGCCGAGGGAGATCGGAGGTAGCAGCAGGCCGCTGTTGCCGACCCGGCGATATCCGAGGTGCGTGTAGCGATCGGCGGCGGCGCGGTAGGGCTGGTGGATGTCGGGGTCGTCGGCGCTGAAGCGTACCTCGGTGCTCATGGGTCAGCCTTTCGTGATGTAGGTGGTGAGGGGGAGCAGGAAACCGGTGCCGGAGGCGGTGCCCGGCTCGAGGCGACGGTAGTCGCTCGGGTCGTGCAGGGTGACCCCGCGGGCCGCGCGGCGGGTGATCGCGGGGGAGACGCTCGGCGTACAGCGCAGGTCGATGCGCGGGTTGGCTTCGGCCGCGGCATCGAGGGTGTTGTCGGAGTGGGTGGTGCCGATGAGATCGCCCGGGGTCACGTGCACCTCGGCAAAGCGGATCGGGCCGGTGGAGGTGAGGCGGCTGGCGCAGTTGTCCCAGTCGCCGAGGTAGTGGGTGCCGGGCCGACCGTGCTCGAGGATGATGGTGTGGAAGCCGTGGGCGGTGCGTGCGCTGACCAGCATGACGTCGCCGGCGGCGGCACCGGGGCCGAGCAGGGCGCGGCCATCGAGGTTGAAGTTGCCGTCGCCGGTGGGGGTCAGGATGGGGGCGTCGGGCGCGGGTTCGGCGAGGGCCCAGATCCACTGTTCGGCGGCGCTGCGGGTGAGCCAGGGGCAGCGCTCGCCGGAGGCCGCGGTGGTGACGAGCAGGGTGAGGGTGCGAAAGTGATCGGCGAGGATGCGCGCGAGAACGTCATTGTTCTTGGCGAGCGTCTGCACGACCTCGGTGCCGAGGCTCGGGTGAGCGCCGGTACCGCCGTGTTCGCGGGGAATGGTGAGTGCGGCCAGCCCGCTTTCGCGCAGAAGATCGAGTGCGGCACCGGGCTCGGCCCCGGTGGCCTGCTCGGAAACACGTTCGGCAACGGCTCGCCAGTGAGCCGGGGTAGCGGGGCTGGGGAGGATGCTGTTGGGGGTCATCGTTCGCTCCAGAGGTAAATGGTCTGTGCCCCGAACCTAACAGGGCAACCTGAGACTGCCAAGGAGGTACGTAACACGAACGGATCGATTCGACCAGTATGACTAAACATGACCTGTTATGACAATCAACCATACGGGGTCGGTGAGCCGCTATTGTCATGGGTATGGTGTTGCGTCGCTACCGATGGTTACTGATCCTGGCCATACCGGCCGGGTTCGTGATCGGTGTTGCCCTGGGCATGGCGCTCACCGGCGGCGACCTGGTCGCCTGGGGTGAGTACGTCCTCTCCCTCGGATACTTCTCCGCCCTCATGGGTGGTCTCGGCGGTCTGGGCCTGTATCTCGGGGTCGAGCTGGGCGACCGCTCCCTCACGCGCGGCATTCGCGCCCGCGTGGCGCTTGCCGCCGGGGGTGCCGCGGCCGCGGTGTTTGTGACGCTCCTGCTGATCGGGATCGTCACGTTCCTCACGGCGAACCCTGGTTATGTAAACCCGCTTACCTTTGTCCTTATGTGGACCATCCCGGTGGTGCTGGTGACGGCCGGGATTGCGGCGCTCGCCGTATACGCCACCGAGACCGGGTATCGAAAGCTGCGGATCGTCACATGACCCGGACGCGCGAGACGGTGTGGAGGCGGTATTGGCCGCTGATCGTGATCGCGTTTCCGGTGGGTTTTGTCGTGGGCGGCATCTACGGCCTGGTGACCGTGGGGGTCGCGAACTCCGCGCAGCTCGTACCGACCTTTGTGGGGTTTGGGTTCGGCGGGATGCTGTTTGCCATTCCCGGCGTCCTGGGGGCGTTTCTGGCGGTGTTGGCGGGGGACCGGTGGCTGCGCCGCTCGCTGAGCGTTCGCGTGGTCTGTGCGGCCCTCGGAGCCTTCCTGGGGGTAACGCTGGCGCTACTGGTGCTGGATATTGTGCTGGCCGTGCAGCACGAGGGGCAGGACTTCTCGATCGGCACCATTCTGTTTGTGGTGATGCCCGTGGCCGGGGTGCCCGCGGCGGTGGTTGCCGGCGGCGCGGTCATCGCCTGGGAGTGGCGCCGAAAACCGCGCGAGACGCGCCCCTAGGAGGCCCCCTCGCTGTGGGGGCAAGATCCGCGGAATCACGGGCGACACGTCGAAGGATGCACTCGATTAGCGCCCGCGTAAAACCTGCGCTAAGCTATCTAACGGCCCGAGGGTGAGAAACAAACCCAAGGCCACAATTGAAAATGCGCCCGTAGCTCAACGGATAGAGCATCTGACTACGGATCAGAAGGTTGGGGGTTCGAATCCCTCCGGGCGCACCACTGAAAAAGACCCCGTCGAAAGACGGGGTCTTTTGTTTTGGTGAGCGATGAGATCGCTGCCCGGTCATCCAGCCTTGCGCGTTTGGTTGCCTTTACTTCGTTACTAACTCCGGGTAGAGTTGTACGTGCAGACCCCCCCACACACGTGGAGCAGGGGGTCTAGCTGTTTAACGCCTAGATTTTGTTGAGCGTTTAGATTTCTTGGGGTCCGCGAGCGGTATCCCGTTCGGCTAGATGAGTCGAGTACCACTCCCAGGCAAACTCGTTCGCGTCATGCCGATCTATGTGAGCGTTGGCGCACCACGCAACCAAATCGGCAATCTGCACAAGCTGCGAACTCCGTGAGTCCAGATGGATTGCGTCTTCGATTACCCGTCGTTCGGTGAGCTTCAAACGGCGATGGGTGGATCGATAAGAAGAGTCGCTTCCATCGCCATCCATGATTACGAGACCGAGAGAATCGGATTCGCGGAGTCTCCGCTCGAATCGGGAGACCAATGCCGCATACGTCTCGTGTTTCGTTCGGAAAAAATCCTCGGGGGTGCCCTGCCTCCACACCGCTCCCACGCGGAGCCCCTCGGCAGAACGGAGAGTTTTGAGGCATTCGACGGCGACTGCGCGGCCAAAGTCTTTCCAGTAGGGAACACCATTTTGCATATGCCGATCGGGAACCTTGCGAGCGATTCTTCCCCGCCCATTCACATACGCCGTTGTATGAAGCTCTTGCGTGACGGGAATGGAAAACTCTCGCCAGAGCTTCTTACGCATATCTAGCCAAGACTTCAGGATACTGGCCCAGCGATCCGGGGAGAACTCAATCCAGCCGTACACAACGAGTCCGGACTGAGGACGCCCAGAGTCATCGACATAGATCAAGCGATCGAGATTCGGTGCCACGGCAACCCCTTCGACATGATCTGGCCCACCTGTGGCAGGGCGATTAAACAGTGTCGCGAGCGTAATACGTCAGCGTGTGAACCAGCCGCGCGCCCAGAGGGAAGGTCAGCATGCCGGCCCGGGACGGGCGACATCTGCGATACTCGGACCATGACGGTGGATTCTGGCTCCCAATATCTGCTGCTGCATGATTCACGCTAGAATTGATTCCGCCTCTCCGTTACGACGGAGGAAGGAAGAGGGTCTTAGAAGCCAGCCGGACGACTGGGTCTAGGACCTTTCGTCTTGTTCGGGGGCGAGTGACTCAGAGGTGCGCATCTCGACCAGCCCGCGTGATTGCAAGCCGCGAACGTGAGTGATGTCCTGGTTGTCCTGAGGGCCTGTGCGTGATTCTAAGGTGAGCGTGTTAATGCTCATCTCCTGGAACTCGTAGTAGAGCGTCTCCAAACACTTGCGTCGGAAGCGTTCGTTTTTGCGCTGTGGTGCGTCTAGGTGCGCCACCACGACACTGACCTGGTTGAGTTCGAGAATCCTCGTGATGATCGCATCCCTGCGGCGCTCATTCTCGTCCGTCCAATGCAGTTTGACCTGGCCGGGAAGAAGCAGGGGACGGACAAGGTCCCTCGAAACCTCCAGCGCTTTTGTTGCGACGAGGGCCGCGCCGATAAGGTACTCCTGCCGATTGCCGGAACGGTTGGCCGAGGACTCATCGATGAATGCCTGAAGTGAGTTGTCCGTCATCATTCGCTTCGGAGTCTTTCTGTGGCAGGGTTCCCAGCGGCACCTGGCTCTCGATGCTCCGAGCGTAGACCGGCAGCGTGTGAACCGCCCGCACGCTCAGAAGCACGAGGTGGGCATGCCGGCCCGGGATGTGCGACATCTGCGATACTCGGACCATGACGGTGGAGTTTGAGTGCGTGACCCGGGTGCGGATGCCCCGGGCGCAGCTCTTTGAGCGCTCATTGAGTATTGATGTGCACACCGAATCTCTCGCAAACACCCGGGAGAGGGCGATCGCGGGCGTGACCTCGGGGGTGATGTCGCTGGGGGAGACCGTGACCTGGCGAGCCTGGCACTTTGGGCTGCCCCTGCGGTTGACCACCCGCATCACCGAGCTTCGCGCACCCGACTTCTTCGTGGATGAGCAGGTGCGCGGCCCGTTTGCGCGGTTCAGACACGAGCATCGGTTTACGAGCGAGGGTGATCACACGGTCATGGTGGATCGCGTCATCTTTGCCGCGCCGCTCGGGGTGCTGGGCCGAATCGTTGAGCGCGCCATCCTCGCCCGCTACATGAAGAACCTCATCGAGACCCGAAACCGTCACCTGGCGGGGCTGGACCTCCTCTCGACGGACGGTTAGCGCCAGAGCGGGAGCGTTTCCCAGTTTTGCGGAAACCCATGTTGCGTTCCCGTGAGATAACGGGGTCACCAGTTTCGTGGTTGAGATCAACTGCGGGCAAGATCTTCAAGAAGTGCTGTGCGCTCTGACAGGTTTGGAATAGCCCCCGCAATTCGTATCGATCAGGCCCCGTGGCCCCTACCCGCTCCGGATAAACGACACCACGTTGTCGAAGTGGGCCGCTTCCAGATCGCTCTGCCTCATCCAGATCTCCAGGTGTCCGCCATCACCAAAGACACCCTCAAAAACAGGCTCTCCGGGGAGGGTAATGAGGAGCACGTGTTCATCATTCGGATGGGCGAGGGGAAGCCGGGCACTCAACACGAGGGCATCCTCAACGTTCACCCCAAAGCTGGTGTACGGAAGACCAAAGAGGCGGACGCAGTCGCCCGCGTCGGCGAGGAACGGATTGCGGTCAAACTCCGCGTCAAAGTGCTCCGGATAAGAACCGTTGCGTGCGAATCGGTTCGCTTCGCGCTGCAGGAGCTCTCCGCGGTCCAGCGCATCCGCGGACGCGGAGGGCATCGCGTGGAACATGGGGATCACCGCGATGTCCACCGCGAACACCGGGAAAGCACCGCCATCAGCGTCGCGGTCATCGATCGGCAGCCGCGCGCGAACATCGTGCTCAGCGACGTGACGGACGCGCGCGCCACCTCCCGGGATATCAGGGTCGGTTCGTGAGTCTCCGAGGGTCGAATGGAAGACCTGCAGGAGTCCGTCCGGGGGTAGCGGATGAACACGCAACAGCGCCGCCAGTGCCTCGGTGTGCTCGGCTACGGTAGCGAGCGCCGCGAAGTCGATCTGAGCGAGGAGGGCGAGACCGTCGGGTGCTTCAGAGCCGGGCACACGAGTGGGGACACCACCCACCCGGGTCAGATTTCGCCATTTCGCGGTGCCCGGGTCCCCATCATCCCAGAGCTCACCGGCGTAGACATCCTCGGACCCGTGCTGCTCGGGGAGATATACCGCCAACCGCATGTTTAGCTCATCGCCAACATCTCGTAGTCGAGGGTCTGCGCGTAGACGCTCAAACGAGGTCGGATCGTCTCCGTGGGCGTCCCGAAGAACCTGATACTCCCAGACGGCACCGGTCAGGACTCCGTGAAAAAGGGCCAGCTCACGCGGTGTCGCATCGGACATCAGTGCTGCCCGCCGAATATCCGCGAGGAGAGCGGAGTCCGCGCGTACGGCATCGGTCGCCCGATTCTTCACGTCAACAAAAGCATTCCACTCCCGCGTTGGAATCTCGTGAATCCGCGTCAGCCCCTCGCGATACTGCGCCTCCAGATTGAGCAGATGAACCCAGGCAGGATGATCCATATACGACATACATTCGCCTCCTCGTGGAGCCCGGGAAATGAGGGCCGGAACGGTAGGGCACCGAAACCGGAACCCACCCGGGAGACTAGCAGCCGAGGCCCAAACGGCTAACCTAAAGCCATGACCACTCGTCGCCCCTCGCCGATGCGGGGAGAAAAACCCACCCGTGAGGACCTGGCGCGCTTCGCCACGGATAATCCCGACGCGATCGATGACGTCATCTCGGACACCGAGGACCTCCGCCTGCTGATCGTTGGTGTCAACCCGGGATTGTGGACCGCCGCCGTCAATGCACCGTTTGCCCATCCGGGCAACCGCTTTTGGCCCGGCCTCTTTCACGCCGGACTCACCGGACACCGCATCGACACCTCACGCGGTTTGAGCGCGGCCGACGAGGATCACCTGCACCGGGCGGGCATCGGCATCACAAACCTGGTGGGCCGGGCGAGCGTCCGCGCCGATGAGCTCACCCGCGAGGAACTGCGCGCCGGTGCTGCGGTCCTCATCACGCGCCTGCCCGAACTGCGTCCGCGGGTGGTGGCGGTCGCCGGCATCACCGCGTTCCGCACCGCATTTGAGCTCCCGAAGGCCATGCTCGGAAAACAGGACACCACCCTCATCACCGGTTGGCCAGCGGGCCTCCCACTGTGGGTCGTGCCACAACCCAGCGGCCTCAACGCTCACGAAACCATCGATACGCTCGCGCAAAAGTGGCGCGCGGTGTGGGAGGACGTGGACTAGCTCGTTCTAGGGAGCCGGCGTCGCCTCGCTGATCAGGGCGATCAACTCTCCGGCCACGCGCTCAAACGGCGCGAGATCACGAGCCGCCCGCGCGAGAATGACGCCGCCCTCGCAGCCGGCAAGCAGAATTGCGGCGAGGCTCGGTGCGCGCTCGCTCGGGATGCCGCCCTCGGTCAGGAGGCTCGCGAGGAGCACCGTCCACTCCGCAAAAATCTCCCCGCTCAGGTCCACGAGGTCGTCGGACTCGGCATCCACCGCGACTCCCGCTACCGCGCACCCCACGGTGAAGTTTGCCAGGGTCAACAGCTGACGCCACATACTCACGAAGCCCGCAGCAATCTCCGTGGCGGACGCACCTCGCAGTGCCTCCAGCTCGCCAAGGGCCCGTGCCCCGGTGGCGCGCACGGCGGTGGTGATGAGCTCCTCCTTACCGCCGGGGAAGTGGTGATACAGCGAACCCCGGGGTGCGCCCGACTCGGCCAGAATGTCCCCGAAGGAGGTTCCGTGTGATCCGTGGCGCGCCACGAGAATCTGAGTGGCCTCGATCATGCGCTGCCGGGTGTTGTGTGCCAAGAGAGCTCCCAAAAGAAAATTATGACAGTCATCATAATTTAAGATTATGATGATCATCAGAATCCTATTCCACTCCCGAAAGGTGGCAGTCATGCCGATGATCGATATCTACGCTCCGGCCGGAGCGCTGGCCAATATCCACGAGGTCGCACGTCGTGCGGCGGAGATCGTGAAGAGGGCTGAACGGGTTCCCGATATCCCCCTGTTCCGCACCAACACCGCCGCGTTTGTCCATGAGCTTCCCGCCGAGGCGATCTCCGATGCGGCCGGCGCGAGCGATCACGTCCGGGTGCAGGTGCTGACCAACGATGGTGCGCTCGACCGTGACAAGCAGCTCGCCGTGGTCTCCGAACTGACCGTGCTGGTGGCGGACGCATCCGGCGGGCGAATTGCCGCGGACCGCGTGTGGGTGCTGCTCACCGAGGCTATCCCGGGCGGATGGGGGATCGCGGGGCACGCCAACACAAACGATGACATCGTGGCCGCCGCCCGCGCGGAAATCGCCGAAGTGTCCCGGTAGCGCCGGGATCTCTACCGGGGCGGCTCGGCCCCCACCGAGCCGCCCCTTTCCTGTGCCCGCGAGGCAAGCGTGTTTTGGCCGCCACCGTCGCACTGAGGGCGTCCGGAATTCCGCGGTGACGAGCATCGCAAGACCGTAACGATTGAAGTGATTCATGGTGCGTCTTTCGTGGAGGAGTGCTGATGCAGCGCGAACCACGAATTGCAAGAAACCATGTAAGCATCTAATATTTATGATGTTGACGTTCTTCTTCGGGGGAGAATGATGACACGGAGGGTGCGAAAGGGGTAATACTTGGGTTCGCACCGCCACCCGAGATGGGGCGCACGCGCCCCATCTCGAACTCAGGCGTTGTTGATCGCCGTGGCGACCAGGGTTGCCCGAGCCAGAATGTGGCTCGAAATGTTGAAGCCGAGGAATGCCGGGGTGGCATCCGGGCCCACGCCGATGTCAGCCACATCGAGGGCGTGCACGGTCACGAAGTAGCGGTGCTCGCCGTGGCCCGCGGGCGGTGCTGCACCGAGGAAGAGGGCCGCGCCGCTGTCGCCGCGCAGCTGATAGGAGCTGTCCGGCAGACCCGACCCGGTCTCATCGCCGGCACCCTCGGCCAGGCTGGTGACCGAGGCGGGGATGTTCGCCACTGCCCAGTGCCAAAAGCCCGAACCGGTGGGGGCATCCGGATCGAACACGGTGATGGCATAGCTCAGCGTGCCCTCGGGGGCACCGCTCCAGGAGAGCTGCGGGGAGCGATCCTCGCCACCGGGAACCCCGAACAGGCCGGAGTACTGGGCGGGGCCGAAGGCCTCGCCGTCGGCAAACGTGGTGCTCGTGAGGGTAAAGGACGGAACCTCGGGTAGGCGGGCAAACGGATTGTTGAGGGTGGTCATGACGGCTCCTTTGGGGTTGTAGCGGAGGGTAGTCGCAGGAGTGCGAGAACGATGAGGGGGATCAGGCCCACGCCGACCATGATGGCCCCGATAGCTGAGGGTCCGGTGATACCGAGTGAGGATTCCAGGGCCATGCCGGCCACCCAGGAACCGAGTGCAACACCACCGTTATAGGCGGCGACGGCGGAAGCCGCGGCAAGGGTCGGGGCGGTCGGTGCAAGAAGAATCGACATGCCCGTAGCCAGCGGTGGCACACACATGCCGGCCGCGCCAACCACGAAGAACAGGAGGAAGCTCCACACCGGGCTCACCGAGAGCGGCACCAGCAGCGCGAGCGCAAGGGCACCAATAACGGTGGCACCCAGGTAGGTGGCGATCGCGTGGCGATCACCCAACCGGCCCGCCAGGTTCGTTCCCAGGAGACAGCCGATTCCGTACACGACGAGGGCGAGCGGAAGGCTCCATTCGGGCAGTCCGGTGCGACCGATCAGGAGCGGCTGGATGTAGCTGAACGCCGCCATGACGCCGCCGCTGACCACCGCGGTGGCCGCCAGAACCAGCCAGATACGCACCTGCCGAAAGGCGCGCAGCTCGGAACCAATCGACGCCTGATCCCCGGTGTTATGCGTCAGGGAAATGCGCGAGATAATCACCGCGGCAATCACGGTCAGCACCGTGAGGAGCCAGAAGGTACCCCGCCACCCCACGAGCTGACCGATAAACGCGCCCAGCGGAACACCGGCAACGGTGGCCAAACCCACACCGCTCATCATCAGTCCGAGGGCGCGGGAAGCCAGCGCCGGGCCAGCAGCCGAGGTAGCCACGACCGCGGCCACCGCCCAGAACGCCCCGGTCGCGACCGCTGAAATAAACCGGGCGACCAGACTCATCTCAAAGCTGCTGCTCAGCGCGGTGAAGGCGTGCCCCAGCGCGAAGATAATCAGCGCACCCACCAGGGTGACCCGCGGATGAAGCTTCCGGGTGGCGACGGCCATGACCGGGGCACCGATGACCATACCCACCGCGAAGATCGTGATGAGGAGCCCGGCACGAGCCTCGGTCACGTGTAAGTCTGAGGAGATCTGAGTGAGCAGACCGGCCACGATGTTCTCGGTGGTGCACATGAGAAACGCGCCCACCATCAGGATGGGGACAACGATGGGCATCTTGCCGGGTGAGGCCTGAGCGCTCGGAGGTCTACGGGAGGACATGGCGTTACTTTCTGTTGAGACTGAGGTGTTGCGGAGCCTGCCGAAATGCGGCTCAACGCGGAGGGTATGGTTCTAGAAAACCCTCTTTCTCACGGGGGCGGAACACCCGCTCGAACAGCGTTCTGGCCGAACCAGGGTCTGACAGGGCACCCCAAAAACAGCCCGCGGCGACCTAGGATGAGGGCATGGACAGCCGACGCACGGAGATCAAGACGTTTCTGGCTTCTCGTCGCGCGCGAATTTCCCCGGAGGATGCCGGGGTGCCCACCTTCGGTGGGACGCGTCGCGTTCCGGGGCTTCGCCGAGAAGAGGTCGCCCACCTCGCCGGTGTCAGCGTCGACTATTACGCACGCATCGAGCGCGGCCACACCGCCGGGGTTTCCCCCGAGGTGCTGGACGCGATCGCCGGTGCCCTGCGGCTCACCGAGGCGGAACACGAACACCTGTTTGATCTCGTCGACGCAACCCGGCCGGTAAGCCCGGGCCGGCGCACACCCCGCCGCGGGGGAACCGCGCGGGTGTCCCAGAACCTTCAACTGGTGCTCGACGCGATGGACATCCCCGCGTTTGTGCAAAATGTTCGCGGTGATCACGTGGCTTCCAATGCGATCGGGCGCGCCCTGTACGGAGACCCGGGCGACGACCCCGCGGTGCCCTTCAACTACTCACGGTTCGTATTCCTCAACCCTCGAGCCACCGCGTTCTACCGCGACCTCGACCGCATGAAACACAACAACGTTGCCCTCCTGCGCCAGGCGGTGGGACGCGCCCCACAGGATGAGGGTCTCCAGCAGCTCGTCGGCGAACTCAGCACCTCCAGCGCCGAGTTTGCGCGCCTCTGGGCCTCACACGATGTGCTCCGCTACCGTTCCGGAACCAAGCGCTACCACCACGCGCTGGTGGGCGATATCGAGTTCGGATACGAAACTTTCGAGGTCACCGGCCACCCCGAGCTTCTGATGCTCGTCTACACGGTTGAACCCGCGTCCCCGACGGCTGAGGCGATGCAGTTGCTCGCGAACTGGAGCCTCGATCGTGCCGTTCCTGCGCCGCGCCAGTCCGCGGATGCTGCGATCGATCAGCAGGATCCAGACCTCCGCTCGGTATAACCCGGGCCGATTGACCGCAAACCCCGCCTGCCTGTCCGGTTTCGCCATTACACTCAATCGCCCGCACCCTCGAAGGTGGAGTGATGTCATCTTCATCACAAAAGCCACCGCGCGCCATCATTCACCCCGTCAACTGGAATCAGATCGAGGACGAAAAGGACGTCGAGGTGTGGAATCGCCTGACGGGAAACTTCTGGCTACCCGAAAAAGTGCCGGTGTCGAATGATTTGCCCTCGTGGAACGCCCTCTCTGAGCCGGAACAGGTGCTCACAATGCGGGTTTTCACCGGACTCGCGTTACTCGACACCATTCAGGGAACCGTCGGTGCGGTTGCACTGATCCCGGATGCGCTTACCCCGCATGAGGAGGCCGTGTACACGAACATCGCGTTCATGGAGTCGGTGCATGCCAAGAGCTATTCGGCGATATTTTCCACGCTGTGTTCCAGCCGCGATATTGATGCGGCTTTTCGCTGGTCGGCGGACAATGTCTCCCTGCAGCGCAAGGCCGAGATCGTCCTTCACGACTATCGTGATGATGATCCACTCAAGCGGAAAATTGCCTCCACGCTTCTGGAATCGTTCCTGTTCTACTCGGGCTTCTACCTGCCGATGTACTGGTCGAGTCGAGCAACCCTCACCAACACCGCGGACATGATTCGGCTCATCATCCGAGATGAGGCCGTGCACGGGTACTACATCGGCTACAAGTTCCAAAAGGGGCTGGAACTCGTGGACGAGGCGCGCCGAACCGAGTTGCGAGACTACACATTCAGCCTGCTACGCGATCTCTACGAAAATGAGCTCGCCTATACCCGGGAACTATATGACCCGGTCGGGCTGAGCGACGACGTTATCCGATTCCTGCGCTATAACGCCAACAAGGCGCTGATGAACCTCGGATATGAGGCGATGTTCCCGCGCTCGGACATCAACGTGAACCCCGCGATTCTCTCCGCACTGTCCCCAAACTCGGATGAAAACCATGATTTCTTCAGCGGATCGGGTTCCTCTTACGTCATCGGCCAGGCGGTGAACACCGAGGACGCCGACTGGGACTTCTAGGTGCGATCCGCGCCGGTCGAACGAAACCGCTGCTGGTAGACGCTCGGGGGCATCCCAAGGTTCGCGACGAAGAGCCTGCGCATGGTTTCAATGCTCTGAAAGCCCGCACGCTGCGCGGTGAGCGTCACGGACTCTCCGCCGAGAAGGAGGGATTTGGCGGTGTCCAACCGAACGTTTTCGACAAACCGGGTGGGCGTCATCCCCAGATCGCCCAGGAACAGTCGGGAGAGATGCCGGGGGCTCACGCCCGCGATCGCGGCGAGGTCCGCGATGGCGTGTGATGCCGAGGGGTGCGCTACCACGGCGTCGATCACGAGTCGAACGCCGTCACGGGCACCGCGCGAGATGCCGAGCAGCGTGGAAAACTGAGACTGCCCGCCGGGCCGCTGGAGGTACACAACGAGCTGCTGCGCCACCTGGCGGGCGAGGTCCGGGCCGTGGTCGGCCTCGACCAGGGCGAGTGCGAGGTCGATGCCCGAGGACACCCCGGCGGATGTATGAAACCGGCCGTCGGTCACAAAGATCGCGTCTGGGATGACCGTGATTCCGGGGTGGAGGCGTTGCAACAGCGCTGCATGGGCCCAGTGGGTTGCAACACGCCGTCCCTCCAGCAGTCCGGTGGAGGCCAGGAGAAAGGCGCCGGTGCAGACCGTAGCGATGCGGCTGGCGTTCTCTGTGAGCGAGAGGAGGCTCGAGGTGAGGGCAGCGGGCACGGCGCTGGTGGGAACAGCGTCTCCCCCGGGGATGACCACGGTGTCCCGGCGGGCATCGAGTGCCGGAGAGGCATCCGCGGGGAAAGAGGCACCGATTGAGGTCAGCACCGGTTCACCGTCGGGAGACACATAGTGCAGTTCGTATTGGGCACCGTGCCGATTAGCCTCGGCAAACACCTCGGCTGGCCCCGCCACATCGAGATGCTTGAGGCCGTCAAACAGGAGAAACGTGATCGAATGGGCTGCCATACGCCAAGTATGTCCATATTTGAGTTATGGGTGTCAAATTGGATACTCTCTCGATGCGGCTACTCGGGGAGATGCTGGTGACAGACGTCGGAAATGACGACGCGCTAACCCCGTTGGAGGGCATCATGACCGAAACCATCGCTGGAATCAGCATCCCAGACACCGCACTCGTGCGTGAGATTACCGAGTATGTGCGTGAGCATGAGAGTGATCTGCTGTTTCATCACTCGCGCCGGGTCTTTCTTTTCGGAGCCCTGATGGGGCAGAAGCGTGGGCTGCGCGTCGATGCCGAGCTCCTCTACGCCGGAGCAATGTTTCACGACCTTGGGCTGACCGAGCCCTTCCGCACCTCCTCACTGCGCTTTGAAGTGGACAGCGCAAACGCGGCGCGCGCCTTCCTCACCGCACGCGGTGTGGACAGCGAGGCCGCGCAGCGGGTGTGGACCGGTATCGCGCTGCATACGACGCCGGGTGTGCCTGAATTCATGGAACCGGAGGTGGCGCTGGTGACGGCGGGCGTAGAAACCGATGTGCTGGGAATCTGGTATCACGAGCTCACCCTGGAACAGCGCGAGGCGGTTACCGCCTGGCATCCGCGCCCGGATTTCAAGAATCAGATCATCACGGCGTTTGCTGCGGGGAATGCGCATCGCCCGGAATCGACCTTTGGAAACGTGAATGCGGACGTACTCGCGCACTGCGTCCCGGGATTCGTGCGGGGTGATTTTGTCTCTGTGATTCGCGAAAGCCCCTGGGGAGAGTAGTCGACCGCGCTACGCGTCCGTGAGCGCCGCCTCCAGCGCCCGGTTCACCGCGGCGTGCTGGAGCTCGGCGCTCCAGGCTGCCGGATCGCCCGCGGCGAGCACGCAGACGCCCTCGGTGGTGGCGGCGAGGAGGGCCGCGCGCGCGGTGGCCTCGGCCTCGGTCACCGTAACCGCTGCGCGGATGAGGCGGGTAAGTCGTGTACGGAAGGACCCGCTGTGTAGCGCGTGCTTTGCGGCGAGATCGGGATCGCTCAGGGAGGCGGCGAGGAACCCCACCCAGACGCGCGCGTTGGCGAGCCCCTCCGGATCGGCGGCGAGCGTTCCGAGGGCCACCGCTCGCAGCGCCTCCTCGGGAGACGCGGCCTCACGCTCGAGACGGTCGGTGCGTGCGCCGGTGCGCTCATGTAGGCGGTCGCGGGCGTGCAGCAGAAGCGCGCGCTTATCACCGAAGGTGTGCATGACGAGTCCGGTCGTGCAGCCCGCGCGCTCGGCCACCGCGCGCAGGGTGAGCCCGCCGGGGCCGAGGTCGGCGAGGGTGGCCCAGACCGCCTCGGAGAGGAGCGCGCGCTGAGCCTGGGGGTCTCTGGTTCGGGCCATGTCCACAGCGTAACATGTGTTACGGTAACGTTTGTTACGAAGGGAATTTCATGAGCCTGACCATCGAAGAGGTGCCCTGGGTGCACCCGGATGCCGACCGGCTGCGCCGCGCCCAGCGGGCCGAGCTGCACGCTCGCTACGGCAGTGAGGACCACGAACCGGGCCATGAGCCCAGCGCGGCCGATGTGCCGGTGTTCCTCATCGCGCGTGATGAATCGGGGCGTGCGGTCGCGTGTGGTGGGCTACGCCCGCTGGATGACGACATCCTCGGCCCGGGACACATCGAAATCAAGCGCATGTTTGTGCTGCCGGATGCCCGCGGTTTGGGCGCATCGGTGGCCGTGCTGCGTCGCCTCGAGGAGCGCGCGGCCGAGCTGGGTGCATGCCGCCTGGTGCTCGAAACCGGCGAGCGTCAGCCCGATGCGATCCGCTTCTACACCCGCGAGGGGTACTCTCCGATTCCCGGTTTTGGCGACTATGCGGGTGCACCGGAATCCGTGTGCTTCGGCCGAGACCTCGGCAACTAGCGCCCCGACCTCGGCCCTAGTCGTTGGCGCTGGGTGGGACGGTGTCCTCGGGAGAGACCGTAACCACCTCGATTCCCGGAGTCTGATGCAGGGCGAGGAACAGCTCGGGATCCGCCGCCACCACGATGGAATCCGGATAGGGGAGTGACGCGAGGGCGAACCGCCCCGCGGAATCGTGGGCGAGGGTGGGCGGATATGAGCCCGCGGCAAACGCCGTGCCCGCCTCTATCGCGAGCAACGAACCGACCACGGTTTCCCGGACGCCGGCCACCTCAACGCCGTGAAATCCATACCCCGCCCAGCGGTAGTACCGGATGCTTCGCGCATCGAGCGCTCCGCGAATTTCGGTGAGTGCGCGGGCGATCTCCGGCGTGAGTTCGCTGCGTGGGGGCGTTGCTGCCGAGCGCTCACCCTCGGTGAGCCCGGCATCCGCCACCTCGAACCAGTTGGCGTTGGCCGGGAGCTCCCGGCCCTCGGAGACCAGCGAGGCCCAGGTGCGCGGTTCGCCGGCGAGCCGCCAGGGAGAAAGGATGCGCGCCAGTCGGAGGCCACGGTGGGATTCGGGAATCAGGTCGAGGTATCTCACCGGGAGAAACCCCCGGCCGAGATCGCCGACTCGTGTCCAAACCCTGCGTGATTACTCATGCGTGCCTCTCCGGTCGAGTGTGGGGCAAAGCCTACTGTGTGTGGATGCTCAGCAGGTGAGTACGTAGAGATCGCAGACGCGAGTGGCAGACAACGGTCATGTCCGATTTTCGCTAGAAAGCCGCCCGCGGCCGTGGTGAACTGGTGTCATGACACACGCCGCTGACTTCCGTTCCCTGCACGTCGACCCCGCACTCCTCCTCCTGCCCAACGCCTGGGATGGCACAGGTGCCCGCATCCTGGAGATCGCCGGAGCGCGTGCGATCGCCACCACGAGCGCGGGTATTTCCTGGGCGCGCGGCGCGCGTGACGGTGGGAAGCTGGATCGTGACCGAATGATCCAGACCCTGACCGAAATCGTGGCAACGGTGAGCGTTCCGGTCAGCGCGGACATCGAGGACGGCTTTGGTCCCGCGCCCACGCACGTCGCCGAAACTGTGCGCCTCGTCCTGGCCGCCGGCGCGGTGGGCATCAACATCGAGGACGGTGCGCGCACCCCGGCGGATACCGCTGAGCGCATCGCCGCGGCCCGCGCCGTCTCCACCGAGCTCTTCATCAACGCCCGCACCGACGTATTCCTGGGCGGCGACGGCAGCGTCGCGGATCGCATCGCCGAAACCCTTCGCCGCGCTGCGATCTATCGTGCGGCCGGTGCCGACGGCATCTTTGTTCCCGGCGTCACCGATGCCGAGACCATCGCCGCGCTGGCCGCCGGAATCGACGGCCCGCTCAACGTCATGGTCGGCGCTGATACCCCGGAGCCCGGCGAACTCGCCCGGCTGGGGGTGGCGCGACTGAGCTCCGGATCGGCACTCGCACAGTCGGCATACGCCGGGCTGCGCCGCGACGCCGAGGGCTTCCTCTCGGCGGGAACCGCGCCGCGAAACCAACTGGCCTACGGCGAGCTGAACGCGATGATCGCACTGTGAGCACAGGGGACGCCGTGGTGAATGATGAAGTGCGCGCCGTATGTCGCCCGGGCGACCCGGGCTTCGCCGAGCAGTACCGCGCGATCGACGCGCGCGATACCCGCTTCGACGGCCAGTTCTACACCGCGGTGTCCTCCACCGGTATCTACTGCCGCCCCTCCTGCCCGGCCCGAACCCCGGCCGAGCGCTATGTGAGCTTTTATCGATCCTCCGCGGCCGCACAGGTGGCCGGATACCGGGCGTGCAAGCGTTGCCTGCCCGAGGCGGTGCCCGGAACCCCGGAGTGGAACCTGCGCGGTGACGTCGCCGGGAGGGCGATGCGCCTGATCGGCGACGGCCAGGTGGATCGCGCGGGGGTCGAGGGGCTGTCGGAGCGACTCGGCTACACCCCGCGGCACCTGCGCCGAATCCTCACCGAGCAGCTCGGGGCGGGCCCGCTCGCCCTGGCCCGTGCCCGCCGGGCGCACACCGCTCGGGCCCTACTCGTTGATACCGATCTCGATGCGGCCCAGGTTGCGTTCGCCGCGGGTTTCGGTTCGATTCGGCAGTTCAACGACACCATTCTTGAGGTGTTCGCAATGACGCCGCTGGACATCCGCGCCCGTGCAAAACCGGCGGCTCGTGTGCCGCGATCGGGTGCTCGCCCCCTGATTGACCTTCAGCTTCCCGTGCGTCAGCCCTACGACGCCCCCGGGGTTTTTGCGTTCCTCGCTAGCCGCGCGATCGAGGGCGTGGAGAGCGTGGGTAGTGCCGAGGGTGAGCCGCTGCGATACGCTCGCACGCTCAGACTGCCGGGCGGCCCGGCCGCTATCGAGGTGCATGCCGAAAACGGAATACGAGACTGGACGCTGCGCGCACGCATCGAGCTGAGCGCGCTGGCTGACGTGGGAACGGCGGTGTCGCGGGTGCGCAGGCTCCTCGATCTGGATGCCGACCCGCTGGCCGTGGATCACGCGCTGCGCCTCGATCAGGCCCTTGCCCCGCGCGTCTCGGCGACCCCAGGAATCCGGGTGCCGGGTGCGGTCGATTCTCACGAGATCGTCATCCGTGCCCTGATTGGCCAGCAGATCTCGGTGGCGGCGGCCCGCACCCACCTCGGGCGACTCGCCGCCGGTCTGGGCACGCCCTATGCGTCGGCATTCGAGGGTCTCACCCGGCTCTTTCCCGAACCCGGCACCCTCGCCGAGGGAATCCCAAACCCGGATGCGGATGCACCGCGCGACCCCGAGCGGATCCTGCGTCTGCCGGATCGCCAGGTGCGCACCGTGCGCGATACCGCCGCCGCCCTCGCGAGCGGTGAACTCACCGTCCATCTGGGGCAGGACACCCACGAGCTGCGGGCGGCCCTCGAGGCGCGACCCGGAATCGGGCCGTGGACGGCGAGCTACATCGCGATGCGGGTACTCGGCGACCCGGACGCCTGGCTCCCGGGCGATGTCGCGCTGCTGGCCGGTGCCCGCGCGCTGGGGATTCTTGCTGACCTCGCGGGGTCGGAGCCCGCGGTCAAGCCGGCAACGCGTGCGATGCAACATCGCACCCTGGAAAGCCGTGCCGCCGACTGGGCGCCGTGGCGCTCCTACGCGGCGATGCACCTCTGGCGCGCGGCCTCCTAGACTGGGGGCATGGACTGGACCGGAGAGCTGCGCCGCCGCACACTTATCGATACCGGCGAGGGCGACGGTGAGCTCACCGAGTACAACTGCGTGCTGTTTCCCGGTGAGGAGAACGAGCTCACGATCCAGGCGTATGCGCCGAGTCTTGATGAGCTGAGCCGGTTTGTGCTGCCCGAGATCCGGGATTTTCTCGCGGGTCTCGACGAGCTCACCGCACACCGGGATGAGCTGGACGCCGATCCGGCCCAGGTTATTCACTATCGCGGGCGCGTGGGCATCGTCTGGTGGTCACGGCAGATGAACAACGAGTTCGTGGCCTGCTACGGCCGCGAAAACGACGACTGGCGCTTTCTCGGCTACGACGACATTTTCGACCTCTAGTGGCTAGCCGAGCTTGAGGAGCGCTCGCGCCAGCGAGCGATCGGTGACCAGGGTATCGCCGAGGCCGCCTAGCTTTGCCGCATGCACGGCATCAGCCTTGTGGGCACCGGCGGCCACCAGAATCAGGTGGGGGATGCGCACGAGCCCCGCATAGTCCAGCGCGATCGCGCGCTTTTCCAGATCGGGCACGAGGATTCCCTCGCGGGTCAGCGGCGAGGCGAGCACCTCGGTGACCACACCCATCTGGGTTAGCCGGTCACGATCGGCCGGCGCCAGCGCATCACGCATCTGTGAGTCCGCGGGTTGCCAACTGCCCACCGCGGCGGCCGCCACGGTGATCTCGCTGAATCGCTGCGTGGCCGACTGAACGCCGGGCTGGGAGCGCAGGCCCGCGGCAGTGGCCTCATCGGGCACGATGAGTGGCACGAAGAGCGGGTAGGCGCGGCCGCCACCCACCTCGCTCACCCGACGCACCAGCTCGAGGGAGTTTTCGCTTACGGAACCAACCATGCCACCGAGCTGCACCACGGTGCAGGCGGCGAGATCCACGAGTTCGCGCGCCATCGCGCTCATCGTTCGACCCCAACCGATCCCCAGAACGTCCCGATCAGTGACGGTTTCGCTGAGCAGCTGTGCGGCGGCGGTGCCCACCCGCTGACGCAGCGCGGTGGGGTTGTTTTCGTCTTCCGGGGCGTCGATCACGATGACCTGACGGTAGCCAAACCGCTTGCGGATCAGCTCGGCGAGCTCGAGATTGTGGGAGAGCGGGGCGGTGATGGTGAAGCGCACGATGTTGTTGGCCACCGCGTAGTCCAGGAGTCGCGCGACCCGAAACCGGGAGATGCTGAGATCTTCGGCGATCTGCAGCTTGGAGTCGCCGTCCACATAGAATCTGCGCGCTACCGTCGCCGCGAGGATTCCAGAGTCGGGGGATGCCGTCATGTTGAGCCCTCTGCGTTGTGGGTGGGGATGCCCGGTTCGGGCGGTGGTTCTTCCGAAGTATAGTCACAAAATCGAGATTTGCTCATATGAGCGGGGTATTTGACGAATGTGCACACCGGGGTGATACTCGAATCAACCGGTCGAGGCAGACCGGGATGTCGCCCCCGGACAAAGGAAACTCAGTGTCGAACCCTTCAGCTCTCGTGATCAACGCCGCACGCGCCTTTATCGAAGAGGAGAGCAGCGCCGTCCACGACATCGCGGATCAGATCGATGAGACCTTCGTTCGTGTCGCCGATCTCGTACTGCGCGGGACCGGCAAGGTCGTGATCACCGGCGCCGGAACGAGCGGGTTCATCGCCCGCCGTGCCGCCCACCTGTTCTCCGTCTCGGGAACCCCGGCATTCTTCCTCAACCCCACCGACGGTCTGCACGGCTCGATGGGGGTGCTCGAACCCGATGACATCCTGATCGCGATGTCGAAGGGCGGCGGAAGCTCCGAGGTTAATGAGCTCGTCGATCGCTCACGCACAAACGGCGTGACCGTGGTCGCCCTCACCTGCGCCCCCGAGTCTCGTCTGGGTACCTCGGCGGACATCACCGTGGCGCTGCGCGAGTTCCCGAGCGCGGATCCCGGCGCACTGATCGCGATGGGCAGCACGCTCGCGCACGGCTCCTGGCTGGATGCCCTCGCCCTCGTGATCATGCGCGCTCGCGGCTTCGAATGGGAGCGCGTGCACTACATCCACCCCGGTGGGGCCGTCGGCCAGCTGAGCACACTGCCCGAGCAGGTGGCACCGCTCGAGATCCCCACGTTTGAGAGCGAGCCCCGCTCGTGAGCCCCCGCATCGATTCGCTCGCTCCGGCCGAGCGCGCCCGCGTCGTGGCCGGTGTGGATACCTCGACCCAGTCCACCACCGTAGTGCTCCGTGACGCGGAATCCGGCGCGGTTCTTACCAGTGCGAGCGCTCCGCACCCCGCAACCTTTCCTCCGCTGAGCGAGCAGGACCCCGCCGCGTGGTGGGACGCCCTGGTACTCGCATTCTCACGGGCTCGCGAGGCCGCCGGGGTGGACCCCGAGCAGATCGTTGCGGTGAGCGTGGCCGGGCAGTGCCACGGACTCGTCGCTCTCGACTCCGCCGGTGCGGTGATTCGCCCGGCGAAGCTCTGGAACGACACCACCTCGGCCCCCGATGCCGAACACCTGCGGGAACTCCTGGCACCGAGTGAGTGGATCACCCGCACCGGCACGGTGGTCAACGCGGCGTTCACGATTTCCAAGATCGCCTGGTTCAAGCGCACCGAACCCGCCGCCTACGCGCGGTTGGCCACGGTGCTGCTCCCTCACGACTGGATCACCTTTCGCCTGACCGGTGCGTTCGTTACCGACCGGAGCGAAGCCAGCGGAACCGGCTACTTTGATGCCCAGAGAAACGTCTACGACTACGATCTGCTGGCCCTCGTAGATGCCGAACGTGACTGGACCACCGCCCTCCCCGCGGTGCTTGGCCCCGAGCAGCTCGCCGGAACGGTTACTCCTGAAGCCGCACTGGCTCTGGGAATCTCCCCGCTCGCGGTGGTTGGTCCCGGCGCGGGCGATCAGCACGCTGGTGCGGTAGGTCTGGGCGCCCGACCCGGCGACGCCGTCGTGGTGCTTGGCACCTCGGGCGTCGTCTACACCGTGACCGAGGACCCTGCCACCGAAGCCGAGGGAATCGTCAATCGCGTCGCCGATGCGGCCGGAGGTTTCCAGCCGCTCATCTGCACGCTGAACGCCGCGAAGGTTACCGACACCGTCGCCCGCATTCTCGGTGTCGATCATGATGAGCTCGGCCGGCTCGCCCTCGAGTCTCGTCGCCGTGAGGACCGGGCGGTGTTTGCCACCTACCTCGACGGTGAGCGAACGCCCGATCTCCCCAACGCCCGCGGTGTGCTCTCCGGCATTGACGCGGAACTGGACCGGGGCGAGTTTGCCCTGGCCGCCTACGAGGGCGTCATCTTCGGCCTCGTGCGCGGGATGCGCCGGATCGAGCGGCTCGGGATCAACCTCGGCGAGAGGCTGATCGTGATCGGGGGAGGCGCGGCCTCCCCGGCCTACCGACAGGTGCTCGCCGATCTCACCGGCCGCCCCGTGCTCCTCCCGGATGAGCGCGAGGTAGTGGGGATGGGGGCCGCGGTGCAGGCCGCCGCGGTGCTCCACGGAACCACGATTGCCGCGCAACGCGAGCGCTGGGCCCCCGGACTGCACGAAGCAGCCCTTCCGCGACCGGATTCCACGCTCGATGCGGTCTGGAACCGCTACCTCACCACCGCCGACTGGCGCGGTGCCGACCGCCCCGCAACCGCGTAGGCCCTCCCCACTTTCCCCCTCCCCACCCATCCGAACAGCGAGGTTCACTCACTCATGAAGAAGCGCAAACTCCCCGAGGAAACAGGGATTTTTGTTGTGCTCATTGCCGTGGTTGCGGTTCTGAGCATCCTGTCCCCGTCCTTCCGCACGCTCGATAATGGCCTGGTACTCCTGGTCAACGGAACCGTAATTGCGTTCCTTGCTCTCGGCCAGACCTTCGTGCTGCTCACCGGCGGCATCGACCTCTCCACCGGCGCGAACGTCGCCATGACCGGCGTCATCGCGGCCCTCCTCATGCAGGGTGGGCTGCCCTGGTTCCTCGCGGCGGTGATCGCCGTGGGCGCGGGAGTCGTGCTCGGTCTGGTCAACGGATTCCTCGTGCACTACGTTCGGATTCCCGCGTTTATCGCGACGTTCTCCACCCAGGGTGTGGCGCTGGCCATCCCGCTGATCATCACCGGTGCCAACTCGGTCTCGGTCAAGGATGCGGGCTTCTCCTGGATCGGCCAGGGCAAGATCGCCGGCCTTCCCGTCGCCGTGCTCCTTCTCCTGGTGGCCGCGGTGATCGCGGGAGTCTTCCTCGCGAAGACCCGTCCGGGTGTGCACCTGTACGCGATGGGGGGAAACAAGTCCGCCGCGCGTCTGGCCGGCGTGAACGTGGCCCGCACCACGATCATGGCCTATGCAATCAGCGGTTTCTGTGGCGGTATGGGTGGCCTGATCGCCACCTCACGCCTCATGGTGGGGTTCCCCGCCACCGGTACCGGAAATGAGCTCTTCTACTCGATCGCCGCCGCGGTGGTCGGTGGTATCTCGCTCTTCGGCGGCATCGGTACCATCCTCGGCGCGATGATCGGTGCGGTCCTGATCGCCGTGGTCAGCAACGGCATGAACGTCCTGAACGTACAGAGCTACTGGCAGTCTCTCGTCATCGGCCTGATCATCCTCGCGGGTGTGGCCTTCGATACCTATCGTCGAGCGCGGGCCGGAAAGCCGGTGTTCACGCTGCGCCGTGGCGGTGGATCCGGCCCGGATTCCCCCGCCGGGGCACCGGTCGAACTCCCCGCATCGGTGCGCTCCGCAGACACCCCGGTGGCGGGTTCCCCCACCCGCGGCACCGCATAGTTTTTCCCCTCCACAGCACATCCATTTGAAAGGCAGATCAATGAAGATTCGTTCCCGCGCAGCCCTGGCAGCCCTTGCCGGTGGCGCACTCGTCCTGGCGCTGAGCGCCTGCTCGAACCCCGCCACCGATAACGCCGGTGGTGCCGGTGAGTCCGGTGGCCTCCCCGCAAACTGCTCCACCGACAACCCCACGATCGGTGTGGCCCTCCCCAACACGGTCAACCCCTACTACGTCGCCATGCAGGACTCCTTCAAGGCCCACGGTAAGGAACTGGGGTACGACGTGAAGGTCGCCATCGCCAATGACAGCGACTCGACCCAGCTCTCCCAGATCGACGGCTTCGTGCAGCAGAAGGTGTGCGCCGTAGTTCTGAACGCGGTCAACTCGGGCCCGGGTGCCGCAAGCGTGAAGGCGCTGAACGCGGCAAACATTCCTGTGATCACCGTGAACGTCACGATCTCTGAGGACGACCTGAAGACCCAGAACGCCTCCTTCCTGCAGTACGTCGGCGCCGACCAGGTGGCCGGCGGAACCCAGATGGGTGAGCAGGCTCTGAAGGACCTGGGCGCCGACAGCAAGATCGTCGCGGGAATCATCGGTAACCCCGACCAGATCCCCACCAACCTGCGCGACAAGGGCTTCACCGAGGCCATTAGCAAGAACCCCAACGCCAAGGTTGTGCAGACCGTCAACGGCAAGATCGACCCGAACATCAGCCTCCAGGTCACCGGAGACATGCTGCAGGGTAACCCCGACATCAACGTGATCTTCGCCGATGCCGGCCCCCACGCGGTGGGAGCGCTGCAGGCCATTGGCCAGCAGGGCAAGTCCGACAAGATCAAGGTCTACGCATTCTGTGCCGCGGACACCGCTCTGACCTCGACCTACGCCGGTTGCGCTGCTCAGGAGCCCGCGAACTACGCAAAGATCGCGCTCGACAACCTCAAGAAGCACCTGGCCGGGGAGTCGATTGAGAACGAAGTACTGGAACCCCTGAAGGTCTTCGTCACCGGTCAGACCCCCGGTGCTGGCGAGGTTGGCTAGCTACTAGCCAACGGGCCACTCCCGCATCCCCGACCGTGCGTCGGACTCATCATCCCAGCCTGGAGAACACATCATGACCGAGAATTCGGGACTCATCGTCACCAACATTTCTAAGTCCTACGGGCCCACCCGGGTCCTGTCGGACGTGAGTATCCGGATTCGACCGGGCGAGGTAGTGGCACTGATCGGGCACAACGGTGCCGGAAAGTCGACGCTGTTGCGTTCGCTCTCCGGTGCCGAGGTGCCCGACCAGGGCAGCATTTCCGTGGATGGGGACGACACCCCGTTCGGTTCGCCGCGAGATGCGACGGCCGCGGGCATCGCCTGCGTTTACCAGGAACTGAGCCTGATCGATGAGTTGACCGTGGCCGAGAACCTGTTTCTCGGAGACGAGCAGCTCAGCGGTCCGCTGCTGAATCGTCGCCTGATGAACCGTCGCGCCGATGAGCTGTGTGCCGAGTACGGTATTGCCGCCCGCGGTACCGACACCGTGCGCGCGCTGCCGGTTGCGCAGCGCCAGCTCCTCGAGGTGGCGCGGGCGATCAGCCGAAATGCGCGATACATCCTGCTGGATGAGCCCACCACCGCGCTCGAACAGGACCAGGTGGAGGGGCTGCTTGCGGTCATCCGTCGGGTCACGAAGGAGCGTGGTGTGGGTATCCTGCTGGTGGATCACAAGCTCGACGAGGTCTTCGCGATTGCCGATCAGATCGTGGGCCTCGCGAACGGCAACATCGTGCTGGACGGCTCCATCACCGAGGTGGATCGCGGCGCGGTGATCGACGCCATCGTGGGCGACCACGATCTGGTGGCCGATGGCCCCCACGAGGAGGCCGAGCCCCTGAGCGCTGAGACCCTCGCCGAGGATGAGGCAAGCCGGGCCGAGCGTTTCGGCGAACCGGCACTGGTCGTGAGCGGGCTGGCCGGCAACAACCTCGACGGTGTGGACCTCACGGTACGCGCCGGCGAGATTCTCGGGATTTACGGCCTCGTTGGGTCGGGCCGTTCCCGTTTCCTTCGCACGGTCTACGGAGCGGAGCCGATGGCGGAGGGCACGATGTCGCTGTATGGAGTGCCCTATTCCCCGAAGAACCCGGGGCAGGCCATCGCGCAGCGGGTGACCTTCCTCTCCGAGGAGCGGAAGTCCGACGGTTTCATTCCCCAGATGAGCTCGCTCGAAAACGTGACCCTTCCCGTGCTCTCCCGCTACACTTCGGCCGGCCTCCTGAGCGCCAAAAAGCTGCGTGCGGCCGCGACCGAGGCGCTCTCCGGGGTGCGTATTCGCGGAAACGCGGAGGCACCGATTACCTCGCTCTCGGGGGGTAACCAGCAGAAGGCGCTCTTCGCCCGTGCGGCGATTCAGCGCCCGCGGGTGCTGCTCCTCGACGAACCCACCAAGGGCGTTGACATCGGCGCGAAGCGGGAGATCTACGGAATCATCCGCGACCTTGCCCACAACGAAAACGTCGCCGTGATCGTCGTCTCCTCCGATGAGGAGGAGCTGATGACCGTGGCTGATACCATCACCGTCTTCCGTTCCGGCTCCTGCGATGGCGTTACATACGCGCAGGGGCATGCAACGGCTCCCATGCTCCGCGAGCTCGCCTGGACAGACAGCGACGCGGCATAAATCGAACACATGAAGGAAACTCAGATGACCCGCAACCCTGTATTTTACGCGGACAGTGCCGATACGGAAGAGGTGGCCGCGCTGCTGGCTGCCGGGGTGATCACCGGGGTCACCACCAACCCCACAATCCTGGCACGCTCCAACCGGGGAGCCAGCGACATTCCCGAGCTCGCTCGCCGATGGAGCGCGGAGGGGGCCGAGCGGGTGTTCTTCCAGGCCTGGGGATCCACGGCCGCCGAGCTGATCGAGCGCGGCACCGAAATCGCGTCGCTCGGCTCCAACATCACCGTGAAGGTGCCGGCCACCACCATCGGGTTTACCGCAGCGCGTGCCCTGATTGCCCAGGATGTCTCGGTGTTGATCACCGCGGTGTACGCTCCCGCCCAGGCGCTCCTGGCCGCCGCCATCGGTGCGGACTTCATCGCCCCCTATCTTGGCCGACTGGAAGACTCCGGCCAGGATGGCGTCGCGGTCATCGCCGATTTCGCCGCCCTGGTGGCCGACAGCGATACCGAGGTTTTGGCCGCGAGCCTGCGCACACCGGACGCCATTGCGGCGCTCGCCCGCGTCGGGGTGTGGCAGTTCACCGCGGCACCCGGCGTGATCTGGGCGTGCATGCAGAACGACGTCAGCGATGCCTCTGCCGCGGCGTTCGAATCCGATATGGGATGACCCCGGGCGATAACGCATCGCGAGAATCGGTGAGTGGGGACGCGCGCGCACTGGGTATCGTCCTCTCGCCCAGCCTGATCGCGATCGCCCCCGAATCTCGTGAGGCGCTCGCGCGCGTGCGGGCGTCGTCGGGGGAGTGGGTGCACGCGGACATCATTGAGGGCCGCTATCGGGGTCAGCCCGGTATCGGCTGGGAGGAGCTGGCGCGGCTTGCACGCATTCCCGGTGTCCGGCTCGACGTTCACCTGATGGTGGATGATCTTGCGGAGGCTCTCGCCCGGGTACCCCGGGGCGTTTCTCGGATCACGATCCAGGCGGACTTCCACCCCGCGGCTTTCCGTTGGGTTGCGGCGGCCCGGCACCGCGCCGAAGAGGTGTGGATGGCCTGGGATGGCGGTGGTGAACTCAGCATCGATCCCGACTGGGTGCGTCTCACCGACGGGGTGCTGATGATGCTCACCCCGCCCGGCCGTGCGGGGTACGCCGCCGAATTGCAGCGCATCAGCGGGTATCCCCTCCGGGCAGATCATGGCGAGGGCGGTGGTGTGCGCGGCGTCGATGGCGGCGTTTTGCCCGCTCACTTCGGAGCGCTGGCCGGTCACGGCGTGAGATACGTCGTGATGGGCCGCGCATACGCGGATCTGGGCTCAGAGCCGCGGTGAGTCGTGCGCGCGGGTGGGCAGAGAAAATGCCCGGGGTTGGTGGAGTCGCGACGGACGGTTTACCAGGGGGAATAACGTCGCGAGTCCACCAACCCACGGGCGGGGGATCCGAGATTCACGTTACGCCGGTGTTCCGGTTCACAACCGTCTTTCCTGCGAACATTCAGGAACCTCACCGGTGGCTCCCGGTTTTACGATCACGTTTGGGCGTGGCTCGCACCCGATTCCGGGGAATTCCAGTTTTCCGAGTCTTCCGAGTTTTGCGTGTCGGCCGCGAGTAGCGGTGCCGGATCCTGAACCGGTGACGACTCGATCAGGCGCTCTCCCTCGGGGGTGTGCAGCAGCGCCTGGTCATCGCGCAGTGGCACGATGCGGAAGCGATCGGCATAGCGCGCGAGCGTGCGCTGAATGAGCACGAGCGGATACGGCGGCAGCAGGCCGTCGGCGTGGGGGAGGACCACGGCGTCGGTGAGGCCGAGCCCGGTGGTGTCTGAGCCCGCGTGCTCGCCGTGCGGGTCGTCAAGCGGACCGATGGGTTTGATATCGGGGCCGGCCAGGACCGATCCTGCACTCGATCCTATGTAGGCGAGGCCGTCGGCCACGCGCTCGCGCAGGAGGTCAGCCACGTTCGCCCGGCGAACGGCGGCGAGAAGGGCGAAGGTGTCACCGCCGGCGACGTAGATTGCGTCAACCTCGTCGAGGGCCGCGGCGAAGCTCGTGCTCGAGTGGTCGCGCAGCGGAATCTCCCATACCTCGAAGCCCAGAGAGTCGAGGGCGTCGCGCTCGGCCTGCACAAACGGGGCCCCGGCAAAGGCGTGTGCCGCATCGGGAATATAGCCAATGCGTGCGGGGCGATCGGGCACGACGGTGGCGAGGAATGCGGGAACGGCACCGAGGCCGCGCGAGAGCAGGAGAAGATGGGTCACCCACTCACGCTACCCCCTTGCTCCGACACCGGGAAGGTGCTGGTGGAAACGAGCGGCGCTACGGCGTCGCGGTGCCCGGTGTGGCGCGGCGCAGGTGCAGCAGCGGGAAGGGTCGGCCGTCGCCATCCAGCTCGGAGCGGCCGGCCACCTCAAATCCATGGGTGAGGTAAAACCCCAGGGCATCCGGATTCTGTTCGTTGACGTCGGTTACCAGCGTTGGATACTCGGTGAGTGCGGCGGTGAGCAGCGCGCCGCCGATTCCCGTTCCGCGCGCATCGGCGTGCACAAACAGCATCTCCAGTGAGCCCTCGGCGATTCCCGAGAATCCCAGCGGCACCCCGTCAGCCTCGGCCACCGTCAGGGTGACGGCATCAAGATAGACGTTTTCGATGCGTTCCCGATAGAACTCGATATCGGCGGGAGTGAGGAAGGAATGGGTGGCCTCGACGGCACTCTGCCAGATCGCCGTCAGGGTCGGATACTCGGCGGAACCGAGGGTGGCGCGCAGGGTGATCGGTGTTGCAGACATCCCCTCAGGATATTCGAATCGGTGCCGAGGTGCACCGTCGGTCAGGCGGGCGTTATCAACTATACACTCGGTGTATAGTGGCGTCATGGACAACGCACAGACGCTCCTCGGGCTGCTCGAAGCGGCCCCGAGCCACGGGTATGACCTCAAGGGGGAGTACGATCGCTACTTTGGCGGGCAGAAGCCCCTGGCATTCGGGCAGGTCTACGCGACCCTCGCCCGCCTGATCCGCGACGGCCTCATCCTCGAGGCGCAGGGCGGCGAATCCTCCGGTGGCCCGGACCGCAAGAGCTACAGCGTGACCGCTGCCGGCCGGGTGCGCGTGCGCGAGTGGATGTTCACACCGGACACCCCCGAGCCCACCCTGCAGAGCAACCTGTTTGCGAAGACCGTGATCGCCCTGCTTCTGGATGAGGACGCCGCGTCCCTCCTCGACGCCCAGCGCGCCTGTCACCAGGCCCGGATGCGCGAACTCACCCGCGCCAAGCGCGATGCCGACCTCGCGACCATCCTCACGATCGACCACGCGCTGTTCCACATCGAAGCCGACCTGCGCTGGATCGAACTCACCGGTGCCCGCCTGACCGAACTGCGGGCGGGGGTGCGTGGCGCATGAGCACACCAGACGCCCAGGGCACGCAGCCGCTCATCCGCGCGCGGGATCTCGTCCTGAACTTTGGCCAGACGCAGGCCCTACGCGGGATCAGTCTCGACGTCTACCCGGGCGAGGTGCTCGCGGTCATGGGGCCCTCGGGGTCGGGAAAATCCACACTGCTGCACACGCTGGCCGGTGTGCTCGTGCCGGATTCGGGTACCGTACGGATCGGCACCCGAGTGCTGGGCGAGCTCGATCAGGCCACCCGCGATGATCTGCGCCTGCGCGAGTGCGGCTTTGTGTTTCAGTCCGGGCAGCTGCTGCCTGATCTTGGTGCGCTGGATAACGTCACCATTCCGCTGCTGCTCGCCGGCGTGCGTCGGAGGGAGGCGATTGACCGCGGCCGCGCGGAACTCGATCGGCTGGGAGTCGGTCAATATGGCGCGCGTTACCCCGCCGAGCTCTCGGGTGGCCAGGCGCAGCGCGTTGCCATTGCCCGTGCGCTGGTGACCCGGCCCCGGGTGCTCTTTGCCGATGAACCCACCGGTGCCCTCGACTCGCTGAGCGCCGAGACCACCATGGTTGCGCTCACCGACCTCGCGCGCGCCGATGGCACGGCGGTGGTTCTCGTGACCCACGATGCGCGCACCGCCGCCTATGCCGACCGCGAGATCATCGTGCGCGATGGCCGCATCAGCGCGGGTATCGGCGTGCCCCTGGTAGACGAAAATCCGGCCGACGCCGGCACCACCGCAGGCTTCTCCGCACACCCCGGTTTCTCGCGATGAGGCTCAGTCTCGCGCTGGTCCTCACCCAGGACCGGCGCTCACGGGTGCGCATTCTGGGTATCGCCGCGGGCATCGCGATCGGTGTGATGCTGCTCCTCCTGCTCTGGGGAGGATATCGCGGGCTCGAGTCGCGTAGCGAGCGCTGGGATGCGATCTCGCGGATCGAGATGAGCTCGCTCACCGGCACCCTCGAAGAGGTTGAGCCAGGCACCGGGCAAACCCTCGTTGCCGGCAATATTGACCGGCATCGGGAAGCCGATATCCAACGCATCGACGTGTCGTCTCCGGAGGGTGCACCACCGCTCTTCCACGTTCCGGTGACGCTCCCGCAACCCGGTGAATTCCTCGCATCGCCTGCGCTGGCGAAACGCATTGCCGAGTACTCCCCGCTGGAGCTCGGGGTGCGCTTTGGCACGCTCGCGGGCACCCTGCCCGATGGTGCCCTCCCGACCCCGGATGCCCTCGTGGCGGTCGTGGCCCACAACGAGACCGATATGCTGATGCGTTTTTCCCCGCGGGTCTTGATCGGGGGCCCCTCCGGCGAGTTCGGCGGAATGCCCGTCTATAGCTTCGTTGCGGTACTGGGTGCACTCGCGGTGGCGGCGCCGGTGCTGCTGCTGATCGCGATCGTGGCCGACCTGGGGCAGGCATCCCGGCGCGAACGCACGGCCACGCTGCGCCTGCTGGGCGCGAGCCGTGGCACGGTGGCACACCTCGCGGCGCTCGAGATGATCCCCGCGGCCCTGGTGGGCGTGCTGCTCGGGGCGGCCGGGGCCTGGTTGACGGCACCGCTGTTCTCCCTCGTTCCGGTGATCGACGGCACCTTCTTCACCTCGGATATCCGGGTGCCCCTCGCGCAGCAGATCGTGGTACTGGCGCTGGTGGCCGCCCTTGTGCCCCTGATCGCCGCGCTCCGTGCGCACCGTACGGATCGGGGTGTGCTGCCGAGCGGCGCCGTTCTCCCCGAACCCGTGCCGAGCTTCTGGCGGCTGGTGCCGCTGGTACTGGGCCTGCTGGGGATCCCCGCGATCCTGATGATGAACTCGATCCTCTCGAGCATCACCTACTGGCTGGCCATGTTCATCGTTCTGACGCTCATCTGCGCGGGCCTGATCATTGCCGGACCGTACCTCACCTACGTTCTGGGGCGCGTCCTGCGCCGCGGCGTCACCTCGGCGGCGAACGTCATCGCCGTGGGGCGCACCGTGCGAGTTCCCCGCGCCACGTTCCGTGCGGTGAGT
The DNA here is from genome assembly GCF_003667565.1 of Mycetocola tolaasinivorans. Lineage (GTDB taxonomy): Bacteria > Actinomycetota > Actinomycetes > Actinomycetales > Microbacteriaceae > Mycetocola > Mycetocola tolaasinivorans. The sequence continues at coordinate 112,526 of NZ_RCUX01000006.1, forward strand.
GGACTCGTCATCGCGCTCTTCCTCGTCTCGATGTTCCAGATTGCGATGACCGCACGGGTTGACCCTCGGGCCGAAATGCGGGAGGTGTATGGTGCGGATTCCCCGGTGTGGGCCGGCGTAGTGCAGCTCGAAAACCACTCCGGCGATGCCACTCTGGCCGAGCGACGTCGCGAGGTCATGAGCGAGGTGTCCGGCGTGAAGTTTGTGGTGGACGTGTATGACCTGGATGACGGATTCGGAGGCCAGCCCGTGGTCAGCGCCGCGGATGCCCGCCTCCTCGGGCTGAACCCGAAGCCGGCGCAGGAATTCGTGATGCTCAACCCGACGATCACGGCGGGGGTGGCGATTCATGCGGAGGACACTCCGGTGGATCCGAACGTGCCGCGAATCCCGCGAAACAGCCTGGCCTTCACCGATGGGTCCGCCGAGGCGATCGAGCGCACGCGCACCGCCGTGTGGGCGCTCGGGCTCACCGCCGACGCTGTCCCGTACGTGCTCACCGAGCGTGAGTACGGGGATCAGCTGGGGTACTTTGCCCGCTTCTCCACGCTCGCGTCGATCGGCGCCATCGTGGCCGGGGGGATCTCGATGCTCGCCCTCGCGGTGGCGACCATCATCGGGGTGCTCGACCGCCGGGAGGTGTTCACTCGGCTGCGGCTGATGGGGGTGCGCGCCGGCACGCTGCGCCGCATCATCCTGGCCGAGAACGTGATTCCGTTGATCGCGATGAGTCTGCTCGCCGCGCTGGTGGGCATGTTTGCCGGCTGGGCCGTGATCCGGGTGTTCTCCGGGGGAAACCGGCAGGTGGGCCTCCCGGGCGAGGAGTACGCCATCACGCTGCTCGTCCTGGCGTCGTTTGCGGCCCTGGCGCTGGGGCTTGCCCTGTTCAGCGTGCGCGGTGCCACGACCAACGCCCGCCTGCGCGAGGAGTAGCCGCCTTACCCCGGAGGCACCCACGGGTGTTTCCGGGGTAAAGCGTTACCGGCCTCCCCGGCCTCCCCGGCCACAAAAGGTAGGCTGAGTGCACCGCGTGGGTTCCCAGGCGGCACGGGATTCGGCAGGAACAGAGGGCCCCATGGCGGATGTGGCACGCAACCAGCAGGGTGCACGCGAGCGCCGCGACGCGATCGTGACGCTCCTGCGCGAGCGCGGCAGCCTCGCGGTGGCCGAGCTTCCTGAGAGCTTCGCGGTTTCTCCCGAGACCATCCGACGCGACCTCCGGGAGCTTGAGCGTGAGCGCCGGGTGGAGCGCCGCTATGGCGTCATCCGCATGGTTGAGAGCGGTGCGGTGGAAACCCCGATTGCGTTCCGCGAGACCAACCACACGGCCGAAAAGGTCCGGATCGCCCAGGCCGCGGCCGGCCGGCTCGCTCAGGCCCGCACGCTGTTTCTCGACGAGGGTTTCCTGCCCGCTCTGGTGGCCGAATCCCTCCCCGATGATCGCCCGCTCACGGTGATTACCGCCTCCATCCCCGCGGTGCTGCGGCTCGCAAACCGCCCGCAGATCGAGGTCATCATGCTGGGTGGGCGCATCCGCCCGGCAACCCTCGGGGCGGTGGACTTCTGGGCCACGCGCGCACTCGAGGGCTTTGTGCCGGATCTCGCGATCCTCGGGGCAAACGGCGTCTCGGTGGACGGCCTGCTGACCACCCCGGATCCGGCGGTCGCCGCGGTCAAGGAGACCGCGGTGAAGGTCAGTGCCCGTCGGCTCTTCGTGGGCGACCACAACAAGTTTGGACGCACCAGTTTTGTGCGCTTCGCGAAGGTCTCAGATTTTGAGACGATGATCACCGGTCAGGCGCTCTCGGCGTCGATTGCGCGCGAGTACGCGGAGCGCGGTGCCCGCATCGTGCGGGTCTAGCGCTCGCCCGCACGGGCACGCCGCCGACCGACCATCCGGGCGGCTCGGGAAACGGTCATCGTTGCGAATCAACCGGTCATCTGGTTCGACGCTTTGCCGTCGAGAGCCCGATAATACGTGGCCGAGGTGCCACACACATCGGTCAAAAACGCGACCGCTTCGTGGGGTATCCGGGGTGGCGGAGCGTGGCACGCTGGGGGAACGGGTGTTTACGCCCCGAGCCGTCCTCAAAGGAGCAGACCATGACCACACAGCCGATCGCCGTTCCCATCGCCACCCTCGTGCACGCCCACGCGGCGGCGGGTGCCACGCCGAATGAGGCCCCCGCGGTGACCGCGACCGGTCCGGCATCGGCCGCCCTGCCCACGTATGACCGCGCGGGTGTCCGCACCGGTATCGTGCACTTTGGTCTCGGTAACTTCCATCGCGCGCACCAGGCCATGTTCCTGGATCGCCTGCTCACCCTCGGCGAGGGTAACGAGTGGGGCATCTGTGGCGTGGGTGTCATGCCCGGCGATGCCCGCATGCGTGATGTGCTCGCCGCCCAGGACTCGCTCTACACTCTCGTGCTGAAGTCCGGCACCGGCGAGCTCGACGCCCGCGTGATCGGCTCGATCCACGACTACCGCTTCGCCCCGGATGACCGTGAGGCCGTGCTGTCCGAGCTGACCGCCGAGACCACCCGCATCGTCTCGCTGACCGTGACCGAGGGCGGCTACCGCCTGCCCGAGGAGGGCACCGAGAATCCGCTGGGCGTCTTCGACCTGATCGTCACCGGCCTGGCCCGTCGCCGCGCAGCCGGCACCGTGCCCTTCACCGTGATGAGCTGCGACAACCTGCCCGGCAACGGTGAGGTTGCGCGCCGGGTGATCATCGAGGCTGCCCGCCGTCACGACGCCGAGCTGGCAGAGTGGATCGCCGAAAACGTGGCGTTCCCCAGCTCCATGGTGGACCGCATCACCCCCGTGACGACCGACGCCGACCGCGCCCTGGTGCGCGATTCCTTCGGCATCGAGGATGCCTGGCCGGTTGTGGCCGAACCCTTCGTACAGTGGGTCCTGGAGGATCACTTCACCGCCGGTCGCCCCGCACTGGAGAAGGTCGGGGTGCAGCTGGTGTCTGATGTGGCACCGTACGAGAAGATGAAGCTGCGCCTGCTGAACGCGAGCCACCAGGGCATGGCCTACTTTGGCCTGCTGAGTGGCCACACGTTCGCACACGAGGCCACCACGGATCCGCGCATCGTCGCGTTCCTGCACGGGTTCCTCGCCGAGTCGCGCCCGACCCTCGATCCGGTGCCCGGCATCGACCTGGACGACTACGTCAACACCCTGTTCGAACGCTTCACCAACCCGGCGATCGCGGATACCCTGAACCGCCTGGCCACCGATGCCGGCAGCCGCATCCCGACGTTCGTGCTGCCCACCATTGAGGACAACCTGGCCGCCGGCCGCGACGTCACCTTCGGTGCCGCGCTGGTTGCGAGCTGGGTCTTCCAGCTCGAGCGCGACGGCCACGCACAGCCCGCACAGACCGAGATCGAGCACGACCTCACCGCCCTGGCCGCACGCCTGGAGGCCGAGCCGCTGGCCATCATCGGCTATGCGCCGGTGTTTGGTGATCTCGCGAGCCAGGAGGCCTTTGTCGCCCCGTATCTCGACACCCTCGCGGCCCTGCGGCGTGACGGTGTGGGCGCGGTTCTGGATGCCCTCGCGGGCACCCGGGCGTGAGCACCACCGATATTCTGATCACTCTGGTTATCAAAGGAGAAACCGAATGAGCACCACCCGCGCCTTCGTTATTGGCGAAGCCCTGACCGACATTGTGTCCGGTCCGAACGGCACCGCCGAGCACCCGGGCGGAAGCCCGCTGAACGTCGCGATCGGGCTGTCCCGACTGGACATTCCGGCCACCCTGCACACGCGTTTTGGGCGGGATGACCGGGGCGCGGCGATCACCGCGCACCTCGCCGAGAGCGATGTCGCGCTGACCGCGCAGTCGCAGACCGAGGCCCCGACCGCCACGGCGCTCGCAACCCTGGACGAGACCGGTGCGGCCACGTACACGTTTGAGATTACCGGGGAGCTCGCTGAGGTCGCGATTCCCACCGAAACCGAGCTCGTGCACACCGGCTCGATCGCCGCGTTCCTCGCCCCGGGCGCGGACGTGATCGAGCGCATGCTGACCGCCGCGCGTGAGCACGCGCTGATTAGTTTTGACCCGAACGCCCGGCCGATGATCACCCCGGACCGTGACGCCGTCCGCGCCCGGACCGAGGCCATCGCGGCCATCGCAGACGTCATTAAGCTCAGCGATGAGGACGCCGAGTGGCTGTACCCGGAACTCTCGCAGGAGGGCGTGCTCGCGCACCTCGCGTCCTTCGGTGCGGGCCTCACCGCGATGACCCGCGGCGGCGAGGGCTGCCTGTTCTTCGCGAACGGGGAGCACACCTCCTTTGATGCCCCGCGCGTCAGCGTGGTGGACACCATCGGCGCCGGCGACTCGTTCATGGCGGCCCTGCTCGCCGCGATCCTGCGCCTCGACGCGGCCGATGCTGTGCGTGCCCACCGCCTGACCTCGGACACCCTCGCGCTCCTCGCCCAGGACGCCCTGACCGCGGCTGCAATCACCGTCTCCCGTGCCGGTGCCAACCCGCCGCGCACCGCGGAGCTCGGCCGGTAGTCGCGTCTTCTGAAACGAATCGCGAAGCGGCGGGTGCAGGAGCACCCGCCGCTTCGACGTGTCCGCGGCTGTCCGTCTGGCCGAAAACCTCATCGAGTATTCCGATACCGGTGCTACCGTTGCTGATGTAAACCCCGGACGAGGCACACAGGAGTGTCGGCGCGCCGGGGTAATGACGTTAGGGAGTCGTGTCTCGACCGGGACGCAGAGAAATCGCTAGCTTCTAGGAGGCCAGCACGCTGGGCGCCGGCTCCACGCCCTGCTCGGCGGCCCAGCGCTGCCCCCAGGCGTCCATCATCGCGACCATGTCGCGCAGGGATTCGCCGAGCGGCGTGAGGGAGTACTCGACCTTCGGCGGCACCTGTGGGAAGACCTCGCGGTGTACGAGGCCGTCGGCTTCGAGCTCGCGCAGCTGCCGGGTGAGTACCCGATCGGTCACATAGCCGACCTCGCGTCGCAGCTCGCCGAAGCGCAGCGTGCCCTCGAGGAGTTTCTGGATGATGGTGAGTTTCCAGCAGCCACCGATGAGGCTCACGGTGACCTCGATCGAGCACACTTCGAGGGCCTGAACGGTTGAATCGCGCATTGACACTATCCTTACGGTTAGTACTGGACAGAAAAGTGCATACTTCCCAAAGCAGAAGTTACCTGCTGGAATCGTCTCATGACAAAATCTCAGCCACAAGCCCTCTGGATTTACGCCCACCCGGAGGCGAAGTCCTTTAACCGCGATATCTTCGACGCCGGCCGCGCCGAACTCGAAAAGACCCACACGGTGGTCACCAGCGATCTCTACGCGATGGGCTTCAACCCGCTGCTCACCAGCGCCGACTTCGGCGGAGCCGCGGACGCCGAGGGCACCTTCCTCGAGCGCTGGGCCACCGCGTTCGAGACCGACCAGCTCCTGGACGACGTGCGTGCCGAACAGCAGAAGATGCTGGAAGCCGATCTGGTCGTGATCCAGTTCCCGCTGTGGTGGTACGCGGTACCCGCTATCCTCAAGGGCTGGATTGACCGGGTGTTCGCCTCCGGCTTCGCGTTCGACATTATCGACCCCGAAACCGGCCGCACCCGTCGCTACGGCGACGGCCTCCTGGTGGGCAAGCGCGCCCTGATCGTGGTCACCGCGGGGGAGCACGCCACCGCCCTCGGACCGCGCGGAATCTCCGGCGACCTCGACTCGCTGCTCTTCGGCCTCACCCACGGTGTGCTGTTCTACACCGGAATGTCATCGCTTCCGCTGCACCTCATCGAGCAGGCGGACGACATGACCCCGGAGCGCGCGACCGAGGAAATCGAGCGCCTCAACGCGCGCCTGAAAGGCGTGTATGACGAAACCCCGACCCCGTACCGCACCCGAGAGAGTGGCGACTATCGCCCCGCCCGCGTCCTCCGCGACGAGTTCATTCCGGGTCGTGTGGATCTGGGGATTCATCGCACGGAGGGTTAGTGCGCGTCCTCCGCGACGAGTTCATTCCGGGTCGTGTGGATCTGGGGATTCATCGCACGGAGGGTTAGGTTACGCGCCGGCCGGGGAGTGCTGCCGAGTAGAATCGGAGCATCGCGTGGGCATCCCTGGCCGGCGCCCTCACTCCCAAAGGCGGTTCTCCGATGACGCAGATTCAGCAGGCCGAGCAGGTTACCGATCCGGTCGCGTACCACGGCGAGGGCGCGGTGTGGTCCGAGAGCTGGGGCGGGCTGCGCTGGGTGGATATGCTGGCCGGAGACATCCTGAGCCTCGATGCGCGTACCGGTCGGGTCGAGCGTCTGGCCACCGGATCCCCGGTCGCCGCGATGATCCGCCCGCGCGTGGGTGGCGGGTTCGTGGCCGTGACCGAGCGCGAGTTCTCGCTCTGGACCGAGGCCGGCCGCGAGTGGGTCTCCGAGCCGGTCTGGCCCGGCCCCACTCAGCGCTTCAATGAGGGCGGCTGCACCCCCGAGGGTGACCTCTTCTGCGGCACCATGGCCTATGAGCGCGTGGTGGGCACCGCCGAGGTGTTCCGCTTCGGAGCCGATCGCTCGGTCAGCCCGCTGTTTGATGGCGTCACGATCTCCAACGGCCTCGGATTCTCGGCCGATGGCACCCGCATGTTCTACGTGGATTCACCCACGCGCCGTATCGACGTCTTTGACTATGCGGACGGCGTACTCACTAATCGTCGCCCGTTCGTGACCCTACCCGAGGGCGTGGGTGGCCCGGACGGCCTCACCGTCGACTCCGAGGACGGTGTCTGGATCGCGCTCTACGGCGGCTCCGCGGTGCGTCGCTACGATCGCGAGGGCACACTCACGAACATCGTCGAGCTGCCGGTCAGCAAGATCACCTCCTGCACCCTCGGCGGTGCAGACCTCCGTACCCTCTACATCACGACCTCGCGCGAGTTCCTGGAGCCGCACGATGAGCCGCTCGCGGGCTCGGTCTTTGCCGCGTCGGTCGAGATTGCCGGTTTGCCGGTGCTGCCCTACGCGGGATAGCCGCGGTCCTGCGGCGGCACCGGTGCGCCGCCGCAGTGGAGTGTGATTTCCGAATCACGGGTGAAAAATTACGCACAATTCACCCTGTTATGTGTGTGAAATAGTTGCTAAACTCACATTTAGCGTCGGTTTCTGCACAGATTCTGGCCCGGGTGGTACTCGAAGCTGAGTACCGGTCCCGAGGGCCGAGGACGGCGAGGGCCGCGCCCCCACACTCCTAACCGAGAAAGGCTCCTCGTGACCCTGCACTCCCTCTCCCTTCAGCTCTATAGCGTGCGTAACGCCATGGACATCGACCCCGCGGGCACCATCGACCGCGTGGCCGAGATCGGTCTCACCCAGGTGGAGGCCTCCTATAAGGGGCTCACCACCTATCCCGAGCTCCTGCCTGCGATTCGCCGCAACGGCCTGATTTCCCCCACCATGACCTCCCCGCTGCTCGACGTGGATCACGCGCAGGTCTTTGAGCTCGCGGCCGAACTCGGTGCCCACACGGTGGTGGAAACATTTGTTCCCGAGGAGCACTGGCGCACCGAGGAGGACGTGCTGAGCATTGCCCGTCGCCTCAACATCGCGGCCGAGCGCGCCGCCGCGCACAACCTGCGTGTGGGGTACCACAACCACTGGTGGGAGCTCGAAACCACCCTTGGTGAGCAGAGCGCGATGGACCTGCTGATCGCCAACCTTGCCCCCGAGGTGGTCCTGGAAATCGACGCCTACTGGGTGGCGGTCTCCGGCACCGATGTCCTCGACTTCCTGGGACGCTACCGCGACCGTGTGCGTTTCCTGCACCTCAAGGACGGCCCAATCAGCCGAAACAACGCCGAGCAGCGTCCCGCCGGTACCGGGTCGATGCCGCTGACCGAGATCCTTGCCACCGTGCCCCAGATCGAGGCCGGCGTGATCGAGTTTGACGAGTACAACGGGGACGTCTTTGAGGCCATCGCCGAGAGCTTCGCCTTCCTCTCCCCGAAGGTCGGCGCATGAGCCGCGCGGGCCGGGTGGGTGTCGCCGTCATCGGCGCCGGCACCATCTCAGACCAATACCTGACCAACCTCACCGCGTTCCCGGACGTCGAGGTGCTCGTGGTGGCCGATCTCTTCACCGAGCGGGCCGCCGAGCAGGCCGCGAAGTACGGGGTGCCCGGATGGGGCTCAATCGAGGCCGCGCTGGAGCACCCGGACGTCGAGATCGTGGTGAACCTGACCATTCCGGCGGCACACGCCGAGGTGTCCCTGGCCGCGATGAACGCCGGCAAGCACGTGTGGACCGAAAAGCCCTTCGCACTGGACCGCGCCTCGGGTCGCGAACTCCTGGCGACGGCCGAGCGCCTGGGCCTGCGCATCGGTGGGGCTCCGGACACCGTGCTCGGTGCCGGAATGCAGACCGCACGCCGACTCATCGAGGCCGGCGAGATCGGCACCCCGCTGACCGGGCTGACCCTCTTTGAAGTGCCCGGGCCGCAGGATGACCATCGCAATCTTGAGGTGCTGCTCTCGACCGGTGCGGGCCCACTGTTTGATATGGGCCCGTACTACCTGACCGCCCTCAGCCAGGTCTTTGGCTCGTTTGACTCGGTGATCGCGCAGGCCACCACCGCGCGTCCCGAGCGTATCTGGCGGGCCGGGCCGAACCCCGGCGCGACCGTGCGGGCGCAGGTGCCCACGCACGTCAGCGTGCTCTCGGAGTTTGCCGGTGCGGGTTCGGCCACGAGCGTTCTGAGCTGGGACTCTCCGCACGGCCGAGTGGGGCACGTCGAGATCACCGGCACCGAGGGGACGCTCTCGATCCCCGACCCCAACATGTTCGACGGTGACCTCCGGCTGCGCCGCGCGGGAGACCCCGAGTGGCGGGTCATCCCCGCCGAGGGCGCGGTCGGCGGGCGCGGGCTCGGCGTGCTTGATATCGCGCGGGCGATCCGTGCCGGGGTGGACCACCGCATCACCGGCGCACTGGCCTATCACGTACTGGACACGATGACCGCGGCCGCCGAGTCGATCGAGTCGCGTGCCCGGGTGAGCGTGGAGAGCGCCGCCCCGCACAGCGCCGTGGTCCCGCTCGAGTGGGACCCCTACACGCGCACGCTGTAGCCGCGAAAAACAAAACCTCCGGGTGCGTGACGCACCCGGAGGTTTTGTGTGTGCCCATCGCTATCCGCGGTGCAGGGCCTCGAGGATCTCAATGCCCACGAGTGAGTCGGCCGGATCCACCGGAACCGGACCGAGACCGTGGAAGGCATCGGCGACGCCGGCATAGAATTCCACAAAACGCCCGTTCTCGGTGGGGATGATCGTGAAATCATCATCGGTTCCGAGGCGTCCGTATGCCGACTCGGCGTCCCGCCCGAACTCGGCGTCCCGCGGCGTGAGACCGAGCGCGAGCTGCGACTCCTGCGGATCGAGCCCCCACTTCGTGAAGCCGCCCTCGGTGCCCAGAACGCGGAACCGGAAGCCGCGCTGAGCAACCAGGCTGCTCATCGAGAGGTGTGAGCGCACACCGTTCTCGTGGGTGAGTGCGATGAAGGTGTCATCATCGTTGCCCGCGCCCGGATTGCGGGTATCCAGCTCGCCCACAAACGAGGCAACCGGCCCAAACAGTTGGACGGCCTGATCGATGAGGTGCGTCCCGAGGTCGTAACCAACGCCGCCGCCGTCGATGCCCGCGGTGCCGCTCTTCCACTCCGGGCGCGGGCGACGGCTCCGCCACTCAAATCGGGATTCGAAGCGGTACACCTCGCCCAGGGCACCGCTCTCGATGAGTCGGCGCACGGTGAGGAAGTCACCGTCCCAGCGACGGTTCTGGAACACCGTGAGGAGTGCGCCGGTGCGGGCGGCGATGCCGATGAGTTCGCGCCCCTCCTCGGCTCGCACCGCGAACGGCTTGTCGACCACCACGCCCACCCCTGCCTCCAGCGCGCGGCGGGCCAGCGGCACGTGCGTGGGGGTGGGGGAGGCGAGCACGATCAGGTCGATCTCCGAGAGATCCGCAAACAGGTCTTCCGGGCTCGCGACAACCCGGGCCGCCGGGTAGCGTTCGAGGGCGCGCGTGGCGCGCTCGGGGTTCGCGGTCACGATGGTGTGGATACTCAGGCGATCATTGGCCGAGATCAGGGGTGCATGAAACACCGAGCCGGAGAGGCCGTACCCGATGATCGCGACCCGGATGGGCGCGCCGCTCATGCGCGAATCTCCGCGATCCGCTCGCCCACTTCTCCGCCCACGTTAATGCCCACGCGCTCAGCATAGGCCGCCACGATGCGCTGGCAGGTGAGGATATCCGCGCGTCCGTCCGCGAGGCCGGAGAGCGGTGCCACTCCGTGCCGAACCATGTTGTGGAACGCCTCCAGCTGGGTTTCAAACGCCTCGGTGATGTCGCGGCGCACCTCCCGCTTTTCGGTGGTGCCATCAAGCGCGGTGATCGTTAGCTCGGTGGGCGCGTGCATCAGGTACGGAGAGGGGAAGGTGAGCTCGATGCTGCCTCGGCCATGCACCACCCGGACGGTCTCGCGATAGGCCGGGAAGTCTGGCAGGTACTGCCAGCCGAGGCTCACCCGCCCGCCACCCGCGAGCGGTCCGATCGCCAGGATCGAGGGTGGGTGCTCCCCGAAGGACTTGCGGTCGCGGCCCACGTCACGCACCGCGTGGGCGGAAGACTGACGCCAGATGTCGGCGTGATCAATGGTGGTTGCGGGAGCCCCGAAGGAGCGCAGGATCGAGAGATCGTGCGCGAGGCTTGCGACGAGAGAGCCGCGGTAGGAGCGCCAGACGGCATCCTCCGCGTCACCCACGGCGGCGGCCCAGAGGCGCCGATCCTCGGCATCCGCGGCGGCCAGCGCCGCGTCGGGGAGCGGGGTTGCCGAACCCTGTACGTGCGCAAAAGCGAGCTGTGAGGCACCCGTGGGATGCAGCACCATGGCCTCGATGCTGCGCACATCGTCAATGTCACGCAGCAGGCGGGCGGCCTCAAGAACCGCGGGGTCGTACTGCTTCATGTACGCGAGCAGGATGGCGGGGTGGCCGAGATCCGGTTCGCGCGCGATCATCTCGTCCACCTCGGCGAGCGTGAACGCCAGCGGCTTTTCGCAGAACACCGCGAGTCGATGATCAAAGGCCTCCAGGACGGCTTCGGCGTGGGAGCCTCGGGAGAGGATCATCACGGCGTCCAGGTCGGCGTGGGCGAGCATGTCCGCATAGCTGGAGTAGCGGTGTTCCGCGGGCACCCCGAAGCGCTCGCCGATGCGGGTCGTGAGGTCGGTGGAGAGATCACAGATTCCGGCGATGGTCACCAGGTCGGGGCGCTTAGACATCAGCGGCAGATGCACGGCCTGGGCTACGGCACCGAGGCCCAGTACGCCGATGCGAACCGGAGCAGCGGGGGAGTGGTTCATGCGGAGACCTCCTCATTTTCAAGCCCGAAGGGCATACGGAGTACGGATTTGATGTTGTCTCCGCGCTGCATGGCGGAGAATGCCTCGGTCCACTCCTCGATCGGGTAGACGCCGCCGAGCACCAGGTCGGTGCGCAGCTTTCCCTCCCCGAACAGTCGGAGGACGTTTTCCCATGTGCTCCAGGTGTGGGAGTAGCAGCCGTACAGCGTGACGGCCTTCTTGACGAGCGGGTCGAGGGTGAAGCCCAGCGGCTGCGGCCCCCATCCGACCTTGGCGATGGCTCCGCCGGGACGGACGAGCTCCATGCTCTGCTGTAGGGCGGGGCTCACGCCGGTGGCGTCCACTACGAGGTCGGCACCAAAGCCGTCGTGCAGGGTGGCGATGAGCTCCGCCGGGTTTTCCTGGGAGATATTGACCACGTGGGTGGCACCGAGTTCGCGGGCGATCTGCAGACGGTGAGTGTCGACATCGGTTCCGAGGATCACGGTGGTGGCAGCGCCGCTGAGGATCGCCACCTGGAGTGCGAGGATGCCGATGGCTCCGGCGCCCTGAATGACCACGAGATTGCCGGGGGAGACTCGGGCTCGCTCGACTACCGCGTTATAGGCCACCGCGAAGGGTTCGGTCATGGCGGCGGTCGTGAAGCTCACGCCCGCGGGGATGCGGTGCAAAACCCGGGGTTCGGCGATCAGGTACTCGGCCATGGCTCCGTCACGCTTGAGGCCATAGCCCTCGCGGTGCGGGCAGAGGTTGTAGCGTCCGCTCAGACACAGGGCGCACTCGCCACAGATGCTCGCGGCGGTTTCGCAGACGACTCGGTCGCCGATGTTCCAGCCCTCAACGCCCGCGCCGATGGCATCGATGATGCCCGCGGACTCGTGTCCGAGGGTGACCGGAAGGGTGCCCTTCGAGCTGGCGCTCTGTGAGTTATGCCACATGTGGATGTCTGATCCGCACACCCCAACGGTGTGCACGCGTACCCGAACGGTCCCGGCCTCGGGAGTGGGTACCGGCCGCTCCCGGATCTCCACCGCATCCTGCTCCCAGGCGTATTTAACCAGCGCCTTCATCGGCGTTTCCTTCCGCTCGTGTTTCGTCATTGAAACGGCCCGTCGGTGGGCCGCGATAGTCGGCAATTCGTTAACATTCTAACCATTATTTGTGGCGTAACGATCAACTTTGAGTGATAGTGTTCTAAATATCACGAAATTTCAATGAGGAGACACCCGTGAGAATCTCAGCTTTCCCCAAAGGCGACCTGGGCGCAATCGTTCAGACCCGCACAAAGTCCGTATACGAGTGGATCACCGAGGCGCAGACCCTCGGGGTTGACGGTTTGGAGCTCCACACCGGCTTTCTTCCCAATACCGCCCCCGAGCACGTACGCCGCCTCGGCGACGCGATTGCCACCGCCGGATTCGAGGCGCCCATGATGTGCGCCTCCCCGGACTTCACCCACCCGGATGCCGATCAGCGCCGCCGAGAGATCGACGCTCACGCCGACTATATGCGCGTCACCCGCGAGATCGGTGGTGCGGGTGCCACCTGCCGCGTCCTGAGCGGGCAGGCCCACCCCGGAGTCTCCCGCGCGCAGGGGATCGACTGGGCGGCCGAAGCCATCACCGAGCTGCTGCCCCTCGCCCGCGAGCTCGACATCGTGCTCGCGATCGAGAACCACTACAAGGCGAGCACCTGGGCGTACCCTGAGTTTGCCCAGCGCCCCGATGTTTTCCTCGACCTGGTGGAGCGCATCCCGGACCGCGTGAACTTCGGTGTTCAGTTTGACCCCTCGAACGCCCTGGTGGCCGGGGTAGACGCCGCCGACTTCCTCGAGATCGTGATTGACCGCGTGGTCACCATGCAGGCATCGGACCGCTTCCTCGCCCCCGGCGCGAACCTCGAGGACCTCCGCCAGGCAGATGGCACGATTGGCTACTCGCCCGATCTCAAGCACGGCGTCATCGGTGAGGGCCTGAACAACTACGATCGCATCTTTGCGACGCTCGCGAGCAACGGCTATGACGGCTGGATCAGCATCGAGGACGGGGTGAACGGCCTCGACGAGATGCGTGCCTCGGCCGATTTCCTCCGTGACGCCCGCGATCGCTGGTTTGGTGGCTCCACCGCCGTCCACGTGCGTGCCCACGAGGCCGCGCGGCAGGCTCTCGAATTCATCGACTAGGCGCTTTCCGCCACCCCCGGGCACCCGCCCGCTATCCGCTCCGTCACCACACCCAACGAAGGGACCCCCTGTGACCACCTCCATTCGCGGCCTCGCCCGCACCGACCTGACCCACGGCATCGTTCAGGTTTCGCTCGACCTCAAGACACTGCCCGATGCCCTGCGCATGGCCACCATCGCCGTGGAAGCCGGGGCCGACTGGCTCGAAATCGGCACCCCACTCGTGATGTCCGTGGGCACCGACGCCGTGCGTGCGCTGCGCCGAGAGTTCCCGAACCACCCCCTGATCGCCGACCTCAAGATCATGGACGGCGGCTACGGTGAGGCCGCCATGTACGCCGAGGCCGGCGCGGACGCCGTGGTCGTGATGGGCCGTGCCCACGATGCCACGGTGCAGCGCGTTTGCCAGGCCGGTGAAGACTTCGGTCTGCTCGTCATGGGTGACGATATGGGTGCTTCCGATCGGATCGCGGAGGCCGCGCGGCTCGAGGCACTGGGTGTCGGCATGGTGCTGCACCACATCGGGCACGATCACCGCAGCATGCACCCCGAGCTGGGGCTCTCCCCGCTGACCGACCTGGCGGGGATCGTGGCCGCCACCACCGTGCCGATTCAGGCCGTGGGCGGGCTCTCCATTGACCAGGCCGTGAGCTGCCCCACCGTGGGTGCGGGTGTCGTGGTGTTTGGTGCCCCGCTCGCCATCGATGACGAGACCTCGTTTACGATCCCCGAGGGCGATATGCCCCGGGTGCTCGGCGAGGCCATCGCCCGCGTTCACGCAACCCCGGTGGCCCGATGAGTGTGACCTTCGCTCGGCTCCATCACGCCACCTTCACCCACCCCGTGGGGGCGGAGGACGAGGCGCGTGCCTTCTACTCCGGCATCCTCGGTCTGGCAGAGGTGCCCAAGCCCGCGACGATGCGCCCGATCGGGTGCTGGTTCCGCACCGACGGCATCGAGATTCACGGGCTCCCGGACCCGGACTTTACCCCGCACACGGTGGGGCATCCGGCCATCCTGGTGGACAACCTGGACGAGCTGATGCGTCGCCTCGATGCGCACGGTGTGGCCTACACCGAGGATGACCGTTTCCCGGGGCACCGCCGATTCCACACCGCGGATGCCTTCGGAAACACCCTGGAGTTTCTGCAGGCCGAGAACGAGGAGCAGCGATGACGCACCCGGTGACCCTTTTTACCGCCCAGTGGGCAGACCTTCCCTTCGAGGAGGTGGCACGTCTCGCGTCCGAGTGGGGGTACGACGGGCTTGAGATCGCGTGCAAAACGCAGCACCTCGACGTGGACCGTGCGTTGGAGGACGAGGAGTATCTGAACTCCCGTCGCGACATTCTGGATCGCTACGGGCTCGGAGTCTGGGCCCTCTCCAACCACGCACAGGGCCAGGTGATCTGCGATGATCCGCTGGACTTCCGACACGAGGGCATCGTGGGGCCGCGCACCTGGGGTGACGGGGACACCGACGGCGTGCGTGCGCGCGCTAGCGAGCAGATGAAGCGCACCGCCCGGGTGGCACGAAAGCTCGGAGTGGATACCGTTACCGGCTTCACCGGATCGAAGATCTGGCGCTACCTGGCGATGTACCCACCCGTGCCGGCCGCGGTGATTGACGACGGCTACCAGGACTTCGCCGACCGGTGGAATCCCATCATGGACGTCTTCGATGGCGAGGGCGTGCGCTTTGCCCTTGAGGTGCACCCCAGCGAGATCGCCTACGACTACTGGACCACCAAGCGCACGCTGGAGGCCATTGATCACCGCGGTGCCTTTGGCCTGAACTGGGACCCCAGCCACATGATGTGGCAGGACGTGGACCCGGTGACATTCATCCTCGATTTTGCCGATCGGATCTACCACGTGGACTGCAAGGACACCGTGATCCGACCCCGGGATGGGCGCGGGGGACGCCTGGGGTCGCACCTGGCCTGGGGCGATCAGCGCCGCCCCTGGGACTTTGTCTCGGCGGGGCACGGGGACGTTCCGTTTGAGCGTGCCTTCCGAGCGCTCGATTCGATCGGCTACACCGGCCCGATCTCCATCGAGTGGGAGGACTCCGGGATGAGCCGGCTCCACGGGGCCCCCGAGGCGCTCGCGCACGTGCGATCGCTGCTCTGGGAGCGGCCCACGGCAGCCTTCGACTCGGTGTTCACCCAGCGCGAGAGCGACTAGGCGCGCACGTATAGACACACACGAGCGGGGCGGTGAGGAAATCTCCTCACCGCCCCGCTCGTGTGTGTGCCCTAGGGCTTGAACACCACGAGCTTGTGCTGCACGAGCTCGTGGATCGCGTACTTCACGCCCTCGGTGCCCTGGCCCGAGCCCTTGACCCCGCCATAGGGCATCTGGTCGGCGCGGAACGAGGGTGGCATGTTGATCAGAACGCTGCCGGCCTCGGCGGTGCGCGCGTAGTGCATCGCCTCGGCCAGGTCCGCCGTGTAGAGCGCGGTGTTCAGCCCGTACTCCGAGGCGTTGACCCGGGAGATACCCTCGGCCACATCCGTGACGGCAATCACGCTGAGCACGGGTCCGAAGGCCTCCTCGCAGACGATGGCCGCGCTGTCCGGGGCATCCGCGAGGAGGGTCGGAGTGAGCACCCCGGCGCGCACCTCACCGCCCACCAGCACGCGGGCACCCTCGGTAACCGCGCGGGTAATGCTCTCGTGTAGGCCGTCGGTGGCAGCGGGAGTGATCATCGGGCCCACGAGGGTCTCCTCTCGGTAAGGGTCACCCACCGGTGCCGCCGCGAAGCGGGTCTGAAGCTCCGCGACCAGCTGATCATAGCGCTCCCTGACGACGTACAGCCGCTGCAGTGAGACACAGGCCTGACCGGAGTTCGACAGCGCCGCGGTGACCGCGTCAGCGGCCGCACGGGGCACATCGGCGCTCGCCCCCACCACCATCGCGGTGTTGGAACCGAGCTCCAGGACGTGCAGCTTGCGCGGCGAGCGTGCCTTGAGCTCCCACCCGACCCTGCTCGATCCGGTGAAGGTGATCACGGCCACCCGATCATCGGCGATCCACTCATCCACGATGGTTCCCGCCGAGCCGGTGACGAGATTGACCCGACCGGCGGGGAGTCCCGCCTCGGTCAGTACCTCGATCAGGGCACCGGCAACCAGCACCGCCTTATCGGAGGGTTTGAGCACCACGGCGCAGCCCGCCGCGAGGGCCGGTGCCACCTTGTGCAGCACCAGGTTTAGCGGGAAGTTGAACGGCGTAATCGCGGCCACGATGCCGCGTGGTTCGGCGAGGGTGAAGGCCATGGTGCCCGCCCCGGCGGCGGTGGCATCCAGGGCAACCGTCTCGGTGGGAAGGCGTCGCGCCTCCTCGGCCGCCCAGCCGAGGGTTTCCACCGCGCGTCCCACCTCGCCGCGGGCCGCCGTGATCGGCTTGCCCGTTTCGGCGGTGATGAGCGTGGCAAACTCCTCCGCGCGGGCGGCGATTCCGGCCGCGGTGCGGGCAAGAATTGCCGCGCGCTCGGGCACCGGTAGCGGGGTGTCGAGTGCCCGAGCCGCAGCATCCACGGCGGCTCCGGCCTGCCCGGCTCCGGCAATCGCGACGGAACCGATTTCCGTCCCGTTCCAACGATCGAGCACCGGTCGCGACGATGCCCCGGCGACCCACTCGCCGTCCAGGAACAGCAGCTGATCTCGGCGCGCGCTCATCGGGTGCCTCCGCTGATGACCTCGGGCTCGCTAAAGCGAGCTGCCAGGGCGCGAATCTGCGAGATGACCTCGGCGGTCATCTGTTCGGTGGTTGCGGTACCGCCGAGGTCGCGGGTGCGCACGCCCGCGGCGAGGGCCGCTTCAAACGCCGCCTCGAGGTGGGCGGCCGCCCGCGGCGCCCCCAGCTGGTTCAACATCATCGCACCGCTCCAGATCTGACCAATCGGATTTGCGATGCCCTTCCCCGCAATGTCCGGGGCCGAGCCGTGTACCGGCTCAAACATCGACGGATGCCTTCCCTCGGGGTTGAGGTTTGCGCTCGGCGAGAGCCCAATGGAGCCCGCCACGGCACCGGCCAGGTCCGAAAGAATGTCCCCAAACAGGTTTGAGGCCACGATCACGTCGTAGTCCCAGGGGTGCAGGACGAGGCTGGCGGAGAGCGCATCGATCAGCTCGCTGCGCAGGGTCAGGCCCGGGTACTCGGCAAGTGTCTCGGCCACAATCTCATCCCAGAACGGCATCGAGTGGATGATGCCGTTGCTCTTGGTGGCCGAGGTGACCCGGCCGCTGCGGGTGGTGGCGAGCTCCGCGGCAAACCGCGCCGCACGGCTCACCCCGTGGCGGGTGAACAGGGCCTGCTGCATTGCGGCCTCCTGCGGCAGCCCGCGATAGGCACGGCCACCCACCTCCGAGTACTCGCCCTCGTTGTTCTCGCGGACCAGCACGAGGTCGATCGGCCGCTCATCGCGCAGTACCGAGGGAACCCCGGGAAGGGTGCGCACGGGGCGCAGGTTGATGTACTGCTCAAACTCCCGACGAATCGGGATCAGCAGTCCCCACAGTGTCTCCACATCGGGGATATCGGGTACCCCCACGGCACCTAGGAAAATGGCCGAGTGGGTACTCAGGGTTTCCAGGCCGTCAACCGGGAGCATCCGGCCGGTGGCGCGGAAGTGATCCGAGCCCCAGTCGAGGTGGTTCCAGTCCAGGCTCAGATCGTGGATCTGGGCGATCTCATCCAGGCAGCTAATCGCTGCGGGCATGACCTCGGTGCCGATGCCGTCCCCGGCAATTACGGCGATAGTGTGTTTCACGTTTTCCTCCGCGCATGGCGCTTAATCCTGTGCTGCCGGAACACCGGCAGATACCGTGACGACGTCAATCTCGTGGCTCTCGAGCATGCGCGCGTAGTCCTCCGAGAGGCCGTCGTCGATGATGATGCGATCGATCTCGCCCCAGTCGCAGATCTTGACCATGGCCGAGATCTCAAACTTCGAGGAGTCGGCGAGCAGCACAACGCGCTCGGCAACCTCGATCAGGGCGCGCTTGGTGATCGCGTCGAAACCGTTTCCGCAGAAGGCACCGCGCTCGCTCAGGCCACTCGCGGCCAGAAACAGCGTGCCGATCTGCAGGTTGGAGATGGCGGCCAGGGTGGCCGGACCATCAAAGGAGAGTGATTCCGGGTGCAGGGTGCCGCCGAGGCAGATGACCTCCGCACCGGCGTTGCCGATCATGGCGGAAATCACCGGGAACGAGTGTGTGACGACCTGCAGGTTGCGGTCGGTGGGCAGCAGCGCGGCCATTTCCTTCGTGGTGGTCCCGGCATCGATCGCGATGACCGAGTCCTGCTCCACCATCTGCAGTGCACGTTCGGCGATGGCCGTCTTGGCCGCGCCCATCTTCAGGTCGCGGAACTGGAAGTCACTGCCCTTGAGGTCGCTGCGGGTCAGGGATCCCACACCGCCGCGGAAGCCGCGAACCCGGCCCTGCTCGCTCAGGCGTAACACGTCACGCCGGATCGTCATCTCGGAGACCGCGAACGCCCGCGAGAGCTCGGCGATCGTGCAGTAGCCCTGTTCGGAGATGAACTGGACTAACCGATCACGACGTTCGGGTGCCGAGGTGTAGCGGAAGTTCTCTTCGATCTGCGACATGATTTGCTCACTTTCCTATTGCGAAGACTCTAGGCCCCAATCGCGTCGGCAACGATGTCCGTCAACTCCTGCAGGCGGCGTGTTGACCGATCACGAAGCCCGACGCGCGGGTCGGGGGTGGATACGGTATCGGACCAGATTGCTCGACCGGCCAGGAACCCGCGTGCCCCACCGCGGCAGGCCTCGCGGACCGCATCCGCAAAGTCCTCAAGGGCGACCCCATTCGACAGTACAACCCAGGGGCCGTCCACCGCCGCCGTCACACGCTCAGATTCCTGTCTGACTGCCGAGACATCGCCCGGTACATACCCCGGGACCTCGCCCTTATAGATGCTGCCACCCAGGGCGGAGAGCTCGCGCGCGGCGGCCACGATTGCCTCGTGTCGCTCGGCGTGGCTGGGCCAGTCGCCATCATCATCCGGCCGCACGATACCCTCCACCAGGCTGGCGACGCCCGCGCGCTCGGCGAGATCCACGAAGTCGCGAACCAGCGCGGCGCGCTCCTCGATCCCGCGGCCCGGGTGCCAGATCACCAGGAGCTTGATCGCCACGGCACCCACGTGCTGGATGAAGTCGACGGTGGCCTCGGAGTCGAGGGTGGTGTTGATGACGGCGCGGCCTGCGGGCTGTTCGAGCACGTCGACGGCCAGGATGAGTCCGCGGTCTGACGCCAGGTTCTCGGGGCGATCGGTGGTGACCGCAAACGGACGATCCAGCAGGATCCCGGAGGCGTGGGCGGAGAGAAGCTCGATCGCGTCCGCCTTGAACCCACGCAGTGTCTCGTCGGTCACGGGGGTGCCGTCCGCCTGGGCAGGGAACATGCGACGCAGGGATTCGCGCTGATCCAGGGCGAGCATCGTGTACCCGCCGCTCGGGGACTCCAGGGGTTCCAGGAGGGTCCGGGTCGCGGACTGGTTATCGGTCATGATTCTCCAATTCGATGGTGGTGGAATCGGTCGCGCTCAGGGCAGCGGCCGAGTGAAAATCCGTGGTGGTGGCGAGGAACTCGATGGTGGCTTCACGGGTGGGAATGGCGCTTCGCCCATCCAGTCCGCGGCAGGAGAGGGCGGCGACCGCGTTTGCCCGGCGCGTGGCCTCGCTCAGCGGGAGCCCCTCAACGAGACCCGCTAGGAGGGCACCGTGGAAGACGTCACCCGCGCCCATGGTGGAGGTGATGGCCACCGTGAAACCGGGAACGAGGTGTACCCCTTCCGCATCTCGGACGTAGGCACCGTCGCCGCCGGCGGTCGCGACGGTGTGGGTTGCTCCCGCGGCATGAGCGGCCTGCAACGCCTCGGGAATTTTCCCCGGGAAGCTGCCCAGCAGCGCCGTCTCGGTGGGAGCGTAGAGGCTCACTCCGGTGAGATCGAGATCCGGAATGGGATTGCCCGCGTCGATGCTGAGGTGCGCCGCGCTGGGCCGCGCGAGAAGTGCCGCCCGCACCGGAGCATATCCGGTCTGATCCACGTGGATCCAGGCAGACACGTCGGTGGGAATGTGGGCGGGATCCGGCACCGCCGAGGGGGTGGTGATGATGGTTCGGGTGGGGCTGTCGGCGGGAATGATGATGAGGCTCTCGCAGGTGCGATGACCCGCGCGCACCTCCACCCAGTCCACGTTGACGCCCTCGGCAGCGAGCCCCGAGACCACCCGATGGCCCACGGGGTCATCCCCGACGACACCGCAAAATCCCACCCGGATCCCCTGACGGGCGAGGGCCACCGCCGCCGTTGCCGCCGGGCCCCCTCCGGCATGAACGAAGGGATCGGTGAGAATCCGCTGATCGCGCCCGGGCATGGTCGCCGCCCGCGCAATGGTATCCGCGGTGGCCGAACCCACACACAAAACGTCGAGCAGGGTGCCCACGGCTACTTCACCGCCCCGGCGGTCAGACCGGCAACGAGGTACTTCTGCAGGAACATGAAGCCCACCACGATCGGGACGCTGACTACGAGCGAGGCCGCCATGATCTGGCTCCAGTACACGTTGGTCTCGGTCGCGTATGCCTGTAACCCCACCGAGAGGGTTCTGGTTGTGGAGTTTGTCATCTGCGACGCAAAGAGGATTTCACCCCAGGCGGTCATGAAGGAGTAAATTGCGACGGCGATGATGCCGGGGCGCGCGGCCGGAACGATGATGCGGAACAGTGCACCGATCGCGGTGGTGCCATCCACGCGGGCGGCCTCGTCGAGGTCCCGGGGAATGCCGTTCATATAGCTCGTGAGCATCCAGATGGAGAATGGCAGGGTGAAGGTCAGGTACGTGATGATCAGGCCCGGAAGGGTCTGGTAGAAGAACGTGATGCCCAGCGTCTTGTCGAGGTTCACAAAGATGATGAACAGCGGCAGGAGGAACAGCACTCCGGGGAACATCTGGGTCGACAGGATCACACCCGAGAACGCACCGCGACCACGGAACCGGTAGCGGGACAGGGCATAGGACGAGAAGATCGCGATGATCACGCTGAACAAGGTCGCGGCGAGGCTCACGATGAGGCTGTTGCCAAAGTAGTGGGCCAGCGGCACCGTCTTCCAGATGTCGATGAACGGCTGGAACGTAAGATTTCGCGGCCACCACTGGAAGGCCCCCTGCACATCCACCTCGGGCTTCATGGCCGAGGTGATCATGACGTACAGCGGAACCACGGTGAAAACGACGAGCGGTACGAGGACCACCCAGCGGAAAATACGGAAGGAGATTTGCTCACGCATCGCGGTTCACCTTTCGGTTGATCAGGGCCCAGACCCCGGAGACGAGCACCAGGAAGAGCATCAGCAGAACGGACATTGCCGAACCGAGACCGAAGTTCCAGTTGATGAAGGAACGGCCATAGATATTGATGGTGAGGAGGTTTGCTGAGTCCGGTGGTACCGCGCCAAACAGAACGAAGGGTGTATTGAACTCACGGAATGTCCAGAGGGTCAGCAGGAGAATCAGGACGGCGTTGATCGGCCGCATCATGCCGAATGTGATGTGACGGATCTGCTGCCAGATGCTCGCCCCATCGATCTCGGCGGCCTGGTAGACGTCCTCGGGGATCGACTGCATTCCGGCCATCAGCATCAGGAAGGCGAAGGGCCACTGCTGCCAGATGGCCACAACCACCATCGACCCGAACGCGTTGTCACCGATCAGCCAGAATGGTGCCTCATCGAAGATTCCGAGTCCGTTGACCAGAACCTCGTTGAGCAGGCCGTTGTCGCGCTGCAGGATGAACTTCCAGGTGATGATGCCCGCGTAGGCCGGAAGAGCGTAGGGAATGAGGAAGAGGGTGCGCAGGAGTCCGCGCCCGCGGAAGCTGCGCTGAAGCACCAGGGCGGCGGACATGCCGAAGATAAAGGAAACCCCCACCACCAGAATGGTGAACCCGATGGTGGTGCCAAAGGACTGCAGGAGCTGCTTGCCCTGTGAGGTGTCAAAGCTGAGGGACGCCGAGTAGTTTCCGAGGCCCGCGAACGGCGCCTCGGACCAGTTGGTGATGTAGAACTGGGTGAGCTCGATAAAGCTCATCCAGAATCCCACGATCATGGGGATCACGTGGATCAGGAGCTCCATGATGACGGCGGGCAGGATCAGCAGGTACGGCGTTGCCCGGGTCCAGGTGAACCACCGCTTCTTCGTGGGGCCTCCCGGCTTTCCGGCTGCCGGCCGGGAGCGTTTCGGGGCGGGTGTGTTCGCCCCGCTCCCGGTGCGGGCGGGGCGAGGGGCCTGCCCGACGGTTGATGTTTCCATGGTGTCTCCTAGACCGCGGGGGTACCCCGGGTCGGGTGCTCAGTCGTGGGGAAGGGGCCGGGGTCTCGTTGCCGAGACCCCGGCGGGGGTGCTACTTGGTGGAGCCCATCTTCTGCTCGGCCTCATCGAGGGCCTTGCGCACGGTGTCGGTGGTGATGGTTCCACCGGTGGCGGCCTGTGCGATCAGCGAGACCACAGCGCCGCCTACGTTGGCCTGGAACGCCTGCACACCGGGGACCAGCGGGAGGGGCTTGGAGAAGTCGGTCAGGATCTCGGTCCAGGTGTTGAGCAGCTCGGTGTCCTCGGTGAATCGGCCCTCAACGCCGGTGACCACGGGGAGGGAGGTGTAGGCCTTGTTGAGGATGGCCTGCTCCTCATCGCTGGTGAGGAACTTCACAAACTCGAGAGCGGCGTCGACGTTCTTGCTGCTCTTGAAGATGGAGATGTTGGTGCCGGCGACGAAGCTACCGATCTTGTCGCCCCCCACGGGAGCGGGAATCGGCACGACGCCGTACTGGTCTTCGGTCATGCCGTTCTGGGCGAGCACGTTGCCGGAGGAGGTCTGGGCCATGTACATGGCGGCATCGCCACGGGCGAAGTCCCCGGCCGCCTGAGCGCCCTCGGTGTACTGAGCGACGCTGGGGTTCACGACCTTGTCGGTGGCCAGGAGATCAACGTACTGCTTCACCCCGGCGACCATGCCGTCGGAGGTGAAGGTGGGCTTGCCGGCCTTGTCGAAGGCGGAGCCGCCGTTCTGGGCACCGAAGATGAAGGCCATGTGCATGCTGGCGTTTACGGTGCCACCGGGGATCACAATGCCGTACTTTCCCGTGGAGGCGTCGGTGAGTGCGGTGGCCGCACTCACGAGCTCCTCCCAGGTAGCGGGCGGGGTGAGGCCCTTATCGGCGAAGGCCTTCTTGTTGTAGTACAGGCCGTAGACCTGGCTATAGAGGGGGATCGAGGTGGGGGTTTGTCCCTCGGCACCGGTGGTGGCGAAGGAGCTCTTGATGAAGCGGTCCTTGCCGCCGATCTTGTCGAGTGCGGCGTCATCGAAGGGGAAGAACGCACCGGTGGACTGGAAGGTCACGGCGTTCGTGTTTCCAATGTTGATGACGTCGGGTCCCTGACCGCTGACCGCCGCGGCGAGCGTGTTGTTGGTGAGGTCGGACCACGGGACAACCTCAAGCTTGACCTTGATACCGGTCTGCTTTTCGAACTTCGCAATTTCGGGCTTCAGGATCTCGGCATCGTTGTCGAGGCTGGCACCCTGATTGCTTGCCCAGTACGTGATTGTTTTGACCTCGGCGTCGGTTCCGCCGGGCTCCGAGCTGCAGGAGGTCAGGCTGGCGGCTAGAACGATGGCCGTGATGCCGGCCGTGAGGATTCTGATCTTCATTGAACGTCTCTCCCTAGTAGGTGGCAGGAAAGACGGGTGGTAACGCCTCTCCTTCGAGTGTTGCTTTGAAACAGTACAACATGTTTGATCCCAAACAAACATAATTTGGAAAATATTGTGAACTCTCACTCATTTTTTGATGGTTGCGAGGGAGAAAAGCGGAAATATGTTGTGAAAATGTGTGTTTTGGGGTCTCGGTTGTCGCTTACCGTCATTGAGGCGTGATGCGCCGCCCGATAGGGTGAGGGCATGACGCTGCTGACCCCGATTGCCCTGCGCGGCGTGCTGTTCGATATGGATGGCACCCTCGTGGATTCCACCGAGTTCATCGAGTTCGCCTGGGCGAGCTGGGCCCAGGACTTCGGTGTGGAGACGCCGCCGCTCGAGCGACGCCACGGACGCCCCGCGCGCGACATCATCTCCGAAACCCTTCCGCCGGAGCTCTTCGATCAGGCGTTCGAGCGCCTCGAGTGGTGGGAAACCCGGCCGGATGCCGTGGTCACCGCCCGCCCCGGCGTGCACGAGCTGATCGCTCAGCTTGGCGACATCCCCTGGACGGTCGTGACCTCCGCCACCCGCCCCGTCGCGCTGGCACGCCTGATCGCCGCGGGCATTCCCGTGCCGGACACCATGGTGACCGCGGAGGCCGTGCGCCTCGGCAAGCCCGATCCGGAACCCTTCGTGACCGGAGCCACCCGACTGGGCCTCGATCCGCGCACCTGCTTCGCCGTGGAGGACGCCGAGGCCGGAGTGCGCGCGGCCGTGGGAGCCGGATGCATCACACTGGCCACCACCGGAGACCCGGCAGAACGCGAGCTGCTAGCCCCGCTGGCACACGCCGTGCGCTCGGACCTCGCCGGGGTGTGCATCGAAACCGGCACGGCCGGATTCCGGGTCCACCTGCCCGAGTAGGGTCTCACCCCCATCGCTTTCATTGATGCGTGCTCCGTGTTAGCGTTGATACATGGATCATCGAGCCCGCATTATCGACGTCACCGCGCGTCTGCTCGCCGACTCACCCACCGGCGAGGTCTCCACCCGCGCGGTGGCCGAGGCGGCGGGCGTACAGCAGCCCACCCTCTACCGGCTCTTCGGCGATAAGGACGGCCTGATCGCCGCAACCATCGCCGCCGCCTTCGAGGCCTACCTCGGCGGCAAGCGCGCGGCCGAGCCCGGCCCGGACCCGGTCGCGGACATCCGTGCGGGCTGGGATCGCCACACCGAGTTCGCGCTGGCCCACCCGGCGCTCTACCGTCTCACCCTGCGCGGCGGAACGGACACCCCCGACGGCGCGCTCGCCGAAGCCTACGCCCTCCTGCACGCGCTCGTGCTGCGCGCCGACGCCCTCGGACGCCTCCGCATCGACCCCGAACACGCGACCCGCACCATCATGGCGGCCAACACCGGCATCGCACTGGCCCTCGTCACGCGTCCCGAGGTTCATCCAGACCCCGCGATCTCCGCAATAGTGCGTGATGTCACACTTGCTGGCGTGTGTACCGACGCACCGCTTCCGGGCAGCGATCCGGTCATCGCTGCGGCATCCACCCTCGCCAGTGCGCTCACCGCCGGGCCCGCCGAGGCCGCCGAAACCGGCACCTCCGAGACGGCGGCCCGATTCACCCCCGCCGAGCGCGCGCTCCTCGGCGAATGGCTGGGACGGCTCGGCGCATGATCGGCAACGAGGCCGTCGCATTCCTGCGCACCGTGGGCGAGGGCGACCGCGTCGTCGTGCGCTATCGGCTGCCCGATGGCAGCGCCACCGATGCCCTCGGCTGGTATCTCCGGGCGGACGACACCCACATCGCGATCGCGACCAAGCGGGGCCTCGAAACCGTGGCCTTCGCGACGGTTATCGCGGCCAAGCAGGTGCCACCGCCCCCGCCCCCACGCGAACGCCGCACCCCGGCATAGGGGCCAGCAGTACTCGCGAGCCTATGCGCCCTCGGTGGAGGCGAGTAGCGTGATGCGCTCGGCCAGGTAGGAGTCCAGCGGCAGGGTCGCGGCATCAGAGCCGGGGGCCCAGCGCACGTGCGGGGTCTCTCCCCGAAGAACCAGCACGCCATCGGAGTCCCGCAGTGCGTTTGGCTCGAGATCCACCGGGGTCCAGCCGAGGTTGATCACCGTGCCCGATGCGATCTTCGCGCGCTGGGCAGCCTGGCGATACTCGCGTCTCTGCTCGGCAAGCACCGACTGGTGCCCCGGCCAGCCGGGCTCACTCGCGCGCACAACCTCACCGGTTTCATAGACGTCGCCATCCGGCCCGAGCAGCAGGCTGCCGAGCCGCCATACCTCGCCAATCGGCAGGATGGCCGCGCGACGGGGCACCAGAAGGCGCGTGTGCGCGGGTACAAACTCCGCACGAAGCTCCGGCGCGGTGCCGTGCGCGCGCAGCGCCGCCACCGCGTCCGCGAGAATCGCGGCGGTCTGAGGGTGCGCGCTCATGGGGCCCTTCCGGGGATGGATCCGAGAAAATCGATAGGGATATCGTCCCACGGAACCCGATTCGATTCGTCGCCTCGCCGCCGCTACGCTCGGGGTATGTCCAGCACAACGTTTGCCTCGATTGATCCGCGCGATCCGCTCGCCCTGTCGGTGCTCACCTCGTACTTCACCGAGGTGGCCGATCGTTGGGAGGGCGCCAGCGCCGATCCGGCCTGGCTCCAGCAGACCCTGAATGGCCCCGAAGTGGCGCTGCTGCAGGGCACCGGCGGAGACCTGGTGATCGCCCGTCGCGGCGAGAGCATCGTGGGCTGCGGCGGCGTGCGCTGGATCGACTACGACACCGCGGAGCTCACCGCGGTGTACACCTTTCCGTCCGCGCGTGGGGCGGGGATCGGCACGGATATCGTGACCGAGCTCGAACGTCGTGCCCGACTGACCGGCCGTCACACCGTGCGGCTGGATACCCGCGAGGACCTCGTCGAAGCGCGTGCCCTCTATGCCGGTCTCGGATATGCTCCGGTACCCGCCTTCAATACGGATCCCTACGCGCAGATCTGGCTCGCAAAGTCGCTCGCCTAGTAGTCGCGCGGGCGCGGTGACCGCGGCGAAACCGCCGCCCCAACGTGCCCCGTTTGCGGGTGTGAAAATCGGAATCGGCGAATGTAGGCTGGCGGCGGGGGCGTCGGGCCGGCACTTGTGGGTCCTTCACTGGAAGCAGAAACCGGAAGGAGACTGCGCTGATCCGCCTGTCCGCCCGCCTGCCGCGCGTGCTTCTTACCCGCGCCGCCCTCGTCCCGCGCCTCGACCGAGCAGGGCTCGTCCTCATTGACGCCCCGCCCGGATCCGGCAAAACCACCCTCGTCGCGCAGTGGTCGGCCGCGCATCCGGCCCTCTCCGGCGTGTGGTTCGGTGCCAGCCGCACCGAAACCCGCGCCCAGTTCTGGGAGGGTCTCCACCTGCTGCTCACCGCCCGCCAGCGCATTAGCGCGCCCGGTTCCTTTTCGCGAGAGGGCCTAATCCGCTGGTTTGGTTTGCTCGGCGAGCAGTGCGTGGTGCTGCGCGATGCCCACCGGGTAACCGACCCGGAGATCCTCGAAGACATCGTGCGGATCCTGCGTGCGTGCCCCAACATTCGCTTCATCGCCTACGGCAACGGCCTCGACGCCCTGCACCAGCGTGCCGCCGGTGCCGGCCTCGAACACGAGATCCTCAGATCCACCGACCTGCGGCTGACACGGGCGGAGACAGAGGGCTATTTTTTGCTCCTCGGGGTACCCGACCCGGCGGCCCTCGCGGACGAGGTCGACGAAACCCTGGACGGCACCTTCCACCGACTGCGCGCGGCGGCGGCGACGCACGGGGCCGAACCCGCGCTCGAGGGGCCGCCCGCGAACGATGCGGAGACCGACTCTGTCTTTGACCGCCATCTGGCCGTTGTCCGTCACGAACTACACTCGGACGTCTCCTATGCGCGCTTTCTGGCGCTCGGGCTTCCCGATGAGCTTCCCGAGGGCCTCATCGCCGCGGTGATCGAGGGGGATGCCGGGGTACACGGATGCATTCCCGACCTGCTCACGATCGGCGTGTACGGCCCGGACGCCCGCCCGCTCGCCAGCCTCAACCGGGTACCGCTGGCGCTGGGCCCACAGCTGCGGGCCAGACTGACCGCCGAGCTGCGTGAGGTGTTTCCGGTCGCGCACGGCCAGGCGGCGCGGCGAATCATCCGCTGGAAGATGCGAAACGGCTACCCCGCCGAGGCGCTGATGCGTGCGGTGGCGATCGATGATCTCGCGCTCGCCAGTGAGGTGGTGTGGCGCAACTTCGGACCGCTGATGAGTCGGCACGGCTCCGTGGTTGCCCGAAGCCTGCGCCGGATCCCGCTGCGCGAGATCCGCCGGTTTCCGGTGCTGTGCCTCACCCTCGCACTGGTGTACAACTCGAGCGGGCTGACCCGCCTGCGCGCGGTCGAGTACTTCGGCCTCGCGCTGACCGGCGGCCGCGAGAGCCTGCAGACCGCCGCGCTCAACGAGCGTGCGCTGCTCCTGGCGATGCAGTCCAGCGCGAACCGGGTGATCGGCCGATACGGGCCGGCACTAGCCACCGCACGAACCGCTGACGACATCATCCGGTCCCTGCCGCTCGATGCGCGGGAGGCCCTGGGTCTCGTGATTCCCGTACTCGGCGCACACCTCGCGATCACGCTGCACGCCTGCGGGCACAGCGCCCAAGCACTCGAAATGCTCGGCACCGCATTCATCGAAACGAGTTCGGAGGTGCCCGAGGATCGCGCCCACGTGCTCGCCCTCATCGCCGGCATTTCGGCTTTCCGCGGGGAGTATGTGCGGGCAAAGCAGGCGCTGGCCCGGCTGGACGAGATGGGCCCACTGGCCGTGCAAAACCGCGTGTATCTGAGCACCCATGAGGCCGCGGCCCGGGCGATCCTCGCGCTGGAAGCGGGCCATCCCGAGGCGGCGGTTGAGCTTCTGGCTGAGTACCGCGACGAGGTCGAAACCAGCGAACACTGGCCGGTCATCGTCGAGCCGCTGGCCCTGGCCGAGCTCTTTCTCGGGTTGCGGGTGGCCGCCACAATCCGCCTGGATACCCGTCTGGGGGATGAACGGCAGCCGCCGATCTCCCCGGTGCAGCGTGCGCGGCTCGTGAGCCTGCGCGCCGATCTCGAGCTCTACGGTGGCAACCTTGCGCGAGCCGACTGGTTTGCGGCATCGCTGCCCCTACAGGATCCCGCCACCGTGCTGTTTCGTGCCCGGCGCGAGCTGGCGGCCGGCAACGATCAGCGCTGCTCGGTGCTCCTGACCGACCTCGATTTCGAGCGAATGCCGCCGCGATCGCGCGCACTCGCGCACCTCCTCATCGCGGCCTGCACGATTCACGCCGATGATGCCCGATTAAGCCTCGACGCGCTCGAGGCCGCGGTCGCGATCCTCGAGGAGCAGCAGCTCGCCCTTCCGCTGTTGCACATTCCGCCGGCCAGGCTCGATGAGCTCGAGGCGCTCGCACACACGCAGGGACGAATCCTGCTCGCACACACCCTCGCCGCGCGGCGAAACGGCCTCCCGAACCCCTGGGAATCGGCGCCGGAACAGGTCAACCTGACGGTGCGTGAGCGGCTAGTATTGCGCCACCTCGCCCACGGACTGAGCGCCGCCGAAATCGCCCGCGCCCTCACCGTCTCTCTCAACACGGTCAAGACGCAGTCCCGTTCGGTGTATCGCAAACTCGGCGTGAGCAGCCGAAACGATGCGGTTGCCCGCGCCGCCCGGCTCGGACTGATTCGCGAACCCGCCCTCTCACGTACCGCACTGCAGGGTGCGGACGACATCTAGATCGAGCAAGATCCCCACGGTATGGGTGAAGCCGGGGGTGAAAAGAAACTCGATTTTCGCTCGAAATCCTGAGCTCGGTTAGCCTGGTCCAGGATCTTCCACCCCCTGGGACGATCGTCCCCACCTCGGACCCGAACATCCGAGGTGGGGACTGCCCCCCCCGCGACTCTGTCCGCTTGTTCCGTCTCTGGGCCCGAACATTCGAGGTGGGGGCTGCCCCCGAGGTCTCGGCGTTTGTCCCGGCTCGGCGCGTAGGAGCTGGCTAGGATGGCCAAACCAGCGTCGCGCGCTGGTGCCACCGCCAAGGAGAACCCCATGTCCGAACGTGACCCCATCCCCCCGGTTTCCCCCGCTGCGCCCGCGCTGCACTCCGACCGCTCCGGGGCCGCTCCCGTCCCGCGCGATGCCCGCCATGCACGCGCGACCCCGGAGGACGTCCTGCCCGGTGCCCGCGCCTCCCACGATTTCCGGGTCGACCTCGAGCGCATCCGCTTCTCCCCGTATTTTTCTCGGCTCTCTGCCGTAACCCAGGTGGTGCCCCAGGCCACCAGCGGCCCGGTTATCCACAACCGACTGACCCACTCGATCAAGGTCACCGCGGTGGCGCGTGAGATCGCCGTGGCCCTGCTCTATACCGATGAGAAAACCCGCGCGACCATCGATGCTCTCGGCGGTTGCGACCCCGTGGTGGTGCAGGCCGCCGCGAGCGCCCACGACCTCGGACACCCGCCGTTTGGACACCTGGGCGAGCAGGTGCTCGACCGCGTGGGTCGTGAGCGGCTGGGGCTCGCCGAGGGGTTCGAGGGCAATGCGCAGACGCTGCGGATCCTCGCCGAGCTCGACACCCACGGTGCCGCCCAGCCCGGCCTGAACCTCACCACCGCCGTGCGGGCGGCGGTGCTCAAGTATCCGTGGACTCGCCTCGAATGGGCGAGCTCACACACCGATCTCCCCCCGCACGAGCGGCCGCGCGGTGCCGGGGCCCCGATCTCGACCGGCGCACACAAGTTCTCGATTTACTCCCTGCACGCGCGCGAGGCCGAGGCCGTGCGCGCCGCGTATCCGGCCATTGCGCCGTGGCAGCAGACGGTGGAGTGCTCGATCATGGACATCGCCGATGACATCGCCTACTCGCTGCACGACCTCGACGACTTCTACCGTGCGGGTGTGCTGCAGCACGCCACGGTATCGGCCGAGCTGCGCTCCTGGCTGCGTGGCCGGGCCGAACTGAGCGGCCTTGCCGACGGCGAGATCGCCGCGCATCCGCGGGTGCCCGGATACCGGCTTGAGGCGCTGCGCCGCCACCTGCTGACTCGCGATGGCTGGATCGCCGACGACGAGGCGTTTGGCAATGCGGTGGACCGGGTGGCCGAGGAACTCGTCGACGGCTTGCTCGCGGTGCCCTTCGACGGCGGAATCGCCAGCGAGCGTGAACTCTCGGCGTTTATCCGACGCTGGCTGGATCGCTTCCAGGCCTCGATCGTGGTGGAGGCCAACCCGCACGTACGCAGCGGCCACATTCGGCTCGCGACCCAGGCCTGGCACGACGTCATGGTGCTGAAATTTGTCCACACGCGTTTTGTGCTCGAGAATCCGGATCTTGCGACGACCCAGCGCGGGCAGGCTCGCCTGGTGGAATCCCTCGTGGTGGGGCTCGACGAGTGGCTGCGGGACCCCGATGATTCCTCGCGCGCCCCGCGTCGCCTCCTCGAACAAGTGGAGGAGGCGACCGAGAGCTATCACGAGCTGCGTCGAGAGGATCCGACGCGCCTGATCGGCGATTCGGATGATGCGAGCCTCGCCCGCCGCGGTCGCGGCCGCGCGGTCATCGACTACGTGGCCTCGCTCACCGATGCCCAGGCGCAGTCGGTGACGGCGCAGCTGGGCCGCTAGCGGGCCGGGATCCGCTCCGCCCCATTGCTAGTGCGCGGCGGTGCCCGGGGTGTAGTGTCCCGGCACCATGCGGGTGGCAACGCCAAAACGGTTGAAGGCGTTGATTGCGACGATGGCACCGATGAGGTGCACCAGCTCGGTTTCGGTGAAGACCGCGGCCGCGCGGGCATACACGGCGTCGGGAACAAAGCCGTCGGTGAGGACGGTCACGGCCTCGGTGAGTTCGATGGCGGCAACCTCGCGTGCGGTGTAGAAGTGCTCCGATTCGGTCCACGCGGTGAGCTGAATGATCCGCTCCACGGTTTCTCCCGAGGCCAGGGCGTCCTTGGAGTGCATATCGACGCAGAACGCGCAGTGGTTGATCTGTGAGGCGCGGATCTTCACGAGGTTGAGCAGGGCGGTGTCGAGGCCGGCACCGGATACCGAGTCCAGGCGGACGAGGGCACGGAAGATCTCGGGTGCATGTGCGCTCCAGTCGGTGCGGGGCGTGTGCTCGGGCATCAGGGGCTGGGCGGTGGTCATGGGGAGTCCTTTCACTGGGGCGCAGTGCGCCGTGTTCCCCTCACGTTACGCACCGTGCGGTCCGGGAGTAAGATCCATTTCTATGGAAGAAACGCAGACCACTTTGGGGGCGCGTACCGCCGGGATCGCCGGGATCGATCTGCACCTCGACCTCGCCGGGGCGGGTGTGCGGGCCGGGCTGACCGCCGCGCTGCGCGAGGCCATCGCCTCCGGCCGGCTTGCCCCGGGCACCCGGCTCCCCGCCTCACGCGCCCTCGCGGCCGATCTCGGAATCGCTCGCAGCAGCGTCACCGAGTGCTATGCGGAGCTGGTGGCCGAGGGGTGGCTGGTCGCGCGTCAGGGCTCGGGCACGCGGGTGGCGGCCCGAGCCGCGGCACCCGTTCCGGCTATGCCCGCGGTACCGCCGCGTCGAGACACCGGGGCGGGTCTCGTTCCCGGTGCCGCGAACTTCGCCGAGTTTCCGCGTACCGCCTGGCTCGCAGCTGCTCGGCGGGCGCTCGCGGCGGCACCGCACTCCGCATTCGGATACGGAGATCCGCTCGGAAGCATGGAACTCAGGGTGGCACTCGCCGAATACCTGGCTCGTGTGCGCGGCGTGCGAGCGGATCCCGGCCGCATCATCATCACCGCGGGATTCCATGATGCGCTGGGCATCGTGTCCCGCGCCCTGCGCACCCGCGGGGCCACGGTTTTTGCCGCCGAAACCTTCGGGCTGGGGTTCTATCGTCAGCTCCTGAGCGGGGAGGGCGTGCGCCTCACAAATCTGGAGGTGGATGCCCTCGGTGCGCGAGTTGACGACCTCTCCCTGCTGCCGACGGCCGATCGGCCCGCCGCGGTACTCCTCACCCCCTCGCATCAGTTCCCGACGGGTGTGGTTCTCTCCCCGGAGCGGCGCAGCGCGGCCATCACCTGGGCTCGGGAGAACGCGGCGGTGATCCTCGAGGACGACTACGATGGCGAGTTCCGCTACGACCGTCGGCCGGTGGGCGCGCTCCAGGGTCTCGACCCCGAGCACGTCGTGTATTTCGGTACCACCAGCAAGTCGCTCGCCCCCGCCCTGCGGGTGTCCTGGATGGTGGTGCCCGAGCATCTGCTTGCCGATGTGGCCGCGGCGAAGGGGCGGGTGGAAACCGTGAGCGTCCTGGAACAGCTCACGCTCGCGGAGTTCATCACCTCCGGGGCGTTTGATCGCCACGTGCGCCTGCGTCGCCAGAGTTACCGTCGTCGCCGCGATCAGCTCGTGACCGCGCTCGCCGATGCCGCCCCCGATGTACGCGTCAGCGGTGTTGCCGCGGGGCTCCAGGCGGTAATCGAGCTGCCGGCCGGATCGGAGGGGCGCGTTCTCCTGGCCGCCCGCTCCCGCGGGGTAATGGTGAGTGGTCTCTCCGAGTTCCGGCACGGAGGCCCGGAAACCTGGGCCCCCGCGCGGGACGGACTCGTGGTCAACTTCTCCGCGGTCTCCGATGCGGTCTGGGATTCGGCGCTCGCGGAGCTGTGCCGGGTGCTGCCCTAATTCTTGTGGCCGTCAGGCGCGCTCGTGTCCCCCGTTTGATTGGTTTGGTGGCCCCAGTTTGACGAAGATGCGGCGTGTTCGGTCGGGCGATTCGAGAATCCCTGGGAGCTTCACTAGCCTCGGACAGGATTTCTCCGCGCCCGAACGCGAGTGAAATCAGCATAATCGCGCCCGGACGTAGCCGTGCCGCGATTATTGCCAAGACTGCGCGTGAGTGACGCGCGAAAGGACCCTGCGTAATGCCCGAAAATGCCCGTCGGACGCTCATGCCGAGCACGGTAATCGTCTCCGGAATCGTTGCCATGTTGGTGATTGTCGGCTTCGGGACACGAGGGGCCGTCGGCGCGCTGATCATGCTTGCCATTGCGGGCCTTTTTACGGGTCTCTATGTTGCCCTTACGGGTCGTCGAAGCTGGGCGCGCCTCCCGGGGAATCGGCGCATGGGTGTACTCGTCCTTGCTGCGAGCATGGTCATGTTTATCATCGGCGGTTCGCTCCTGCCACGTGGATCTAGTTTGGCGGAAAGCCCGCCCGCGGATTTCGCGGGCACCGCATCTTCCGATGCTTCGGCGTTGAGTATCGCGCTGAGCTTTCCAGAGGACTTTGAACCCGTTGGATCGGCGAGGGGGCTTTTGGATACCCTTGAGATTCGTACAAAGGCCTGGCAGCCTGCTTTTGAAGGTGTTGAACAGTTTGGTATCGCAGAGCCACGTCCACAGGCCGGGACCGAGAGCCTAACTGACCCCTACACCGGAGAGCAGTTGGCTGCCACCGGAAGTAAGAAGTCTGACCTGGTTGTGGACCACGTGGTTTCCCTAAAGAACGCGTGGCAGACCGGAGCACAGGAGCTGACCCCGGAGCGACGCGCACTGTTCGCCACAGATCCGCTCAACCTTGCCACGATCAGCGCCGAAGTACACCGCAAGAAAGCGGGATCCGATGCGGACCAATGGATGCCAACGTCCCCTGAGCGCGAGTGCGCCTATGTTGCACGCCAGGTTTCGATAAAGGCCGTATACGGTCTCTGGGTGACGGCTCGTGAGCGGGCCGTATTTGTCGAGACTCTTGAGCGGTGCCCGGCTCAGAATGCAGTTCAGTCCTCTATCGCCCAGAGTCAACCGCGGCCACTTCCCGAACCTGATCCAATTCCGACTACCGCATCTGATGAGTCAACGGTTGTACCAGCTCCATCGGTGAGGCAACAGCAGGCTCCCTCATCTAAGCCCGATGTACCATCTGCGCCGGCTAAGCCTGCTGCTCCGCCTGCGCCGGCTAAGCCTGCTGCTCCGCCTGCGCCGGCCAAGCCTGCTGCTCCGCCTGCGCCGGCCAAGACTGCTGCTCCGCCCGCTCCTGCCCCGGCAGCAACCAAACCCGCAGTGCCCGCAGTGCCCTCAGTTCCCGCGGTGCCGCCTGCACCTGCACCTGCACCTGCACCTCCGGCTCCTCCTGCACCAGCTCCGCCCAAATATGAGCCGGTGCCGCCGTCGGGAGGCACCGTGCGCCCTGGGTCATTCTGCACGCCAGCCGGGGCAACCGGATACACCGTGAAGGGGACTCCGATGGTGTGTGGCGTGGCAAAGGGCGGACGTCTGCGCTGGATCTCCCGCTAGCCGCGGATACCGCGATTCCCATCCACGAGCCACCGAAGCGTCGGTGGCTCGTGGTCTGATGGTATTGGGCGACCCCGCGCTCCACTCATCGTTTAACCAGAGGAAATTCAGTGCCTTCGCGTCGCCCAACTCGCCCGTCTGCCAGCCCTGCCCGTCGTCGCCGCGCCTCCCCGCGCACGGCCGCGCTGCTGTCAATTCCCGCGCTGATTCTCGCGCTGATCGTCGGGGCGCTCTCGCTCGGCGAAACCGAGGCCGGGCCGGTACCCAGCGCGCCCGCAAGCATCCCGGTTCCCTCCGCGGGCGCCGGGGGCGGCGAAGACACCTTCCCCGCGGGGTTTGTCTCCGCGGGGCTGGCGAGCGACGTGCTGGCCAAAATCCCCGTGCGCGGTCGTGCGCCCGGCACCGGTTATGACCGCGTGGCCCGCTTCGGTACCGCCTGGTTTGACGTCGAGAAAAATGGGTGTGATACCCGCAACGACATCCTCGCGCGCGATCTCACCGCCGTCGAAACCCGCGGCGGCTGCCGGGTGCTCTCCGGCGTGCTGAACGACCCCTACACCGGTACCGAGATCCACTTCGAGCGCGGGGAAAAGACCTCGATGGCGGTGCAGATCGACCACGTGGTGGCGCTCAAGAACGCCTGGCAGACCGGCGCGCAGGCGCTCACCGACGATCGCCGCCGCGAGCTCGCCAACGACCCGATCAACCTCCTCGCCGTGGACGGCCCCACTAACTCCCAGAAGGGAGATGGCGATGCCGCCACCTGGCTGCCGCCGCGGCGTGCCTCCTGGTGCGGATACGCGGCCCGGCAGGTTTCCGTCAAGGCCGCCTACGGCCTCTGGATGACCGCCGCCGAACACGACCGGATCGGTCAGATCCTCGAATCCTGCCCCAGCCAGGAGGCCGCACGCTCCCCGCTCGCGGGATAAATAAACATACACAAGAAGTATTGCGCAAGAGTTCTTGTGTAATGCTGGGTGCATGACCGATCAGACCTCCCCGCGCACCGACGCCGCAGCACTGCGCGTGCTCGCGCACCCCACCCGGATTCGGCTACTCGCCCTGCTGCGCGAGCACGGCCCGCAAACGGCCGCGCTCCTCGCCGACCGGGTAGACGAGGCACCGGGCACCCTGAGCTATCACCTGACCCGGCTCGCCGAGGCCGGGTTTATCGAACCCGCGCCCGAGGCGGGCACCGACCGACGCGAACGCTGGTGGCGGGCCCGACACGAGCTGACCACGTGGAAAGACTCCGAGCTGCTTGACGACCCCGAGCGTCGCGCGGCGGCCCGTGAGTTCCAGGGCCTCATCGGACAGTTCTACGCGAGCCAGTACGCCGCCTACGTCGACTCGATGCCGCAGCTCGACACCGAGTGGGTGGATGCCGCCACCTCGGGAGACCGAATTCTGCGCCTGACCGCGGCCGAGCTGGGCGAGCTGGGTGCCGAACTGAACGATCTGCTCGCGCGCTGGAGTGCGCGCAGCGAGGCACACGTGTCGGGTGACGACGCCGAAAGGGTGTTCGTGCTTGCCCAGGCGTATCGCAAACCCGCAACGTCCTGATGGGTGAATCGCGGAGTCGAATCCGGCTCTCCCTGGGCGCGCTGCTCGGGAGCCACGTGCTCTCGCGCACCGGCAATGTGGTCACGCTCTTCGCGATTCCCTTCTCGGTCCTCGCCCTGGGCGGTGGCCCCATCGACGTGGGGCTCGCGGCGTTTGTCGCCACGGCACCGGTGATTCTTGGTGGCCCACTCGGCGGTGTCCTCGTTGATCGCGTCGGCTATGTGCGTGCCAGCGTGGTTGCAGATATCGTGAGCGGAGCCACCATTGCCCTCATCCCGATTCTGGCGGTCACGGTGGGGTTGCCCTTCCCCGTGCTCCTCACCCTGGTGTTTCTCGGCGGCCTGCTCGATACGCCGGGGGAGACCGCGCGCCGTGTGATGCTGCCGCAGATCTCCACGGCCGCGGGGATTCGGCTTGAACGCTCGGTGGGGTTCCTCGATGCGAGTACCCGGCTCTCCTCCCTGCTGGGCGCACCCGCGGCGGGGCTCTTGATTACGGCGCTCGGAGCGTATCCCGCGCTCACGGTCACGGCGGTGACCTTTACACTCTCGGCGCTGATGACCGGTCTCTGGGTGCGAATGCCGGGATCCGCGGAACCGCTCGAAGCCCCGCAGAATCCGGAAGGCTACTGGCAGGATCTCCGCGCGGGGTTCGCCTTCGCGGTGCGGGACCCACTGCTTCGACTCATCGTGGCCATGGTGCTCATCACTAACCTGCTGGATGCCGCCCGCATCAACACCCTACTACCGCTGTACGCGACCGAGTATCTGAACGGACCAGCCGCGCTGGGCCTGGTGCTCGGGGTCTTCGGCGGCGGTGCCCTGGTGGGCTCGCTCACGTTTGGGTTCTTTGCCCACCGGATGCCGCGGCGAATAACGCTCGCCGTGTGTTTCACGATCGCGGGCGGCCCCTCGCTCGTGGTTCCGGCGCTGGGGCTGGGGCTCGAATGGATGGCGCCGGCCGCGGCGATCTCCGGGCTCGCCGCGGGGGCCGTGAACCCGATCCTCGGTGCGGTGCAGCTCGAACGCATCCCCGTGCACATGCGCGGGCGGGTGTATGGGCTGATCACCGCCGGTGCCTGGGCGGGGATCCCCCTCGGCGGCCTCCTGGGCGGAGTTTCGGCGAGTGTCATCGGGGTGACCGCGACGTTCGGCGTGATCGCCGTGATCTACACCCTCGCGACGCTCTGGCCGCTCACCGGTGGAAACTGGCGGCTCATGGAGCGCTCGCGGATCGCTCCGGGAGAGGACCCACCCGCGAGCGCGCCCCGGGTCGACTAGGCTGCCGGGCTCGCGCTCCAGGCGCTCTCGACCATCTGTGCGAGCGTGTGTCGCATCTTCCAGTCGAGGTCTCGTGCCGCGGCGGTGCCGTCGGCCACGATGCGGTCGGGGTCACCGGCGCGGCGCGGGCCGATCACCGGATCGAAAGCGATGCCGGTCACGCGGGCCATCTCGTCCATGATCTGCTTGACCGAGAGGCCGTCGCCGCTGCCGAGGTTGTAGACCGGCTGCAGGGCGGTGCCGGCCTCCAGCGCCTGTGCCGCGGCCACGTGCGAGTGCGCGAGGTCGGCCACGTGCACGTAGTCGCGCACGCAGGTGCCATCCGGGGTGTTGTAGTCGGTGCCGTTGATGCGTGGGGTCTTGCCCGCGCGCAGGGCACCGATCACGAGGGGGAACAGGTTGTGCGGGCTGGCATCCCAGAGCCCCGGCTCACCGGAACCCACCACGTTGAAGTAGCGCAGGCTCACGTGCGTGATCCCCGCGGCCGCGGCCTGGTCGCGCAGCAGCCACTCGCCGATGAGCTTGGATTCTCCGTAGGGCGATTCCGGGGTCGTGGCGGTGGCCTCGGTCACGAGATCGGTGTGCGGGGTGCCGTACACCGCGGCGCTCGAGGAGAACACGATGCGTGTGATGCCGAGCTCGGCCATGACCTCGAGGACCGTCACGGTACCGGTCACGTTCTGCGTGTAGGTGTGCAGCGGGCGCTCGACCGACACCCCGGCAAACTTGTATCCGGCAACGTGAATGACGCCGGTAACGCCGTGGCGCACCATAACCTCGCGGAGGGTCTCACGATCCAGAATATCGCCGTGCTCAAACGCGATTCCCGCGGGTACAAACTCGGGGATTCCGGTCGAGAGGTTGTCGTAGACAACGGCGGTGAGCCCCGCGTCGCGCAGGGCGCGCACAACGTGCGCACCAATGTATCCGGCACCGCCGGTTACGAGCCAGGTCATGGGGTCTCCTTGAGGGGTGTGGGGTTGTCGGCAATGAGGACGCTGTCAATCGATTCGGCGAGGCGTAGACGGGCCGCCTCCGGCAGCCCGGCATCGCTCAGGAAAATATCGGCCGCCCCGAGCTCGGCGATCTGGCAGAGCCCGGTCACGCCCCACTTGTGGTGATCGGCGATGACCACCACGCTCGCCGCGGCATCGAGGAAGGCCCGGTTTGTTTCGGCCTCAAGCATGTTGGGCGTGGTCAGGCCGCCCTCGGGGCTCACCCCGTGCACACCCAGGAAGCAGACGTCCACGCGGAGCGCGCGCAGTGTGGCCACGGCGAACGGGCCGACCAGGGCGTCGGAGGGGGTACGGATCCCGCCCGTCAGAATCACCGTCTGCGAGGTGCCGCCCTCGTCAAAGACCGCGGCGATGCGCGGGGAGTTGGTCACCACGGTGAGATCGGGCACCTGGGTCAGGATGCGGGCCAGGGCGTGCGTCGTCGTGCCGGCATTGAGCGCGACCGACATGCCGGGCTGCACCCGGGTGGCCGCGAGTCGGGCGATCTGTTCCTTCTCGGTGGCGGCGATCCCGAGGTTGTGGGCAAACCCGGGCTCGCTCGAGGTGGTGCCGCCGGGGAGGGTCGCGCCGCCGTGGGTCTTGACGAGGTCTCCGCGCTCGGCGAGATTTCCGAGGTCTCGACGCACGGTCATTTCGGAGACCGCGAGCTCGGCCGCGAGGGTGGTCACGCGCACCTGGCCGTCGCGGCGCAGGCGCTCGAGGATGTGGCTGTGCCGCTGGGGTGGGAGCATCTCGGTCATGGGGCCTCGGTGGGTCGTGGTGCGCGAACGCGATGTGCGAATGTGTTAATTATGCCCGGGATTCGACCTTGCATCAAGTTCATTTGTGTGATTATGATCGTTTTTGTTCGAATAAGAAGGGCAAAGGCGCACATGACCACTCACGGTGTCACATACCGCACCCACCTCGCCGATGGGCGAGAACTCCTGTATTTCACCGATTTTGGAACGGTGCAGGAGACGCCGCCGGCGGACTCGCGTGACCTCCCGCCGCGCCCCGGCGCCGAGCAGGGCGGCGCAACCATGCGGTTCGATCCGCTGCGCGGAGACTGGATCGCCTTCGCCGCCCACCGCCAGGGCCGCATCTACCTGCCGCCGACCGACCTCTGCCCGATCTGCGCCAGCCGCCCCGGACACGCGACCGAGATTCCCGCCGCCGAATACGACGTCGTAGCGTTCGAAAACCGCTTCCCATCGTTTGGCCCCGAGCCCGCGGTCGTTGATCTCACCCCCGCGCTCGGTGCCGTGCGCCCCGCCGCCGGTCGATGCGAGGTCGTGGTCTTCGGCTCGGATCACGACGCCTCGCTCAGCCAGATGCCCCCGCAGCGCATGCGCACCATTGTGGGTGCCTGGGCACAGCGCACCGCGGAACTGCGCGCGACCGAGGGCGTCGAGCAGGTCTTTGCGTTCGAAAACCGTGGCGCGCAGATCGGCGTGACCCTGCACCATCCGCACGGCCAGATCTACGCCTACCCGTTCGTGACCCCCACCACCCGGCTGCTGCTGGGGCAGGCCGCCGCACACCGTGAACGCACCGGCGCCAACCTCTTCGCCGACATCCTGGCATTCGAGCACCATGCCGGTGAGCGCGTGATCGAGCGCGGCGAGCACTTTACCGCGTTTGTGCCCTTTGCCGCCCGGATGCCCATCGAGGTCCACCTCTACCCGCACCGTCACGTGGGCAACCTCGATGAGCTGACCGAGGGGGAGCGCGATGAGCTGGCCGACATGTACCTGCGCCTGCTCCGCGGCATCGACGGGCTCTATGATGATCCCACCCCGTACATCTCGGCCTGGTTCCAGGCACCCAGCACGCACCCGGACCGCGGGGAGATGCGCCTGCACCTGCAGATCACCTCGCCGCGGCGCGCGGTCGATAAGCTCAAGTACCTGGCCGGTTCGGAGGCCGCCATGGGCGCGTTCATCGGCGATGTCATTCCCGAGGAGACCGCCGCCCGGCTCCGCGCGACCCCCGCGTATGCCGGCACCGCATCCGGCATCGACACCACCACGGATTCCGAGGGAGAGCCCGCATGACCCCCGACGCACTGAGCGCCGCATTCACCGACCGCTTCGCCCTCGCCCCGGCCGGCATCTGGAGCGCGCCGGGACGGGTGAACCTCATCGGCGAACACACCGACTACAACGCCGGCTTTGCGCTGCCCTTTGCGATCGAGGCGCGCGCGTACGTGGCCGTCCGCCCCACGGACGATGACGAACTGGCGTGCGCCACGACCTTCGGAGACGAGGAGGCGGCACCCACCGTACGGCTCTCTCGGACTGAGCTCGCCGCGGATTCGAGCGCCTTCGCCGGTGCCGGCGGATGGGCACGCTACCTCGCCGGGGTCGCCTGGGCCTTCGATCGTCGCGGAATCACCGTGCCCGGTCTGCGGGTGCTGCTGCACTCCGACGTGCCCGTGGGCGCCGGACTGTCCTCCTCGGCCGCGGTGGAGTGCGCGCTGGCCATCGCCCTCAACGAGCTCACCGAGGCAAACCTCGACCGCACCGAACTCGTACAGATCTGTCACGAGGCCGAGAACAACTTTGTGGGTGCCCCCACCGGGATCCTCGATCAGTCGGCCTCGCTGCTGTCCGTCGCGGGTTCCGGAATCTTCCTCGACTGCCGGGACCGCACCACCCGCCCGGTGCCGCTGGATCTGGCGGCGCACGGGCTCGCCCTGCTGATTATCGACACCCGTGTCACCCACGCGCACGAGAGTGGGGGATACCGTGACCGCGTGGCCTCCTGCGTGCGTGGCGCGCGGCTGCTCGGAGTCGAGACCCTGCGCGAGGTTGATCTCGCCCTGCTTGCCGCCCGTGCCGAAGACCTCGATGAGGAGACCCTGCGCCGCGTGCGCCACATCGTGACCGAGAACGCCCGGGTTGAGGAGACCGTGGGCCTGCTCGACGCGGGTCTGCTCGATCAGATCGGGCCGATCCTCACCGCGAGCCACGCCTCGATGCGGGACGACTACGAGATCTCCAGCTCCGAGCTCGACGCGGCCGTGGAGGCCTCGCTGCGGGCCGGCGCGATCGGTGCGCGGATGACCGGTGGCGGGTTCGGGGGCTCGGCGATCGCGCTCGTTGCCGCCGAGGGCACCGACGCGGTGCGCGCGGCCGTCCGCGAGGGCTTCGCATCACGGGGCTGGGCGGAACCTCGGATTTACGAGACCGTTCCCGGGCCCGGGGCACACCGCGATATCTAGTTCGAGCGCTCCCGGCGAGCCAGGGATCACCGGGGTTACACTGTGCTCATGACCGAGCACGCACCCATCGCCGGGCTCACCGGCTGGACCAGCACACCGTTCACCGCGGCCGACATCACCCACGACGTGTTTGAGCGTGGCGAGGGGCCGGGTGTGGTGCTGCTCCCCGAGATTCCCGGCATGACGCCCGAGGTGATGGGGTTTGCCACCCACCTCGTGGAGGCCGGTTTTCACGTGGCGATCCCCTCCCTGTTTGGAACGCCCGGTCGCCCGGCGAGCACCGGATACCTGGTGTCCGCCGTCGCGAAGATGTGCGTCTCCACGGAGTTTCGGGCGTTCGCCGTGGGGGCGCACCGGCCGGTGGCCGACTTCGTGCGGGCCCTCGCGGCGAATCTGGATGCCCGCACCCCGGGCCCGGGCGTCGGCGTTATCGGAATGTGCTTCACCGGCGGTTTCGCCCTGGCTGCGGCCACATCGACCAGCGTGCTGGCGGCCGTGATGAGTCAGCCCGCCGCACCCTTCCCGGTGAGTCGGGCACGACGAATCGACCCCACGATGTCGCCGGATGAGCTCGCACGCGTGGCCGAGCGGGCGGCCGCCGGTTCGGTGTGCGCGCTGGGCCTGCGCTTCAGCGAGGACGGCACCGTGCCGCGCGAACGCTTCGCGACGATCGAGGCGGCCCTCGGCGACGCCTTCGACGTGATCGAGCTCGACTCCTCCCCGGGTAACCCCGGCGGGTTTTCCCGCGGGGCTCACTCGGTGCTCACGGGTGAGGTGCGCGAGGTTCCTGGGCATCCAGCCGCGGCGGCGCGCGAGCGCACGGTGGAGTTCCTGCGCACCCGGCTCACACCGGCGGCCTAGCCGGCCCGGGCCTGGGGTGCGGCCGTCGCGAGGCGCGGCTACAGCAGCGAGCGGATCAGTTCCTCGGGGGTCTGCCGGGCCGCGGCCGCGCGGCTCAGCAGGCGCGCGTGGGTGTCGGCATCGAGGCTCAGGGTGAGGCTTACCGGAGCGGGGGTATCGTCCCAGTCGAACAGGCCGGGCTGGGCCGCGTCCGCCGAGGCCTCCTCAAACGTGACGGCACGCGGGGTGGCCGCGGTGTGTGCGCGATCCCCGCCGGCACCCGTCCAGCCGGGGCCCGAGGGTACCTCGCTACGGTTCTGATACGCGGTGGACACCGCGCGTGCCCGAGCATCGGCCGCCTCGTTCAGCGGGTGGTTAGCGTGCCCCTTGACCCACTCAAAACGGTAGCGCCGGCCCTGCAACGCCTCGTCGATCTGCTGGAGCTGTTCCACGTTGAGAACGGGCTTACCATCGGCCTTGCGCCAGCCCTTGCGCTTCCACCCCGGCATCCACTTCGTCACCGAGTTGATCACGTACTGGCTGTCGCAGAGGATGAGCAGGTCATCATCGAGGTGCGCGGTCGCACGCAGGAGTTCCAGGACCGCCTGCAGCTCACCCTGGTTGTTGGTGGCGTGAGGCCAGCCGCCCGCCGCCCAGCAGTTATCGTCTACGTACCAGGCCCATCCGGCCGGGCCGGGGTTGCCGAGGGCCGATCCGTCTGCGGCGGCGATGATGGTCATGTGGGGCTCCCTGCGGGCGGGTGATGGATCCGCCGGTATCCAGTCTGCCAGAGCCCTCGGATATTCCTCCCGGGGCGCGTCGTCGAGCCGGCGGGCGAGGGCCAGCACCGGTGACTGAATATCCTCCGAGTGCGCGGTACCAAAAGCGTCAACGCCCGGAGAAAACCGGCCCCGGTCGGTCACACTGGGATTACGCCATTAAGAGTCCGCGATGTGCGTCCTCGAGTGGTGCCCTCAGGCGAGGGCATGGGGATGATCCAGCGGCGAACGGGAAAAGGGCATGAGCGGGCTGATCTACTTCTCCGGTGAAACCGGGGCTACGCGGGTCTTCATCCAGCGCCTCGGGATCGCCGCCCTGCGTATTGGCGAGGGCGAGCACGAACGCCCGGCCATCGTCTCCGAGCCCTTCGTCCTGATCACACCCACGTATGGCTCGGGTGCCGACCACGCCGCGATCCCGCGTGAGGTGCGAGCCTTTCTCATGCGGGCCCGAAACTACCGTCAGCTGCGCGGCGTCATCGGTACCGGTGAACGCTCCTACGGGTACGCCTTTAGCCTGGCCAGCAGGCTCCTGTCCGACCAGTTCGCCGTGCCCGAGCTCTATCGTCTCGAGGGCTCGGGCACCGAGCAGGACGTCCGCGCCGTGCGGGCAATTCTCCT
The DNA here is from genome assembly GCF_003667565.1 of Mycetocola tolaasinivorans. Taxonomy (GTDB): domain Bacteria; phylum Actinomycetota; class Actinomycetes; order Actinomycetales; family Microbacteriaceae; genus Mycetocola; species Mycetocola tolaasinivorans. Next base: position 157,488 of record NZ_RCUX01000006.1, read on the forward strand.
CGGTGAGCAGACACCGGATATGCGGCCGGGTTCTGCCCCCGCCCCTGCCGTGGCCCCCGCTCCCGTGGCTCCCGTTCCTGCCTCGGCACCCGCCCCCGCATTGGCTCCCGCTCCGCCACCGCCGCCGGCACCCGTTCCGGCGGCCCCCGAGTCGCGCCGCGCTCGCCGCTCCCGCCAGGAGGCACCCGCCGAGCCGTGGATCCAGCAGGCGTCGACGCCACCGGCGCACGGCGCTCACGCGGCGGAGAAACCCGCCGCCCCCGCTACGCGGCGATCGCGGCGTGCGGATCGTGAGCGGTGAGCACACCATCCGACATCACCAGCACCTGATCCATTCGCGCCAGGTGCGAGCGATCGTGGGTTACCAGAAGCGTTGAGGTGCCGCGATCGCGCGTGAGCTCGAGGATGAGCGTGATGATCTCCTGGCCGCGTGCGTGGTCAAGGGCGCTCGTGGGCTCGTCCACAATCAGCACCCGCGGGTCGTTCATGAGCGCCCGTGCGATGTTCACACGCTGTCGCTGGCCACCCGAGAGCTGGTGCGGCCGCTTGTTCTCGTGGCCCGCGAGGCCCACCCGGGCAAGCAGCGCGCGGGCACGCTCGCGGGTCTCGGCGCGGGCCGCACGGCTGTGACCGTCGAGCTCGTTCATCACCGCGAGCTGATCGAGTGCGGTGAGCGCGGGCAGGAGGTTTGACTGCTGAAACACGATGCCGATGTGCTCGCGCCGCACCGCCGTGGCCTCGGCTGGGGAGAGCCCCATCAGATCAACCCCGGCCACGTGCACCGCGCCCGAGTCGGGCTGGATCAGGGCAGAAGCCACGGCGAGAAGGCTTGACTTTCCCGACCCCGACGCGCCAATAATGGCCGTGATGCTGCCGGGCGGAACGGTCAGGGACGCGTGATCCACCGCGGTGACGGTGCGCTCGCCATCGGGGAAGGTGAGGGTGACATCGTTGAGTTCAATCATGGGAGTACCTTTCGGGAGGGATTAGCGGGGGGCACCGAGGGCGGCGAGGGGATCGCTGCGCAGCACCGGGCGAAGCGCGAATGCGCCGCCGATGAGGCCCAGGATGATGAGGCCGAGCGCGGGCAGGGCGATCGTGGCGGGGCTCAGCACGAAGGGCACCGCGGATCCGGCGAGAAGACCGAGCCCGATCGTCGCGAGCATGCCCACCCCGACCCCGGCGAGCAGCACCACGAGAGCTTGCCCGAGGGTGTCGCGAACCAGGCGTCCGGTGCGCGCCCCCAGAGCCTTGAGCACGGCAATATCGGGTGCTCGCTGAATGGTCCAGACGGTGAAGAACGCGCCGATCACGAGCGCCGAGATGCCAAACAGCATGCCCACGATGAGCAGCAGCGAGCCAATCTCGGAGCGGAACGACTCGATCGAGAGCAGCGCGGGCAGGGGAGCCCGCGAGGCCGTGTGGGCGGCGGCATCGATGGCGTCCGGCTGCGCGGCATCGGTGAGGGAAACCGCGAGCACGGTGGCCCAGGCGGGCTGACCGCCACGGGCCATCGCCTCCTGCCAGTCAGGCAGGGTGAGCCACGCCACCGAGGAGTGCGCGTACCAGGCGTCATCGATCACCGCCGAGACGCGAAGGTCGAGGCCGAATGCCCCGACGGTGGCACCGGTGCTCACACCCAGGGTCTTCGCGACCGAGGTGCCCAGCACGATCTCGCCGGAGTGAGGCCCGGGCACACCCTCGGGGAGGAGCGTGTGCGTGCCGGCGCTCGAGACTCCGAACAGGGCGGCGGGGGAGCGGCGCTCGCCCGCGCTCAGCCGGGTCTGGCTGATCCCCAGCGGTTCAGCGGTGTTCACCCCCGCGGCATCGGACCAGGTGGAGGCCTGCTCGGGGGTGATCGAGGAGTCGCCGAAGCTGGGGTCGGATTCGCCGTGTGCGGGGGCTGAGAATACGATCCGGTCGGCACCGAGGCCCATCACCGCCGAGACATTCTGACCGGCGAGCCCCGCGGTGAGACCGGTGAGGAATCCCACCAGGATCGTGATCAGCGCCACGACCGAGCCGATCAGGACAAAACGGCCGCGGGCAAACCTGATTTCGCGCCAGGCTACAAACATGGGGTTCCTTCCGAGACGCCGGGGCTACGCAGACGCGCAGCCAACCGGCACAATTGGTGCTGATTCCAGCCTCGCGGAGGGCGCGGAAACGGGCATCGGCCGGGTGGGTGTACTCCGCGGAATAGGGATGATTGTGGGTTACACCTTTTGAGGGATACCCGGTTGCGAGCGGGCGGATTAGGCTGTGAGTATGGTCCGCTCCGCCGACGGACCGGTGTCTGCGGCGCTGCGCACCGGCCTGCACCTGCTCTTCGTCTCACTCGCCCTGTTCGTGATGATCCGGGCCGCCTTTCGCGAGGGCCCGGAACCGATCATCGCAGCGGCGCTCGCCGCGGCATTCCTGATCTGGTACCTGCTCGGTGCCTGGTGGGGTCGCGCGGATCAGCGCGGTTCCCGCATTGTGATGTGGCTGAGCGTGCTCACCCTCCTGTGGATCGGCATGATTCTCGTGAGTCAGGACGCCGCCTACCTCTCATTCCCGCTGTTCTTTCTGTTTCTCGCGCTGCTTGAGCGCACGGCGGCGCTCCTGTGCGTGGCGCTCACCAGCGCCGTCTCCATCGTCGCGATCGGGCTCCACGGCGGTTTCAGCGCCCCGGGCATCATCGGGCCGCTGATCGGCGCGGTCATCGCGGTGGCGATCGGGCTCGGCTATCGCGAGCTTCAGCGTGAGGCCGCGCGCCGCGAAGCCCTGATCGAGGAGCTGATCTCCACCCGCGTGCGCCTCGCCGAAACCGAGCGGGAAGCCGGCAAGCTGGCCGAGCGTGAGCGGCTGGCCCGCGATATTCACGACACCGTCGCCCAGGGGCTTGCGAGCATCGGGCTGCTGCTGCACGCGGCAGAGCGCGCGGCCGAGACGGATCCCGCGACCGCGGTCACCCACGTGCGTCGCGCCCGGGATGCCGCGGCGCTCGCGCTCACCGAAACGCGGGGGCTGATTGATGAGCTCGCCCCGCCCGCGATCACCGGCGCGAGCCTCGCCGAGGCCCTCACCCGGCTCGCCGAAAACACCGCACAGCAGGCGGGTATCGTGGTGGAGTTTCACACCGATGGCGAACCGGAACCGCTCAGCACGGTGGTGAAGACCGGCCTGCTGCGCATCGGCCAGAGCGCCCTTGCAAACGTGGTGCAGCATGCCGGGGCGACCCGCGCGGATATCAGCCTGAGCTATCTGCCGGGCGAAACCATCCTCGACATCGTGGATAACGGCTGCGGGTTTGATCCGGCCGACCTCGGTGAGCGTACCGTAGGCGGTTCGTTTGGCATCGTGGCGATGCGCGCAAGAATTGCCGAGCTCGGTGGCACACTCGTGGTGGAGAGCACACCGGGGGATGGCACCACGGTGACCGTCAGATTTACGGGGGAGGGCGCATGAGCGAACCGATTCGCGTGGTGATGGCCGATGATCATCCGATCGTGCGCGCCGGTCTCGCGGCGGTGCTCGGCACAGCCGCGGATATCGAGGTGGTCGCCGAGGCCGCCTCGGTGGCGGAGGTGCTCGCGGTGGTCAACCGTTTTGCTCCCGATCTCGTGCTGCTCGATCTCAACTTTGGTTCCGGCCTCACCGGCATCGACGCCACCCGCGAGCTTGCGAAGCAGGAGAAGCCGCCGCGCGTGCTGATCCTTACGAACTACGACTCCGATGCGGATATTCTCGGGGCGATCGAGGCCGGGGCGGCCGGATATTTGCTGAAGGATGCCCCGCCGGAGGATCTCCTCAGCGCGATTCGTCAGGCCGTGCGCGGGCACACGGTGCTGGGCCCCGCCGTTGCGGGCCGCCTGGTCGCGCGGGTGAACGAGCCGCAGCAGTCGCTCAGCGCTCGCGAAATTGAGGTGCTTACGCTGGCCTCAGAGGGCCAGGGAAACCGCGACATCGGCCGGGTTTTGCACATCAGCGAGACCACGGTGAAGTCTCACCTCGCGCACATCTTCAGCAAGCTCGGTGTGAACAACCGTCAGCAGGCGGTGCTCGCGGCGCAGCGCGGCGGGTTTATTCGCCGGATGTAGTCGGTGTGGTTTCCTCGCGTGCCCGATAGGCGGCGAGGGCGGCCTCGCGCGAGCGGGCAAGATCAACGATCGGTGCCGGGCGCAGCTCGTCCTGGGGTACCCAGCGGCGAACATATTCGCCGTTGGGATCGAACTTTTTGCGCTGAAGCTCGGGATTGAAGATGCGGAAGTACGGGGCCGCATCGGCGCCGCTGCCGGCCACCCACTGCCAGTTGAACGGGTTCGCGGCGGGGTCGGCATCCACCAGGGTGTCCCAGAACCACTCCTCGCCCACCCGCCAGTGCTGCAGCAGGTTCTTGGTGAGGAGGGAGGCCACGACCATGCGCACGCGATTGTGCATGGTGCCGGTCTGCCAGAGCTCGTTCATGCCGGCGTCGACGAGGTCGATGCCGGTGGTGCCGGTCTGCCAGGCGCGGATCAGCGCCGGATCGGGTTCGGGCCACGGGAACCCGGCGAAGCTGGGTCGCCAGGGGAGGGTGGCGAGATCCGGGAAATGGACGAGCTGATAGTGGGCGAACTCGCGCCAGCCCAGTTCGCTGAGGAAGGATGCGCCGTGGCCGGGGTGGGTGCGTCGATGGGCGTCCACCGCGTGCCAGATGTGCGACACCGTGATTTCGCCGAAGACGAGGTGCGGGGAGAGCCGGGAGGTGACGCGGCGGTCCGGACGGTCACGAAGATCGGGGTAGTCGCCGAGATCCTCGTCGAGGAAGTCCCCGAGCCGTTCGTGTGCGCACCGTTCGCCCGGGTTCCAGAGGTCTTCCCACCCCGCGGCCCAGTCGGGGGCGGTGGGGCGCAGGCCGAGTGCCGCGAGGGCGCGGGCGAAAGCATCGGGATTCGTAGTTTGCGGGGCACGTGCCGGGGCCGGGACGGGCAGGCTCGCGCGCGGCGGCTGGCGCATGAGGTCGTCCTGGGCGCGACGCCAGAACGGCGTGAACACGGTGTAGGGGCGGCCTTCGCCGGTGCGCAGGCCGGGGTCAACCAGGAGGTCGGGCGGGGAAACCCGCAGGGAAATCCCGCCGGGAACCATCGCCAGGGCTTCCCGGACGGCCTCGTCGATCTCGCGCTCGGCCGCGCCGGGCCGAGCCGTGGCGTACACCCGGGTGGCGCCGGTTGCCCGCGCGAGGTCACGCAGGTGCGCGACCGAATCGCCGGTGCGGATCTCCAGGGGAATCCCGAGATCCGCGAGGTCGCTCGCGAGGCGTTCGAGGCTGCCGTGTAGCCACCAGCGGGAGGCTCCGCCGATCGGGCGCAGCCCGGGCTCGTCGAGGACGAAGACCGCGCGGACGCGGTCGCACTCGGCGAGGGCGCGGCTGAGTGCCGGGTGATCGCCGACACGAAGATCGCGTCGGAACCAGACGATGCCGGTACGGCCGCCCGGCTCGGTGTCCGTGATGGTTGCTTCTGGGTTAGTCATCGGACTCGGGGCAGCGCAGCTTCTCGGTCAGGGCAAAGAGCGCCTCGATTTCCTCGGCGCTGAGCGCTCCTCCCACGATGAATTCGATCGTGCGCATGTGAGCGCGCGCGACCGGACGGTAGGCGGCAAACCCCTCCTCGGTGAGGGCGATGATCATGCCACGGCGGTCGTCGGGGTCGGGATCCTTGGTGACAAAGCCCTCACCGGTGAGCTTGTCGATCAGCCGGCTTACGCTCGGCTGGCTGAGTAGCACGAGACGGTTGAGGTCGCGCAGTTTTGCGGCGCGATTGGGCTGGCGTGACAGCGTAAACATCACGTCGTACTCGTTCATGGTGAGTCCGCCCATGGGAAAGTCTTCGCCGAGACGACGCATGATGCCCACCTGCGCACGGAAGAGTGACTCCCAGGCTTCGACCGCGCCGCTCATGCTGATTCCGCCGGGGTGGAACCTCCGGGGGCATCATCGGTGATGACCACCGGAGGCGTGCCCGAGCGAATCAGCGAGCGATACAGCAGCACCATGCCCCAGAGGGAAGCGCTGAGCCCGGCCAGGACGGTGCCGATGCCGATGGGTAGCAGGAACCAGGGGCCCTGGAGGATGCCCAGCACGAGGAGGAGTACGCCGACCGCGGTGACCAGCAGGCCGCCGCCGAAACACGCGGCTCCGAGAACCGTGAGGGCGCGGACATCGCGGGCGGCTTCGGCGGTCGTGTTCATGCATCCAGAGTACCGTGTGACCGCCCACTTGGTATCGGTCCCTGGTGAGGGGCCGGGGGAATGGACAAGGGCCGATCGTAGAGGCGTACGATCGGCCCTTCCCCTTGCACCAAGAGTGTCCTGCAATCACATGTGCGTTTCGTCGTCACAGCAAAACTTCGAACGCAGTACGAATATATAACATCCCGGTAACGATTACCAGGGTTTTTGTGATCATGAAACTGAGAGTTTTCTGTGTGCGAAATTTCAGCGGAAATCCGGGGTCTCCGAGGGGGCACGCGAGAAAAACAATGGATATCCACTGATTGGCGAGGTTTGGGGTCACAATGGGTTCCATGCCCGATGCTTTCGCACACGGGCGCCCAGAGAGCGAGGGGAACGCGGATGAAAAAGAAGGTTGCCGGCACCGCCCAGGTACCGCGCGAGCGGGCCGCGGGAGACGTGGGGCTGCACCGCGAGGTGGGCGGAGGCTCCGGCGTTCACGTCAACGCATTCAGGATCGGCCTGGTCGGCACCCTGGGTGTGCTGATTGCGCTGCTCCTCGGCGGAATTGTGACCCAGCTCAGCACGGTGCTGATCTACATCGGGATCGCGCTCTTCCTCGCGCTGGGTCTCGACCCGCTGGTCTCCTGGCTCGAGAAGAGAATGCCGCGGCCGGCGGCCATCGCCGCCGTCGTCCTGGCCGTGATCGGTGCGTTCATCGGTCTGCTCTTTGCGGTGATCCCGCTGCTGGTGGAGCAGTTCTCCAATTTTATTCGCGACTTCCCCGGCATCGCCGCGGACTTCCAGCGCAACGACCTTGTGCTGCAGGTACAGCAGCTCCTGGGCGACTCGGTCAACATCAATCAGGTAATCAAGGGCGTGACGGACTTCCTGGGTGACCCGAAGAACCTGGTGGCGATCGGTGGCGGCATCGCCCAGGTTGGCGCGGGTGTGGCCAGCGGCATCACCGGCCTGATCATCGTGCTGATCCTGACCCTGTACTTCATGGCCTCGCTGCGGTCGATGAAGCAGGCCGTCTACCGCTTCATTCCCGCCTATCAGCGCACCGGTTTCGCAAAGATCTCGGAGGACATCACCGGTGCCGTGGGCCGCTACGTGGTGGGGCAGGTATCGCTGGCGCTCATCAACGGCGTTCTCAGCCTCATTCTGTTCAGCATCATTCAGGCACCGCTGCCCTTCCTGCTGGCGTTCTTCGCGTTCCTCGGATCGCTGATCCCGCTCGTGGGTACCCTGAGTGCATCGGTGCTAAACACGCTGATCTGCCTGTTTGTGGACCCCACCCTGGCGATCATTTCGGGAATCTACTACCTGATCTACCTCCAGGTGGAGGCCTACGTGATTTCACCGCGCATCATGAGCCGCGCGGTGGCGGTGCCCGGCGCAATGGTCGTGATCGCGGCGGTGGCCGGGGGCAGCATCGGCGGTATCCTCGGTGCACTCGTGGCGATCCCGGTGGCGGCCTCGGTTATCATCATCGTGCAGAAGGTGGTCTGGCCGCGACAGGATCGCAAGGTCGCATAGCCAAACCCTCGTCGTGATACCGAAGATCCGGGCCGCTCACAGTGTGTGTGAGCGGCCCGGATCTCGGTGTGAGGCCGACTCCGCTGGCCCCCTTCTCTCGGGGCTATTCCGACTGGGGTGGCTCGGTGCTAGCTGCCCCTCCGGAAGTGACCTCGGCGGCGCTCGGAAGTACCGCCCGGGTGGCGGCGACCAGGGCGATGCCCAGTCGGTGGGCGCTCTCGGGGGTGAGCGTGAGGTGGGCTCCGAACTCGTCGGAGTGGATCGCGATCAGGGCTTCGTCCAGTCGCGTGTGATGTTCGAGGATGAGATCGAGCGTCACGGCGTAGAGCTCCGCTGTGGCTTCACCGCGCACAACGGTAGCAACCTCGGCGAGCCAGCGCGGCTCGGTCTCCGCCCCGAGCGTACGCGGGTCGGGTAGGCCCGAGTCGGGGATGTGAATCGTGGGTGGCGTGGATGCGGATGGGCTGGCACCCGGCCCGGAGGGGCCCGGTGTGGCTCCCGGCGAGAGCCAGTGGGGCTCTGCCTCGGAGGGCGTTGATCGTTGCGGATGGAAGTGGGCTGTTTTCATCGGTGGGTCCCTTCACCGGCACGCTCACACTCTAACCGCACCCTCGGACATCGCCCCGGCCCCGAGGGGGTCGGTCGATCGAGGGGCGCGGCGAAGACGGATCTAGCGGTCGCTGAGATCTGGTGGCGGGCTGGGGAGCAGCCGTTCGATGGGTACGCCGAGTACCTGACAGAGTGCGAGGACGTTCTGAAGCGATGGATTTGCCGAGGTACCCGGGCGCGACTCGCCCTTTTCGAACTTTTGATAGGTGTAGCGACTGATCCCGGCGGCGACCGCCACTTCTTCCTGACTGAGCCCGCGGCTAATGCGGAGCTCACGAAGTGAGGCACCCAGGCTATTCGCGTACTGTGACCAGCTCGGTGTGTCGGCGTTGAATTCCATACATCCAGCATGGAAGCGATTGTGTCAGGCGTGCGCCATATGCGTGTGACAATCTCCTGTGAATCCTGTGTGTCTCCAGAATCCAGGTATCACATTATTCTGCCGCACGTGGGGCAGTCGACGCCTAGAAGAGGTCGGGGCTCGGTGCCGATGCGTAGCGGATGGTGACGTCTGCGTGGCGGTCGAAGCGGTAACCGACGCCGCGAACGGTACGCACGATGTCCTCGTAGCGGTCGAGCTTTGCGCGCAGGCGACGGATGTGAACGTCGATGGTGCGCTCGTTCGGAGCGGTCTCTTCGTCCTCGGGGTTCCACAGGGCACCGATCAGCTCGGCGCGATCCACGGTGCGGCCCTCGCGCAGCACGAGGTACTGCAGCAGCTCGAACTCCTTGAAGGTGAGCGAGACGGCCGAGTTGTCAAGCGCGAGGCGCTTGCGGGAGAGGTCGATCACGACGCCGGCGTGTGCGCGGTCGAACTCGCCGGTGGCGGTCTCCTCGGCGTCACGGTGGCGGGCCAGGGCGGCGGGCTCCTGCAGGGCGAGGCGGACCACGTCGATGTCGCGGCCACCGGCACCGGCCGGGGCGAGGGCAACGGCGGCGTAGGTTTCGGAGGCCGGTGCGATCTGGGCGGCGAGGTCCTTCAGGGCCTGGACAACCTGGCCGAGGCTCGAGCCATCGGCGAGGGCCTTGGCCTCATCGAGGCCGACGTAGAGAACGAAACCGCGTGCCTCGGTGCCCTCGGGAACCGAACGCAGACGCGGGCCGGCCGGAGCGGCGGGTGCGGCGGCAACCGGTGCGGCTGCCGGAACGGCGGTGGCTGCGGTGGTGCGGCCGGCGGTGAGTACGGCGGCGGTGCGCTCGGCTGCGGTGCGGGTGGAGGAGATGGTGGCGATCGACATGATGAGTCCTTAGAAGTACGGGTGTCGACGGGATCCGGGGCAGTGGCCTCAGCGGGCTCCGTTTCGACGGGTGTGTTGTGATGGGGTCCGGGACGACGATCGGAAGGTCGTTCCGGTGGAGTCGCGTAGATACGCTCCGGGTCTCAACGCTGCGTTTTTCGCAGCGGAGACATGCTGACTGCTAGCGGACTAGCGGCACATTCGACAACACATGACGGTCTCACGGGGCATCATCATGCCCACAGTCCCATGAGACTCGAAGGAGCTCTGGGTACACGCGAAATCAGTCATATGCCGATTATGCCCAGAGCGAAGGGCGCTGTCAACCGATTACCCCCGATTGGGGGGACAAAAAACGGCGGCACCGAAAATCGGTGCCGCCGTGGGCCCGAGCCGAGTGCTCGGGACGAAGTGTTAGACCAGGCCGTACAGGCGGTCGCCCGCGTCACCCAGACCGGGAACGATGTAGCCGTGGTCGTCCAGGCGCTCGTCAACGGTGCCCAGCACGAGCTTGACGTCGCGGCCCTCGGTGAGCTTCTCCAGCGCGGCCACGCCCTCGGGAGCGGCGAGCAGGCAGATGGCGGTGACGTCATCCGCACCGCGGTCAAAGAGGAACTCGATGGCGGCGCCGAGCGAACCACCGGTTGCGAGCATCGGGTCGAGCACGAAGCACTGACGGCCCGAGAGGTCGTCCGGCAGGCGCTCGGCGTAGGTCTTGGGCTCGAAGGTCTCCTCGTCCCGCAGCATGCCGAGGAATCCGACCTCCGCGGTCGGGAGCAGCTTAACCATGCCCTCAAGCATGCCGAGACCGGCGCGCAGAATGGGGACCACGAGCGGACGCGGCGAGCTGATCGCGAGCCCGGTAGTGGTGGTGACCGGGGTCTCGATCTCGACAGCCTCGGTGCGGACCTCGCGGGTCGCCTCGTACGCGAGCAGGGTCACCAGCTCCTCGGTGAGGGACCGGAAGATCGGCGACGGGGTGGTCTTGTCTCGCAGGACCGTCAGTTTGTGGGTGATCAGTGGGTGATCGGCTACGTGCACTCGCATACTGTTAACAATACCTGGGTGAAGGGAACTTGGCGGTGGCGATGAGTGTGCGCACGGAAGACGAGCGGCTGATGGGGCTTGCCCTGGAGCAGGCGCGCCGGACGACGGCGAGTGCGGACGTTCCCGTGGGTGCGGTTCTCGTCGATTCCACGGGTGCGGTGGTGGCCACCGGATACAACCTGAAAGAGGCTCGCCACGACCCCACCGCTCACGCCGAAATCGAGGCGATCCGGGCGGCGACGGCCCTGCGCGGTGACTGGCAGCTGCGCGACCTCACCCTGGTAGTAACCCTGGAACCCTGCATCATGTGTGCGGGCGCTATTCTGGCGGCCCGCATCCCGCGCGTCGTGTTTGGTGCCTGGGAGGATAAGGCCGGTGCCGCGGGCAGCGCGTTTGACCTGCTGCGGGATCGCCGGCTGGCCCACCGCGCGGAGGTGCTGGGTGGAGTGCGCGAGGCCGAGTGTGCGGCGATCCTGGTCGAGTTTTTCCGCGAGACGCTCGCGAGCCCGAGCGAAATCTAGACCGCGGGGGTGTGGGGCACGCGCTCGCGATCCACGTCCGGCTCGAGATAGATAACGCGGGCCATGGGCTCGGCCGTGCGGATGCGCGCCTCGATCGCGTTGATGCTTTCGGAGACCTCGGCGACGGTCCGGGCAGGGTCCACGGCGATCTTGGCCGCGACCATGATTTCCTCGGGCCCCAGGTAGAGGGTCTTGAGGTGGATGATGCGTTCGGCCTCGGGCCCGGCAACGATCGCCTCACGAATGGCCGTGGCCTGCTCGACCGTTGCCCCCTCTCCCACGAGGAGGCTCTTGGTTTCGACGCCGAGCACGATCGCGACCAGCACGAGCAGCGTACCGATGGCCAGGGTGCCGATGGCGTCCCAGGTGGCGTTGCCGGTAATCACGGTGAGGCCGACGCCGAGGAACGCGAGCACCAGGCCGATCAGGGCGGCAACATCCTCCAGAAGCACCACGGGGAGCTCGGGGGCCTTTGCGCGGCGGATGAACTGGATCCATGACTGGGTGCCACGGGTGTGGTTGGACTCCCGAATCGCGGTGCGCAGCGAGAAGCCCTCGAGCCCGATCGCCACGGTGAGGACCACCATCGGCAGCCACCACATTTCGAGTTCGTGCGGGTGGGTCAGCTTATTGATGCCCTCATAGATCGAGAACACGCCACCCACGGAGAACAGGATGATCGAGACCACGAACGCGTAGACGTAGCGCTCGCGTCCGTACCCAAACGGGTGCTCCTCATCGGCAAGACGCCGCGACTTGCGACCGCCCAGGAGGAGAAGGAGCTGATTGCCCGAGTCGGCGAGCGAGTGCACGCCCTCGGCGAGCATCGAGGCTGAGCCCGAAAAGAACCAGGCGATGAACTTGGTCAGCGCAATACCGACGTTCGCCAGCAGCGCGGCGATGATTGCGCGATTTCCGCCCTGAGTGCTCATTTATGTCTCCTGCCAGATGGATGAGACAAATACTAGTCCTCCGATGTGTCCCGGGTGCAAAAATCATTGCGCGGGTACTGACGTGTTGCGTCAGTAGCGTCAGGAAAGGTCGATGACCGTGCGGTCCCCGTCTGAAAGCGCGCGGATTCGCTCGAGGTTGGGGTCGTCGAATGTGCGGGCCCAGTTGTTGAGGGAGTCGAGGTTGGCGCCCTCGGAAACGGCCACTTCTCGCCAGCTCGCCACGGCGGCCGCTATTTCCCGCGCGCGTTCCACGGCTCGTGATCGGGTCAACCGGAAGTCAGCTGAGTGCTCAATGAGCGCTCTTACATCGCGATCGCCGGGGTCACCCCCGGGTGTCAGCGGCGTATCTGATGTGCCGGAGCGCGCGGGATTGACGTCAAATGCCGGGGAAAGCCGCCATCCACGGCCGATCCGCAGGATCCCATGATTGCGCATATGATCGTCGATGTTGTTGACCAGTGCGGCAAATATGGCGCGGGAAAACATCTCCGCTGCATCGGCCGTGGGATGCGCGGAGACATGCGCAATCTCGCGGGCCATCGTGGTGTAGTCGACGTGCTGATGATCAACCAACTGGAGCAGGGTGCGAACGCTCTGGAAGGGAATGCGCTTGTCGCCGACCCGATCAAAGCGATCGGTGAGAAATATCGATCGTTCGGAATCGAGCGGAAGCACTCGAGAGGGCTGAACGCGAATGCCCGCACGCCGCTGAAGAACCATGGTGATGTGTTCCCACAGGTGAAGGTCCCCGACGTCTGAAGTCTTCGGGAACTTGGCCAGCACCATGTTCCCGTCGGGGCCACTCACCCATGCCTTTGGTTGTGCCCCGCCGGGTGAGGATCCCGCGCCCAGGAGCAGATCGTGTTCCGAATCAATCTCACCGGAATCCACAAAGCGTTGGGCGGCACGGGCAAGCTTTTCCAAATCGGTGAGCCCGGCCCCGGAGGTGCGCGGCGAGAGAAAACCATCATCGTCGGAGAATCGAAGCGCGCCCTGGCGGGTGTGATCGGGGACCAGGAGGAGGCGCGTGGCGGGAGTCATTCGCGGTGTGGGGAGGCCGTCGCGCAGGGCATCAAGCTGAGCCTGTCGAGCGAGGAGCTTGTTTCCCCAGGCGTCGGGTGTGGCGTCCTCAAACGCACCAAAGGTGGTTCGGCCATTCCTCGGCCGCTGAACGCCACGGGTCAGGGGAAGATCGGGGGAAATCGCGAATCCCATGGTGTTCGCTAGCCACTCCGTCGAGTAGCTAAAGCTCTGGTCTTCTAGTCCATTGATCGGGTGCGTGGTGATCGTGAGTGTGCCGGCGAGTGAGTTGTCCACCCAGACGGTGACGATGCGAGCCGGCGGATTCATTCGGGGCCTCGCCCCACGCGCCTGCGGTTCAGCTGGCCGGCGCGAGCCTGGCCGAGATCGGTGCGGAGGGGATTGACGGCGTCGATGAGACGGTCATCGATGCCGAGCACGCTCATCACCGCGATGAGTGTGGAGACGCGTGCGCCTCGGCCCTGTTCGAGGCGCACCAGGGTGGCGCGGGAGATTCCGGCGCGTTCGGCCACGAGTTCCTGGGGGAGATCGAGGATGATGCGCCACTGCTGGAGGAGCGCACCAAGCTGCTCTTCGCTGTCCATAAGCACCACCTAATGTATCGTTTATAAGCCATTAACGTACTTAGTGTATAACTTTGTTTACATTAAAGATAGAACTGGAGCCGGCAACTAGGAACTAGGTGGGCGGGGTGGGCCGGCGGAAGGTATCGCGCATATGGTCGGAGTCGAGGTAGTCGGCCACGCCGATCAGGATGAGGCTGAAGATGATCTGCTCGGTGATCATCCAGACCGGGTAGAACCCGGGAATGGCCGCGAGCACGAGTGTGACCACCGGGAAGATCTTGCTGAACAGGCGCAGTCGCGAGTAGCCCCAGGCCCAGCCGAGCTGCGCGCGCCAGGAGAAGTAGAACAGCGTCGCGGTCATGCCGAGAACAACCACGCTGCGGGTCCAAACCGAGAGGGGAACGTGTTCGCCGCGGCCCAGGAGTACCAGCGCAATCACCACGGCCGCGATGCCGAGGAGCAGTTCGATCAGCAGCAGGATCGTGACGGCTCGGAACGCGCGGACCGTGCGTGGGTGGGCGCGCGCCTCCTCGGAGATCCGTTCGGAGGCGCGGGATCCCCCGGCGATGCGGTCCAGGCGAAGCAGCAGCGGCTCGAGTTTCATGGTCCCAGGGTAAACCGATTGTCGCCACGCGGGCCGGAGCGCGCACCGCGGATTTAGGATGGGGGAATGACCAGCACGAACGCACCCCGCATCGCCTTCCTCGGTACCGGTTCGATGGGCGGGGCGATCCTGTCCGGCCTCGTGGCCTCCGGCGCCACCGCCACGAGCCCGGTGACCGCGACCAACCGCACCCCGGAAAAGGCCGCGGCCCTGTCTCAGCTGGCCGGCGTGACCGGTGTCGCGCTGAATGACAACCCGGAGGGCAACCGCGAGGCCGCTGCCGAGGCCGACATCATTCTGATCGGTGTGAAGCCCGGCATGGTTCCCGACCTCCTCGCCGAGATTGCCCCGGCCGTGAAGCCCGGTGCGATCGTCGTGAGTCTCGCTGCGGGCGTGACCATCGCCACGTTTGAGTCGATCCTGCCCGCACAGGCGATCGTGGTGCGCTCGATGCCGAACACTCCGGCAGTGGTGGGCCGTGCGGTCACCGGCATCGCCCCGGGCACCCGCGCCGATGCGGCCGCGATGTCCGCCGTGCGTGCGGTCTTTGAGACCGTGGGTGATGTCCTCGAGGTGGAGGAGGGTCGCATCGACGCCCTGAGCACCATCTCCGGATCCGGCCCCGCCTACGTCTTTGCGCTGATCGAGGCGCTCACCGTGGCCGCGATCGAGAAGGGCTTCACCTCGGAGGAGGCGGATCTGCTGGTGCAGGGCACCTTCCGCGGGGCCACCGAGCTGCTCGCCGCGTCCTCCGAAACACCCACCCAGCTGCGCATCAACGTGACGAGCCCGGGCGGCACCACCGAGCGCGCTCTCGCGGTGATGGGCGAGGCCGGTCTCGACCAGGTGTTTATCCGCGCGACGGACGCCGCCCTGGCCCGAGCCACGGAGCTCGCCGCCGGAAACTAGCTAGCTGAGCTGCATCGTGGTGAGGCAGGTCGGGTCTTCGGAGCCGGTGGCAATCTCGGTGCTGGCGGATTTGCCGTCCTGAGTGATGGTGAGCGTGCCGGTGATGTCTCGGGGCAGCCAGATGCCGACAAAGCCGTTTTCGTTGGTGCGTGTTTTCTCCGAAACGATCGTCTCGCCGGATTCCGTCGTGACCGTGATCGACACGTCGGCGTCTCCCAGCTCGCCCAGGCAGGTGGTGAGGCTGTGGAAGTAGCAGTCGTGCGAGGTGCCCACGTACGGGGCGACCGAGAGGTAGAACTCGTCCTTCGGCATGGGGAGTTGGGTGGTCTTGCCGGACTGCTCCGAGAGAAGGAGAGAATCGGGGCGGATCGACGCCATCAGGTCCCGCGGCCGCTTGTCGAGCGCGGTGTGTTCGAGCTTTTCGATCACGCCGCGGGCATCCATCCCCTCGAGGCCGTGTGCGGCGAGCATGCCCTGAGCGGTGCTCGCGTCGGGTGCTGCCGAGGGGGCGCTGCCCTCCGCGCTACAGCCGGCCAAGCCGAGAGTGAGTGCGAGCAGCATCGGGGCGGCGGTGAGGGCAAGCTTTCTGGTGTGCGTCGACATACCCTAACGCTAACGAATGCCCACCCGGTCGCGACAGCGGCAGGTCGGAGGGTGATGCCGCCCCTGTCGGTTTTGGGGTGGCTAGCTGGCCCGTGCGAGTTGCTGAATTCGCTGGTAGGAGAGCCCGAGGAGCGTGCCGGCCTCGCTCTGTGAGAGCTGAGCCTCGTGAAGGAGACTGCGAACCGCTTCGCGTCTCAGCGCTGCGGCGCGCCTGCTGGCCCGCTCGCTTTCGGCCTGCAGGCGAGCGGCCTCGTCCCATGCTTCTTGGACGGAATTTGGCATTTCGATGCTCACGGAAACCCTCGCCTCGCCCTCCTCGAGATCAAGCAGCGCCATGACGATCCCATCGGCCATCGTCTGAATCTCGCGGATGCTTCGTGCCTGTGTCACGGCGTCGATTTCGGGGATGGTGATGATCCACCATTTTCCCTCACGTCGTGCCGTTGCCTCGTAGATCTGTGCCACGGTGATCCGCCCCTCTATCGCCAGCCGGCGGGTGTGTCTGGCAGTTTCTTGATGACCTGACGCACAACACCGGGTGAGACCGTGCCGTGCGTGGGAATGGCAACGGAGTCTGAGCCATCGGGGGATCCCCACACGTTGTGTCCGCCCTTGCTGCTCAGGAGAAACCACCACTCGGAGGCAAGGAAACGCTCGAGAACCCGCTGTTTGACTTCCCTGACCATCATCGTACGCTATCCCCCCCTTGTGGGTCCACACAAGGGGGGATAGTGGGTGTAATTCCTGAGTGCCCGGACGTATGGGGTGTTTTGCCGAGCGCCCAACACAAAACGGCGGGGTCGGAGACAATCTCCGACCCCGCCGTGGTGCACTACCTAGGCGCTGAGCGACTCGCGTACGGTGCGGGTCGCGGCGAGGATGTTGCGCAACGAGTCGACGGTCTCGTCATAGCCGCGGGTCTTCAGACCGCAGTCCGGGTTGACCCAGACCTGACGCTGCGGGATCGAACCCAGCGCGGTCTGGAGCAGCTCGGTGACTTCATCCACGCTGGGAACGCGCGGCGAGTGGATGTCGTAGACGCCCGGCCCGATGCCGCGGCCGAAGCCCGAACGCTCGATGTCCGACACAACCTCCATCTTGGAGCGGGCCGCCTCGATGGAGGTGACATCGGCGTCCAGAAGGTTGATGGCGTCGATCACCACACCGAATTCCGAGTAGCAGAGGTGGGTGTGGATCTGGGTTTCCTTGGCCACACCCGCGGTGGAGAGGCGGAAGGATCCCACCGACCACTCGAGGTAGGAGGGCTGGTCGGCGAGCTTCAGCGGCAGCAGCTCGCGCAGCGCGGGCTCGTCCACCTGGATGATGCCGATGCCGGCGGCCTCGAGGTCGGCGATCTCGTCGCGCAGGGCGAGGGCCACCTGGTTGGCGGTGTCGGCCAGCGGCTGGTCATCGCGCACGAAGCTCCAGGCGAGGATCGTGACCGGGCCGGTGAGCATGCCCTTGACCGGCTTGGCGGTCAGCGACTGGGTGAAGGTCGACCAGTCGACGGTGATCGGTGCCGGACGCGAGACGTCGCCCCACAGCAGCGACGGGCGGGTACAGCGGCTGCCGTAGCTCTGCACCCAGCCGAGCTCGGTGACGGCGAAACCGTCGAGGTTCTCGGCGAAGTACTGAACCATGTCGTTGCGCTCGGGCTCGCCGTGCACGAGGACGTCGAGGCCGATCTCCTCCTGCAGGTCGACCACGCGACGGATCTCGTCCTCCATCGCGCCGCGGTACTCGGCCTCGGTGATCTCACCGCGGGCAAAGCGGGCACGCTCACGGCGGATGTCACCGGTCTGCGGGAACGAACCGATCGTGGTGGTCGGCAGCGGCGGGAGGCCGAGGGCGGCGTCCTGCGCGGCCAGGCGCTCGGTGTACTCGCCGCGGGTGAAGTCGGCGTTGGTCAGCCCGGCGGCACGCTCGCGCACGGCACCGTCACGGACACCGGGTGCCGAGTGGCGGTCTGCCAGCGCGGCGGTGGCCTCGGCCAGCTCGGCCGAGATGGCGGCGGGGCCCTCGGCCAGGGCGGTGGCGAGCAGGGAGATCTGGCCGACCTTCTGGTCGGCGAACGCGAGCCAGGAGACCAGGCGCGGGTCGAGCTTGGTCTCGACGGTGACGTCCTGGGGCACGTGGAACAGGCTGGTCGAGCTCGATACCGCGACGTTCGGGCTGAGCGCGCGCAGGCTGTCGAGGGTTTCCCAGGCACCGGCGAGGTCGCCGCGCCAGATGTTGTGGCCGTCGATCACGCCGCCGACGATGGTCTTTTCGGTGGTGAAACCGGCGGGGACGGCGCCGCGGACGAGGTCCACACCGATGGCCTCGACCGGGCTGTTCAGCAGCACCGGCAGGGCGTCGCCGAGGTCGTTGTAGGGGGCGGCCACGAAGATCTGCGGGCGGTCGCTCTCGCCGCCGAGCACCTCGGTGGCACGGGCGGCGGCGGCCAGCAGCTCGGCGCGGGGCACCTCGATACTCTCGCTCACGAGGGCCGGCTCATCCAGCTGAACCCACTCGGCACCGGCGGCGCGCAGGGCCGACAGCAGCTCCGCATAGACGGGCAGGAGGTCGTCGAGGCGCGAGATTGGGGTGAAGCCCTCGGGGGCGTCCACCGCGGGCTTGGCGAGGGCCAGCAGGGTGACCGGGCCGACGATGACGGGGCGGGTGACGAAGCCCTGTTCGCGAGCCTCGATGACCTCGTCTACCAGGCGACGCGAGGCGAGGTGAAACTTCGTGTCCGGCCCGATCTCGGGCACGAGGTAGTGGTAGTTCGAGTCGAACCACTTGGTCATCTCGGCGGGCACATCCGCACCCTCACCGCGGGCGATGGTGAAGTAGCCGGCGAGGTCGACGGTGCCGTCCTCGGCCACGAGACGCTCAAAGCGGGTGGGAATCGCACCCACGGTGACGGCGGCGTCGAGTACCTGGTCGTAGTAGCTGAAGGCCTCGGGAATCGAGGAGTCTTCGCGGCCGAGGCCCAGCGAGGCCAGGCGCTCGCGGGTGCCGGCGCGCAGTTCGCGCGAGGTGGCCTCGAGCTCTTCGGCGGTGGTCTTGCCGGCCCAGAAGGCCTCAACCGCGCGCTTCAGCTCACGGCGCGGACCGATCCGCGGGTAGCCGAGGATGGTGCCGGTGGGGAACGGTGTGTGGGTCATGCGTATTCCTTTTCGGGGACGTAGAGACCGGTCTCGCGCAGGACGCGCAGTACGGCCGGGTGTTGGTTGAAGGTATAGAGGTGAAGGCCGCTGGCGCCGCCGTTCAACAGGGAGTGGCTGAGGCTCACGGCGTGATCCACGCCGACCTCAAACTGGGCCTCGGGCGAGCCCTGGGCCTCCAGCTTTCGCAGCAGCTCAAGGGGGAGCTTCTCATCGGTGAGCTGGACGATGCGGTGCAGGCGTTCCGGGCTGAGCACGGGCATGATCCCCGGGAGGATCCGCATCGTGATCCCCGCGGCGCGCGCCTGATCCACAAAGCGTAGGTAGTCTTCGGGGTCGAAGAACAGCTGGGTGATCGCCAGGTTTGCGCCGGCGGCCTCCTTGGCCAGCAGGGTGTCGAGGTCCTGCGACACCGAGCGCGAGCGGGGGTGACCGTTGGGGAACGCGGCGACGGCGATCGTGACCTTGGGCTGCGGACGCACCTGGGTGCCGCGCGGGAATCCGGCCAGCGGAGGCTGCACAAACTGGGCTTTTTCCGCGCGAATGCGGTGGATGAGCTGCACCAGCTCACCGGCGCTGCCGAGATCGCCGAGGAAGTTCTCGCCCTCCTTGGCTCCCACCGGGGGATCCCCGCGCAGCGCGAGGAACTTCGTGATGCCGGCGTCGAGGAACTCGTGGATCATCGCCGAGGCCTCGGCATAGGAGGAGCCCACGCAGGTGAGGTGCGCCATGGCATCCACCCCGCCCGCGCGCAGCTGCTGCAGGACGCGCAGCGAGCGGTCGGTGGTGGTACCGCCCGCGCCGTAGGTCACCGAGATGAATTCGGGACTCGACGCCACCAGGTGCGCGAGAGACACCTCGAGCGCATCGGCCGCGGCGGCCGATCTGGGTGGGTAAAGCTCAAATGAAAAGGTAGTAGCCACACCTATCTCCTTGGGGAAAATTTTCGGTGGGGCGGATACCGGGCTCGGTGCTCGCTCCGGGCATCGTCAGGCGATGCCGTGAACCCGAGACTAACAACGGCATTGCGCGAAAAGCCGGAGTATTACGGCAGGTTTCCTCCGGGTGTTACGGCATGTGTCAATCGGGAATTCTGGTTGACGTTTTGGCGCGTTCGTGGTGCATTTAACGCGTGCGGTTTTTGGACACACTCGGGCTCCCCGAACCCCGCAATCGCACGCTCAGGACAGGAGACATCATGACCGGAATCACCCCGGGCAGCATCGAGATCGATCGATTCTTTGCCGCCTCACCCGCCGAGGTCTTTGAGGCCTGGACCACCCCCGAACACTTCTCCCGCTGGTTTGGTGGCTCCTCGGTCGAGGTGCCGCTGGATCAGCTCGACTTTGCCCCCGAGATCGAGGGATCCTGGACCGCCACGATGGTGCTGCCGGACGGCAATGCGATCCACTGGGCCGGAGACTTCCTCGAAATCGTTCCCAACGAGCGTTTCGTGTTCACCCTGACGGACAATCCTGAATCCCCGGAGCGCGCGGCCGTGGTTGTCACGCTCACCGAGGCCACGGAGGACGGCGTCGAGGGTACCCGCCTGCACTTTACCCAGGAGACCCCGGGGTTCGCCCCGGAACAGCAGGAGGCAGCGCTCGCCGGCTGGCAGGCATTCCTCGATGAGCTGATCGTCGCGGATCAGATCTAGCGCGCGGGAGCACGGCAGTGACGCCTGGCCACAGAAGAAGAGCGGGGCACCGGAACCATCCGGTGCCCCGCTCTCATCTCTGGGCTGCGATGCGGAGCACTAGCGCGCCGCCGGCAGCTCCGGCTCGCCGAGGGACAGCATGAGGCGGTTGGCCCAGTTGAAGAAGGCGGCACCGTGCAGGGTGTCGGCGATCTCGAGGTCATCAAGGCCCGCGGCGCGCAGGGCATCGAGGTGGGCCTGGGAGAGCGCAACGGGGGTGTCGGTCAGGGCGACCGACGCCTCGAGGATGGCCTCCCAGCGGGCATCCTGTGCGGAGTCCACGCCGTCGGCGAGTACGCGATCCACGTCCTCCGCACGGCCGGACTGCTGCACTGCGAATCGCGAGTGCACCGAGGCACAGAAGATGCAGCCGTTGCTGCGCGAGGCACCCACGGCCGAGAGCTCGCGGTCGGCGCGGGGCAGACCGGAGTCGGTGTTGTAGAAGATGTCGTTGTCGGTGGCGGTGCGGGCGCGCAGGGCCTCCGGGTCGCGCACGAGCAGGCGGAAGTATGGCATCTTCGCGCGGTTCTTATCCACCAGCGCGACGAGGTGCTCCTCGGTCAGCTCATCCTCGGGGATGGGCTGGATCCACGGCACCCAGCCGAGGCCCTCGCGGGTGAACACCTCGGGGGCGCGCAGGCCCGGGTAGGTGAGGACGTGTCCGAATGCGCTCTCGGTCATGCGTGGGCTCCTACGGTTTCGGAACGGTCGATGGTGACGATGTCGCCGGTGGTGGCCGGGTCCTGGGCCAAAAGGCGCAGGCCGGCGACAAGGCGAAGCTGGAAGGTGAGGAACGCGATTAGCTGCGAGATCACCACGATGGAGGTCTCGTTCCAGCCGGAGTCCAGCAGCGCCTGCAGTGCGGCGGCGCTTGCCTCACGGGGGCGGAACACCAGCAGGTGTGCGTGCTCCAGCGCGGCCGACAGCGGGGCACCGAGCGCGGCACGGTCGGCCTCCGGCACGGTGAACCGAACGCCCTCGGTGTTCTCCTCGGCCAGGGCGGCGGAGGGGTAGTGACCGAACGGGCCGGAGGCCGCGGCCGCCGCGGCGAGGGAGTCGATGCGGCCGGCCAGGTGGGCGTCGAGCTCGGTGAGGCGCTCGCGGTAGTACGCGGCGGTCTGCGGCTCGGCGCTGATCGCGGTCACGAATGCGGCAATCGCAAAGCGGTCGGCGGGGGAGACATCCCCGGTGTGGGCCGGTTCGAGCAGGGCCGCGAAGCTCGCCTGGGCGTTTGCGCGTGCCTCGGGGCGACGGGCGCGTACCCGGTCCACCGGAGAGCCGGGGGTGATCCCGGCGAGATGATCAATCAGATCCGGTACGGGCTGAGTCATACGGGGGTTCCTTTCGGGGTGGATCGCGGATGCGAACGGTGGGGCGAAGCTAAGACAGCGCGGGCTCGGGAGAGGGAGCGGGGGCCTCGGCCGCCCAGCCCAGGGCGGGCGCGACCCGGGTGGCGACCAGCTCGATCGAGCGCAGGATGAACTCGTGCGGGGGATCCACCGAGTGCACCTGGAACACCAGGTCGGTGGCACGCTCCAGCACGGGATCCGCGGCGAGCGATTCGGTGACCTCTTCCGGGGTGCCGAGGTGCACGTCGAACTCGGTGATGAGCTCGGGCAGGGTGTCGCCGAGCACGATCTGTCCGGCCGCACGGAACTGGGCGGCGGCGCGGCGCAGTCCCACCTCGGCAAAGCGCAGCGCGGTGCGCCGGTCATCGGCCACGAACACGGTGCGGGCACCCGAGATGCGCGGGGCTACCCCGGCCGGCAGTGCCTCGAGGTAGGCGTCGACGATGGGGTTTTGGATCTCGGCGAGTGAGAGGTTCGGGGTGCGTGGGGAGCGCTGCTGGGTGCGCGAGAGCAGGAGTCCGTCGCCGGCCCGCCCGGCCCGTGTTCCGCCCGTGGGGGAGAACGTGGCCTGCCAGAGCGCCTCGATCAGGCGCGGAGCGGGCGGCGAAATCCGGTTGCGGTTGCGGCCCAGCGGTTCACCCGCGAGTGCCTGACGGAGTACCTGGAGCTGCGCGGCGAAGTCGCGGGAGCGGTCGGCCGGGTTGCGCCCAAACGTCGCGAAGGCGCTGGGGGTGCCTCCGCTGCCAACACCGAGCTCCAGGCGACCGCCCGAGAGGAGGTCGAAGGTCGCGGCGTCCTCCGCCACACGCACGGCGTTTTCGAGCGGGAGGGTGACGATGCCGGTACCGAGGCGGATGCGGGTGGTGTGCGCGGCCGCGTGTGACAGAAACACAAACGGGCTGGGCAGTCCGCCCTCGTGCGGGTTGAAGTGGTGCTGGGCCACCCATGCCGAGTCGTATCCGAATGCCTCGGCGTGCACGATCTGCTCGATCGCGAGCCGGAGGCGCTCGCCGGAGCCCACCTGGTCAAGTACCCGGGTAAAAAAGCCGAGTTTCTTCGAGCTCACGCGTTCTCACCTCGAATCTCTGACATGTGGTTCCCCTTCACTTCGATCTGCCGTGGGTCCGTCCACGATCGAAACGGGGAGGCCCACAGGCTGCGGAGTCAGCCTAGGAGCGGGCGTTCCTCGAATCGACAAACATAAAGAATTGCGACGGCAGATGAACGCGTATGACGGAGTGGGGAATGAAGATTTCCGACTGTTACTTACCGGGTGACCGGGTGGGGCATGCGCGAGTAGCGTGGCCACATGTCAGCGCACACAGGTTCCCCCTCATTCGGTTTCGAGACCCGGCAGATCCACGCCGGTGAGATTAACGATGCCGAAACCACCGCCCGGGTGACCCCGATCTATCAGACCGCGGGATACCGATTCGCGAGCTTCGATGACGGCGAGGAGCGCTTCGCCGGGGCGAGTAGCCGCCGCGCATACTCGCGCAACGACAACCCCACAAACATCGTGGCGGCCAAGCGCATCGCCGACCTGGAGGGTGGCGTGGATGCCGTGCTCGTGGGCAGCGGCCAGGCGGCCATTGCGGTCACGCTGTTTGCGCTGGCGCAGACCGGCGATCACATCCTCGCCACCACCAACCTCTACGAGGGCACCCGCGAGATGTTCCGCACCTCGCTGGCCCGGCAGGGCCTGAGCGTCGAGTACGTGCCCGCCGATGCGCCGGCCGAGGTATGGCGTTCAAAGGTGACCGAGCGCACCCGCGCGATCTACACCGAGACCATCCCCAATCCGCTGGGTGACGTGGTGGATATCGCGGCGCTCGCCGACATCGCGCACGCGGCCGGTGTGCCGCTGATCGTGGACTCCACGGTCGCGACCCCCTATCTCTGTCGTCCCATCGAGTGGGGTGCCGACATCGTGATTCACTCGACCTCGAAGTGGCTTGCGGGCCACGGATCGGTCATCGGCGGCGCGATCATCGACGGCGGCACGTTCGACTGGGAGGCCAACGCCGACCGCTTTCCGCACCTCACCACCTCACCGCGGCCGGGTGTGGGCTCGGCGGTCGAGCGCTTCGGTGCCGGGGCATACCTCGGGTTCCTGCGCACCGTGACCATCCTGGAGTACGGCCCGACCGTGCCGCCCACCTCCACCTTCCTGCTGCTGCAGGGCATCGAAACCCTCTCGCTGCGGATGGAACGCCACGTGGACAACGCCGTTGCCGTCGCACGCGCGTTTGAGGGCCACGCGGCCCTGCGCCAGATTCACTACCCGGGCCTTGAAAGTAGCCCGTACTATCCGCTCACCCAGAAGTACCTCCCGCGCGGAGCGGGATCCATCGTCTCGTTTGACCTCGCCGGGGGCCGCGACGCCGCCCGGGTCTTCATCGACGCCCTCGAACTCGTGACCCCGATGACCCACATCGGCGATGTCCGCTCGCTGGCCATCCACCTGGGCTCCACCATTCACGCGAAGCTCACCGAGGAGGAGCGCCTGGCCGTGGGCATCACGCCGGGCCTCGTGCGCCTCTCCATCGGCATCGAGAGCGCCGGCGACATCATCGCCGACCTCGGCCACGCGCTGGACGCGGTCACGGCGGCGGGGTACTAGCGCGCGCACTGGCTCCCAGACTCTGGTGCGAGGGAACCAGCGCGTTTTCTGTCGCATTAATTGCGATGCGTGTACCAGGGGTGTGTGGGACCGCCGATCCCGATACCCTGGGAGGCAGGTGCCCTCCGCGTGCGAGGTCACCAGAGGGGGGAGACACCATGGGCGTGCTATCGGAATGGGTGGGCTACGCCTTTTGGGCGCTGCTCGCCGCCGCGCTCATCGTGACGATCAGTCGCGCTGTTGTGCAGCGAAAGCGCCGGGGCGTGCGCGACGCGCTGTTGCCGTTTGCCGATGCTTCCGCCGTGCAGTCTCGAGCAATGGGCTGGGCACCCGCGGCGCAGGAACACCCCGAGGAGGCTGCCACCGATAACCGGGCCCACAGCCTGATCGAGGGCGACGTGGATCGCGACGACCGCGGGGCAGCCGGCCAAGCCTAACCGGTGTGGCTGAGCAGCACGCTTAGGCGGATGCCCGGCCCTCTGATCGTGCGGAACCTGCGAGGTGCGACACGATGATGACGGCCGACATCGCGAAGCTCAGGCCCGCAAGTAGCGCGTACACGATCACGTGGTCGAGCCCGGAGGTCAGGATCGAGAGCAGTGCGAGCGCGATGGGCACCGCGACCGGATAGGGCATGCGCTGCGGCGAAGCGCGCAGGAGGATCGGGACGATCGCGGCGCACAGGGCGAGGAATCCGATCATCATTCGAGGTGCTCCGTTCGCGGTGTGTGGCGGGTGGCGGTACCGGGGTTCGTGGCGGCCTAGGCGGCTACCAGCGCGGTAGCCGCGGCAATGCGCTCCACCGCGGCGCGCAGCACATCGGGGTCGCAGGCGAGGTTGATCCGGGCGAAACCACGGCCCGAATCCCCGTAGGTGTGCCCGGCGTTCAGCGCGACACGGGCGTGGGTGATCAGGAAGGCGGCGGGGTCATCACCGAGTCCGAGCGAGCGCAGATCGAGCCATCCGAGATAGCTGGACTGCGGGCGAACATAGGTGGCTCCGGGGAGGTACTGCTCAAAGAGTGAGGCGAGGAGGCGGTCGTTCTCGACGATCTTGGTGACGGTGTCGTCCAACCAGTCGGTACACGAGAAGGCCACGGTGTTGGCGTGCACGCCGAGGATGCTGGCCCGACAGGCCACCTCCTCGGGGAAACGATCCACGAGCTCGGTGGTGCGCTCATCGCCGGCAATCACCAGCGCGCACTTCGCCCCGGCGAGGTTCCAGCCCTTGCTGCCCGAGGTCACCGTGACCGCCGAGGCACCGT
Source organism: Mycetocola tolaasinivorans (assembly GCF_003667565.1). Classification (GTDB taxonomy): domain Bacteria; phylum Actinomycetota; class Actinomycetes; order Actinomycetales; family Microbacteriaceae; genus Mycetocola; species Mycetocola tolaasinivorans. Next base: position 183,397 of record NZ_RCUX01000006.1, read on the forward strand.
GCTCGCCGGCGACGGCGAGGAACGGGGTAAACGGGTGGCCCGGATGCGCGAGCGGGCCGTGCACCTCATCGCTGATCACCAGCACGCCGTAGCGTGCGGCCAGGGCGGCCACGGCGGCCAGCTCGTCCCGGGTGTGCACGATCCCGATCGGGTTGTGCGGGTTGCACAGCAGGAAGGCATCGGCACCGGCGGCAAACGCGGCCTCGATGCCGGGGATGTCCAGCGTCCAGGTGCCCGCGGTCTCAATCAGCGGTACCTCGATGCGTTCGTGGCCGGCCTCCTCAACCAACTCGTAGAACGGCGGATACACCGGCGGTGTGATGACCACGTTCGCGGCGGCGGGCAGCCCGTAGCGCAGCGTCTCGACGATGCCCACGCTCACATCCGTGGCGATACGCACACGATCGGCATCCGGCGTCCAGCCCCAGCGCTCGGTCGAGAAGCGGGTGAAGGCGGCGGTTAGCGGGCCGGGGCCATCAACATAGCCGAGGTCCGATGCCCCAATTCGCGCGATCAGCTCGGCGGTAATGGGGGCCGCGACGGGGTAGTCCATCTCGGCAACAAACAGCGGGAGGACGTCGGCCGGATAACGGGTCCACTTGATCGAGGAGCGTGCTTCGCGAAGCTGCGCCACCGGATCACTCGAGTGCTGATTGTTCATGCATCTCAGGATGCGCCCGGCACCCCCGGGCCGTCCAGAGCCCCCGTCATGCAACGTCACGCAGGCGTGACTTTTTGCGTCATGAAGCGTCATCCGGCGGCCGCACACGCGCCGCCGAAATGGGAAAGACTAAGAGCCGAGCGCCGCGAAACGCTCGATATCCGCCGAGGTGCCCGAGACGATCACGAGGTCGTGATTCGAGACCACGGTGTTCGCCGTCGCATACGTAAACGGCTTGCCCGGTGACTTCACACCCACCACCGTGATGTTGTACTTGGTGCGCACACCCGATTCGTCGAGGCTCATCCCGCGAATCGGCTTCGGCGGGTACATCTTCACCAGCGCAAAGTCATCATCGAACTGAATGAAGTCGAGCATCCGCCCGCTCACCAGGTGCGCGGTGCGCTCCCCGGCCTCGGCTTCGGGATAGATCACGTGATTCGCACCCACCCGGGCCAGGATCTTGCCGTGCGACTGCGAGACTGCCTTCGCCCAGATCTGCGGCACCTTGAGGTCCACCAGGTTGGCGGTAATCAGCACGCTCGCCTCGATGGAGGAACCCACGGCCACCACGGCGATCGAGAAGTCCTGCGCGCCGATCTGCTTGAGCGCCTCGATATTGCGGGCATCGGCCTGCACGGTGTGCGTCACCCGATCCGACCACTTCTGCACCAGCTCCATGTCGGTGTCGATCGCGAGCACCTCGCGGTCGAGGCGATCAAGCTCGCCCGAGCACGCGGCCCCAAACCGGCCGAGACCGATCACGAGTACCGGCGCATCGTGTTTGATCCGATCTACCATCGAGTCACCTGTCCTTCCGGGGCCCTAGCCCACGATTGGGCGCTCTTCCGGGCGCCTATAGAGTTTAGAGCTTGTCGACGCCGCCACGGCCGCCGCGAGCGTGACCGTACCCACGCGGCCGAGCAGCATCGTGATGGCCAGCACGTATTTTCCGGGGTCACTGAGCATCTCGGTCACACCGGTGGACAGCCCCACGGTGCCAAACGCCGAAACCACATCGAAGAGCACGTCCTCGAGCGGAGCCTTGGTCATCTGCAACAGGATGATGGTCGAGACCGCGACGATCGCCGCCCCCCAGAACACCACCGACAGCGCAACCCGCACCACGTCCTGCGGAATGCGCCGGCCGAAGGCCTCCATGTCCGGGTTACCCTTGGCCTCCGCCCAGGCGGCCAGGAACAGCACCGCCAGGGTCGTCACCTTGATCCCGCCCGCGGTGGATGCCGAGCCGCCACCGATGAACATCAGCATCGAGGCCACCAGCTTGCTCGACCCGTTCAAATCCTCAATATTGATCGCGTTAAACCCGCCCGACCGCGTCATCACCGACAGGAAGAACGATTGGAACGCCGTATCACCCGCGTTCATTCCGCCCAGGGTCTTGCGGTTATCGAACTCCAGGAGCGTAAACACGATCGCGCCCGCCACCACCAGAATCAGCGTGGTCACGATGGTCAGCTTCGCGTGCAGCGGCAGCTTCCGCGGCGAAAACAGGTGGCGACGCAGCGCAAAAATCACCGGGAACCCCAGCGCCCCGAGAAACACCCCCACCGCCAGAATGCCGAGGAAGAAGTAGTCGTTACTAAAGCTGCCGAGCCCCGCCGCATTCGGCGTAAACCCCGTATTTGTAAATGCCATCGCCGAGTAGTAAAAACTCTGCCAGGCCGCCGTCCCCGGATCCACACCATCCACCAGCATGCGCGGAAACAGCAGCAGCGCCACCGCCCCCTCGATCACCAGCAGGCTGGTAGCCACCGTGAGCAGCAGGCCACCAATCTCGCCAAGCCGGATCGCCTGCCCCTCGGCCACCGGACCGTGATGCATGCGCATCGGGTTTGTATCCCCGGCCGCAATCAGCTTTGCGCGCAGACCCAGCTTGCGAGAAATGATCATTCCGAGGATCGACGCGAGGGTCAACACGCCGACGGCGCCGATCTGCACCCCGACATACACAAATACATTTCCGGCGGCCGACCAGTGCGTCGACATGTCCACCGTGGACAACCCGGTTACACAGATTACCGAGACCGCGGTGAACAGCGCGTCCACGAGCGGGGTCACCTCACCCGAGGCCTGCGCGATCGGCAGCGAAAACAACAGCGTAAACACCAGGATCAGGCCGGTAAACACGCCAATCGCGAAGCGCGAGGGGGAGTGCCCAATCGCCGTGTTCCAGACCTCCTTGACCCGGGCAAAGCCGGTCACAGCGGTCCGTTGCGCCACGTTTTCCTCCCCGGAACAGAAAAAATACAGCCCCGGATTCGTGCAATGCCGGGTGCTAGTCATGGTATCCCGTCCGCGGACTGAGTAGCCTGGGGACATGGCAGACATTTTCGACGTGATCGCGGACGCCACCCGGCGCGATATTCTCAACCTCCTGCACGAGCGCAGCCAGGCCGAGACCGGCACGGGTGATCGGGGTACGAGCGTCTCCGAAATCGTGGCCGCGCTCGGCCTCAGCCAGCCCACCGTGTCCAAGCACCTCAAGGTGCTGCGCGAGGCAAACCTCGTCGCCGTGCGCGAGGAGGGGCAGCACCGCTACTACAGTCTCTCTCCCGACCCCCTCGAAGACATCGAGGACTGGCTGCTCCCGCTCCTCGGCGGCGAAGCCGTCACCGAGGACGTCCTCGCACTCGCCGCCACCCTGCCCCAGCAGGCCCGCCAGGTGGCCGACGCCATCGGCCAGGCCGCCGCGGCCGGCACCCACCGCGTCGAGTCCGCCGTCCAGGCCGTCGTCAAGAAGCTGGGCGGGCACAAGGGCCCCGAATAGGCCCCAAACCCGGCGCGTACGCGCGCCGCCCCAGAATCGGGTACACTAACCTGAGGTATTTTTAAGCTGGCCGTGGCTCTCGCGTCCTCTGCCCAATCTTTATGTGAGGTCCTACATGGGTTCTGTTATCAAGAAGCGCCGCAAGCGTATGTCGAAGAAGAAGCACCGCAAGCTGCTTCGTAAGACTCGTCACCAGCGCCGCAACAAGAAGTAGACGCAACGCGCCAGTAAGCGCCCTCCCATTCGGGACGGCGCTTTTTGGCGTTAACGGCGACTTCGCGAGGTGTGTCGGAGCCAGCGCCCTCCCATTCGGGACGGCGCTTTTTGGCGTTAACGGCGCTTTTTGGTGACTTTGTCGAGCATAAGTAAGCACGAAAGGGTTAGTCTGAAATCATGACGACGATCGCACTGACACTGATTGGAAAGCCCGGCTGCCACCTCTGCGAAGACGCCCGAGACACCGTCAACCAGGTGGCCGCGGAGTACGCCGATCGCGCGAATATTACGGTGGAAGAACTCTCCATCCTTGACGATCCCGAGCTGCACGCCCGACACTGGGAAGAAATCCCCGTGCTGCTCGTTAACGGTAAGCAGCACACGTACTGGCGGGTCGACCCGACCCGCCTGCGTCAGGCGCTTCAGGCGGCCCTCTAGCCCCTCGGAGCACCGCACCGCATCCGCTCCGGGAAACCGGGGCACACCCTCAAGGAGAATCATGGCCGTTCGCCACTTTGTCACCTGGAAGCTTGCCGCCGAAGACGCCGCCACCCGCGCCGCAGACGCCGAGGGCATCCGCACCAACCTCGAATCCCTCGTGGGCGTCGTCCCCGGTCTGCGCTCGCTCGAGGTGCGCGCAAACACCCTCTACCCCGAGAACAACTGGGACATCATCCTGATCTCCGAACTCGACGACGCCGAGGCGCTGGCCGCCTACCAGGTGCACCCCGCCCACCTCGAGGTCGTCGAATTCGTGAAGCCGCGCGTCGGCGATCGCGCCTCCATCGACTTCGAGGTCTAAAACGCACCCGCCGCACGAGGGGTCATTTGGCCCCCGTGCGGGGGTCACGCGCTTCGGGGACGTTTACTATGCTGTGAGCGGCGGTACCCAGAACGTCTGGGATGCAGGCAATCGCATTCCTCGGGAGGGTAGCATGGGCAGGCGTCGACACCTGATCGCGTGGGCGATTCTCCCGCTCCTGCTCGTGGGATGCGCGCCGCAGGGCCTCGAGCTTGAGGCCCGGCCATCGGTGCTGACCCCGCCCAGCGAGGATTCCACCCCCAGCGCCAGTGCCGAGCCCTCGGAAGAGCCGAGCGAGGAACCCTCTGCTGAGCCCTCTGCGGAGCCCTCTGCGGAGCCGTCCGAAACGCCCGCTCCCGAAACCTCGGCCCCGCCCGCGGCCGCAGCTCCCGCAAAACCCGCAGCTCCCGCACCCGCCCCGGCAAAGCCCGCCGCTCCGGCTCCGGCTCCAGCTCCGGCTCCCGCGCCGGCCCCGCCGCCCGCGATCGAACCCCCGGCGGCCGGCCCCCAGGGCACGCCGAGTTCCATTACCGTGGTGTCAAACAAGCGTCGCCCATTGAACCCCATCAGCTACCGCCCGAGCGACCTGGTGACGCCGAAGGGCATCCCCAACATGAACGGCCAGCCGCTGCGCGCACCGGCCGCCGACGCCCTGGTGAAGATGCACGCCGCCGCCGCGGCCGAGGGCGTCAACCTGCGCATCGGGAGCGCGTTCCGCTCCTACGAGACGCAGCGCACCATCTACAACCAGTATGTGAAGCGCGACGGCCAGGCGAAGGCCGACACCTACTCGGCGCGTCCCGGGCACTCCGAACACCAGACGGGGCTCGTCGTTGACCTCGACGACGGCGCCGGCTGCTACCTCAAGGCCTGCTTCGGTAAGACCACCGGCGGCAAGTGGCTGCAGGCGCACGCCGCCGACTACGGCTTCATCATGCGCTATCCGGACGGCTACTCGCAGATCACCGGGTTCACCTACGAGCCCTGGCACTACCGCTTCGTCGGAGTCGACACCGCACAGGCGATGGCCTCCTCCGGCACCCGCACGCTCGAGGAGTTTTTCGGGCTCCCGGACGCCCCCAACTACGGCTAGTAACGCGAAAACGGGCCGGTTTGTCAGTATCTGACAAACCGGCCCGTTTTTACGAGGGTACTAGCGGGAAAGCTCGGCGTTAGCCGGGCGCGGGATCAGCGTCGACATGAGCAGCGCGCCCACCAGCAGGATGGCACCCGCGATCATTGCCGCCTGGTATCCGGCCGCGGTGCCGCCGCCGGAGAACGCGGTCTGTACGGCGTAGATCACGGCGAAGGAGACGCCCGCGCCGAGGTTGATCGCCCCGGTGTTCAGGCCGGGCAGCGAGCCGGGGGCATCCTTCGGGGAGAGCACGACGCCCAGGCCGTTGATCATGATGTTGCCGATACCGGCGTAGCTGATGCCGATCGCGATCGAGAGCAGCAGGATGATGATGCGGATATCGCTGCCCACGGTGAAGACCATCGCGATGATGCCGAGCACGGTGAAACCGAGGCCGATGCGCAGCATGGTGAGGTAGCCGACGCTCGCGGCCAGGCGGCCCGAAACCGGGCCCATCAGCAGACCCGCGAGGGCGTAGGGGGTGAGGGTCCACCAGGCGACCTCGCCGGCGCTGAGGCCGAGACCCACCTCGGTGTCCTGCGCGAGGGCGGGCAGGATGCCGTTCATCACGGCGAACACTCCGGCGAGGGTCAGCAGGGAGGTGCTGGCCAGTGCCCAGGTCGAGCGGTGCTTGAGCTGAGCGGGTGCCACCAGCGGGTGTGCGCTGCGGTTTTCCAGGCGCCAGAACAGCCAGAACGCGGCCGCGGTCACCACGGCGAGGATCGCCACGAGCGCCCAGTTGGCGGCGGCCAGGTTACCGATTTCGTTGATCATGATCAGAGCGGCACCCACCGAGATGACGAGCAGGGCCGAGCCCCACCAGTCCATCTTGCCGGCGGTTCCGCCGAGGCTCTCGGGGGCCATGAAGCGCACGAACACGGCGGCGAGCAGGGCAACCGCGCCCATGACCCAGAAGATGGAGGCGAAACCGAAGTTGTTGGCCAGCCAGCCACCAGCGAGGGCGTCAACGCCGGCGATACCGCCGTTGACCGCGGTCACGACGCCGAGCAGGGTGCCGTACTTCTTCGGTTCGGTCACCTGGGAGCGCAGCATCAGCAGGCACATCGGCACCACGGGGCCGGAGGCACCCTGAATGACGCGGCCGATGAGCAGCATCGGGACGTTCGTGGCCAGTGCGGCGATGACGCAGCCGATGGCCATCACGATCAGCATCCAGACGAGCACCTTCCGGCGACCGATCAGATCGCCGAGTCGGGGCAGGAACAGGGTGGTCAGGGCCGCCGAGGTGAAGAACGCGGTCTGGGTGAGAGCCACCTGCGCGCCGGTGGCACCGAGCTCATGCTCGATGGTAACCAGGGCGGGGCTCAGCATGCTCGCGTTGAGCTGGAACGCGAAACACGAGGCCAGCAGCGCAACCATGAGCGCGGTCACGCTCGCGGTCTTCGGCGCGAGGCCGGCGGCCTGGCTGGTGAGGGGAGTGCTCATCGAAAAGTCCACTTCGTTGTGAGGTTAGACCCTACGCGACATTCGCATCGAGTCCGAGAGGGGAGTGTGTGCATGCGTGCGACGGATCGGGAAATCACTGCGTCAAGTATCGGCGCTATGTCACACGTTTGCGTAATCGTTTACACAGAGAATACCCCACAACCCCGGGTTCGGCAACGCGGGCAACGAGCGGGCAGAGCCGGTAGGGTGGGAATTCTCCTATTTCCAGCGGAAGGGGTCGGGATGAGCGCGGAAATTCGACTGCAGGACGTGGCCGATGCCGCCGGTGTCTCCATCGCGACCGCCTCTCGAGCCCTCGCCGGGAAAGACCGCGTTTCCCGTAAGACTCAGGCGCTCGTGAAGCGCACCGCCGAACGCCTCGGATACCAGGTGAACGCGGCGGCCCGCGCACTGCGCGAGGGCAGCAATCGCACGATCGGCATGATCATTCCGGTGGTGGGAAACCCGTATTACGCCCAGGTGGTGCACGCGGTCGAGGCCGAGCTGCAGGAGCAGGATCTGGAGCTCATCATCGCCGACTCTCACGGCGAGATTGAGCGCGAAGCTCGCCGGATCGACCTCCTCCTCGGCGGCCGGGTCGAGGGACTCATCGTGGTGCCCTCGGATGCCCAGGGTTCCAGCGAGGCGCTGGCCAAGGCGGCCGCGCGCATTCCGCTCGTTCAGCTGGATCGCCGTGTCGAGGGGCTGGCCACCGACTTTATCGGGGTAGATAACGACCGTGGGATCGACCTGGTTATTGCCCACCTGCGCGAGCAGGGCGCGCGCTCGATCGTCTACATCGGGGCCAATGACAACACCTCTGTGGGGCGTGAGCGTCGCCTCGCCTTTGCCCGCTCGGCCGAGGGGCTGGAGATTCACGAGCCGATCTTTGGCAACTTCTCCCGAGAGTATGGGCTTGAGGCCGGTGCGGCCCTGGTGGCCCGTGGCGCGCTGCCCGATGCGATCGTGTGTGGCGATGACCTCATCGCGGTGGGGGTGCTCGGCGCGCTGCGTGCCGCGGGAAAGCGGGTGCCGCGCGATACCCTGCTGACCGGGTTTGATGACACCCTGCTGGCGGAGATCACCGATCCGCCGCTCACCTCGGTGGTGCAGCCCATTGCGGCACTCGCGCGGGAGGCAATCCGCGCGTTGCTCATGCGCACCGAGGATCGCCATTCCCCGACGGTCTATAGCCGCATCGCTCCGCAGCTCGTGGTGCGGGAGTCGACACAGTACACCGAGCCCGGCCTATAACCTTTGAGTGCAGTTACGCCTGTGGCCCGCGGAATTCCGCGGGCCACAGGCGTATGTGAGTGCTACTTCAGGCCGGCGACGGCGTCCGTGACGAGGTTCCAGAAGCGGTCAACATCGAGATCGATTGCCACGTGGGCGTTCTTTTCACGCTTCAGCATGTCGTGCAGGTCGACGCAGGTTGCGCCGGCGGTCTCGGTGCCCACGAGCTCCACGTCCACGCGGGTGTGCACGGTGGTGGCGACCGCTGCGTCGATGACCAGGGCCACGGCCACCGGGTCGTGCAGCGGGCCGTCGGGCATGCCCTCAACGTCGTTGTAGGAGTTGCAGAAGAACTCCAGCAGCTCGGCGCCGAAGACGCCGGTCTCGTTGCCGAGGTTGCGGATGCGGCTGCGCACATCCTGCGTGATGAGCGCCTGGTGGGTGATGTTCAGGCCCACCATGGTGAAGTCGATGCCGGACTTCAGGACGACGTCCACGGCCTCCGGGTCGGCCCAGGCGTTGAACTCGGCGTAGGCGGCGCCGCAGTTGCCGCGGCCGGTCGATCCGCCCATCCAGACGATGCGCTCGATGCGCTCCAGCAGCTCGGGGTAGGTGCGCACAAAGTGGGCAATGTTGGTGAGCGGGCCGGTGGGGATCAGGGTGATCTTCTCCGCCGAGGCGCGCACGGTGTCGGCGATCAGCTCGATCGCGGAGCGCTCGTCCAGCGGCACGGTGACCTCGGGCAGCTCGGGGCCGCCGAGGGCGTTCTCGCCGTGGATCCAGGTGCCGGGGGTGAGCTTGCGCTCGAGCGGCTCGGCCGCGCCGGCGGCGATCGGGACGCCGGTGATGCCGGCAACGGTGCAGGCAACGCGTGCGTTGTGGGTGGTGTGCTCGAGGTAGCCGTTACCGCTGACGGTGGTGATGGCCTTCAGATCGAGTGCGGGGTTGCCCGCGGCGAGCCAGATCGCGAACACATCGTCGTGGCCGGGGTCGCAGTCCAGGATGACCGGAATTGGCATTTTTCTCTCCATTGATCGGGGGCCAGAAGCCAAGCTATGCGTAAACGATTACACACATTTTCGGGCGGGTCAAGTTCCCCACAATGAGAAACGGCAAACGCCCCGGCTTCGAGGAGAAGCCGGGGCGTTTACCTCCGCGGCTTAGACCCCGGGCTCTCGGGGCAGGGTGATGTCGAGGCAGAAGCCGTCGCTCACCAGCCGGGCGCTCACATCGCCGCCGTGGGCCTGCACGATACCGCGCACGATGGCGAGCCCAAGTCCCGCGCCGCCCTGGGTTCCGGCCGGCTCGGCGGTGCGGGCGGCGTCTCCGCGCCAGCCCACATCAAACATCCGGCCGAGATCCTCGGTCGAGACACCGCTGCCGTGGTCGAGGATGCTCAGCACCAGGTGGCCATCGGCCAGCGTCGTGGCCGACACCAGAATCTCCGAGTCGTCGGGGGCGTGGCGGATGCCGTTGGCCAACAGATTGCCGATCGCCCGGGTGAGCTCGCGCGGATCGCCCCAGAGCGTGTGCCCCTCGACCCCGCGCTGCTCGATACGGATTCCGCGGGCGGCCGCCACGTGCTGCACGTCGGAGACCGCATCGGAGACGAGGTCCAGCAGGTCCACCAGTTCGCGGCGCAGATCCAGCGTGCCGGATTCGATCCGGGCCAGGGCAAATAGGTCGTCCACCATGAGGCCCATCGCGTCGACCCGCTCGCGGATCTGCCGGCTGTACTCCGCCGGATGCTCGGCCACCCCGGCCTCCATCGCCTCGGCTAGCGCGCGAATGCCGGCCATCGGGGTGCGCAGGTCGTGCGAGATCCAGACGAAGAACTCGCGCCGTGCGGCATCAAGCTGGGCGATCTCGGCCCGGGCCTCGGCGAGCCGGCGCGAGGTGTCCGCCAGCTCCGCGGAGAGCGCGGTGAACTCCCGCCAGCTGGGGGCCGCGGGCTCCACGATGTCACCCTCGGCGATGCGCCGGGTCGAGGCCAGCAGGTGCCCGGCCTGGCGGCGCACCACCCGGGTTGTCATCAGCCAGGCCGCGGCCATACTCATCAGCGCGGCCACGCCGAGCAGCCAGGCGAGCACCGTGAGGTCGTGCTCGGAGAAGAGCATCTCGATCAGCACCACGATGGTCGACACCGCCACGGCGAGCACCGCGGCGCCGGTGACGATCACAAACTGCGAGGCGATCGATCCGCGCCGGTTGAGGTGCAGCGCACCCCAGGCCAGCAGCGAGACCGCGGCCGTGCAGGCGGCGGTGGTCACCACGATCAGACAGAGGTCGGCGACGCTCAGCACGTGGCCTCCACGAAGAATTGGTATCCGGCACCCCACACGGTTTTGAGGTGGCAGGGGAATCTCGGGTCCGGCTCGATCTTCTCGCGCAGCCGGCGCACATGCACCGTCACCGTGGAGGGGTCGCCGAAGCCCCAGCCCCACACCTCGCGCAGCAGCTCATCGCGGCCAATATCGCGGCCCGGATTGGCCAGCAGGTACAGGAACAGCTCGTATTCGCGGGCGGTCAGCGTGATCTCGCGCTCGTGCGCCCAGGCGCGGCGATGTACGGCGTCGATGCGGAAGTCGCCCTGCACGATCATGGCGGCTGTGCCGACCGCGGTGCGGCGGCGCAGCAGCGCCTCGGCACGCAGCTGGAGTTCGCGCAGCGAGAAGGGCTTGGCCAGGTAGTCATCGGCACCGTGCTCGAGGCCCTCGATGCGCTGATCCACGCTCGAGAGAGCGGTGAGCATCATGATGGGCACGTCCGAGTAGCCGCGCACCTCGCGGCACAGTTCGTCGCCACTCGTACCGGGGAGCATGCGATCCACGATCAGGAGATCCGGGATGCGCTCGCGCACCGCGGCGGCCGCGCGGGTGCCGTCGCCATACTCGATGAGGTCGAGCCCGGCGGCGCGCAGATAGTCGGCCACCACCGTTCTGACGGTGGGGTCGTCCTCAATCAGCATCACGCGCGGTTTCGATTCCACATGCACGAGAATAGCCCGGTCATGCCGGATGAATCCTGAGTTCTTACGCGTTTGAAATATGCCCTTACGGGCCTGTCATATCCGATTCCGGGGCGGGCGGAAGTTGATTGGCTGTTGATCACGCAAGTTGTTCACCATTGAAAGGACCCCATCATGCGTATCAAGACCCTCGTCACCACCGCGGCCGCCGCTCTCGCCCTCACCGCCGGTCTCAGCGCGTGTAGCTCACCCTCCTCCGAGTCGAGCGCCCCCGCCGTTTCCCACTCGGCCGAGGCCACCGCCCCGGCGGTCAGCCTCTCGGGAACATTCGGCGGGCTGAATGACAAGAAGGTGGCCGGCACCGCGAAGATCGACGGCGACACCCTCACCCTGTCCGGTTTCTCCTCGGATGAGGGCCCCGACCTTCACCTCTACCTCACCAACGGCACCGATGAGGCCGCGGTGACCGCGGGAACCACGCTGGGCGCGGTGAAGTTTGACGCCGCCTCGCAGACGTTTAAGCTCGACGGCATCAAGGCCGGAGACTTCACGTACGTGGTGGTGCACTGCGACAAGGCCCTCGCGGTCTTCGGCGCCGCACCCCTGGCCTAGGCGGTGGGATCGGTGACCGCCGTGCCCCCCGCCCGTCTCGCGGCGGTCGCCGCCTCCGTAGTCCGCGTTGTCCTCGGTGTGCTCTGGCTCGGGGAGGGAATTCTCAAGTATCGGGCGGGATTCGGTCGGGCAGACATCCTGCTCGTCGCGAGCAGCACCGCCAAGAACCCACGGGTACCCGACCTCTATCGGTTCTTCACCGAGCATATTCTGGGGCCCGGTGCGGGGTTTTTCGGGATCCTGATGCCCGCGCTCGAGCTCACCCTCGGCATCCTGCTGGTGCTCGGTGTGCTGCCACGCTGGATCGCGATCGCGAGTAGTGCACTGCTGGTCTCATACTGGCTCGCCGATCAGCTGATCGCCCAGTATCCGATCATGATCCTGCTCGCGCTCCCGGTGATCGCCTGGCCCCGTGCGGCCGGTACGCTCTCGCTCCCCGCGTTGCTGCGTCACCGAAAGACACCGTACTTACCCTAGGAAAAACGCCCGTTCCGCATCTGCGGAACGGGCGTTTCTCGTAAACAACCGGGTGTTACGGGGCCAGACGGGTCGGGCCGCGGAACAGATAGGTAACCTCGCGGATGCTCGACTCGTGCAGCATGAGCATCAGCACGCGCGCGAGGCCCATGCCGAATCCACCGTGGCTCGGTGCGCCGTAGCGGAAGAAGTCGAGGTAGAAGTCGAGCTCCTTGGGCTCCATACCCTTGTCGCGCATCTGGGCCTCGAGCACGTCAACGCGGTGCTCGCGCTGAGCGCCGGTCGAGATCTCCACGCCGTTGAAAATGAGGTCGTAGGAGTTGGTGAGGGCCGGGTTGTCCGCGTGACGCATGTGGTAGAACGGGCGGATCGAGGCGGCATAGTCGGTCAGGAAGACGAACTCGTGACCGTAGGTCTCGCGCACGTAGGCCGCGATCTGACGCTCGCCCTCGGGGTCCATGTCGTCGTCGGCACGCGGAACCTCGTAGCCGCGCTCCTTGATGATCTGCTTGGCCTCGGCCAGCGGAATGCGCGGGAACGGGGTTGCCGGGACGGTGATCTCGACGTCGAAGAGATCCTTGATGGCCTCGCCGTGCTTGGCCTTGACCGCACTGAAACCGGCAACGATGAGCTCCTCGTGGAGCTTCATGACGTCCTCGTGGCTGTCGATCCAGCTGATCTCCGAGTCTACGGAGGTGAACTCAGTGGCGTGGCGGCTGGTGAAGGAGGGGTCGGCGCGGAAGGCCGGGCCCACCTCGAAGATCTTCCCGAAGCCGGCTGACTGGGCCATCTGCTTGAAGAACTGCGGGCTCTGAGCCAGGTAGGCGGTGGTATCGAAGTACTCAACCTCGAACAGCTCGGCGCGCGACTCGGAAGCGCTGGCCATGAGCTTCGGGGTGTGGATCTCGATGAAGTCGTTGTCGACCCAGTACTCGCGCATGGCGTGCAGGAAGGTGGTCTGGATCTTGAAGATCAGGTTCTGCTTCGGGTTGCGCAGGTCGAGGAAGCGCCAGTCCTGACGCTTGTCGAGCGAGGAGTCCGAGGCGATCGGGGTCTCCGGGTTGGCGGCGCTCAGCACCTCCAGGGCGGAAATCTTGACCTCGAGGCCGCCGAGCTTGACGCGCTCGTCGTGCTTGAGCTCACCGGTCACCGACACGAACGAGCCGTGGGCCAGGCCGGAGATGGTCTCGGTCAGAGCCAGCTTCGCAGCCGAGGTGGGATCGTCTTCGACGAGCTCGCGGGTCGCAGGAGTTACCAGCTGTACGGCACCGGACTCATCCCGGAGCACAATAAACTGGACCTTCTTCTGGTCTCGGACGGTCTCTACCCACCCGGATACGGTCACGGGGCCATCGGCCAGTGCCGCCAGGTTCTTTACCAATACGCGTTCAGTCACCTGCCCAGCTTAGCTGAGGTGCGGCTGCCCCGCGTCCCGCTCAGCTACTTTTCGACGCGGGTACGTGATACCCGAAGATCCTGAGTATGGAGCGAATTCTCGGCAAACTCATAGTGAGCATTTTCACAGTCTGAGCCAACGTAGACTGGGTGGGTGGTTGCCTCCCAGATCCACCTCGTCCGTCATGGCGAGGTCTTTAATCCCGATCGCGTTCTGTACGGACGCCTGCCCGGCTTTGGCCTGTCCGAACGCGGACACAAGATGGCCGCCGCGGCCGCCAACGACCTGCTCGCGCGGGATCGCAAGTACGGCACTCTGATCGCCTCGCCGCTCCAGCGCACCCAGGAGTCGGCCGCGCCGGTGGCCGCGCTGCTCGGGCTCACCCTGGTTCTGGATGAGCGCGTAATCGAGCCCCACAACCACTTCGAGGGCAAACAGATGCGCCGTGCGGTGCTCAACCCGGCAAACTGGCCGGCCCTGCGCGACCCCAACCTCCCCAGCTGGGGGGAGCCCTACGGCTCGATCGTGACCCGCATGATGGCGGCCATCGAGCACGCCTGGAAGACCACCGCCTCGGGAGATGCCGTGATCGTCAGCCACCAGCTTCCGATCTGGATGGTGCACCGCTACCTCGCCGATGAGGCCCTGCGGCACGATCCGCGCAAGCGCCGCTGCGCGCTCTCCAGTATCACCACCCTCGAGCGGGTGGGCGACCGTTTTGTTGAGGTTGACTATCGCGACCCCGCCGCCTCCCTGGCCGCCGGTTCGCTCGACGTAGGGGCGGTATAGCGGTGTTTGCTGGACGACGGATAAAGCGCGGTCGCACTGTGGCCGTGGGTGCCGCGGCGCTCGCACTGGCGCTGACCCTCTCGGGGTGCGCAAACGAAAAGCTCGCGGCCGACTACACCTCGGCCGACAACAAGAACTACGTCGCCGGTGACGGTAGCGTCACCGAGGTCGCCGCGGCCGACCGTGAAAAGCCGGTCGAGTACTCCGGTAAGGACGAGCACGGCAAGACCATCTCCTCGAAGGATCTCCTGGGCGAGGTCGTGGTCATGAACTACTGGTACGCCGGCTGTGCCCCGTGTCGGGCCGAGGCCCCGGACCTGCAGGCGCTGAACGAGAAGTACGACGGCAAGGGCGCGCAGTTTGTGGGCGTCAACGTCTTTGACCAGGCCGAAACCGCGCTCGCCTTCAACAAGACCTACGGCATCACGTACCCCTCGATTCTCGACGTCAATGACGGTTCGGTGAAGCTCGCCTTTACCGGGCAGGTGCGCCCCAACGCCGTTCCCACCACGCTCGTGATCGATAAGCAGGGTCGGGTTGCCGCGCGCATCCTCGGCAAGATCAGCGACCGGTCGATTCTCGACACGCTGATCCGCGACGCGATCGCCGAGTGATTCCCGCATGAATATCGGTCAGATAATCGGAGACGGCGGCCTGCTGGTCGCCCTCCCGCTGGCACTCCTGGCCGGTCTCGTCTCCTTCGCCTCCCCGTGCGTGCTGCCGCTGGTGCCGGGCTACCTCGCCTATGTGGGCGGAATGGCCCCGCAGGGTGGCGAGAACCCCCGTCGTGAGCGCTCCAGACTCCTCCTCGGAGTGGTCCTCTTTGTCCTCGGATTCACCCTCGTGTTCGTCCTGATGAGCATTATTGCGGGCGCGGCCGGGGTGTTCCTGGTCGAGTGGAGCGGGATCATCACCCGGGTCCTCGGCGTGGTGATCATCATCATGGGTGTGGCATTCGTGGGGCAGGTTAGTTTCCTGCAGCGCGAGTGGAAGCCCGCGTGGACCCCGGCCACCGGCCTCGTGGGTGCGCCGCTGCTCGGCATCGTCTTTGCCGTCGGTTGGGTGCCCTGCCTCGGCCCGACCCTCACCGCGATTCTCAGCCTCGGCTACAACTCCGGTACCGTGGGACGCGCGGTTATCCTCGCGATCGCCTACTGCATCGGGTTGGGACTCCCCTTCATACTCGTTGCGTTTGGCTTCGGGTGGATGGCCGGTGCGACTTCATTCCTCAAGCGCCATATTCGCGTGATTAACCTCGCCGGCGGCGTTCTTCTCGTCCTCATCGGAATCCTCATGGTCACCGGACTGTGGGGCGCTCTGATGTCTAGCCTAGGTTCGGTGATTGCAGGCTTTGACCCGGCCATCTGATTACGTAGACGCGAGCTCCTCCCAGAGTGAGCCCGACGCCCCGATTAACGCCCCCAAACTCGGGTTCGTGGGTGCACTGCGCTTTGCCTGGCGGCAGCTGACCAGCATGCGTACCGCGCTGCTGCTGCTCCTGCTGCTGGCGATTGCCGCCGTGCCCGGTTCGCTGGTGCCGCAGCGCAGCTCGGACCCCAACGGCGTGATCCAGTACTTCCGCGACAACCCCGATCTGGCCCCGTTCCTGGACAAGATCCAAATGTTCGACGTGTACAGCTCGCCCTGGTTCTCGGCGATCTACCTGCTGCTGTTTGTGTCGCTCATCGGCTGCATCATTCCGCGCACGAAGCACCACTATCAGGCGATGCGTCAGCGCCCGCCGCGCACCCCCGCCCGCCTCGGCCGGCTGGCCGTGCATCGCGAGCAGGAGCTCGTGGGTGGGAGTACCGGCGAGGCGATCGAGGCCGCTCGCACGCTGCTGAAGAAGTCGGGCTACCGCACCGAGATCTACACCGGCCGTAACGGAGAGGTGTCGGTCTCGGCCGAACGCGGTTACCTGCGCGAGACCGGAAACCTGGTGTTCCACTCGGCCATGGTGCTGATCCTGGTGGCCGTGGGCTTCGGTGGCGGCTTCGGATATGCGGGTCAGAAGGTGATCGTTGAGGGCCAGTCGGTGGTCAACACCGTCGGCGACTTCAACTCCTTCAACCCGGGCCGGTTCCTGAACACCGAGTCCCTCGCGCCGTACCTGCTGAAGCTCGATAAGTTCGATGTCGAGTACGAGACCAAGAACATCAACGCCTACGGTCAGGCCATCGACTACACCGCACACGTGACCTCGCGTACCCCGGATGGCAAGACCGAGAAGCACGAGATCAAGGTCAACGAGCCCCTGCGTATCGACGGCACCAATGTCTACCTGCTGGGTAACGGCTACGCCCCCAAGGTCACCGTGCGTGACCCCGAGGGCAAGGTGGTCTTCACCGACTCGATCCCGTTCCTGCCGATGGACACCTCGCTCACCTCACAGGGCGTTATCAAGATTCCGGACGGCCTTGCCGAGCAGATCGGCATGATCGGGTTCTTCTACCCGACCGCCGCCCAGCTCACCTCGGGTGCGTTCACCTCGAACTACCCCGACCTCGTGTACCCGATGCTGACGCTGAACGTGTACTCCGGCGACCTCGGCATCAACGATGGTGCCCCGAAGTCGGTCTACTCGCTCGACACCGACAAGATGACCGAAATCGCCGGCCGCACCATCGCGAAGGACGGCGGCACCGCCCCGATCAAGCTGATGCCCGGCCAGACGGAGGCGCTCCCCAATGGCCTCGGCACCATCACGTTTGATGATGCTCGCACCACGATCAAGCCGGATGACTTCAGCGGTTCCGTGGCGCGCTTTGCGTCGCTGGATATCCACCGCGACCCCACCCAGATCTGGGTCGGCCTGTTTGCCGTCCTGATCCTGCTGGGCCTGCTGACCTCGCTCTTCATCCCGCGCCGCCGCGTGTGGATCAAGGCGACCGAGCGTCCCGACGGACGCGTCCTGATGGAGTACGCGGGCCTCGCCCGCGGCGAAGACCCCGGCCTCCGCGAGGCCGTAGACAACATTGCCGAACGGCATATTCGATCCCTCGGGGCAGTGCCCGAAGAGGCTCGGGAAGGTAACGTAGAAGCGTGACACTAGATCTGTTTTCCGTCTGGGCCCTCTGGTCCGCGATCGCGCTGTACGCGATCTCCTTTGTGGCGTTCTCCTTCGACCTCGCGCGGCGTAGCGCCGAGGTTACGGCCGCGGCCGACCGCGCCGCTGAGGAGGCGTCCGCGCAGGCCGCCGGCTCGGAGGGTGGCATGCTCGCGAACGCCGCAGCCGGTTCCCGCGGGGGTCGTGCCGCCGGTGGTACCCTCACCCTCGAGGAGAACCACGCGGGTTCGGTGACCGCGAGCCGGTCGATCTCGCTGCGCATCGGTGTCTCGCTGGCCGTGCTCGGTTTCCTCGTGCACCTCGCCGCCGTCATCACCCGTGGTGTGGCCGCCGAGCGTGTGCCGTGGGCAAACATGTACGAGTTCGCGATGACCGGCACCGCCGTGATCGTGGCCGTATTCCTCATCGCCCTGACCCGGGTTGACCTCCGCTTCCTCGGCGCGTTCATCATGGGCCTCATCGTGATTCTGCTGGGCCTCGCCTCGCTGAACTTCTATATCGAGGTCGCCCCGCTGCCGCCGGCACTGCAGTCCGCCTGGCTCGTGATCCACGTGTTCGTGGCCACCACCGGTACCGGATTCTTCTTCCTCGGCTTCGCCCTGACCGCTCTCCAGCTGATCCAGGCACGCCGCGAGGCCGCGGGCACCGCGCTCACCGCGAAGCGCTTCCGCTTCATGGCGACCCTGCCGAGCTCGCAGCGCCTCGACAACCTGTCGTACCGCGTCAACATCATCGGATTCATCCTGTGGACCTTCACCCTGATCGCCGGTGCGATCTGGGCCGAGGCCGCGTGGGGCCGGTACTGGGGTTGGGATGTCAAGGAGGTGTGGACCTTCATCATCTGGGTGATCTACGCCGGATACATCCACGCCCGCGCAACCCGCGGCTGGCGCGGAAACCGCGCCGCCTGGCTGTCGATGATCGGTGCCGCCACCGTGCTGTTCAACTTCACCGTGGTCAACCTGTTCTTCAAGGGTCTGCACGCCTACTCGGGCCTGTAAACCCGCAGCGCACCCTCCAAACGCCCCACGCCGAGAACGGCGTGGGGCGTTTGTGTCCGTGGATTCCGATCAGGTTAGGCGGAGGCCCGCTGCTCGAGCCAGCGTTCGCGCCGGAGGGCCTGGGCGTCAGGATCGGGGAGCGGCGCGCTCAACACGAGTGCTCGGGTGTAGGGATCCTGCGGCTCCCGCAGCACCCGATCGGTGGGGCCGCGCTCGATGATGCGCCCACCGCGCAGTACCAGCACGCTGTGGCAGAGACTCTGCACCACAAACAGGTCGTGGCTGATGAACAGGCAGGCGAGCCTGCGTTCGGCCTGGATCTCGCGCAGCAGATCGAGAATCTCGGCCTGCACCGAGACATCGAGTGCCGATGTGGGCTCATCGGCGATCAGCAGTTGCGGCCGCAGCGCGAGCGCTCGCGCAATGCCCACTCGCTGCCGCTGACCGCCCGAAAGCTCGTGCGGGTAGCGCCCGCTCCAGGCAGCCGGAAGGCGCACCTGTTCGAGCAGGGTGGCCACCTCGGCTCGGATCGCCGCGGATCCGCGCACGCCCGAATGCTCTCGCAGGTGGCGGGCAACCCGGAGCGGCTCGGCGATCGACTCCCCGATGCTCTGGCGTGGGTTGAGCGACCCGGAGGGGCTCTGAAACACCATGCCGATACCGGCTCGGATGCGCCGCTGTTCGGCTCGGGAGACGCTCGCGAGTTCCCGGCCGGCGATGCGCACGGTCCCGCCGGTGAGCGGTGCCAGCCCGAGGAGGCTGCGCCCGATGCTCGACTTACCCGAACCGGATTCGCCGACCATACCCAGGGTTTCACCGGGACTGATCGTGAAGCTGATATCCCTCACCACGTCCGGCGTGCGGGCAAAGCGCGTGCGGTAGTTGACCCGGAGGTCGCGCACCTCGAGCACCGGTGCCTCACCGTCCTCCGGCAGTGGCGGCGCGGGATCGGTACCGTCGGGCACCGCGGCCAGCAGCTCCCGCGTATAGGGCTCGGCCGGGGCGGTGAAGAGCCGGTGCACCGGTGCGGTCTCGACGATCCGGCCCGAGCGCAGCACGATCACGCGCCGCGCGAGATCCGCCACGACACCCATATCGTGGGTGATGATCGCGATCGCGGTGCCCAGCCGTGAATTCAGGGTGCGCAGTAGCTCAAGGATCTCCTGCTGAATCGTGACGTCCAGCGCGGTGGTTGGCTCATCGGCGAGTAGCAGCTCGGGCTCCGCCGCGAGGGCGAGGGCGATCACGATGCGCTGCAGCTGGCCGCCGGAAAAGCGGTGCGGGTAGTCTCGAGCCCGCCGGGTCGCCTCGGGAATGCCCACGAGCTCCAGCAGCTCGATGACGCGCGCCCGGCGCTCCTCGGCGCCCAGCGTGGGGCGATGTCGGCGGAGTACCGCGCCGATCTGGTGTTCGATGGTGGCCACCGGATCCAGCGCCGCCACCGGATCCTGAAACACCATCGCGGCGACCCGGCCACGCACCATGTTGAGCAGTGCCGGGGCCGCATCGACGACCTCGGTACCGCCCACCCGGATGGATCCGGAAACCTCGGCATCCGCGGGCAGTAGCCCGAGGGTTGCGAGCGCCGTCACCGACTTTCCCGAACCCGATTCGCCGACGATTGCGACGATCTCACCCGGGTAGACGCGCAGACTGACGCCGTCCACGGCGTAGCCCGCGGAACCGGCGAACCGGACCCGCAGGCTACGAATATCGAGCAGGGCGGCGGGCTCGGTGCCTGCCACCCCCTCCGCCGGCGCTCTCGTCGCTCCCGCGAGACCTCCCTCAGGCATCGCCGAGTGCGCGGTCGAGTCGCGTGAGCGCGATGACGTAGATGCGGAACGCCGTGAAGAGGTTCTCGATGCTCACAAACTCGTCCGGGCCGTGCGGGGTACCGTTTTCGGCCGGGATGAAATCGGGGCGGCGAACCGGGTGGTCCTCGGGCAGAACACCGGGGATGCGGCCGAGGCCCGGCCCAAACGTGATGGCGTTCGGGAGCACCCGGGAGTGTGTGCCGCCACCCATCGCAAACGGTTCGGCGGTGACACCGAGAACGGTGTTGAAGGTGTCCTGCAGCAGGGTCACGATCTCGTGGTCGCGGGCGATGTGGAACGGTGCGGCATCGGTGTGTCCCAGTACGTGCCCACCCACCGGTGCCACGGCCGCAGCGAGTGCGGCGAGGAGGTCGGCGCTGTCCACGGTGACGGGGTAGCGGATATCGAGGTGCAGCGCGATACCGCCCTCGTGCGGGCGAACGATGCCGCCGTTCTGGGTCAGCACCCCTGAGATTTCGTCATCCCGATCGGTGCCGGCACCGTGCCCGTACGGAGTTTCCAGGATCCGTGCGAGCGCGCCCGCGGCCGCTCGATCGGCGGCGTCCAGTAGCTCCGTGCCGTTGACTGTCAGGTCGAGGGCGAGCAGGCCACGCGCGAGCAGCAGGATCGCGTTGCGGGTGCCGTCGGGGAATGCCGCGTGTCCGGACTGTCCGCGTGCGTGCAGCACCGCGCCCGCATCGTCGCCCTGCACGGACAGCGTCTCGCGCAGCTCGACATCGGTGAGTGCGGCGATCGCGGTCTCCAGCTCGGCCACGCCCACACCGGTGAGGGCGATCGTCGCGGTCGCGGGGACCGCGTTTTCGGCCACCCCGGCGCTCAGCGTCGACAGCCGCGGCCCGGCCGGAATGAACAGGCGCGGATTGAGCCCGCCCTTCTGCGCGAAGTTCACCGGGAACGGCCCATCGGTGACCAGCGAAATCTGCGGCACCGGGCCGTGCTCAGCGTAGTAGGCGAGATCCTCCATACCGGACTCTTCGGCACCGCCGTAGATGATGCGCAGGCGTCGCGTCAGCGGAATCTCGAGTTCGCGGAACGCCCGGAGGAGGTAGAGGTCGATCACCGCCGGGCCCTTGTTATCCGAGGCTCCGCGTCCGATCACAAAGCCGTCGCGCTCGAACGGCGCATACGGTTCCACCGTCCAGTTGTCACCCGCGGGTACCACGTCGAGGTGAGAGGCAAGGCCGATCTCGGGCTGGCCCGGCTGGCCGTCGGCGAGCACCGTCACGGCATAGCCATCCACATCCGCGGTCTCGAAGCCCAGCTCGCTCGCGCGGGCCACCGCGCGGTCGAGAATCCGCCGTACCTCGACGCCGAACGGTTCGCCCGGCCCGGTGCCCTCGGTGCGCACACTCGGGATGGCAACCCAGTCGATAATGTCGGCGATAATCTCTTCGCGGTGCGATTCCAGCCAGGAATCCACCCGCGCCAGCAGGTCTACTTCGGAGGGGGAGAGCTCGGTCATGGTGTTACTCGCTTTCGGTTGGAGAGACGCGGAATGGGGTTGGCGGAGAGGGCACGGCGCGGCTGCAGATCGCGCAGCAGCGCGCCGCCGCGCGGGGCAAGGGTGGTGGCAAGGGCCTCGCCGACGAGATTGATGGCGAGTACCATCAGCACGATCGCGGCCCCCGGCGGAATCCACAGCCACCACTCGGAGGACAGCACGCGCATGCTCTGCGCGGCGGTGAGCATATTGCCCCAGCTCGGATCGGGCTGGGCGACGCCGAGCCCGAGGAAGCTCAGCGCGGCCTCGGCGAGGATCCCGCCGGCCACAGCGAGGGTCGCGTTGACGAGGATCGGGCCGTACGCGTTACGCAGCAGGTGCGTGCCGATAACGCGCAGCGGCCGGGCACCCACCGCGCGGGCTGCCAGCACGTACTCGCGCTCGCGCAGGGAGAGCAGCTCGGCCCGTACCAGGCGGGCAAGGCCGGTCCAGTTCAGGATCCCGATGATCAGGATCACGTTCCACACACTCGCCCCAAACAGCGCGGCCAGGGTGATCGCGATGGCGTAGAACGGGAAGCACATCACGATCTCGGTGAAGCGCATCAGTACGGTGTCGATCCGGCCGCCGAAGTAGCCGGCGGCGGCCCCCACGCTCACGCCGATGATGACCTGCAGCAGCACCGCCGCGATGCCCACGAGCACCGAGATCCGGCCGCCGTGCAGGAGGCGGGAGAACACGTCTCGGCCGAGCGCGTCGGTGCCGAGCAGGTGGCCGTTTCCCGGCGGTGCCTCGAGGTGTGCGAGGTCAATCTCGTTGGGGCCGAAGCTCGTGAGGAGAGGGGCCGCGAGCGCCGCGGCGATGATGACGGCGAGGATGCTCGCCCCTGTTACAAACAGCGGCTGGCGCAGCAGCCGATGCCAGACGCGCGGGGTCGTATCGGTGGTACTCATCGGGCTACCCGCACTCTCGGATCGACGATGGCGTAGATCACGTCGGCCAGCAGGTTGGCGACCACGGTGATCACGGCCAGGAACATGATGATGCCCATCAGGAGCGCATAGTCGCGGTTCTGGACGGCCTCAAAGTTGAGCCGCCCGATCCCGGGCCAGCTAAACACCGTCTCCGTGAGCAGCGCCCCGGAAAGAAGCGCGGGAATCTCCAGGCTGATGATCGTGATGAGCGGCTTGGCCGCATTCTTGAGCACGCTGCCCCAGAGCACCTCACCGGGCTTTGCGCCCAGAGCAAACTGGGTGCGCACAAAGTCGAGGCCCAGGATCTCGCTCACGCCGGTACGCAGATAACGGCTACACACGGCGATGTTGACGGTCGCGAGCGTGAGGGCGGGCAGGATCAGGTGCCGCGCCACGTCCACGACGCCGGCGAAACCGCTCGCGTCGGCCCCGACCGTGACCACACCCGAACTCGGGAGCCAGCGCAGGTCGGCCGCGAAAATCTTGATCAGCAGCATGCCCAGGAAAAACGTCGGAACCGAGAGGGCCACGAACGAGAGGATCGAGATGATCAGGTCGCGGCCGGTGTCGCGCCGCAGGCCCTGGAAGATCCCCACCGGGAGGGCGACGAGCAGGGTGATCGCGAGGGCGGATCCGGCCAGCAGCACGGTGTTCCCGACCCGACTGGCGACGATCTGCGACACCGGGGCACCGTACTGGATCGAATACCCGAGGTCTCCGGTGACGGCCCGACCCGCCCACTTCAGGTACTTCACCCAGAGCGGATCGTAGTATCCCACCCGGTTCAGCAGTTCGGCCTTTTGCTCGGGGGAGGCGTTGGGATCGATCATGCTCACGTACGGGTCGCCCGGTTGGAGCACCACGAGCGTAAACACGATGATCGAAATACCCAGGAGCACCGGCAGTGCGATGAGCACCCGGCGCAGGAGATAACGAAGCATGGAAATCCTTCACTGGCGGGGCGGCCGCTCTGGCCGCCCCGCCTCGAAATGGGTGGCGGGAGGAGCTATCCCTTCACCGTCCACTCGTTCACACCATTGAAGGTTTCGTACGGGTACGGGGTGAACTTAGTGACCGTCGGCGAGACGGCGAACCCGACGTTCGGGATGTACAGCCAGGCCCGCAGCGCGATCCTGTTGATCTCAGTAAGCCATTCGCCCACGGCCTTCTTCCGAGCTGAGTCGTCGATGGTGGAGTTGAACTCGGTCGCGAGGGTGGTCAGCGCGGGGGACTCATAGCGCTCCCACCAGTGGTTGTTCGAGTACTGGCCGGGGCGGAACGATCCACCCATCAGGACACCGTCAAAGCTGGTTTCGGGGTTTTGCAGGATGGCCAGGGTCGAGTTGAAGTCGGCCGAGACGAGCTGCACGTCGATACCGATGTCTTTCAGATTCGACTGAATGATCGGAGCCGAGAGCTCGCGGGTCTTGTTTCCGGTGGGGAAGTTCAGCGTGAGTGTCAGCCTCTCGCCACCCTTTTCGCGGATACCGTCGCCATCGGAATCGACCCAGCCGGCCTCCTCGAGCAGCGCGGCGGCACGCTTGGGATCAAACGCGTAGTCGTCGATGCCGCTGGCCGGGTAGTACGGATCCTTCGGATGGGCGTTGGTATTGAACAGGGTACCGTGGCCGTAGAGCAGGCTGTCGATGATGCCCTGACGGTTGATTCCGGTCACGACGGCCTGTCGCACGCGCTCATCCGCGAACTTCGGGTTCTTGGTGTCCAGGGTGAGGTACTGCGCGCTGGTTCCGGTCTGCTCCACGATCTTCACGCCGGCGGTCTCGTAGGTATCGAGATCGGCCCTGTTGAAGGAGGAGAGCTCGGCCACATCGAGCTCGCCGTTGATCAGCTGAGTCTGCGCGGTTTCGGCGTTGGTCACCTTAAAGATCAGGCTGCCGAGCTTGGGAGCCCCGCCGAAGTACTTCTCGTTTCGGGTGAGGGACACATACTGGTCGGAGACGAACTTGTCGAAGACGAACGGTCCGGTTCCGACCGGGTGGGTGAGCAGTTCGGTGGCGTCGTTCCACTGTGCCACGGGGGTGCCCTCCCACACGTGCTTGGCGAGCACGGGGCGATCGGCGAAGTAGGACAGCGCGGCGGCGTAGGGCTTGTCGAAGGTGAACGCGACCGTCTGCGGATCCACCACCTGGATGCCCTCCAGCGTGGTGCTGGCACCCGAGTGGTAGGCCTCGAATCCGCTCAGCTGCTGGGCGAACTCGGGGGTGTCCAGGGGGAACGCGGGATCCGCGGTGGCCGTATAGGTGAAAGCCACGTCCTCGGCGGTGAGCGGCTTGCCATCGTGCCAGGTGACATCGGTGGGCAGGGTGAAGGTCAGGGTGCGGCCGTCTTCGGAGTACTCAAAGCCCTTGGCGAGTGAGGGCTGATAGCCCTGCTTTTCATCCAGCACCACGAGGCGGCTGTAGACGTTGAAGATCACCGCGCGGTCGTAGTCGGTGAAGTAGAGCAGGGGGTTGAAGGTGCCCTTGGGGTTGCTCCAGATGGCGTAGCGCAGGGTGCCGTTATTGGCACTCGCGGCGGTCTTGCCGCCGGTGCCGGGGGTCTCGCCGGCGGCCGTGTTGACGCAGCCGGTGAGGAGAAGCGCGGCGGCCGTGACTGCGGCCAGCAGCGCCTTCGAGGATCGTGAGGGCATGGTGCTCCAGGGTGGGAGTGGTCGGTGTTTCGACCACGCTATAGAGCGTCCCCGGAGTTTTCAGGACAAAAGTTATGGTGAGTTAAGAAGTGACCCGGTTCGTCATATTTGACGCGGATGAACCCGGTTCCGCTAACACGTGCAGGCACGCGCGCACGCGATCAAACCACCAGTCACGGCGCTCGGGGGCGGCCACGAAGCGCGTCAGAAGGTCGGGATTCACGTCGATGCGTTCCGCGTGAATGACGCCGTTTTCCGGGACAAGTGGGGCATCGGTGACATCCGCCGCGAGCAGCGCCGCGGTACCGAGGCCGCACGCAAACGAGAGATCGGGCAGCGAGGCGGCGAGGCGTGCGCCCATCGAGAGTCCGACCGAGGTGTCGAGGGCGCTTGACACAACCACCGGGAGCCCGGCTGCGGCCACGATGTCGCGAGCGCGGGCAATACCGCCGAGTGGCTGTGCCTTGATTACCAGCAGATCCGCGGCCCCGGCACGAGCGACGGCGAGTGGATCCTCGGCCTTACGCACGCTCTCATCCGCGGCGATCCGCGCCCCGAGACCGGCGATGCGCGTGCGCAGCTCGGCGAGCTCGGGCACGGTGGCGCACGGCTGCTCGGCGTATTCCAGGCCGTAGGGAGCCAGGGCTTCGAGCGCGATTTCGGCCTCGGTGACGCTCCAGCCGCCGTTGGCATCCACCCGGATCAGCCCGCCGGGGCCGAGCGCCGCCCGGACGGCCGCGACCCGCTCGACGTCCTGGGCAAGCGTGCCGCCCCGCTCAGCCACCTTTACCTTCGCCGTGGTGCAGCCGGGAAAGCGCGCGAGCACCCGCGGCACCTCGGCGGCGGGGACGGCGGGCACTGTGGCGTTTACCGCCACCTCGGTGCGCAGCAGTGTGGGCTCGGGGGCATAGGCAAAGTCGATGGCGGCGGCGAGCCAGGTCGAGGCCTCGGCGGGCAGGTACTCCACAAACGGTGAGAACTCGCTCCAGCCGCGGGGCCCCTCGAAAACCAGCGCCTCGCGCCGGTCGAGCCCGCGAAATCGCGTGTTCAGCGGGAGGTCCACCACGTGGGCGGTGGCCAGGATGTCCTCCGCGCGGAGGCCGAAGTCGAGGGGCTGCATGGTTCCATTCTGCGCCGTTTTCGCCCGGCGCGCACGCGGCGTGGGTGCGGATGGTGCCCGCCCGCTAGTCTGGGGGCATGTCCTCTAGCCTGCACGATCGCGCGGTAGACGAGCTGGGCCGTCGCATCGTCGCCGGTGAGCTCGCGCCCGGAAGCACGGTGCTCGCTACCGATCTCGCCGCCGAACTCGAGGTGAGCCGCTCGGTGATTCGCGAAGCCGTGCGGGTATTGCAGTCGCTGGGTCTCCTGCGCTCCGTGCGCCGCCTCGGCATCCGGGTGCAGCCGGAGGACAACTGGAACGTTCTCGACCCTCAGATCATCGCCTGGCGACTCTCCGGCAGCGGCCGCGGCGCGCAGCTGCGCTCGCTGACCGAGCTGCGTCGCAGCGTCGAGCCCGCGGCCGCCGAACTCGCCGCCCGGCACGCCCCCGACCCCGAGGCCGAGCGCCTGCTGCGCATCGCCGCGAGCATGCGCTCAATCGGCCGCGCGGGCGATCTGGAGTCGTTTCAGGAGCTCGATATTGAGTTCCACAGCCTCGTGCTTGCCGCCAGCGGAAACGAGATGTTCGCGGCGATGTCCGACATGATCGGCGCGGTCCTGCGTGGCCGTACCCGGCTCGGCCTGATGCCCAAACACCCGCACGAGGATGCCCTGCAGCTGCACATCGACGTCGCCGATGCGATTCAGGGCCGCGACCCGGCCCGCGCGCGGGACGCGATGGAGCGCATCATGACGCGCACCCTCGCCGAGGTTGAGCACATCTGGGCGGAGGAGCCACGCACCGTCCGCAGCCCCACCCGTGCCGACCTGGGCTAGCCGGAATCGCTCATATTCCCGATCGGGAAAATGAAAACGGGTCGGCGCGTGCCGACCCGTTTCCCCTGAAGTGTGCCTAGAACGCGAGCAGCACCTTGCCGCTCGTCGCGGAGTCCAGTGCCACCGCGAAAGCCTCGGCCGCCTCGGCCACCGGGTACTCGTGGGTGATCGCCGGGGCGATCACGAGCGAGCCGTCCGCGAGCGCGGCGATCACCTCATCGATCTCGTCATTGAACCGGAATGAGCCCATGAGCTCGAGCTCGCGCACGATCGCGAGGCTGATTAGCGCGGGCTGCTCACCCGAGGGCAGGAGGCCCACCATGACCACGCGGCCGCCGCGGGTGGCACCGCGCACCGCCGAGGCGAGGCCGCGCCAGTTTCCCGAAGACTCGATCACGATGTCCGCCTGCACCGCGGAGATGGCCTCGGTGTCGGTGGCGTGCAGGGTCGCGTGAGCCCCGAGTTCACGGGCAATTTCGAGTGGCTTCTCGTGCATGTCGACCGCGGTGATGTGTGCGGCACCCGCACGCTTCAGCACGGCAACAGCGAGCGCGCCGATCGGGCCGGTGCCGATCACGAGCACGGTCTTGCCGGCCACCTCGCCGGCTCGAGAGACGGCGTGCCAGGCCACCGAGGCCGGCTCAACCAGGGCTGCGTCGCGCAGGGAGAGATTGTCGGGCAGCGCGCGCAGCATGCGGGCGGGCAGTGCCACCCGTCGCGCGAACGCCCCGTCGGTGTGCGGGTGCCGCGCCGCGCTGCCGAGGTAGGTCGAGGCCGGAGCGAGGTTGGGCCGCCCCTCGGGGGAGCGTATGCCCTCGACGGCATGCGGGGTGTTTGGGTGCACGGCGACGCGGGTTCCGGCCGCCGGGCCGGTGCCGTCGGCCGCCGCGGTGAGCACGGTACCCACGACCTCATGGCCGAGGACCAGGGGATCGATCAGGATCGACTCGCCGGCCGCGCCGTGGGTCCAGTAGTGCAGGTCTGATCCGCAGATGCCGCCATAGGCGATTTCGATCACGGCCTCCGCATTGCTGGGGGTGGGTTCGGGCAGTACCTCAACCCGCAGGTCATCCTTGGCGTGTGCGACCACCGCCGTGTTTTCGAGTCTCACTAGACCACCACCGTCATTCCGCCATCGATGAAGATGACCTGTCCGTTTACGAAGTCAGAGCCCGCCGAGGCCAGCCACACCGCGGGGCCCGCGAGGTCGGCCGGTGTACCCCAGCGCGCGGCCGGTGTGCGGCCGAGAATCCAGGAGTTGAACTGCGCATCATCCACGAGCTTCTGGGTCATATCCGTGTGAATGTAGCCCGGAGCGATCGCGTTGATCTGGATGTTCGAACCAGCCCACTCGGCGGTCATCGCCCGGGTGAGGTTGCGGATACCGCCCTTTGCCGAGGTGTAGGCCGAGAGGGTGGGGCGCGCGAGATCGGTCTGAACCGAGGCGATGTTGATGATCTTTCCGGCCCGGCGCGGCAGCATGTGGCGCGCGACCGCCCGGCCGACCAGGAACGCGCTGGTGAGGTTGGTTGCGATCACGCGATCCCAGTCTTCCCGGGCCAGCTCGACGAGGGGTTCGCGGTGCTGAATACCGGCATTGTTCACCAGGACATCGAGGGCACCGACGCGGGATTCGATCTCGTTGACGCCCGCATCAACTGCCGCCTCATCGGTGATGTCGAAGGCGACGGCGTGTATGCGCTCCTCGCCGTAGCGCTCGACAAACTCAGCTCGGGTTTCGGTGAGACGGTCCAGATCACGGCCGTGCAGCACGAGGGTGGCCCCGGCATCGGCGAGGCCCTCGGCGATGCTGCGACCGATGCCGCGGCTGGATCCGGTGACCAGGGCCAGCCGGCCGGTCAGATCAAACAGGGTGCTCATGCGGTGACCTCCTCGGTCGATGCGCCGGCCGCGTCCAGGGCGTCCAGGCGGGTGCGAATATCGGCGATGATGGCGTCCGGAGTCTGTGCCAGGCTCACGGCGAATGCGCGCTCATCGGCCTCGAGCGGCTCGAGGGCGGCGAACTGGGAGTCCAACAGGCTGTTGGGCATGTACTCGTGATTGCGGCCGGCCTGACGCTCGGAAATTAGAGCGCGATCGCCCGCGAGGTGGATCAGCACGGTGCTCGGTGCGTGGCTCACCAGCAGGTCGCGGTAGCGACGCTTGAGCGCGGAACAGGCCACCACGATGGGGTGACCGGCGGCGAGCTCATCGGCGATGCGGCGGGCGATGATCTCGAGCCAGGGCGCGCGATCCTCGTCGTTGAGGGGCTGCCCGGCCCCCATCTTGGCCTTAGCTGCGGGGGTGTGCAGGTCATCCCCGTCAATAAAGGTGAGACCGAGGCTCTCAGCCAGGGCGATGCCGATGGTGGACTTTCCGGAACCGGAAACCCCCATCACGATCAGGGGCGGGGTAGGGGACAACGGTGACCTCCGGGGTTGGTAATGCCTCATCACATCGGACGTAACGCACGAGTTGTTTCGAATACGTCTTACTTATAAACCCTAACACCTCCTCGTTCGAGGTACTCGCGTTTCTCGGATAACGCGTGCTAGCGTTGGCCCATGTCAGCTATTGCCATCATCGGGGGACACGGCAAGGTCGCACTTCACCTCGCACGGGTCCTCGTAAATCGCGGTCACCAGGTCACCGGTTTTGTGCGAAACCCGGACCACATTACGGATGTGGAGGAGACCGGCGCGAGCGCGCGGGTTGCCGATGTTGAGACCCTGGTGATCTGGCAGCTCGCCGATCTGCTGCAGGGCTTTGACGCCATCGTCTGGTCGGCCGGTGCCGGTGGCGGAAATCCGGAGCGTACCTTTGCGGTGGATCGCGATGCCGCGATCCGCACCATCGATGCCGCCGTGCGTACCGGCCTCCGCCGCTTCGTGATGGTGTCCTATCAGGGAGCTGGCCCGGACCACGGGATCGATCCCGAAGACTCCTTCTATGCCTACGCCGAGGCGAAGGCCGCGGCCGATGAGTATCTGCGCCGCCAGGATCTCGACTGGACGATACTCGCCCCCGGTGGCCTCACCGACGAGCCCAGCACCGGCGAGATTTCGATCACCGCTGAGCGGGGTAGGGTTTCTCGCGAAAACGTCGCCCTGGTGGCCGCGGACGTGTTGCACGCCCCGGAAACCGCGGGGCTCACGCTGCCCTTCACCGATGGCGATGTGGCGATCGCCGAGGCCCTACGCGCCGCCATCGGCGGCGAGGAGCCGCCGGTAACCGCACCGACGCCCGTCTCGTAGGGCGAGTGACCGGCAGGCTCGCGTTGCCCCGCGGGTTAGCGCGTGGCTTCGGATGCCGGGATGGGCTCCCCATTCCAGTTTTCGAGGATCCAGCCCTCTGTGCGTGAGCCCGTGAGGATCGCATATCCTGTGTTTGGCATCTCGCTCGCGCGGGCGAATCCGGGGGCGGTATTGATCGCATGAGCCCCCACCCAGGTGCGGATGAGGGCACCGTGCGCCAGGATCATCAGGCGCTCGACGCCCTCCTCGGTGGCCTCGGCGAGCACCTCGTCCACGCGAGCAAAGACCTCCAGGCCGGTTTCACCCCCGGGTATCCGCCCACTCGGGTCGCCATCCGCCCACCTGAAGATCTGCCCGTGGAAGTGCTCGTGGGAGACCGGGTCCCCGAGCATCTGAAAGTCTCCGGATTCGATCTCGCGCAGCTGATGCCGCACCCGCACCTCGAGCCCCAGTCGTGCGGCGAGCGGCGCCGCGGTCTGCTGGGAGCGCACCTGCGTGCTCACATAGAAGGCATCGGCATCCTCGTT
Organism: Mycetocola tolaasinivorans; assembly: GCF_003667565.1. Taxonomy (GTDB): domain Bacteria; phylum Actinomycetota; class Actinomycetes; order Actinomycetales; family Microbacteriaceae; genus Mycetocola; species Mycetocola tolaasinivorans. The sequence continues at coordinate 214,607 of NZ_RCUX01000006.1, forward strand.
CATGGTGGTGACGAGGGTCTCCGCCTGAGCTCGGCCGAGGGCGGTGAGATCGGGCCCGGGAACGAGCGTGTCCAGCAGGTTGGCGATGTTCGACGGGGTCTGCCCGTGACGAATGAGAATCAGGCGCATGACTTGATCCTAGGGCGAGCCCTGTGCACCGCGGGCGTGCGTGACGTGAGATGCACGCCCCCAGCAAGATACGCACAATGCGCCACGAAATCATTCGTTATCGGACAAAATGAGGCTTTTCCATAACACCCCCATAACGGGGGACACGCCGGACGCGTGTCGGTTTCGAACTCCCCACTTCATTACGTACCCTGCCGGAGGGGCTCACGATGCCCCCGTTTCGCACTACACACTCAGGAGCGCTCTAAACCATGCGTATTTCACTTCGCCGTTCGGTCGTTGCCGGCACCACCCTGCTGCTCGCCGTCGGTCTCTCCGCCTGTTCGACCGGCCCGAGCGTTGCTGACGCCTGCGCCACCACCAACAAGGACCTCTCCGCGCTCGTCACCGACGCGCAGAACATCGTCATGAACTCCGCCAGCGACCCCGCCGCCACCGCCGCGGGAACCAAGAAGCTGACCGAGCAGTTCACCGCCCTCGAGAAGAAGATCGAGAACGAGGACGTCAAGAAGGCCGTCGCACCGCTGGGTGCCGCCTATGCCGCCCTCGACGCGGACGTTGCCAAGGCCACCGCCGACTCCTCCAACACGGCCGGTGTACTGGATGCCATGGAGAAGTTCCTGGACGCCTCGAAGAAGGCTCAGGCCGAGTACCGCAAGGTGTGCGCGGCCTAGCCGACTCACCACGAACGCCGTCCGCAGGCTCGGTATTGCCGGGTGTGCGCGACTGAGTCGACTCACCACGAACGCCGTACACGGGGATTCCCGTGTACGGCGTTCTATGCTTAGTGCATGCACGTTTCGGATCTGTTTGACGCCGCCGAATGGCGCGATGTTCCCGGCTTTGAGGCCCTCACCGACATCACCTACCACCACGATGTGAACGGCCAGGTGGCGCGCATCGCGTTCAACCGACCCGAGGTGCGCAACGCCTTCCGCCCGCGCACGGTGGATGAACTGTACGCGGTGCTCGATGACGCCCGGCAGAACTCGAGGATCGGCGTGGTGCTGCTCACCGGTAACGGCCCGAGCCCGAAGGACGGAGGCTGGGCGTTCTGCTCCGGTGGCGATCAGCGCATTCGCGGACGTGACGGGTACAAGTACTCAGAGTCCGAGACCACGGTGCAGGACACCGCGCGCTCGGGCCGCCTGCACATTCTTGAGGTGCAGCGCCTGATCCGCATGATGCCGAAGGTCGTGATCGCCGTGATTCCGGGCTGGGCCGCGGGCGGCGGACACTCGCTGCACGTCGTGTGCGATCTCAGCATCGCCTCGGCCGAGCACGGTAGGTTCAAGCAGACCGATGCCGACGTCGGGTCGTTCGACGCGGGCTATGGCAGCGCGTACTTTGCTCGCCAGATCGGGCAGAAGTTTGCGCGCGAGGTCTTCTTCCTGGCCGAGGAGTATTCGGCCGAGCGCGCCTACGAGATGGGCGCGGTCAACCGGGTGGTGCCGCACGCCGATCTTGAGCCCACCGCCCTGGCCTGGGCACGCACGATCCTCACCAAGTCGCCCACCGCGATTCGCATGCTGAAGTTTGCCTTCAACGCGGTGGATGACGGCATGGTGGGCCAGCAGGTCTTTGCCGGTGAGGCCACCCGTCTCGCCTACGGCACGGATGAGGCCCTCGAGGGGCGGGACTCCTTCCTGGAGAAGCGCGCGCCGGACTGGTCGCCCTACCCCTGGCAGTACTAGTGAGCGCGCGGCGCCCGGCGCGTTTCATTTCCGCGCAGGATCGTGCCGCGTTCATCGACGCGCTGGATGACCTGCTCGCGGGGGAGGGTCCCGCGCTGCTGCCCGTGGCCGGGCCGGATCTGCCCACTGCCCCGAATCCAAGCGTTCCCGCGGGGGTGGACATCGTGATCGAAACCTCGGGCTCCTCGGGCATTCCGAAGCGCATCGCGCACTCCCGGCACGCGCTCCTGCACTCGGCCTGGGCAACCGAGCGCGCTCTCGGCGGACCGGGCACCTGGCTGTCCGCGCTGCCCGGAAACTACGTTGCGGGGCTGCAGGTGCTCGTGCGCTCGCACCTGGCCGGCACGACCCCCGCGCACCTCCCGCCGGGCCCCTTTGACCCGGCGATCTTCGAGCGGCACGCACGGCTCCTGTTTGAGCGTGCGCCCGGCCGCCGCTATGTCTCGCTGGTGCCCGCGCAGGTTCAGCGGGTGCTCGACCACTCGGATGTTCTGGCCGGTTTCGACGCCGTGCTGGTGGGCGGGCAGGCCGTTCCGGAACCGCTGCGCGAGCGGGCTCGGGCGGCGGGGGTGCGCCTCGTGCGCACCTATGGCTCGAGCGAAACCGGCGGCGGATGCGTCTACGACGGGGTGCCGCTGGAGGGGGTTTCCGTGGAGATCCGTGACGGTGAGATTCGCCTGGCCGGCCCGGTTTTGGCCCTCGGCTACCTCGATGAGCACGGGCACTGGGACTACTCTCGAACCGATGCCAATCTTCCGTTTGCCGACGGCCTCGGGTTGGCCGAGCATGAGGTTCGCATCGTGCCCCCGAACGTCTTAACCGACGCACCGCTCGACCCCGCACATTACGGTGTGTATGATCCGCTGAGTGCGGCCGAGCGCGCGGCACCGCAGGCCGCCGAAAACTCCCCGGCCGGGCACCTCGAGTTTGTGCACCCGGGTGACGCTACCCCCGTGCCGCGGAGCCTGCGCACCGGCGATACCGGTGCCCTGACCGACGGCGTGCTGAGCGTTCACGGACGCCTGGATAACGTGTTCATTTCGGGCGGCACCAACGTGAGCCTCGACCGAATCGATGCCGTGGTGCGTGCGCTCCCCGGGCTCTCCGACGCCGTGGCGGTGGCCGCGGCGGATGAGCGCTGGGGTCAGGTTCCGGTCGTGTTCACCGCGCATGTGGCGACGGAGCCGGGCGACCTCCTCGCCCGCATCCGCGCGGCCTGTGGTGAGGCGCTGGGGCCGGCCGCGCGTCCGCGCGAGGTCATCGTGTTGCCGGAGATGCCGCTGCTGCCATCGGGAAAGCCGGATCGAATCGCACTCACCGCGCGGACGGCCTAGCGGGGCTCACCCGCGTGCATGTCGTAAACTTCGAGGCAGACAATCTGGAGGAAACCCGTGGCAAACACCCCGCAGCGCGCGAGCGCGAAAGCACCCGTGCGTAACAAGCCCAAGGGCACCGGCAAGAGCGGGAACCCCGCGGCGCGGAAGATGCAGGCGGTGCGCCCGGCTCGCCTGGGCGACTGGATCGGCGGCGCGCGTCCGTTCACCCTCTCGATGGCGGTGGCCCCGGTGGCCATCGGTACCGGTGCGGCGATCTTTGCGAGCGACCCGGGTGTGTACCACTGGGCACGGGCAATTCTCTGCCTCGTGATCGCGATCGCCCTGCAGATCGGCGTGAACTTCGCGAACGACTACTCCGATGGCATTCGTGGAACCGACGAGCACCGGGTTGGCCCGTCGCGCCTGGTTGGGAGTGGCCGGGCGAAGGCGCGCACCGTTCTGACCGTGGCCCTGGTCTTCTTCGGCATCGCCGCGGTGGCCGGTATTATCCTGGTCATCGTGTCCGGGCTGTGGTGGCTGCTGATCGTGGGCTCCCTCGCGATTGTCGCGGCCTGGTACTACACCGGCGGCAAGCGCCCCTACGGCTACATGGGCCTCGGCGAGCTGTTTGTCTTCGTCTTCTTTGGCCTGGTGGCAACCCTCGGCACGACCTACGTGCAGATCGGTACGATCACCCAGCCGGCCATCGCAGGCGGTATCGCGGTGGGCTTCATCGCCGTCGCGACCCTGATGGTCAACAACCTGCGCGATATTGAGCAGGATCGTATCGCTGGCAAGCGCACCCTCTCGGTGCGCATCGGTGCCACGGCCACCCGCATCAGCTACGTCGTGCTCCTCCTGCTGGCTCTGGGCCTGGCGATCTGGCTCGCGCTCTTCATCCCGCTGGTCTGGGCCACCCTGTTCAGCCTGCTGGTGATGATCCCCGCGATCGTGATCGTGCTCACCGGCAAGACGGCGCGCGAGTTTGTGCTGGTGCTGAAACTCACCGGTGTCGCGCAGCTGATCTTCGGGCTGACCCTGGCCTACGGCCTGGCGTTCTAAACCTCCCGCACACGCAGAAGCCGCCCGAAACCTCAGGTTTCGGGCGGCTTCTGCGTGTGCGAATGCCTACTTTTCGGTGCCGGTGGGGGCCGATGAGGTGACCTCGGCCTCGCCCGCCGTGGGGAGGTCTGCTTCCTCGTGGTCGAGAAGGTCGTCCTCATCGTCGAGGTAGTCGTCTTCGACGTCCTCATCCTCGCCGTGAACCGGGTGACGTGCCTCGTAGAGCGAGGTGGCAACCCGCTCGCGCGGGGTGCGCAGGAAGACCAGCGAGAGTGCGAAACCCAGCACCGCGGCGGCGATGGCCGCCCACATCGGGGGGACGTTCAGCATCAGCAGGAGTGCGAGGGGCGCGGCAAAGGCCAGGAGGCGCAGGAGGGAAAAAAGAATCACGGATCGCATCGGTTTCACCCCCACAGTCTACGTCTCCGCTGCCCGCACTCTCTCCGGAGTTCCTGAAAGCATTACGCGCACAGGGTATACGCGCGTCGGGAGCGTGGTCGGCCGGGTAGCATGGAGCCATGCCCAGGTTCCTGTTTGCCCTCGTTGTGGTCCTCGTTGTGGCCACGGTCTACACGGTTGTGGATTGTGCCCTGCGTGATAACTCGCGTATTCGCGGGCTCTCGAAGCCCGTCTGGCTCGTGGTGATCCTCCTGCTGCCGGTGGCTGGTCTCGCCCTCTGGTACACGATCGGTCGCTCCCGCGGCCCGGCACCGCAGCCGCGCACCCCGGACGACGACCCCGCCTTCCTCGGCGATCTGCGTCGCGTGAGTGAGCAGGATGAGCGTATCCGTCGCCTCGAGGAGGAGCTCGCCGCTCTGGACGCCGAGATCGACCTGGACGACCCCAAGTACTTTGGCCCGCGCGACGGCGGTAACGCCGACGGCGGTACGCAGCCGCCGCAGAAGCCGGGCTCGCGTGGCACCGGTGCCACGTCGGCAGGCTCCGATGAGGTTCCGCCGCACGCTGGCGATGATTCCGGTTCGGGTTCCGAGCCGCGCCGATGACCGCGGGAGATTCCCCCGCAAGCACGTACGCGCGGGGTCTCGTCGCCGAGCTTATTCGCCTCGGCGTACGCGACGCCGTGGTGTGCCCGGGATCGCGCTCGCAGGCGTGGGCCCTGGCTTTTGCCGAGGCCGAGGCCGATGGGCGGATTCGCCTGCGGGTGCGCATCGATGAGCGCTCGGCCGGGTTCCTCGCGCTGGGTCTCGCGGCCGAGTCCGGCCGCCCCGTTCCCCTCGTTGTGACCAGCGGTACCGCGGTCGCGAACCTGCATCCGGCCGTGCTGGAGGCTCATCACTCGCGGATTCCGCTGATCGTGCTGAGCGCCGATCGCCCGGCGGAGCTGCGTGGCATTCGGGCCAACCAGACCACCGCCCAGGCGCACCTGTTTGGTACGGCCGCCCGGCTGAGCCTTGATGAGCCCGCACCTGATGCCGACGGTGATCAGGCCGAGCGGGCCGCGGGGCACGCCCGCGCCGCGGTGGCCGCGGCCATCGGCGAGGTACCCGGCCCGGTTCAGCTCAACGTCGGGTTCCGTGAGCCGCTGTCCACCGCTCGTGCCGAGGCCATCGCTCTGCCGGAGTCCGCCGAATTCGACACGGACATCGCGGACATTGAGGCTCCGGCAACCGCCGAGGCCCGCACCCCCGAGCCCGTCGCCCCCGAGCCCCAGGTCCTCGAACGCGGACCGCGCACGGTCGTGATCGCCGGAAATGGTGCCGGGCCGGACGCCGAGGAGCTCGCCCATCAGGGCGGATGGCCGCTGATCGCCGAGGTTTCCAGCGGCAGCCGCTATGGCCGCGCGCTGATCGTGCCCTATCGCGATCTGCTCGATTCGCCGGAGTACGGCGGCCTGATCGAGCGCGTGATCGTGTTTGGTCACCCCACGCTGAGCCGGCAGATTCCCGCGCTACTGCGCCGCACAGACGTCGAAACCTGGGTGGTGTCGGCCGACGGCATCGAGCTGTTTGACCCGGGCCACAGCGCGCAGCGCGCGCCGCGGATCGCCGTGGCCGCCGGCCCGATCGATCGCGACTGGCTGGGCCACTGGGTCGTTGCCGCACGCGAGATCACCGCCGAGCGTTCGACCGACGTGGCACCGGATCTCGAGGCCGCGCACTCGCACGACCCCGCGACCCGGCTCGCCTACGTGCGCGAGGAGTTCAAAGCGGTGCGGGCGCGCGTGGATCGACGCCTCCTGGTGGAGTCCGTCTGGCGGGCCACCTGGCCGCATGACCGCCTGGTGTTTGGTGCCTCGCGGCTGATCCGGGTGGCCGATGAGGTGCTGCCGGGCAAGAAACTGCGGGTGTTTGCCAACCGCGGTCTGGCCGGAATCGACGGCACGATCGCGACCTCCACGGGTATCGCGCTCGCCCAGCAGGCCGAGTCCGAGACCGGGCTGACCCGCGTGGTGCTCGGCGATCTGACGCTGCTGCACGACGTGGGCGGAATGCTGCGGGTACCGGGTGAGCAGTCGCCGCGCATTCAGATCATCGTGGGTAACGACCACGGCGGCACCATCTTTGCGGGTCTCGAGGTCGCCGAGTCGACCCCCGATGCGCTCGCTGAGCGCGTGCTCTATACGCCCCAGGAGGTTGATCTGGAGGCGCTCGCGCGCGCCTACGGCTGGGAGTATCGCCGGGCGAAAACGCGTGCGGATCTGGATCAGGCGCTCACCGCGCCCACGACCGGCCCGGTGCTGATCGAGGTTCCGCTCACGCGCGACTAGCGCTCATCCGCGGTTTTTCTCCTTCTGGGTCTGGTGCCAACCCCGGCCATGGGTGCACAATAACGTCATGTCATTCCACTCTGAAGCCTGGTCCGAAGATCCTCAGAACGTCCTCCGGGTGGGTCCCGGCTTCCGCCTCGACGCGGTAGAAACGGACTCCACACCCGGCTTCAAGGGTGGGAAAAAGACCGGCGTTGCCGAGCTGGCGCGGGTTGTCGACACCCTGAGCGACCTGCAGGAGCGTCTGCACGCGGCCGCTACCTCGGGCGCGACCGACTCTGTTCTGCTCGTCCTCCAGGCGATGGATACCGCGGGTAAGGGCGGCATCGTCCGGCACGTGGTGGGCGCGGTCGATCCGCAGGGTGTGCAGCTGGCCTCATTCAAGAAGCCCACGGCAGAGGAGCTGGCGCACGACTTCCTGTGGCGCATCCACAAGCAGGTGCCCGCCGACGGCAAGATCGGTGTTTTTGACCGCTCGCACTATGAGGATGTGCTGATCGGGCGCGTGCGTAATCTGGCCCCGGCGGAGGAGATCGAGCGCCGCTACGAGGCCATCAATGAGTTTGAGCGTGAGCTGGTGGATTCGGGAACCCGGATCATCAAGATCATGCTGCAGATCAGCCCCGAGGTGCAGAAGAAGCGCCTGCTGGATCGCCTGGATCGCCCGGATAAGCACTGGAAGTTCACCCCCAACGACATCACCGAGCGTGAGGTGTGGCCGGACTATCAGGAGGCCTACCAGATCGCGCTCACCCGCACCTCGACCGACTACGCGCCCTGGTACGTCGTGCCCGCCGACAATAAGTGGTACGCCCGCGTTGCCGTGCAGCACCTGCTCGTGGACGTGCTGAGCGAGATCGATCCGCAGTGGCCGACCGCGACCTACGATGTCGAGGAGGCGCGCGCCGCGCTGCAGGCCAGTAAGGTCTAGCCCGCGCTCTCGGACACCTTCGCTAGGACAGTGCCCGCTAGGACAGCGTCCGCTAGGGCGGCGTTCGCTAGGGCGGCGTTCGCTAGGACAGCGCGTCGCGGATTGGGCGGAACTTGATCCCGGTCTCGCGGAACTCCGATGCCGGATCCGATCCCGCGACGATGCCACCGCCGGCATACGCGGTGATGTCGCCCGCGGGGTCGACCTGGGCACCGCGCAGGGCGATGGCCCAGTCGCCGTTGCCGTGGGCGTCCACCCAGCCGGTGGGGCCGGCGTAGCGGCCGCGGTCGAAGGGCTCGAGCTCATCGATCAGGTCGATCGCGGCGGCGGTCGGGGTGCCGCCCACCGCCGCGGTGGGGTGCAGCGCCTGAATGAGATCGAGCACGCTCGCGCGATCGCTGATTCGGCCGGAGATGTCGGTGGCGAGGTGCCAGAGGTTCGGCAGGCGCAGGGTGAAGGGTGAGTCCTGCCCGTGGAGGCCCGCGGCGTGCGGGCCAAGGGCGGCGAGGGCGCTGCGCACGGCGTAGGCGTGCTCGTCGCGATCCTTGCGCGATTCCAGGAGGGTGTCGGCGGCGGCCTGATCGGCCTCGGCACCGTGCCCGCGGGCGGCGGTGCCGGCGAGCACGCGCAGCGAGAGCGAGCCGGCACGCACGCTGATGAGGGTTTCGGGGCTCGCGCCGATCATGCCGTCTACCGCATAGGTCCAGCACTGCGGGTAGGCGGCCGCGAGGTCTGCGGCCAGGCGGCGGCGATCCGCGCCCTCGGGCAACCGGCCGGTCAGTGTGCGCGCGAGCACCACCTTGGCAACGTCGCCGCGTGCGATGCGCTCGAGTGCGGTGCGCACGAGGGCCTGGTGGCGCTGATCGGCATCCGCGTCCTCGGCAAGCGGCACGGTGACGCTCTCACCCAGCGGGGTGCGCACGGGGGCACCCTCGGGGTAGGCTTCGCCGTCAATACTGATCTCGGTAATCCAGGCGTGCTCGCCGGAGCGGCCCACGATCTGGCGGGGCACGATCAGCACGCTTTCGGTGGCCGACGCCGCCGAGAACGCGATCGTGCCGAATGCGATCAGGCCGGTGCCGGGGAGGCGCACATCGTCATCAACACGCGCGGAGGCGGCGACGCTCTGCCAATCCGCAGCAAGGTCGGTGATGCGGTCCTCGCCCGTGTGGACGAGACGAAGGGCCTCGCCGCTGCCCACGATTCCCGCGCCACCGCGCATCCAGATGAGCGGATCGGTGCGGCTGGCAAACCCAAACAGGGTGCCGGGATCGGCCAGTGCACGAGTGGTGACATGGAGCCGAGGGATAACACGAGAGGACACCCCCTTAGCCTAGGCGGTTTTGCATGAGTACACGCCGAGATATGCCGTAGCCGCCGTCCCGCGCCGTTTCACGCCGAGTGCGCAGGCATCGGGGGCCGAAAGTGTCTAGGATAGTGACCATGCACAAGGCCGATCTCTCTAAAGCGCCCACTCAGGTTTCGGCGATGTTTGACGAGGTGGCCCCGCGCTATGACCTCACAAACACCGTCCTGAGCCTCGGCAACGATCGCCTGTGGCGCGTGGTTACGACCCGCGCGATCGGCGCGGTCCCGGGCGAGCGCATTCTCGACCTGGCCGCCGGTACCGGCACGTCCAGCGCCTCGATCGCCGGCACCGGTGCGAGCGTTGTGGCCGCGGACTTCTCCCCGGGCATGCTCGCCGAGGGCCGCCGTCGCTACGGCCACATCAACCGCATCAGCTTTGTTGAGGCCGACGCCACCAAGCTGCCCTTCGCGGATAACGAGTTTGATGCCACCACGATCTCCTTCGGTCTGCGCAACGTGGTCAACCCCAAGCAGGCCATCGCCGAGATGCTGCGCGTGACCAAGCCGGGCGGTCGCCTCGTGATCTGCGAGTTCTCGACCCCGCCGAACACCCTGTGGCGTGGCCTCTATGACTTCTACCTGCACCGCGTTTCGCCGGTGCTGGTGCGTCTTGCCAGCTCCAACCCGGATGCCTACGACTACCTCAACGAGTCCATTCAGGCGTGGCCGGCGCAGGCCGAGCTCGCCGAGTGGATGCGCGAGGCTGGCTGGACAAACGTTGAGTACCGCAACCTCACGGGTGGTATCACCGCCCTGCACCGCGGTACCAAGGCCAGCTAGGGTGGGTAGGGTGAACGATCGACCCGAGACTCGCATCACGAGTCTGTCTCAGCACCTTGGCCTGACCGAGCGTATTTTTGCGTCCCCCGCGACGAAGAAGCTGCTTCACGAGGTGGATGCCGGCCTGGTCCGGATCGAGGCCGGCCTCGAAAAGCAGCTGGCGTACACCGATTCGGTGGCCAACAGCATGAGCCGCTACCTCCTGGAGGCCGGCGGTAAGCGCATCCGACCGATGCTCCTGCTGCTCACCGCTCAGCTGGGTGAGGGCACGACCCCCGAGGTGGTGCTCGCGGCCGAGGCCATCGAGATCACGCACCTGGGTTCGCTGTATCACGATGACGTCATGGACGAGTCGGATAAGCGCCGCGGTGTGCCGAGCGCTCACACGGTGTGGGGCAACTCCGCCGCGATCCTCACGGGTGACCTGCTCTTTGCCCGGGCCAGCCAGATCATGGCCGAGCTCGGTGAGCGTGCGATCCAGCTGCAGGCGAGCACGTTTGAGCGCCTGGTTCTCGGCCAGCTGCACGAGACCGTGGGCCCGCGCGAGGATGAAGACATTGAGGCGCACTACATCCAGGTGCTCTCGGACAAGACCGGTTCGCTCATCGCCGCCGCCGCCCGTACCGGCGTGATTTTCAGTCACGCCGACCCGGCCTATGAGGCCGCGGTGGTCGAGTACGGCGAGAAGGTGGGCATCGCGTTCCAGCTGATCGACGACGTGATCGATCTCTCCCCGGCACCCGAGGAAACGGGAAAGGTGCCCGGCACCGACCTGCGTGCGGGCGTGGCTACCCTGCCGATGATCTACCTGCGCCGCCTGGCCGAGACCGACCCGGAGGCCGCCGCCCTGGTGGCCCGGATCGAGACCGACAGCGAGGCCGAGCTCACCGGTGCGGCCGCCGAAGACTTTACCGCGGCGATTGCCGCGCTGCGCGAACACGAGGTGACCGCCCGCACCCTCGCGGCCGCTCACCGCTGGTCCGAGGAGGCCGTGGCCGCCCTGGCCCCGCTGCCCAAGGGCCCGGTCAAGGATGCTCTCGTGCGCTTCGCCGAGACCATCGTTGAGCGCTCGAGCTAGTTTTACCCCTCGTTACCCCCGCGTCTGAGGACGCTAACAAAGGAGAAATTGACACATGAGCAAGTTGCGCCTGGCCATCGTGGGAGCCGGCCCCGCCGGAATCTATGCCGCCGACATCCTGCTCAAAGCCGAAAAAGACTTCGACGTGTCGATCGACCTGTTTGAGCACCTGCCGGCCCCCTACGGCCTGGTTCGCTACGGTGTGGCACCGGATCACCCCCGCATCAAGGGCATCATCAACGCGCTGCGCGACGTGCTTGACCGCGGTGACATTCGCATCTTTGGCAACGTCCGCTACGGCACCGACATCACCCTGGATGACCTCAAGAAGCACTACAACGCGGTGATCTTCGCGACCGGCGCCATTCAGGACGCCCACCTGAACATTCCGGGTATCGACCTCGACGGCTCCTACGGTGCCGCGGACTTCGTGAACTGGTTTGACGCTCACCCCGACGTGCCCACCACCTGGCCGCTGAACGCCCGCGAGGTCGCCGTGATCGGTAACGGAAACGTGGCGCTCGATGTGGCCCGCATGCTCGCAAAGCACGCCGATGACCTGCTGCCCACCGAGATCCCGGACAATGTCTACCAGGGCCTCAAGGCCTCCCCGGTCACCGACGTGCACGTGTTTGGCCGCCGCGGCCCGGCCCAGGTGAAGTTCACCCCGCTCGAGCTGCGTGAGTTGGGCGAGCTGAACGACGTGGACATGGTGCTCTACGACGAGGACTTCGACTACGATCAGGCCTCGCTGGACGACATCGCCACGAACAAGCAGATCATGGTCATCGACCGCGTGCTGCAGAAGTGGCGCAAGGAGCCGCAGGAGGGCGCGAGCCGCCGCCTGCACCTGCACTTCTACGCCAACCCCGAGGAGGTCCTCGGCGAGGACGGTAAGGTTTCGGGTCTGCGCTACGAGCGCACGAAGGCCACCGGCTTTGGCGGGGTCGAGGGCACCGGCGAGTACCGCGAGGTTCCGATCCAGGCGCTGTACCGCGCGGTGGGATACTACGGTTCGCCGCTCGATGAGATTCCGTTTGACGAGACCCGCGGTGTGATTCCGAACCGCGGCGGTCAGGTGCACGACGCCACCGGCGCTCAGGTTCCCGGCGTGTACGCGACCGGCTGGATCAAGCGCGGCCCGGTGGGCCTGATCGGTGCCACGAAGTCGGACGCCATGGAGACCGTGGAGAACGTTCTGGCGGATCGCGAGACCTGGTGGATCCCGGAGGCTCCCGAGGAGTCGGCGATTCCGGCGCTGCTCGAGGAGCGCGGTGTGGCGTACACCGATCTCGACGGTTGGCACCGCCTCGACGAGCACGAGATCAGCCTGGGCGAGCCGCACGAGCGCGCGCGCATCAAGGTGGGCCACCGCGGCGAGATGATTCGCATCTCGCGGGATGAGCCCGCGGCCGAGTAACGTAGCACCAAACGGCTCGATTTCGAGCGGGGGAGTGGACATGACCGAGCACATCTGGGAAACCGATGTGCTCGGTGTGCCATTTCAGGCGCACACCCTGCCGCTGGGCACCGACGCCCACGGCGAGGTGTGTGCGACGCTGGTGCGTGATTCACGGCGGCCGCCCCGGTTCGAGTCGCGCCCGGGTTCCGGGTGGCCGCACCGAGCTATCGCACGCAATACCGATGTGCTGTACCTGCACGGTTGGTCGGACTACTTCTTCCAGACCGAGCTGGCCGACTTCTGGCACGAGCGCGGCGCGCGCTTCCACGCGCTGGACCTGCGCGACTACGGCCGCAGCATGCGCCCGGATCGCGCGCCCGGCTACGTGGACAATCTCACCACCTATGACGAGGACATCGAGGCCGCACTCACGCTGATGGGGCACGGGGAGGGCACGGAGAACCCGCGACGCCTGGTCATCGTGGCACACTCCACCGGCGGATTGACCGCGAGCCTGTGGGCGCACCGGCATCCGGGCCGCCTCGACGCCCTCATCCTGAACTCCCCGTGGCTGGAATTTCAGGCCGGCGAGCTGGGCCGCGGCACACTCGAACCGCTGCTGAGTCTCGGCGCTCGCTACGACCCGCGAGCGACCCTGCCGGGTGTGGACTTCGGATACTACAGCCGGGCAACCAGCGCGGCATTTGAGGGTGAGTGGGCCTTCGACGACCGCTGGCGGCCCGAGCGCGGCTTCCCGGTCACGGTGGGGTGGCTGCGCACCATCCTCGCGGGGCACACCCAGGTGGCGCGCGGGCTCTCGATCGATGTGCCGGTGCTCACCCTGCTGTCGGACTCCTCCACGGTCACGGCCGGCTGGAACGAGCGGATGAAGCACAGCGACAGCGTGCTCGTGGTGTCGGATATCGCTCAGCGTGCGCTGAAGCTCGGCCCCACGGTCACCGTCTCACGCGTGGCCGGAGCGCTACACGACGTGTTTCTATCCGAACGCAGCGTGCGCGATCACGCCTACGCCCAGATGGACGCCTGGCTGCGCGGGTTCTAGCCCGCCCCGCACCCGGGCTTCCCCAGCGACTATCCGGCGTTGGTGGCGACCACGGTCCAGATGATCGCGGTGGTAACGACGATGATGCCCACGACTGCCGGGAAGATCACAAACGTGCGGTTTGTAGGGGAGCGCTCACCGGTCCCCAGCATGCCCATCTCGCCACCGGACAGCGGCGGCTCGTTTTCAATTTCGGGTGACACATCGGAGTTCTGGCTCATACCCTCAGCCTAGGGACATCGCCCTCGGTAAAATGTCCCCGGTTCGGGGGCGCGGCGAGCGCTAGCGATCCTTCAATGAGTGGATCATGCTGCTGAGGGCGACGAAGGCTACTGCTCGCTCGGCATCGCTCATCCCGGAGAGCATGCGTTCCTCGACCGAGCGCACGGCCACCGTTGCCTTTTCCAGGCTGCGCCGACCGCTCGCGGTGAGTTGGGTGGGCAGTACCTTCCCGACGGGAGCCTCGGCGGGCCGGGTCACAAAGCCGTCGCGCTCGAGTGACTGGAGTAGCACGTTCATCGACTGTCGGGTTACAAATGTGCCGCGCGCCAGCTCGGAGTTGGAGAGACCGGGCCGCTGGGCGAGGAGTTCGAGGCAGGAGTAGTGGGTGATGGTCATGCCGAGCGGACGCAAGACCTCCTCCATCGCCGAGCGCAGCGCGACCGAGGCCTCCTTGAGGAGGTACCCCAGAGACGTGTTCAGATCGACGCCGGCTTCGTCTTGACTCATGTCAGTAGTATGACATAGATTGTTTTATGTCAGCTAACTGACATAAAACGAAGGAGCTTCACCATGCCCGTTACCGGACCCGACTTCATCTCGCTGCAGGTGAGCGATCTCGACGCCTCGCAGGCGTTCTATGAGCGTTACCTCGGTCTCGTGCGCTCGCCCGCCGGGCCCCCGCATGCGGTGGTGTTCCAGACCGCCCCCATCGCCTTCGCGCTGCGCGACATCGTGCCGGGCACCGATATTTCGTCTGGCGAGCGTCCGGGCGTCGGAGCCGCGGTGTGGCTGCACGCCACCGACGTTCAGGAGATTCACGACGCTCTCGTGGCGGCCGGTCGCCCGATTGTTGCCGCACCCATTGATGGTCCGTTTGGGCGTACGTTCACACTGGCAGATCCCGACGGGTACCACATCACCCTGCACGATCGGGTCTAGATAACCCGGCTGACATGCGAATGCCCGGCGGCCAGTATGGCCTCCGGGCGCTCGGCTCTACTCGTTGACCGCGACGTACACGACGTCGTCGGCTGCCTGATCCAGCCAGAAGGCGAGGTGGCCGGTGCCGAGGGCCTTGCCGCCGGTGGGAACGGTCACGGTGTAGGGCACCGCGCTGTAGACAACCCCGCTGGAGTTACGCTCAAAATCGGGGCCGGAGTATGCGGCAATCTTGGTGTTCCGGATCACCGTGCCGTCGGCGGCGATGAACGCGCTGCGCAGGTGGTCGGCGCTGTAGCCGGCGTACTGGTTCCAGGTGCTCGCAACGATGTCGAACTGCCCAGAGCCCGGAGTGTCCTGCGGACGTACGCGGAAGATGTACTGGCCCTCGGGGGACTCCATGCTCACGTCGTCGTCGATGAGGTGTGCCTCGGAAACACTCGCCGGTGAGAGTTCGATGCTCTGCGCCTTCGGCTGGGTCGCCGCCTGGAACATGAAGTACCAGGTCAGTGAGGCAATGAGCACCACGACACCAAGGATCGCGGGTGCCAGGAGGAGCGAGCGGGTCATCGGGGCACGCTCGGTGCTCCGGATCATCCCCATCTGCATCGTTGCACCATACTCGGGGCGTTCGGTGGTTGTGTATTCCAGAGCGTCCTTCATACCCCCATCCTAGGGACGCGGGCGTGCGCTGCACACGCCCCAGAGCGGGGGCCTTCCGCGGTTCTCTGGGGGCGGTGGCCTCCGGAGAGCGGCCAAGAAAGACGCGTCACTGCGCGCTCAGTGCTGGGCCGAGGAGTCTACTCCGGCGGTGAGCCGTGGTCTGATCAATGCTTCCGGACCCCCTATGCTGGGTGGTTTACGAGCGTTATGTAATGACGCGGTTGTGGGGGCACTGAAATGAGTAATCCGGTTTCGCCGTTCGCGGGGAATAGGCGACTCTCGCTGGACACCGGGGATCTGAAGGCTCGGCGTTCGCGCTGGATCGTGCGCATCGTCGCCGCCTTCGCCCTGATCGTCGTGGTGGGTGCCGTGGCGTGGCTGGCCTGGCCCAAGGGCGGGGAAGAAGAAACCATCGCTTCGCCCGAGGTCACCAGGCAGGCTCCCGCGCTGGTCGGCGAACTGACCTCATCGCTGCAGGCGACCCTGAACACCATCTGGGTGGACCAGACACCGGAACTCGCGGACCAGCTCAACAGTGCGGCCCTCAACGCCACCACGGACGGCCGCTACCATCTCATTGCGATCACCGAGAAGCTCAAGGAAGACGCCGCCGCGGTGCGCAAAGGTGCCGGCTGGGATGGAAACGTCGATGCGGTGACGGTGACCCAGGGTGACGACATTCGCGTCGATGCCTACGGCACCGAGCGGACCACCGTCACGGTCGACCTCACGATCAACCGCCATATGACATCCACCAACACCGACTGGACCGAGGTCATCCCCTTCGAGATGACGTTCGACAACGCCTCGGGTCAGCTCACCAATATCGATATGCAGGACCTCGACTCGCAGCACTAGCCTGCGACGGCGCGCGCGCCTCCGTACACGGCGGGAGCCCGCCGCGGGGCGTGGCCCGAACCCACGCCGCTCGCCCGCCCCAGAAGGAGTGCGGCGGCCGCCAGCGCGAGCACGCCCACCAGGTGTAACACTGAGGACGCGAACGAGACCTGCCCGCCGAAGGTCTCGAAGGTGTCCCCGAGGGACATCCCGATCCCGAAACCGGCAAGGTTCCAGAACAACAGGGCACCGCTGATGAGCAGCAGGGTGAGGGTGGTGGTGCGTCGAGCATCCAGCCAGGAGGGGCCCGGCAGCGCGCCGAAAACGAGGAGTGCGATCGCGAGCGCGCCCCAGAACGCGGCCCAGATCCACACCGCCACAAACGTGAGTGCCGGGTTGAAGCCATCGTCGGTGACCATTCGGGCGTAGATTGTCCCGATATCCATGGCCGGGCTCGCGGCCTGCGGACCCCACAGCAGGATATCCGTCGCCCCCAGTGCCAGTACCGCGAGCATTGCGACCAGCCCGAGGGTAGAGATCAGGATTCGCGGGGCCCGCGGAGTCTCGCGCTCCTCCCGGCGCAGGGGCACCGAACTGAGCGCGATACACAGCCCCGAGATCAGGCCGAAACCGGTCAGCAAAACACCCGCCCACAGCACGCCGGGATGCGCATTACCGTGCAGCAGCGCGAGCGCCACACAAACCGGGCCGATGACGGCCGCCGCGAGGGTGATCCGCGCGAGGGGAGTGCGCGAGACCCAGGCGGCGCCGCTCAGGAGGAGCGCGCCGCTCACCGCGGAGAGCGCACCGACGAGAACCATCAGGAAGAACGCGATGGCGACCGCGGTTACCGCCACCGGGGAGTCTCCCGCTCCGCCCGGGGCGCCGCTGCTGGCGAGGGTGCCGAGGAGGAGGATCGCGGCCGCCGAGAAGCGGGCGATCCCTCGTCGGGCCAGGCGTCTCGGCACCGTGCCGCGCGGTTCGAGGGTGTGCAGCGGGGAGTCGCGGTCGAGGGTGAGTGCGAGGCTCAGCGCGCCACGCACCACCGTACCCTCCCGGATTCCCGCGACGGATGCCGCCGCGGCATCCGCACGCCACTCCTCGAGATAGCGCGCACGCGCGGGGGCGGGCAGGGTGCGGGCAATGAGGCGCAGGGCGGCATCGATGCTCACGCGGTAGCCTCCGCGCCGGAGAGGCCGGTAATACCGGCAGAACCTACCGAGCCCGTCGAACCGGCTCGCGCTGCCGTGCGCGCCACCCGAGCACTCTTTGCCGCGGCCTTCGCCCGCGCGTCCGCCACGGTGGTGCGTGCGGCCGCGGCCCCCTCCGGCGTCAGCGTGTAGAGGCGTCGCCGCGCTCCGGCACGAGCATCGTCTTCCTCCCAGCCGGAGGTGACCCATCCGGCACCCTCCAGGCGTTCGAGGATCGGATAGACGCTGCCGGCGGGGCGTCCGGTCTGCTTGACGATGAGGAGACCCCAGACGGAGTCCGATTCGTTCAGGAGGGCATCGAGGACGTCCACCGTTGCCGGGGTGATGCGCGAGAGCGGGAGCATGGCGAAACGCTATCACTACATATATAGAGATAGCAATGCATCGTGCAGAATCCCCACGCCGCCGATGGCCTCGGCGCGCTACGCTCGCAGCGCCAGCCAGAAGTTTGTTCGGGCCTCCATGGAGTCCAGCGGGGAGTCGGCGAGGCGTTCGATCAGGGTGATGCGGGCGCGCAGGGTGTGGCGGTGGATGCCGAGTTCGCGGGCGGCGGGATCCCACTGGCCGTTGTGTTCGAGCCAGCTGCGCAGCGCCGGAATGAGCTCGGTGCCGTGGGAGGCATCGTGGGCCTCCAGCGGCGCGAGGAGTTCGCGGGCGCGATCGCGCACCACGTCGGTGCACAGGAGCTCGGCGATGCCGCGCCCACCCACCGCGGAAAACGTGGTGAGGCCGGGGGAGTGCGGGTCGGCGGCGAGAGCCCGGCGGGCCTGATCGATGCCCTGCTCCAGCGCCGGATACCCGAGGGGCTCGGAGAGCCCGCCGGAGAGCCCGCGCGCTGTACCCAGCTCGGCGAGGCGCTCGGCCGCGTCATCCGCGGGAAGAATCACGATGATCTCGCGCCCGCGGGTCGCGAAAAAGCACCAGCCCGGGGTGGTTTGCGCCCGCTCATCGAGCTCACGCAGCAGCGGATTTCCCGCACCGTGCCCCGGATGCCAGATGGCCACGCGCACCGGCTCCGGCGGCAGCGCCTCATGGATGTGTTGCAGCACGAGCCGGGTGAGTGAGGGGCGGGCATCCAGCAGGGCCTCCAGCGCACCCGAGCGTAGGGCGCGCCTTCCGCGGCGCAGCCCTCGACCCTGCTCCAGCGCGAGCCCGGTGAGGGCCACCACGTTGGTGATGACACTCTGCTCGGCGGGATCGGGAGCCGGCCCCACGATCGCGAGCACCGCGCGCAGGTCTTCACGCCGGCCCACGGTCTGCAGGCTCACCGTGCCCGCGGGCGTTTCCAGTGTTGCGGCCGCGCGCTGCCCGCGGTCGAGGAGTGCGGCGGCCTCCGCCCCGACCTCGGCGGGCGGGTCAATCGGCGGCCCAAACCGGGCGAGGCTGGGGCCGGGCGCGCTGTACAGCAGCACCGGTCGGTGCAGCAGCCGGGCGAGCTCCACAAAGATTTCGCGCTGCGGATTGGGGCGCAGCGCGGCAAACGAGATCGCACGCTGCGCGTTCATCGCCCACGCCTGACGCTCTCCGGCGGCGGCGGCGAGCGCATCCGCCGCGGTGCGGATCACGGCGATAAACGCGGTGCGATAGGGCACCTCAAACAGCAGCAGCCCCTCGGCCTCGCAGGCGGAGACGAGCGCGTCGGGGAGCCCCGGATGCACCACATCGGTGCCGTAGCCGAGCGCCGCAACCCCGGCATCGGCCAGGCGGTGCACGTAGCTCGCGTAGTCGGTGCTGAGCGCGGGGCCGGTGCGGGTGCCGTTGATCCCCGGGCGGCGGGCGTCGGCACCCTCCTCGGCGAGGAACTGGCTGCCGGTGGTGAGCAGCACCTGATCGCGCGCGAGGAAGGGCGTGGGGTCGGCAAGGTCGGAGCTCGACACCCACTCGATCGCAATGTCGCGGGCCGACGGATTATCGACGATCCGGCGCAGGCCGAGCGCGGGATGGGCGAGCAGGCGATCCACGGTCAGTGACATGACACCACCCTAGACCCCTCTGCCAGAGTGTCGAAGAATTCACCGGAGGTTTGACAGATTGTCGAGGGGATTTCCGGGCGCGCGTGCCTAGTCTGAGGACAGATGGTGCGCAGAGGGACCATTCCGGGCGGTCACACGCCCGACCGTTGCGCATCCCCTTAAACGCCACAAGTACCAAGGAGTGTTCAATGTCCGAGACCCCCGCACGCGGAGCCAACCTGACCCAGGCCCGAAACCTGGTCACCTCTATTCCCGGTCCGCGCTCGCAGGAACTGATGGCGCGCAAGCGGGCCGCGGTCTCGAACGCCATCGGCACCACGATGCCGGTCTTCGCCGAGGCAGCCTTCGGCGGCGTGATCCGCGACGTAGACGGCAACACCCTGATCGACCTGGGCTCCGGCATCGCCGTCACCGGTGTGGGCAACGCCAACCCGCGCGTGGTCGCGGCCGTTTCCGCTCAGCTCGAGGCCTTCACCCACACCTGCTTCATGATCACCCCCTACGACGGCTACGTCGAGGTGGCCGAGAAGCTCAACCGGCTCACCCCCGGAGACTTCGACAAGCGCTCGGCGCTGTTCAACTCGGGTTCGGAGGCCGTGGAGAACGCGGTCAAGATCGCCCGCTCCTACACCGGCAAGACCGCCGTGGTGGCGTTTGACCACGCGTACCACGGCCGCACCAACCTGACCCTGGCGCTGACCGCCAAGAACCAGCCCTATAAGTCCGGCTTTGGCCCCTTCGCCTCGGACATCTACCGCGCCCCGCTGAGCTACCCCTTCCGCGATGGCAACCGCACCGGTGCCGAGGCCGCGAAGATCGCGATCTCGCAGATCGAGAAGCAGGTCGGGGCCGAGAACCTGGCCGCGATCATCATCGAGCCCATCCAGGGCGAGGGCGGCTTCATCGTTCCCGCCGAGGGCTTCCTCCCCGCGCTGTCCGCCTGGGCCACGGAGAATGGCGTGGTCTTCATCGCCGATGAGGTCCAGACCGGCTTCGCCCGCACCGGCGCGATGTTCGCCTCGGAGCTGTTTGGCATCGAGCCCGACCTCATCGTGACCGCCAAGGGCATCGCCGGCGGTCTGCCGCTGTCGGCCGTGACCGGCCGCGCCGAGATCATGGACGCCCCGCAGACTGGTGGCCTCGGCGGCACCTACGGCGGAAACCCGCTGGCCTGTGCCGCGGCCCTCGCCAGCATCGACGCCTTCGAGCAGGACGGCCTGATCGAGGCCGCCCAGCGCATCGAGAAGCAGATCACCTCCGCCTTCCTCGCCGCCCAGACCACCGACGCCCGCATCGGCGACGTGCGTGGCCGCGGCGCGATGATCGCGATCGAGTTCGTGAACCCCGAGACCGGCGAGCCGGACGCGGCCCTCACCGGCGCGATCGCTAAGGCCGCCCACAACCAGGGCGTGATCGTGCTGACCTGCGGGACCTACGGCAACGTGATCCGCTTCCTCCCGCCGCTGACCATCTCCGAGGAGCTGCTGGCCGAGGGCCTGAGCATCGTTCTCGACGCACTCGCACACGCCTAGAAAGGAATCAGACCGATGACTACCGAAGCAGAACTGCTGGCGAAGATCCCCACCGGGCTCTTCATCGGAGGCGAATGGCGCGAGGCATCCGATGGATCCACCCTCGACGTGCTCGATCCCGCCACCGGTAAAACCCTCGTCGAGATTGCCGACGCCACCGTGGAGGACGGTGCCGCGGCCCTCGACGCCGCCGTGGCCGCCCAGGCCGACTGGGCCGCGACCCCGGCCCGCGCCCGCGGCGAGATCCTGCGCCGCGCTTTTGACCTCCTGCAGGAGCGCCGCGCGGAGTTCGCGCTGCTGATGACCCTGGAGATGGGCAAGCCCCTGGCCGAGGCCAACGGAGAGGTCACCTACGGGGGCGAGTTCCTGCGCTGGTTCAGCGAGGAGGCCGCGCGCCTCACCGGTCGCTACGGCACCAACCCCGAGGGCACCGGCACCATGATCGTCTCGCAGCAGCCCGTGGGCCCCAGCTTCCTGATCACCCCGTGGAACTTCCCGCTGGCCATGGCCACCCGCAAAATCGCTCCGGCGCTCGCCGCCGGCTGCACCGTGGTGCTGAAGCCCGCCGCGCTGACCCCGCTCACCAGCCTCGCGTTTGCGCAGCTGCTCGCGGATGCGGGCCTGCCCGCCGGTGTGGTCAACGTCGTGACCACCTCGCGCTCGCAGGAGCTCTCGGCCCCCATCATCGCCGACTCCCGCCTGCGCAAGCTCTCCTTCACCGGATCGACCGGTGTGGGCCAGGCGCTGCTGCGTCAGAGCGCCGACAACGTGCTGCGCACCTCGATGGAGCTCGGCGGCAACGCCCCGTTCGTCATCTTCGAGGACGCCGACCTCGACGCCGCGATCGAGGGTGCCCTCGCCGCCAAGTTCCGCAACATCGGCCAGGCCTGCACCGCCGCCAACCGCTTCATCGTGCACGAGTCGATCGCCGCGGAGTTCACCACCCGCGTGACCGAGCGCGTCAACGCGATGAAGATCGGTCGCGGCACCGAGGAGGGCGTGCAGATCGGCCCGCTGATCGATGACCGCGCGGTCGCCAAGTGCGTCGCCCTGGTGGAGGACGCGGTCACCCGCGGTGCCACCCTGCACACCGGTGGCACCGCCATCGACGGTGAGGGCTCATACTTCGCCCCGGCCGTGCTGAGCGGTGTGGTGCCCGGATCAGACATCCTGCGCGAGGAGATCTTCGGGCCGGTCCTCGCCATCTCGACCTTCACCACCGAGGCCGAGGCCATCGCCGCGGCCAACGACACCGAGTACGGCCTGGTGAGCTACGTCTTTACCACCGACCAGGGCCGTGCACAACGGTTGATCGGTGCGCTGGAGACCGGCATGATGGGCCTCAACGTCGGGGTACTCTCCAACGCCGCCGCACCGTTTGGTGGGGTCAAGCAGTCCGGAATCGGCCGCGAGGGCGGTTCCGAGGGTATCCACGAGTATCTGTCCACGAAGTACACGATGGCCCCGCTGGGCTAGAGCGAAACGGGAGAAGAGCATGACCGAGAAGCTGCAAAACTTTATCAACGGAGTGTTCGTCGAGGTGGCCGGTACCACGGTCCTCGATGTGATTGATCCGGCCACCGAGAACGTGGTGGCCCACGCCCCGGTGTCGATCGAATCGGATGTGGATGCGGCCTTCGCCGCCGCCAAGACCGCGTTCGCGACCTGGCGTCGGAGCACCCCGGCCGACCGCCAGCTGGCCCTGCTGAAGCTGGCCGACGCCATCGAGGAAAACCAGGACGCCCTGGTGGCCGCTCAGGTGCGCAACACCGGCCAGCCGATCGAGACCGTGCGTGCCGAGGAGATCCTGACCGGTGCCCAGCAGCTGCGCTTCTTCGCCGGTGCCGCCCGCACCCTCGAGGGCAAGGCCGCCGCCGAATACGTCGAGGGTTTCACCTCGTTTGTGCGCCGCGAGCCCATCGGTGTGGTCGCTCAGGTCACCCCGTGGAACTACCCGTTCCTGATGGCGATCTGGAAGATCGGCCCGGCGCTCGCCGCCGGTAACACGATCGTGCTGAAGCCCTCGGACACCACCCCCGAGTCCACCCTCGAACTCGCGCGCATCACCGCCGGTATCCTTCCGGACGGCGTGCTCAACGTGGTGCTCGGCGATGCCAGCACCGGCACCCTGCTGACCGAGCATAAGACGCCGGGCCTCGTCGCAATCACCGGTTCGGTGCGTGCGGGACAGGCGGTGGCCACCTCGGCCGCCAAGAACCTGCACCGCGTGCACCTGGAGCTCGGTGGTAAGGCACCCACCGTGGTGTTTGAGGACGCCGATATCGAGGCCGCCGCCCAGGGCATCGCCGAGGCCGGCTACTTCAACGCCGGTCAGGACTGCACCGCCGCCACCCGCGTGATCGTGCACCGCTCCAGGCACGATGAGTTTGTGAAGGCACTCGTGGCCGCGGCCAACGCGACCGTGACCGCGGGCCCGGACAACCCCGACGCCCTCTACGGCCCGATGAATAACAGGAACCACTTCGCCCAGGTGCTCTCCGTGCTGGAGAACCTGCCCGCACACGCCACCGTGGCCGCCGGCGGAAAGCGCGTGGGGGAGACCGGCTACTTCATCGCCCCCACCGTCATCACCGGCGTGAAGCAGACCGATGACGTGGTGCAGAAGGAAAGCTTCGGCCCGATCCTCACCGTGCAGGCCTTCGATACCGAGGAGGAGGCCATCGAGCTCGCAAACGATGTCGAGTACGCCCTCGCCTCGAGCGTCTGGACCGCCAATCACCCGCGCGCGATGCGCCTGGCCCGCGACCTCGACTTCGGCTGCGTGTGGATCAACACCCACATCGTGCTGGCCGCCGAAATGCCGCACGGCGGCTTCAAGAAGTCGGGCTACGGCAAGGACCTCTCGGGCTATGGCTTCGAGGACTACACCCGGATCAAGCACGTGATGACCAGCCTCGAGGGCTAGTCGACCGTTTTAGGAAAGGACACAGCATGACTGAAATCACACGCGATGTTGTCATCATCGGAGCGGGAGCATCGGGGCTCACCGCCGCGACGGACCTGAAGGCACGGGGACTCACGGTCGCCGTTCTCGAAGCCCGTGACCGGGTGGGCGGCCGCCTCTGGACCGACACCATCGAGGGCGCAATGCTCGAAATCGGTGGACAGTGGGTCTCGCCGGATCAGACCGCCCTCATCGAAACCCTCGACAACCTGAAGCTCGACACCTTCTCGCGCTACCGCGAGGGCGAGTCGATCTACATCGGCCGCGACGGAACCCACACCCGCTACAGCGGTGACCGCTTCCCGGTGGACGCCGAGACCGCGGCCGAGATGGACCGCCTGATCGTGATCCTCGACGAGCTCGCCGAGAGCGTCGGGGCGACCGAGCCCTGGGCGCACCCGCGCGCAAAGGAACTCGACTCGATCACCTGGCAGGCCTGGCTCGAGGAAAACACCGACAATATCGAGGCCCGCGACAACATCGGCCTGTTTGTGGCCGAAGCCATGCTGACCAAGCCCCGGCACGCCTTCTCCGCGCTGCAGGCCATCCTGATGGCCGCCTCGGCGGGCAGCTTCTCGAACCTCGTTGACGAGGACTTCATCCTCGACAAGCGCGTGATCGGTGGCCTGCAGCAGGTGCCGCTGCGCCTGGCCGAAAACCTCGGCGAGGACGTCTTCCTGAGCCAGCCGGTCCGCCGCCTGGAGTACACCGAGGACTCGGTGACCGCGATCGCCGACGGCATCACCGTGCACGCGAAGTTCGCGATCATGGCCGTGCCGCCGAACCTGTACTCGCGGGTGGACTACCAGCCGCCGCTGCCGCGCCTCAAGCACCAGATGCACCAGCACATGTCGCTGGGCCTCGTCATCAAGGTGCACGCGGTGTACGAGACCCCGTTCTGGCGTGAGGACGGCCTCTCCGGTACCGTCTTCAGCCCGTACCAGCTCGTGCACGAGGCCTATGACAACACCAACCACGAGGACCCCCGCGGTACCCTGGTGGGCTTTGTCTCCGACCAGCACGCCGACGGTGTCTTCCAGCAGGATGCCGCGGCCCGCAAGGCCGCGATTCTCGAGTCGCTCGCGACCTACTACGGCGAGCAGGCGAAGAACCCCGTGGTCTACTACGAGTCCGACTGGGGCAGCGAGGAGTGGACCCGCGGAGCGTACGCCACCTCGTTCGACATGGGCGGGCTGGAGCGCTACGGCGCGATGCAGTCCACCCCGGTTGGGCCGATCTACTGGTCCTCCTCGGACCTCGCGGCCGAGGGCTTCCAGCACGTGGACGGCGCCATTCGCGTCGGCCACGACACCGCGGCGGCGATCATCGCCCGCCACGAATCCCAGTAGTTTCCGAACGATCCGGAACCGGATCAGCACACAGGATGTGATACCTCGGGCGGGGTACAACCGTACCCCGCCCCCAGACTCCCCTTTTCAGTGAAGAAAGCGAGTGCTCTGCATGCGATACGTCGTCGGCTATACCAATACGCCTCAGGGGGCCGATGCGCTGGCCCTCGCGGCCCGCCTCGCCCGCTCCCGCGGTGCGGACCTGGACCTCGTCCTGGTTCTCGACCGGGAGGAGCGCAACCAGCTCGTTCCCACCTCTCCCGGGTTCAACCTCTATAAGCACCAGCTGGCCGAGAGCTGGCTCGTGCAGGCGATCGCCACCCTGCCGGCGGGCATCGAGGCTCGCCACCACGTGGTATATGCCGAGTCGTTCTCCGAGGGTCTGATCCTCGCAGCCGAGGAGCTCAACGTGCGTGCGATCATCGTGGGTGCCGGAGGCGGCATCTTCGGTCGATTCAGTGTCGGCTCGGTGGCCAACGCGCTGCTGCACTCCTCCCCGGTCCCGGTGGCTCTGGCTCCGGCCGGGTTCGCCGAAACCGCGGATCCGAACGCCGTGCTCACCCGGGTTACCGCGGCCATCGGCCTGCGAGCCGGTGCCCAGAACGTCCTGAACGCGGCCGTGAACCTCGCGGGCACCGCGAAGATTCCGCTGCGGCTCCTCTCCGTGGTGGCGCTCGATGCGCCCGAGGGTGCGGAGGATCCCGAAGCACAGGCTCGAGCCCACGCGCACGCCGAGGCCGTACAGGCCGGGGCACGCGAGGCGCTGCCCGCGGACATCGAGGTGACCACCGAGATCGTGACCGGCAAGCGGATCGAGGACGCCGTGCTGTCGGTTGAGTGGGATCCCAACGAGATCGTGCTGGTGGGCTCTAGCCGACTTGCCCGCCCCGCCCACCTCTTCATCGGGTCCACCGCATCGAAGATGCTGCGTGAGCTGCCCGTGCCCATGAGCGTCGTCCCGCGTGACTCGGTCCTCTCGCAGGGAGCCGGATCATGAGCGCCGATACCCAGGCTGCCCCGGGCCTCTCCAAGAAGGGCCTGGGCGCCGGATCCGTCGGCCTGATCGGTGCCATCGTCATCGGTATCTCCTGTATCGCTCCGGCCTACACGTTCACCGGGGCGATCGGCCCGACCGTCGGTGCAGTGGGCACCCACGTGCCCGCGATCTTCCTCGTGGGCTTCATCCCGATGCTGCTGGTGGCCTTCGGCTATCGCGAGCTCAACAGCCGCATGCCCGACAGCGGCACCTCGTTCACCTGGGGTGTGCGGGCGTTCGGGCCCTGGCTCGGCTGGATGTCGGGATGGGGGCTGATCGCGGCCACCGTGATCGTGCTCTCAAACCTCGCCGGTATTGCGGTCGACTTCTTCTATCTGGCGCTCTCGCAGATCTTCCAGAACCCGGATCTCGCCGCGCTCACCAAGAACCCGATCATCAACGTGGTCACGTGTCTGGTGTTTGTGGCGCTGGCGACGATGGTGTCCTACCGGGACATGAAGACCACGCAGAAGTTCCAGTACGTGCTCGTGGGCTTCCAGATCCTCGTACTCGCGGTGTTCATCGTGGTTGCGCTTGTGCGCGCCTATGACGGCGACGCGGTGGACTTCACGCCCATCCAGCTCGAGTGGTTCAACCCGTTCGGGGTGGGCAGCATGTCCGCCTTTGCCGCAGGTTTGTCGCTGTCCCTGTTTATCTTCTGGGGCTGGGACGTCATCCTCACCATGAACGAGGAGACCAAGGGTGCACGCTCGACCCCGGGTAAGGCTGCAACCTTCGCGGTCATCCTCGTGGTGGTGCTGTACCTCCTGCTGGCCGTCTCGATGATCGCCTTCGCCGGCGTCGGCACCACCGGTACCGGCCTGCAAAACCCCGAGATCCAGGAGAACGCATTCTTCTTCCTCGCCGGGCCGATCCTCGGACCGCTCGCGATCATCGTCTCGATCGCCGTGCTGTCCTCCTCGGCGGCATCGCTGCAGTCGACGTTTGTGGGCCCGGCCCGCACCCTGCTCGCGATGGGCCACTACGGTGCGCTGCCCGCGCGCTTCGGTAAGGTCAACCCGAAGTACTTCACCCCGGGATTCGCGACCATCGTCTCGGCGGTCTGCGCGAGCGTGTTCTACGCGGTCATGCGCATCGTCTCCGAGGCCGTGCTGCAGGACACCATTACCGCGCTGGGCATCATGATCTGCTTCTACTACGGCCTGACCGCATTCGCGTGCGTCTGGTACTTCCGGAAGCAGTGGTTCACGAGCGCACGGAACTTCTTCATGCAGTTCCTCTTCCCGGGGCTCGGCGGGCTGATCCTCGCCGTGCTGTTTGTGATGACGATGGTGGACAGCTTCGACCCGGCCTACGGTTCGGGATCGAGCGTCTTCGGAATGGGACTGGTGTTTGTCTTGGGAATCACGGTCATTCTGATTGGGGTGGTCATCATGATCATCCAGCGCTTCCGCAACCCGGACTTCTTCCTCGGCAAGACCCTCACCGCGGGTATTGCCGGAGACGCCCAGGAGCAGGCGGCGGCCGAGGCTGACGCCGAGATCGAGGAGGCCGCGCGCAACGCCGGCCGCTAGATCATCACCCAGCGATGCCCCGTCGGTTTCCGGCGGGGCATCGCCGCGTGAGGGGGACAATCGCGGCCGTGCAAAATCGGCCGTCATCGTGCGAATCGGGGCGCGGCCCTCGCAACCACGTAGAATGGCGGATATGGATGGCGCACGCGGCAAGCGGCTGATCCGTGGCCTGCTGGCCGCCGGGATCGCCACGTTTGTGGCCCTCCTTTCCCACGTCGGTGCGGGGGCCTCGATGCCCGGCACCGTGGGTATCCTGGTGCCGCTGGTGCTCTCGATCGTGGTGTCGGTGTTTCTCACCGGCAGGAAGCTCTCCGCGACGCGGCTCTCGCTCGCGGTGCTGATCAGCCAGGCGTTCTTCCACGTGCTGTTTGTGCTGGGTGCCGGCGGTCGGGTACAGAATCCTCCGATGGGTGGCCCGGGTCACCAGCACGCCCCGGTTGATGTCGACATCGTGGCCACGGTCTCCGCCGCCGAACACGCGGCGCACCTCGGCCCGCTGATGTGGGGTGCGCACGCGCTCGCCGCGGCGCTCACCGTGCTCGCGCTGTATCGCGGGGAGGCCGCCCTGCGCGCGCTGTTCCTGCTCGCGGCGCTGTCGATCATCGCGTGGCTGCGCGCCCTGGTGTCGATCGCGGTGCCGCGCCGCACCCGCGCGGCCGCCTGCCCGGACACCCCGCACGCGCTGGTCCCGCTCGGTGTCTACGTGTCAACGCTCGCGCATCGCGGGCCGCCGGAGTACGCACTCGCCGCCTAGGCGAGCCATCCATTTCTCCTGCGAACACGCGGTGTCTCCGATCTGTCGGTGCCGCGTGTGCGCTCGCGTGCGCCCGCCCGAGCGTCCCTGACCACACCGAGTCTTTCCCGTGAAAGGAGCCACCCGTCGTGGCCGTCACTCCCACTCCGGATGCCTCACTGGCACCCGTTCCCGAGCGCGCGCTCTCCCCGCGCACGCCCCGTCAGCGTGTCGCCTCCGTCGCGACCCCCGTGCTGATGATCGCCCTCGCCCTCGCCACCCTCGGTGTGGGCCTGACCATGACCGGGGCGCTGTCCCGCGACACCGCGCTGGTGAACCCGGGCACCGTTGTGCTCTGGGGCAACCCGATCGCCCGTGTCCTCCATGACCTCTTTGCCAGCGTGACGATCGGCATGCTCCTGCTGGCCACCTTCATCCTTCCCGGCCAGAAGAGCATCCCCGGCCGGGTCAGCCGCGTGCAGGAGCGCGCGGTGTACTGGGCAGGCTGGGCCGCCTGGGGCTGGTTCTTTGCCGCCCTCGGCGTGCTGCTGTTTACCGCCGCGAACACCTTCGGTGAGCCGATCACCTCACCCGCCTTCTTCAACAACCTCATCCTCTACGTCACCGGCATTGACCTCGGCATCGCGCTGCTCTTCTCTCTGGTGCTCGTTCTCATCTGCGCACTGATCACGACGTTTGCGCGGCGCCTCGCCTGGGTCGCGGCCGCGAACGCCATCGGTGTGCTCGCCCTGCTGCCGCTCGCGCTCTCCGGCCACGCGGCGGGCACCGCCGAACACGCGAACGCGGTGAACAGCCTCGCGATGCACATCGTGGGCGTAACCGTGTGGGTCGGTGGCCTCATCGCCGTGATCGTGTTCCGGAACGCCACCCGCAAGCGCTTCCCCGTGGTGGTAGAGCGCTACTCGATCGTGGCCGGATGGGCGTTCGCCGCGGTGGCTCTCTCGGGCGTGGTCAACGCCTCGCTGCGGCTCACCGCGCTGAGCGACCTCTGGACCACCGCCTATGGTCAGCTCCTGCTGGTGAAGATCGTGATCCTCGTGCTGCTGGGCCTCGCCGGCGCGCGCTATCGTACCTCGCTGATCCCGAAGCTGCGGCAGGATCCGGGCAGCAAGAAGCTCTTCATCCGGATGGCCGTGGCCGAGGTGGCGTTTATGGCCATCGCGATGGGGGCCTCGGTGGCGCTCTCGCGCAGTGCTCCGCCGGTTCCGCAGGTGGCCCTGCCCACCGTGGGGGAGGTCGATCAGGCCGTGCGCAGCGCGCTCATCGGGTTTGATTTCCCGCCGGCGATGACCGCCTGGAACATGCTCACCCAGGTGCACATCGACTGGTTCTGGCTGGCCGCCGCGCTCGTGGGTATCGCGCTCTACGTGCGCGCCGTGGTGCGCCTGCGCCGCCGCGGAGACGAGTGGCCGATCGCCCGCATGATCGCCTGGATCCTCGGTTGCCTGGGCCTCATCTATGTGACCAGCGGCGGCCCGGGCGTCTACGCTCAGGTGTCGTTCAGCACGCACATGATTCAGCACATGATCCTGATGATGTTTGTGCCCCCGCTGCTGGTCAGCGGTGGCCCGGTACTGCTCGCGCTGCGCACCCTGCCCACGCGCACCGACGGAAGCCGGGGCCTGCGCGAGTGGATCCTCGTGCTGGTGCACTCCCGCTATCTGCGCGTGCTGTCGATGCCCGCGGTGGCCGGCGGCATCTTTGCGGGAAGCCTCGTGGTGTTCTACTACACCGGGTGGTTTGAGTGGGCGATGTTCACCCATCAGGGCCACTTCCTGATGACCGTGCACTTCCTCGCCAGCGGCTACCTGTTCTTCTGGGTACTGATCGGGGTGGATCCGGGGCCCGGCCGCCCCATCTACCCGCTGCGCCTCATTTTGCTGCTGGCCACCCTCGCCTTCCACGCGTTCTTCGGGCTGTCGATCATGTCGAACACCGAGATTCTGGGGGAGCGCTGGTGGGCCGCGCTGCGCTACACCGATCAGGCCGCTCTGCTGACCGATCAGGGTGTGGGCGGCGGTATCGCCTGGGGTGCGGGCGAGCTGCCCACGGTGATCGTCGCGATCGTGCTGGTGGTGCAGTGGATGCGCAGCGAGGAGCGTGCGGCCAAGCGCTACGACCGCCGTGCGGATCGCGATGGCGATGCCGAACTCAACGCCTATAACGCGCGCCTGGCGAAAATCCAGGTGCGCGATGTGGCGGAGGGGCTTGAGCGTGAGCCCAGCACCACGGGTACGACCGAAACGCAAGAAACAGATACACAAGAAACCGCTACATACGAAACCGCTACATACGAAACCGAGGAGAAGTCATGACGATCGTCCCGAACACCCTGAGCGCGGAGGGTGTCGCCGCCCGGCGCACCCTCGCCCGCGGCCGCACCGCGACCCTGCTGGTGCTGCTCGTTGCCCTGTTTACCGCGGGCATGATCCTTCCGGCGACCTCGGCGTCGGCGCACGATCAGCTGCTGGTGTCGGATCCCGCTCAGGGTTCCGTGCTGGAGGTGGCCCCGACGACGATTAACCTGACGTTCTCGGCGACGATTTTGAACGTCGGTACCCGCATCCTCGTCAACGATGCCGCGGGTACCGACTGGGCCGAGGGCGAGCCGGTGAGTGAGGGGACCGAGGCGTCGGTGCCGGTGCGTGCGGGCCTGCCCAATGGGGAGTACACGATCGCGTGGCGGGTGGTGTCCTCCGATGGGCACCCGATTACCGGTGTCGTGCCGTTTACGCTGAGTGCGCCCGCTGGGGTGCCCGCGCCCGGGGATTCCTCGCCGGTCGCTTCCGAGGCTCCCGCCCCGAGTGAGAGCGCCGCAATTTCGCCGAGTGTGGGGGCAACGCCCGGCACCGCGGCACCCTCCGCGGGCAACACGCCCCCCGAAGAAGGGGGATGGTTTAGTCCTTCTTCGCCCGCACGCTATATCGTGATTGGGGTAGGTGGCGCACTCGCGGCCGCCATAATCTTCCTCGGCGTGCGCCTGTTTGTACGTCGGGATCGCCCGGCGGTCACCCCCACCCCGGGTGAGAACGACTCTGCTCCCACGACGAAAGAGAACGACGCATGATCACCCGCACCTCCACCCGTCTGGGCCTCATCGCCGCCGCCGCACTGCTCGTTCTCACCGGCTGCTCCTCCACCGAGGCACCCGGGGCCGGTGCATCCGCGTCCCCGTCTGAGGATGCCGCGACGGTGCACCGGGTGCCCGCGGGCGTGACCCTCACGGACGCCTGGGTCAAGGCCACCACCGAGGGGATGTCGGCCGTTTTCGGCGACATCGTGAACACCGGCAGCGAGGATGTCACGCTGAGTGCCGCGGGCGTCTCCGAGTCGCGCATGGTTGAGCTGCACGAGACCGTGGATAACGGATCCGGCCAGATGGTGATGCGGCAGAAGGACGGCGGTTTCGTGATTCCCGCGGGCGGCACGTTTGAGCTGCGTCCCGGCGGCAACCACATCATGCTGATGGATCTCACCGGGCCGCTGGTCGCGGGGAACACCGTGACCCTGACGCTGGCGTTCATGGACGGCTCGGTGATCGAGCAGGCCGTCCCGATCAAGGACTTCGCGGGCGCGAACGAAACCTATGAGTCGGAAGCCCCGACTCCCGGCAGCGGGCACTAGCGGTGTCCGCGCCGGAGAATCCCGATCCTCGACCCCCACTCGATTCGGCTCCCGGCGCGCAGCACGGTGACTCCTCCGTGGCGGATTCCTCCGCCGCGCAGACGAGCGCGCGCTCGAAACTGAGTCGTCGCGGGCTGCTCCTCGGCGGAGCGGTGGCGGGTTTTGGTGCCGCCGCGGCGATCGGGGCCGATGTGTTGATGCGGCGCGCGTCTGCCGTGCCTGCCCCGGCGGTTCCCCGCGAGGAACCGGCGGAGGCCTCCGCCGTGGTCGATTTTTATGGCGAGCATCAGGCGGGGATCGCGACCGAACCGCAGGCTCACTGCACGTTTGTGGCGCTGGATCTGCGGGAGGATGTGGACCGCGCGGGCATGGCTCGCCTGATGCGCATCCTGACCGACGATGCGGCCCGGCTGACCGCGGGTTCCGCCGCGCTCGCCGATTCCGAACCGGAGCTCGCCGTGCTTCCCGCTCGCCTCACCGTGACGTTTGGGTTCGGGCCACGGGTGGCCGCGCTGGTGCCGGAGAAACCCAGTCCGGAGTGGCTCGGCCCGCTGCCGGCGTTTTCGGTGGATCGCCTGGATCCGCACTATGGGGACGGAGATGTGCTGCTGCAGGTAGCGTCGGATGACCCGCTGACCCTGGCGCACGCGCTGCGGATGCTCCTGAAGGACGCGCGAAGCTTTGCGACGGTGCGCTGGCATCAGCCGGGGTTTCGACGGGCCCGCGGGTCGGAGAAGCCCGGGACCACGATGCGCAACCTCTTCGGGCAGATCGATGGCACGGTGAATCCGGTGCCGGGCACCCGGGATTTCGACGATCTGGTGTGGATTGCGGATCGCTCGTCCTGGGCGCATGGTGGCACCGGGTTTGTGCTGCGCCGCATCGGGATGGATCTTGATAAGTGGGATCGTCTGGACCGTGAGGGCCGTGAGCAGTCGGTGGGCCGCACCCTGGATTCGGGAGCACCGCTCACCGGTTCGAGGGAGCATGATGAGCCGGACTTCGCGGCGAAGAACGCGGTGGGATTTCCCGTCATCGCCGAGTTTGCGCACATTCGGCGGGCACGGTTGGCCGACCCCTCGCAGCGCATCTTTCGCCGCGGATACAACTATGATGAGCCGCCGTTTGGCACCGGGGTTTCGCACTCGGGGCTGCTGTTCGCGAGCTTCCAGGCGGACGTGACGCACCAGTTTGTGCCGATTCAGCGCTCACTCGATGAGCTTGATCTGCTGAATGAGTGGCTGGTGCCGGTGGGGTCGGCGGTGTTTGTGATTCCACCCGGGTGTGCGCCGGGAGGATACATCGGCGAGACCCTGCTCGGGGCATAAAAACGGCCGCCGGTCGCATCGAGGATGCGGCCGGCGGCCATTTTGTGGAGGGGTGCCGCGGTGCTGCTGCGGAACCGTGCTGCGAGCTGGCGTCTAGCGGAAGTTGACGAACTGCAGGTCGATGTCGAGGTCGCTGCCCTTGAGCAGTGCCATGACGGCCTGGAGGTCGTCGCGGCTCTTGGACTGCACGCGCAGTTCGTCGCCCTGAACCTGGCTCTTGACGCCCTTGGGGCCCTCGTCGCGAATGATCTTGTTGATCTTCTTCGCGTTGTCCTGGGCGATGCCGTCCTTCAGAGAGGACTCGATGCGGTACTCCTTGCCCGAGGGGTAGGGGTCGCCGGCGTCGAGGCTCTTCAGCGAGATGCCGCGCTTGATGAGCTTGGTCTGGAACACGTCGAGGATCGCGAGCGCGCGGTCTTCGGTGTTTGCCTTGATGAGGACTTTTTCGCCGCTCCAGTCGATCGAAGCACCGGTGCCCTTGAAATCGTAGCGCTGCTCGATTTCCTTCTGGGCCTGGTTGAGGGCGTTGTTCGCCTCCTGCTTGTCGACCTTGCTGACGATGTCAAAAGATGAATCTGCCATGGGTCCAGTGTAGGCGATCGGCCCCCGTGCGACACGCCCGAAATCCGGGAAACGCGCCGTGCGCGCCCTCGATTTTAGATTCGCGTTACTCAGTGGGTAGAATAATGACGCGCCTTCGGTTGGCTGAAAAAGTTGGTTGAGCGCGCATTTGGTGGGTTACCCAAGCGGCCAAAGGGATCTGACTGTAACTCAGCTGTCGTAGACTTCGGGGGTTCGAATCCCTCACCCACCACCATGAAAAATCGCCACCGGTTTCCGGTGGCGATTTTTGTTTGTCCGGCGCGGGTCTTGTCGAGACGCCACACACAAAACGCCACCGGTTTCCCGGTGGCGTCCTGTGTAGCGGTGCGAGACTAGGCGTTTTCGCCCTCGGCCTCGAGGGCCTGCTGCGCCTTGTAGGCGGCGACCTGCTCGGCGTACTCCTTACGCACGACGTCCATGTCGACGCCGCGGATCTGCTCGATCAGGTTTTCCAGTGCGGGTGCGGGCAGCGCGCCGGCCTGGGAGAACAGCGGGATACCATCGCGGTAGGCCACGAGGGTCGGGATCGAGGTGATGCCGTAGGAGCCGGCGAGTTCGCGCTGATCCTCGGTGTCGACCTTGGCGAAGGTGATGTCCGAGTGCTGCTCGGAGGCGGCCTCGTAAACGGGAGCGAAGTTCTTGCAGGGGCCGCACCAGTCGGCCCAGAAATCGATCAGGACGATGCCGTCGGTGACGGTCTCATCGTGGCTATCGGCGGTCATCACGGTGGTAGTCATGTACCCATCCAACCACTAACCCCCGGGGGTTATTCCAGTACCAATCTCATACACGCGATCACAGCGCCGGGCAACGCGGGCATCATGCGTGACCACGAGCAGCGTCTTGCCGAAGTCCCGATGCAGGGTCAGCATCTCCGTGATCGCGATTTCCGCCATGGCAGAGTCCAGGGCACCCGTGGGCTCATCCGCGAGAATCAGCTCCCCGGGTTTCAGGAGACAGCGGGCCAGGGCCACGCGCTGACGCTCCCCGCCGGAGAGCGTCACCACCCTGTCCTGGGCCACTGCGAGTAACCCCAGACGCTCGAGGAGGCCCATGGCACGGTCGATCTTTGCCGCGCGACGCTCCCTCATCGCGTGCATCCCGATCAGAATGTTTTCGAGTGCGGTGGCCGAACTGATGAGC
Organism: Mycetocola tolaasinivorans; assembly: GCF_003667565.1. Taxonomy (GTDB): domain Bacteria; phylum Actinomycetota; class Actinomycetes; order Actinomycetales; family Microbacteriaceae; genus Mycetocola; species Mycetocola tolaasinivorans. Next base: position 249,872 of record NZ_RCUX01000006.1, read on the forward strand.
GCAAACGATTGAAAGAGATAGTTGATGTGGTCTCGCCGAAGCAGGGTAGCCGCCGCACTATTGATGCGGGGGAGCGGAGTTCCCGAGAACCGAATTTCGCCCGAGGTGGGCCCATCGAGCAGCCCGATGACGTTGAGGAGGGTCGATTTTCCGGATCCGGAGGGCCCCACGATGGCCAGGGACTCACCGTCTACAACATCGAGGGAGACGCGGTCGAGGATCGTCCGCGAGCCGAACGTCTTGGTGACGGCATCGAGGGTGAGCAGGGTATTCACGGTGGCTCCTATTCGGTGAGTGTTGTGCTGAGGTGCAGTCGCGCATAGTGCCGGGCGAGCATCGCCATCAGCACCGCCTGGAGGACGAGCAGGATAAGGCCACCCCACAGCGCACTCGCCGACTGGAAGGCGAGCGCCAGAACGATCGCCAGGAACGTGCCGCCGCCAATGAGGGCCAGCGCGGGCACGAAGAGTCGCGTCAACGAGAATCCGAGCATTCGCTTTACCGCGAGGGATTCACGATAGGTGGTGGCGAACAGCCGGGTCAGTGAGACGAGCGCAACCAGACAGAAGACAACGAGGAACAGCACCACCCCGGCAAACAGCTGGACGACCGTCTCTATCGACTTCGTGAGCCCCGCAATGAAGTCGCTCACCGGCAGAAACTCGACGCCCGAGTCTGCGAGACCGAACCCGGCCAGGTAGTCGCCGGTGGTGTACTCCGCCGCCGCGGCCGCGCTCAGCTTGATGTAGCCGTTGTCGAGCCCCACGGCAGGCAGGCTCTCACTCTCAAACGGCACCATGTTTTGCGGGGTAGAGATGAGGATCACCGGATCGGTGATGGATTGCGGGAGGTCCATATCCGGGCTCCAGGTGAACAGCGGCTGCGAGGGCGTGTATCCCTCGAATCGCACCACCTGGTTTTCGAAGTACTCGGTGCGGATAGCCGGTTCATAGGAGGGGCGACTGTCCGCGTCCAGCCAGGTGCGCATCGCCTCGGAGGTCGATTCCGGCCAACTATCCGGAATCAGGAAGACGCGCTCCCCGGCTTTCGCACGAGCGATGAGGTCGCTGTTCACCGGGAAACTCTGCGCGGCAAGCCAGGAGGGAGACGCGACGAAGTGCCAAAACGGTTGCTCCGGAACGGCGGCATCCGATCCGCCCCACTGGTCCAGAATCTCCCGCGTGTAAAACTCCGTCTTGATGAGGGAGACGCCGGGTTTGTCGGCGATGGAGTCATACCAGGTGTAGAAACTCTCGGTCTGCTGCGCTGAGCGCCCACCGGCATCAACTTGAAAGTTGCCGGCCCCCATCCGGTACAGGATCTGTTGGTCTTCCACAACCGCCCAGGAACGAGCAACATCGGCAAGCCTGTTGGCCTCCCGGATCGGGCCGTCAAGAAAGATGAGCGTCAGGGCACACGCGGCCATCGCGGTCAGATAGAACACCGACACGACTCGAAGAAGTTTCCGCCGAGAGTAGCGGCCGAGAATCGCGTTCACGGGTTTGGTGAGGATCAGTGCGCTGGCCGCGATCGCGACGCACACGAGCGTCAGGGCGGCCCCCGCTGCGGCCGCAGCCCAGGCCAGCGACAGGAGCTCCGGCGTGACCTGATAACCCGGTGCCAGCGAAATCGTGACAAAAACTGCGAGTATTGCAGAGACGGCGGCGGCCAGACGCATGGGTCGAAACAGGGCCGCCGAGAAGCCCCACACCGATTTTCCCAGCAGCAGATGCACGCCGAGAACACGGAAGGCCCGCAACGTTTCAAACATCAGGAGCAGCAGGAGCAGAACCGTGGCCGCGATGAGAAAACCCAACAGGATACTCCCGATCAGGCCGCCGCTCGTAGACTGCCCCTGCATCGGAGTGCGCATGCTCTCGGCAGACTGGCCGGTCACGGATTCGAGGGCGGCCAGTAGCCCGGTTACCTCATCCGCTGTCGCTCCCAAGACTCGGTAGGTGCCGTTGGCCGTTCCCGAGGTGTCGAGCTGATGGGGGAGCTGCACCACGGTAATCCGCGGGGCGAAGGCAAACTCGGGGATCGCGGAGATCACGTCTGCCGAGTTGATGTCGAGGCCGAGCGAGGCTTCGGGTTCACCGCTGAGGAGCGCGATGATCGCATCGGTATCAAACAGGGTGGTGCCGAGAGAGGTGAGTTCAAGCTCGGGCGGAGGAGCCTCGCGGTTCGCGGCGACGCCGATTCGCATCCCGGTGATTCCCCCCTCGTTACCCGCCGACTGCGGATCCACCCGGACAATCGCGCGTCCGTCGCCGTCGGCAAACTCACCGAGGGCAGCGAGTACACTCGCTGCACCCTCCTCCGAGACGCCCTGCAGGGAGATCGGGGTTGCACCGATCGGAAACTGTTCGACCGCCTGCTGCAGCCGGTTAGCCTGGCTGAGCACCAGCAGCACGCTGGCGAGCACCCCGATCAGCACAACGAGTACGAAGCCTGAGAGCTTTGACCAGAAGGACACCAGCCCTACCGAGAAGCTTTCAATCCCGGAGCGGCCGAGGCAATACTAGCTATTAGCATTGTTAGCCTCGAGCGTTCCAGTAGGCCGTAGCGGAGTTGAAGCCCACAAACTGCTGTGCATGAGCACGTACTCCGGGCTTTTTCCAGCCAGAGAATGTGGTGTTTGCGGTGGCGCTGTGGTCGTAGACACCAGACTGCACTGTTGAGTAACTGTAACGATTCCACGTAACGCCAGAATCCCAACTAATCGCGGAACCCTTGTAATACACGGTTGCTGCTTGCGCTACCCCGGCACCACTCGCCACCAGACCTGTGGTGAATAGCACGGTCACGAGTAACTTCTTGATGGATTTCATTGTTGCCCCCTGCGTTTGATTGATTTGCCTCAACCTCACCATCAACGCGCTGTGTGGATCCTTACTCGGTTCAGCGGGGGGACTGAGTGGGTACATCACCGAGCGATTGACAGTTGAGCCTTGGCCTGGTGCGCCCCACGTTACGTGGCCTTCCGAGCGCCGTCCACGAATCGGCCCAAACGTGGCCGGGATGTCCGCGAGGGCCGGTGCGCGTGCCTCGACAGCAGCCGGGGGAGCGTCGCGAGTTGTCCTAGATGTCCGTCGGATCGAAGGCTGCGATGCGCTCTCGGCTGGCCGGATCGGCCGTGAGCGCGGTCAGCGCGGAATCGAGGAGCCCGGGGAAGCGGGCGTCGAGATCCGCTCGGCGGAGCGAGAGCAGGTTTTCACGACCGGAGGGTCGCTGAGTGATGACCCCGGCGGCAAGCAAAACGCGCCAGTGGTGCGTCAGGGTGGACTTCGATACCCCCTGAACCAGGCTTCCGCAGCGCCGCTCGCTGCCGTCCGCGAGGCGCTGCACGATAGCAAGCCGAAGCGGTGATCCGAGCGCATTCAGGACATCGGCGAGATCAATCTGGGTGCGATCCGGGGCGTGCAGCATGGGGCTACTGTACTACTCCAATCGAAATATATCTTGAGACTAATTGACTAGAACTGTAGTCCAAAGCAGGATGGGAACCGGGTAGACGCCGACCGACGGCGTCGCCACCCGGAGGAAGAAGGCCCGCCATGGGCGCAGCAGCAGCTTTTGCTTTCACCCCACCCACGATTCGTGCTCTCGGCGGTGATCCAGACCCCGAAACCACCCGCTGGCTGGAACACCTCGAACCGGTGTTTGCGGTGGTCGAGGCCGCCCGCGACGAGACCGAGGCCAACCGCGCCAGCTCCGAAGAGGTTCACCGGGCGCTCGTCGCGGCCGGTCTCACCAGGATGTGGGTCGCACCGGCGCTCGGCGGCGCGGGGCTCTCCCTCACCACGGGCCTGCACCTGCTCACCGCCCTCGCGGCCCACGACGCCTCGATCTCCTGGCAGATCGGGGTGCAGGGCGCAATCGGAAGATTCTCCGACTACCTCGCAGAACCGGTGGCCCGCGAGATCTTCTCGACCCACGACCGGCTCGTGATCGGCTCGGTCAACCCCACCGGCCGTGCCGTTCGCACCGAATCGGGAGACTACCTCCTGTCGGGGCGCTGGGGTCTTGCCAGCGGATCGCCTCACGCCGAATGGTTTGTTGCGGCCGCGCGGGTGCTCGATGTCGGCGGAGTCACGGAGCGAGACGCGACGGGCAATCCAGAGATCGTGCACCTGTTTGTGCCGCGATCCGCGGTAACCCTGCTCGACACCTGGTACAGCCTGGGGCTTCGCGGCACGGCCAGCGCCGACTTCACCATTTCGGAGGTTCGGGTGCCCAGGGAGCGTGCGGTCGCCGGTGAGGACCTTCTGCGTCCACCGCCCAGGCGGGAGAGCCGAGGATACCCCATCGCCTATCACGACTTCGGCCCGTTCACCTCCTCGGCCACCGCACTCGGCATCGCCGAGGACGCCGTCACCACGTTCATCCAACTCGCCGCCACCAAGACCCCCGCCGGGGCCGCCACGTCGCTCGCCCGCTCGGGAGTGGTGCAGGAACGATTGGCGCGGGCCGAGGCCCTGCTGCTGTTCGCTCGGGCCGGGCTGGAACGCGCGGCTGCGGAGGTGGAAGCCCGCGGCGAGCCCGGGGGCGCCGGCCTGAGCGCGTTGGTGCGAATCACCGCCGCGGCCGTGGCCGAAAGCACCAAATCCGCCGTCGGGATCGTCATCGAGCTCTCGGGATCAAGCTCGGTATTTGCGGGCTCCCGCCTGGAACGCGCGCTGCGCGACGTCCACACGGCAACCAAGCACATCACCCTCTCGGCATCCAACCTGGAAATGGTTGGACAGTACCTGCTCGGAGGCCCGCTGCTGGTGCGTAAATGAGCGCCCCTCTGGGTGCCGCCACCCGGCCGGCCACCATGCACGCACTTCAGCTCAACGCGCCGCGGGAGACGGCACTCGTGCGGTTACCCCTGCCCGAAACCTCCTCGGACGGGCTGCTCCTCAGAACCAGGTGCGTCTCGATCTGTGCGACCGACGTGTCCTATTTCGAGGGACACCTGCGCCCCGAAACGTACCCCATCGTGCTCGGCCATGAGTTTCTGGGCGAGGTCGTTGAACTGGGTGAGGCATTCCGGGGCGACGTGCAGATCGGTGACCGGGTGGTCTACTGGGGCCAAACCGACTTCGCTGGCTTCGCCGAGTATCGGAGTCTCCGCCCGGTTTTTTCCGGGCAGGACTTCGAGGACTCCTTCCTCTCCGATCGGCACTTCTATGACGACAGGCGTGCCGCGGCCGTACGGGTGCCGGATACGCTCGACGATCTGGTGGCCCCCTTCATCGAGCCGACCACCGGGGCGCTGCGCTCGATCCTCACAAACCCGCCCGCCATCGGCGATCGCATCCTGATCCTCGGGTCGGGCCCGATCGGAATCATCGCGGGCAGCATCCTGCGCGCGGTGTTCGCACCGCACAGTGTCGAATCGGTCGACACCAATCCGGTGCGCGACCAGGGCGCTACCGAGCACTTCTCCGATCGGGCCTGGACTCCGGATGAACTGGCCGCCGAGAAACCGGACAACGGCTACGACTACGTCTTTGACACCCTGCCGACGATACCCACCACGATCGAAAACGATCCGCGACAGTTGGCGATGCGCAAGCTTCGACCGCGCGGCCGCTACATCCTCTACGGAGCCTCGCAGGATAAGCAGCTCTTCGACAACTGGCTGATCCTGGCCAAGGGGCTGACCATCGCGGCCGCGCCCTTCTGTGTGTCGAGCTTCCCGATGCGCCATACCGCCCACGTCATCCGGACCGCAATGCGGTTGCTTGAGCGCGGGGTGGTGGACGGCGCGCGGCTCGGGACGCGGGTGTGCGCCTTCAGCGATATCGAGGAGCTCCAGCACATCCTGAACACCTACCGCGAGACAACCGATCAGAAGACCGTGGTTGATTTCCGGGAGGGGGCCGGGGAGAGGTCGCATGCCCGAAGGCTCCTCGAATACGTTCCATCCACCATCTAGCCTCACCATCAACGCAATACGTGAAGGAACGTCACCGAATGACCACAACTCCCGGGCCCGGATCGGGCCCCACCCCCGGCGCGAGTTTGCGCGCGCCGGGGGGTGCCCTGGCCATCCTGGCCATCGCCCAGCTCATCATCTCGTTGGACATCAACATCGTCTTCGTGGCCCTGCCCGATATGGCCAGTTCCCTCGGGTTCTCGGCACAAAACCTGCAGTGGGTGGTGAGCGCCTACACCGTGGTGATGGGCGGGTTCATGCTGCTCGGGGGCCGTGCATCCGACATCCTCGGGCAGAAGCGCGTGTTCATCCTGGCGCTCTGGATCTACGCCATCGCCTCGCTGATTGGCGGGTTTGCCTGGTCTCCGGAGATCCTGATCGGCGCCCGGGTGCTGCAGGGGCTCGGCGGCGCACTGCTGTTCCCGGCCACGCTGTCGCTCGTGAACAGCCTGCACGCCGAGGGGCCCGCCCGAAACCGTGCCCTCGCCATCTGGGGCGGGGCCGGCGCGTCCGGGCTGACCCTCGGTTCCCTCGCCGGTGGGGTACTCACCGACCTGTTCGGCTGGGCGGCGGTGTTCTTCGTGAACGTTCCGCTCGCGGGTATTGTTGCGCTGTTGGCCTGGCGGATCATCCCGATCGGGGTGCGCGCGGCCGTGCGACGAGGGTTCGATATCCCCGGCGCGATCACCATCACCGCGGCGGCGACCCTCGCCGTCTTCGCCCTGGTACAGGCACCCGAGATGGGGTGGTCCCATCCCTCGGTTCTGGTGGGCGCGGCACTGGCGATCATCGCCGGCATCGCGTTCGCGCTGATCGAGCGGCGGGCGGCCGATCCGCTGGTGCCCGCCCACATCGTGCGCAACCCGAACCTGATCATCGGGTCGATCATCACGTTCCTCTATATGGGCACGTTTGGCGCGATTCCGTACTTCATGACCACGCTGTTCCAGACCGTACTGTCGTTTACGCCGCTGCAGACGGGGCTGGCGTTCCTGATCCCCTCGGCGGCCATCTTTGTCGGTACCCAGATCGGCGGGCGGGCCACCACCCGGTTCGGGCCGCGGCCCACCCTGATCCTGGGGGCCGCGGTCGGCCTGGTCGGGACGGCCTGGTTTGGCCTCACCGTCGCCTCGGGGGCGAGCCTGCTCACCTGGGTGCCGGGTATCGTGCTCTCGGGGCTCGGCCAGGGCATCGTCTGGACGGCGATGTGGGTCGCGGTGGGCACGGGCACCGCGGATGAGGAGCAGGGTACCGCCTCGGGGATCGGGGCCACCGCGCAAAACACGGGTAACGCGATCGGCCTGGCCGTATTTGTGGCCATCGGGGCGACATTCGCCTCGGGAGGTTCGGAGGCCGCCCGGGTGGCCTCGGGTGCACAGGGGGCGCTGACGACGCTCGCGGCGCTGCTGCTGACGATCATCGTGGCCGCGCTCTTCCTGCGGCGCCGCGCACGCCCGCCCGTCTCGGGGTGACCCGACGGCACACAGCGCACTCCCGGATGCCCACGCGGGCATCCGGGAGTGCGGCGTATGCGTGAGCGGCTACCGCTCGGCGAGGAACGCGTCGATCTCCGCGGCCTCGGGGGCGGTGGCCGGGCCGCGACGGGTCACCGCGATGGCCGCCGCCGCGTTGGCACGGCGGGCGGCAGAAACCGGGTCGAGTCCGCGGGCCAAACCCGCCGCGAGTACGCCGCCGTGGGCGTCCCCGGCGCCGTTTGAATCCACGGCGTCCACCGCGAATCCGGGAACGAGAACCGGATCGGCGTCGCCCGTGGCAACCCAGCACCCCAAAGCACCCTCGCGCACGATGACGGTGCCGCCGGGGCGAATCCGTGCCCGCAGCGCATCGGCCGCGCCGCGCGCATCGGTGCCCGGGGCGAGCAGCCCGGCCTCGCGCTCGTTGGCGCTCAGCACGTCGGTGCGCGCAAACACGCGGTCCAGGAGCGCGGGATCCAGCTCGGTCACGAGCGGGGACGGGTCGGTGATCACCCGGGTCTCCGCGGGCAGCTCATCCAGCCAGATCGGCAGGCTTTCCGCATTGACCGGGTGGGCGAGGCTGTAGCCCGAAACGTACACGATGTCCCGCGCGGTGGTGTCCGCACGGCGCAGATCCTCGAGGGTGAGGTGCCCCTCGGCCCCGACCACGGTGACGAACGTGCGCTCGGTGCTCGCGTCCACGATCGCCACGCAGTAGCCGCTGTCCTGATCGCCGAGCCCGGGTAACAGGATCTCAAACCCGCCCGCATGCAGGGCCTCTCGGACGATGCCGCCGAAGTGCCCGGTGCCGTACTGCCCGGCAAACACCACGGGCAGGCCGTCACGACGGGCGGCCACCATGGTGTTGAGGCCACCGCCCGCGGTGATGTCGGAGTCGTGAGCGACGGTATCGCCGCCCGCCTCGGGCATGGTGGTGACGTTCATCACGAGGTCAACGATGACGTTGCCGGTGAAGATGAGTCGGGGTTCAGACACGGGATGCCTCCTGCGGGCGGGTAAATCGGGCGAATCGGGTGGGAGTGGCGCTGGACTATTTGGTGGAGAGCGCCGGGTCGGTCACGGTGCCGCGAGCACCGCCGAGCGCGAGGTAGCCGAGGGCGGAGATCACGAGGGTCACCAGCCAGGCGATACCGCCCTGATCCATCGCGAGCATGACGTAGCCCACGGCAAGCGCGGCGATCCACACACCGGTGGCGCGCCACTCGATACCGCCGCGGTACCAGTATCGTCCGGTCGGGCCCATGTCCAACAGGGCTTCGGGGTCATACCAGTGACGGCGAATCATGTCGGCGAGGAAGACCCCGAGCCAGGCGGTGATCGGGATGGCCAGCAGCGAGATGAATGCGATGAACGGGCCGTAGAAGCTGTCGGCACCGAGCATGAAGTACAGCGAACCGAGGAAGGTCACCACGATGTCCACCCCGACCGCGTACACGCGGCGAATGCGGAACCCGAGGGTGATCGTGGTGAGTCCGGCCGAGTAGACCGAGAGGTGGTTGGAGAGCAGCAGGCCACCAAAAGCGGCGATCAGGTACGGTGCGGCCATCCAGGTGGGCAGCAGTTCGCGGATCGCGGCCACCGGGTCGGTGGCCGAGGCCAGCTCGGGGTTTCCCGCGGTGAGCAGCGCACCCAGCCCGATCAGCAGCACGAGCGGAATACCCGCACCGGCGGCGCTCACCATGATGAGGTGACCGGCCTTCGCCGAGGCGTGCTGATAGCGGGCCATATCGGCCCCGGAGTTGGCCCAGCCGATACCGGTACCGGCGGCGATGGTTGCGACGCCCAGCAGCACCGCCCCGAACGAGCCGCCCGGTGCCGAGAGCACGGCATCCCAGTTGACGTTGGCAATGAGGAAGACGCCCACAAAGATGTTCAGCGCACCAAAGATCCAGGTGGCCCACTTCTGAATGATGAGGATCGCGCCGTGACCGAGGCCGGACACCAGCAGGGTGCAGCCCTCAAACACGAGGATCGCGATGATCGTCAGTACCGGCACCGACTTGGCGTTTGCCGAGGAGCCAAACAGGATCGAGAACAGCGACAGCAGCACAAACGCGGCCGTGGTGGTGTTCACGGTTTCCCAGCCCCAGCGGGACAGCAGCGAAACAAAGGTGGGGCCCATGTTTCCACGGGGACCGAAGATCGCCCGGGAGAGCGTCATGCTCGGGGCCCCACCGCGGCGCCCGGCAATCGACACCACGCCCACCAGGGCGAACGATCCGCCCGCGCCGATCAGGGCAACCAGCAGGGCCTGCCAGATGTTCAGCGCCTGAACCGCGACGAGCGTGGCACCCAGCGGGATGCCGAGGATCGAAATGTTCGCGGCGAACCACACCCAGAACAGCTCAAACGGCTTTCCGGTGCGCTCGGCCGCGGGAACCGGCTCGATGCCGCGCTGCTCGATTGCGGTGAGCGAGCCGTGTGTGCTCTCACTCATGATGTTCTCCAAACTTCGTTGTGTGAATGGGGTCCGTCGCCCGAGGGAAAAAGGGGACGGGAACGGCACCCGCGAGGGGTGTGCTGACGATGTGTACTGCGGGCGCGAGGGCGCCGAGGTGCGTGCCCTAGAGGGAGCGCAGGGCGAGGAGGGCTTCGCTCGTGAGGGGCAGGTTGAGGGAGTTGACCCGGGTGACCAGCTCGACCGCGTCGGCCGGCCAGATGTCGGGCCCGTGTACGGCACCGAGAATGGCACCGTGTATGGCGGCGACGGTATCGGTGTCGCCACCGAGTCCCGCGGCCAGGCACAGGGTGTCCCAGGGGTCCTCGCTGAGCGAGGCCAGGGCGATGGCGGCCACCACCGATTCCTGGGACGCGACCGAGGTTCCGATCACGTGATAGAGGGCGTCTTCCCGCTCGGCGGCGGTCACGGTGGGCAGCCAGTCGAGGGCCCAGCGCAGGCGGTGCGAGATCGAACCACCGGCGATCCAGTTCCCGCGGGTTTCGCCCTCGGCGGCCGCGGCCACCGCGATGTCCAGCGCCTCGCCGAGGCTCGCCCCGGCCACACCCGCACTCACCATCGCGCCCACTGCGGAAGCGCTAGCGATACCGAGGGTGGTGTTGTGGGTAACCTCGGCGGTGTGTGCCACGGCGTCCACGAAGTCGGAAATGTTGTCGACGGGGTGGGCGATACCGATCGGGGCGACGCGCATGGCCGCGCCGTTCGTGGTGCCAAATTTGCCCGACTCGGAGGCAGGAACCCCCGCGGTCAGGCGTTCCAGGGCGGCCTTGGTGGAGGGGCCGAGGAGATCGAGGGAGCCGCGGGCGGCCATATCGGCCTCCCAGGCGAGGAGTGCGTGTGCAAACTCGGTGACGTTGACCTCGCCACGGCCGGCGATCAGGTGTTCGGCTAGCAGGAGCGCCTGCTCGGTGTCGTCGGTGATCGATCCGGCAGGCATGCCGTGGGCGATCTCCTGGTTCGGGCCGGCGGAAATCAGACCGGTGATCTGGCCGTAGTCGGCGCGAATCTGCTCGCGGGACATCGACTGGGTGGGCATGCCGAGGGCGTCGCCGAGGGCGAGGCCGGTGAGGCTGGCGAGGGCGCGCTCGCCGGGGGTGGTGCTGGTCATGATCAGGCTCCGAAGTAGGTGTGCAGACGGAAGTGTGCGGGGTCGAGCCAGGAGACAACCTTCTCGATGAAGGTGCCGTCGGCATCCCGGGTGATCCGAATGCTGTTAAGGAAGAGTTCGCCGTGTGCGCGCTCGAGGAGGGCGGCGTCTTCGGCGCTGAGCGGGGTCGCGGAGACCCACTGTTCGCCGCTGGCGGGGATGAGCCCGGCTTCGCCCATGGTGGTGGTGAGGGAGTCGCCGACGAGCCCGTGCTCGGGAACGCGGGCGAGGGCACCCACGAACGGAACCCGGCTGCGCTCCAGCGAGACCGGGGTGCCGTCGGGGAGGAGGCGCAGGCGGTCGAGCGCGAGGAACTCCATGCCGGTGGGGGAGACCGAGGCCGCGAGCTCGGGATCCACGATGCGCTCGGCGCGCAGGATCCGTACCGAGGTTTGAATGCCGCCGAGGGCGAGCGCGTTGCCCCAGCTGGCACCCTGGTCCAGGGCATGACCATCGAAGGTGACAAACGAACCGATGCCGGTGCGGGTGTCCACCAGGTGTTCCTCGGCGAGGGATTCGAGGGCGCGACGGATCGTGCCTCGACTCACGTCGAATCTTTCGGCGAGCTCGTTTTCTCCGGGGAGAAGCTCACCGTTTCCGTAGGTGCCCTCAACGATTGCTTCGCGCAGCTGCTGCGCAATTTCAATCCGCTTGAGCGGCTGACGTTTGGGGGTCGGCCCCGCTGCCTGGGTGTTCATACGGATCACTATACGTGTACACAACCTGTACAGCAAGTGTTGGTTTTTGTGTACAGGTTGTTCGAGAGTGGAGGACATGGCGGTCGCGGTACTCGGTGCCGGAACACGGGGAGTGCTAGCGTCCAGAAAAGGCCATCCAATGAGGACCAATTTCCAGGGAGGACACCATGACCATCAACATCACCCTGCCGTCGATGAATGGCAACCGCGTCAGCGGAGAATCCCTTGCCCGGGAGGCTCTGCGAGACGAGCCGCGCACGGATGAGGCGGTCATCTACGCCCGGGCAGCGGCGCTCGCGACGTGGACCTTTGTTGACGGACTCGTGTCCGTGTTGGTGGCCGCCGGCGTCACAAAAATCCGCATGTTCGGAGCGGGTGAGAAGCTCGTGGAGCTCATGGAATGGCAGGCTGAAAACTCCGAATCCCCGTTTATCTTTTCCCGCGAGTATGCCACCCCGGAGAGATTTCGGGATTGGCTGCCGCGATCGCGTAGATAACCTCGCCGAAAGCCATGTCCAGGTCCATCGCCGAAACATCTTCGCTGCCGGTTGCATGCAGCGAGCCGGATTCGACGAAATCCTGAACCAGCGCCAGTATCCCGGTATCACCCATGTGTGCGGTTCTGACGAGTGCCGTGGCGGCGAGGTTGCGTGTGGAGTTTCGGGCCGATTCTGCGGGAGGGGGACCCCCCCCATTGCTCTTGACGTGAGTGACCCTGCATCGCGAAATGCCACGTATGCGCGGCCTATTGATTTCAGCGCGGCGGCACTACTGACCTGCTGATACGCTCTCCTCGCCCGTTGGCGCTCTGCCCGGTGGGTGATGAGTGTGCCCGTAACCGATGACGTCACCAGCACCGTGAGGAGTGTGACGGCAATCAGTAAGGCGTTTGCCTCGCTGAGGGCGGTGATGAGGGCGTCCACGTGGCTTCCTTCCTCGGGTGGGCGGTGGCTGCACACGGTGAGTGATTGATACGCTCGGGGGATCGCCGCAAACCCTCCTGGAGTTTCGACGTTGCCCCATCTGGGCTCGAAAGTGACCAGAGATCGTGAATCTGTGGATGGCCGAGTCGAGACAAGTGGATGGGGACAACACCGGGTGGGCCGCGCATCACCGGAAGGCCCTCATGTCCGAATCCCGCAGCACGCAGCCCCGCCACATCGAGCACGCAAATAACAATGTTCGGGGGCCTCTGATCCTCAGCGACAACCCGCGGATTCGAGCGCAGCGCCTCATCCGTCTGGCGGGATCGCGCACAAACCTGCTCTTTGCCGGAACCCGGGTCGAGGTGCGTGGCAGCGGTGAGCTCGCCGATGCCGTGCGCGAGACGCTGCGTGGATTCGGTGCGCGCATGCGCGGCACGGATCGGCCCCGCCTAGTATTTGTGACCGACGACCTCGCGAACAATCCGCGTGCGCTCGCCGCAGAGTATGGCGTTGCCGCCGGTGGGATTCCGACGCTGCTGGTGTCGGATGAGCCGAGCGCCCGTATCTCGCGCGTGCTGACCACGCGGGGTTGGGCGGCGAGTGAGCTGCGGGCCGGCGTGGTGGGCTTTAGCCGCGAGGGACGCGTTATCGCCGTGATCGAGGCCGCGGTGGAACCCGGAGCGGACAATGCGGACAGCCGAATTGACTGGGCCTGGTCGGCGATGCCCGCCACCGCTGCGCTCGCCGCGGAGCTGTCGTCTTCCGGGTTGCTGAGTGGCCGACGGATCGGGGTCAGCCTGGTCTTGGAGCCCAAGACCGCCGCGCTCGCGGTTGCCCTGACGGATGCCGGGGCCGAGGTGGCGGTATTCTCGGCGGACAGCGAGACCGATCCCGCCGTGGCGGCCGCGCTCAGCGCCCGCGGTGTGCGGGTGTGTGCTCCCGGTGGCGCGGGGGCTGCGGCGACGGATGCCGAGAATGCGGCGGCGATCCTGGACTGGGCCCCCGACCTCCTGATCGATGATGGCTCGCACCTCGTGCGTCTCGCGCACACCGAGCGTCGCGGCACCCTCGACACCCTGCGCGGTGCCGCCGAGGAAACCACGAGCGGCGTGCGACCCCTGGTGGAGATGGCGGCAGAGGGCGAGCTCACCATCCCGGTCATCGCGGTCAACGATGCGCGAACGAAGGGGCTGTTTGACAACCTCCACGGCACCGGGCAGTCCTGTGTGCTCGCGATCGCCGATCTGCTCGACCCGGTGGCGCACCCGGCCCGTACACTCCCGCTACGCGACATCCTGGGTGCTCGCTGGCTCGTGATCGGCTTTGGCCCGGTGGGTCAGGGCGTCGCCCGCCATGCGGCCGCGCTCGGTGCGGACGTTTCGGTGCTGGATCGTGACCCGGTGCGCGCGCTGGCCGCCGCCCATGATGGATATGGCGTGCTCTCGAACATCGATGATTCGGAACTGACGGAGATTGACGTGGTGGTGAGCGCCACCGGCGTCTGGCACACGGTGGATCTCGCGCTTCTCGAGCGGGTTGCGGCCGATACCGTTGTTGCGGTTGCCGGCGGAATCGACGACGAGATCGCACTCGATGACGCCCGTGATGCGGGATGGAGCGTGCGGGAGATCACCCCGCAGGTGTCCGCCTGGTCGGCTCCCGAGCGGCCCGAGCGCACCGTCTATGTTCTCGCGGACGGCGGCGGGGTGAACTACACCGCGGCCGAGGGCAACCCGATCGAGGTCATGGACCTCTCCTTCGCCACCCAACTCGTAGCCCTGCGGCAGCTCTCCAACGGCGGCCTCGAACCGGGGCTGCACCCCATCGACACCGCGGCCGAGGCCGAGGTGGCCGGCCTGGTGCTGGAGCAGCGGATGGGCCGAACCACCCTCGCGCTTCAGGCCACTCCCGACCGCGCCGGCGGTGCCGCACAGCACTGGAGCACCCACCGATACCGCGCCACCCCCGCGGAGTAGTCCAAACCGTTCAATCGCCCGGATCCCGCCGATGTGTGCGGGGCGAAAATCCGGTTTATGATCGATAGTGTCCGCCCACTGTGGTGCGCCAGGGCTAACCGCCCGGCCATCCCGTTTTTCTGGCCGCACCCACCCGGTGCGACCCGGCTCGGGGGCGTCTCCCGCCGCAATCGCGCGCTCCCGTCGAGGGAGGGTGCCCGCTCGGTGGAGCCTGGGCCGTAGTCCGCCCCATCCCGAGCCAAAGGAACACATGTCTGCCGTCCCCGCCCCCGTCGTGGTCTACACCGCCGGGCTCGTACTGCCCGTCACCGGACCGGCCATCCCGCACGGTGCCGTCGCCGTACGCGGTGATCGTATCCTGCACGTGGGCGAGAGCGCCTGGGTGCTGTCCGCTCTCACCGACCAGGGCATCGAGTTCACCGAGGAGTTCTGGCCGGGTGTCCTCACCCCGGGGCTCGTGAACGCGCACACCCACCTGCAGTACACGCACATGGCGCAGGTCGCGACCCTGCACTACAACGGTTTTGACGACTGGGGTGACTCCTTCGACGTCGCCTACGACAGCGGCGACCACGACTGGGCCGCCGCCGCGGCCGAGGGCGCGGCGCTGTCGCTCGCCGCGGGCGTAACCGCCGCCGCCGACGTTGTGACCGACACCGAGGCCGCCAGCGCCCTCCACGACGCCAATATGCATGGAATCACATATTGGGAGGTCTACGGCAAGAGCAACCAGGATTGGACCATCGAGGCCCGCAACGAGGTCCTCGAACAGGTGCGCAAGCTCCCCACCCCGCCCGGTGCCGGCGTCTCGCCGCACGCACCCTACTCACTCGATGTTAAGCCGCTACTCGACATTCCCGATCTCGTGCGCGAGCAAGGCATGCGCCTGCACATTCACCTGGCCGAGGCGCACATGGAGCGCGAACGCGAGGTGGGTGGCGACGAGTGGCCGGCGCTCGGTGCCGACAGCTTCCGGGCGCTGCGCCTGCGCGGCATCGGGGTGTCCTCGGTACAGTACGTCGATCACCTCGGTGTCCTCGGCCCCGACTGCCATATTGCCCACGGCGTATACGTCAATGCGAAGGATCGTGCCCTGCTGCGCGCCCGCGGCACCAGCGTCGCCCTGTGTGTGCGCTCGAACGAGATCATTGGCCTCGACATGCCCCCGGTGGCCGACTACCTGCGCGAGGGCAGCCCCATTGCCGTCGGCACCGACTCGCTCTCCTCGGTAACCACCCTCGACCCCATGGACGACCTCGCACTGCTCTATAAGGTCGCGCGGCGCCAGGGATACCAGGAGGCCGACCTGCACGAGCGGCTGTTCGCCGCCGCGACCCTCGGCGGTGCCACCGCGCTCGGCCTCAACGTGGGCAAGGAGCGCATCGGTCAGCTCGTCGTGGGCGCACTCGCCGACCTCGCGTTCTTCGACATCCCCGTCACCACCCCGCCAGACACCCTCGCCGACCTGGTCGAGGGCGGCGGTGGCCGCGTGGCCCGCACGATCATCTCCGGCATCGAACGCTACCGCCGCGCGGAACAGAACGAAACGGAAACCGTATGAGCCCCTCGCCCCTGATCGCCCAGCTCGACCTCGCACCGCACCCCGAGGGCGGCTGGTACCGGCGCACGTTCGCGTCGCCGCACCCGGTCTCAACCCCCGGCGGAGAACGCCCCGCCGCCACCGTGATCCACTTCCTCCTCCAGCCCGGAGAGGAAGCCGCCTGGCACGTGGTGTCGAGCGATGAAATGTGGCTCTGGCACGGCCCCGGCCCCGTCGAGGTGCACTTCGGTGGCACCGGGGAAAACCCCGGCGAGGTCGAGGTTCACATCCTGGATGCTCCCGGCACACCGGGCGCCCACCAGCAGGTTCTGGTGCCGGCAGGGGTGTGGCAGCGCTCGCGCCCGCGCGATCAGGACGCCCTGGTCAGCTGCCTCGTCAGCCCCGGATTCGACTTCGCCGACTGGCGTCTCGCGGCCGGCCTAGAGCCCGCCGAATAGGCCCACATCACGCGGGCACGCACTCAGCGTGGCCACGTACCCTTATCTTTCGACACCGATTCACCCGCAGCACCCACCCGAACTCAGCACAGGAGAACCACATGTCCCGCAAGATCACCCTCGGCGCCCTCGCGCTGGCCGCCGCCGCAGCGCTCGCGCTGTCCGGTTGCGCGTCCACCGACAGCGCCGCCGAGACCATCACCCCCGGCAAGCTCACCATCGCTACCGGTCAGACCGCCTACGAGCCGTGGGTTGTCGACAACAAGCCCGAGAACGGCAAGGGCCTGGAGTCCGCCGTAGCTTACGCCGTGGCCGAGAAGCTCGGTTACAAGAAGGACGACGTGGTCTGGGTGCGCACCACCTTCGACAGCGCCATCGCCCCGGGCCCCAAGGACTTCGACCTCAACCTGCAGCAGTACTCGGCCACCCCCGAGCGCGAAAAGGCCGTCGACTTCTCGAGCCCCTACTACGTGACCAACCAGTCCGTGGTTGCCAAGAAGGACTCCAAGTTCGCCTCGGCGAAGAGCCTCGCCGACCTCAAGGACGCCCACATTGGTGTGGCCGCGGGCAGCACCGCGCTCGACATCGTCAAGGCCGAGATCGACCCCTCCACCGAGATCCAGGTGTTCAACAACACCGATGACCTCGCCGCCGCCGTGAACAACGGTCAGCTCGACGCCCTGGTCACCGACGTGCCCACCGCGTTCTACATCATCGGTTCCGACCAGGTGAAGGACGGCGTCAACGTCGGCCAGATCGACTCGAAGAAGGGTGGCGACGAGCTCTCGATCCTGCTGCCGAAGAACTCGGCCCTGACCGCCAAGGTCACCGCCGCCGTGGACGAGCTGCGCAAGGACGGCACCCTCGACGAGCTCGCCACGAAGTGGATCGCCGACCAGGGCGCTCCCGTTCTGCCCAAGAAGTAGGGCCTGAATCAGCGTGAGCAGCACCGAATCAACCGCGCGCGGCACCGCCGAGTTCATCCCCTCGGGGATTGAACTCGGCCGCCGCCGCCATCGCCGCGCACAGGGCACCCGCTCGGTGCTCATCAGCGTCGTCTCGACCGTGGTCTTCGCGGCCGTGGTGCTGGGCGTACTCTTCAACAGCACCGGATGGCCGCAGGTTCAGGCGTCGTTCTTCGACGGCAAGAGCATGGTCAATTCCCTGCAGCCCATCCTGATCGGGCTCTGGCTCAACATTCAGGTGCTGTTCTTCGCGGCGCTGGGTGTGGCAATCCTCGGTTCGCTGCTCGCGATTGCCCGCACCCTGCGCGGGCCCATCTTCACCCCGATTCGACTGCTCGCGGCCGGCTACACGGACATTTTCCGTGGTCTGCCGGTGCTGCTGGTGATGTATCTGATCGGGTTCGGTGTGCCCGGACTCAACCTGTTTGAGCGCATGCCCGCGCAGTTCTGGGGCACCATCGCGCTGATCCTCTGCTATTCGGCGTACGTGGCGGAGGTGTTGCGAGCGGGAATCGAGGCGGTTCACCCCTCGCAGCGCCTCGCCGCACGCTCGCTGGGGCTCAGCCACGCGAAAACGCTGCGCCTGGTGGTCATGCCCCAGGCCGTGCGTAAGGTTACCCCGGCCCTGATGAACGACTTCGTGTCGATGCAGAAGGACGTGGGCCTGATCTCGGTGCTGGGTGCCGTGGATGCGATTCGCGCCGCCCAGATCCAGGTCGCGCAGGACTTCAACTTCAGCCCCTACGTGGTGGCCGGCATCCTGTTTGTGCTGCTCTCGCTGCCGATGATTCGTCTGACCGACTGGTTTACCGCCCGCGCCCAGAAGCGTGAGCAGATCGGAGGCGCGGTATGACCTCGTCCACCGTACCCGTCCTGCGGGTAGATAACGTCTGGAAGTTCTTCGGCGAGCACCCCGTGCTCCGCGGCATCTCGATCGAGGTGGCCGCCCACGAGGTGGTCGTGCTGATCGGTGCCAGCGGATCGGGAAAGTCGACGCTGCTGAAGACGATCAACCTGCTCGAGCCGGTCAACGACGGCCAGATTTTCCTCGGCAACGAGGACATCACCGACCCCCGGGTCAAGCCCGACGCCGTGCGCGCACAGGTGGGCGTGGTGTTCCAGCACTTCAACCTGTTCCCGCACATGAACGTGCTGGCCAACGTAACGCTCGCGCTGCGTCAGGTGCACGGTCAGGATCGCGCGACCGCGGATGCCCGCGGCCGCGAACTGCTCGCGCGTATCGGCCTGGCCGATAAGGCGAACGAGTATCCCGACCGGCTCTCCGGTGGTCAGCAGCAGCGCGTGGCTATTGCGCGCGCTGTGGCGACCGATCCGCGGCTACTCCTGCTGGATGAGATCACCAGCGCGCTGGACCCGCAGCTCGTGGGCGAGGTCCTGGACCTCGTGCGCGGCCTCAAGGAATCCGGCAGCACCATCCTGATGGCGACCCACGAGATGGGTTTTGCACGCCGCGTGGCGGATCGCGTGGTGTTCCTCAAGGACGGCGTGATCGTGGAGTCCGGCACCCCGGAGGAGATCTTCGATCGCCCGCAGCACCCGGCCACGAAGGAATTTCTTGCGCGGGTGCTGAACCCCCTCGGATAGCACTCAGACGCGCACACACGCGGCGGGACACGGGCCGGACTGGTCAGGTGCCCCGCCGCGTGCCAGTATTAACGATATGTCCACACGTGAACTTCAGGATCTTGCCCGTGACATCGCCGTGGAGGCCGCCGCCCTGGCGCGCGCCCGCCGCGAGGAGGGGGTACTGATCGCTCAGAGCAAGTCGTCGCCCGAGGACATTGTGACCGCCGCAGACCGTGAGGTTGAGGCGTTCGTCCGCTCGCGTCTGGCCGAGCTTCGTCCCGCCGATGGATTCTTCGGCGAGGAGGGTGGCGCCGAGACGGGCTCCTCGGGTCTGACCTGGGTGGTTGACCCGATCGACGGCACCGTCAACTACGCCTACGGCATCCCCAACTACGCGGTGAGCGTCGCGGTAGTTGAGGGTGAGGCCGACCCGCACACCTGGACCGGCCTGGCCGGTGCCGTGGCCAACCCGGCCTCCGGTGAAACCTACTCCGCCGCCCGCGGCGAGGGTGCCACCCTGAACGGCCGCACCCTGCACCGCGGCGACGTCCACGTCGACCTGAATCTCGCCCTGGTGGCCACTGGTTTCTCCTACTCGGCCGAGCGCCGCATGTGGCAGACCGGCATCATGCAGCAGATGATGGGCCGCGTGCGCGACTACCGCCGCATGGGTGCCGCCTCGCTCGATGGCGTGGGCGTGGCCGCCGGCTACACCGACGTCTACTACGAGGTGGGAACCAAGCCCTGGGATCATGCCGCCGCCACGATCATCGCCCGCGAGGCCGGTATCCGCGTGGAGGGCATCCGCGGCGCTGCCCCGGGCGCGGAGCTCGTGCTGAGCGCGCTGCCCAGCCTGTTTGATGAGGTCCACGACCTGCTGATTGAGTTCGGCATCGAGGGCTAACTACCCGCACTTGCGGTAATCACACCCACCCCGCTAGCATAACGATATTCGTTATGGAGCGGGGTGGGTGTGGTGTTTGGGTGGATGATCTCTTCCTGGGTGATGGGCGCGGTAGGTCTCGTGATCGTCGCGCTCCTCGTGGTTTGGCTGTTCTCGATCAGCGGGGAAACGCGGCGCGGCCGCACGGGTGACATCGTGCCCGCTGAGCGCGTTCGACTGCGCTGGACGCGCAACATCGCCGTGCTGTTCGCGGGGTTCCTGGGTGTCGGTGCGGTGTTGCAGGCGGGACTGACGCTGTGGGCTCCCACCCTCACACAGGCCCTGCCGGTGCGGCCGTTCTGGCCGTCCCTGCCGGAGGGTGCCGTTCTGACCGGCCCCACCGCTCAGGTCATTTCGGGAGAAATCAGTGAGGTGACCGTCTCGGTCGAGGGTCTCGGTTTTGGTGCGCGAGCGCTGCTGGCCGCCGACTCCCTGCTGCAGTCATCGATGGTGCTGGTGGTGTTGATCGCGGTGGTACAGATTTGTGCCGGGCTGCTGAGCGGTGAGGCCTTCCAGGTGCGCACGGTGCGCTGGCTGCGGGTGGGTGCCTGGACGTTCCTCATTGCGGGCCTGGGGTCGCAGATCGTCGGTCAGATCGGACGATACCTCGCCTCGGTCCAGGCGTTCGAAATCACCGGCGGGCAGTGGTCGAACCTGACCTATTCGGGAACGCTCGACAGCATGCCCGGTGTGTACCACCCGAGTTTTTCGCTTGACCTGCAGTTCTGGCCCATCGGGGTGTGCCTCGCGCTCCTCGCGCTGGCCGTGGCGTTCCGGATGGGAATGCGCCTGACCCTGGTCAACCAGGGCCTGCGCCGCGACGTGGAAGGGCTGGTGTAGGGCAATGGATACCGTTTTGGCTTATCTGGTGGGTGGCGCGGTGATGGTGCTCGTCGCGATCGCCGGCGTGACGTTTTGGCGCGCATCGCAAACCGCCTGGGTGGAGGAGGTTCCGGGGATCGAAAACACACGCCTGCGCTGGACGCGAAACATCGCCAGCCTGATTGCCGGGATCTGGACCCTGGGTGGGCTGTTTCAGGTGGGTAAGTTCCTCTGGATGCCCATGCTTGACCTGGTCCTGCCCGTTCGCCCATTTTGGCCGCAGGTGCCCGAGGGCGTGAACGTTGAGGGCCCCACGGCGCAGATCGTGTCCGGGCGGATTCGTGAGGTTTCCGTCGATGTGGAGGGTCTGACCTTCGGGGTGCGTGCCCTGCTGGCGGGCGAGGCACTGCTCCAGTGCGCCATCGTGGTGGTTATTGCCGTCGCGGTTGTGCGAATCTGTTCCGCCCTGCTGACCGAGCGGACCTTTGAGGAGCGCAGTGCACGCTGGATTCGGGCGACCGCCTGGGTGATCCTGGGTGCCGGGCTCGGCATGCAGGTGCTCGGCGAGGCGGGCCGGGTCGGTGCCTCCGCCGAGGCACTGCGCATGAACCAGGTGGGGTGGAGCGGAGATCTGCCCTACGACGATCCGTCGGAGATCCCCGGGATCTTTGCCGAAAGCGCCGATTTCACCATCAACTACTGGCCGGTCGGGGTGTGCCTGGCGCTGCTCGCTCTGGGCACCGTCTTCCGCTATGGCGCGCGTCTGCGCAACGCGAATCGCAGCCTGCGCCGCGACGTGGACGGGCTGGTATAGAGGGATGGACGTGGTTTTTGAGAGCCCGGTGGCGCTGATCGCCGCAGGGGTGGCCCTTGCGGCGGTGATCACCGTGGTACTCCTGGCTTTTTGGCCGGGACGGTATGACCGCGCCCGCATTCTGAACGGCAATCGCTATCGGATCACGCGCCTCTTCGCGTTCATCACCGCCGCCGGTGCGGGTCTTGTGGGTGTGGTTGACGCCTGGCAGATCGCGATTGCTGAGACCGTGCGGGTTCCGCTGCGGGGGCCGGGGCTCAGCATCGCCTCCGAACTCAACGACCTGAGTGCTTCGCCCACAAACGGCGGCGCTCCGCTGCACCCGGAACCCGCGACCGGCTCAATCGTCATCGTCGGCATTCAGGCCGATGTCGGGGTCGCGGAGTTTCTGGGGGCCGACCCCGCGGTGCGCTTCTGGCTGATCCTGCAGGTGCTGCTGACGGCCGCCCTGATCGTGACGATCGCCGTGGCGGTCGCGCGGGTGTGCACCGCGCTGCTCTCCGGTGAGCCCTTCCAAAAGCCGGTGACAACCTGGATGCGCGTCAGCGCCTGGGTGTTCCTCGGTGCCGGACTCGGCGCGCAGGCGGCGCTTGCGGGTGCCCGAGCGGTCGTGGTGGATCAGGTCACGCAGCGCCCGCTGCCCGCGGAGTTCCAGGAACCGGGGGACCCGTGGGGGATTGCCGGTGCCCTGCGCTTTGTGACCAACTCCTGGGTCCCGGAGTTCAACCCGTGGCCCATCGGAGTGTGTCTGGCGCGCTTGGCGCTGTCCGCGGTTTTTAACGCGGGTACCCGGCTGCGCCGCGACGTGGACGGGCTGGTGTAGATGCCGCCCGAGGAGGAGTCGGAGATTGTTACCGCGCTCGGCGAACTGCTGGAGACGCGCGGGATGACGCTCGTGGAGCTCTCGGAGATCGTGGGGGTGAGCGTGGTGAACCTCTCGATCCTGAAGAACAATCGCGCCCGTGCGATCCGCTTCTCGACGCTCACCGCGATCTGCCGCGCCCTGGACTGCACGCCGGGCGACCTGCTGAGGCTCGACCCCGAGACGTAAAAAAAGCGGCTCCCGTCGAAACGGGAGCCGCTTTCTATGGCTGAGGGTTACTGGCCCTGAGACTTGTACTTGGCTTCGGTAGCGTCCTTCTCGGGTGCCCACCAGGCCTCGTTGTCGCGGTACCAGGCGATGGTGTCGGCCAGGCCGGCCTCGAAGTTGGAGAACTGCGGCTCCCAGCCGAGTTCGTCGCGCAGGCGGCTGGAGTCGATCGCGTAGCGCAGGTCGTGGCCGGGGCGGTCGTTGACGTGGTCGTAGGCGTCGCGCGGCTGGCCGAGGCCCTCGAGGATCATCTCAACGACGTCCTTGTTGTTCTTTTCGCCGTCGGCACCGATCAGGTAGGTCTCGCCGATCACACCCTTTTCGAGGATGGTCAGCACGGCCGAGGAGTGGTCGTTGGCGTGGATCCAGTCGCGAACGTTCTCGCCGGTGCCGTAGAGCTTGGGACGCTCGCCGCGCAGCACGTTGGTGATCTGGCGCGGGATGAACTTCTCGACGTGCTGGTACGGGCCGTAGTTGTTCGAGCAGTTGGAGATGGTGGCCTGCAGGCCGAACGAGCGGACCCAGGCACGCACCAGGAGGTCGGAACCGGCCTTGGTGGAGGAGTACGGGCTCGAAGGGTTGTACGGGGTCTCCGAGGTGAACTTGTTGGGGTCGTCCAGCTCGAGGTCACCGTAGACCTCGTCGGTAGAGATGTGGTGGAAGCGGGTGTTGTGCTTCCGGGCGGCCTCGATCAGGACGTAGGTGCCGATGATGTTGGTGTCGAGGAACGGCCGCGGGTCGTTCAGTGAGTTGTCGTTGTGGCTCTCGGCGGCGTAGTGCACCACGGCGTCGTGCGAGGCGACCAGGCCGTCGACGAGCTCGGCATCCTGGATGTCGCCCACGACCAGCTCGAAGCGGTCCTCGGGGAGACCGGCCAGGGAGGCGCGGTTGCCGGCGTAGGTGAGCTTGTCGAGCACCGTGACCGTGTGGTCGGTGTTCGCAAGAACGTAGTGGACGAAGTTGGATCCGATAAAGCCGGCCCCGCCGGTTACAAGAAGTCTAGACACGCCCTCGATACTACCTGGCTTACCCCGTGGACACCCTGAGGGCTCAGGAAAAGGCGCGCGCTTGGGGCGGACACGCCCAATTTTGAATGCATGCAAAACGCCCTTACATCTGGGCTTTTGTTCGTTTTGGCGGCTCGATTTCGTGACCACCGCGAGTGCGTGCTAATCTTTTCATGTGCCAAGCGCGAGAGTGCAAAGGCAGCGCCCCGATAGCTCAGTGGTAGAGCACTTCCATGGTAAGGAAGGGGTCGCCAGTTCAATCCTGGCTCGGGGCTCGTTCGCTTTCCTTCTACGGGAGAGAAACGCGGCTGGGTAGCTCAGTTGGTGAGAGCGCACGACTCATAATCGTGAGGTCGCGGGTTCGAATCCCGCTCCAGCTACCAAACGCAGCATAAACATCAGTCTGTAACATAACCCGCATCCTCGGATGCGGGTTTTTTGTTTGCCCGAGACGGAATGGGCGAGGTCGCCCGCGCCGCGCCCGCTCGGTGCCGCGCCCTACGCGGTGGAGCCGCGCACGATCAGCGTCGCGCCCAGCAGTGGTGCGGTGACCGGCTCGGGCGAGAGTCGCTGCGCCTGCAGGGCGCGCACGGCACCGCGGCCGAGTGCCTCGCCGGGCAGCTCGACGGTGGTGAGCGCGGGGGAGACGATCGCCGAGGCGGGCAGGTTGTCGAAGCCGGTGACCGCGAGATCCTCGGGCACCCGGACGCCGAGATCGCGGGCGGCCTTCAATACCCCATAGGCGTGCGAGTCGGTTGCGCACACGAGCGCGGTGACGCCGGACTCGCGCCAGGCCGGCCAGTGCTCGAGGAAGGCCTCGGCCGCGGCGTCGGGATCGATCAGGCTGGCGGCCTCGGGGCGGGAGACGTACTCCATGCCGCGGGCCGCGGCTCCGGTCTCCACGAGGATGCGGCGCAGTTCGAAGGTTTCGGTGCGGGTGCGGCTATCGAGGTAGCCGATGCGGGTGTGGCCGCGCTCGGCGAGGTGATCCAGTAGGGCGTTGATGCCGTGGGCCAGATCGAAGTTCACGGTGACGGCCTGGGTCTCGCGGCCCGGGGCATCGAGGAGTACGAGCGGGGCGCCGGCCGGGAGGTCGCGCAGGAAGGCGTCGTCCGGGGCCTCGACCAGGATGCCGGCGGGGCGCAGCGCGATGAGGCGGTGGACATCGGCGGCGCTCGGGTTTCGACCCTCGCCGGTGATCGAGAGGAGCAGCTGAAACTCGCTGCCGAGCTCATCCTTGATGCCGGAGATCACCCGTCCGTAGAACGGGTTCGAGAGGTCCGGTGCGATCAGGATTACGATGTTGCTGGTGCCGCGGGCGAGTGAGGAGGCCGTGTGATCGACCACGTAGCCGAGCTCGTCGACGGCGGCGCGCACGCGCTCGATGTTCGCGGTGGAGACCCGGCCGGCGGTTTTGTCGTTGACCACGAGGGAGACGGTGGCGACCGAGGTGCCCGCGAGTTCGGCCACCTGGGCGGCCGTGATCCGACGTGGGCGCGGGACGGCGGCGGAGGTGCGAGGCATCTGTTCAGTCTAGTGTGCGGATTCAGACCCGGGGGTTGACACGTCAAGCGGTTTACGTGTTATCGTAAAGCGCTTGACGTAATAAACCGCCCGCCCTCCCCAGCGCGGTGCCCTGCCCCAAGGATGTGGAAAATGACCAAGAAGATCATTCTGGACTGTGACCCCGGACACGATGACGCCGTAGCCCTGCTGCTCGCGCACGGTAACCCCGAGATCGAACTGCTCGCGGTAACCACCGTTGTTGGTAACCAGACCCTGCCCAAGGTGACCCGCAACGCACTCTCCGTTGCCCGCGTCGCTGGCATCACCGGTGTGCCCTTCGCCGCCGGTGCATCGCGCCCCCTGGTGCGCGACATCGAGGTAGCCCCCGACATTCACGGCGAGTCCGGCCTGGACGGCCCGGTTCTGCCCGAGCCGACCATCGAGCTGGATGAGCGTCACGCGATCGACCTGATCATCGACACCATCATGGCCCACGAGCCCGGCACCGTGACCCTGGTTCCGACCGGTGGTCTCACCAACATTGCGATGGCCGCCCGCAAGGAGCCGCGCATCGTTGAGCGCGTCAAGGAGGTCGTCCTGATGGGCGGCGGTTACCACGTCGGTAACTGGTCTCCCGTGGCCGAGTTCAACATCAAGATCGACCCCGAGGCCGCGCACATCGTCTTCAACGAGTCCTGGCCCGTCGTCATGGTGGGTCTCGACCTGACCCACCAGGCCCTCGCCACCGACGAGGTTGCCGCCCAGATCGCCGCCGTGGGCACCAAGCCCGCCAAGTTCGTGGGTGAGCTGCTCGACTTCTTCGCGCTCGCCTACAAGGACGCCCAGGGCTTCAGCGCACCCCCGGTGCACGACCCCTGCGCCGTGGCCTACGTGATCGACCCGACCATCGTGAAGACCGTCAAGGTGCCGATCGACATCGAGCTCACCGGAACCCTGACCCTCGGCATGACCGTCGCGGACTTCCGCGCCGAGGCCCCCGAGGACTGCACCACCTGGGCCGCCACCGAGCTGGACGCCCCCCGCTTCTGGAACCTCGTCACCGAGGCACTCGAGAACATCGGTGAGGTCGACTTCTAATGAACGACCTCGCCCAGAAGCCCGCCGTGCGCGTGGGCGCACTGATGGCCGCGCTGCTCGCAGCGTGTGTGGCCTTCCAGCTCAACGCCTCGATGCTGAGCCCCGCCCTGGTCACCATGGCCAAGGACCTCAACACCGATGACGCCACGATCAGCCTGTCGCAGACCATGTTCTTCACCGCGGCCGCGCTGTTCTCCCTCTTCCTGCCGCGCCTGAGTGACATCATCGGCCGCAAGCGCGTCCTGATCGGCATGCTCGTCGTGATGGCGATCGGTACCGTTATTGCCGCCCTCGCCACCAACGTGGAGATGCTGTTCGTGGGCCGCATCATCCAGGGTGTAACCGGGCCCGTCGTGCCGGTGACCCTGCTGATGCTCCGCAATGAGATCACCGAGCCCAAGCGCTACGGCACCATGCTCGGCATCATCACCGCCGTCAACGGTGGTATCGCCGGTATCGACGCCCTCGCCGGCGGCTGGCTCGTCTCTAACCACGGCTTCCGCTCGGTCTTCTGGACCATGGCCGTCGTTGCCGTTATCGCGATCATCTTCGTGATCCTGTGGGCTCCGGAGAGCCGCCCGTCCAAGGGCACCAAGATGGATTGGTGGGGCGTGCTGCCGCTGGTCGTATCGATCGGTTCGCTGCTCACCTTCCTGAACTTCCTCGGTGCCGTTAACGACTCCAACTGGTACATCATCTGGGCGCTGCCCGTGCTGGGCCTTGTGTCGTTCTGGGTCTTCTGGGTTCTCGAGTCCAAGCTCGACGCACCGCTGGTGCCGCCGCGCTACCTCAAGCAGCGCTCGAGCTGGGCCCTGCTGGTCACGACCCTGCTGACCATGACCGGTGTGTTCGCCGTGGTCAACGGCCTGGTGGCTTCGCTCGCGCAGAACGCCACCGCCGGTTTCGACCTGGAAGCCGACCTCACCTCGCTGGCATTCCTGATGCCGTACGCGGTGGCTGGATGGATCGTCGGTCCGTTCGCGGGTCGTCTCGCACCGACCTTCGGATACCTCAACGTGATGCGCGTCGGCATGATCGGCACCATCGTTGGTACCGTCGTGATGGCCTTCGTCGGTGTGCACTCGCTGCCGGTCCTGATCATCACCACGATCCTGCTGGGCGTCACCTACGCCGGTATCGGGAACATCATGCTCAACGGTCTCGGCATCGTGCTGTCGCCGAAGGACAACCCGGGCTTCCTGCCGGGTCTGAACGCCGGTGCGTTCAACCTGGGTGCGGGCCTGAGCTTCGCGATCCTGCCCGCCGTGCAGCTGCTCTTCACCGTGCAGGGTGACCCCACCTCGACCACCGGCTACACCGCCGGAATGCTCGCGGGTGCGGTCATCTCGCTGGTTGGTTTCGCGATCAGCTTCCTGATCCCGGCTCCGAAGGATGCCGAGGTCAAGGCCCCGGCTTCGGTCAAGTAGCAAACCTCGTATTCTAGGGACGGGTCCCCGTCGGCCTCGGCCGGCGGGGACCTTCCCGTACCACCCTCCCCTTACCCCTCATCCCACCGCCCCGTTCGGGGAGGAAAGGACTCCCTCATGACCGATGGCCAGATTCTTGTGGTTGGTTCGCTGAACGCCGACCTCGTGGTGCAGACCGCGCGATTCCCGCAGCCGGGGGAGACCCTGAACGGGTCGGAGCTTCGGGTGATCCCGGGCGGAAAGGGCGCGAACCAGGCGGTGGCCGCCGGTCGTCTCGGCGGAAACGTTGCGATGGTTGGTGCGCTCGGCGCGGATGCCAACGGCGCGCTACTGCGGGAGTCTGTCGAAGCCTCGGGCGTGGACACCGAGCACGTCGCGACCCTCGAGGGCGTTGCCACCGGCACCGCGGTGATCACCGTGGATGCGGCCGGCGAGAACACCATCATCGTCTCCCCGGGAGCCAACGGCCGCCTGGGTGTGGCCGAGCTGGATGCGGCCGCGGCGCTGTTTGAGCGGGCCGAGATCCTCTGCCTCTGCCTCGAGATCGACATCGACGTGGTGCTCGAATCGGCCCGTCGTGCCCGTGCCGCGGGTGCCCAGGTGCTGCTGAACCTCTCGCCCTACGGCCCGGTTCCGGCCGAGCTGCTGGAGCTCACCGACATTCTGCTGATCAACGAGCACGAGGCCGCCGACCTGCTGGGGCTCACCCCCGAGCAGGTACTCACCGCGGGTGGCGAGCAGACCCGTGCAGCCCTCACCGCGCACGGCATTCCCCGCGCGGTCATCACCGCCGGTGCCGCCGGCAGCGTGGTGTTTGACGCCGAGAGCGATGCCGTCGCGGTCTCGTCACCGAAGGTTGATGCGGTGGACACCACCGGGTGCGGCGACGCCTTCATGGGTGCGCTCGCGCTGCGTCTGGCCGCGGGCGACGCCCTGGCCGAGGCCGCCGCATACGCCGCCACCGTGGGGAGCTTCGCCGCGACCGGTGCGGGTGCCCAGGCCTCGTACCCCACCCCCGAGCAGCTCGCGGAGTTTGTGGCCTCGCACGCCTAGGGGAGGCGTGATGAACGCCGGTGTGGTCCTCGGACCACACCGGCGTTTTTCGTCCTGATTTTGAGTGTTTGCCCCACCACCGCGCCGCGCAGCACTAGGGTGGAGCGCAAGACCGGGGGAGGCGGCATGACATTCGAGGACGGCACGCGGGCGGTGGATCAGGGAACCCCCGAGTTGGGGTTGGCCATCCTGCACGAGCAGGAGCGCTACTGGCGCACGCTCGGACGCCACGTGATGGGGGCCGCGTTTCCGCTGGGCGGCATCGCAATTCTCATGGTGGTGGGGGAGCTCAGCCGCGGCAGCGCAACGGACTTTACCCTCAGGTTCAACATCTCGACGGGATCGGCGCTGGGGGCGCTGGGCATCCTCGCGACCATCATCGTGGCCCTGCAGATTGCCGTGCGCACCCCGGGTCAGGACCCGGATGACGCCGTCCCCGAGCAGTTGGCGCGTCAGCGCGTTCTGGAGTCTCTGGCCGAGGTGGCCGGGATGGCGGCGATCTCCATCGCCGTGGCCACCGCGATTTCAAACGCCCCGCTCGATGGCGTGATCGACATTCCCAGCCAGTTTGGGCCGCCGCTGGGAGGTCTCCTGCTCGCGGTGCTCGCCGCGGACGCCGCCTGCGCCTCGGAAAACCGGCTGGATCCGCTCGTGCGCGGCGCGGCCAAACGCATCTCCCTCTCGCGGGTGGAGGCGCTGCTCAAGAGCCACGAGGATCTGCGGACGCCACCGTTTATTCTGCGGTTCGCCCAGCTGGTGTTTGTGTTGGTGCTCGTGCCCGCCATCGTCACCGCCATCTCGATTCCGATGTGGCCCGCCACCACCCAGTGGAGCGTGCCGGTGCGTGCGTCTACGCTGGTGTTCCTCACCATCTTCTATGCGGTGGGCACGGCGATGTACGTGGAGGCGCGGCTGAGTAAGCAGACGATCCGGGCCGTGGAGGTGGGCCTCGTGGTGATCGGTGTGGGCGTTACCACGGTTGCGATCATCGCCGCCCTCGGGCTCGGCGGAAACCTGCACGACATTGACCTGGCCGATGCCCGCTCGCTGATCATCCACGTGCTCGCCTCGAGCTTCCTGGTGTTCTCCCCACTGGGCATGGTGTACCTGCTCTGCCACCGGCTCCCGGGCGGATATCCGGGGCTCGGCCTCGATGCGATCCTGGCTCGCTCGCGGTTCCGGATGCGGCAGGAAAAGGCCCCGGTGAGCGTCAGCCTGCACGCCGGATACATGCGCTGGGTGTGGAACGGTGTGGCGGTGCTGGGCGTGCTCATCGTGGCGGCCGTGGTGACCCTCTACGTTCTGAACCCCGAGTTGTAACCGCACGTTTATGCGGTCCGGTCCGGAGCCTCCAGCACGCGGGGGTAGTCTGCTGGAAGGCCACCGCGTTCATCCCCTGGAAGGTATTCCCCATGCAGATCACCCTCATTCGTCACGGTCAGACCGACTGGAACAGCCAGCGCAAGCTGCAGGGTGCCACCGATATTCCCCTGAACGAAACCGGTCGCGAGCAGGCTCGAACCGCCGGACGCACGCTGCCGCGTGAGTTTGACGTCGTGACCTCCTCCCCGCTCGGCCGCGCCCGCGAAACCGCGGAGCTGCTGGCTGCCGAGCTGGGGCTCACCGTGGTGGGCACGCACCCGGAGATCACCGAGCGCAGCTTCGGCGAGGCCGAGGGCAAGACCGGTCCCGAGGTTTTGGAGCTGTGGCCGGATCGGAACTACCCGGGCATGGAGCCGCAGGACGCCCTGGTGGCGCGCGGCATCGTGGGCCTCGACCGGATTGCCGCCACGCATCCGGGTGAGCGGGTCCTGGCGGTCAGCCACGGTGCGCTGATCCGGTTGCTCGCCGAGGATGTGTCGGGTACCGGCCGCGAGCCGGTGGCCAACCTGGAGCCGGTGACCTTTGAGCG
This sequence comes from Mycetocola tolaasinivorans, assembly GCF_003667565.1. Lineage (GTDB taxonomy): Bacteria > Actinomycetota > Actinomycetes > Actinomycetales > Microbacteriaceae > Mycetocola > Mycetocola tolaasinivorans. The sequence goes on from NZ_RCUX01000006.1 coordinate 280,721, forward strand.
TGTTGAGGGTTCCTGGCGCGTGGTGGCCACCCCCGACGCGGCGCTCTCGGCGTGAGCCAGACGGGATCTCGCCGGGTCCCCTGGCTGATCGCGATCGGCCTGGCCGCCGGGTTCCTCTCCGGCCTGTTCGGGGTGGGCGGCGGCATCCTGGTGGTGCCGGCCCTCATCTTCCTGGTGAGTTTCGAGAATCGTCTCGCCGCGGGTACCTCGCTCGCCGCGATCGTGCCCACCTCGCTGGTGGGTGTCATCACCTATGCGGCCTCGGGCTCGGTGGACTGGTGGGCCGGGCTGATCCTGGCGGCCGGTTCGGTGGTGGGGGCGCAGCTCGGGGCATTCCTGCTCTCGCGGATCCCGAAGCGCGCGCTGCAGTGGGCCTTTATCGCGTTTCTCGTGGTGGTGATCGTGCAGCTCTTCCTCGTGGTGCCTGTGCGCGGGGCGGAGATTACGCTGCACCCGTGGTCGATCGTGGGCCTGGTGGCGCTCGGGCTCCTGACCGGTGTGCTGTCCGGCCTGCTCGGTATCGGTGGCGGCATCATTATCGTGCCCATGCTCGTGATGCTCTTTGGTGCGAGCGACCTGCTGGCCAAGGGCACCTCGCTGCTGATGATGATCCCGACCGCGATCTCGGGCACGGTGGGCAACGTGATTCGCCGCAACGTGGATCTTCCCGCGGCCGCGTTTGTCGGGGTATCCGCGTGTCTCACCACGACCCTGGGGGCTCAGGTTGCGCGGTTGCTCAGCCCGGAGGCCGGGAACATTCTCTTTGCCGCGTTCATCGCGGTGATCGTGGTGCGGATGGTGCTGCAGATCCTGCGCGAGCGTCGCACACACTAAATACTTGACGCTTCAAGTATTCGGGGGTATCTTTTAGTTGTAGCTTTAACTAATTGAGGGAGTGTGTGATGTCCGCGGAGAATATTCTGGCCGCCGGAACCCGGATGGGTGAGGTCGAGCTGCTGGTGCGTGACCTGGATCTGATGACCCGGTACTATCACGAGGCCGTGACCCTGGACGTGCAGTCTGCCGAGGGCGACACCGTGGTGCTCGGGCGCGATGGTGTGCCGGCGCTGAAGCTGCGTCGCGAGACCGATCTGCCTCCGCTGCGGACCGGCGATGCGGGCCTGTACCACTCGGCCCTGCTGTTCCCGGATCAGCCCGCACTCGCGCTCGCCGTCGCCACCGTCGCTACCCATGCCCCGCGATCGTTTACCGGCAGCGCCGACCACCTCTACAGCGAGGCCTTCTACTTCGATGACCCCGAGGGGAACGGCGTGGAGCTGTATCGCGACCGCCCGCGTGATCAGTGGACCCATGAGCCCGGCGGCCGTATCCGTGGGGCGACGCTGCCGCTGGACCCCAACGCGTTCCTGCGCACCCACCTCACCGACGAGGTCATTGCCGCGCCGCCGCGCGAGGGCATGACCCTCGGCCACATTCACCTGCAGGTGGGTAACCTCGAGCGGGCGCGACACTTCTACGTGGATACCCTCGGTTTTGAGATCAAGACCGAGGTGCCGCAGGCCCTGTTCATTTCGGCCGGCGGCTACCACCACCACATCGGCATGAACACCTGGCGCAGCAATGGTGCGGGGCCGCGCGCGGCCACCTTCGGTCTCGGCATCGTGGACATCACCGTGCCCGGACAGGCCGATCTTGATGCGCTGTCTTCGCGCCTCACCTTCGCGGAGATCCCGTTCGGCTTTGATGGCCAGACCCTGCTGTTTGAGGATCCCTGGAAGACCCGACTTCGAGTGCGGGCGGACGAGCTGAGCTAGCGCCACGGGTGCCCGGCGGCGGGCACGGGAAGCTGAGTGTTAAGGGTTTTATTTACGCTGTGCATACGGCCCCTTTGATGGGATGGAGTGAGCCTCAACCGAGGCGTTCCATCCTGAGGGAGTAGCCATGTTCATCGAACCGACGCACGCACCGTCCATGATCGTCATCCTGGATACCCGGGTCACAACCGAGCCCGCGGTTGCCGGGCCGCTGACCGACGCACTGACCGATCCGGCCAGCATCCCGATGGGTCTCCTCGCTCCCTGAGCGTTGGGAAAAACGCTTACGCTGCCACGACAGCGCCCCTGCTGAGATGGGTACAGAGCCGCTAGCCAGTGGCTCCCACCGAATGGAGTAACCATGTTCAGCAAGACCCAGAAGATCGTCACCGGTACCGCTCTCGCCCTGGGCGTGGGGGTGCTCGGCCTCGCCGCGGCGGGTGCCGCGAATGCCGCCGCCCCCGAGGGTGATCACGCCGGAGATAACGCGAAGACCGCGACGCTGGTCGAGGTGCCGGGTGTGAAGCTCCCCACCGACGTCAAGGTGGGCCACGCGACCCCGGTCGGCCCGGTGGACCCGGCGAACATCCCCGCCGGCCCGCACACCACGGCGCCCGCGCCGAAGGCCTAGCCCTCCCGTTCTCGACTCGGGGCCTCGCCCCCGCAGGCCGAGCAAACACGGACTCACCGGGTGTGACACCACCCGGTGAGTTCGTTGTTTCGCGGGGGCCTTCAGCGGCGATTGCTGGCGTCTAGTGGCGGGCGTCTGGTCTCTAGTGGCTGGCGTCTAATTGGCGGTGCCGGGGAGGGTGACGGTGACGCGGAGACCTCCTGCGGAGCCCGGCTCCAGCAGGAGCGCGCCGTGGTGTGCGGCGACGATTGCATCGACCAGGGCGAGGCCCAGACCGTGGGTGTCCGTATGCGTTCCGCGGGTTTTGGTGGCGGTGGACGCGCGGGAATCGGGCGCGGGGGATGCGGGCACCGGTGCGGGGGAGGCAAGCCGGGTGCGGACGCGGAAGAAGGGCTCGGTGAGGCGCGTGATCTGGTCGGGGGAGAGGCGTTCGCCGGCGTTCTCGACGCGCAGCACGGTGTGCCCATCGGGCAGCGTGGTGGTATCGATGCTGAGCCAGCCGTCGGGGGTGCCGTGCCGCAGGGCGTTGCGGACGAGGTTGTCGGTGAGGCGGCCGAGCAGAACGGGATCGCCACTCAGCGGGGCCGGATCGAGATCCCGGCGCACGTCGATGCCGCGCTCGCTGGCCGTGGAGGCGTGCTCCTCCAGGGCGTGTGCCGCGAGGTCGGCCAGATCGGTGTCCTCATGGGCGGGCGGGTTGGCACCGATCGTGGCGAGATCCAGCAGCGCGTCGACGATGGTCAGATTGCGCGCATTGGTGACCGCGAGCTTTTCGAGAAGGTCGGCGGTATCGGCGTCCACGTTGCCGCCGCGGGCCACATCCAGCAGGAGCGCGGTGGTTCCGAGCGGGGTGCGCAGCTCGTGCGAGGCGTTCGCCGCGAAGCGTTCGTGGGCGGCGAAGATCTGCTCCAGCCGTTCGAGCATCGTATCGAAGGTGGTGGCGAGGCCGGTGAACTCATCCCGGGCGCCGGTTGGTGCGAGCCGGTGGCTCAGCTCACCGGAGGCGGCCCGCGCGGCCGCACGGTCAAGATCCCGCAGCGGGCGCAGGATCCTGCCCGCCATCACGTAGCTCAGGGCGATTCCCAGCGCACCGAGCAACACGAGGGCAGTGATGCCGATCACCAGGGCCGCGCGAAACAGATCCTCCGGGCTCGACACCTCACCAATCGCCACGGCAACGCCCGCGGGAACCGGCGCGGGAGCGGTCGTCGTGGGGGCCAGGGTGACGCCGGGCACGGCCTCCAGGCGCGCACCCGTGACCGCCGTCGCGGTACTGAAGTTATAGGAGGGGAGGTAGCGGATCATGATGGAAATCAGCACGACCATCGCACCGCCCATCGCCAGAATCAGCGCCGAGGTCACGAGCGTTAGTCGGGTACGTGCCGTCAGCCGGGCCGCCCGCATGCCCGTGTTACCCGTGGCGGGCACCTCGTCCTCCACGCTCGCTCCGCTACGCCGCCGCATCGGGCAACCCCAGCCGGTATCCGACGCCCGAGACCGTCTGAATCACCCACGGTTCACCGAGTTTACGGCGCAGCGCCGAAACCGTCATCCGGGTGGAGTTAGTGAACGGGTTCGCGTTTTCGTCCCACGCCTTCTCCAGCAGGGTCTCCGCACTGACGGGGGAGCCGCCGGCCGCGAGGATCAGCTCGAGCACCGCGAACTCCTTTCGGGACAACCGGATCGGAATGCCGTCCCGGGTCACCTCGTGCCGAAACGCGTTGAGCTCGATGCCTAGACCGGCGAGTACCGGGGGCAGCGCTCGCCGTGGACGCCGCGCGAGCGCGCGGATTCGCACGACGAGTTCGGGTAAGTCAAAGGGCTTTGTCAGGTAATCGTCAGCGCCCAGGCCAAATCCGGCAACCTTCTCGCCGAGGCGGCGCGCGGCGGTGAGCATGAGTACGGGCACGGGATCCTCCGAGGCGACGATCTGGCGGCACACCTCATCGCCGTGCACGCCCGGAATATCGCGGTCAAGTACGCACACGTCGTAGTCGTTGATGGCCAGTAGTTCCAGGGCATCACCGCCGTCATGGCAGACGTCCACCGCCATCGACTCGCGCGTCAGGGCGATGCGCAGGGTGTCGGCAAAAATCTGTTCGTCATCCACGATTAGGACCCGCATGTTCACTCCCGGGGGTTTGCACGCCCGGAAATCGGGCGCGCCATCGACAGTGAAGCACACCCGGTATAAAGAAAGCGTCACGGTGGGTTTACACTTTTTTAGTGAATACCCCAGCTCTGCGTCTCGCCACCGAATCCGACATCCCCTCCATCGTGCCCCTGATCGTGCGCGCGTACCGCGGCAACGACTCCGGCTGGACCAGCGAGGGAAACATGTTTGAGCACGACCGGATCAACGAGGCCGAGCTGCTGGAGGAGCTGAGCATTCCCGACACCGCGATGGTGCTCGCCCATGCCGAGGACGGCGTCCTGGTGGGCTGCGGCCTGATCCGCAAGATCGCCGCGGACCGCGCCTACTTCGGTCTGTTCGCCGTGAACCCCGACTATCAGGGCGGCGGCATCGGCAAGACCGTGCTCGCCGGTGTCGAGGATCACGCCGCACACGTCTTCGGCGTGGACGCCATCGAAATGACCGTGCTCGGCCCGCGCCCCGAACTCGTCGAGTTTTACGGCCGCCGAGGCTACCTGCCCACCGGTGAGATCCGTGAACTGCCCGAGGAGGTCATCCTCAGCGAGGTGGGCAAGAAGCTCGACATGAGCATGAAGGTGCTGCAGAAGGACCTGCGCGCGGCCGCCTCGGTCGCCGCCTAGGCGAACGCTCCGGGCAGATTCCGGCCCGGGAGCACGAGGCCCGCTATCCTGGAGGGGTGAGTGTAAATCCCGAACTGCAGGGCCGCACCCTGCCCGCGAGCGCAAGCTATCTTGTCGGTCGCGAGAAGGTGCGCGAGTTCTCCCGTGCCGTCTTTGCCCAGAGCCCGCTGAACCACGACCCGGAGGCCGCGATTGCCGCGGGCTACGCCGACGTGGTTGCTCCGCCGACCTTTGCCGTGGTGGTGCAGGAGCACGCCCTCGCGGAGCTCCTGGCGCTGCCAGACACGGGGATCGACTTTGCCCGCGTCGTCCACGGCGACCAGCGCTTCAGCTTCACCCGCCCCATCGTGGCCGGTGACCTGCTGACCGCGACCCTGACCGTAACCTCGGTCAAGACCCTCGGCGCGCACTCCATGGTGACCGCCGAATCCCGCATTGTGGACGCATCCGGAGACCACGTGGTCACCGCGATCTCCACCCTGGTTGTACGAGGTGACGAGTGAGCATCCCCCAGATTTCCGACCTGAACGTGGGCGACATCGTCGCCGAACGCACCGTGGAACTCTCCCGCGACAGCCTCGTGCGCTACGCCGGAGCCTCGGGAGACTTCAACCCCATCCACTACCGTGACGACGTCGCGGCGAGCGTCGGCCTGCCCGGCGTTCTCGCCCACGGCATGCTCACCATGGGCCTCGCCGTGCAGCCCGTCGTGGACTGGGCCGGCGACCCCGGCCGCGTGGAGGACTACCAGGTGCGCTTCACCCGCCCCGTCGTGGTCGACCCGCAGAGCGGAGCGACCGTCACCATCGCGGCCAAGATCGGCCAGATCGACGCCGAGGCCCAGGCCGTGCGCGTTGACCTCACCGTGACCTACGCCGAGCAGACCGTCCTGGGCAAGGCCCAGGTGCGCGTCCGCCTCGCCGAGTCGCTCTAGCGTGAGCGCCCGTACCCTCGCCGAGCTCACCACCTTCCAGGTGGGTGGGCCGATCGCCGCACTCTACGAACCGCAGACCCACGATCACCTCGTGGAAACGCTGCGCGATCTGTGGTCCGAGGGGGAGGAACCGCTCATTCTGGGCGGCGGCTCCAACCTCGTGGCCGGCGACGACGGGTACGACGGCCCGGTGGTGCGAATCGCACACACCGGGCTCGAGGTGCTTCCCTCCACCCCCGGCACCGTCGCGTTGCGCGTCAGCGCGGGCGTGGTGTGGGATGAGCTCGTGGCACACACGGTCGCGCGCGGATGGAGCGGCCTCGAAGCACTCAGTGGGATCCCTGGGTCGGTGGGGGCCGCCCCCATCCAAAACATCGGTGCATACGGCCAGGAGGTCTCGGCCGTCCTGACCGCCGTGGAACTCCTCGACCGCTACGGCGAAGACCCCGTCTGGGTTCCGGCCGACCAGCTGGAACTCGGCTACCGCACCTCGGTGCTGAAGCGCCACCAGGGCGATCCGGCCGAACGCGACGCCGTGGTCCTGACCGTGGAGTTTGCGCTCACCGATGCCGCCGGGCTGAGCGCCCCCATCGCGTACGGGCAGCTCGCCGGGGCACTCGGGACCGAACTCGGTGCGCAGCTGCCCGTGGCCGAGGTGCGCGCGAGCGTGCTCGCCCTGCGTGCGAGCAAGGGTATGGTGCACGATCCGCGAGACCGCGACACCTTCAGCGCCGGCTCGTTCTTCACCAACCCCATCGTGCCGCTCTCGGCCGCCCGATCGCTGCCCGCGGATGCCCCGCGCTGGCCGGTGGACCCGATCGAACCCGAACCCACGGTGATCGACCTCGACCACTACACCGGCGAACTGCCCGGCTTCACCCCGCCCGCCCGGGTGGAGATGGTCAAGCTGAGTGCCGCCTGGCTGATCGAGCACGCCGGCGTTGGGAAGGGATTCCACCTGCCCGGTTCCCGCGCCGCGATCTCGTCCAAGCACACCCTCGCGCTCACCAACACCGGCGGATCGACCGGTGCCGAGGTGGCCGCGCTGGCCCGGTTCGTGCAGGCGCGCGTGGCCGCTGAGTTCGGTGTTCACCTTGCGCCCGAGCCGGTGCTGGTCGGCGTCGAAATCTGATCCCGTAAATCGGACCGAATTTATCACGATTCGGTCACGTAACGACTCGGAATAACACCTGTTCGCGGGTTATTTTTCCGTTAGGTGATAAACGATAATCCTCGCTATTTGCTGACCATTCACCTCAGCTTTACCTTCCGTCCCAGTCCCGTATTTCCATCCTGTTAGCGTGAGCGCAGCAGGACGATGAGGTAGTCAGGACCCGACCGATGAGGGCCTCCACTTCGTCCGCTACTGGAGGAAACAGACATGAAGGCTCAGCGCGGATGGGTAGTCGCGCTCGCGGCTGCCGCGATCGTGACCCTTGGCCTCAGCGGATGCTCCGCTGACGCCGCCCCCGCCGAAGGCGGCGCCAAGGCGGCTACCGCCACCAGCGCCAAGGACCTCGGAGGCATCGACAAGCTCGTCGAGGCCGCCAAGGCCGAGGGCGAACTGAACGTGATCGCCCTGCCCGAGGACTGGTCGAACTACGGCAAGATCATCGCCGGCTTCGAGAAGAAGTACGACATCAAGGTCAACTCCGCATCCCCCGACGCCGCCAGCGCCGAGGAGATCAAGGCCGCTAAGGACCTCAAGGGCCAGAACACCGCCCCCGACGTCTTCGACCTGGGCACCGCCGTGACCCTGGCAAACACCGACCAGTTCGCCAAGTACCAGGTCGAGAACTGGGCCGACATCCCCGACGCCAACAAGGAGAAGTCGGGCCTGTGGTACAACGACTACACCGGCGTGATGTCGATCGGTTTCGACTCCAACAAGGTGCCCGAGCCCAAGAAGCTCAGCGACCTGCTGGGCTCGGACTACTCGGGCAAGGTTGCCATCAACGGTGACCCCACCCAGGCCGGTGCCGCATTCGCCGCCGTGGGTATGGCCACCATTCAGAACGGTGGAACCCTGGACGACTACAGCAAGGGCATCGAGTTCTTCTCGGAGCTGAAGAAGGCCGGAAACTTCCTGCCGCTGGACCCGACCCCGGCCACCATCGCCTCGGGCGAAACCCCGGTCGTGTTCGACTGGAACTACAACAACATGGCGCAGGAGTCCAAGGTTCCCGGTTGGAAGACCGTGGTTCTCTCGGGTGACGCACTGGGCTCGTACTACAACCAGGCCATCAACATCGACGCACCGCACCCGGCCGCAGCTCGCCTGTGGCAGGAGTGGATCTACTCCGACGAGGCTCAGAACCTCTACCTCCAGGCCGGCGCACTGCCGGTTCGCCTCGCCGCCATGGACAAGGCTGGAACCGTTGACAAGAAGGCGCTCGACGCCGTCGGTGTTGACCCCCAGGCCCTGACCCAGGCAACCCAGGAGCAGACCGAAAAGGCCGCAAAGCTCCTCGGTGAAAAGTGGGCGGCTGCGGTTCAGTAAATGACCCAAACCGGCTCTGCCCCGGTCCGCCGGCTCTCCCGCACCAGCGGGGGAGCCGGCGGCTGGGGCTCGGCGCAGCGGTTGATTCCGGGCCTCGGCCTGGTTCCGTTTGCGCTCTACGTTCTGATTTTCCTGCTGATCCCCACGGTTCTGGCGCTCACCACCGGTTTCTTTAACCGTTCCGGCGCGTTCACCTGGGACAACATCGCGGCCCTCGTGGACCCAACCGTTCTGAAAACGTTTGGTAACTCCCTCTGGATCTCGCTGCTCACCGCCGCCCTCGGTGCCCTCGTGGGTGCGATCGTGTGCTACGCACTGCTCTCCTTCTCTCCGACCTCGCGCCTGCGCGCCTCGGTTGAGGCCGTCTCGAGCGTGCTCGCCCAGTTCGGTGGCGTCATGCTCGCCTTCGCGTTCATCGCGACCATCGGTGTCCAGGGTCTGCTGACCGTCCTGCTGAAGGACGTCTTCGGGGTGGCCCTGTATCCGGGTGAAATCTGGCTGTACCAGATGCCCGGCCTGATTCTCCCCTACCTCTACTTCCAGATTCCGCTCATGGTGCTGACGTTTATGCCCGCACTGTCCGGTTTGAAGCCCGCCTGGACCGAGGCAAACGCCACGCTCGGCGGAAGCTCCTGGACCTTCTGGCGTCGCGTCGGCATCCCCGTGCTGGCCCCCGCCTTCGCCGGCGGATTCCTGCTGCTGTTTGCAAACTCGTTCTCCGCCTACGCAACCGCCGCGGCGCTGATCAGCCAGGGTTCGCAGATCGTGCCGCTGCAGATCCGTACCGCCCTGATTTCCGAGACCGTTCTGGGTCGCGAAAACCTGGCCGGTGCGCTCGCGCTCGGCATGATCGTGATCATGATTGTGCTGATGCTCGCGTACTCCGCGCTGCAGGCACGGACCGCAAGGTGGCAGAAGTGAGCACCGTGAAGACCCTGGGTTCGGCCCGCCGGGTGCGTGCCTCGCACTCCCTGGCGCCCCGACGCCCGTTCGCCACCACCGTGCTGGTTGTGATCGGCCTGCTGTTCGCCCTGCCGCTCATCGCTATGGTCGAGTTCAGCCTGCGCACCACCACCGGCCACGGCCTCGAACACTGGACCGGGCTCTTTGATCCCGCCAACGAGTTCCGCTACCGCCCGCTGTTTGGCGGCCTGGTGGAATCGCTCACCCTCGCCCTGATCGCGATCGCCATCGTGATCCTGATGCTGCTGCCCACCACGCTCCTCGTGCGCCTGCGCTTCCCCAAGCTGGTGCGGGTGCTTGAGTTCATCACGGTGATCCCGATCGCGATTCCCGCGATCGCGCTCGTGGTGGGTCTCGCGCCGGTGTTTGGTGCGAGCATCCGCATCATCAACTCCGGCACCGTGGTGCTCGGCCTCATCTACGGCATCCTGGTGCTGCCGTTTGCCGCTCGCGCGCTGGATGCCAGCATTCGCGCGGTGGACGTGCCCACCCTGGTGGAGGCCGCTCGCTCCCTCGGGGCCTCCTGGCCGCGGGTCTTCGTGCGGATCCTGCTCCCGGTGCTGCGTCGCGGAATTGTCGCGGCGTCGTTCATCTCGATCGCGGTGGTGCTGGGCGAGTACACCATCGCGTCCCTCCTGAACCGGCAGAACCTGCAGGTCGCCATCGTGAGTATCTCGCGCAGCGACCCGTATGTGGCGGTCATCTTCTCGCTCCTTGCGCTCGCCTTTGTCACCGTGCTGCTCGCGGTCATCGGCCGGATCGCAACCCCCAAACGAAAGGTCTTTGATGTCTGATCCGACCCCCACCGCACAGCGCTCCGGCGTGAGCGTGCACTTCCGCGCGGTCACCAAGGAGTACGGGGCCCAGCGCGCGCTGAACGGACTGGACCTCGAGATCAAGCCCGGAGAGTTTGTGGCGCTACTCGGCCCCTCGGGCTGTGGCAAGACCACCGCGCTGCGCTCGCTTGCGGGCCTGGAGAGCGTGACCAGCGGCGAGCTCCTGATCGATGGCGAGGACGTCACCCGGGTACCGGTGAACCGTCGCGACCTCGGCATGGTGTTTCAGTCGTACTCGCTGTTCCCGAACCTCAACGTGATCGAGAACGTCGAGTTTGGACTGCGCACCCGCAAGGTGCCCGCGGCCGAGCGCACGGCTCGCGCCCAGGAGATGCTCGAGCGCGTGGGTCTCGGTGACTTTGCCGAGCGCTACGCCCACCAGCTCTCGGGCGGTCAGCAGCAGCGTGTGGCGCTCGCCCGCGCGCTGGTTACCCGCCCCCGCGTGCTGCTCCTGGACGAGCCGCTCTCGGCGCTGGATGCGAAGGTGCGCACGCAGCTGCGTGACGAGATCCGTCGCATTCAGCTCGATCTGGGCATTACCACCGTGTTTGTGACCCACGACCAGGAGGAGGCCCTCGCGGTCGCCGACCGGATCGCCGTCATGAACGCCGGCAAGATCGACCAGATCGGCACCCCCGAGGAGCTCTACCGCCGCCCGGAGACCGGGTTCGTGGCCAACTTCATCGGGCAGTCGACCCTGCTCACCGCCCTCGTTCACGAGGGCCGGATCGCGCTCCTCGGCCGCGAGATCGACCTCACCGAGCCGCTGCCCGAGGGTGCGCTCGCGCGCGTGCGGGTGCGTCCGGAAAACCTCGCGCTCGAGTCGTTCGAGCACGGCGAGGGCGAGCCCGGCCGCGTGGTGACCTCGAGCTTCCTCGGGTCGCTGCGCCGCACCACCGTGCACCTCGACTCGGGTCTCTCGATCGTGGTGCAGCACTCGGCCGAAGACACCCCCGAGGTCGACCAGCAGGTGCGCGTGCGCCTGCTGCAGGACGTGGTCACGGCCCACGTCGACTAGCGGTTCCGTACCACTCACACACGAACGCCCGGCGGATGAGATCCGCCGGGCGTTCGTGTGTCTGCGGTGTCGAGCGCACGCGCGGTGCAGCGCCGGCGCTACTCAGCGTCGGTGATCGGGGCGACCGTCGCGTTGACGCCGGAGAGCAGGGCCGCGGCGGGCACCAGGATTCCGTGTTGGTGGGAGCCCGAGCCGAGGCCGATCCAGGAGTCCGCGGGTAGCTCGGCGATGCTCGCATCGGCGAACACCGGTAGTTCGGTCGTGGTGCCGAGCGGCGTGATGGTGCCGCGCTCAAAGCCGGTGGCTTCAAACGCGAGGTCGGCGTGGGGGAGCGCGAGGCGGTTCACCCCCACGGCCTGACGCAGCAGCGGCCAGGAAATCTTGCGTCCGCCGGGCACCAGCGCCAGCAGGTACGTGCCGTCGTGGCGGCGGATCACCAGGGTCTTCACCAGCGCCCCGGGCTCGATCCCGATCTGTGCGGCCGCCTCGGCGAGGCTCGTCGCCGGCCCGCGCTCGCGCACCCGAATCGGGATCCCGCGCGCCTCGGCATCGGCCACCACCCGCTGGGTGCCCGCGGGCAGGCTCGCCTGGTCGAGGGCGTCGGATACGTCGGTCGCAGCGGTTTCGGTCATACCCGGTCAAACGTTTCTCGCTGCGCGAGCATTCCCTCGGGCCGGATCGAATCGGGATCCCGCGCACGGGCACGGCGCTGTGCGACCGGTTAGGGACTTCGCTACGACCGGTTGCCCGAGTGCGAGCCACGGCAGGTTAGGCTCAAATATGCTGTCTCGCTCGTTCGCGGTGACCGCAGGTCGTAGACCCATCGGAGAAATGAGAGGCAGCGATGCTGAATAAGAGGACCACGCGGCCCGTTCTCACCATCATGCTCACGCTGGCTGCCCTCGGCCTGCCTGCTTGCAGCACCGCGACGCCCTCGCCGCTTCCGAGCATCGACCGGACGGAGGGGCGCCCGGCCGAGGCGGATATTCCGGAGTTCACGGGTTCCTGGGCCGAGGATTTCCGTGAACAGTACCGCCTTACAACAACGGATAAGGCGCGGGCAATGCTCAGCGATGGGGTTGTCACCGCCGCTGAGTATGCCGAGGTGCGCGAGAGCCTCCTGCGGTGCGCCGCGGAGCGGGGCGTCACGATCGAGGCCATCAGAATCGACGGGTCACGAGAGTTCTCCTTCGAAACGATCACCTCGGACGAGGCCAACGACGTGATGAACCGCTGCGAAGACGAGAGCGGAGACTCCACCGTGGGCACGCTGTGGTACTGGATGCAGCGCAATCCCGCGCAGCTCGACGAGGACGAGCTCGTTCTGAGTTGCCTGCACCGAATCGGGGTCGTTGATCAGGGCGTCACGATCGACCAGTACCGTGCGGGCCGGCAGGACCCCGCCCGGCCGTTGCCGTCCAAGCGTGAGATGGCGTGCATCCGCGACCCCAACGGCACGAAGTAGTGCGCGCACCTGCCCGGAAACGGCACATGCCGCCCACCTCGCGGTGAGCGGCACGTGCGTGGCTGCGCCAGAACGCAGCGACGAGAGACCTAGCGGCTGAACAGCTTCTGCAGGCGCTGGATGCCCTCGAGCAGGGCGTCATCGCCGAGAGCGTAGCTGAAGCGGAGGTAACCGGAGGGGCCAAAGGCCTCGCCGGGAACGGCGGCGACCTCGGCGGCGTCGAGCATGAGGTCGGCGAGCTCAAGCGAGGTGGTGGGAGTGACGCCCGCCCACTCCTGACCCAGCAGGCCGCGGACGTCAGCATAGACGTAGAACGCGCCCTCGGGGGTCGGGACGGAGACGCCCTCGATCTTGTTGAGCTCGGCCACGATGGTCTTGCGGCGGCGGTCAAACGCCACACGCATGGCCTCCACCTCGTCCTGCGGACCGGTCAGGGCGGCGATGGCCGCGCGCTGAGCGATGTTGTTGACGTTGCCCGAGAGGTGTGACTGCAGGTTGGTGAGGGCCTTGATGGCGTCCACCGGGCCGATGGTCCAGCCCACGCGCCAGCCGGTCATGGCGTACGTCTTGGCGACGCCGTTGACCAGCAGGGTCTGGTTTGCGAGTGCCGGCACTGCCTCAAGAATGGAGATCGCGCGGGCACCGTCATAGGTGAGGTTCTGGTAGATCTCATCGCTGATGATCCAGATGCCGTGCTCGAGGGCCCACTCGCCGATGGCGCGGGTTTCCTCGGGGGAGTACACGGCACCGGTCGGGTTCGAGGGCGAGACAAACAGCAGGATCTTTGTGCGCTCGGTGCGAGCGGCCTCGAGCTGTTCGAGGGTCACCTTATAGTCGGCCTCGGCATCGGCGAAGACATCAACCGCGGTGCCACCGGCCAGCGCGATGACCTCGGGGTAGGTGGTCCAATAGGGGGTCGGGACGATGACCTCGTCGCCCTCGTTCAGCAGCACCTGGAAGGCCTCGTAGACCGACTGCTTACCGCCGTTGGTCACCACGATCTGGTTCGCGGCCACCTCGATACCCGAGTCGCGCAGCGTCTTCGAGGCGATGGCCTCGCGCAGCTCGGGGAGTCCGGCGGCGGGGGTGTAACGGTGGTTCTTGGGATCCTGCACCGCGGCGGCGGCGGCCTCAACAATGTGGGCCGGGGTGGCGAAATCGGGCTCACCCGCCGCATAGCTAATAACCGGGCGACCCTGCGCCTGGAGGGCCTTGGCCTTCGCGTCCACCTTGAGGGTGGCGGATTCGGCGATGGCGGAAATCTTCGTTGAGAGGCGCGGTGTAGTAGTCACCCCCTGATCGTACCCAGAAATAGAGTGGAAAGTCACCGGGATTACGCGGGTTTTGTGCGCACGAATGCGCGGATGCGTCCGAGATACCGGACGCCGGGGCCCTGCGCTACCGGACCGGCTCGCTCACGCTGGGCATCACGCCCTCCAGCGCGGTCAACACCGGAACCAGCTCGGGCAGCGCGCGCGCCGCCTCAAGCGCCTCGGCGAGGGCCTGATCGTGGGTCGGGCGGGCACGATCCAGCGCCGCGTGACCGGCGGCGGTGAGCTCGGTGTAGATGCCGCGGCGATCATCCGCACAGAGAATACGGGTGAGTAGGGAGCGCTCCTCCAGACGCGTGACCAGACGGGTCGTGGCACTGCTGGACAGCGCGGTGGCACGGGCCAGCTGCTGCATGCGCATGTGCCAACCGTCCTGACGGTTCAGCGCATCGAGCACCGTGTACTCCACCATCGAGAGGTCGTGTTCGCGCTGCAGGGCGCGCTCAATCGTGGTGTCGATCAGGCCGTGCAGCGCGGCAATGGAGCGCCAGCCGCTGGCTCGAACCTCGACGGCGCTATCGGCGATACCCATGTCATCTCCCTTGCGATCGCTCCCAGTGTAACAACCGCGCCGATAGTGCGCTTAAGCAAGGAGTTTGCTTGCCGCGAACTTTTGCGGGACCCACAGGGAATACAGACCAATTGGTCGGTCGCTATCGGCGATTTGGTGGGTGAGCGCGTACGCTGGATTCTGCGCAGCGCGGCACACCAGCCGGGGCTGGTTCCTCGATCCCCGAGAAGGGTATCGACATGACCACCTCCGCCGCACCCGCGCGCTTCAGCCTGGCCGGGCCGAAGTTCGGCACCGCGCTGCCCGTGCTGCTGCTGATCCTGACCGCCGTAACCGGCATCGTGGACGCCATCAGCGTGCTGGAGCTCGGCCGCGTCTTCGTAGCCAACATGACCGGCAACGTCGTCTCGATCGGATTTGCCCTGGCCGGTGCCCCGCACTTCTCCCTGACCGGTTCGATCTTCGCCCTCGCCGGCTACGTCCTCGGTGCCGGCCTCGGCGGCTACGTGATGGCGCGCATTCACCTGGCGCCGATTCGGGCGCTGCGAAACGTAATGGCACTCGTAGTGCTTGCCTTTGCCGGAGTCGTAGCGATGGCCTGGATTACCGGTGCCGCGACCCCGATGATTCAGCACGTCATCGTCGCGCTGATGGCCACCGCCCTCGGCGTGCAGGGCGCGGCGGCCCGCGCGCTCGGGGTGCCGGACCTCTCCACCACCGTCCTCACGATGACCATTACCGGACTGGTGGCGGACATCTGGGGAGGAAAATCGGGTTCACTCACCCGCCGCATCCTCGCGGTGGTCGCGATGCTGCTCGGCGCGTTCATCGGGGGAGTGCTCGTGTCGAATGCCGGGGTGCCCACCGCGCTGAGCGTGGTGCTGACCATTCAGGCGGTGGTGCTGGTCTCGCTCTGGCGGCTGGCTCGACGGGTCTAGCGCTCGGTTTGCGCATCCCCGCATCGTCGGGTAGAGTTTCACCTAGCCACAGACCGCCGGTTCTGTTGTGGTGTGCAAACGCCACGCAGCGAAGGTTCCCCAGGGAACGGCCCGCGTAGGTAACGAAAAGGATTTTTACAGCTGCCCCGTGCAGATGTTGTCTCCCGCTCCGGTACCTGTGCCGGAGCATTTTTTTATGCCTCGGTGGGAAAT